>NZ_JBNVZV010000019.1:0-87023 GCF_050496545.1 Phycicoccus avicenniae | reverse complement strand
CCGGGCGGCGGCGGGGCCCGGCCCTCGGGGGTCGGCGGTCGGGCTCAGCCGAGCCAGGCGGCGACCTTGTCCGGGTTCTCCTCGACCCACTTCTTGGCGGCGTCGTCCGGCGTCATGTTCTGGTTGGCGATCATCTCGCTGACGGCGTTCTGGTCGTCGTTGGTCCACTGGAACTTCTTGATGAGGTCCACTGCGGGAGAACCGGACTCGGCGAACTTCGTCGAGATCAGCTTGTTGAGGGCGTAGGGCGGGTAGTCGCAGGCCACCTTCTTGGCGTCGGCGTCGCAGCCCTCGGTGTACTTCGGGAGGTCCACCTTGACGAGCTTCATCTCGGAGAAGAACCACTGCGGGTCGTAGAAGTACGCGAGCAGCGGGGTCTTGTTCTTCTCGGCCTGGCGGAAGCTCGTGATGAGCGCCGCCTCGGACCCTCCGGTCACGACCTTGTAGTTCAGCTTGAGGTTCGCGACGAGCGCCTCGTCGTTCGTGACGTAGGACGGGTCGCCGTCGAGCAGCTGGCCCTTGCCGCCGGACTCGGAGGTCTTGAACAGGTCGGCGTACTTGTTGAGGTTCTCCCAGTTCGTGATGTCCGGGTACTTCTCGGCCATCCACGGCGGGACGTACCAGCCGATGATGCCCTGGTTGCCGGTGAGACCGGCGTCCTGGACCGTCTTCTGCTCGGTGATGTACTTCTTCGTGAGGTCGGCGTGACCCCAGTTCTCGACGATGGTGTCGATCGAGCCCGACGCCATGCCCTGCCAGCCGACCTCCTCCTTGACGTCGGGGTAGGTGACCTTGCAGCCGAGCTTGCTCTCGGCGACGTAGCCGATGACGTGCGCGTTGCTCACGTAGCCGGTCCACGGGTTGACGGCGATGCGCAGGTCGCCGCACTCCTTGCCACCCGCCGCCCCCGTGTTCGAGCTGCCGGACTGGTCGATGTTGCCGCCCCCGCACGCCGCGAGCGTGAGAGCGAGTGTGGTGAGGGCGGCGGCCAGCGGCAGCCGGCGGAATCCTCGGGGCATGGACTTCTCTCTCTCTGTCGGTCCGCGTCCTGACGCGGGTCGGGGTGGTGCGTGGTGACCGGGTCCGGGGCGGCCCGTCACCGTCCGTAGCGCGCGGCGGCGTACCGCGCGATGCGGTCGAGCATGATTCCCAGGGCGGTGATGGCGATGCCGGCCGCGAGGCCCTTGCCGAAGAGCTGGCCCTGTACGAAGCCCTGGACGATGAGGTAGCCGAGGCTGCCGCCGCCGACCATCCCGCCGATGACGACCATCGACAGGACGTAGAGCAGGCCCTGGTTGGTCGCGAGCACGAGCGACTCGCGGGCCATCGGCAGCTGGACCTTCGAGATCATCTGCCAGCGGGTGATGCCCGTGGAGCGGGCCGCCTCCACGGTGGGGGCCGCCACGCCGCGGACCCCGTCGGCCACGAGCTTGGTCGCGATCGGTACGGCGTACGCGACCGCGGCCATGATCGCCGTGAAGCGGCTGGCGGCGAAGAGGGCCAGCGCCGGGACGAGGTAGACGAAGGCCGGGATGGTCTGGAACCCGTCGAGGAAGGGACGGATCGCCGTGTCGGTGCGCCGGCCCCGCCCCATGGCCACGCCGAGCACCATCGCGATGAGCATGACGAGCAGCGTCGCCACGAGGGTCATCGTCAGGGTGACCATCGCGTCGTTCCAGAGGCCGGTGCCGAGGATGACGGCCTCGCACACGGCGGTGATCGCCGTGGGGCGCCAGCCGCCGAGGAGGAAGGCGACGGCGAGCAGCACGAGGGCCATGACCCACCAGGGCAGGTCGGACATCAGCGACTGGAGCGGGTTGAGGAGGACCAGGGTGATGAGGTCCTTGAAGCCGTTGGTCACGCCGGAGATGGCGTTGACGACGGCGTCGGTCAGGTCGTTGATGTGGCCACCGAGCGGCCCCGCGGTCAGCTCGCCGATCACCGGCACGCCGGACAGGTCGGGGAACTGCGAGAGCTGGAGGTAGCGGGTCGAGTAGAACGCCGCGAGGAGCGCGGGGACGAGCAGCGCACCGAGCACGAGGCGGCGACCACCCGGCGTCAGCCGCTTGCCGACCTCGCCGCGCCCGGTCTCCTCGGTGGCCCAGCGCGGCAGCTTCTCGAGGACGAGGGTGCGCCCGCCGAACACGCCGGGCGACCCGACCGCGGCGACCCGCTGGCCCGCGGGGGCCGAGCGCTCGCTGGCCGCGGTCGTCGTGCGGTCGAGCATGATCGCGATGAAGACGATCCCCAGGCCGGCGACCGAGGCCGCGCCGACGTTGAGGGTCTGGAGCGCCGAGACGACCGGCTTGCCGAGGCCCGGGCCGTTGACGAGGGCGGCGATGGTGGCCATCGAGAGCGCGGCCATCGTGCACTGGTTGATGCCGACGACGATGGTGCGCTTGGCCATCGGCAGCTGGACCTGCCGCAGCAGCTGGCCCTTCGTGACGCCGAGCGAGCGCCCGGCCTCGATCGTGTTCTCCGCCACCGAGTTCAGCCCGTGCTCGGTGATGCGCACGAGCGGCGGCAGCGCGTAGACGAGGGTGAGGACGGTGGCGCAGGCGGGGCCGATGCCGAAGAACAGCGAGATGGGCGTGAGGTAGGCGAAGGACGGCATCGTCTGCATGACGTCGAGCACCGGGGTGACCACCGCCGACGTGCGCCGGCTGCGGGACATCGCGATCCCGAGCGGCAGCCCGATGACCAGGCAGATGACGACGGCGACGAGCGTGACGATGAGCGTGTCGACGCCGTCGGTCCACAGCCCGCCGATGCCGAGGTAGAGCAGCACCGCGGTGACGAGGATCGTCGAGCGCAGCCCCGCCAGCGTGTACGTCACCCACGCGGCGAGGGCGAGGACGCCGAACCAGCCGAGGTAGTCGCCCGGCGTGACGGAGCTGAGGTGGGCCTGCAGGAAGCCGACGAAGTCGTCGAGGGCGGTGGCGATCGTCCCGAGCACGCCGTGGAAGAACCAGTTGTCCTGCCCGAGCAGCTGGACCTTGTCGCGGACCTCGTTGAACCACTCGTGGAGGCCGGTGGTGTCGGCGTTGGCGAGCGTCAGGGTCTGCTTGCCGCGCAACGTGGCCCACGCGAGCAGCCACAGCGCCAGGACGACGAGGAGCTTGCGGCCGGTGCGGCGCGAGGGCGCCGGTGCGAAGTGCGGCTGCTCCTCCTTGCTGACCTTCGGCGCCGGCGCCGGTGCCGGCTCGAGGGTGGTGGTCACGACGCGCCGGCCGGGGCGTCCGCGTGCTGCTCGACGACGACCACGCGCAGGATGTCCTCGTCGTCGACGACCCCGACGACGGTGCCGGAGGCGTCGACGACGCGCACCGGGCCGTCGGCCGCGAGCACGGCGCGGGCCGCCTCACGCACGATCGTCGAGTCGGGCAGCGCCGGGACGCCGGCGCCCTCGTCGGGGGACCCGGGCGGGCGCATGACCCACCGCAGGGTGAGGACGTGGGACTTGGGGACCTCGGCGGTGAAGTCGCGGACGTACTCGTCGGCGGGGGCGCCGATGATCTCGTCGGGCGGGCCGACCTGGACGATGGCGCCGTCGCGCATGATGAGGATCCGGTCGCCGAGCTTGAGCGCCTCGTCGAGGTCGTGGGTGATGAAGACCATCGTCTTGCCCACCTCGTGGTGCAGCCGGATGACCTCCTTCTGCATGTCTCGGCGGATCAGCGGGTCGAGGGCGCTGAACGGCTCGTCGAACATCAGGACGGCGGGGTCGCCGGCCAGCGCCCGGGCCAGGCCGACACGCTGCTGCATGCCGCCGGAGAGCTGGTCGGGGTAGTTCTGCTCGTACCCGGAGAGGCCGACGAGGTCGACCATCTCCTGCGCACGGTTCCGGCGGGGGGTCCGGTCCTCGCCGCGCACCTCGAGGCCGAAGGCGATGTTGTCGATGACCTTGCGGTGGGGGAGCAGGCCGAAGTGCTGGAAGACCATCGAGACCTTGCGCCGGCGGATCTCGCGCAGCTCCTCCTCGCCCATCGTCGTGAGGTCGTCGCCGCCGAGCAGCACCGTGCCGGCGGTCGGCTCGATGAGCCGGGTGACGAGGCGCACGAGGGTGGACTTGCCGGAGCCGGAGAGGCCCATGACGACGAACACCTCGCCGGGCGCGACGTCGAAGGAGACGTCGCGGACGCCGATGACGTGCCCGCTCTTGGCCTGCAGCTCCTGCCGGCTCAGCTCGAGGTCGGGGGTGCCGACCAGCTTCTCGGCGTTCGGCCCGAAGACCTTCCACAGCCCCCGCACCGACAGCGCGCTCGAGGAGTCGTCCGTCCGGGGCGTGCTCGCCCGGTCCACGGCCAGGTCGGTCACCGTCCACCTCCGCAGTCGTTGCGCGATGTGCAACACCATGTGTGCTGCGCAACAGAATGGACCCGAGCCCCGGTGCGGTCAAGGGTGCGGACGCCCGTTGGTCGCCGGGGCCCGTCGTGCTGAGGGGACTCTCAGCGTTCGGCGGGACCGTGGGCGAGGCGCCCGGAGATCTCGGCGGTCGCCGCCGCCACGAGGGGGGCCAGCTGGGCGAGCCGGGCCTCGCCGAAGCGGAAGGTGGGGCCGGAGACGCTGACCGAGGCCACGACGTCGCCGTGGGCGTCGCGCACCGGTGCCGCCAGGGCGGTGAGCCCGACGTCCAGCTCGTCGGTGGCCACCGCCCAGCCGCGGGCGCGCACCTCGGCGAGCTCGGCGTCGAGGGCGGCGCGGTCGGTGACGGTGGCGGGCGTGTATCGCACGAGCTCGCCGAGCAGGCGCCCGAGCTCGGGCTCGGCGAGCTCGCTGACGAGCACCTTGCCGTTGCTCGTGGCGTGCAGCGGGATGTGCTGGCCGACCCAGTTGTACGACGTCAGGGTGGAGCCGCCGGAGACCTGGTCGACGTAGAGCGCGGCACCGCCGGAGAGGACCGCGAGGTTGACCGTCTCGCCGGTCTCCGAGGCCAGCCGGCGCACGACCGGGCGGGCCTCCTGGACGAGGTCGAGCCGGGCGTTGGTGGCACCGGCGAGCTTGAGGACCCCGACCCCCAGGCGGTAGCGCCCACGCTCCTCGACCTGCTCGACGAGCCGGCGGCGCTCCAGGGCCGAGACGAGCCGGCTCGCGGTGGACTTGTGCACCCCGAGCTCGCGGGCCAGCTGGGTGATGCCCGCGGCGCCGTGCAGCGCCAGCAGCTCGAGGATGGTCACGGCGCGGTCGACCGACTGCACGGTGCTCGCCCCGTCGCGGGTGGTGGTGCGCATGGCGCAACGGTAGCGAATGGCGCAACCCCCGGTGCCGGGGGCGTCCGGGTTCAGTCGCCGAGCTCGCGGCGCCGGCGCACGACGTACTCCTCGAGCTCGGCCCGGACGGCCTCGTCGAGGGCCGGCTGCTCGTACTCCTCGAGGCGCGTGCGCCAGATCGCCGCGGCGCGGGTCGCGGTGTCCTGCGCCCCGTTCCGCATCCACCGCTCGTAGTTCTCCGACGAGTTGAGGAACGGCCGGTAGAAGCAGGTCCGGAAGCGCTCCATGGTGTGCATCGAGCCGAGGAAGTGGCCGCCGTGCCCGACCTCCTGGTGCGCGTCGAACCCGAGCGACCCCTCGTCGATCTCCAGGGGCGTGAACTCGTGCTGGAGCATCTCGACGATCTGGCAGTCGATGACGAACTTCTCGAAGCCTGCGACGAGCCCGCCCTCGAGCCAGCCGGCGCTGTGCATCACCCAGTTGGTGCCGGCGAGGAAGGTCGGCAGCAGGGTCATCAGCGCCTCGTAGCCGGCCTGGGCGTCCGGCACCTGCGAGGACGTGAGCCCGCCGCCGGTGCGGAACGGCAGCCCGAAGTGGCGGGCGATCTGGCCGGTGCACAGCAGGCCGATGCCGGACTCCGGCGTGCCGAACGTCGGTGAGCCGGACTGCATGTCGATGTTCGACAGGAAGGACCCGAAGATCACCGGGCAGCCGGGGCGGATGAGCTGGGCCAGCGTGATGCCCGACAGCGCCTCGGCGATCTGCTGGACGAGCGCGGCCGGGATGGTGACCGGCGACATCGCGCCCATGAGGATGAACGGGGTGAGCACGACCGGCTGCGCGGCGGCGGCGTACTCGAAGAGCGCGTCGAGCATCCGGTCGTCCCAGCGCAGCGGGCTGTTGCAGTTGACGAGGCTGATCGACGTCGGCGTCCTCTCGATCGCCTCGCGGCCGCCGAAGAGGATCTCGGACATCGCGATGACGTCGCGGGCGTTCTCGCCGGAGACGACGTTGCCCATGAACACCTTGTCGGTGATCGTCATGAGGGCGTAGGTCATGTCGAGGTGGCGCGAGTCGAGCGGGGTGTCGTTGGGCTCGCAGACCACGCCACCGGCGGAGTCGAGGACCGAGAACGACTGTGCGAGACGGGCGAAGTTGCGGTAGTCCTCCATCGTGCCGTCGCGCCGGGTCTCGCCCTCGCGCACGAACGGTGGGCCGTACACCGCGCCGAAGGCCATCGAGTCGCCACCGATGTGGATGCTGCGCTCGGCGTTGCGGGCCTGGACGTCGAACTCGCGCGGGGCCTTGGCCACCTGCTCGAGCATGAACTCGGGGTCGAGGAAGACGGTGTTCTCCTCGACCCGCTGGCCGGCCTGCCGGAACAGCTCGAGGGCGCGCTCGCTCATGAACTCGACGCCGATCTCGGTGACCAGGCGGCGCCAGCCGGCGTCGAGCTGGGACATCGCGTCGGCCGAGAGGATCTCGTAGCGCGGCATCCGGTTCGTGAACATGCGCGGCCTCCGGGGGCTGGACAGCGTTGACGGTGAGCGGGGTCACATCCTAGCCTCATCATGTGGACCGGCAAGGCCCACATCATGAGCACCCCGACCCGCGCCCCCGACCGCCCCAGGAGACCCCGGCCGTGAGCCCCGCCAGCGCCAGCACCGGCACCCAGTCGATCGACCGGGCCGCCGACCTCGTGGCGCGCGTCGTCCGCTCCGACGGGCCGGTCGCCACCCCGGCGCTCGCCGAGTCCACGGGCCTCGCCCGCTCCACGGCGCAGCGGCTGCTCGGTGCCCTCGAGCGGGCCGAGCTGCTCGCGCGCGACGAGGCCGGGGCGTGGTCCCCCGGACCGCTGTTCGACCTCTACGCCAGCCGCCGCGCCGACGACGAGGTGCTCGTCGCCGCCGCCGGCCCGGCGATGCGCACGCTCGGGGAGGAGACCGGCGAGACGGTCAACCTCGGGGTGCCGCGGCGCGGCACGGTCGTCCAGGTGGCCCAGGTCGACGCCGCGTACTTCCTCGGCTCGCGCGACTGGGTGGGTACCGACGTCCCGGCGCACTGCTCGGCCCTCGGGAAGGTCCTCTACGCGTACGGCGCGCTGCCCGTCCCCACCGGGGCCCTCGACGCCCCCGCCCCGGCCTCCGTCACGTCCGGCGACCGCTTGGCCGAGCAGCTCCCGGGCATCCGGCGGGCGGGCTGGGCGGCCACCGTCGACGAGCTCGAGCCGGGGCTCACCGGCATCGCCGCGCCGGTGCGCGTCCGCGGAGCCGTCGTCGCCGCGCTCGGCATCTCCGGACCGACCTCCCGTCTCTCCGACCAGATCCCGTCGACCGGCGCGCTCGTCGCCACCCAGGCCGCGGCGCTCTCCGCTCGCCTCGAGAACCACCCACAGGAAGGTGCGGCATGACCCCCGACGACATCCTCAAGGGCCTGTACGACGAGACGCTCGTCGGCAACGGCCCGGCGGTCCTCGACCTCACCCACCAGGCCCTGTCGATGGACATGCCGCCGGGCGACCTGCTCTTCGACGCGCTGATCCCGGCGCTCGAGGAGGTCGGGGCGCGCTTCGAGCGCGGTGACTTCTTCGTCCCCGAGATGCTCATCGCCGGCCGCGCGATGGCCGGCTCGATGGAGGTGCTGCGCCCGCTGCTCGCCGACACCGGCGTGCAGACCATCGGGAAGTTCCTCATGGGCACCGTCAAGGGCGACGTGCACGACATCGGGAAGAACCTCGTCAACATCATGCTCGAGGGCGCCGGCTTCGAGGTGATCGACCTCGGCGTCCAGGTGGCCCCCGAGAAGTTCGTCGCCGCCATCGACGAGCACCAGCCCGACATCGTCGGCTTCTCGGCCTTCCTCACGACGACCATGCCGATGTTCAAGGCCAACATCAACGCCCTCGAGAAGGCCGGCATGCGCGACTCCGTCATCGTCATGGTCGGCGGCGCGCCGGTCACCCAGGAGTACGCCGACGCGGTGGGGGCCGACGGCTACGCGGCCGACGCCTCGGCCACGGTCAAGCGGGCCAAGGCCCTGCTCCAGGAGCGCCGCGCGACGGTCCTCGCATGAGCGCCCCCCTGCGGCACACCGTCCTCCGGTCGGCGACCAAGGAGGTCGTCATCGGGGCCGACAAGCCCTTCTGCGTCATCGGCGAGCGGATCAACCCCACCGGGCGCCCGGTCCTCCAGGCCGCGCTGCGCGAGGGCGACCTGTCGATCATCGCCAAGGACGTCGCGGCCCAGGTGGCCGGCGGCGCCGACGTCCTCGACATCAACATGGGCGTGCCCCTCACCGACGAGGCCGAGCTGCTCGTCAAGGCCATCCAGATGGTGCAGGGCCTGACCGACCTGCCGATCTGCATCGACTCCTCGGTCGTCGAGGCGCTCGAGGCCGGCCTGTCGGTGTACCAGGGTCGGGCACTGGTGAACTCGATCACCGCCGAGGACGACCGGATGGCCGCCATCCTCCCGCTGGTCAAGAAGTACGACGCCGCGATCGTCGCGTTGCCGAACGACGAGGACGAGATCCCGATGGAGGCCGAGAAGCGCCTGGCCCTCACCGAGAAGATCGTCCGGGTGGCCACCGAGGAGTACGGCATCGCGATCGAGGACATCGTCATCGACCCCCTCGCGATGCCCATCGGCGCCGACTCCACCGTCGGTCGCACGACCCTCGAGGTCATCCGCGGCATCCGTGAGCGCTGGGGCCTGAACACCACGTGCGGCGCGTCGAACGTCAGCTTCGGGATGCCCGGGCGGCACGCGCTCAACGCCGCGTGGCTGCCGCTCGCGATGTCGGCCGGGATGACGAGCGCGATCATGGACGCCCGCACCCCGCAGATCGTCGACGCCGTGCGCGCCGCCGACCTCCTGCTCGGCAACGACGAGTGGGGCATGTCGTGGATCGCGGCCCACCGGGCCCGCCAGGCGGCGGAGGCCGCGGCCGGGACCGCGTGAGCGGGGACCGGGGGCCGGGCCAGCCGTTCGAGGACGTCGTCGAGGGGCTGCGCCGCGAGGGCCTGCTCGAGCCGCCGCCGTCGGTCGGCGAGGGCGAGGAGGTGCCGGAGGGCACCGGCCGGGTCACGTTGTCCTTCAGCCCGGCCGAGCGCACCGTCCGGGTGCCGCCGGGCGTCTCGGTGTTCGACGCCGCTTCGTGGAACGGCATCGCCGTCGACTCGACCTGCGGCGGGCACGGCACCTGCCGCAAGTGCCTCGTGCGGCTGACGCGAGGGACGTCGCCGGTCACCCGGCACGACCGGCGCACCTTCACCGACGAGCAGCTCTCCGGTGGCTGGCGGCTGGCCTGCCTCGTCAAGGCGGTGCACGACCTGTCGGTCGAGGTGCCGCCGCTGGTCACGAGGCCCAAGGCCTCGACGGTGGGTGTCGGGCGGCAGGTGATCCTCCGGCCGGCCGTGCAGAAGCGGTACGTCGAGCTGACCGAGCCGACCCTCGCCGACCAGCGCACCGACCTCGCCCGGCTCCGTGAGGCCGTCGACGACCTCACCCTCGAGCCCGACCTCCACGCCCTGCGCCGGCTCCCGAAGGTGTTGCGGGAGAGCGACTTCAAGGTGACGGCGGTCGTGGTGGACGAGGTGCTCGTCGACGTCGAGCCGGGCGACACCACCGGGCGCCGTCACGCCATCGCCTACGACCTCGGGACCACGACCGTCGTGGCCACGCTGCTCGACCTCGAGACCGGCACGCCCGTCGCGGTGGCGAGCATCCTCAACAAGCAGCAGCCCTTCGGCGGAGACGTCATCACCCGCATCAGCGCGACGATGATGGACCCCGACGCGCTGCAGCGGCTGACCACGCTGGCCCGCGAGACCCTGGCCGAGCTCGCCGGTGAGGTGTGCGAGGAGGGCGGGGTCGACCCGGCCGAGGTGTACGAGGTGGCCCTCGCGGGCAACGCCACGATGACCGCGCTGCTGCTCGGCGTCGACCCCGAGCCGCTCGGGGTCGCGCCGTTCATCCAGGTGACCGCCGACTGGCCGGTGCTGCGCGCGAGCGACCTCGGGCTGACCCTGCACCCGGGGGCGCGCGCCGTCGTCTTCCCGGCGCTCGGTGCCTACGTCGGCGGCGACATCGTGGCCGGGATGCTGGCCAGCGGCCTGGACCGCGACAAGCGGGTGCGGCTGTTCGTCGACGTCGGGACCAACTGCGAGATCGCCCTGACCGACGGCGAGCGGATCGTCACGACGGCGGCGCCGGCCGGGCCGGCCTTCGAGGGCGGCGCGATCCGCTGCGGGATGCGTGCCGCCGACGGCGCCATCGAGGTGATCCGCCTCGACCCGCGCACCGAGGATCCCTCCGCCGCAGTGACGTTGGGCGTCATCGGTGACGTCGAGGCGCGGGGGTTGTGCGGCTCGGGGCTGGTCGACGCCGTCGCCGAGCTCGCCCGGGTGGGTCTGCTCGACGCCTCCGGCCGGTTCGTGCCCGAGGAGGTCGCGGCCGAGGTCGCCCCGGCCCTCGCCGACCGGCTCACGACCGTGCGGGACGGCGAGCGGGTGTTCGTCCTGCACCGGCCGACCCCCGATGCCCCCGCGGTCGAGTCGGTGTACCTGTCCCAGCGGGACGTCCGCGAGCTCCAGTTCGCCAAGGCGGCGATCTCCACCGGCTGGACCCTGCTGCTGGAGGAGCTCGGGCTCGAGGCCTCCGAGGTGCAGCAGGTGCTGCTGGCCGGGTCGTTCGGCTCCTACCTCTCGCCGGCGTCGGCGGTCCGCATCGGGCTGGTGCCGAAGCTCTCGGTGCTGCGCATCGTCTCCGCGGGCAACGTCGCGGGGGAGGGCGCGAAGATGGTGCTGCTGTCGGCGCGCGAGCGGGCCGGCGCCGACGCGCTGCTCGAGGAGGTGGCCTATGTCGAGCTCTCGGACCGTCCCGACTTCAACGACCGCTTCGTCGACCAGCTCGCCTTCCCCGTCTGAGCGCGGGGCGCCGGGCCGGGTGGCCCTCGTCGCGTGCGGGGCGATCGCCCAGCCCGCCGCCGAGGCGGTCGACCGCAACGGGTGGCCGGTCGACGTGCACCCGCTGAACCCGTTGCTGCACAACCGCCCCGAACGCATCGCCGGTGCCGTCGAGGACCTCGTCCTGCGGCTGCGGGACGATTACGACCGCGTCGCCGTCGGGTACGCCGACTGCGGCACCTACGGTGCGCTCGACGAGGTCTGCGAGCGGCTCGGGGTCGAGCGGCTGCCCGGCCTGCACTGCTACGACCTCTTCGCCGGCCCGCGGCCCGTCGAGCGACTCACCGACGACGAGCCGGGCACGTACCTGCTCACCGACTTCCTCGTGAGGTCGTTCTCCCGCACCGTGGTCCACGAGCTGGGGCTCGACCGCCACCCCGAGCTGCGCGACGACTACTTCCGCCACTACACCCGCGTCGTCTGGCTGGTGCAGACGACCGACGAGGACGAGCGGGCCGAGCTGCGTGCCCTGGCCCAGGAGGCGGCGGACCGCATCGGCCTGCCCCTCCAGGTGCGGACCACCGGGACCGGCGGCCTCGAGCGCGCCCTCGCTGCGGTGGTGGCGCCGCGACCCTAGGGTGTCCTCCGTGCCGTTCGGAGTCACCCTCGTCGAGCTGGCCGGAGGGCTCGTTCCCCTCGTGGCCGCCGTCCTCACCCTGCTCGTGTTCCGGTGGCGCCGGCGGGACGAGGTCTTCACCGGCGTCACCCCCGGCGAGGTGCCCGGGCTCGGGTCCGGCACCGGCACCGCCCGCGTGCGTCGGGGCGTCGAGTGGGCGGGCAGCGTGGCGCCCCGGTTCCACCCGCCGGACGGCTCGACGCCCGCGCTGTCCGGCACCGTCGTCGACGGCGTGGTCCACGGCCGCGACCTGACGGCCACGCTGGTCGACCTCGCCCTGCGGGGCGCGGTGCGGCTCGAGCGCGAGGGCGAGGACTGGCGGGTCACGCGCGAGCCCGGCCCCGAGCCGCTCGCCGAGCACGAGCGGGTGCTGCTCGACGCCCTGCTCGGCGGCTCCACGTCCGTGCGCCTGGGCGAGCTGCGCCGGGCCGAGGTGGCCCACCGCTGGCGGGAGGCGGAGATCGCGGTCTACCGGGCCGTCGTCGACCGACGTTGGTACACCCGCCACCCGCGCTCGCGCAACGGCCGGGTGGCGGCCCTCGGCCTGCTCCTCGTCGTCGGGGCGGCAGTGGCCGGCGTCGCCTCCGGCATCGCGGACGACCACGTGCGCTGGGTGCCGCTCGGCGTCGGGCTGGGGCTCGGGGGAGCGCTCCTCCTGCGGCTCGGACGAGGACGCACGCCCCGGACCGCCGAGGGTTCGGCAGCCCGCATCCAGGCCCTCGGCTACGAGAAGTACCTCGCGACCGCGGAGGCGGGCCGGCTCCGGTACGAGGAGCTGGCCGGCGAGGTCCGCGCGATGCTGCCGTACGCCGTGGCCTTCGGGCTCGCCGGGCACGTCGCCGGGGTGCTCGCCGAGGCGCTGCGGGCCGCCCGGATCGCCGAGGGGGCCGAGGCCGCCCTGGAGCTGGCCGTCGACGCGGCCCTCGACCCCGGCGTGTTCGACCTCGTCACCGGGCTGGTCGACCTCACCGGGGGCCTGGACGTGGGGGACCTCGCCGACCTGGTGCCCGACGACGCGTTCTCGGCGCTGCTGGAGGGCTTCGAGGGACTGGGGTCGGCCCTCGGCGACCTGGCGGAGGGGGTCGGCGACCTGGTCCCGGGTGACGGGTGCCTCGACGGCTGCGACGTCGGCTGCCTCGACTTCTGAGCCGGTCGGCTACCCGGTGGCGAGGGCGGCGGCCATCGCGCGGGTGTGCTCGGGCGAGGAGCCGCAGCACGCGCCGATGACGTCGACCCCGAGCCCACGCAGCTCGAGGGCGTGCTCGGCCATCGCCTCCGGACCCACGGTGTAGACGAACCGGTCTCCGTCCAGCTCGGGCAGGCCCGCGTTGGACTGGGCGACGAGGAGGAGGCCGTCGGGCCGGGCCGCGGCGAGCTGCTCGGCGATGGTGCGCATCTCGTCGGGTCCGCGCCCGCAGTTCGCGCCCACGGCGTCGACACCGTCCTCGGCCAGGGTGCGCAGCGCGCCCACCGGGTCGACGCCCATCATCGTGCGCAGGTTCGTGTCGAAGGAGAGCGTGACGACCAGCGGCAGCTCCGGGGCGACCTCGCGGGCGGCGGCCACGGCCGCGCGGGCCTCGGCGAGGTCGCTCATCGTCTCGACGAGGAGGAGGTCGGCTCCGCCGTCGCGGAGCCCACGCACCTGGTCGGCGAACAGCGCGGTGGCGGCCTCGGGCGTGAGGGTGCCGAGCGGCTCGAGCAGCTCGCCCGTGGGGCCGATGTCGCCGGCCACGAGCGCCCCGTGCCGGTCGGCCACGGTGCGGGTGACGGCGGCGCCGGCGTGGTTGACCTCCGTGGCCCGCCCGGACAGCCCGTGCTGTGCGAGCCGCGGCTCGGTGGCGCCGAAGGTGTTGGTGGTGACGAGCACCGCTCCGGCGGAGGCGTACTCGTCGTGGAGCGCCGCGACGGCCTCCGGGTTCTCGAGGTTCCACGACTCGGCGCACTCGCCCATCGGCAGGCCGCGCTCCTGGAGCAGCCAGCCGTAGCCGCCGTCGAAGACGGCCGGGCGCCCGGCGAGGAGGGTGGTGAGGCGGTTGGTCACGGGTCCACGGTACGAGCCGGTGGGCGGGTCGGGATGGTCGTCCCGCCCGGCGGACGCGGCGGTGTCGAGGGCCTCAGCCCGGTGGGCGGACGCGGGCCGTGGCGGCCTCCTCGAGCATCCGCTGCCGCCACGTCTCGACGACCTCGACCTGGTTGAACGTGAAGACGTGCAGCCCCTCGATGGACAGGGCCGGGTTGGCCGAGAGGGCCGCGACCCGGCTGACGAACCGGTCCGTGGAGAACCCCGGCGCGGCGATGCGCGCGAAGACGGACTTCTGCTTGCGCAGGAAGCGCAACGACTCTCCCACACCGATCTTCGTCGCCATCCCGAGCAGCTTGGTGCGCTCCACGGGTCCCGGCACGCCGACGAGCAGGGGGAGGGTCACCCCGCGCCGCCGGATGCGCTCGCACCACGTGCCGAGGTGCTCGGCGTCGAAGGTCATGTTGGAGACGACGTGGGTGGCGTACCGGCGCTTGTCCCACATCGACTGCACGGTGACGTCGTCGTCGATCGTGGGATGGGACTCGGGGTAGCCGGTGATGCCGACGTGGGTGAAGGGGTGCGCAATGCCCTCGAGGTCCTGCAGCAGGTCCAGGGCGGAGGTGTAGTCGCCGGCGGGCGGGTCGGCGTCGCCCCCGGGCACGAACACCGCGGTGATGCCGGCCTCGGCCAGGCGGGCCACGACGTCGACGAGCTCGGCGCGGCCGGTGACCATCCGGGCCGCGAGGTGCGGGACGACGTGGTGGCCCGCGGCCGCCAGCGTCGTCGCGAGGTCGAGGGTGGCGTCCAGGCCCTTGCCCGGGGCCGCGGTGACCGTGACCGTCACCGAGGGCGGGACGTGGCGCTGCACCGCCTCGGCGATGGAGGCCGTGGGCATCACCTCGTAGCGCGCGCCCTCGAGGAGGCGGGCGGTCGCGACGGTCGGCAACTCGTTGCTCATGGGGCAACCTGTCTCGTCATACGCACCGAACGCGCCCAGCGTAGGGGTCGCGGCGACGGCGCGCCAGAGCCCGTCCACGCCGCGCCTGCGCCTCTCGCACGCGTGGCAGGCTGCCGGGATGCAGCAGCGCATCTCGTTCGTCACCCTGGCGGTCGCCGACCTCGGGCGCTCGCGCGGCTTCTACGTCGACGGGCTCGGCTGGAGGCCGGAGCTCGAGGTGGCCGGCGAGGTCGTGATGTTCGCCGCCGGCGAGACCCTCGTGCTCTCGCTCTGGGACCGCGCCGCCTTCGAGACCGAGGTCGGCGGACGCACGGTCGAGGGGCCGGGCCTGCTGCCGTTCACGCTGTCCCACAACGTCGAGACCCCCGCGCTCGTCGACGAGGTGCTGGACCTCGCGCGGGCTGCGGGGGCGGGGGTGGGGGAGGCGGCCGACCGTGAGTGGGGCGGCCGGTCGGGGTACTTCGCGGACCCGGACGGCATCCGGTGGGAGGTCGCCTGGAACCCGGGCCCGATCGGGCGACGGGTGGTCCCGGGGACCCTGCCGCGGGGCTGAGGCCCCGCGGCACGGTGGCCGGGTCGGCTCAGAGGCCGGCGGCGCGGCGCACGGGGCTGTGCAGGCCGTAGTACTCCTGCAGGTTCTCGTGGAGGATCGCGCGGATGACCGGCGCCTCCTCCGCGCCCTCGCCGCTCGCCTCCTGGGCGTCGACCGCGACGAGGAGGTCCTCGATCTCGGCCGGGGTGCGGTAGTGCGAGAGGTCCGCGCGCAGGGTGCGGATCGCGGCGCGGCGCTCGCGGCGCTCGCGGAGCTCGTCCTTGACGGTGGTCCAGAGTGCGGTGGTGTTCGTCATGCATCCAGTCTCCGGCGGGCGCACTCATGCGTCCAATGAAAACGACACATACAACGTATGCAGTATCGTCATGGGATGGACACGGACGCGCTGCGCTGGTTCCAGCTCGTCGCCGACGGCTACACCGTCACCGAGGTGAGCGACGTCTTCGGCGTCAGCCAGCCGGGCGTCTCGCGGGCGCTGGGCCGGCTGGAGGCCGAGGTGGGGACGCCCCTGCTGCACCGCCAGGGGCGGGTGCTGCGGATGACGCACGCCGGCTCGGCCTTCAAGCGCCACGTCGACGCCCTCGTCAACAGCCTCGACGACGGCCTCGCGGCGGTCGGGGAGATCGTCGACCCCGAGAGTGGCGTCGTGACCCTCGCCTACCCCCTGAGCCTCGGCAGCTGGCTCGTGCCGGGTCTGGTCGGCGCCTTCCGCGCGCGGTACCCCCGCGTCCGTGTGGTCATCGAGCGCACCGCGGTCGGCGAGGACGGCCGCGTCTCGACCCAACTGGCCGCCCGGCGGGCCGACCTCGAGCTGACGGCAGCCCGCGTCGCCGGGCAGGGGGTCGTGTGGCAGCACGTGCTCGACGAGCCGTTCGTCCTCGCGGTCGCCACCGACCACCCGCTCGCCGGGCGGGCGTCGGTCGGGCTGGCCGAGGTCGCCCGCGAACCGTTCGTCCTGCGCGCCCCGCCGTCGGGGATGCGCCAGCAGACCCTCGACCTCTGCCGCGCCGCGGGGTTCATCCCGGCCGTGGCGATGGAGGCCGAGGACCTGCCGACCATCCGCGGCTTCGTCGCCGCCGGTCTCGGCGTCTCTGTCGTGCCCGCGCAGGGGCTCTCGGTCCCGGCGACCTTCGCGCGCACCCGGCTCCTGCCGCTGACCGACAAGGGGGCGCAGCGCGAGGTGGGGCTCGCCTGGGTCGAGGGTCGCCCGCTCCTGCCCTCGGCCGAGGCGTTCCGCCGCTTCGTCCTCGCGGCGGGGCGGGGCGGGCCGGATGAGAGAATCGCCGCGACCCCCTGACCCCGCCGACGGAAGGCGCTCGATGGCGCGCTCGCGCAAGGCCCCGATCATCGCCCTGGCCAACCAGAAGGGCGGCGTCGCCAAGACCACCTCCGTCGCCTCCCTCGGCGCGGCCTTCGCCGAGGCCGGCAAGCGCGTCCTGCTCGTCGACCTCGACCCGCAGGCCTGCCTGACCTTCAGCCTCGGCATCGACCCCGACACGGTCGAGGCCTCGGTCCACGACGTCCTCGTCGGCGGCGCGGACCTCGCCGACGTCGTCCACGAGTGCGAGGACGGCGTGCACCTCGTCCCCAGCTCCATCGAGCTGGCCGGCGCGGAGGCGATCCTGCTCGGCCGGCCCGCCCGCGAGTACGTCCTCCAGTCCGCGCTCGACCCGGTGCGCCGCGACTACGACGTGATCCTCCTCGACTGCTCGCCCAGCCTCGGGGTCCTGACCCTCAACGCGCTGACCGCCGCCCAGGGGCTCATCGTCCCCATGCCCTGCGAGATGCTCAGCCACCGCGGCGTCGGCCAGCTCCTCGACACCGTCGCGGACGTCAAGAAGATCCTCAACAAGAAGCTGCGCGTCATCGGCATCCTCCCGACGCTCTACGACGGGCGCAGCACGCACGCGCGCGAGGTCCTGGAGGACGTGGGCTCGCGCTACGACCTGCCGGTGCTCTCGCCGCCCATCCCGAAGACTGTGCGCTTCGCCGAGGCGCCGGCGGTCGGGCGCTCGATCCTCGCGACGGCCCGCACCTCCAAGGGTGCGAAGGCGTACCGCGAGGTGGCCGCCGGGCTCCTCGAGCGGCTCTGAGCCGCATTCCCGGGACGGCGGTGACCCTCGCCACCGTCAAATGTTTGTCGAGAGTTTGACCGCACCCCGGGGTGCGGTTCTAGCGTGGGGTCCATGACCACCACCACCCCCGCCCTCATCGCCGACTCCGCGTCCTCCGGCTTCCGCCAGGGCACGATCGAGCGGCGCGACCTGCGCCCCGACGACATCCGCATCGCCATCGCCTTCGCCGGCATCTGCCACTCCGACATCCACACGGTGCGCGAGGAGTGGGGGCCCGCGCACTTCCCGCTCACCGTCGGCCACGAGATCGCCGGCACCGTCGTCGAGGTCGGGTCCGAGGTGACCCGCCACAGCGTCGGGGACCGCGTCGGCGTCGGCTGCCTCGTCGACTCGTGCGGCGAGTGCGAGCAGTGCAAGGACGGCATGGAGCAGTTCTGCAGCAAGCCGGCCGTCGGCACCTACAACGCCGAGGGCTACGACGGCGAGTGGACGATGGGCGGCTACTCCCAGGAGGTCGTCGTCTCCGAGCGCTTCGTCCTGCGGATCCCCGACGGCATGGAGCTCGACGTCGCCGCGCCCCTGCTCTGCGCGGGCATCACCACCTACTCGCCGCTGCACCGCTGGGGTGCCGGCACCGGCAAGCACGTCGCGATCGTCGGGGTGGGCGGCCTCGGCCACATGGGCGTGAAGATCGCCGCCGCGATGGGCGCCACCGTGACGACCATCTCGCGCAGCCACGCCAAGGCCGACGACGCGAAGTCGCTCGGCTCGAGCGCGCACATCGCCTCCACGGACTCCGGCGAGATGGAGGCCGCCAAGGGCACCTTCGACATCGTCCTCAACACGGTCAGCGCCGACATCCCGATCGCCGACTACGTCGCGTTGCTCAAGCCGGCCGGTGTCGTGGTCAACGTCGGCCTGCCGCCGGCCCCGTACGAGATCCCGCCGGGCGCGCTGATCGGCGGCAACCGGGCCGTCGCCGGCTCGCAGATCGGCGGTATCGCCGAGACCCAGGAGATGCTCGACTTCTGCGCCGAGCACGGCATCGCGGCGACCATCGAGGTCGTCGACGCCGCCGACGTGAACGAGGTGTGGGACCGCGTCGTCGACGGTGACGTCCGCTACCGCGCGGTCATCGACACGAGCACCCTGACCGGCGGCTGACCCGCCGCACGCACGACGAGGGGCCGCATCCCGGGTGGGATGCGGCCCCTCGTCGTTCACGGGTGGGGGAGGGCGTCAGCCCTGCGCGCCCTCGCCGGCCGGCTTGCCGCCGCGGGTGCGGCGCCGGTTGCGGTTGCGCCGCGGGCGGTCCTGGCCCTCGCCCGCCGGCGCCTCGGACCGGCTCTCGGAGCGCTCGCCCCGGCCGCCGTCACGACCACCACGGCCGCCGTCACGACCACCCCGGCCGGCGTCGCGCCCGCCGTCACGACCACCCCGGCCGGCGTCGCGCCCGCCGTCGCGACCGCCGCGGCCACCACGGCCCGGGCCGCGGCCGCCGGACTTGCCGGTCTCGCCGAGGTCCTCGAGCACCTCGGCGTCCAGGCCCTCGCGGGTGCGCTGCGCACGCGGCAGGCGGCCCTTGGAGCCCTCGGGGATCGAGAGGTCGGAGAAGAGGTGCGGCGAGGAGGAGTAGGTCTCCACCGGCTCCGGCATCCCCAGGTCGAGGACGCGGTTGATCATGCCCCAGCGGTGCAGGTCGTCCCAGTCGACGAAGGTGACCGCGGTGCCGGTGTTGCCGGCGCGGGCGGTGCGCCCGATGCGGTGCAGGTAGGTCTTCTCGTCCTCGGGGCACTGGTAGTTGATGACGTGCGTGACGTTCTCGACGTCGATGCCGCGGGCCGCGACGTCGGTGGCGACGAGGATGTCGACCTTGCCGTTGCGGAAGGCGCGCAGGGCCTGCTCGCGGGCGCCCTGGCCGAGGTCACCGTGGATGGCGGCGGCCGCGAAGCCGCGCTCGACGAGGTCGTCGGCCACCTTGGCGGCGGTGCGCTTGGTGCGGCTGAAGATGATGGTCAGGCCGCGGCCCTTCGCCTGGAGCATCCGGGCGAGCATCTCGACCTTGTCCATCGCGTGGGCGCGGTACACGTGCTGCTCGACGGCCTTGACGGTGTGGGCGTTCTCCTGGTCGTCGCCCATCGCGCGGATGTGCGTCGGCTGGTTCATGTAGCGGCGGGCCAGCGTGACGACGGCGCCGGGCATCGTCGCCGAGAAGAGCATCGTCTGGCGACCGGCGGGGGTCATCCCGAGGATCTTCTCGACGTCGGGGAGGAAGCCGAGGTCGAGCATCTCGTCGGCCTCGTCGAGGACCACGATGCGGGCGTTGCCGAGGTCGAGGTGGCCCTGCTGGGCGAGGTCGATGAGGCGGCCCGGGGTGCCGACGACGACCTCGACGCCCTTGCGCAGGGCCTCGATCTGCGGCTCGTACGCGCGGCCGCCGTAGACGGTGAGGACGCGGATGCCGCGCTTGGCGCCCGCCCGCTCGAGGTCACCGGCCACCTGGACGGCGAGCTCGCGGGTCGGGGCGACGGCCAGGGCCTGCGGCTTGCCGGCGGCGTGCATCGTCGCGAAGGCGTCGTCGCCGGGGGCCACGACGCGGTTGAGGATCGGGATGCCGAAGCCGAGGGTCTTGCCGGTACCGGTCTTGGCCTGGCCGATGATGTCGTGGCCGCCGAGGGCGACCGGCAGGGTCATCGCCTGGATCGGGAACGGGCTGGTGATCCCGTGGCCGGCGAGCGCGGCGACGATGTCGGCGTGGATGGGGAAGTCGGCGAAGGTCGGCTCGGGGGCGGCCGGGGCGGCTTCGTCGGTGTCGGGGGTGGTCGGGGCGTCGGCGACGTCGGTCATGGACTCTCTTCCGGATCGGCAGGCGCGCGGGACGCGCGCGAGCGCAGGAGCTGCGGGCCGATCGGGGGTCTTCGAGGGCGGGCGCGGCGTCTGCGACACCTGGCGTCCACCCGGCAAGGTCACTCGTTCTGCGTGCCGACCGGGCACCGTTGACGGAGGTCATCCTACCGTTAGGCTCCGGTTCCATGGACCAGGACCCGTCGGGGAGCCCCGCCGTCGGCACCGTCGACGCCGCCGTCGTCGACCTCCTCGGGGTCCTCGCGTACGGCGAGCTGACCGCCTTCATCCGGATGGCCGCCGACTGCGACCTCGCCCCGACCCTGTCGCTGAAGTCGCAGATGGGGCAGCTCGCGACCACGGACTACCTGCAGTACCAGCAGCTCGCCGAGCACATGCGGGGACGCGGCATCGACCCCGAGGCGGCGATGGCGCCGTTCGTGGCCCCCATCGCCTCCTTCCACGAGCGCACCCGCCCGCGCGGCTGGCTCGAGGGGCTGGTCAAGGCCTACGTCGGTGACGGCATCGCCAAGGACTTCTACCGCGAGATGTCAGGCTTCGTCGACGAGCAGACCCAGGCGGTCATGCAGAGCGCCCTCGACGACGCCGGCCACGCCGACTTCGTCGTCCAGATCGTCCGCGACTCCATCCGCACCGACCGCACGGCCGCCGGACGGCTGGCGCTGTGGGGCCGGCGGCTGCTGGGGGAGGCGCTGTCGCAGGCCCAGGCGGTGGCGGTGGAGCGCGACGCGATGGCCGCGCTGCTCGTCGGCGGCGGCGTCGACCTGGGCGAGGTCGGGCAGATGTTCACCCGACTCACCGACAACCACCAGCGCCGGATGACCCGGATGGGGCTGGACTCCTGAGGGTCCTGCGCGACCCGGTCCCGACACGACGAGGCCCCCGCCGGACGGCGGGGGCCTCGCGTGCTCGACAGGTGGTGCGGGGGGTCAGCGGGTGACGGTGCGCCCGCGACCGGCGGTGACGCGCTCGTAGCCGACGATGAGGACGGCCGCGACGATGACCGAGACGAGCCAGCGGATCCAGTCGACGCCGTTGGTGGTCTGGACGCCGAGCAGGCCCGCGAGGAACCAGCCGATGACGGCACCGAGGATGCCGAGCACGATGGTCACGAGGAAGCTGATGTTCTGGCGGCCCGGCAGGACGAGGCGGGCCAGGACGCCGATGATGATGCCGGCGACGATCGAACCGATGATGGACACGAGTGGCTCCTTCCCGGGGCCGGTCGGGCCCCGGTGCGTACCGGTTCCGGTGCCGCGGCGGGTGGCCGTGGCGCGGGCGCCGGGGAACCGGCGCAGGTCCGACGCTAGACCCTCGACGAAGGTTAGGCAGACGTTAGACGCACGCGAGTTTCACCGGGGATCGCCGCAGGTCAGCGTCGGTGCGTCAGGGGGTGGCGCCGAAGCCGACCTTGCCCTTCTCGGACTCGCCGACCTGGACCCACGCGACGGCGCGGCCCGGGACGAGCACGGAGCGGCCCTTGGTGTCGGTGAGCCGGAGCACGGCGTCGGGGGAGGCGAGCGCGGCGTCGACGGCGGCGGCCACCTCGGTGGCGTCGGCGTCGGTCTCGACGGTGAGCTCGCGGGCGACGTTCTGGACGCCGATGGTGACCTCCACGGGGCACACACCTTTCGTTCTGGGGCCACGGTGGTGTCCGTGGCGGGGACGGGATCTCGCGCTCAGGCTAACGGGCGCCGCCCGGTCGCTGTTCCGGTGCTCGGGCGTGTTCGCCGAGGGCTCAGCGGTGCGGTGCAGCGTGCGGCTCAGCCGCCGACCTTCGGGAAGGACCCGAGCCCGCGCCAGGCGAGCAGGCTGATGATGCGCGCCGCCTCGCCCTCGGGGATGTCGCCGTCCTGGGCCAGCCAGTGGCGGGCGGCCACCTGGGCCATGCCGGCCAGGGCCGAGCCGAGGAGGAGGGCGCGCTCGTCGTCGACACCGGTGTCCTCGGCGATGACCTCGCTGATCGCCTCGGCGCAGGCGAGCTCGACGGCGTCGAGGCGGGCCCGGACTTGGGGCACGCTCGTGAGGTCGGACTCGAAGACCATCCGGAAGGCGGCGTCCTCGCGGCTGACGAAGTCGAAGTAGGCGGCGACCGTGGCGCGCACCCGCTGCTCGTTGTCGCCGCCGGTGTGCTCGAGCGCCTTGCGCACGAGGTCCTCGAGGGTCTCGCAGTGCGTGTCGAGGAGGGCGAGGTAGAGGTCGAGCTTGCCGGGGAAGTGCTGGTAGAGCACCGGCTTGGAGACGCCGGCGCGCTCGGCGATCTCGTCCATCGCGGCGGAGTGGTACCCCGACTGCACGAAGACGGCCTGGGCGGCCTCGAGCAGCTGGGCGCGCCGCTCGCTGCGGGGCATGCGCGGGCTGCGGGCGGTCGTGGTCGGGCTGCTCATGGGTCCTCCGGCTCGTGGCGTCGCCGGTCATCCTACGGACGGGTAGCCCTGAACCGGTGGGCGCGACGCACCGCGGTGTTAGGTTCCGGGACATGGCACGACCTCCGCTGGTGCCGCCCGGCCCGGAGCTCACCGCGGCCGAGCGCACCCGGTTCGCCCGCCACCTCCTCCTGCCCGACCTCGGCGTCGGCGGCCAACGCCGGCTGCGTGCGGCACGGGTGCTCGTGGTCGGGGCAGGGGGGTTGGGCTCGCCGGCCCTGCTGTACCTGGCGGCCGCCGGGGTGGGGACGATCGGCGTGGTCGACGACGACGTCGTCGAGGCGACGAACCTCCAGCGGCAGGTCGTGCACGGGGTGGCCGACGTGGGACGGGACAAGGTCGACTCCGCCGCGGAGGCGCTGGCGGCGATCTCCCCGGACACCGTCGTCGTCCGGCACCGCGAGCGGCTCGACACGGTGAACGCACTGTCGGTGCTCGCCGACTACGACCTCGTCCTCGACGGCGCCGACAACTTCCCGACGCGCTACCTCGTCGGTGACGCCTGCGCCCGGCTCGGGGTGCCGCACGTGTGGGGGTCCGTGTACCGGTTCGACGGGCAGGTCTCGGTGTGGTGGGCGGGGGAGGGGCCCTGCTACGCGTGCGTCTTCCCGTCGCAGCCGCCGGCCGGTGCCGTGCCGTCGTGCGCGGTGGGCGGCGTGCTCGGGGCGGTGTGCGCGTCGGTGGGGTCGGTGATGGCCACCGAGGCGGTCAAGCTGGTGACGGGGGTCGGGGAGGTGCTCGTCGGCCGGCTGCTCGTGCACGACGCGCTGCGCCAGACGTGGGATGCCGTGCCGGTGCGGCGCGACCCGGGATGCCCGGTGTGCGGCTCGGGGGCGGACGTGTCGCGTCCCCTGGGCTGGGCGACCGAGCGTGGCGCCGATGGCTCCGATGCCGTTGTCGCAGAGCCGAACCGGCCGAGCATCGACGTCGTCGAGCTGGCGCGGCTGCTGGGGGAGCGGGACGGCGGTGGGTCGTCGTTCACGCTGTTGGATGTCCGGGAGCCGGGGGAGCGGGATGTGGCGGCCATCCCGGGGTCGGTGCTGCTGCCGGTCGGCGCCGTGCGTGCGGGCGAGGACGTGCCGGGTTCTGCCGGAACGGTGTACGTGCACTGCAAGGCCGGTGGCCGGTCGGCCGAGGCGGTGGACCTGTTGCGCGCCAAGGGGATCGATGCGGTGGACGTGACCGGGGGCATCCTCGCGTGGTCGCGCGACGTCGACCCGTCGGTGCCGACGTACTGAGGCGGTGGGTGTCGATGGGGGCTGACGTGTCGCGGTTCGTCGAGGCGCAGGAGTCCGGAGGGACGTACGCGTCGGCCTTGGTCGAGCTGCGTGCCGGCGAGAAGCGTTCGCACTGGATGTGGTTCGTGTTCCCGCAGGTGTCCGGGCTGGGGCGCAGCCCGACCGCGGTGCACTACGGAGTTGACGGGTTGGGGGAGGCGCGGGCGTACCTGGCGCACCCGGTGCTCGGGCCGCGGCTGGTCGAGTGCTGCGAGGCGCTGCTCGCTCTGGACGGGTCGGACCCCGTAGCGGTGCTCGGCGGCATCGACGCGGTCAAGCTCCGCTCCTCGATGACCCTCTTCGCGCAGGCGGCCGGGGAGGGGTCGGACGGGCCGTTCCGTGCCGTGCTGGAGCAGTACTTCGCCGGCGAGGAGGACCCGGCCACGGTGGCGCTGCTGGCGGGTTGAGCCGGTCCCGGCGACCGGCGTGGGCTGCGCGACGGTGGTCGTGGCGGGGACGTCCAATTGCTCCCGATACTGGGCCAAAGAGTCTGTCGTGCAGTCGAATCGGTCTGTGGAAACTCTTGCCGATCGAACGGATGTTCGGTAGGATGAGGCATGGACAGGGGGACGATCTCGAGCCGCATCGCGGCACTCCGATCGGAGTGCGCGCGGTTGGGTCGTGAGCTGGTCGAGTCCGGTCACGGGTTGTCGTCGGAGGACGCGTTCGAGCTCGCCGGGGAGGCGCAGGGGTTGGCGAACGTGGCTGATGCGTTGGTGGCGGTGAGCGCGGCGTGGGGTGCGCGGTTCGAGACGCGGCTCTCGGGGGATGGTCCGGCGGAGCGGGTGCACCCGGTGGGGTTCGTGGACCAGATGTCTGGGGTGATGTTCTGCCTGGAGGCCGGCCTGACCGAGGGCGTGGCGGGGCGGAAGGTGACGTTGGGGGCGGTACTCGGGCAGCGATTCCCTCGTACGCGTGACCTGTTGGTCGAGGGCGCGGTGGGCACGATCGCGGCACAGAAGGTCGTCGACGCGTGCGCCGGTCTGGATGTGGAGGCGTGCGGGCGGGTGGATGCCGAGCTCGCGCCCCGGCTGGCTTCTCTGGACCCGGCCCGGGTGATGTCGGAGGCGCGGCGGGTCGCGACGCGGGTGGCGGCGGACCAGGTCGCGGCGCACTTGGCGTTGACGAAGACGGGTCGGCGGGTGGAGGTGTGCCCCGGCGCGGACGGGTTGACGGAGTGGTTCGCCTCGCTCCCGACCGCGACCTCGGCGGCCATGTGGTCGGCCGTGGAGTCCCTCGCCGGGGAGTACCGCGAGGTCGACGACTCGCTGTCGGTGCCGGAGTCCCGCGCCGATGCCCTGACCGACCTGGTGCTGCGGAACGTGACCGTGTCCGCGCAGGTCACCCTCGGGGTGCCGGTCGTCACCGACCGTCCGGCTCCGGAGCCGGCCACGGGTGAGCGGTTCCGGGTCGACTGGGACGACGACGACACCCTCATCGACCACACCACCGGTGTCGAGACCCGGTACGGCGACCTCGACCCTGCGACCCGTGAGGAGCTCTCCTGGGTCGAGGAGCCGGCCGAGGAGGACTGGAGCGACCGCGCCGACCTCATGGCCGAGGTCAGCCCCGGGTTCGCCGTCTCCGGCACCCACCTCCCGAACCTCGGCTGGGTCGACCCCGCCACCCTGGCCAACCTGCTCAGGCTCCTCCCGATGGACGTCGCCAGGGCGGTGCTCGAGGCCGAGACCGGCACCCTGGCCTCCCTGACCACCAGCGCGTACAAGCCCACGAAAGCCATCACCGACTTCGTCAAGACGAGAGACGGGACCTGCCGCATGTGGGGCTGCACGAGGCCCGCCGAACACTGCGACCTCGACCACGTCCGAGCCTGGCCCGACGGCGAAACCACGCCCACCGGCCTCGAGAACCTGTGCCGGCGGCACCACCGCTTCAAGCAGCAAGGCCGCTGGCGGCCCGTCATGTCACCCGACGGCACCATCACCTGGCACGGCCCGAACGGCCGCGTCCGCACCACCGAACCCCAGCACCGCACCGAGCGTCAGCGCCGCGTGGCGGGGTGACGTTGCCCGGACGGCGCAGAACATCCACCTTGTGCCCACCGCCCGCCGGTGCCACGCTCCCCTTCGTGGGGGAGCTCCTGGTCGCGCAGGCCATCTGGCTGCTGGGTCAGGACGAGCAGTGGATGCGACCGCGCGCAGGGACGATGCCGGTCGTGGCCGCCGCCGCTGCCGTGCTCGACGTCATCGGGTCGGGGGCGGCGCGATGGGACGAGGGGGGCGGTGGCATCGCGGTCGACACCGGTTCGGTGCCGGCGCGAGAGGGGCTGCTCGGCTGCTGGACGGAGCGCCTGGCTCGTGCGGCCGCGACCGGTCCGCTGCCGGTCATCCATTCCGTCGACGCCGTGAGCCCCGACGTCTGGGAGCTGCTCGGTGCCGACCTGGCCGCCGCGGGGCTCACCGAGGACGTGCCCAGGGCGTTGGCTCGGTGGCGGCCACCGAGGCGCCGGCCACGTCCGGAGCCCAGCCGGCGGGTTCGGACGCGGTTGCTGGACGTCGTCCACGGTCGGCGTGAGGGCACGGAATGGGATGAGGGCGTCCTCGCGGTCGCATCCTGCGCGGGGGTGCTGGAGCACGTCCTGAGCGGGAGCGCCTTCACGGACACGAGCGTCCTGGTGCCGGTGGAGCGGTACCTGAGCCGCAGCGACCTCGTCCCGCGCCTCGAACCCGCGCTCTCCTACCTGACGAGCATCGGCCCCGTCCTCGGGAGCCACGGTGAGGGCGCGAGCTAGGCCGGCGCCGGCGGGGCCCTGCCACCAGGGGCCGGTGCCGTCGAGCCCGCCGCCGCACGAGGTCCTGCAGGCCTTCGGGTTGCGCGAGGAGCCGCAACGTCTGGCCGGCGGGCAGGGGCAGAGCTGGCGCTGCGGCGAGGAGGACCCGGCCACCTTCGCTCTCCTCTGATCCCGTTCGAGGTATCCCGCTGTCACGAGACGGAGGCCGGATACCTCGACCCGAGCCCAGTGACTTGTGGTTCGAGGTGAAAGAGGACCCTGAGAAGGCCCGACATCACCTCGACCCGGCTGCGCGGCGCCCGGCCGTCGTGCCGGGTGTCCCCGCCGCGTGGTGGAATCGCGTCGTGCTCGTCCTCCGTCGTCCCGCCCCCGGTCCGACGGCCGTGCCGGAGCTCGATGCGGCACAGCGGGCGGCGGTCGACGCCACGGACCCGGTCGTCCGGGTGCTCGGCGCGCCCGGCACCGGCACGAGCACGGTCGCGGTCGAGCGGGTCGTCCGCGCGGTGGTGCAGGACGGCCTCCCCGCCGACTCCTGCCTCCTGCTCGCCCCCACCCGGCTCGCCGCCGCCCGCCTCCGCGACGTCGTCACCGTGCGGCTCGGCGGCACGACCACCACGCCGCTCGCCCGCACCCACCAGTCCTTCGGGTTCGGCCTGCTCCGCGAGGCCGCCGCGCTCGAGGGTGGTGACACCCCCCGGCTGCTCAGCGGCCCGGAGCAGGACGTCATCCTCCGCGAGCTCCTCGCCGGGCACGCCTCCGGCGACACCCCCGCGCCCCCGTGGCCGGAGTCGGTGCGGCTCGCCCTGCCCACCCGCGGCTTCCGTTCCGAGCTGCGCGACCTCCTGATGCGTGCCCTCGAGCTCGGACTCACCCCCGCCGACCTCGAGGCGCTCGCCCTCCACCACGACCGCCCCGAGTGGACCGCGGGCGCCGCCGTGCTGCGCGAGTACGAGGACGTCACCGCGCTCGGGGCGCCCGGCGCGTTCGACCCCGCCGCCATCCTCACCGCCGCCGCCGACCTCCTCGAGACCGACGACGCCGCGCTCGACCGGCTCCGGCGCCGCCTGCGCCTCGTGGTCGTCGACGACGCCCAGGAGCTGACGCCCGCCGGGCTGCGGCTGCTCCAGGTCGTGGTCGGAGGGACGGGTGTCCCGCTCGTGCTCCTCGGCGACCCGGACGCCGCCACCCAGACCTTCCGCGGCGCGGACCCCCGGCTCTTCGTCACCGCCTGGCCGGACGCGAGCGCCCACGTACTCACCACCGGGTACCGTTGCGCCACACCGGTCTCCGCGGCTGCTGCTCGTGTGGTCGGGCACGTCGGTGTCGTCGGTGGGGCAGCGCACCGCGCCCCCGCACCGGTCGCCCCCGACCGGACCGGAAGCGCCGAGGCGCACCTCCTGCGCACGGTTGCGCAGGAGGGGGCGTTCGTCGCCGGGCTGCTGCGCGAGGCGCACCTGTTCCAGGGGGTGCCGTGGTCGCGGATGGCGGTCATCGTGCGCGGTGGCTCGCGCACCGCCACGCTCCGGCGGTCGCTGCGCTCGGCCGGCGTCCCGCTCGACACCGCCGTCGCCGACCTCCCGGTGCGCGACGAGGTCGCCGTGCGGCCTTTCCTCGCGCTCCTCGCGAGCGCCCTCGACCTCCTCGCGGGCGCCGACGAGCTCGACCCCGAGGTCGTCGTCGACG
Organism: Phycicoccus avicenniae; assembly: GCF_050496545.1. Lineage (GTDB taxonomy): Bacteria > Actinomycetota > Actinomycetes > Actinomycetales > Dermatophilaceae > Phycicoccus > Phycicoccus avicenniae_A. Next base: position 58,620 of record NZ_JBNVZV010000019.1, on the reverse strand, counting down.
CCCTCACCTCCCCGCTCGGTGGCGCCGACTCCGTGGGGCTGCGCCGCCTCCGGCGCTCGTTGCGCCGCCTCGAGCTCGACTCCGGCGGAGGGCGACCCAGCGACGCCCTGCTCGCCGAGGCCGTACTCACCCCCGCCGCCCTCGACCACGTCGGACCCGAGGCGATGCCCGCCCGCCGGGTCCATCGCGTCCTCGCCGCCGCCGTCGAGGGGCTGCGCGACGGCGACGGCGTCGAGGAGGTCCTCTGGTCGATGTGGAGCGCCTCCGGCCTGGCCGGGCCGTGGCGGGAGGCCGCGCTGGCCGGGGGGCCCGCCGGTGCGCGCGCCGACCGCGACCTCGACGCCGTCCTCGGGCTCTTCGAGGCCGCCGGGCGCTACGCCGACCGGCTGCCCGGCTCCACCCCGGCCGCCTTCCTCGACCACCTCCTGGGGCAGGACGTCGCCGGCGACACCCTGGGGGCGCGCTCCGAGCAGGGCGAGTCCGTGGCCCTGCTCACCCCGGCGGCCGCCGCCGGCCTCGAGTGGGACCTCGTCGTCGTCTCCGGTGTACAGGAGGGGGTCTGGCCCGACCTGCGCCTGCGCGGCTCGCTCCTCGGCTCCGCCGACCTCGTCGACGCCGTCACGGGCCACGACACCACGCCGAGGGCTGCGCGGGCCCGGGTCCGCCACGACGAGACGCGTCTCTTCCACGTCGCCGTCACCCGTCCCAGGCATCGCCTCGTCGTCACCGCGGTCCGCAGCGAGGACGAGCAGCCCTCGCCCTACCTCGACGTCGTCGACCCCCGCCCCGACGCCCGCCCGTTCACCGACGTCCCGCGCCCGATGACGTTGCCCGGCCTCGTCGGCGAGCTGCGGCGCACCCTCCTCGACCCCGACCCTGCGGCGCGGGGCGCGGCCGTCACCACCCTCGCGCGGCTGGCCCGCGAGGGCGTCGCCGGGGCCGACCCCGGCCAGTGGTGGGCCCTGCGCGGTACCACCGACGACCGCCCGCGCCGGGCCGCCGACGTGCCGGTCCGCGTCTCGCCGTCGATGGTCGACCGCTTCGGCCAGTGCGGCCTCCAGTGGGTGCTGCGGGCGAGCGGCGGCGACGGTCCCTCGATGGGCGCCCAGGACATCGGCACGCTCGTGCACGAGATCGCGCACGACCTCGGTGACGCCGACGCCGCCGCGTACGCCGCAGAGCTCGAGAAGCGTTGGGGCAGGCTCGGGTTGCCTCCGGGTTGGCTGTCCCGCCGCGACCTCGCGCGAGCCACCGCGATGACCGACCGGCTCGCCAGCTACCACCGCGAGGCCGAGGCGTCGGGCTGGCGGCGGGCCGCCTCCGAGCAGGCGATGCGGGTCGCGCTCGGGCGGGCCGTCGTCGGCGGCACCGTCGACCGCATCGAGGTCGGCCCCGGCGGCACAGTGCGGGTCGTCGACCTCAAGACCGGCTCCCGCAAGCCCACCAGGGACGACCTCGCCCGCCACGGCCAGCTCGGGGCCTACCAGCTGGCCGTCGAGGCCGGCGCCTTCGCCGAGCACGGCACGGGCTCCGGCGGAGCCGGGCTGCTCCAGCTCGGCCGGGCCGCCAACAAGGGGACGACCCTGCAGGTGCAGGTGCCGCTCGCCGACGACCCCGAGGACCCGGCGTGGGCCCGCGACCTCCTCGAGCGCACGGCCGAGGGGATGGCCGCGGCCACCTTCACCGCCCTGCCGGCGCGCGAGGTCTGCGGCACCTGCCAGGTCAAGGACTCGTGCCCGGCGCAGCCCGAGGGGAGGCGGGTGTGAGCACCGTTGCCGCACAGCGCTGGTCGGCCGTCGACCTCGCCCACGCCCTCGGCCAGTCCTACGCCCCCACCCCGGAGCAGGCGGCGGTCATCGAGGCGCCCCTCGACCCGCTGCTCGTCGTGGCGGGCGCCGGGTCGGGCAAGACCGAGACGATGGCCGCCCGCGTCGTCTGGCTGGTCGCGAACGGCCTCGTCCGACCCGACGAGGTGCTCGGCCTGACCTTCACCCGCAAGGCCGCGGGCGAGCTCTCCGAGCGCCTCGCCGCACGGCTCACCACGCTGCGCGAGGCCGGGCTGTGGGCCCCCGACCCCGAGGACGGCGCAGCGGTCCTCGACGACGCCCCGACCGTGTCGACCTACCACGCGTACGCCGGGCGGATCGTGCGCGAGCACGGCCTGCGCCTCGGGGTCGAGCCCGAGAGCCGGCTGCTCACCGAGGCCGCCGCGTGGCAGTTCGCCCACGAGGCGGTCGTCTCCTGGGACGGCCCGATGGACGAGGTCGACAAGGCCGAGTCGACCGTCACGACCGCCGTCGTCGACCTCTCCGGCGAGATGGCCGAGCACCTCGTCGGGCCCGAGCGGCTCGGCGCGCACCTCGACGAGGTGGTCGCCACCCTCGAGGCCCTGACCAAGCCGGACGGGTCCCGCAAGCGCGCCAACCCGATGCGCGAGGTCGTCGGTGTGCTGCGTCAACGCGCGGCCGTCGTCCCGCTGGTCGAGGCCTACCACGCGCTCAAGCGGTCCCGCGACGCGATGGACTTCGCCGACCAGATGGCCCTCGCGGCCCGGCTGGCCACGACGGTGCCGCAGGTCGGGGTGGCCGAGCGCCGGCGTTTCCGGGCGGTCTTCCTCGACGAGTTCCAGGACACCTCCGAGGCCCAGCTCCAGCTGCTGCGCGCGCTCTTCGTCGCCCCGGGGGAACCGGTGCCGGTGACGGCCGTCGGCGACCCGCACCAGTCGATCTACGGCTGGCGCGGTGCCTCCTCGACCACCCTCGACCGCTTCCGCACCGACTTCGCCGACCCCGACCCCGCGCGGGTCCTCCACCTGTCGACGAGCTGGCGCAACGACCGCGCGGTCCTGGCCGCCGCCAACGTCGTCGCCGGGCCGTTGGCGGCCACCTCGCGGGTCGAGGTCCGCGAGCTCGCCGAGCGTGCCGGCGCCGGGCCCGGCCACGTCGCCACCGCCCGCCTCGGCACCCTCGAGGACGAGGCCCGCCACGTCGTCGACTGGGTCACGCGCCGGATGGCCCGCCCCGGTCGCTCGACGGCAGCGGTCCTGTGCCGCAAGCGGTCCCAGTTCGACCCGGTCGTCGAGGCGCTCGAGGCGGCCGGTGTGCCGTTCGAGGTCGTCGGTCTCGGTGGGCTCCTGCACACCCCGGAGGTCGCCGACCTCGTCGCGCTCCTCCACGTCGTCCAGGACCCCACGCGCGGGGACCGCCTGATGCGCCTGCTGACCGGGCCGTCGTGCCGCCTCGGCGCCGCCGACCTCGACGGACTGGGGGAGTGGTCCCGGGTCCGGCAGCGGGTGCGCCGCCCGGCCCGCGGGGCCGACCTCGCCCCCGACGCCAGCGAGCAGGCGAGCATCGTCGAGGCGCTCGACGACCTCCCGCCGGCTGCGTGGGTCGGTGACGACGGGCAGCGACTTTCGCCCACGGCCCTGACCCGCCTGGCCGGGCTCGGTGCCACCGTGCGCCGGCTGCGCTCGCTCACCGGGCTCGGCCTCCCCGAGCTCGTCGCGGAGGCCGAGGTGGCGCTCGGGCTCGACATCGAGGTGCTGGCCCGGCCCGGGTACACACCGGGTGCGGCCCGCGCGCACCTCGACGCCTTCGCCGACGTCGCCGCCACCTTCGGGGCCAGCGCGGACCGCTCGAGCCTCGGCGGCTTCCTCGCCTGGCTCGAGGCGGCCGTCGACGAGGAGCGTGGCCTCGACCTCGGCTGGGTCGAGGCCCGACCCGACGCGGTCCAGGTGATGACCGTGCACGCGGCCAAGGGGCTCGAGTGGGACGTCGTGGCCGTGCCGGGGCTCGTCGAGTCCTCGTTCCCGGCGCACTCGGCGACCCAGGGCAAGGTCGTCGGCGACTCCTGGGGCCATGCCGAGCCGAACGACAAGGCGTGGCTGGTCGGCCTCGCCACGCTGCCCTACGACCTGCGCGGGGATCGCGAGGGCCTGCCCCGCTTCGGGTGGTCCGACGCGCACGACTGGGACTCGGTGGCGCTCGCGCACGAGCGGTTCACCCGGGCGGCCGCCGAGCACGGCATCGCCGAGGAGCGCCGGCTGGCCTACGTCGCCACGACCCGCGCCCGTGCCGACCTGCTGCTCACCGCGCACGTGTGGGGCACCGCCTCCACGCCGCGGGTGACCTCGCGGTTCCTCGAGGAGGTCCGCGCCGCCCTGCCGACCGTGCCCGGCCCGTGGGTCGACCTGCCGCCGGTCGACGACGGCGCCCCGCAGAACCCCCGCACCGCGCAGACCGTCGCCGTCAGCTGGCCGACCCTCGACCACGTCGAGCGCCGCGAGCGGCTCCTCGGCCCGGCGCGTGCGGTGGCCGAGGCCGCGGCCGCGCCCGTCACGACCGAGGGCACCGGGCGCTGGGAGGTCGAGGTGGCGATGCTCCTCGACGAGCGGGCCCGCCGCCGCTCGGGTGCCGACGTCGACGTGCCGCTGCCCCCGCACCTCTCGACCTCGGCCCTGGTCTCGCTGGCCGAGGACGCCGAGGCCTTCACCGAGCGGTTGCGCCGCCCGATGCCGCAGCCGCCGGCCCTCGCGGCCCGGCGGGGCACCGCCTTCCACGCCTGGGTCGAGGAGCACTACGCGCGGGCCGCCATCGTCGACGTCGACACCCTGCCCGGTTTCGCCGATGACGGCGACGAGCCGGGGGGCGACCTCGCCGGGCTGCGCACGGCCTTCCTCGCCTCCGAGTGGGCCGCCCGCACCCCCGTCGAGGTCGAGACGAGCGTCGAGACGGTCCTCGACGGCATCGCGGTGCGCGGGCGCATCGACGCGGTCTTCGAGGACCGGGGCGCCGACGGCGAGCCGGTGTGGACGGTCGTGGACTGGAAGACGGGCGCCCCGGCCACCGGTGCGCGCGGGCGGGCCCGGGCCCTGCAGCTCGCGGCCTACCGGCTGGCGTGGGCCCGGCTGCGCGGGGTGGCGCCGGAGCGCGTGCGCGGCGCCTTCTTCCATGCCGCGACGGGGGAGACGGTGTGGCCGGACCTCCCGGACGAGGAGGAGGTCAGCCGAGTCCTCGGCGCGGCTCGCTGAGCCCGTCGTCGCTGAGCCCGTCGTCGGTGTCGTCCTCGGCGCCGTCGCCCTCGACCTCGTCGGTCGCGGGCTCCGGCTCCGGCTCCGGCTCGGACCCGGTGGTCTCGACCTCGAGCCAGGCCGGCGGCGCGGGCCTGGCCACCTCGGGCAGTGGCTCGTCGTCGTCGTCCTCGTCGACCACCAGCGCCGGCGGCGGGGTGGGCCGGGTGCGCACGGTGACGGGCGCCAGCGAGGTCCGGCGGTAGTCGTCGTCGGACTCCTCGGCCGCGTGCACCGTGTCGTCGAGGCGGCGCAGCTGGGTGGCGAGCACCTCGACGGCCGCGACGTCCTTGCGGGTCAGGGCGTCCATCAGCCGGGTGAGCATCCGGAGCTCGGCGTACAGCCGGGCCCGCACGAGGAGGTTGGCGTCGGGCCGCTCGACGCGGGCGTGGGCGTAGGCCTCGAGGACGGTCTCGACGGCGTCGGGTTCGGCCTCGGAGACCAGCGCCGCGAAGTCGTCCGCAGGATCGGCGACCTTGGCGTCCTCCCAGCCGGTGACCGCCTTGACGCGGCCGGTCGAGGCGTCACGCTCGTCGTCGAAGACTGCGAGCACCTCCTCGCCGGTGAGGTCGCCGTGGGTCGGCACCGCGGCGAAGCGCCACAGCGTGACGTCCTCGAGGGCCTTCTCCCAGCGGGCCAGCAGCGAGGTCGGCACGCGCCCGGTCTCCGCCGCGCGGTCGAGCTCGGTGAGCCGGCGGGTGCGGTACGCGTCGGCGTCGTAGGAGGGGAGCCCGGCCTCCTCGAAGAGCGCCGGGTCGGTGTTGTGCAGCGCGGCCAGCGCGCGGCCGAGCTCGGCGGCCAGCCCCGGCCCGGGAGGGAGCGCCGCCAGCTCGAGCGGGTGGCCCGGCAGGAAGGGGTAGACGGCCGCCCGGCCCCCGGACCCCAGCGCGACGAAGCCCTTGGGGGCGGGGACGGCGAACGGCAGCCGGCGCGCGAGCAGGCCGAGGAGGGCGACGGCGCGGTCCATCTCGGCCCCGGCGACGTCGGTGCGCGGCGCGCGGACCACCCAGCGGCGGTGCTCGCGGTCCTGGACGAAGGCGACGTCGAAGTGCTGGCCCGGCAGGGTCGGGAGCGCCTCGACGCTCACCGGGTCCAGGCCCGGCACGGCGGCGCTGGCCAGCGCCGCGAGGAAGGAGGGGCTGCGGTCCACGACCCCACGGTATGCCGTGCGCGCCGCCTAGGCTGGGAGCCGTGCCCCGAGCCGAGCATTCTCTTCCCGACGTCGCCCTGACCCGCCGCTCGCTGGACCGCCGCAGCGACCTGCGCGAGGACCCGGCGCTCCTCACGACCCTCCTCGCCGACCCGGCCACCCGGGTCTTCCGGCTGCGGGGGGACGGCGCCGAGGTCGTCGTCGGCACCGGCGGGGCCGATGGTTCCGACGGCACGACCCGGGTCGTCCTGGCCACGCCCGAGCCCGCCGACGCCGACCACCTCGTGGTCTACCTCGGGGAGGCCGGCGGGGTGCACCACCTCGGCGTGGCCGAGGACCTGCCCGAGGGGAGCGCGCCGCCCGAGGGCCACCGCACGCTGCGGCAGGTCGGGGCGACCCTCGACGACGTCGGCGCCTCGGTCTTCGCGACCACCCTCGCCCTGGCCAACTGGCACCGGGCCCACGGCTTCTGCCCGCGCTGCGGCAGCCCCACCGAACCGGTGCTCGCCGGATGGGTGCGCCGGTGCCGCGCCGACGGCAGCGAGCACTACCCGCGCACCGACGTGGCGGTCATCATGGCCGTCGTCGACGACGACGGCCGGCTGCTGATGGCCCGCGGCCGCGGCTTCACGACGAAGGGGATGTCGGTGCTGGCGGGGTTCGTCGAGCCCGGGGAGACCCTCGCCGCCGCCGTGGCCCGTGAGGTCCACGAGGAGGTCGGGGTCGAGGTCGAGGACGTCACCTACCTCGGCGACCAGCCCTGGCCCTTCCCGTCCGGGCTGATGGTCGGGTTCACCGCCCGCGCCCGCGGCACCGAGCTGCGCCTGCAGGACTCCGAGATCGCCGAGGCGCGCTGGTGGTCGCGCGAGGAGCTCATGGCCGCCGTCGCCGACGGCTCGCTCGTGGTGCCGGGCGGCATCTCCATCGCCCGGCGGATCGTCGAGCACTGGTTCGGCGGGCCGGTGGCGGCCCCGGAGGTCGTCGACTTCCGGCGCCGGTCCTGACCGCGCCCGGCCCCGGTCAGCCGAGGCGCTCGCGGACCTCGGCGAGCGAGGGGTTCGTGGCGGCCGAGCCGTCCGGGAAGAGCACGGTGGGCACGGTCTGGTTGCCCCCGTTGACGAGCATCACGTAGTCCGCGGCGTCCGGCTTGCGCTCGATGTCGACCTCGGTGAAGGCGATGCCCTCCCGCTCGAGCTGGGACTTCAGCCGGCGGCAGTAGCCGCACCACGTCGTGGTGAACATCGTGACGGTGCCGGCGGCGGGGGCGCTGAGGGTGCTCATGCCCCCTCAACAGCGGGAGCGCCGCGGCCCTTCCCGGCCGTCGGCGCCGTCGGTGCCGCGACCTAGGATCGTCGTGATGTCCACCCTCCCCGTCCACCCCGGCGCCGACGATGTGCTCGACGCGCTCGACCCCGAGCAGCGCGAGGTCGCCGCGCACCCGGTCGGGCCCATGTGCGTGCTCGCCGGTGCCGGCACGGGCAAGACGCGCGCCATCACGCACCGCATCGCCTACGGGGTGCTCTCCGGCGCCTTCCAGCCGCAGCGGGTGCTCGCCGTCACCTTCACGGCCCGGGCCGCGGGTGAGATGCGCACCCGGCTGCGCGACCTCGGTGTCGGCGGGGTGCAGGCCCGCACCTTCCACGCGGCCGCGCTGCGCCAGCTGCACTACTTCTGGCCCCAGGCCATCGGTGGCGCCGCACCCGAGGTCATGCCGCACAAGGCCGGGGCGGTCGCCGAGGCCGGCGGCCGGCTGCGGCTGCGCCTCGACTCCCCGGCGGTGCGCGACCTCGCCTCCGAGATCGAGTGGGCCAAGGTCTCGATGCTCACCCCCGACACCTACGCGGCAGGGGCGGCCCGGGCCCGCCGCGAGCCGCCGGCCGGGCTCGACGCCACGGCGATGGCCCGGCTGATGGCCGAGTACGAGGAGGTCAAGACCGGCCGGGGCGTCATCGACTTCGAGGACGTCCTGCTCCTCACGGCCGGCATCCTCGGCGAGCACGAGCAGGTCGCACGGGCGGTCCGCGGCCAGTACCGGCACTTCGTCGTCGACGAGTACCAGGACGTCAACCGGCTGCAGCAGACGCTCCTCGACCGGTGGCTCGGCGGCCGCGACGACGTCTGCGTCGTCGGTGACCCCGCCCAGACCATCTACAGCTTCACCGGCGCCTCGCCCCAGCACCTGCTGGGGTTCCGGTCCACGCACCCGCAGGCCCGCGTCGTCGAGCTGGTCCGCAACTACCGCTCCACGCCCCAGGTGGTCGGGCTGGCCAACCTGGTGCTCCGCAGCCCCGGTGGCGGACGACGGGCCGGCTCCGTCGAGCTGCGGGCCCAGCGCGACGACGGCGTCGCGCCCGAGCTGCTCGTGGCCGACGACGACCCCGCCGAGGCCGAGCAGGTGGCGACCCGCATCGCCGACCTCGTCGGGTCCGGCCACCCGCCGGCCGAGATCGCCGTGCTGTTCCGCACGAACGGGCAGAGCGAGCAGTTCGAGTCCGCGCTCGCCGAGCGCGGCATCCCCTACCTCGTCCGCGGCGGCGAGCGGTTCTTCTCCCGCCGCGAGGTCCGCGACGCCGTCGTCCTGATGCGCGGCGCCGCCCGCTCCGACGACGGCGAGGTCGCCCTTCCCGACCTCGTCCGCGACGTGCTGCTCGGGGCGGGGTGGAGCCGTGAGGCGCCGACGTCCGGGGGAGCGGCCCGCGAGCGGTGGGAGTCCCTCTCGGCGCTCGCGTCCCTCGCCGACGACGTCGCCGCCCTCGACCCCGAGGCCCGGATGCCCGCCTTCGTCCGCGAGCTCGACGAGCGCGCCGCGGCCCAGCACGCGCCCACCGTGCAGGGCGTCACCCTCGCCTCGCTGCACGCCGCGAAGGGCCTGGAGTGGGGCACCGTCTTCCTCGTCGGGTGCTCCGACGGGCTGCTGCCCATCACGATGGCCGACACCCCCGAGGAGGTCGAGGAGGAGCGCCGGCTGCTCTACGTCGGCCTGACCCGCGCCCGCGACCGCCTCGTCATCAGCTACAGCCGCGCGCGCACGCCGGGGGCCAAGGGCACCCGGCGCCCGTCGCGCTTCCTCGACGGCACCGAGTCCGTCCTCGGCGCGGCGGCCCGCAGCCAGCCGCGCCGGAAGAAGGCGTCGGCGAAGGAGCGGGCGTCGCTGCCCACCGTGTGCCGCGTCTGTGGTGGCCCGCTCGCGACGGCCAAGGAGCGCACGATCGGGCGCTGCACCACCTGCCCGCCGTCGATGGACGAGCAGCTCTTCGAGGAGCTGCGCGCCTGGCGCCTCGAGACCGCCCGCGAGCTCGACGTCCCGGCGTTCGTCGTGTTCACCGACGCCACGCTGACCGCCATCGCCGAGCGCGAGCCCGCCGACACCCGCGAGCTGTCGCGCATCACCGGGGTCGGTCCGGCCAAGCTCGAGCGCTTCGGCGCGCCCGTCCTCGAGATTGTCAAGAATTTTTCCGAGGCACAGAACGGTTGAGCCGCAACGGAGTTCATCCTCCTGACGGCGCAGGTTCACCGACCCGCCACCGTTAATCCGTTGCCGCCGCTTCGGCGGCGGTCCTACAGTGTCGGGGAACACCTCGCGTGCCCACCCGGGCACGGACCACGACCGAGACCGCGAAGGAGGGTTGGAGACATGGACACGACGCAGTCGACGAACGGCATGCCGGCGATGGCCGCTGCCCGCACGACCCTCCTCGATGCCGTCTGGTACGGCTCCACCACGGCCCACGCGGTCGATCGAGGTCGGGTCCAGGGGCGCACTGTCTCCGCTGCCGCCTTCGGCGCGCGTGAGGCCGTCGTGGCCGGCGTGAAGACCGGCATCGCCACCGCCCCGTCCACGGGAGACGTCCGCCTCGAGGGGCCACCTGTCTAGCACCAGGTAGCCACCACCTCGAGGCCGCGGATCCCCCCAGGGATCCGCGGCCTTTCTCGTATTTCCCCCGGGCCCACCGGCCTCCACAGACCAGTACACGCGAGGACCACCAGATGAGCACCACGACCGAGCGGCGCGACCCGCACCGCCCCCCGAGTACCACCCTGCGCCACACCCGGCGCGCGACGAACGGAGGTGACACCCCCATGCAGCTGACCGACCTTCTCGACCTGCACGACACGGCCGTCATCGACGGTGAGGGGATCCCCTGCCGCGAGAACGACGCCGAGCTGTGGTTCGCGGACACCCCCGAGGGCGTCGAGTTCGCCAAGGCGCTCTGCCGGACCTGCCCGGTCCGGGAGACCTGCCTGGCGGGCGCCCTCGACCGCCGCGAGCCGTGGGGCGTCTGGGGCGGGGAGTACTTCGTCCAGGGAGCCGTCGTGGCGCGCAAGCGTCCGCGTGGCCGTCCCCGCAAGACCGAGGTCGCCGCCTGAGCGGCGTTGCGACACACCAGAACACACGACAGGAGAACGACATGTACCACCGCCGGATGCAGCGCGTCCGTCGCGTCGTGCACCAGCGCAGCGTCCACGAGGCGCAGCGTCGGGAGCGCGAGGCGGCCAACCGCGAGCAGATGCGCGCGGTCGTCCACGCCATCGTCCGATGAGCGTGCGGCCCGCAGAGCGCACCGCCCCCGACACCGCGTCGGGGGCGGTGCCCGTTCCACCCCTGCGCGAGCGGGACTTCTGGCGCGCCGTCGCCGCGAGCGTGCTGGCTACGCTGGCCCCATGGCCGCGCTGACGATCGCCCAGGACCCCGCCGCCGACCAGGTGCTCTCCGAGGACCCGTTCGCGCTCCTCACCGGCATGCTCCTGGACCAGCAGTTCCCGATGGAGCGGGCCTTCGCCGGGCCGGCCAAGGTCCTCGAGCGCTTCGGCACCCTCGACCCCTCGGCCGTCGCCGACGCCGACCCCGAGGCGTTCGCCGACCTGTGCGCCACCCCGCCCGCCGTCCACCGCTACGGCCGCTCGATGGCCGGGCGCATCCAGGCCCTGGCCGTCGTCGTCCGCGACGAGTACGACGGCGACGCGAGCCGGCTCTGGACCACGGCCACGAGCGGCCGCGAGCTCGTCGCCCGGCTCAAGGCGCTCCCCGGGTTCGGCGACCAGAAGGCGCGCATCTTCGCCGCCCTGCTCGGCAAGCAGCTCGGCGTGCGGCCCGAGGGCTGGCAGGAGGCGTGCGGCGCCTACGCCGAGGAGGGGTCCTTCCGCAGCGTCGCCGACGTCGTCGACCCCGACTCGCTGCAGAAGGTCCGCGACTTCAAGAAGTCGGCCAAGGCCGCCGCGAAGGCCAAGGCCTGAGGATGCCCGGGGCGCCCGCCGCCGACGCGGCGATGGTCTGCGCCACCTGCGGCGCCACCCCGACCCCCGAGGAGGCGGCCACCGCTGCGCTCACCTGGAGCCGCGGCACCGAGAACGGGCGCGAGGTCTGGACCTGCGCCGCGTGCAGCCGCCGGCACTTGCGCAGCATCGAGGGCAAGCTCGACTCCGCGTGGTGGTGACTCAGGCGCTGGGGTCCGGTGGGATGCGCGACTCGTCGACGCCGGGGAGGTAGGCGCAGACCATCTCGCGCAGCGGCACGGTGCCGCCGACCTGGCTGAGGACGCCGATGCCGCCGAGCCACACCCGGTGGATGAGCAGGTACTCGGGCGGCAGGTTGAGCTTGAGGCCGATGAGGAACTGCGGGCGGCGTGGGTCCTGGATCTGGGCGGCGGCCCCGCGCAGCCAGGCGCGGGTCGGGGTGAACTGCTCGTGGAGGATCGGCTCGACGAGCGGCTGGAGGTACTCGACGAGCCCCTCGGGGTCGATCTCGATGCCCGGCCGGATGAACCCGGCGCGGCGCAGCACCCGGACCAGCCCCTCGCCGTCGCCGGCCAGGGCGTTCGTGAGGATGCCGCCCATCTCCGGCGGCATGCCGCCGGGGAGGCGGTTGACCGCGCCGAAGTCGAGGACGCCGAGCCGGCCGTCCGGCGTGATGCGGAAGTTGCCGGGGTGCGGGTCGGCGTGGAGGAGCCGGGCCCGGGTGGGCGCGCGGAGCTGGAACTCGAGGTAGAGCGAGGCGGCCTCGTCGCGCTGCTCCTGGGTGCCGTCGGCGATGATCCGCGCCAGCGGCGTGCCCTCGACCCACTCGCTGACGAGCACCTGCGGGGACTCGACGAGGACGTCGGGCACGAGCACGTCCTCGTCGTCGCGGAAGGCGCGGGCGAAGTGCCGCTGGTGGCGGGCCTCGAGGGAGTAGTCGAGCTCCTCGGACATCCGCGCCCGCAGCTCGTCCATGATCGGCTTGACGTCGATGCCGGGCACCAGCGAGCCGGCCATCCGGGCCACCCGCGAGATCTGGGCGAGGTCGGAGAGCAGCGCCTTGCCCGCCCCGGGGTACTGGATCTTCACGGCGACCTCGCGCCCGTCGCGCCACACGCCCCGGTGGACCTGCCCGATGGACGCCGCCGCGGCCGGGACGTCGTCGAACTCGACGAGCTTGGTGCTGGCCCAGCGCGGCCCGAGCTCCTCGGCGAGGATGGCGTGCACCCGGTCGGCGCCCATCGGCGGGCCGGACTCCTGGAGGCGCGTCAGCGTCGCCCGGTAGGGGCCCGCGAGGTCCTCGGGCATCGCGGCCTCCATGACCGACAGGGCCTGCCCGAACTTCATCGCCCCGCCCTTGAGCTGGCCGAGGACGGAGAACAGCTGCTCGGCGGTGCGGGCCTGGAGCTCGGCGGCGACGGCCTCGGCGGGCTTGCCGCCGACCCGCTTGCCGACCCCGAGCGCCGCGCGTCCGGCGTGCCCCAGGGGCAGGCCGGCGAGCCGGGCCGCGCGCGCGATCGAGGACCCGGGGATGTCTCGTTCGCGCTCGCTCACCCCGCCATTCTCACCGACGCGCACCCGCACCCGGGACGGGAGGTCCAGACCCTGTGCAGGACCGTCGTGGCCCCGGGGCCGACCTCGGTGGAGACGGCGCCCAGCGAGAGGTCGCCCGCGAGCGCCGCGAGGACGGTGACGGCCGCGACCGCCGAGGCGAGGACCACCGCCGAGGGGTCGGCCGTGCGTGGGCCCGGCGGTGGCACGCCGGACCCGACGCAGGCGAGGCAGGGCGTGCGGTGCGGCACCACCAGCGGGCCGACGACGACGGTGCCGTCGCCGCCGGTCACCGGGAGGACCGGGACGCGGGCGGCGTGCCAGGGGGCGCCGAGCGAGGGAGCCGTCAGCCACGCCGGACGGCGGTCCTCGCAGACGAGCAGGACGACCGAGGGCCCCTGCTCGCCACCGGCCAGGGCGAGCTCGGCGGCATCGGCGGCGTGGGCCCCGGTCCGCAGCGGCACCCGGCAGCGGCGCAGCTGGGCGCCGACCTCGTCGGCGAGCCGGCCCCACCCGTCGACCACCACCGGTCCGCGCACCGTGTCCACCCGTGCCTCCTCGCTCGGCTGCGGGTCATCCTGCCCCCGAGGCCGCCGCCCGCGCGGCCGTCGTCCACAGCCCCCGGGCGCGCGGGTGCCCGGACGACCGCGCCGTCACCGTGGTGGCGCGGAAGCTGGCTGGTGACGGGGATGCATCCCCGTCCTCGATGACTTTCCGTGTCATCACCGTGACGACGCGGAAACCCATCACGCCCCGGACGCGCGGACGGCCCCGGACCACGAGGGTCCGGGGCCGTCCGCTGCCGCTCGGGGGCTCAGGCCTTCCCGAGGATGCGGTTGAGGTTCGTGCCGCAGACGGGGCACTGGCCCTTGGCCATGCGGCGCCCGTTCTCGGAGACGACGACCTTCCCCTCGGCCTCGCGCTTCTCCTTGCACTTGACGCAGTAGAACTCGCCCTTGTAGGTCTCGTCAGCCATCGACGCTCTCCTTGTCGCCGGCGTCGGGGGTCCCGGGTGCCGGAAAGAGGTGCCGCCCGGAGGCGGTCTGGACGCTCACACCCTAGCCACGCCGCAGGTCAGCGGCCCGTGGCCACGCGGGCGCACGCGGGAATCCTCGCCCAGCGCGCCCCACCCGAACCACGGGTCACATCCGTCCCGGAGGGCCTAGAGTCGGGGTGTGGGACGGCCGGACGTGGAGGTCCGCCGCAGCCGCAGACGCCGCCGCACGGTGAGCGCCTACCGGGACGGCGGGCGCACCGTCGTGCTCATCCCCGCCTCCTTCTCGGCCGCCGAGGAGGCCCGCTGGGTGGACCGGATGCTCGCCAGCCTCGAGCGCGGCGAGCGGCGCCGCCCGGTCAGCGACGAGGCCCTGGCCGCACGCGCCGCCCGGCTCTCCACCCGCTACCTCGGCGGGCACGCGCGCCCGCAGAGCGTCCGGTGGGTCTCGACGATGGACAAGCGCTGGGCCTCCTGCACCCCCGCCGAGGGCACGATCCGGGTCTCGGACCGGCTGCGCGAGGTCCCCGAGCACGTCCTGGACTACGTGCTCCTCCACGAGCTCGCGCACCTGCTCGTCAGCGGCCACGGCCCGGCGTTCTGGCGGCTGCTGGCCTCCTACCCGCGCCTCGAGCGCTCGCGGGGGTTCCTCGACGGGCTGGCGCACGCGTCGGGGATGCCGACCTCAGAGGAGCCCGAGGGCCCGGCGGGCGAGCTCGACGAGGGGTGAGAGCTCGGCCCGGGTCCCCTCGGGCAGCGCGTCCACGGGCCACCAGCGCACGTCGAGCGACTCCTCGCTCGTCACCGGCTCGGCACCCTCCGGCGCGACCGCGGCGAAGCGCACGTCGAGGTGCTCGCGGCAGTGGCCGAAGTCGCCGTCGAGGACGTGCCGGTCGAGCTGGACCGGGTCGGGCAGCGGCTCGAGCCCGGCGATGCCGGACTCCTCGCGCCCCTCACGGCGGGCCGCGGCCCACAGCGAGGTGTCGCCGACCTCGAGGTGCCCGCCGAACTGGAACCACTGGCGGGCGCGGCGGTGGTGGGTCAGCAGCACGCGCTCGCCCGCGGTGTCGAGCACGAGGCACGAGGCGGTGAGGTGCTCGGGCGGGCCGGCCTTGGCCACGCCCTCGGGGTGGGAGGCGAGGAAGGACAGGTAGGCGCGACGCAGCTGCTCCTGACCGGCGTCGGGCGCGCTCCAGGCGCCGAGGACGCGGGCGGCGTCGGCGTGCAGGTGGGCGAAGGAGCGGGCGACCTCGGCTGCCCGGGTCACCGCTCTCCCTCGTCGCGCAGCAGCGCGTCGAGCTCGGCGTCCAGGTCGTCGCGGGCCGGCTCGGCGGTGCGCTCGACGTAGCCCAGCGGGTCGTCGAGGTCGGCCGTCGAGGGCGCGAGGTCGGGGTGGCGCCAGGCGCCGTCGCGCGCGCCCGGGCCGCCGGAGTCCTCGAGGGCGCGGAACAGGTTGGCGGCGTCGCGCAGCCGGCGGGGCCGCAGCTCGAGGCCGACCAGCGAGCCGAAGGCCTTCTCGGCCGGGCCGCCGGCGGCCCGGCGGCGCCGCACGGCCTCACCGAGGGCGCCGGCCGCGGGCAGGTGCTCGGCGACCGCACGTTCGGTGACGACGTCGACCCAGCCCTCGACGAGCGCGAGCAGCGTCTCGAGCCGGGCGAGCGCCGCGACCTGCGCGGGGGAGTGGGTGGGCGCGAAGAGCCGCCCCTGCAGGGCCTCCTGGACGGCAGCGGGGTCGGAGGGGTCGATCGAGCGGACCGCCTCCTCGATGCCGTCGGTGTCGATGGTGATGTCCGAGGCGTAGTCGCGGACCGCGGCGAGCAGCCCGGCCGACAGCCACGGCACCGACGTGAAGAGCCGCACGCGGGCGACCTCGCGGACCGCGAGGTACAGCCGCGCCTGCGGCTCGTCGACCTCGAGGCCGGCGGCGAGCTCGCGCAGGGCGGCGGGCATCAGCACGACGTCGGGGGCGGTGACGAGGGGGAGCGAGACCTCGCACCCGGAGACCACCTCGCCCGCGAGCTGCCCGACACCCTGGCCGAGCTGGAGGGAGAACATCGAGCCGTGCATGCGGCGCAGCATCGGGCCGGCCTGGTCGAGCATCCCGGACATGCCCTCGGGCAGCGCGCCCTCGGGGAGGTCGGCGAGCTGGCGGCCCATCGCCTCGGTGACGGCGTCGGTGACGCCCTCGGCGACCGGCTCGACGAGACCGGTCCACACGGGCATCGTCGCCTCGACCCACTCGGCCCGGCTCCACGCGGTGCCGCGCAGCGTCGGGGCCGACAGGTCGGTGACGGCGTCGAGCCACAGGCCGGCGACCTGGACCGCCTCGGCGGCGGCCCGCTTGTCGGCCTCGGCGGCCAAGGCGTCCCCGGCGGCGGCCACCGTCTTGCGGGCGGTGTCGGTGGCCAGGGCGGCGTCGACGGTGGTGTCCCCGGCGGGTGCCGCGAACATCGCCTGCACCTGCCCCATCACCATCTGGAGCATCTGCGGGTCGACCTTGTCCAGGCCCATGCCGCGGACCATCGCGGCGAGCTGCGGGTCGATCTCGCCGCCGCCGGTCAGGCCGCGCAGCACCTGCTCGAGCTCCGGGGGGAGGTCGGGGGTCTCGTCGTCGTCGGCGTGGTCGGTCACGGCCGGTCTCCTGCGGTTCGGGTGAGAGGATGTGGTCCTGTCGTACCCAACCACGGTCGCGCGGGAATCGTTCCGGTGACCGCCCCCGGAGGAACACCTGTGCCCACCGATGACGCCGCGGTCGCGCTCGTCGCCGTCCGTGACGAGCCGCTGTCCGTCGACGAGGCGCTCGCCGCCGTCCGGCACCCCGTCTGCGGGGGCGTCGCCCTGTTCGTGGGCGTCGTGCGCGACCACGACCACGGCGACTCCGTGACCGGGCTCGAGTACTCCGCGCACCCCACCGCGGAGGAGACGATGCGAGCCGTCTGCGACGAGGTCCTCGCCTCCTCCGACGCCGTGCGCCTCGCCGCCGTCCACCGCACCGGCACCCTCGCCGTCGGCGACCTCGCCGTCGTCGTCGCCGCGGCCGCACCGCACCGCGGGCAGGCCTTCGACGCCTGCCGCGCGGTCATCGACACCCTCAAGGCCCGCACCCCCATCTGGAAGCACCAGCAGCTCGGCGACGGCTCCAGCGAGTGGGTGGGGCTGCCGTGAGCGGCGCCCCGGGGGGCCTGCGCCTCCACGAGGACGTCCCGCCGGCCGACCCCCGTCCCGCCGGCCGCCCCGGACGGCTCGCCGCCGGGCTGCTGACCACCACCTTCCTCCTCGTCGTGCTCGCGGCCGGGCTCTCGTTCGTGGGGCTGCCGTACGTCGTCCTCTCGCCGGGGCCGGCCACCAACGTGCTCGGCGACCTCGACGGTAAGCCGGTGCTCGCGATCTCCGGCACGAAGACGTACCCGACCGAGGGGGCGCTGGACTTCACCACCGTCGCCTTCGAGGGCGGCCCCGGCCGCAAGGTCACGGTGTACGACCTCGCCGAGGCCTGGCTGCGCGACGACGTCGAGACCGCCCCCGAGCGCTACTACTTCCCCGAGGACACCTCGGAGGAGGACGTCGAGGCCGAGAACGCCGAGATGATGAACGAGTCCCAGGTCGTCGCTGCCGCCACCGCGCTGCGCGCCCTGGGGCGGACCGTGGGCACCACGGTCACCGTGGCCGACGTGCCGAAGGGCGGTCCGGCGGACGGCATCCTGGCGAAGGGCGACGTCGTCGTGAGCATCGACGGCACGGCCACCACCGACTCCGCCGAGGTCCGGGCCGCGGTGCAGGAGCACGCGCCCGGCGAGCAGGTGCGCATCGTCGTGCGCCGCGACGGTGCCGAGAAGGCCCTCACGGTCCGGGCCGGGAACGCCGACGGCCGGGCCGTCGTCGGCATCCTCCTGCGCACCGACTACGACCTCCCCGTCGACGTCACGCTCAACACCGGGCAGGTCGGGGGGCCCTCTGCCGGACTGATGTTCACGCTCGCCATCTACGACCGGCTGACGCCCGGCTCCCTCACCGGGGGCCAGCGCATCGCCGGCACCGGCACCATCGCCGACGACGGCAGCGTCGGCCCGATCAGCGGGATCCGGCAGAAGCTCGTCGGCGCCCACGAGGCCGGTGCGCGCTGGTTCCTCTCGCCGGCCCAGGACTGCGCCGACGCGGTCGGGCACGTCCCCGACGGCATGACGCTGCTCAGGGTCTCGACGTTCGCGGAGGCGCGCACCGCCGTCGAGGGCATCGCCAAGGGCGACACCGACGGCCTGCCGACCTGCGGCTGAGGCGCGTTCAGTCGAACGTCGCCCGCAGGGCGTGGACGATGCCGGGCGCGATGTCCTCGCCGAGGGCGACCTGGTCGTCGCTGTCGTGGGCGCGCTGACGCAGCAGGCAACGGGCCGCGCCGTCGCGGGTGACGGCGACGACGAGGCGGACGTCGGAGCGGTCCGGGTGCTCGGCGACCGCGCGGCGCGCCTCGTCGGGGTCCTCCGGGAGGTCGCGCTCGGCCGCGGGCGGAAGCACGACGCGCTCGACCGCCAGGGCGCAGCCGGTGACCTGCTCGGGCCACGCGATGCGCGCCAGCAGGTCCTCGATGTCGTCGGCGTCGGGGAGGTCCTCCTGCTCGACGGCCGAGAGCGCGCCGGCCACGGCGTCGTGGGCCGCGAGCCCCTCGGCGAGCTGCGGCTCGCGCACCACGAGGTCGGCCGTCGGGACGAGGGCGAAGAGCCGCACCGGCTGGTCCCACCCGGACCTCGAGACGTGCCGCTCGGTGTCGAGGGCGGCGAGGGTCAGGGGGTCGGTGACGGGGCGCGGTTCGTGGCTCACGCCCCCATGGTGCCCGAGGGGACGATCGGCCCCGTCCGCGCGTTCAGGACGGCGAGGTAGGTTGACCTCCACCGCCGCACGACGACCCCGCCTGACGGGACGAGGAGAGCTGTGAGTCGCTCCGACTGGTTCGACGGACCCGACGGCCCGGGCGAGGGATCGCCGCGCCCCGCCGGTGGAGCCGGGGGAGGTGCGGGCGGCGTGCTGCGGCGTCGTCGCGGTCCGCTGCTGCCCACCGCGCTCGTGCTCATCGGGCTCGCCGTCGTCGGGGGCATCGCCGCCGACATCCTCACCGACGTCTGGTGGTACGACTCCGTCGGCTTCCGCGGGGTCTTCGTCAAGGAGCTGCTCGCCAAGACCGGCATCTTCGTGGTCGCCGGCCTGCTCACCGGTGGAGCCGTCGCGGTCTCGCTCGTCGTGGCCTACCGCACCCGCCCCATCTACGTCCCGGTCACCCCGGCCCAGCAGGTGCTCGAGCAGTACCGACAGGCCATCGAGCCGCTGCGCCGCGTGGCCGTCATCGGCATCCCGGTCGTCCTCGGTCTGCTCGCGGGCTCGGGGTCGATGGGTGCGTGGAAGACGTTCCTGCTGTGGGCCAACGGAGTTCCGTTCGGCACCAAGGACCCGCAGTTCGGGCTCGACGTCGGGTTCTTCGTCTTCACCCTGCCGTGGCTGAACTTCCTCGTCAGCTTCCTCACCGTCGTGCTCGTCCTGGCGTTCCTCGCCGGCGGCTTCACGCACTACGTCTACGGCGGGCTGCAGCTGCCGGGCCGCGGCCCGTCCACGCGCGCGGCCTACGTGCACCTCGGCATCCTCGGTGCCCTCCTGGCCCTGACGCGCGCCGCCTCCTACTGGCTCGACCGGTACTCGCTGTCGAACCAGAAGGGCTCTCTGCTCACCGGCATCACCTACACCGACGCCAACGCGGTGCTGCCGACCAAGGCGATCCTGGCCGTCGCGGCCCTGATGTGCGCCGCGTTCTTCCTCGCCGCGATCTGGAGCCGCAGCTGGCGGCTGCCGGTCATCGGCGTCGGGCTGCTCGTGGTGACGGCGGTCGTCGCCGGCACCATCTACCCGGCGCTCATCCAGTCCCTGCGCGTGCGGCCGTCCGAGCGCTCGCTCGAGGCCACGTACATCGACCGCAACATCAAGGCCACGAGCTCGGCGTTCGGGCTGGACCGGGTCGAGCGCATCGAGAACGTCGTGCCCGCGCAGGAGCCGTCCGAGGACACCCTGCGCACCGGCGCCGAGGCCATCCCCGGCGTGCGCGTCATCGACCCCAACGTCGTCGCCCCGACCTTCCGCCAGCTCGAGGGGGAGCGCGACTTCTACGCGTTCCCGGACACCCTCGACGTCGACCGCTACACGATCGACGGCAAGGTCAACGACGCCGTCGTCGCCGTCCGCGAGATGAACCTCGACGGTCTGCCGGACGGTCAGCGCAACTGGCTCAACGACCACACCGTCTACACGCACGGGTACGGCTTCTACGCCGCGTACGGCAACCAGCGCAGCCCGCAGGGCGACCCGGTCTTCTTCGAGGGCGGCTCGCGGAACAACCTGGGGGAGTACGAGCCCCGCATCTACTTCGGTGAGCTGTCGCCGAGCTACTCCGTGGTCGGGGGGCCGTCGGGCGGTGAGACGCGGGAGTACGACCGTCCGGGCAGCTCCGAGGGCTCGTCGGTGAAGAACACCTACACGGGGGAGGGCGGCGTCCCCGTCGGCTCGTTCATGCGCCGGCTCGCCTACGCCGTCAAGTACCGCGAGGCGAACTTCCTTCTCTCCGACGCGCTCAACTCGGACTCGCGCATCCTCGACCACCGCAGCCCCAAGGAGCGGGTCGAGCGGGTAGCGCCGTGGCTGCAGCTCGACGGCAACGTCTACCCGGCGGTCGTCGGCGGGCGGGTGAAGTGGATCGTCGACGGCTTCACGACGTCGAGCAACTTCCCGAACAGCCGTCTGCTCGAGCTGTCCGAGGCCACCTCGGACTCGGTGGCGCAGCGCTCCAACGTCGTGCAGGTCCGCACCGGCGAGGTCAACTACATCCGCAACGCCGTCAAGGCAACCGTCGACGCCTACGACGGCTCGGTCCAGCTGTACGGCTGGGACATGAACGACCCGATGCTCAAGGCCTGGACCAAGGCGTTCCCGGGGTCGGTCCAGCCGCTGTCCTCGATCTCCGGCGAGCTGATGGCCCACATCCGCTACCCGCAGGACCTCATCAAGGTCCAGCGCGACCTGCTCAACGAGTACCACGTCACCCGGCCGGACGACTTCTACACCGGCAACGACCGCTGGCGCGTGCCGCGCGACCCGTCGCTGGCGACGCAGGACATCCCGGTGGTCTTCCAGTCGATCGCGCTGCCGGGGGAGGAGGCGCCGGCCTTCTCCATCACCTCGCCCTTCGTGCCCGCCAGCAACAACGAGGGCGGCCGCGAGATCCTCCGCGGCCTGCTCGCCGTCGATGCCGATGCGGGGTCGACCGCCGGGAAGCCGGCGGAGAACTTCGGCAAGCTGCGTCTGGTCGAGTACTCCTCGAACCAGGCGCCGTCCGGCCCGGGTCAGGTGCGCAACCAGATCCAGAACTCGACGGCCCGCTCGCAGAACACCGCCGAGCCGCTCAACCTCGCGCAGTACATCACCAGCAACTCCGGCGAGGGCAAGACGCTGACCTTCGGCAACCTGCTGACGTTCCCGCTCGGCGGGCGGACGTTCTACGTCCAGCCGATCTACGTCCAGGCCTCCGGTGGCTCGGGGTCCTTCCCGCAGAACAAGGTGACCGTCGCCGTGTACGGCACCAACGTCGCGTGGGGCGACACGCTCACCCAGGCCATCACGGGCCTCTTCGGCGAGGGCTCGGGCGACGGCGGCGGCGGAGGCGGGGGTGACGGCGGCGGGGGCACCCCGACCCCGGAGACCTCCCTCGAGCAGCAGCTCGCCGCGGCGATCACCGAGATCCAGGCGGCGTACGCGGACGGCCAGGAGGCGCTCACCAAGCGCGACTTCGCCGCGTACGGCCAGGCCCAGGCCCGGCTCGAGCAGGCCATCCAGGAGGCCAACGACCTCGCGGCCCGGCTCGGGACGGCGGCGCCCACGCCGTCGCCGAGTGCCTCGCCGAGCCCGTCACCCTCCCCGTCGGCGGCGACGACGGCCAGCCCGGGGTAGCCGATTTGGCGGCGGCCGCCCGCGTCGCGTAACCTCGGGGACATACCGAGCACGGCCGCAAGGACGTGACTCACTCGACGCGGGGTGGAGCAGCTCGGTAGCTCGCCGGGCTCATAACCCGGAGGTCGCAGGTTCAAATCCTGCCCCCGCTACTGAATGACGAAGGCCCTGAACCGGCGAAGCCGGTCAGGGCCTTCGTCGTGGGCGGGATGCCGGGAGCGCGAACGAGCGGGCGACGAAGGAGCCCGCGCGTGAGCGCGGAGTCCTGCCCCGCGACCAGCACCTCAAGAAGAACCAGGAGCCGAGCGACGTCCTGCCCCGCGGCCAGCACGGCGAGTACCGCGGCCCCCGCTCCGTGCGAGATGCGCGCCTCCGCACCCCACCGCACCCTGACCCCCGCACCTCGTACGCACCCCGGCCCGCGACTCCCGTCACACCGGCGTGTCGGCGGAATCACCGCGCCGGGTGCTCCCGTTGGACTCGACGTGACCACCACCCCCACCGGCCGCAAGCACCGCCTCGTCGTCATCGGCTCCGGCTTCGGAGGGCTCTTCGGCACCCGCGCCCTGCGTCGGCGCGACGACGTCGAGATCACCCTCGTGGCCCGCACCGCCCAGCACCTGTTCCAGCCGCTGCTCTACCAGGTGGCGACGGGCATCCTCTCCGAGGGCGAGATCGCCCCCAGCACCCGCGAGGTGCTCGCCCGCCAGAAGAATGCCCGCGTCATCCTCGGCGACGTCACACACATCGACCTCGAGGCGCGCACCGTCACCTCCGCGCTGCTCGGCACCGAGACCGTCACCGAGTACGACTCCCTCCTCGTCGCCGCCGGGGCCGGCCAGTCCTGGTTCGGGCACGACGAGTTCGCCGAGTTCGCGCCGGGCATGAAGTCGGTCGACGACGCCCTCGAGCTGCGGGGGCGCATCTTCGGCGCCTTCGAGCTCGCGGAGATCGCGACGGACGACGAGGACGCGCGCCGCGCCCTCACGTTCGTCGTTGTCGGCGCCGGCCCGACCGGGGTCGAGATGGCCGGCCAGATCGCCGAGCTCGCGAGCCGCACGCTCAAGCACGACTTCCGGCGCATCGACCCCACCCAGGCCCACGTCATCCTCCTCGACGGCGCCGACGAGGTGCTGCCGTCCTTCGGCGAGCGGCTCGGGGGAGCGGCCCGCCGCCGGCTGCAGGAGATGGGCGTCGACGTCCGGATCGGCTCGATGGTGACCGACGTCGACGAGACCGGCCTGACCTACAAGGACCCTCAGGGCCACGTGGTCCGGGTCGAGGCGCTCACGAAGATGTGGGCCGCCGGCGTCCAGGCGAGCCCGCTCGGCCGGCAGCTCGCCGAGCAGTCCGACGCCGAGCTCGACCGTGCCGGCCGGGTCAAGGTCAACCCTGACCTGACCCTCCCCGGCCACCCCGAGGTGTTCGTCGTCGGCGACATGATCGCCCTCGACGACCTCCCGGGTGTCGCGCAGGTCGCCATCCAGGGGGCGCGGTTCGCCGCCAAGGAGCTGACCCACCGCCTCGACGGCAAGCCCTCGCAGGAGCGGTTCACCTACCGCGACAAGGGGTCGATGGCGACGGTCTCGCGCTTCAGCGCCGTGGCCTCCATCGGGCGCCTCCGCTTCCACGGCTTCATCGCCTGGCTGCTGTGGCTCGGCGTGCACATCGTCTACATCATCGGGTTCAAGAACCGGGTGACGACGTTGCTGCACTGGGCGGTCAGCTTCCTCGGCCGGGGCCGGGCCGAGCGCGTGGCCACCGAGCAGCAGGTCTTCGCGCGCCGGGCCATCAAGGCGGCCGACGACCTGCGCGACGTCGGCTGAGGCCCGCTTCCGCGACGGAGCCGCCACCCGGACCGTAGGGTGACCGCCATGCCGCTCGACTACCCGATCCACCGGCGCACGCTGCCGAACGGCCTGCGCGTCGTCGTCTCGCCCGACCACACCGTCCCGAACGTGACGGTCAACCTCTGGGTCGGCGTGGGGTCACGGCACGAGCAGGCGGGCCGCACCGGCTTCGCGCACCTCTTCGAGCACCTGATGTTCCAGGGCTCGCGCGGCGTGCGCAGCGGCGAGCACTTCGAGGCGCTGATGGCCGAGGGCGGCCGGCTCAACGCGACGACGTGGTTCGACCGCACGAACTACTTCGAGACCGTGCCCACCGGTGCGCTCGAGCTGGCCCTCTGGCTCGAGGCCGACCGGCACGGCCACCTCCTCGACGCCGTCACCCAGGAGAACCTCGACAACCAGCGCGACGTCGTCAAGGAGGAGAAGCGTCAGCGTTACGACAACCAGCCGTACGGCAACGCGCTCATCGACGTCTACGCCGCGGTCTTCCCCGAGGGCCACCCGTACCACCACCCGACCATCGGCTCGATGGAGGACCTCGACGCCGCGAGCGTCGAGGACGTGCACGAGTTCTTCCGGCTCCACTACGCCCCGGACAACACGGTCGTCACGCTCTGCGGCGACGTCGGGGCCGAGGCCGGCTTCGCCCTCGTGGAGAGGCACTTCGGCGCCCTCGACGCCCGCGCCGCCGAGCGCCGCCCGGCCCTCCCGCAGCTCGAGCCGCTCACCGAGCCGGTGCGGGTCGAGCGCCGCGAGCAGGTGCCCAACGACCGGCTCCACGTCGCGTTCCGGCTGCCCGTCGACGAGACCGACGAGCTGCTCGCGGCCACGGTCGCCCTCGACTGCCTCGGAGGGCTGTCCAGCTCGCGGCTGGTCCGCCGCATGGTGCGCCGCGAGCAGTCGGCCGTCGGGGCGCACGCCACGGCGTGGGGGTTCGTCGACGGCGTCTCGCTCGGCTTCGTCGTCATCGACGTCGCGCCCGGCGCCGACCCGGCCGCCCTCGAGACCGCTCTCGTCGAGGAGCTCGAGCGGCTGGCTGCGGAGGGGCCGACCGCCGAGGAGCTCGAGGCATCGGTCGCGCAGTCCGAGCGCGCGTGGCTCTCGGCGCTGGCCTCGCAGGAGGAGCGGGCCGACATGCTCAGCCGCAACGCACTCCTCCACGACGACCCGGCCGTCGTCAACCACCACCTCGACCGCGTGCGCGCGGTCACCGCCGAGGACGTGGTCGCGGCCACCCGTCGGTGGCTGCGGCCGGAGAGCCGGGCGGTGGTCGCCTACCTCGTCGCGGACGCCGCGGGCGAGGAGGCCGTCGCGTGAGCCGCCCCGTCGTCCTGCCGCCGGCCCCCTGGACCTTCCCCGCCGCCACCGAGCACCGCCTCCCCAACGGCCTGCGCGTCCTGCTGCACGACCTGCCCGGCCAGTACGTCGTCTCGATGCGCCTCGTCGTCCCGACGTCGCTGGCCACCGAGGAGCGGGCCGTCGAGGGCGTGTCCTCGATGATGGCCCGCCTGCTCGACGAGGGCACCGAGGACCACGACCCCGAGGAGTTCGCCGAGCTGCTCGAGCGCCACGGGATGGCCCTCGGGGCAGGGGTCTCCGACGGTGGGCTGCTGGTCGACGTCGACGTGCCGCAGTCCCACCTGGCCACCGCGACCCGGCTCCTCACCGATGCCCTGGCGAAGCCCGTCTTCCCCGAGGACGAGGTGCGTCGCATCCTGCGCAGCCGGCTCGCCGAGATCGAGCAGGAGCGCGCGTCGGGTGCCCACCGCGCCGCGCGAGAGACGGCCCGCACACAGTGGGACGCCTCCGACCGCGCCTCCCGTCCCGCGGCCGGCACCGTCGAGACGGTCTCGGCGATGACCCGCGAGGACATGGTCGCCCGGCACGCCCGCACCGTCGGCCCGCAGGGGGCGACGCTCGTCGTCGCCGGTGACCTCTCGGGCGTCCCCGCCCTCGACCTCGTCGCGGCGTCCCTGGGGGAGTGGACCGCACCCGACCACGTCGCGCCGCCGGCCGCGCTCGCCCCGGTGCCCGCACCCGACCGCGCCCGCGTGGTCGTCGTCGACCGGCCCGGCGCGGTGCAGACCGAGATGGTCGTCTCCTGCCCCGGCCCCGACCGCTCCACCCCGCACGGATGGGCGCCGCACCCGGTGCTCTCGTTCGTCGTCGGCGGCTCGCCCAACGCCCGCATCGACGCCGTCCTCCGCGAGGAGAAGGGCTACACCTACGGCGTCCGGGCCTCCTTCCGGCCGCGCGTGGCCGGTGGCTCGTTCGTCACGTCGGGCTCGGTGCGCTCGGAGGTGACCGGCGAGGCGGTCGGCATCCTGCTCGACATCCTCGACGGCGCGCGGGAGGGGTTCTCCGACACCGAGCTGCGCACGGGCGTCGACTACGTCGCGAAGACCGCGCCGGGTCGGTACGCCACGGCCGACACGGTCGCCGACGAGACGGCGGCGCTGGCGCTGGAGGGGCTGCCCCTCGACTTCACGACCCGCAACCTCGCCGCCGTCTCCGCCCTCACGCGTGACGACCTCGACGCCGCGTACCGGCGCACGGTCACGGGGGAGTGGACCGTCGTGCTCGTCGGGGACGCGGCGAGCATCGTCCCCGACCTCGAGGGCCGGGTGCCGGGCCCGGTGACCACCGTTGCCCGCTGACCCCGTCGGGGCGTCCTCGCTCGTCATGCCGTCGCCGATCGGGCGGCTGGAGCTCCTCGCCCGGGACGGGGCGCTCGTCGGCATCCGCTTCGACGCGGCATCGGACGGCACGCCCGGCACGCGGCGCGAGGGCACGGACGTCCTGCGGGAGGCCCGGATCCAGCTGGGCGAGTACTTCGAGGGGCGGCGTCGGGTCTTCGACCTGCCCCTGCGGCCGGTCGGCACCGCGTTCCAGCAGCGGGTGTGGACCGCTCTGGCCGACGTCCCGTGGGGCACCACGACCACCTACGGCGCGCTGGCCCGGCTGCTCGGCCTGCCCGCCGGCGCCTCGCGCGCGGTCGGCGCGGCCAACGGCGCCAACCCGCTGCCGGTCGTGCTGCCGTGCCACCGCGTCGTCGGGTCCGACGGCACGCTGACCGGCTACGCGGGCGGTCTGGAGCGCAAGGCCCTGCTGCTCCGCCTCGAGGGCGTGGCCACCGCGGCGGACCAGGACGCCCTGTTCTGACGGTGTGTCAGTCGCCGGAGGGGACCACCGAGGGGCGCCCGCCGCCGGCGAGCCGGGCCAGCACCTCGTCGTGGAGGATGCCGTTGGTGGCCAGGGCGTTGCCCCCGAACGGGCCGTCGACGCCGTCCACCGAGGTGAAGCGACCCCCCGCCTCGGTGACGATGGGGACGAGCGCGGCCATGTCGTAGACGGCGAGGTCGGGCTCGGCGGCGATGTCGACCGCCCCCTCGGCCAGCAGCATGTAGGACCAGAAGTCACCGAAGGCGCGCTCGCGCCAGCAGGTGCGGGCCAGGGCGAGGACGGCGTCCATCCGGCCGATGTCGGCCCACGAGGTGGTGCTCGACAACGAGAGCGAGGCGTCCTCGAGCCGGGAGACGCCCGAGACGTGGAGGCGCTTGGCGCTGGTGAGGCTGCGGCCGGCCCACGCCCCGCTGCCGAGCGTGGCCCACCACCGGCGCCCCAGCGCCGGCGCGGCGACCAGACCGAGCACCGGGACGCCGTCGTCGACCAGGGCGATGAGGGTGGCCCAGACCGGCACGCCGCGGACGAAGTTGTGGGTGCCGTCGATGGGGTCGATGACCCACTGGCGCGGGCTGGACCCGGTGGGGGGCAGCTCCTCGCCGACGACGGCGTCGCGCGGGCGGGTGCGCTTGAGCTGGGAGCGGACCAGCTCCTCGGCGTCGCGGTCGGCGTCGCTGACGAGGGTGAGGTCGGGCTTGGTCTCGACCCGCAGGTCCTCCGCGCGGAAGCGTTCGATCGTGATCCGCTCGACCGCGTCGGCCAGGACGTGGGCGAGGCGGAGGTCGTCGTCGTAGCCGGGCACGAGCCTCACCGTAGCCGCTCGCGCCGAAGATCTTCCGGCGTCGGGGACGAGTCGGTCGCACTTCGGTCACAATCGGGTATCGGCCGCTCACGGAACTTCCCTCGGGGCGGTTCGTGGTGTTGTGTGGACCGCGCACGCCGGAGGGCGCTGCCAATCGAGGTGCACCCGACCGGGGCAGCTCAGGGTTATGGCCACTCGACACCGGGTGGCGACCACTTCACACAGGAGGACATCCATGCGAGGAACTGCTCGCACGGTCGCTGTTGCGGCCATGTCCGCAGTCGCTCTTCTCGCTGCCGGTTGTGGCAGCGGGGACAGTGGTGGCGGCGAGAGCTCGGCGGCGGGTGGCAAGACGGGTGGCGAGATCACCGTCCGTGGCTGCAACCCGGAGAACCCGCTCGTCCCCAGCAACACGACGGAGACCTGCGGTGGCAACGTCATCGACGCGATCTTCTCGAAGCTGGTCCACTACGACGCGGAGACCGCCAAGCCCGAGAACGACCTCGCGGAGTCCATCGAGACGACGGACAACCAGAACTTCACGGTCAAGCTGAAGACCGGCCGCAAGTTCCACGACGGCACCGACATCAAGGCCAAGAACTTCGTCGACGCCTGGAACTACGCCGCCTACGCCCCCAACGGCCAGAGCAGCGGCTACTTCATGGAGCCCATCGAGGGCTTCGGCGACCTCCAGTGCACCGGTGAGGGCGACGACCCGTGCGCCGGCGCCGGCGTCGCGAAGGCCAAGGAGCTGACCGGCCTCAAGGTCGTCGACGACACGACCTTCACGATCAAGACCTCCGAGAAGGTCTCGAACCTCCCGGTCCGTCTCGGCTACTCGGCGTTCTCGCCGCTCCCCGACGTGTTCTTCACCGACCCGAAGGCCTTCGGCGACAAGCCGGTCGGCTCGGGTCCGTACAAGCTGGACGCGTGGAACAAGGAGCAGTCGATCGTCCTGTCCAAGTTCGCCGACTACAGCGGTGACTTCGGCGGCAAGGTCGACAAGATCACGTTCAAGATCTACCAGCAGTCCGACGCGGCGTACAACGACGTGATCGCGAACAACCTGGACATCACGGACGAGATCCCGACCAGCGCGCTGATCGGTGAGAAGTACAAGCAGGACCTCCCGGACCGCAACGCGGAGAAGGAGACCGGTGTCATCCAGACGGTCACCTTCGCGCCGACCAAGGTCGACCCGAACTACGCGGACCCGAAGATCCGTCACGCCATCTCCATGGCGATCGACCGCGACACCATCGTCAAGCAGATCTTCAACAACACCCGCAAGCCGGCCACCGGCTGGGTCTCCCCGGTCGTCGACGGCTACAAGGCCGACCAGTGCGGTGAGTTCTGCAAGTACGACGCGGCCAAGGCCAAGGCCCTCCTCCAGGAGGCCGGCGGCTTCAAGGGCGGCAAGATGACCCTGTCCTACAACGCGGACGCCGCGCACAAGGACTGGACCGAGGCCACCTGCAACAGCATCAAGCAGGCCCTGGGCGTCGAGTGCGTCGCCACCGGTGTCGTCGACTTCGCGACCTTCCGGACGCAGATCGGCGACCGCAAGATGAAGGGCATGTTCCGCACCGGCTGGCAGATGGACTACCCGTCGATCGAGAACTTCCTCGCCCCGATCTTCAAGACCGGCGCGTCCTCGAACGATGGCGACTACTCCAACCCGGAGTTCGACAAGCTCCTCGGTGAGGCGGCTGCCGAGCAGGACGCCGCTGCGGCCAACACGAAGTACCAGCAGGCCGAGGCGCTCCTCGCGACCGACATGCCGGCGATCCCCATGTGGTACGGCAAGACCACCATGGGCTGGTCGGACAAGGTCACCGGGGTGAAGATCACCGCCTTCGGCACCATCGACTTCACGTCGGTGGCGGTCAAGTGACCTGAGGAACCGTCAGGTCCCTCTCCACGCGTCGTCGGCCTGTCAGCAGCTGCTGGCAGGCCGACGGCCGTGTCCGGGCCGGGGTGCGCGAGGATGCCGGGTCCCGCTGCTACCACCGTCCGGATGCATGGTCTAGGTTCATCCCCGGTACCCCAACCCGACGCTGTCGTCCCACCACGGACGAGGTGTCCCGAGTCCTCAGGAGGTGACGATGGGCACGTACATCATCCGACGGATCCTCCAGATGATCCCGGTGGTTCTCGGCGCCACGTTCCTCATCTTCGCGATGGTCTTCGCCCTACCGGGTGACCCCGTCGCGGGCAAGTGCGGAGAGCGCCCCTGCTCGGCGGCCTTCCGCGCCGCGTACATCCAGAAGTACAACCTCGACAAGCCGCTGCCGGTCCAGTACGGCAAGTACCTCGTCAACCTCGCCAAGGGCGACCTCGGCGAGACCTCGAACGGCATCCCCGTCACCGAGCAGCTCAAGCTGCGCGTCCCCGTCACCGGGAAGCTCGCGCTGCTGGCCGTGCTCATCGAGACGGGGGTCGGCATCCTCGCCGGCGTCCTCACAGGCATCAGACGCGGAGGCTTCCTCGACAACCTCGTCCTGGTCTCCACGCTGGTGCTGATCTCGATCCCCATCTTCGTCGTCGGCAACCTCGCCCAGTACTGGCTCGGGGTCAAGGCCGGGTGGTTCCCGGTCACGGTGACCTCGGCGAACCCGACGGTCTACGAGCTGCTGCTGCCGGCCATGGTGCTCGGCTCCATCTCGGTGGCCTACGTCGCGCGGCTCATGCGCACCAACCTCGTCGAGAACCTGCGCGCCGACTACGTGCGCACGGCGGTCGCCAAGGGCCTGACCAAGCGTCGTGCCATCGGCCTGCACGCCCTGCGCAACTCGCTCATCCCCGTCGTCACCTTCATCGGGTTCGACTTCGGGGCCCTGCTCGCGGGCGCGGTCGTCACCGAGGGCATCTTCAACATCCCGGGCATCGGCGGCTACGTGTTCCGCGCGATCCGGGTCCGTGACGGCGCCTCGGTCGTCGGCGCGGTGACGCTGCTCGTCATCGTCTACCTCGTCGTCAACCTGCTCGTCGACCTCCTGTACGGCCTGCTCGACCCGAGGATCAGCCATGAGTGACGCCGCCATCGCCGAGACCACCGCCGCGGCCCCGACCGCCCCCGAGGGTGGCGACGCCGGGCCCGCACGCTCGCTCGCGTCCGACGCCTGGCGGGCCATGCGCAAGAACCCGTTGTTCTGGGTCTCCTCCGCGCTGATCTTCGTGTTCCTCCTCATGGCCGCCTGGCCGAGCCTGTTCACGAGCACCGACCCGACCGAGGCGATCCTGCGCGAGGCGCGGATCACCCCGGGCGCCGATGCCTGGTTCGGCCGCGACGGCCAGGGCTACGACATCTACGCCCGCTGCATCTACGGCGCACGTGCCTCGATCCTCGTCGGCCTGCTGACGACCATCGGCACCACGCTCGTCGGCGGCATCATCGGGGTCTTCGCCGGCTACGCCGGCGGCTGGACCGACACCCTGCTCTCGCGCATCGGTGACGTGTTCTTCGCGATCCCGCTGCTGCTCGGTGCGGTGCTGGTCCTCGTGACCCTGCCGGCCACGGACAACTACTACCTGATCGTCCTCAAGGTCGTGCTGGCCCTCGTCGTGCTCGGCTGGCCGAGCATGGCGCGCCTGATGCGCAGCAGCGTCATCCAGGTCAAGCCGAACGACTACGTCCAGGCGGCGCGCGCCCTCGGTGCCAGCCCCTGGCGGGTGGTGCGCTCGCACATCGTGCCGAACGCGCTGGCCCCGATGATCGTCGTCGCGACGATCAACCTCGGTGCCTACATCTCGGCCGAGGCGACGCTGTCCTACCTGGGCATCGGCCTGCAGCCCCCGACCGTGTCGTGGGGTGTCGACATCAGCTCGGCCGTGACCGCGCTGCGCTCCGCGCCGCACGTGCTCTTCTTCCCGAGCCTGTTCCTGTCCCTCGCGGTCCTCGCGTTCATCATGCTCGGTGACGTGGTCCGTGACGCCCTCGACCCGAAGAACCGGTGAAGGAGACGTCATGACGGTTCAGGACACCACGCGGACCGACGACGGCCGCGTCCGCTACGAGCCCCAGGACGGGGTGCTGCTCGAGGTCGACGACCTCTTCGTCGAGTTCCACACCTCCGACGGCATCGCCACCGCCATCAACGGCGTCTCCTTCGAGCTGCGCCAGGGCGAGTCCCTGGCCATCCTCGGGGAGTCCGGGTCGGGCAAGTCGGTGACCGCCCAGGCGATCATGGGCATCCTCGACATGCCGCCGGCGGTCATCCCCTCGGGGCACATCCGCTACTGCGGCCAGGACCTGCTGACCATGCCGGAGGACCAGCGGCGCAAGACGCGTGGCCCGGAGATCTCGATGATCTTCCAGGACGCGCTGTCCTCGCTGAACCCGGTCTTCCCGGTCGGCTGGCAGATCGCCGAGATGTTCCGCGTCCACCGCGGGACGAACAAGTCCGACGCGCTGCAGCAGGCGATCCGGCTCATGGAGCGGGTGCAGATCCCGGCCGCTCGCGAGCGCGTCAAGGCCTACCCGCACCAGTTCTCCGGCGGCATGCGCCAGCGCATCATGATCGCGATGGCCATCGCGCTCGACCCGGCGGTGCTCATCGCCGACGAGCCGACCACCGCCCTCGACGTCACGGTGCAGGCGCAGATCATGTCCCTCCTGCAGGAGCTGCAGGAGGAGCGCCAGATGGGGCTCATCCTCATCACCCACGACCTCGGCGTCGTCGCCGACGTCGCGGACCGCATCACGGTGATGTACGCCGGGCGGCTGGTCGAGAAGGCCGACGTCGACGCGCTGTACGCCTCTCCCGCACACCCGTACACGCGCGGGCTGCTCGAGTCGATCCCGCGCCTGGACCAGAAGGGCCAGACCCTCGCGGCGATCGGCGGGCTCCCGCCGAACCTCATGCGCATCCCGTCGGGCTGCGCGTTCAACCCGCGCTGCCGCATGGCCCGGGACGTCTGCCGCACCGACCGTCCCGAGCTGCGGGAGGTCGCACCGGGCCGGTTCTCGGCCTGCCACTTCGCCGAGGAGGTCGTCGATGCCTGAGGTCGTCCTCAGCGCCCAGAACCTGGTCAAGCACTACCCCATCAAGAAGGGGGTGCTGCGGCGGACCGTCGGGGCGGTCAAGGCCGTCGACGGCGTCAGCTTCGACCTGCACAAGGGTGAGACGCTCGGCATCGTCGGTGAGTCCGGCTGTGGCAAGTCCACGCTCGGCCGGCTGCTCATGCGTCTCGAGGAGCCCACCGACGGCAAGGTGTTCTTCGAGGGCGCGGACTGGTCCGGTGCCTCGCCGAAGGAGACCCGCCGGCTGCGGCGCAACATCCAGATCGTCTTCCAGGACCCGTACACCTCGCTCAACCCGCGGATGACGGTCGGCGACATCATCGGTGAGCCGTTCGAGATCCACCCGGACGCCGTGCCGAAGGCCGGTCGCCGGGCGCGGGTCCAGGAGCTCCTCGAGCTCGTCGGGCTCAACCCCGAGCACATCCACCGCTACCCGCACCAGTTCTCGGGTGGTCAGCGTCAGCGCATCGGCATCGCGCGCGGCATCGCGCTCAACCCCCGGGTGCTCATCTGTGACGAGCCGGTCTCGGCGCTGGACGTGTCCGTCCAGGCCCAGGTCGTCAACCTCATGGAGAAGCTCCAGGACGAGCTCGGCCTCGCGTACGTCTTCATCGCCCACGACCTCTCCGTCGTGCGCCACATCTCGGACCGGGTCGGGGTCATGTACCTCGGCCGGATGGCCGAGCTCGGCGAGGAGGACGAGGTCTACTCGCGGCCGACGCACCCGTACACGCAGGCGCTGCTGTCGGCCGTGCCGGTGCCCGACCCGACCCTGCGGGGCAAGCGCGAGCAGATCGTGCTCGTCGGTGACGTGCCGTCGCCGGCGAACCCGCCGACGGGGTGCCGCTTCCACACGCGGTGCTGGAAGGCGCAGGACACCTGCAAGACGCTCGAGCCCGAGCTCGAGCTGCGCCCGGACGGCCACGGAGAGCACCTGTCGGCGTGCCACTTCGCCGAGCCGCGGCTCATCGTCGAGACGGTCGACGTCACCGACGTCGAGCCCGACGAGCGCTTCGTCTCGAGCGAGACCGACGACCTCGTCGACGTCGGTGCCGGTCTGGGCACCGAGGGCGGTGGCGAGGACGTCGACAGCGGCCAGGCCGAGGACCGGTCTCGGCCCGCGGCCACCGAGGACGCCGTCCGGCCGTCGGACCCGACCCGCGTGGTCGAGGACACCACCGACAACCCGCGCTGACCCCGCGCCACGACGGCCGCGGGTGGGGACCTCAGTCCTCGCCCGCGGCCGTTCGCGTGCGCAGGAGGCGTCGCAGCGACTCCAGGCGCGCGGGACCCGCCGGCCCGGCGGCCCCGCTCGCCACGTACTCGTCGAGGGCGCACTCCTCCTCGTCGTGGGTGCATCCGCGCGGGCACTGCTCGGTGCCCGGTTCGAGGTCGGGGAAGTGGGTGACGATGCGGGCCGGGTCGACGTGGGCGAGGCCGAAGGAGCGCACACCCGGGGTGTCGACGACCCAGCCGTCGTCGTCGGGGAGGGGCAGGGCCACCGCGGAGGTCGAGGTGTGCCGACCGCGGCCGGTGACGTCGTTGACGACGCCGACGGCCCGCAGCGCGTCCGGCACGAGGGCGTTGACCAGGGTCGACTTGCCCACCCCCGAGTGCCCGACCAGCACGCTGACCCGGCCGGCGAGGGCGTCACGCACGGCGTCCAGGCCCTCGATGGTGCCGCCGGGGCCGCGCGAGGTGACGACGTTCGGGACCGAGAGGGGGGCGTACTGCGCGAGGAAGGGGGCGGGGTCGGTGAGGTCGGCCTTGGTGAGCAGCAGCAGCGGCTCCATCCCGGCGTCGTACGCGGCGACGATGCAGCGGTCGATGAGGCGGGGCCGGGGCTCGGGGTTGGTGAGCGCCGAGACGACGACGAGCTGGTCGGCGTTGGCGACGAGCACGCGCTCGACGGGGTCGGTGTCGTCGGCGGTGCGGCGCAGCAGGGTGGCACGCGGGGAGACCCGCACGATCCGGGCCAGGCTGCCCTCGGCGCCGGTGGTGTCCCCGACCAGGTGCACCTCGTCACCGACGACGATGCCCTTGCGGCCCAGCTCGCGGGCGCGCATCGCGGTGACGTCGACGGGGCCGGCGTCGGTGGGCACCAGGACGCGGTAGCGGCCGCGGTCGACACCGAGCACGCGCCCGAGCACGGCGTCGGCGTGCGCGGGGCGCTCCTTGGTGCGGGGGCGCGAGCCACGCCGGTTGGGACGGATGCGGACGTCGGACTCGTCGTAGTCGCGCGCTGACCTCGCCATCAGGCGTCCGCGGTGACCCGCTCGTGGAGCATGCGGTCCCAGAGCCCGGTGAAGTCGGGCATCGTCTTGGCGACGGTGCCGACGTCCTCGACGAGGACGCCAGGGACGGCGAGCCCCAGCACGGCAGCGGCCATCACCATGCGATGGTCGTGGTAGGTACGGAACTGGTTGCCGTGCAACGGCTTCGGGACGATGCGCAGGCCGTCATCGGTCTCGTCCACCTCGGCGCCGAGACCGGTCAGCTCGGTGCGCAGCGCGGCGAGGCGGTCGGTCTCGTGACCGCGGATGTGCGCGACGCCGCGGATGACGCTGGGGGAGTCGGCGAGCGCGCAGAGCGCCGCGACGACGGGGGTCAGCTCGCTGGAGTCGTGGAGGTCGACGTCGACGCCGCCGATGCCGTCGCCACCGGTGACGGTCAGCCCGGAGCGGTCGAGGACCACCTCGGCGCCCATCATGTCGAGGACGTCGCGGACGAAGTCGCCTCCCTGGGTCGTGTACTGCGGCCAGCCGGGGACGTGCACCGAACCGCCGGTGACCAGGGCCGCCGCGAGGAACTGCGCCGCGTTGGAGAGGTCGGGCTCGACCTGCACGTCGAGGGCGTTGACCTCGCTGGGCTCGACCCGCCAGGTGTGCGCGTCACCGTCGTCGACGACCACGCCGGCGTCGCGCAGCGTCTCGACGGTCATCTCGATGTGCGGCAGGCTCGGAAGGGCCTTGCCGTCGTGGCGCACGGTGACGCCCTCGTCGAAGCGCGCGGCCGAGAGCAGCAGGCCGGAGACGAACTGGGACGAGGCCGAGGCGTCGATGGTGACCGTGCCGCCGCGGACCGCGCCACGACCGTGCACCGTGAACGGCAGGCCGCCGCGGCCCTCGTCCTCGACCCGCACCCCGAGGGTGCGCAGGGCCTCCAGGACGGGGGCCATCGGGCGCCGGCGCGCGCCCTCGTCGCCGTCGAAGCGGACCGGGCCGTCGGCGAGGCCGGCGAGCGGGGGCACGAAGCGCATGACGTTGCCGGCGAGCCCGCAGTCGACGGCGCCGCCGCCGGTGAGCGCGGCCGGCGTGACGAGCCAGTCGCCGTCGTCGACGTCCTCCACGACGACGCCCAGCGACCGCAGCGCCCCGGCCATGAGGAGGGTGTCGCGCGAGCGGAGCGGAGCCCGCAGCCGGGAGACGTCGGCCGCGACGGCCGCGAGGACGAGGTAGCGGTTGGTGAGGGACTTGCTGCCGGGGAGGACGACGCGGGCGCGGACCGGCCCCTCGGCGGTGGGGGCGGACCAGTCAGGAGAAGGCATGCTGCGCCTGGGCCGCCTTCAGCTTCGCCTCGGTGGTCGCCTCGTGGACGACGTGGCGCGCCTCGCGCCGCGTCGTGCGGGCCGCGCGCTGGACGCTCTCGCCGGCGAGGTGCGCCCGGTAGGCCAGGCCCGGCTTGCCCTCGGTGTCGACGGCGGCGAGGAGGAGGCCGCCGAGCAGGCCGAGGTTCTTGAGGAAGTGGACGCGCTGCTGCGCGCGGACGTCTGCGTCCTCTTCGCGCCAGTAGCGGTGTGCCGCAACGGTGGTCGGTACCAGCGTGCCCGCGAGGACGACGGCCGACAGGCGGGGGAAGCGGCCGAGCGCGAGCAGCCCGCCGGCGGCGACCATCGCGACACCGTTGGCGCGCACGAGCATCTCGGTGTCGTCGGGGAGGCCGAGCAGCGGGGCGACCTTCTCGACGACCGGACGTGCCGTGTCGGACTTGGCCGACGGGTGCTTCAGCTGGTCGACACCGCCGACGACGAACATCGACGCGAGCAGGGGTCGGGCGATGCGGCGCACCACGGACATCCGGTACCTCCGGGTCGGGGTCTCTGCTGGTCAGGACCTCCCTGCCTACCGTAGTTGCTCGCGGTGGCCCTGCGTAGCCTGAGCACCATGTGTGGGCGCTACGCCGCGACGGCCAACCCGGACGAGCTCGTCCTCGAGTTCGAGGTCGAGGAGGACCGCACGGCCGAGCCGGCGCGCAGCGTCCTCGTCAACCCCCAGGACCCGCCGCCCGGCACGCCCGACCACAACATGGCGCCGACCAAGCAGGCACCGGTCGTCCTGGCGCGGGCGCCGCGCGAGGACCGTGACGCCGAGCCGACCCGGCAGCTGCGGCTGCTCACGTGGGGCCTCGTGCCGAGCTGGAGCAAGGACGCCAAGGGCGGGGTGCGCATGATCAACGCCCGCGTCGAGTCGGTGCGCGAGAAGCCGGCGTTCGCCCGCGCCCTGGCCGCCCGGCGCTGCCTCGTCCCGGCCCGCGGGTGGTTCGAGTGGCAGGCCTCCCCGACGGCCCTCGATGCCAAGGGCAAGCCCCGCAAGCAGCCGTTCTTCACCGAGCGGGCCGACGGCGCGAGCGTCGCGATGGCCGGCCTCTACGAGTTCTGGCGCGACCGCGCCGCCGACCCCGACGACCCGCTCGCCTGGCTGACCACCTTCACCGTCATCACGGGTGAGGCCGAGCCGGGGCTGGACCGCATCCACGAGCGGCAGCCTCTGGTCCTCGAGCGCGAGGACTGGGAGCGGTGGCTGGACCCGCACGCGGGCGCGGAGGAGGTCGCGGACCTGCTCGCGCCGCACGCCCCCGGTCGCTTCACCGCCCACCCGGTGTCTCGTGCGGTGAACGGCAGCCGGGCCAACGGGCCGCAGCTGCTCGACCCCGTGCCGGTGGAGGAGCTCGTGGGGGTCGTCGACCCGATGACCGGCGAGGTCCTCGGCGGATGAGCGAGGTCGAGCGGCTCGTCGACACCCCGCACGGCCCGGCGCGCACGACGACGACCTCGCCCGTGGGTGACGCCGCGGGGACGCTGGTCCTCGGCCACGGCGCGGGCGGGCTGCGGTGGACCCTCGACGTGCTCGCCGTCCGCGACATGGTGGTGGGGGCCGGCTGGCGGGTGGTGCTTGTCGACCAGCCGTGGCGCGTGGCCGAGCGCCGGCTCGGGCCGCGGCCGCCGGTCCTCGACGAGGCGTGGCTGCCGGTGCTCTCGGACGTCGTCGGTCGCAGCGGGGGAGGGCGGCTGGTGACCGGCGGTCGGAGCGCGGGGGCGCGGGTGGCCTGCCGGACCGCCGAGGCGGTGGGGGCGGACGCCGTGCTGTGCCTCTCGTTCCCGCTGCACCCGCCGGGGAAGCCGGAGGCCTCGCGGGCGCCCGAGCTGGCCCAGCCGGGGGCAGTGGGCATCCCGGTCCACGTCGTCCAGGGCAGCACCGACCCGTTCGGGACGCCTGCCGAGGTGGAGGCGGTGCTGCCGCCGCATGTGACGCTCGACGTCGTGCCGGGGCCGCACTCGCTGGGGCGGGTCGCGGACCGCGTGGCCGCTGCGGTGCTGCGGCGGCTTGCCCCCGGGGAATGAGACGCCACGCCCGGGGCGTTCACCTGCACGTCCCGACCCTCGACCGAAGGCGCTGCTCGTGTTCGTCCTCGACACCTCGTCCCGTCCGCGGGCCCGGCTAGGCTGGGAGGCGATGACCACCCCACCCACGCCCCTCGAGACCACCCCGGACTCCGAGGTCGACGTCGCCACCGAGACCACCGCCGAGCGTCAGGCCCGGTTCGAGCGCGAGGCCCTCCCGCTCATCGACCAGCTGTACGCCGCCGCGATGCGCACCACGCGCAACCCGGCCGACGCCGAGGACCTCCTCCAGGAGACCTACGCCAAGGCCTACGCCGCGTTCCACCAGTACCGGCCGGGCACGAACCTCAAGGCGTGGATGTACCGCATCCTCACCAACACGTACATCAACACGTACCGCAAGAAGCAGCGCGAGCCCCAGCAGTCGGACGCCTCGGACGTCGAGGACTACCAGCTGGCGCGGGCCGAGTCGCACACCTCCGCCGGGCTGAAGTCCGCCGAGGCGCAGGCGCTCGAGCACCTCCCCGACAACGAGGTGACCCGGGCGCTCCAGGAGCTCCCCGAGGACTTCCGCATGGCCGTCTACCTCGCCGACGTCGAGGGCTTCGCGTACAAGGAGATCGCCGAGATCATGGGCACCCCCATCGGCACCGTGATGTCGCGCCTGCACCGTGGCCGCCGCCAGCTGCGCTCGCTGCTCACCGGGTACGCGCGCGAGCGCGGCCTCGTCGCGGCGGAGGAGGAGTGATGGGTCAGCACACCGAGCACCAGCACGAGGGCCACACGGACTGTTCCGAGGTCCTCCACCACATCTACGAGTACCTCGACGGCGAGATGAGCCCCGACGAGGTCAAGCGCGTCGCCACGCACCTCGCCGAGTGCCGCCCGTGCCTCGCGGAGCACGATCTCGACGCCGCGGTGAAGGCGGTCGTCAAGCGCTCGTGCAGCGAGGCGCGCACCCCGGAGGCGATCCGCCTCCAGGTGGTCCAGCGGATCACCACGGTGCGCCTCGACCTCGAGGACTGAGCCGGAACGGGGCCTTTTCATCCCCTGACCGGAGAGCGACACACGGAGGCCCCGTGGTGCAGGTGCACCACGGGGCCTCCGTCGTCAGGCCGGCTCAGGCGTTGGGCTTACGGCCGTGGTTGGCCTTGTTGCCCTTGCGGGAGCGGCGCTTGCGGGCACGCTTGCTCATGTGATCCTCCTCGCGGTCGTGCTCCCGGAATCACGACACGGGAGGCACTTGGTGTCCGTGTGATTGTCGCACACCGCACCGCATGGAAGAATTCGCCCTGTCCGCAGCCGCCCCGGAGAGCCAAGGCCGCGGACATCTCACCCTCTGGAAGGAAATCTCATGCGCACCATTCGTACTCTCGCTGCTGCCGCTCTCCTCGCCGCTCTCGTCACGGTGGGGGCCACTTCCGCGTCCGCAGCCCCTCAGGACCTGAAGTCGACCAGCACCGCCCAGCTGGGTTGGGGCTACGGCGGCTGACCCCGTCGGTCAGTGACGCCGGTGAGGAACCGTCGAGAGGGGGGTGGCGCGAGCGCGACGACCTTCTACCTCGCAGTAGTCGTCGTCGCCGCCGTCGTCCTCGCCGCGGTTGCGACCCGGGTCCGGCCCATCTCGGCCGGTCCGGATCTCATCGCCGTCCTCGCCCTCGCGCTGCTCGCGGTCGCCTACCCCCGTGTGGTGGTGGGCGACCGCGTGCAGCTGGCGATCTCGAGCATCGTCATGCTCGCCGCCCAGGCCGTGGTCGGTCCGGCGGCCGTCGCCCTCGTGGGGGCGGTCGTCGGGCCGTTCCAGGGCAGCACGTGGCAGGGCCGGGTGTTCAACTCGGCGCAGTTCTCCTTCTTCGGCTGCCTCGGTGGTCTGGCCTTCCTCGGAGCCGGGGGCAGCCTGGACCCGGCCGACCTGAGCGGGGTGGGCGCGGTCGTCGTGCACCTCGCCATCCCGATGATCGTCGCTGACGTCGTCCAGGTGCTGGCCAACGCGGTCCTCCTCTCCGGCATGCTGCGCGTCGCCATGGGTATCCCCGTTCGCCTCCAGATCGGGCTTCTCCTGCGCAGCACGGGCGCCGCCGCCCTCGGCTACGGCGTCATCGCCTTCATCCTCGTCGTCCTCTGGATCCCCGCCCAGCTCGGCCCCTTCGCCGCTCTCATGGTCCTCGCTCCGTTGCTCGTGGCGCACTGGGCGTACAGCCAGCACGCGGAGGAGGTGCAGGGACAGCAGCGGGTGCTCGAGGTCCTCGTGGCTGCGGTCGAAGCGAAAGCGCCGCACCTCGTCGGCCACAGCGCGCGCGTCGCCGAGCTCAGCGGCCACATGGCCGAACGCCTCGGCCTGACTCCCCAGCAGGTGGCCGACACCCGGATGGCGGGCATGCTCCACGACGTCGGCCAGACGAGCCTCCCCACCCGAGTCGTGCGCGAGCTCGACCTCACCGGCTCGGTCATCGGTGCCGACTACCCCGCGGCCGGCGCCGACCTCCTGGGAGACCTCACCTTCCTCCACGGGGCCCTCGCACCCATCCGCGACCACCGGACGACGCCCACGACGACGAGTGAGGACTCGCTCCCGACCCGGATCGTGGCGGTCGCGGATTCCTGGGACCTCCTGACCCAGGTGGGCGCGCCTGGGCAGCGGCTGCACGCACCCGCCGAGGCCCGCGAGGCCCTGGCCGCTCGGCCGAGTATCGGTGATGACCTCCTACGGGCCCTCGACCACGCGTTGTCCCGCAACCCGGCCGACGAGGCGGTGTCGTGACGCCGTTCGTCCGTCGGCCACAGGCGCTGGGGTCCTGGGCGGTCGTCCTCGTCGGGGTGCTCGCCGTCACCACAGGTCTCCTGGGGGCCGGCAACCTCCTGCCGACGCTCGTGCGGACCCATGGGCACACCCTTCTCCTGGTGGTCGCGATCGTCGCGGTCGGCGAGCTCCTGCGCATCCGGATGCCGAGTGGTCGCGAGACCGCGCCGCTGTCCTCGGCGGCGGCCCTCGCGGTGGTCTTCCTCGGGAGGATCCAGGGAGAGCCGACGTTCGCCCTCGAGTCCGGGCTCGTCGTGCTCGTCGTCGCCGCCGGACTGGCAGGTGCCGCGGTCGTCCGCCGTCTCCGGCACGAGCGGGTCGGGGCGCCGGCCCTCGCCGCACGGGTGGTCGGGGTCTGGGTCGCGGCCGGCCTCGCACGCGGGCTCGGCCCCTCCGACGGCACCCTGTGGGCGGCCCAGCTGGACAGCACGGCCAGCCAGGCACTCGTGGCGCTCGGGATGGTGGCCGTGGCCGTCGTCGGGCTGCTCACCGAGCTGGTGCTCGTCGCCGGGATCCGGGCCGAGCAGCAGCGCACACCATGGCTCGCGGCCGTGCGCGACGAGGTCGGGGAAGCGGCTCCCCTCACCCTGGCCGTCGTCGTGACCGGGCCGATGGTCGCTCTCCTGGCGCCGGTCCTCGGGCTGCTGTCGCTGCCCGTGGCCCTCGTGCCGCTGGCGATGGCCTACTCGGCCGTCCGCCAGTACGCCCGCAACCGCGAGACCAACCGCCAGCTGATCGGGACGCTGTCGCACCTCACCGAGCACGGTGGGTACACCCCGGTGCACCATGCCGAGAGGGTCGCGGAGCTGTCGCTGCGCGTCGGCCGCGTGCTGGGTCTCGGCGACCGGCAGCTGCGGAGCCTCGAGTACGCGGCCCTGCTGCACGACCTCGGGCAGATCTCGCTGCTCGATCCCATCCCCGACGGCGCGACGGTGCTCGCCGCACCGGCGGACCAGCGCGACATCGCCGAGGAGGGAGCACGCATCATCCGGAGGGCCGAGACGCTCGACGACGTCGCGCGCTTCGTCGAGACCCAGACCACGGCCTACCGGCTGGTGCGCGAGCTGGGAGAGCCGGTGCCTCTGGAGAGCCGCATCATCAAGTGCGCCAACGCCTTCGACGACCTGACGTCCGGCTCGTCCGACCCGGTGCTCGTCAATGCGGCGATGGAACGCATCCACCTCGGCCTGGGGTACGAGTACGACCCCGATGTCGTCGACGCCCTGACCCGCGTCGTCGAGGACGCCACCGTCGGCCGGGTCGACGACCGCTCGTCGGCCGCCCGATAGAGTGCCGTACCCCGCCTCGCCGACCCGAAGGACCCCGTGGACCGCCTGACGCCCGTCGTGTTCAACGACGCCTGGGGTTCGCACGTGGCCATCGCGAGCCTGCAGGGGCGCAGCATCCCGGCGGCCGAGCCGGAGTCCGAGCTGTGGATGGGCGCCCACGAGAGCGGACCGGCCGGCACCGACCGTCCCGAGGGTTCCGACCTCGCAGCCGTCGTGGCCGCCGACCCGGCCCGCGAGCTCGGGGCGGCGTGCGTCGAGCGACACGGCGAGCGGCTGCCCTTCCTCCTCAAGGTGCTGGCGCCCGGGCGGGCCATCTCGATCCAGGCGCACCCGAGTGCGGAGCAGGCCCGGACGCTGCGGGAGAGCACGGGTGACGCCGTGTACGTCGACGACTCGGCCAAGCCCGAGCTGCTCCTGGCCATCGCCCCCTTCGAGGTCTTCGTCGGGATGCGCGACGCCGAGGAGGTCGCGGCCATCGCGACTCGCCTCGACGTGCCGGCCCTCAGCCGGGCCGTCGAGGGGGCTCGCGGTGCCGATGACCCGGCGCACGCGGTGCTCGCAGCGGTGCTCGCGACGCCGGCCGCCGAGGTGGCCGCGTTCACCCGCGAGGTCGTCGTCGGGTGCGTGCGGCTCTCCGAGGACGACGACGAGATCGGTTCCGCCGCAGCGGCCGTCGTGGCGGTGGCCGAGGAGCACCCGGACGACATCGGGCTGGTCGTGTTGCTGCTCATGCACCACCGCGTGCTCCGACCGGGGGAGTACATCGACGTCGCGGCCGGCGTGCTGCACTCGTACGTCCGGGGGCTCGGCATCGAGGTGCTCGCCAACTCGGACAACGTGGTTCGCGCGGGTCTGACCTCGAAGGAGGTCAACGTCCCCGAGCTGCTGCGCATCGTCGACCCGTCGGCCGACGGCGTCGCCGGCAGGGGAGTGGCGCTCGCCGAGGGCGTGGAGTCCTACCCGAGCGCGTCCGACCGCTTCCTGCTGCACC
This sequence comes from Phycicoccus avicenniae, assembly GCF_050496545.1. Lineage (GTDB taxonomy): Bacteria > Actinomycetota > Actinomycetes > Actinomycetales > Dermatophilaceae > Phycicoccus > Phycicoccus avicenniae_A. The sequence goes on along the minus strand of NZ_JBNVZV010000019.1, from coordinate 15,084 downwards.
GGGTCGTGCCTGGTCGCGAGCTGCCGGGCGGCGCCGGGCCCCGACTGGTCTTCTGCCTGCGCGGGGACGTGCGGCTGGGCTCGGCGCGCGGTGAGCTGCGGCTCGGCGACGTGGAGTCGGCCTTCCTCCCGGCGGACGAGGGTGCTGTGCACCTCGAGGGTCGGGGCGAGGTCTACGTCGTCACCGTCCCCGGTCTCTGACCCGTTCTCGTCGACGCTCAGCGTCTATTACGGACACCTGTAACCTCCTGCGTCACAGCGGTTTTGGGTCCTGTTGCCTCTTCTCTTTCGAACGCCTGTCCGGTAGGATCGGGGGTACGAGGGGAGGGGGAGCCGATGACCACCACGACAAGTCCGCAGGAGGTCCTGGCCGTTGCCGACCAGGCGCTCGGCGTGCTGTCGGGCCTTCCCTCGCGGGCGGTGGCCGGTGCCTCGCGCGAGGAGTGGTGTGCTGCCCTGGCGGCCCTGCAACAGGTCGTGGACGTGGCGACCGCGGTGCAGGACGAGACGATCGTGGCGGTGGCGGCGCTGGAGCCGCAGTGGGCCGAGGACGGCACGCTGGTGGAGGTCCGTGAGCCGTTCGGGCACGTCGCGCTCGATGCCCCGGCGATCGTGTCGGGGGTGCTGAACGTGTCCGCGGTGCACGCCGAGCGGCGGGTGCGGGATGCGGTGCGTCGGGCTGCGGACGGTGCGGAGGGGTCGGCGTCGTGCACCGGGCTGGGTGGGCTGCACGCCGCGATGCGCCAGGGCCGGTTGGACGGGTACCCGGCGCAGGTGGTGGCGTACGAGCTGGAGGAGGTCCCCGCCCCGGTGGCCGAGACGGTGGTGGCCTCGCTGCAGGAGTGGTTCGAGGTCGAGGACGGTAGCCACCTGCGCCGGCGGACCCGGCGGCTGCTGGCGAGGATCAGCCCGGACCTGCTGCGCCAGCGGGCGGTCCGGGCGCGGGAGGCCTCCGGGTTGCGGCGGTGGGTCGACGAGCCCGGGGTCGACACGTGGCTGGGCACGTTCCCGTCGGAGGAGGCGTGCACCGCGTGGGCCGCGATCGACGCCCTGGCCCAGCAGTACGTCGCCGACGGGGTCTGCCCGCGGATCGACCGGGCCCGGGCCAAGGCCCTGACCGACCTCGTCACCGGCAACGCCACCATCGACGTCCAGGTCGTCCTGACCACCCCGGCCGACCCCGGCGCCGCCCCCGCATCCGCCGAGGACGGCAGGGTCATCGGCCTGGCGGTCACCGCCGACGACCTGTCCGACGGCGCGGCCGCCGGGTTCGCGATCACTGCCGCGGACCCGTCCGAGAACGCGGCTGCCGAGGTCGCCGGCCGGGCGGCCACCGACCTCGTCCAGGTCGACACGGGCCGCGCCGGTGAGCCGCTGCTCGTCGAGCGCGGCTGGCTCGACCGCGCTGTCGCCGCCACCGCCGTCACCGGGCGCGACCGGCTCGGCCGGCCGCGGATCCTGCCCTGCGACAACGGCACCGGCGCACCCGTCGACCCCGACGAGGACCTCACCACCAGCGCCTACCGGCCCAGCCCACGCCTCGCCGCGTTCGTCCGGGCCCGGGACCGGCACTGCCGCTTCCCCGGCTGCACCGTCGCCGCCCGCTACTGCGACCTCGACCACGTCAGACCGTTCCCGGCCGGCCCGACCAGCGCCGCGAACCTGGCTTGCCTGTGCCGGCGCCACCACCGCATCAAGCAACGCCCCGGCTGGCGAGCCGTCCTCCACCCCGACGCCACGATGACCTGGACCGACCCCACCGGACGCACCCGCACCAGCCATCCGCCCGACCAGCTCCACCCGATCGCCCTCCCCGACGCCGGGACCGACCCACCCCCGCCGGAACCCGGCAACCCCTCCTTGGCGCTGCCCGACGGACCCCACTCCACACTCGAGCACCACCTCGAACACACCGACCCCGCCGGCACGTGGACCTGCCGCGTCCACATCACCCGACCCCGCACCCCGATGACCCTCGACGCCCTCCCGAGACACGCGCGCCGGCGACCACGGCTCCGGCAGGACGACCGACCGCCGTTCTGACGCATCGTGGGAGCGCTTCCCGGGTGAAGCGCGGTCTCGTTGCCCGGCACCACACACGACGACGGCGGGTGCCCCATGGAGACACCCGCCGTCGGCGAGGAGCGTTGTGGCTCAGGCCTTCTTGGTCTCCTTGAAGATCGCGTCGATCTCGTCGATCTTCGCGAGCAGCTCGTCGGCCTTGGCGGCGTCGAACTCGCCCTTGGTGCCCGAGGCGCCCGCCAGCTTCGTCGCCTCGTTGACGAGGGTGTGCAGCTGGGGGAACTTCTCGAAGTGCGGGGGCTTGAAGTAGTCGGTCCAGAGCACCCAGAGGTGGTGCTTGACGAGCTCAGAGCGCTGCTCCTTGATGATCGTCGCGCGGACGCGGAAGTCGGGGTCGTCGTTGTCCGCGACCTTGGCGATGATCGCCTTGACCGACTCGGCCTCGATGCGGGCCTGGGCGGGGTCGTAGACACCGCACGGGAGGTCGCAGTGGGCCGAGACCTCGGTGATGCGGAACAGGGACAGCATGTGTCACTCCTCGGGGGTGCGGGCGAAGCGGTCCTCCTCAACCTACCCCAGCGCCCGCCACACGCGGCCCGCGACCACCGCCACGACGTCCTCGCTGGTCAGGGACCCGACGTCGAAGCTCGTGACCCCCTCGGCGGGGTTGTCCGAGTCCACCCACCAGCGGTCCGGGGCGTCCGGGTCCGGCCCGGTGAGGCGCTTGACGGACAGCGGCCGCGGCCGGCCCGCGGCATCGGGCGGGAGCCGCACGACGTGCGCCCGCCCCGGGCGCGGACGCATCCCGCGGACGACGAGCAGGATGTCGCCGTCGCGGTAGGTCGGGAGCATCGAGCGCCCGCGGACCCGCACGAGGGCGGGCGCACGTCGCAGGGGCACGCGCCCGATCGTGCCACCCGCGCGACGTGCGTCACACCGCGACCCGGGCGCACGGCCACGGCGCTGTGCCATGATGAGGCCTTCCGGCGGACACCCCCGCCCCGCGTGAACCGAGTGACACCCTTCCTCGGTCCGCCCCGCACCACCCCTTCCTCACGCACGCCGCGTCGTCGGCGTCGCCCCGTCGTCCCCCGAGGAGACATCGTGTCCGCGTCCCCCGTCCTGCCGTCCTTCGACCCCGAGAGCCCGGTGTTCCGCGCTCACGAGGGCGGGAAGCTGGGCGTACACGCGACGCAACCGCTGCGGGGCCGGGAGGACCTCTCCCTCCTCTACACGCCGGGCGTGGCCGAGGTCTCGCTCGCGATCGCCGCCGACCCCACCCTCTCCACCCGCTACACGGCGCGCGGCAACACGGTGGCGGTCATCAGCGACGGCACCGCCGTGCTCGGACTCGGCGACATCGGACCGCTCGGTGCCATGCCGGTGATGGAGGGAAAGGCGGTGCTGTTCAAGCACTTCGCCGACATCGATGCGGTCCCGGTCGTCATGGAGACCGGCACCGTCGAGGAGCTGGTCGAGGCCATCGTCCGGATCGCGCCGAGCTACGGCGGCATCAACCTCGAGGACATCTCCGCGCCCCGGTGCTTCGACATCGAGGAGCAGCTGAAGGACCGTCTCGACATCCCCGTCTTCCACGACGACCAGCACGGCACCGCCATCGTCGTCCTCGCCGGCCTGCACAACGCCGTCCGCGTCCTCGACCGGCGGCTCGAGGACCTGCGCGTCGTCGTCGCCGGGGCCGGGGCGGCCGGCGTCGCCGTGACCCGCCTGCTCCAGAGGGCCGGCGTGCGCGACGTCGTCGTCTGCGACTCCCGCGGCGTGATCCACCCCTCGCGCCAGGACCTCTCGGGCCACAAGAAGCTGCTCGCGGCCTCGACCAACCCGCGTGGCCTCGCGGGCACCCTGGCCACCGCTCTCGACGGCGCCGACTGCTACGTCGGGGTGTCCGGCGGCACCGTGCCCGAGGAGCAGGTGGCCTCGATGGCGCCCGGTGGCATCGTCTTCGCGCTGGCCAACCCCACCCCCGAGGTGCACCCGGACGTCGCGCACCGCCACGCGGCGGTCGTGGCCACGGGGCGCTCGGACTTCCCGAACCAGATCAACAACGTCCTCGCCTTCCCCGGCATCTTCCGGGGAGCCCTGGACGCCGGCGCGACCCGCATCACCGAGGCGATGAAGCTGGCCGCGGCGCGGGCGATCGCCGACATGGTGCCCGAGCCGACGGCTGAGTGCATCGTGCCCTCGGTGTTCGAGCCGGGGGTGGCCGACGCCGTGGCCGACGCGGTCCGGCGACTGGCCCCCACGGCGTCCGGCAGGGTGTCGCGCGGCGGTGACTAGGCTGGCGGTCGCCATGACCGTCGACCCCGCCGCCCCCTCGACCGCTCCCGCACCGGTGCGGCTGCTCACCGTGTGCACGGGCAACGTCTGCCGCTCGCCGTACGCCGCGGCGCTGCTTGCGGACGGGCTGGGCTGGGCGCGACCCGGTGTCTTCGAGGTGTCGAGCGCCGGTACGCACGCCCTCGTCGGCCGTCCGGTCGACCCCGGCTCGCGGACGCTCCTGGAGGCCAAGGAGGTCGGCGTACCCTCCGCCCTCGCCCGGACGGTCTCGCCACAGCTGCTCACCGAGCAGGCGCTCGTGCTGGTGATGTCGCCGACGCACCGCGAGGTCGTCCTGGAGGAGGCCCCCGCCGTCGTGCGCCGGACCATCGGCCTGCTCGACCTCGCCGCGGCGCTGCGCGAGGTCGGGGAGTCCTACGACTGGCCGGACCTGCTCGCCGACGTCGGGGCCAAGGAGGTGCGGGCCCGGTGGCGCGCCCTGCCCGAGGTGCTCGGTGCCCTGCGGGCCCTCCCGGAGCGCGTCACCCGCGTCGAGGACCCCTACGGGCGGGACGCGGCCGCGTTCGGGCGGATGGCCGACCAGCTCGACTCCGCGGTGCGCGGGATCGTGCGCTGGGAGGCTCAGTTCCGCCGCTGAGCGAGCTCGTCGGCGAACGCGCGGCAGGCCTCCGCAGTGGGCAGCAGGCCGGTGTCGCGCGCCTCGAGCAGCGAGGGGGCCGCGGCGTCCTTCGGGGAGAGCAGCGGCTCGATGCCCGCCGGCAGCTCGAGGCCGATCGCCGGGTCGAGCGGGTGCACGCCGTGCTCGCCGGTGGGGTTGTAGGCGGCCGTGCACAGGTACATCGCGGTGGTGTCGTCCTCGAGCGCGCAGAACGCGTGGCCCAGCCCTTCGGAGAGCCAGACCGCACGACGGTCGACGGCGTCGAGGGTCACGGCCTCCCACTGCCCGAACGTCGGAGACCCCACCCGGATGTCGACGACGTAGTCGACGAGCGAGCCGGTGAGGGCGGTGACGTACTTGCCCTGGCCGGGCGGGACGTCGGCGAAGTGGACACCGCGCACCGTGCCGCGCGCGGAGACCGAGATGTTGGTCTGGACGACGTCGGGGCGGTGGCCGAGGTGCTCGGCCAGCCGGTCGCCGCGGAAGGACTCGAGGAAGACGCCGCGGTCGTCGGGGAACTGGCGGGGCGTGACGACGAACGCGCCGTCGATGCCGAGCGGGCGGATCTCCATCAGCGCGAACCCCGCCCACGCGCCAAGCAGCTGTGCAGGTAGGCGCCGTAGCCGGACTTGGCCAGCTCGTCGCCGAGGCTCCGGAACGTGTCGTCGTCGATCCAGCCTGCGCGCCAGGCGATCTCCTCGACGCAGCCGATCTTGTGGCCCTGGCGAGCCTCGACGACGTGGACGAACTGGCTGGCGTCCATCAGCCCCTCGAAGGTGCCGGTGTCGAGCCAGGCGGTGCCGCGCGGGAGGACGGTGACGGTGAGGTCGCCGCGCTGCAGGTAGGCGTCGTTGACCGCGGTGATCTCGAGCTCGCCGCGCGCGCTGGGCGTGAGGGTGCGGGCGATCTCGACGACGTCGTTGTCGTAGAAGTACAGCCCCGGGACCGCGAAGTCGCTCTTCGGCTGCTGCGGCTTCTCCTCGATGGACAGGACCGTGCCGTCGTCGGCGAACTCGACGACGCCGTAGGCCGTGGGCTCGGCGACGTGGTAGGCGAAGATGTGCCCGCCGCGGACGTCGGTGAGCCGGCGCAGCGCCGTCCCGAGCCCGCTGCCGTGGAAGATGTTGTCGCCGAGGACGAGGGCGACCGAGTCCTCGCCGATGAAGTCGGCGCCGATGACGAACGCCTGGGCCAGGCCCTCGGGCTTCGGCTGCACCGCGTAGCTCAGCTCGATGCCCCAGCGGGAGCCGTCGCCGAGCAGCCGGCGGAACTGGTCGGCGTCCTCCGGGGTGGTGATCACGAGGATCTCGCGGATGCCGGCCATCATCAGCGTCGACAGCGGGTAGTAGATCATCGGCTTGTCGTAGATCGGCATGAGCTGCTTGGAGATGCCCAGGGTGATGGGGTGCAGCCGCGTGCCGGACCCTCCGGCGAGGACGATGCCCTTCATGGGGCCCGAGCGTATCGGTCGGGCCTTCCGGGGCGCACAGTAGCCTTGCGCGCATGAAGGTTCTCGTCACCGGAGGAGCCGGCTTCATCGGCAGCAACTTCGTGCACCGCACGCTCGCCACGCGTCCCGGGACGGAGGTGACCGTCCTCGACGCCCTGACCTACGCCGGGTCGCTGTCCTCGCTCGACGGCGTGCGCGACCGGGTGGAGTTCGTCGAGGGCGACGTCGCCGACGAGTCGGTCGTCGAGCCCCTCGTCGCCGCCGCCGACGTCGTCGTCCACTTCGCCGCCGAGTCGCACAACGACAACTCCCTCGCCGACCCGAGCCCCTTCATCCGCACGAACATCGTCGGCACCTTCACCCTCCTCGAGGCCGCGCGCCGGCACGACGTGCGCTACCACCACGTCTCCACCGACGAGGTCTACGGCGACCTCGAGCTGGACGACCCGAAGAAGTTCACCGAGGACACCCCCTACACCCCGAGCTCGCCCTACTCCGCGAGCAAGGCGGGCTCGGACCACCTCGTCCGGGCCTGGGTGCGCTCCTTCGGCCTGCGGGCCACGATCTCGAACTGCTCGAACAACTACGGCCCGCGCCAGCACGTCGAGAAGTTCATCCCGCGCCAGATCACCAACCTCATCGACGGCGTGCGACCCAAGCTCTACGGCGACGGCCTGAACGTCCGCGACTGGATCCACGTCGACGACCACAACGACGCCGTCTGGACCATCGTCGAGAAGGGCGCGGCGGGGGAGACCTACCTCATCGGTGCTGACGGCGAGGTGAACAACCGCGACGTCGTGCGGATGGTCCTCGAGCTGATGGGGCGCGACCCCGACGACTACGACCACGTCACCGACCGCGCCGGCCACGACCGCCGCTACGCCATCGAGGCCGGCAAGCTGCGCCAGGAGCTCGGCTGGACGCCGCGCTACGACACCTTCCGCGACGGCCTCGCCGCGACCATCGAGTGGTACCGCGACAACGAGGCGTGGTGGCGTCCGCAGAAGGACGCCACCGAGGCGAAGTACGCCCGCACGCAACAGGTCCTGAGCCGCTGATGGCGCGCTGGCTGGTCGTCGGCGCCGCCGGGATGCTCGGCACCGACCTCGTCGAGGTGCTGCGCGCCCACGGGCACGAGGTCGAGGGCCTGGACCTGCCCGCGATCGACGTCCTCGACCCCGCGTCGTGCGCGGACGCCGTCGCGGGCTCCGACGTCGTCGTCAACTGCGCCGCGTACACGGCCGTCGACGCGGCCGAGACCGACGAGGCGACGGCCTTCGCCGTCAACGCCGTCGGGGCCGCGAACCTCGCCCGGGCGGTGGCGGCCGGTGAGGGGTCGCTCGTGCACGTCTCCACGGACTACGTCGTCGCGGGGGAGGGGAGCACGCCGTGGCCCGCCGACTCCGTCGTCGCGCCGGCCTCCGCCTACGGGCGGACCAAGGCGGCCGGTGAGTGGGCCGTGCGCGCCGAGTGTCCCCGCACCTGGGTGGTCCGCACCGCGTGGCTCTACGGGGTGCACGGGAAGAGCATCCCCTCCACCGTCGCCCGCCTCGCCCGCGAGCGCGACACCTTCGGGTTCGTCGCCGACCAGGTCGGCCAGCCGACGTGGACGGTCGACCTCGCCGAGGGCATCGTCCGCATCGTCGACGCGGGTGCGCCGCACGGGATCTGGCACGGCACGAACGCCGGCGAGACCTCGTGGCACGGCCTGGCGCAGGCGGTCCTCGAGGAGCTGGGGATGGACCCCGCCCGCGTGTCGCCCATCGCGACCTCCGACTACCCGGCGCCCGCGCCGCGGCCCGCCTACAGCGTCCTGGACCACGGGATGTGGGCGGCGGCGGGCATCGAGCCGTTGCCGCACTGGCGTGACGCACTGCACCGTGCCGCGCCCGTCCTCTTCGAGGAGCACGCCGGTTAGGGTCGGGGGATGCTCGCCGCCTTCGCGAAGTCCCAGTCCGCCGACGACCCGCTGAGCGGTCTCGAGGTCGCCGAGCGCCCCGACCCGGTCGCGCCCGACGGCTGGACGACGGTCCGCCTGCGCACCGCGGCGCTCAACCACCACGACGTCTGGTCGCTGCGGGGCGTCGGGCTCCCCGCCGACCGCCTGCCCATGGTGCTCGGCTGCGACGGCGCCGGCGTGACCGAGGACGGTGACGAGGTGCTGGTCCACTCGGTCATCGCCTCGCCGGGGTGGACCGGTGACGAGACCCTCGACCCGCGGCGCAGCCTGCTGTCCGAGGTCCACGACGGCACGCTCGCCGAGGTCGTCGCCGTGCCTCGGCAGAACCTCGTCCCCAAGCCGGCCGAGCTGTCGTGGGAGCACGCCGCCTGCCTGCCCACCGCCTGGCTGACCGCCTACCGGATGCTCTTCACGAACGCCGGCGTGCAGCCCGGCGCCACCGTCCTCGTCCAGGGCGCCGCCGGCGGCGTGGCCACGGCTGCCGTCCAGCTCGGGTCGGCGGCGGGCCTGCGGGTCTGGGTGACCAGCCGTGACGAGGCCAAGGGCGAGGCCGCCGTCGCACTCGGCGCCGACCGCGCGTTCGGGTCGGGCGAGCGCCTGCCCGAGCGTGTCGACGCCGTCCTGGAGACGGTCGGCGCCGCCACCTGGTCGCACAGCATCAACAGCCTGCGCCCGGGCGGGACGGTCGTCATCTCCGGCGCCACCTCGGGCGACGCCCCGGCCAAGGCCGAGCTGACCAAGATCTTCTTCAAGCAGCTGCGCGTCGTCGGCTCCACGATGGGCAGCCGCGACGAGCTCGAGCGGCTCGCCCGCTTCGTCGTCGACCGCGGCATCGAGCCCCTCGTCGACTCCACGATGCCGCTGGCCGACGCCCGCGACGGGTTCGCCCGGATGGTCGAGGGTCAGGTCACCGGCAAGGTCGTCTTCACGGTCTGAGAGCCGCCGCCACCGCCGCGACCCCCGCCGCCGAGGTGCCGCAGCACCCACCGACCAGCCGTGCCCCGCGCTCGACCCAGCCACGCACGGCGCCCTCCGAGAACACCGGAGTGCCGGCGTCGGTCCACGTCTTGCCCTCCGGGTCGTAGGCCGCCCCGCTGTTGGGGTACACGACGAAGGGCCCGGGCCCGGGGGCCGACTCGAGGAGCTCGTCGACGAGGGTCGGGGCGGTGCAGTTCAGCCCGGTCGCGATGCAGTCGGCACCACCGATGGTTACGGCCTCGGCGAAGGGGGCACCCCCGGCGAGCCGGCCACCCGGACCGGCGGTGAACGAGAGCCAGTGCGGCACACCGGGAGCCATCTCGGCGAGCAGCTCGACGAGGACCTCGCCCTCCGCGAGCTCGGGCAGGGTCTCGCAGGCGACGAGGTCGGGGCCCGCGGCCAGCAGCGGCTCGAGGCGCCGGGCGTGGAACTCCCGCAGAGCGGCCCGCTCGACCTCCGGGTACCCGGTGTACTCCGAGCCGTCGGCGCGGTGCGCGCCGTACGGCCCGACCGAGGCCGCCACGAGCGCCCGTCCACCGGCCGCCTCGCGCGCGAGCCGGACGGAGGCCGCGAGGTCGGTGTCGCAGTTCGTCTCGGTGCGTCCCGCGGCGAGGTAGCCGGCGTGCGACATCTGGTACGACGCGGAGATGACCACCTGCGCCCCGGCGTCGACGAACGCGCGGTGGGCGGCCACCACCTCCTCCGGCTGCTCGCGGACGAGGCGTGCAGACCACAACGAGGTCGACAGGTCGTGCCCGCGCTCCTCGAGGGCCGTGGACAGCCCGCCGTCGAGGACGACCGGCCCGGCATCCATCAGGGAACGAACCGGGCTGTCGCTCAACCGATCTGGAGCCACTCGGTCCACCCGTTGTGCAGCACCAGCCAGGCGATGAGCCCGTAGCCGGCCTGCCCCGGGTGGTTCCGCACACCCGACGCGGCGAGGTCGGTGCGCCACTGGTCGTGGCCGAGCAGCGGGGCGTAGCAGTCGACGAAGGGGACGCCGCGGCGGGCGCAGACGTCGGCCTGGGCGTCGACGAGCACCTCGAGCCGGGCGTTCATCTCGTCGTCGTCCGACGGCGGGGGGCTGACGACGAAGGTGGCGACACCCTGGCTGGCGGCGTCGTCGAGGAGGTTGGCGAGGTTGAGACGGTGCCGCGCGAGGGTGACCCCCCGGGCGATGTCGTTGCCGCCGCAGGAGATGACCAGCCGGCGCTCGGTGCGCCCGGCCCAGCGGCGCGGGACCTCGGAGGCCCAGCGCTCGAGCAGCTCGGCGGAGGTGTCACCGCGCACGCCGAGGTTGTAGGCGGTGACGGTGACCTCGGGGTGGTGCGTGCGGCCGACGACGCGCGTCACCCAGCCCTGGCCCTTGGGGTCGCCGACGCCGGCGACCAGCGAGGCCCCGAGGAAGACGAGCGCGAGGTCGCGCGGGCCGTCGGGGACGACGACCGCCTCCGCGCTGGGGCGGAACTCGATCGAGGACGTCGTGTCGTCCCCGGTCTGCTCGTCGGCCATGGCCTCCCTCACTCGTCCTCGTCGTCCAGGCGCGCCAGCCAGGTGGCCAGCCGCTCCACGGGTACCTCGAACTCCGGGTTGAGGTCGACGAACGTCCTCAGCTGCTCGGCGAGCCAGTCGAGGGTGACCTCCTCGTCCCCCCGCCGCGCCTGGAGCTCCTCGATCCCGCGGTCGGTGAAGTACACGCCGCGAGCCTACCGGCGGCCCCGCCTCACCTGTCGAAGGCGCGGGCGACGAGGTCGGCCTGCTCCGCCTGGTGCTGCTTGGTGGAGCCGGCGGCCGGCGAGGCCGACGGCGGCCGGGAGACGACGCGCAGGCGACGCTCCTCGCCGTGGGCGGCCAGCGACTCGGGGAGGTTGAGCGCCAGGAACGGCCAGCCGCCCTGGTTCTGCGGCTCGTCCTGGACGATCACGACCTCGGCCTCCGGGTAGTCCGAGAGGGCCTTGGCCAGCTCGGCACCGGGCAGCGGGTAGTACTGCTCGAGCCGGAGGATGGCGGTCGAGGTGTCCTTGCGCTTCTCGCGCTCGGCCTCGAGGTCGTAGACGACCTTGCCCGCAGCGATCAGGACGCGGTCGACCGTGCCCTCGGTGGCGCCGGCGCGGTCGGGGAGCACCGGGCGGAAGGTGCCGGTGGTGAAGTCCTCGGCGGCGCTGGCCGCGGCCTTGAGGCGGAGCATCGACTTCGGGGTGAAGACGATGAGCGGCTTGCGCGGACGGGCGTAGGCCTGCCGGCGCAGCAGGTGGAAGTACGACGCCGGCGTCGAGGGGTAGGCGACGGTCATGTTGCCCTCGGCGCACATCGTGAGGAAGCGCTCGATGCGGGCCGAGGAGTGGTCCGGGCCCTGGCCCTCGTAGCCGTGGGGGAGGAGCAGGACGACCGACGAGCGCTGGCCCCACTTCTGCTCGCTGGCGACGATGAACTCGTCGATGATCGTCTGCGCTCCGTTGAAGAAGTCGCCGAACTGCGCCTCCCAGAGCACGAGGGCGTCGGGGCGCTCGACGGAGTACCCGTACTCGAAGCCCATCGCCGCGAACTCGGAGAGCAGGCTGTCGTAGACCCAGAACTTGGCCTGGCCCTGGCCGAGGTAGAGCAGCGGGGTCCACTCGGACGCGTTCTGCTTGTCGATGAGGACCGCGTGCCGCTGCACGAAGGTGCCGCGGCGGCTGTCCTGCCCGGCGAGCCGCACCGGCGTGCCCTCGATGAGGAGGGAGCCGAAGGCGAGCAGCTCGGCGGTGCCCCAGTCGACGCCGCCGTCGCGGGTGCTGGCCGCGCGCTTGTCGAGCATCTGGCGCAGCTTGGGGTGGACCGTGAAGCCGTCCGGCGGGGTCACGAAGGCGTCGCCGATGTGGTGCAGCGTCTCGGTGCTGATCGCGGTGTCGGTGGCGGAGTGCGTGGTGCGGTCGGCGAACGGCGCCTGCGCGGCCGGGGGCTCGAGCCCGGAGCCGCCGTCGCGGCGGCCGGACTCGGCGTCGGACTCGGCCGACTTCAGCGCCGCCTTGGTCTCGACGAAGACCCGCTCGAGCTGCTGCTGGTAGTCGCGCAGCGCGGCCTCGGCGTCGTCGACGGTGATGTCACCGCGACCGATGAGCGCCTCGGTGTACAGCTTGCGGACGCTGCGCTTGGCCTCGATGAGGTTGTACATCAGCGGCTGGGTCATCGAGGGGTCGTCGCCCTCGTTGTGACCGCGGCGGCGGTAGCAGACCATGTCGATGACGACGTCCTTGTGGAACTCCTTGCGGAACTCGTAGGCGAGCTCGGCGACGCGCACGCACGCCTCCGGGTCGTCGCCGTTCACGTGGAAGATCGGGGCCTGGATCATCCGCGCGACGTCGGTGGAGTACGTCGAGGAGCGCGAGCTGCTCGGGGAGGTCGTGAACCCGACCTGGTTGTTGATGACGACGTGCACGGTTCCGCCGGTGCGGTACCCGCGCAGCTGCGAGAGGTTGAGCGTCTCCGCGACCACGCCCTGCCCCGCGAACGCGGCGTCGCCGTGCATCAGCACGGGCAGGACCGTGAAGTCCTCGCCGGCGAGGTTGAGGCGGTCCTGCTTGGCGCGCACGATGCCCTCGAGCACCGGGTTGACGGCTTCCAGGTGCGAGGGGTTGGCCGCGAGGTAGACCTTCGTCGTCGCGCCGGACTCGGCGGTGAACTCGCCCTCGGTGCCGAGGTGGTACTTGACGTCACCGGAGCCCTGGACCGACTTGGGGTCCTGCTTGCCCTCGAACTCGCGGAAGATCTGGCCGTAGGACTTGCCGGCGATGTTGGCCAGCACGTTCAGCCGGCCGCGGTGCGGCATGCCGATGCAGACCTCGTCGAGCTCGTCCTCGGCGGCGCGGGAGAGGATGCGGTCCATCAGTGCGATGACGGACTCGCCGCCCTCGAGCGAGAAGCGCTTCTGCCCGACGAACTTGGTCTGGAGGAAGGTCTCGAAGGCCTCGGCGGCGTTGAGGCGGCGCAGGATCCGCAGCTGCTCCTCGCGCGTGGTCTTCGCGTAGCCGACCTCGATCTTGGCCTGGATCCAGCGGCGCTGCTCGGGGTCCTGGATGTGCATGTACTCGACGCCGATGGTGCGGCAGTAGGAGTCGCGCAGCACGCCGAGGATCTTGCGCAGCTTGAGGAACGGGTGCCCGCCGAACCCGCCGGTCGCGAAGGAGCGGTCGAGGTCCCACAGCGTGAGGCCGTGGTTGGTGATGTCGAGGTCCGGGTGGCGCCGCTGCTTGTACTCGAGCGGGTCGGTGTCGGCCATGAGGTGCCCGCGCACGCGGTAGGCGTGGATGAGCTCCTGGACGCGCGCGACCTTGTTGATGTCCTCGTCGTGCGTGGCCGAGACGTCCTGCACCCAGCGGATCGGCTCGTAGGGGATGCGCAGGCTCTCGAAGATCTCGTCGTAGAAGCCCTGCTCGCCGAGGAGCAGGCCGTGGACGATGCGCAGGAAGTCGCCGGACTGGGCGCCCTGGATGATCCGGTGGTCGTAGGTGCTGGTCAGCGTGAGGATCTTGCTGACGGCGTTGCGGTCGAGGGTCTCGGCGCTGGCGCCCTGCCACTCGGCGGGGTACTCCATCGCCCCGACGCCGATGATCGCGCCCTGGCCGGCCATGAGGCGCGGCACCGAGTGCACGGTGCCGATGGTGCCGGGGTTGGTGAGCGAGATCGAGGTGCCCTGGAAGTCCTCGACGGTCAGCTTGCCGCCGCGGGCCTTCTTGACGACGTCCTCGTAGGCGGTCCAGAAGTGCGCGAAGTCCATCGTCTCGGCGGCCTTGATCGACGGCACCAGCAGCTGGCGGGTGCCGTCGGGCTTGGCGAGGTCGATGGCCAGGCCGAGGTTGACGTGGGCCGGCGTGACGAGCACCGGCTTGCCCTTCTCGTCGTGCCCGAAGCCGTTGTTCATCTCCGGCATCACGGCGAGGGCCTTGACGAGGGCGTAGCCGATGACGTGCGTGAAGCTGACCTTGCCGCCGCGGCTGCGCGCGAGGTGGTTGTTGATGACGATCCGGTTGTCCACGAGCAGCTTCGCGGGGACGGCGCGCACCGAGGTGGCGGTGGGGACCTCGAGGGAGGCCTCCATGTTCGTCACGACGCGGGCGCCGGCGCCGCGGATCGGCTGGCGGGTGGACTCCTCGAGGGGGCCGGACTGCTTGGGGGCCTGGGGCTCGCGGGGGGTGGGCGCGGCGGCCTTGGCCTCGGCCGCCTTCTCCTCGGTCGGCTTCGCGGGCGCCGGCTCGCTCTTGGCCTCGGGCGTCTTCGGCGCGGCCGCCTTCGTCTCGGGCGCGGGCTCCTTGGGCGCGGGCTGGGCCTTCGGGGCCGGCGTCTCCGGCTGGGCCGCCTTCTCGGTGGCGGGGGGAGCGGAACCGCCGTTGCTCGACCCGTTGCCGGAGGAGCTCGACGGTGCGTGCTGCCCCTCACCCGGCACGTAGTCCTCGAAGAAGCTCCACCACGCCTTGTCGACGCTGTTCTTGTCCCGCGTGTACTGCTCGAACAGCTCGTCGACCAGCCACTCGTTGGGTCCGAAGGCGGTCAGGGGGTCGCTGGACGGGGACTGCTCGGCCACGGGCTATGCGCCTCTTTCGTCGGCTCGTCTGGGGGCGTCGTGGGGGTTGACGTCCAGCCTATTACGCGCAGGTTGCGCCCGCGTCACCGCACGCCGAGTGGTCCCGAACGCGCGGGGGGGGGGGGGGGGGGGGGGGGGGGGGGGGGGGGGGGGGGG
>NZ_JBNVZV010000018.1:0-89070 GCF_050496545.1 Phycicoccus avicenniae | reverse complement strand
TGGGGGGGGGGGGGGGGGGGGGGGGGGGGGGGGGCCCCGCCCCCCCCCCCCCCCCCCCCCCCCCCCCCCCCCCCCCCCACTCCAGCAGGCCGGGGGGGTCAGCCGCTGGACGCGAGCGAGCGCAGGAAGAAGCGGACGTTGGCCGGGCGCTCGGCGAGCCGGCGCACGAGGTACCCGTACCAGTCCTCGCCGAAGGGCAGGTAGACGCGCATCTGGTGGCCGCGGTCGGCGATCCGCTTCTGCTCCAGGGGCCGGACGCCGAGGAGCATCTGGAACTCGTAGGAGTCGGGCGAGCGGCCGTGGTGCGAGGCCAGCGCGCCGGCGATCTCGACGAGCCGCGGGTCGTGCGTGGCGACCATCGGGTAGCCCTCGCCGCCCATGAGGACCTTGAGGCAGCGCACGTACGAGAGGTCGACGTCGCCGCCGTCCTGGTACGCGACGGACGCCGGCTCCTTGTACGCGCCCTTGCAGAGGCGGACCCGGCTGCCGGGACCGGACAGGTCGCGGCAGTCGGCCTCGGTGCGGTGCAGGTAGGCCTGCAGCACGGCGCCGACCCAGGGGAAGTCCTCGCGCAGGGCGCGGACGGCCTCGAGGGTGCGGTCGGTGGTCGTGTGGTCCTCCATGTCGAGGGTGACCGTGGTGCCGACCCGCTGGGCCGCCTCGCAGATGGCGCGGGCGTTCTCGAGGGCGATGGCGTCCCCGTCACCCGGGATGGCCTGCCCCACCGCGCTCAGCTTGACGCTCACCTCGGCGGCGCCGAAGCGGGAGAGGTCGGCCTCCTCGAGAGCGGCGAGCAGCGCGAGGTAGGTGTCGCGGGTGTGCTCGGCCTGGGAGCGCTCGGTGACGTCCTCGCCGAGGTGGTCGACGGTCACCATCCGGTTCGTGGAGCGCAGCTCGTTCGTGACGCGCACGGCGTCGGGCACCTCCTCGCCGGCGACGTAGCGGGAGACGACGGAGCGGCTGACGGGGGCCCGCACGACGGCGGATCGCACCGCGTCGGAACCGGAGATCTGCAGCAGGGCTCCACGGAGCAGGTCGGAGGCGTCCACGCCCTGCAGGCTAGCCGTGGGGGCCCTGCCGCTCGACGCGCGGTGTCGCACGAGCCGACCTACGGTGGCAGGAGGCCACCCGTCCCCGACCCCGGAGCCCCCTGATGCGCACCCGCCCGACCCTCGTCGCCCTCGCCGCCGCCGCCCTCGCCGGTGTCCTCGCCGTGCCGGCCGCCGCCGCCCCTGCCGCCGCGCCGGCGGAGCGGTCGCCCTCCGCCGGGCTCGAGCGCGCGGTGTCGTCGTGGCATCCGGGCCGGCACCTGCCGTTCCTCGCGCTCGTCACCCCGGTCGACCGCTGGACGCGAGCCTCGATGGTGGGGGTCAGCTGGAAGCCCGGGTGTCCCGTGCCGATCGAGGACCTGCGCATCGTGACGATGACCTACTGGGGCTTCGACGACCGCCCGCACCTCGGCCGGCTGATGGTCCACGAGGACGTCGCGCGCGACGTGGCCCGGGTCTTCGGGCAGCTCTACGAGAAGCGTTTCCCGATCCGCCGCATGGAGCTCATCGAGACGTACGACGCCGACGACGACGCGTCGATGGCCGCCGACAACACCTCGGCCTTCAACTGCCGGCCGATCACCGGCACCACCGACCGCTTCTCGATCCACAGCTACGGCAAGGCGATCGACATCAACACGATCGAGAACCCGTACGTCAAGGGGACGACGGTCCTGCCGGCCGCCGGACGTGACTTCCTCGACCGCACCGACGTCCGCCCCGGGATGGTCGTCGCCGGCGACTTCGTCGTGAAGGCGTTCGCGGACAAGGGGTTCGCGTGGGGCGGCGACTACACGAGCCTCAAGGACTACCAGCACTTCGAGATCCCGAACCCCTGACCGCCGGGGCGCCCCTCAGGGGGTGCGGCGGCGCAGGGTGAGGCTGCCGAGCACGAGCGCGACGGCGATCCACAGCACCATCACCCCGAGGCTCGGCAGGACGTCGCCGAGCGGGTCGGCCTGCTGCGCGACGTCCTGCATCGCGTCGACGGCGTAGGACAGCGGCAGGACGTCCGAGACCGCCTCCAGCACCCCGGGCATCCGGTCACGCGGGACGATCAGACCGCAGAGGAGGAACTGCGGGAGGATGAGCGCCGGCATGAACTGCACGGCCTGGAACTCGGTGCGCGCGAACCCGCTCGCCAGCAGACCGAGAGCGGTGCCGAGCACGGCGTCGAGCACGGCGATGACGACGAGCACCCACAGCGGACCGGCGACGTCGAGCCCGCACACCCACACCGCGAAGGCGCTGGCCACCACGGCCTGCACGACGGCCATCACGCCGAAGGCAAGCGCGTAGCCGAGCATCAGGTCGCCCTTGCCGAGGGGTGTCGTGAGCAGCCGCTCCAGGGTGCCGGTGGTGCGCTCGCGCAGCGTGGCGATGCTCGTGACGATGAACATCACGACGAGGGGGAAGACGCCGAGCAGCGCCGGACCGATCTCGTCGAAGACGTCGACCGGGGAGTCTGCGAAGACCCACGCGAGCAGGCCGAGCAGGACGCACGGGACGACGAGCATCAGCGCGACCGTGCGGTGGTCGCCGCGCAGCTGGCGCAGGATGCGGCCCGCGGTGGCGAGCGTGATGCGGGGGTTCACGCCGCACCTCCACCCTCGGCCACGTCGCGGTCGACGAGGGCGAGGAACGCCGACTCGGCATCCTCGGTCCCGGTGCGGGACAACAGCTCCGGCAGCGTCGAGTCGCTGAGCACGCGTCCGCCGCGCAGGAGGACGAGCCGGTCGCAGCGCACGGCCTCGTCCATGACGTGGCTGGAGACGAGCAGCGTGCGTCCCTCGGCGGCCAGCCCGCGGAAGATCTCCCACAGGTCCCGGCGCAGCACGGGGTCGAGCCCCACGGTCGGCTCGTCGAGGACGAGCACCTCGGGGTCGCCGACGAGGGTGCAGGCCAGGCCGGCCCGCGAGCGCTGGCCGCCCGACAGGTTCTCGACGCGCGCGTCGGCGTGGTCGGTGAGGTCGACGGTGGCGATGGCGCGGTCGGCCGCGTCCGCCGGCGCGCCGAGGACGCGGGCGAAGTAGCGCACGTTGTCGCGCACCGAGAGGTCGGCGTAGACGCTGGAGGCCTGGGTGAGGTAGCCGACGCGGCGGCGCAGGGACGGCGAGCCGGCCGGCTCGCCGAGCACGGTGACCTCGCCGCCCGCGACGACCTGCACGCCGACGACCGAGCGCATCAGCGTCGACTTGCCGCCGCCGCTCGGCCCGAGAAGTCCGACGACCTGCCCGTGGGGGACGCGCAGCGACAGGTCGGGGAGCACCTCGCGCCCGCCGCGCTCGACGCGGAGGTGCTCGACGACGACGGCATCGCTCGTCATGCCCCGACCATGGCACCACCCGCGCCGGCTGTCGAGGACCGGCCGGGCCCCCACGCCGACCTAGAGTGGCGAGGTGACCACGGGCAGGGGGAGGACCGGCGACGGCGAGGCACCCGTGGCGCTGCGCGTCCTGCTCGTGGAGGACGACCCCGTCATCGGCGAGGCCACCGCCGCGCACCTCGAGCGCGACGGGTACGAGGTCGTCCGGCTCGGGGACGGGCTCGAGGCGTGGGACCGCTGGCGCGAGGCCGACCCGCCGTTCGACCTCGTCGTCTCCGACGTCGTGCTGCCCGGGCTCGACGGCGCCACCCTGACCCGACGCATCCGCGGGGTCGACCAGGTACCCGTCGTGCTCGTGTCGGCCCGCACCGACGCCCTCGACGTCGTCGGCGGGCTCGAGGCCGGGGCCGACGACTACGTGACCAAGCCGTTCGACGTGCAGGTGCTGCTGGCCCGCCTCCGCAACGCTCTCCGCCGCACGACCGCGGCCCCCGGTGCCGTCACGGACACCGACCCCGGGCCGGCCGGCGAGGGCGAGACGTGGGGCGACCTCACCCTCGACCGCCGGGCGCTGCGGGTGCTCCGGGGCGGTGAGCCGGTCCGGCTGACGCCCACCGAGCTGCGCCTCCTCCTCGAGCTCGCCGACGAGGCGGGGCACGTCGTCTCGCGGCGCACCCTGCTCGAGCGGGTCTGGGGGTACGGCGACGCCGAGGACGACGACCACCTCGTCAACGTGCACGTGCAGCGGCTGCGGGCCAAGGTCGGCGCCGAGCGGGTCGAGACCGTCCGTGGGTTCGGCTACCGGCTCGTGCCGTGAGGGGGTCGGGGCGGGTCACGGGGCTCCGGGGCCGGATCGCCGCGGTGATCATCCTCGTCGTCCTGGCCGCCGTCGCGGCCCTGGGCGTGGCCGTGCACCTGCTCGTCCTGCGCGAGCAGGTCGACGGCGCGCGGCGGGCGGCCGACGACCGGGTCGCGGCCGCGCTCGACGTGTACGCAGCCACCGGGCTGCTCGCGTTCGACGCGAGGGTCGATGCACCGGACCTGCCCGGGGAGCTGCGCGCCGCGGTGCCCGCCGACGGCGACCGCGCGACCCTCGTGACGGGCGGCTCGGTGCGCACCGTCTGGGCGGCCGGCCGCTCCGGCGACACGCTCCTCTCCCTGCGCACCCGCTTCGACACCGACAGCCCCACCCTCCGGCAGGTGGACCGCGCGATGCTCCTCGCCGCGGGGGGCGTCGTCGTGGCCGCCGGGCTCGTCGGCTGGGTCACGGCCGGGCGGCTGGCCCGCCGGCTGCGCCGCGCCGCCGGCAGCGCCCTCGCCGTCGCGGCGGGAGGCGACCCGACGTCCCTGCGGAGGGTCGTCGGCGACCGCCACGACGAGGTCGGTGCCCTGGCCGACGCCGTCGACGCGATGTCGGCACGGCTGTCCGAGCGTGTCCGGGCCGAGCAGCGTTTCACCGCCGACGTGGCACACGACCTGCGGACCCCCGTCACGGGCCTGCTCACGGCCGCCGAGCTGCTCGACGACTCCCGCCCGGCGGCCCTCGTGCGCGACCGGGCGCGGGCGCTGGCCGCGCTCGTCGAGGAGCTGCTCGAGGTCGCCCGGCTCGACGGGGGTCGGGAGCAGGCGCTCGTCGAGGTGGCCGACCTCGCGGAGGTGGTCTCCCGGGTCGTGCGGCGCGGGGTCGCGAGCGGCGAGCTGCCGGACGGCGCGGTGACGGTCAGAGTGCTCGCCCCCGCGAGCCTGCCCACCGACGCCCGGCGGGTGGACCGGATCGTCACCAACCTCGTCCGCAACGCGGTGCAGCACGGGGCCGCGCCCGTCGATGTCCTCCTGGACGGGCGCGAGGTCGTCGTGCGCGACCACGGGCCCGGCTTCGACGCCGAGCTCCTGCGCAGCGGGCCGCAGCGGCTCCGTCGCGCCGCCGGGGACCGGGGCGGGCACGGGCTCGGGCTCGTCATCGCGGCCGGTCAGGCCGAGGTGCTCGGCGGGACCCTGACCTTCGACGACCACCCGTCGGGGGGCGCCCGGGCCCGTCTCGTCCTGCCGCCGGACGGGGCGCCACGGCCGCCCCGCGACGAGGCCCCGGCGGAGGTCCCCGGAGAGGTCACGAGATCGTGACGAAGCCTGCCGCCCACCGTGACCCGGCCGGCGCCGCCCCGCGACGCGCCCGTCCTAGCGTCGGGGACATGCACACGACAGCAGCCACGCACCGCACCGTCCGCACCGCCTCGGCCGTCACCGCCGCACTGGCCTCCCTCGTCCTGCTGTCCGGCTGCGGCAACGGCCTCGAGTCCGGCGGACGGGCGAGCGGCACGGGCCTGTCCCCCGGCCCCTCGCCCACGTCCTCCTCGTCCGCCTCGCCGAGCGCCACCCCGACGGAGTCCTCGCCCGCCCCGTCGGACGCCGCGACGCCGACCGACGGGTCGACCGGCGCGTCGACCGCCACCTCGGGGGGCAGCGGCACCACGGGCGCCGAAGGGACCCCGGCGCGCTGCACCGTCGGGCACCTCGCCGTCGGCCTGCGCACCCCGGCCGGCTCCGGTGCGGCGGGCAGCACCTACCTGCTCCTCACCTTCCGCAACACGGGCGGGTCCGCGTGCCGGCTGTCCGGCTTCCCGGGCGTCTCGTTCGTCGGCAAGGGCGACGGGACCCAGATCGGTGCCCCCGCCGCGCGCACCGGGTCGGCCGTGGCCGTCACCCTGGCGCCGGACGCGTCGACCACCGCCCTCCTGCGGGTCGTCGACGCCGGCGTATACCCCTCGCGCTCGTGCGCCCCGACGACGGCCGACGGCCTGCGCGTCTACCCGCCGGGCTCGACCGACGCCGCCTACGTCGCCCGTCCGCTGCAGGCCTGCCAGGGGTCGACCGGCGACTCCCCGCAGCTGACCGTCTCCTCGGTGGGCACGAGGTCCTGAGCGCGCCCCACCCGCGGATGGCTCGTCCCGGCGGTCAGCCGAGGTGCAGGCGGGCAAAGGCGAGGGACTCGGCGAGGTCGAGCTCGCGCTGGGCCTCGTCGCCCTTGCGAGTGGCGACCTCCACCACGACCTGTCCGTCGTAGCCGGCACCCGCGAGGGTCTCGAGCACCTCCCCGCACGGCTGGCCACCGCGGCCGGGCACGAGGTGCTCGTCGCGCGGGGCGCCCGAGCCGTCGGCGAGGTGGAGGTGCGTGAGGCGCGGGCCCAGCCGCTCGACCATCTCGAGGGCGTCCGAGCCGGCGGTCGCGGTGTGCGACAGGTCGACCGTCACGTGGTCGTAGGGCTGCTCCACCGGGTCCCAGTGCGGGAGGTAGGCCTCGAGCTCGCGACTGCGGGCGTTAGCCCGCCACGGGTACATGTTCTCGACGGCGAGCGTGATGCCGGAGTCGCTCTCGCGCACCGCGACCCCATCGGCGAAGCCGCGCGCGTAGTCGCGCTGCCAACGGAACGGCGGGTGGAGGACGACCGTGTCGGCACCGAGGTCCTGGGCGAGCTCGACGGAGCGGTCGACCTTGTCCCACGGGTCGGTGCCCCACACGCGCTGCGTCACGAGGAGCGTCGGGGCGTGGACCGAGAGCACCGGTACCCCGTGCAGCTCCGAGAGACGCTGCAGCGCACCGGCTTCCCGGGTCAGCGGGTCGGTCCAGACCATCACCTCGACCCCGTCGTAGCCGAGCCGGGCGGCGGTGGCGAAGGCGGCGGCGCATCCCTCGGGATAGACCGACGCCGTGGACAGCGTCACCCGGGGCGCGGCCACGCTCACCCCATCCGGTCGAGGTGCCGCAGGAGGATGCCCTCGCGCAGCGCCCAGGGGCAGATCTGGAGCTGGTCGAGCCCGAGCAGGTCCATGGTGGCGTCCGCGACGATCGCCCCCGCGAGCAGCTGGCGCGAGCGCGAGCCCGAGACGCCCGGCAGGTCGGCGCGCTCGGCGGCGGTCATCGCGGCGATCTCGGGGAGCCGCTCGGCCAGCGCCTCGCGCGGCAGCACCCGCGCCTCGTACATCCCCTCCGAGCTGGGGGCGGCCCCGCAGATGCGGGCCAGCGAGCGCATCGTCTTGGAGGTCCCGACCGCGAGGTCCGGGGCACCGGCCTTGGCGAGCGGACGCAGCTCGGCCGCGATGGTCGCGCGCACGACGCGGCGGGCCTCGCGCACGGCGTCCGGCGAGGGCGGGTCACCGGGCAGCAGGTCACGGGTGACCCGGCCCGCACCGAGCGGCACGGAGATGGCGACGTCTGGCTCCTCGTCCATGCCCATCGCCAGCTCGAGGGAACCGCCGCCGATGTCGGCGACGAGCAGCGTGCCGGCCGACCAGCCGAACCAGCGGCGGACGGCGAGGAAGGTGAGCCGGGCCTCCTCCTCGCCGGTCAGGACGTCGAGCCGCACGCCGGTGCGCTCGGCGACGTGGTCGAGGACCTCCTGGCCGTTCGGGGCCTCGCGGATGGCGCTGGTCACGAAGCCGCGCAGGTCCTCGACGCCCTGGTCCTCGGCGACCGTCAGGCACTCGGCCACGAAGTCGGCGAGGGCCTCGCGCCCGCCGTCGGCGATGCGACCGCCGTCCTCGACGTGCTCGGAGAGGCGCAGGTCGATCTTGTGCTTGCTGGCGGGAAGGGGCTGGGCCCCGGGGTGGGCGTCGACGACGAGGAGGTGGACGGTGTTGGAACCGACGTCGACGACACCGAGGCGCATGGGGGCAAACCTAGTGGGTGCGGCGTGGACCGGGGCCTACCGCCCGTCCGCGTGCATAGGGTGGGTGGGTGCCCGAAGCCTCCCTCGACATCCCGCGCACCTGGGCCGAGTTCGCCGACCCGTCCGATGCCGGCCAGCGCTTCCGCGTCGACCTCACCTGGCTGACCTCGAGCTGGACCTGCATCTTCGGCTCCGGCTGCCGGGGCATCTACGCGGACCGCCCGGACGACGGGTGCTGCACCCTCGGCGCCCACTTCACCGACGACGACGACCTCGAGCGGGTGCGGGCGGTCGTCGGCGAGCTCGGCGAGGACGAGTGGCAGCACCACCCCGGGTTCGGCAAGAACGGCGACAAGGACCCCGCCCGCCGCTCGGCCTGGACCGAGGTCGACGAGGACGGCGACCGCAAGACCAAGGTCGTCGACGGCGCGTGCATCTTCCTCAACCGGCCCGGCTTCCCCGCCGGCGCCGGGTGCGCGCTGCACCAGCACGCCGTGCTCACCGGGCAAGCGCCGCACGAGGTGAAGCCGGACGTCTGCTGGCAGCTGCCGATCCGCCGGTCGTACCGCACCGTCGAGCAGCCGGACGACACCTCCTACCTCGAGGTCACGATCGCGGAGTACACGCGGCGTGGATGGGGGCCGGGCGGCCACGACCTCGACTGGTACTGCTCGTCCAACCCGGAGGCCCACGTGGGGCGCGAGCCGGTCTACCGCAGCAGCCACGCCGAGCTGGTGGCGCTGATGGGGCAGGCCGGGTACGACGAGCTCGTCCTGCGGTGCGAGGCACACCTCGCGGCGGTCCGGCACGCGCGGACCGTGGGCGCGCGCAAGCTCATCCCCCTGCTCGTGCACCCCGCGACGCGCGAGGCCGACACCATCGGCGGCCGGCGCGCCAAGGTGCCACGCGTCAAGGGTGGGTCAGCCCTGCCGGAGGGCTCGAACGAGCCGGCGCACCCGGTTCCCCCGTCGTCCTGAGCCGTCCAGAGCCGTTCCGCCGCACCATGATCCGCAGCCCGAACATCTGGGACACCCCCGAGGTCTACGAGCTCGAGAACCTCGCGTCGGACCGAGCGGGGGTCATTGACCGGGCCCTCGAGTCACTGCACCCGCTGCGAGGGGCCGACCTCCTCGACGTCGGGTGCGGCACCGGGTTCCACCTGCCGCGCTTCGCCGAGCGGGGGGCGCGCGTGGTCGGGGTCGAGCCGCACCTGCCGCTCGTCCGTCGGGCCGCGAACCGGTTGCGGGCCAGAGGATCCCGCGCCCGGGTGGTGGCCGGGGACGCCGAGGCCCTGCCGCTGGCCGACGGGTCCGTCGACGTCGTGCACGCCCGCTGGGCGTACTTCTTCGGCGCCGGGTGCGAGCCGGGCCTCGTCGAGCTGGAGCGGGTGGTGCGTCCGGGCGGCGTGGCCTGCCTCGTCGACAACGACGCGACGCGCTCGACCTTCGGGGCGTGGTTCTCGCAGGCCTACCCGACGTACGACGCCGTTGCCGTGCAACGGTTCTGGGACCGGCAGGGCTTCACGACGGAGGCGCTGACCATCGAGTGGACGTTCGAGCGGCGCGAGGACCTGGAGGCGGTGGTGCGCATCGAGCTGCCGCCGGGGCCGGCCGAGGCGGTGCTGGCGTCGCACGAGGGGATGACCGTCGACTACGCCGTGGCCCTGCGCTGGCGCCGGTACTGAGGAGTCGGTCAGCCGGGGTTCCGCACTGCGTGGCGGAGGTACACGACGCCGTTGTCGAACCGCCGCTGCTCCAGTAGCTCGAGGTCGAGGCGCACGCCCCGGGGCAGGGCCGGCTTGCCGCCCCCGACGAGGACGGGGCAGAGCAGCAGCGCCGTCTCGTCGACCAGCCCGTGCCGGAAGGCCTCGACCGCGATGCCCGCCCCGCCGATGCTGAGGTCCGCGGCGGACTCCTCCTTGAGCCGCCGGACCGCCTCGGGGTCGAACTCGCTCTCCAGCCTGGTGCGCGGGGTGGACACCTCGGTGAGGGACCGGGAGTAGACGATCCGGTCGGTGTCCCGCCAGATCTCCGCGTACTCGCGGACGACGTCCGGCTCGCCGACCAGCCAGTCGTCGTCGGCCCAGACGCGCATCGTCTCGTAGAGGCGCCGGCCGTAGAGCGAGGTGCCGATGCCCCGCTCGTGCTCGTTCCAGAAGGCGTGGACCGCCTCGTCGGGAACGGACCAGTCGAAGGCGCCGGTCTCGTCCTCCAGGAACCCGTCGAGCGAGATGTTCGCCGCGTACACCAACCGCCCCATGGCACCCCTCCGTCCGTCCCGGGACCCCAGCCTGCGGCGTCGTGCGGCGGCGGTCAACCCCGGTCGGCGACGTCAGTGGTGCCGGACGAGGAAGAGCGTGACGCCCCGCTCCGGGTCGACCTCGGTGCGTCCGGTGTCCTCGAAGCCGAGCCGGGCCAGCAGCCGGCGCGACGGGGTGTTCCAGTCCCAGACCGTCGCCCAGGTGCGGGCGTGGCCGAGGTCGCGCGCCAGGGCGAGCACCGCCAGCGACGCCTCCGTCGCCCATCCGCGGCCCTGCGCGCTGCGGAGCAGCTCGACGGCGAGCTCCGGCTCGCCCGCCGCGCCCCGCCCGGTGTCGACGAGTCCGCACGAGCCGACGACGCCGCCCCCGTCGCGGCACTCGAGGGCGAGCACGCCGGGGGCATCGGGGGTGGGTGGTGCCGCCCGACGGATCTCGGCCTCGAGCTCCGCGACGGTGGGGTGCCCCTTCGCGTCCAGCCCTCGGTGCGGGGGCACCCGCGGGTCGCGCTCGGCCCACATCAGGTGTCGCACAGCGGCGTCCTCCGGGCGCCACGACCGAAGCACCAGGTGCTCGGTCCGGAGCACGAGACCACCTTCCGCGGTCGGGTCCTCGACCGGGCTGCCACCGTCGCGCCCCGCCGCCTCCCCGGAGGTCCCGTCCGCCACGCTCACGGCCTGCGTCCGGTGAAGCGCCAGTAGTAGCCGTCCGGGTCGGTGAGGCGGAGGTCGGTCAGGCCCCAGGGCCTCGGCGTCAGGTCCTCGGCGAGCACGATCCCCGCGGCCACGAAGCGGTCCCGCTCGGCGTGGACGTCGTCGACCTCGACGACGATCTCGGTGCCGACGGGGTACGCACGGGCCCCGGGTGGGACCGGCGCCGCCTCGGCGGCGCCGAGCCGGACCCCACCGAGGCGCAGGCTCGCGTAGCGGGGCGGTCCGTCGCTCCTCCCCAGCAGCTCGAAGCCCAGCCGGCCGTAGAAGTCGACGGTCGCGTCGAGGTCGACCGGGAAGATCTCGATGCGCAGGGTGGCGTCCACCTCACCAGTGTCGGTCACCCGGCGTCGGGTCCTCAGCCGCGCCACCCTTTCGCGCGTCCCCTCGTAGGGTCGAGGCCATGATCGACTTCCAGAACGCGAGCTACGTCAAGCTGGGTCGGGTGGACTACTCGTCCATCGCCGGGCAGATCGACCCCCTGCTCATCGAGGGGGAGCAGGGCTTCCTGGCCTTCAAGGGGATGCGGGACTACATCGTCTTCACGAGCAAGCGGATCATCGCCGTCAACGTCCAGGGCCTGACGGGCAAGAAGAAGGACTTCACCTCCCTGCCCTTCTCCAAGGTGCAGGCGTTCTCGCTCGAGACGGCCGGCACGTTCGACCTCGACGCCGAGCTCGAGCTCTGGTTCTCCGGCCTCGGGCGCGTGAAGTTCGAGTTCAAGGGGAACACCGACGTCGCCTACCTCAACCGGCTCATCGCGCACCACGTGCTCTGAGCGAGGCCAGGGCCACCGACATCAGAAGGGCGGGTCGCCCGGGGGGATGACGCATCGGCGGCGATGTCCGAGTCGAGGGTCGTACTCGAGGACCCAGGGCCGCGCCGGCGGCGGATGGTGCTCGAGGCGGTGCTCGAGCGCCGAGTGCGGGGCGCCGGCCGGCTCGCCGCGCAGGTTCGCCGGGACGGCGGGGCGATCGGTCCCGGTGTCGCGCAGCGTCGTGTCCCGATGGTCCCGCGGCCCGCTGGTCCGGGTCCTCCCGGTGGGATCGGTCCACGTCGCCGTGCCGTCGGGAGCCAGGCGCACCCACCACCCGGCCCGCTGCTTGATGCGGTGGTGGCGGCGGCAGAGGCAGACGAGGTTGGCGGCCGAGGTGGGGCCCGTGGGCCAGGAGACGACGTGGTCGAGGTCGCAGAACCGCGCCGCCACGTGGCAACCGGGGAAGCGGCACCGGCCGTCACGGGCGCGCACGAAGCGGATCAGCTCGGCTCCGGGGCGGTACGCGGCGGTGCGCAGCCGGTCCTCGGGGTCGAGGAGACCGCCGGTCCGGAGGTCGCAGGCGAGCACCGGACGCCCGAGGTGGTCGCGGCCCACGGAGGTCAGGGCCACCGCCCGCTCCAGCCATCCGCGCTCCACGAGCACCGGCTCGCCGGCGGCCGGGCCGTGGACGGGCACGAGGTCGGCGGGTCGGCCCTCGACGACGGCCTGCTCGCCCACACCGTCGACCGGTGCGGTGAGCGTCACGCGCAGGTCGATCGTGGCGTTGGAGGTCACGAGGTCGGTCAGCGCCCGGGCCCGGGCGCGGTCGATGCGCTCGCAGGTGCCGTCGGCGACGTACCGCTGCGCGAGCGCGTCGATGGCCGCCCACGCCGCGCACGCCTCCTCGGACGGGAAGGTCCCGAGCCAGGTGTCGACCCCCGGCTCGTCGACCCACCGGCGCAGGCCGCTCTCGCTGCGTGCACGGACCGCGCGCTGCCGCAGCAGGTCCGGGCTGATGCGGGCGAGCAGCCGCCGGCACCGGCGGCGCAGGGCGCCGGCGTCCTCGCGGTCGAGCCACGGGTCGAGCGCCTCGACGACGGCCCGGGCGACAGCGCTCGGCACCTCCTCGAGCTCGTGGGCCACGACCTGTCCCCGGTAGGCGTCGAGCCGACCCGCAGCCATCGCTTCGTGCAACCCGCCGAGGCCGGTGGACGCCGACGCCCCCTCCGGACCGTCGGCCGCCAGCCGGACGGCATGCCGGACGCGCCGCTCGGCCTGCACCGCCGTCAGGTTCAGGACACCCGAGAGGACGGCGGGGGCGTCGAGCGCGACGTGCCCAAGGGGACGGAGGAGCTCGGTGACCGTCCCGTCCTCGGCCCACTCGTGCTCGACGGCGGCCAGCCGCACGATCGCCGCGTCCTGGGCCGCCGTGGCGGTGTCGATGACGGCCTGCAACTCCCCCACGACGTCCGTCCAGCCCTCGACCGACCCTCCGGTCCCGACCTCGTCCAGCGCCTCCCCGACCGTCGCACGCGCGTCACGGGCGGCCGCCAGCATCCGCTCCGCTGCGCTCGTGCCGGCCATTATCGGCCCCCTTCCCTGCTGCCCCCATCGTACCGACGCCCACCGACACCCATCCGCGTCGTCCACAGGTACTCACCTGCAGCACAACCGGATACCGGCCATCACCGGCCCCGATGACCCGGCGTGAGCAGCTACACGAACCGTGTGGGCCCCTCGTGCCCCACCGCCACCGAGACCCGCTCCCGCTGCACCGCCGCCATCGCCGGCAGCCCGTCGAGCGGGAACCACCGCACGTCCGCGGACTCGTCGTCGGCCACGTGGGCCTCGCCACCGACGTACCGGCACCGGAAGGTGTGGTCGACGTACTGCGACCGGTCGCCGTTGGGGTAGGTGACCACCCCGGTCACCCCCACCCACGCGAGCAGCTCGACCTCGCACTCGACCCCGGTCTCCTCGAGGCACTCGCGCACCGCCGTCACCGCCGGGTGCTCGCCGGGGTCACAGATCCCCGTCACCGGCGTCCACTCACCCGTGTCGGCCCGCTTCACCAGCAGCACCTCGTCCCCGCGCAGCACCACGGCCGTCACGCCGGGCAGCCACAGCAGGTCGTGACCGATGCCCTCGCGCAGCCGCAGGACGTAGTCGGGGGTTGCCATCGTGGCTCCTCAGCCGTCGTAGGTCGGGCGGGCCAGGTCGACCACCTCGCCGAGCCGACCCCACTCGTCGGCCCCCAGCCGGGCCCACGGGTCCAGCGCCCGGATGTCGACGTGCGGCCGGCGGCGCATGTCCTCGGACGCCGCGACGGCCTCCGACACCGCCGCGTGCAGCACGGTCCCCACGACGACGAAGCAGTTCCCGGTGGGCCGCACCTCCTCCAGGCGGCACTCGAAGGCGATGGGCGAGGCCGCGACCCGGAACGGGGCGACGGTCAGCGAAGGCTCGCGCTCGACAGCCTCGGCGTCGAACTCGCCGATCTCCGGCGGGTAGTCGGTGCTCGTGCCGTTGGCGACCCGCGACAGCGAGCCGGAGACGACGTTGACGACGAACTCGCCCGTCGCCTCGACGTTGTCGAGCGTGTCCTTGCGACCGACCGAGGTGAAGGACAGCATCGCCGGGTCGGTGCTGACCACCGTGAAGAACGAGTGCGGCGCGACGTTGTCGACCCCTGCGGCCGACCGCGTGCTCACCCAGGCGATCGGTCGCGGGACCACCGAGGCGGTGAGCAACCGGTACGCCGCACCGGCGCGCATCCGCTCGGACTCGGGGCCGTGCTGCACGGCGAGCTCGTGGCGCATCCCCCGAGCCTAGGCCGCCACCCGGCGCCGTCCTCACCCACACTGGGTGGATGCTCACCCGCTTCGTCGCGACCGTCTTCTACGCCGACCTCTCCGTCGGCCTCGACCTGTTCGTCGACGGCCTGGGGATGACGGTCGTCCACCGGGACGGGGGCTTCGTCGTGCTCGAGCGCGACGGCGCGAAGATCCAGCTGGCGGAGAACGCCGAGGCCGCCGCCCACTCCGAGCGCCCCGAGCTCGGCCTCGAGACCGACGACCTCGACGCCGTGTTCGCCGACATCTCGGCGCGCCGCCCCGACCTGCTGCACCCGAACCTGCCCGCCCCGCGGCTGCGCCCCTGGGGCGCACGGGAGTTCGCGATGCTCGACGCCACCACCGTGTGCGTCGTCCTCCGCGAGTGGCCGCGGAGCTGAGCCGTCAGGCGTCGTCGGGGTCGAGGTCGAGCGCGATGTCGACGATCGGCGACGAGTGCGTGAGGCCCCCGACCGACAGGTAGTCGACGCCGGTCTGCGCGTAGTCGCGGGCGACCTCGAGCGTCAGCCCGCCGGTCGCCTCGAGCTCGACGACCTCGCCGGTGTCCCGCACGGCGGTCACCGTCGCGGCGAGCTGGGCCGGAGTCATGTTGTCGCAGAGCAGGAAGCGCGCACCGACCGCCACCGACTCCAGCGCCTCGGCCGTCGTCGTCACCTCGACCTGCACGTCGACGTCGGGGTACTCACGCCGCACGGCCTCGTACGCGGCGGTCAGCCCGCCGGCGGCCAGCTTGTGGTTGTCCTTGATCATCGCGACGTCGTACAGGCCCATCCGCTTGTTCGTGCCGCCCCCGCAGCGCACCGCGTACTTCTCGAGCGCCCGCAGCCCCGGCGTCGTCTTGCGGGTGTCGAGCACGCTCGCCCCGGTGCCCTCGAGCTCGTCTGCCCACCGCCGGGTGTGCGTGGCCACACCGGAGGTGCGGGACAGCACGTTGAGGACGGTCCGCTCGGCGACGAGCGTCGTACGGGTCGTGCCGCGGAGCGTGGCGAGGCGGTCCCCGCGCACGACCCGGTCACCGTCGGCGACGTGCAGCTCGACCGCCACCGCACCCGTGGACAGCCGACGCGCGACGGCGTCGAGGACGAGCGCCACGACCGGCAGGCCGGCGACGACCCCCGACGACCGCGCGACGACGTGCGAGACCGACTCCTGCGAGGCCGGGATGGTCGCCAGGGTCGTGACGTCGCGGCCGCCCCCGCCGTGCGTGCCGAGGTCCTCGTCGAGCGCTCGCTCGACCACGAGCCGGGCGTCCTCCTCCGGGAAGCCGTGGCCGCTCATCGCCCTGCTCCCATCGGCTCGGACACGGGGCGTTCGTCGACGACGAGAACCCCTGCCGCGGAACGCTCCAGGCCCTGGTGCACCAGCCACCGCCCGTCGTCCCGCTCGGGGTGGTCCGTGCGCACGTGACCGCCGCGCGTCTCCTCGCGCCGGTGCGCGAGGAGGGTGAGGGCCTGCCCGAGGTGCAGCAGGTTCGTCGTCTCCCAGGTGCGCGGGCCGGGCTCCGCGGCGCCGCTCGGCAGGGCGGCCAGCGCCTCGAGCTCGAGCTGGGCGCGGGCCGTCGAGTCGGCACTGCGCAACGGCCCGCATCCACGGGTCATGGTGCGCTGCAGGCCGATCCGCTGGGTCGAGTCGAGCAGCCGGGCCGGCTCGCCGTCCGCGACGACGGGCTCACGCACGGGGAGGTCACCGTCGCCGAGCCTGGCACTCACGTCGTCGGCGATGCGGTGCGCGAAGACCAGACCCTCGAGGAGTGAGTTCGAGGCCAGGCGGTTCGCGCCGTGGACCCCGGTGCAGGACACCTCGCCGCACGCGTACAGCCCTTCGACCGAGGTCCGTCCGCGCAGGTCGGTCTCCACGCCACCGGAGGCGTAGTGCTGCGCCGGTGCCACCGGGAGCAGCTCGGTGGCCGGGTCGAACCCCAGCTCGCGGCACCGCGCGACGATGGACGGGAACCGCTGCTCGAGGAAGTCCCGGCCGAGGTGGCGCGCGTCGAGCCACACGTGCTCGAGCCCCCGCTCGCCCATGACGTCGAGGATCCCGCGGGCCACGACGTCGCGGGGCGCGAGGTCGGCGAGCTCATGGCGGCCCTCCATGATCCGAGCACCGGTGTCGTCGACCAGGAAGGCGCCCTCGCCGCGGACCGCTTCGGAGATCAGCGGCTGCTGGCCCGTGGACCCCTCGCCGAGGTAGAGCACCGTCGGGTGGAACTGGACGAACTCGAGGTCCGTGACGCGCGCCCCGGCTCGCAGGGCAGCCGCCATCCCGTCGCCGGTGGCGACCGGGGGGTTGGTGGTCGAGGTGTAGATCTGCCCCAGCCCGCCGGTGGCGAGGACGACGGCCCGCGCCCGCGCCGCACCGACCCCGTCGACCTGTCCCTCACCGATGACGTGCAGCGTCACCCCGCACGCCGAACCGTCGGCGGCGGTCACGAGGTCGACCACGAGCGCGTGCTCGACGACCTCGATGCCGGGGTCGGCGAGCACCCGCTGGAGCGCGGCGATGAGCGCGCGCGAGATCTCGG
Organism: Phycicoccus avicenniae; assembly: GCF_050496545.1. Classification (GTDB taxonomy): domain Bacteria; phylum Actinomycetota; class Actinomycetes; order Actinomycetales; family Dermatophilaceae; genus Phycicoccus; species Phycicoccus avicenniae_A. The sequence goes on along the minus strand of NZ_JBNVZV010000018.1, from coordinate 71,934 downwards.
CCCCGGTGGCGTCGCCGCCGGCGTGGGCGATGCGGTCGCGGTGGTGCCCGCCCTCGCGGGTCAGCTTGATCTCCCCGCCGGCGTCGCGGTCGAACTCGGCGCCCAGGGCGACGAGCTCGCGCACGCGGTCCGGGCCCTCGGTCACGAGCGCACGCACGGCCTCGACGTCGCACAGCCCGACCCCGGCGACGAGGGTGTCCTCGAGGTGCTCCTGCGGGGTGTCCTCGGGGTCGAGGGCGGCCGCGATGCCGCCCTGCGCCCACGCCGTGGAGCCCGCCGAGAGGACGGTCTTCGTGACGAGCAGCACCCGGTCGACCCGTTCCCGCAGGCGAAGGGCGCAGGTGAGCCCGGCGATGCCGGACCCCACCACGACCACGTCCGCCGAAACCGTCCACCCCGGCTCGGGGGCGGCCAGGCGGCGCGGCACCGCGACGCTCACGACACACGCTCCGGCACCCGCGGGACGGCCACCGTGGACAGCCCCGACCCGTCCGGGGCGTGACCGGGGTCCTCACCCACCTCGACCACGCGGTTCGCGCCGTCGACGAACACGACGTGCGGCGAGAACGCGCGCGCCTCGGCGTCGTCCATCGCGGCGTAGGAGATGACGATGACGGTGTCCCCGGGCGCGACGAGCCGGGCCGCGGCGCCGTTGACGCACACGACGCCCGAGCCCCTCTCCCCCTCGATGACGTAGGTCGTGAAGCGCTGCCCGTTGTCGACGTCGACCACGTCGACCTGCTGGCCGGACAGGAGGTCGGCGGCGTCCATCAGGTCGCGGTCCAGGGTCAGCGAACCGACGTAGTGCAGGTCGGCGGCGGTGACGGTGGCGCGGTGGATCTTGCCGTGGAGCATGTAGCGCTGCATGGGTCCTCGGGTGGTCGGGAGGGGCGGACGAGTGAGGGCGTCAGACCTCGGCGCGCGCGTGCGGGACGTCGGAGAAGACGTCGACGGCGCCGCCACCGGGTCCGACGACGAGCGGGGTGTTGTCGATGAGCCGCGTCGTGCCGATGCGCGCGGCGACGGCGAGCAGGGCCTCGCCCCGGTACCACTCCGGCACGTCGGCCAGCGTGGTCGGGTGGACGAGCACGAGGTAGTCGACGAGGGCGAGCGGCTCCTCGACGACCACCTCACGGGCGGCCCGGCGCACGGCCGAGGGCCCGAACGGGGCGGCCTCGGCCCCGGCCCGCAGCGCCCGCGACAGGCAGAGCGCGACCTCGCGGTCGGAGGCGGTGAGGTAGGTGTTGCGGCTGCTCATCGCCAGCCCGTCCGGCTCGCGCACGGTGGGTACCGACACGATGTCGACGGGGAAGTCGAGGTCGCGCACCATCCGCCGGATGAGCAGCAGCTGCTGGGCGTCCTTCTGGCCGAAGTACGCGCTGCGGGCGGCCGTCAGGTGCAGGAGCTTGCCGACGACGGTCAACACGCCGTCGAAGTGGCCTGCGCGGGAGGCGCCTTCGAGCACCTCGCCGAGCGGACCGGCCGACACCCGCACCCCCGGGTCGCCGTCGGGGTAGACGACGTCCGGCGTCGGGGCGAAGACGACGTCGACCCCGGCATCCCGGCAGATGGCCATGTCGGCGTCGAAGGTGCGCGGGTAGCGCGACAGGTCCTCCTTCGGCCCGAACTGCAGCGGGTTGAGGAAGATCGTCACGACGACGTGGTCGTGGCGCTGGCGGGCCGCCCGGATGAGCTGCGCATGCCCGTCGTGGAGGGCGCCCATCGTCATGACGACCGCGACGTCCCGGCTGGTCAGGGCCTCGCGTGCGGCCTTGAGCTCATCGCGGGTCATCGCGACCGTGGGGACGGCCCGGGTGTCGGTCGACTGCGACGTCATGCCCGCATCCTTGCGTACACGCCCCCCGGTCGGCCCGCCGGGAGGTACGGGCGGCCCGGTTCGCACGTCAGTCGTCGCGCAGGACGTCGAGCAGCGGCTCGGCCGTGGTGGGCCGCAGCCGGCCGTCGTCGAGAGCACGCAGCGCGGTGGCCCGGGCGAGGGCCACGTAGGTCCTGCGGACCTCGGGGGCCAGCCGGTCCAGCTCGCGCAGGTGGTCGTCCACCGTGCCGACGTCACCGCGTGCGACGGGACCGGTGAGGGCGGCGTCACCCATCCGCAGGGCGTTGTCGAGCGCGGCGTGCATCAGGGGTCCGAGGAGGCGGCGCGGCTCCTCGACGCCGGCCCGCCCCAGCACCTCCATCGCCTCGGCGGTGAGCGTCACGAGGTGGTTCGCGCCGTGCGCGAGGGCTGCGTGGTACGCCACGCGGTCCTCCTCCGGCACCCACACCGGCTGGCCCCCCATCTCGAGGACGAGGGCCTCGGCGACCGGGCGCAGGGGCTCGTCGGCGGTCACGCCGAATGCGCAGTCGGCGAGCCGGTCGAGGTCCATCGCCGTGCCCGTGAAGGTCATCGCCGGGTGCAGCGCGAGGGGCATCGCGTGGTGCTCCCGCACCGGGGCCAGGACGGCCGTGCCGTGCCGACCGCTCGTGTGCACGACGATCTGCCCCGCCTGCCACGTCCCGGTCGCCGACAGCCCCGCGACGAGGTCGGCGAGCGCGTCGTCGGGGACGGCCAGCAGGACCAGCTCGGCGCCGGCGACGACGGTCGGGACGTCGGCGACGGGAACGCCGGGGAGCATCGCGGCCGCGCGTTCACGGCTGGCCTCGGAGACGGCGTACGCCCCGGAGACCCGGTGGCCGGCCCGCGCGAGAGCGGCCCCGAGGACCGCGCCGACGCGACCGGCACCGACGACTCCGACGGAGAGGCGCGCAGGGTGCTCGAGGCCGTCCACGCGAGCACGCTACCCCCGGCGCCCACCGGTAGCGTGCGGCGGATGGAGCTGGTGCCCTGGCGTGACGCGTGGCAGGACGCCCTCTACGGCCCCGATGGCTTCTACCGGCGGCCCGAGGGTCCGGCCGGGCACTTCACGACCTCGACGCACGGGCCGCTCGGCGGCCTGCTCGCCGAGGCGCTGGGCCGGCTGGCCGACGCCGAGGGGGCCACGCACGTCGTCGACGTGGGCGCCGGCCGGGGCGAGCTGCTGCGGGCCCTGCACGGGGTGCGGCCGGACCTGCGGCTCACCGGGGTCGACGTCGTCGACCGGCCCGAGGCCCTCCCGGCGGCCGTCGGCTGGATGACCTCGCCCGGCGGCGCCGGGCTCCCCGACGACCTGCACGACCTCGACGACGTGCTCGCCGTGGCCCACGAGTGGCTCGACGTCGTCCCGTGCAGCGTCCTCGAGGTCGACGACGGCGGCGTGGCCCGCGGCGTGCTCGTCGACGCCGCCGCGCGCGTCGAGTCGGTCTCCGGCCCGGTAGAGCCCGACGACGCCGCGTGGTGCGCCGCGCACTGGCCGCTCGAGGGCCTCCCCGCCGGCACGCGGGTCGAGGTGGGGCTCTCCCGCGACCGGGCGTGGGCCGACCTGCTGTCACGCATCCGCTCGGGCACCGCCCTGGCCGTCGACTACGGGCACACGCGCGAGGACCGCCCACCGTCCGGGACCCTCGTCGGCTTCCGGGACGGCGTGGCGGTGCCGGCCCTGCCCGACGGCACGTGCGACCTCACCGCGCACGTCGCGGTCGACTCCCTCGAGCAGGACGAACGGCGCACCCAGCGCGAGGCACTGCACGCCCTCGGGCTCTCCGCGGCCGCACCCGACCACGTCCGCGCCCGCACCGACCCCGCCGGGTACCTCGCGGACCTCGCCCGCTCGTCGGCGGTGCGCGCCCTCACCGACGAGGACGGCCTCGGCGGCTTCTGGTGGGTGCTGCGCCGCGTCCGGACCCGACCCTCCCGGGCCCGTGCGGCAGACTGACGGGGTGAGCCCCGACGCCCCCACCGAGCCGCGCGCCCTCGACGTCGCCGTCGGGGCCGGCGGGCTCGCGACGGCCGACATGGTGCTCAACATCGGTCCGCAGCACCCGGCGACGCACGGGGTGCTCCGGCTCAAGGTCGTCCTCGACGGCGAGCGCATCGTCTCGGCCGAGCCCGTCGTCGGCTACATGCACCGGGGCGCCGAGAAGCTCTTCGAGGTGCGCGACTACCGCCAGATCACGGTGCTCGCGAACCGGCACGACTGGCTGTCCGCGTTCTCCAACGAGCTCGGGGTGGTCCTCGGCGTCGAGGCGATGCTCGGGATGGAGGTGCCGGTCCGCGCCGTGTGGCTGCGCACCCTGCTCGCCGAGCTGAACCGGGTACTCAACCACCTGATGTTCCTCGGCTCCTACCCGCTCGAGCTCGGCGCCATCACGCCGGTGTTCTACGCGTTCCGCGAGCGCGAGGAGCTGCAGGCCGTCATGGAGGAGGCCTCCGGCGGCCGGATGCACTACATGTTCAACCGCGTCGGCGGCCTCAAGGAGGACGTGCCCGCGGGATGGCTGGGGCGGGTCGCGACGGCCGTGGATGCCGTGCGCCGGCGGCTCCCGGACCTCGAGTCGCTGCTGGTGGGCAACGAGATCCTCCTGGCCCGCACGCGCGGGGTGGGTGTGCTCGACCCCGCCACGGTGCTGCAGTACGGCGTCTCCGGTCCGATCGCGCGCGCCAGCGGGGTCGACCTCGACCTGCGCCGCGACGACCCCTACCTCGCGTACGCCGAGCTCTTCGCGCCGGGCGGTCCCGGCCGGGTCGTCACGCGCACCGAGGGCGACTGCCTGGCGCGCCTCGAGGTGCTGCTCGAGCAGGTGCACGTCAGCCTCGACCTCGCCGGGGCCTGCCTCGACCGGCTGCGCTCGCTCCCGGCCGGGCCGGTGAACCAGCGGCTGCCGAAGGTGCTCAAGGTGCCGGAGGGCGAGCGGTACACCGCCACCGAGAACCCGTTGGGGCTCAACGGGTACCACCTCGTCTCTCGTGGTGAGAAGACGCCGTGGCGGCTCAAGCTGAGGTCGGCGTCGTTCAACAACGTGCAGGTGCTCACCGAGGTGCTGCCCGGATGCCTGGTCGCCGACATGGTCGCCGTCCTCGGCTCGATGTTCTTCGTCGTCGGCGACGTCGACAAGTAGCCCGGCGTCCCCCTACCGGGTGTCCATCAATCGACACATTCGACGATTGATGCACGGGGCGGTCAGGTCGGAGCCGAGGCCCTCAGGCGTCGTCGTCGATCCCCGGACGCTCCTCGTCGTCCTCGTCGATGCGGCACCACGCCTGCGCGACCATCCCGGCGACGGAGAGCAGCACCGACGCGAGGAGCGCCAGCGCGAAGGACAGGAGCCGCTCGCGGTTCGCGACGAGGGACAGGTCGGTGAGGAGGACGAGCAGCTGGCCGAGGTACCAGCCCGTGGCGGCGGCCCCGGTGAGCGCGGCGGCCTGGGCGAGCACGACGGTGCGGGCGGCGCGCAGGGCGTCGACGGAGGTCCGACGGCCGCTGCGCAGGTGGGCCCGGACCGGCCGGGCGATCCACACCACGAGGCCGCCCATGACGACGAGCAGCAGCATCGCGACCCACGGCGGACGCTGGAGGAGGGTGCCGTCGCGGGTGACCACCATCGCCACGAGGAAGCCCAGCACGGTCGTCACGAGGGCGGCGCCGAGGAGCACGGGGACGCGGACACCGTTGCGGTTCACCGGGACTCCTCCTGGACGGACGGGCGCACACCGGAGGTGTCGACCGTCTCCACGAGCTCGGAGACCGGCCGGAGGTCGTCACCGACACGCAGCAGAGCCCCGGAGTCGGCGTCGAGCCACGGCACGAGGACGAAGGCCCGCTCGTGGGCCCGGGGGTGCGGCAGCGTGAGGTGCGGCCGCGACGAGACGACGTCCGTCCCGGCCGCGGGGTCGCCATACTGCACGAGGTCGAGGTCGAGCGTCCTTGCGCCCCACCGGACCTCGCGCACGCGGTCGAAGGCCGCCTCGACCGCGTGCAGCTCGCGGAGCAGGGAGACCGGCGACAGGGAGGTGCGCACGAGCGCGACGGCGTTGACGTACACCGGCTGCCCCTCCGGCCCGCCCACGGGATCGGACTCGACGACCGCGGAGCGCGCGACGACCGACAGCGCGGGGTGGTGGCTCAGCGCCTCGACCGCCCCGGCGAGCGTCTCGGCCGGGGAGCTCTCGCCCCACGGCAGGTTGGCCCCGACGGCGACGACGGCCGCCACCGGCGGGCGACGCCGCACGACCCGCACCTCGACGTCCTCGAAGGCGACCCCGACCGGCGCCTGCGGCTTGTGCACGATCACGGTCACCTCGTCGACGGCGCTGTGCGACAACGCGTCCGAGGCGATGACGTCGGCCAGCCGCTCGATGAGGTCGTACGGCTCACCCTCGATCCGGGCGAGCACGGCCGCGCCGATCTCGCCGTAGTTGACCGTGTCGGCGAGGTCGTCGGAGGCCCCCGGCGCGGCGAGGTCGACGGCCAGCTCGACGTCGACGACGAAGTCCTGGCCGTCGCGCTTCTCGTGCTCGAAGACGCCGTGGAACCCGCGCCCGCGCACCCCGCGCAGGACGATGCGGTCGCGGGCGGTGCCGGCGGCGCTCATCGGGGCCCCTCCGGCCCGAGCTCGGCGGCGACGTCGAGGGCGTCCACCGCCGCGACGACGTCGTGGACCCGCACGCCCCACGCGCCGTGCCGCGCGGCGTGCGCGGTGGTGACGGCGGTGGCGACGTCGCGGTCGAGCGGGGTGCGCTCGGCGGCGCCCTCGCGCCCGACGAGCCCGAGGAACTTCTTGCGCGAGGTGCCCACGAGCACCGGGAAGCCGAGGCCGAGCACGGCCTCGAGGTCGCGCAGCAGCGCCCAGTTGTGGTGCGCCAGCTTGGCGAACCCGAACCCGGGGTCGAGGACGAGCCGGTCGGCGGGCACGCCGGCCCCGAGCAGCGCCTCGGCCCGCTCCCCCAGCTCGCGGCAGACGTCGGCGACGACGTCGGCGTAGTGCGCGCGGTCCTGCATCCCCAGGCTGTGGCCGCGCCAGTGCATCGCGACGTACGGGACGCCCCGCTCGGCGACCAGCGCCGCCATCTCGGGGTCGGCGAGGCCGCCGGAGACGTCGTTGACGAGGGAGGCCCCGGCGTCGAGCGCGGCCGCGGCGACCGCGGCGCGCATCGTGTCGATGGAGACCGGCCCGAGCGCGGAGAGCCCCTCGACGACGGGCAGCACCCGGCGCAGCTCCTCGGCCTCGGAGGGCCGCTCGGCCCCCGGGCGGGTGGACTCGCCGCCGACGTCGAGGACGTCGGCACCCTGCTCGCGCAGCGCCCGGCCGTGGGCGAGGGCGTCCTCGGGCTGGAACCACTCGCCGCCGTCGCTGAAGGAGTCGGGCGTGACGTTGACGACGCCCATGACGACCGGGCGTCCCGGCCGCCCGGTGGGCAGACCCGCGGCCTGCGTCACCGCTTCCCGCCGAGCAGCAGCGACATCGCCTCTGCCCGGGTAGCCGGGTCCCGCAGCTGGCCGCGCACCGCCGAGGTGATGGTGCGCGACCCCGGCTTCTGCACACCGCGCATCGACATGCAGAGGTGCTCGGCCTCGACGACGACGATGACGCCCTGCGCCCCGAGGTGCTCGACGAGCGCGTCGGCGACCTGCGTGGTGATCTGCTCCTGCACCTGCGGCCGGCGTGCGTAGACGTCGACGAGCCGGCCGAGCTTGGACAGCCCGGTCACCGTGCCGTCCGGGCCCGGGATGTACCCGATGTGCGCCACGCCGTGGAAGGGCAGCAGGTGGTGCTCGCACGTCGAGTACATCGGGATGTCCCGGACGATGACGAGCTCCTCGTGCTCGATCGGGAACGTCTTGCTGAGGATCTCGGCGGCGTCCTGCCACAGGCCGGCGTACAGCTCGTGGGCGGCCTTGGCGACCCGCTTCGGCGTCTCCTGGAGACCCTCGCGGTCGGGGTCCTCCCCGATGGCGAGGAGGAACTCCCGGACCGCGGCCTCGGCGCGCGGGACGTCCACGGGAGGGCGCGTCGTCACGACGACGCCGTCCGGCTCACGGCTCGACACGCCCACCCTCCGGCACCTCGACGGTCTCGGTGGCGGGGCGCTCGCTCGGGCGGCCCGCGCCCTCCTGCGCCCGGGCGTCGATGGCCGCCTCGGTGGCCGGGTCGCCCGGCGTCACGACCGCACCGGCGGGGGCACCGGAGCCGTTGGCGCGCCCGGCGAGGGCGGCCTCCTCGGCCGGGGTGAGGACCGGCGGGATGTCGGACAGCGTGCGGTGCTCGCTGGAGAGCCACAGCGGGCGCCGGGGGCGCTTGTGGATGTCCTGGAACAGGTCGGCGAGCTCGGCCGCGTTGAGCGTCTCCTTCTCGAGCAGCTCGAGGACGAGGCGGTCGAGGAGGTCGCGGTTGTCGTTGACGACGTGCCACGCCTCGTCGTGCGCGGAGTCGATGAGCTTGCGCACCTCCTCGTCGACGACGGCGGCGACCTGCTCGGAGTAGTCGCGCTGGTGGCCCATGTCGCGGCCGAGGAACGGCTCGCCCTGGCTCTGGCCGAGCTTGATCGCGCCGACGCGCTCGCTCATGCCGAACTCGGTGACCATCTTGCGGGCCATCGCGGTGGCCTTCTCGATGTCGTTCGCGGCGCCGGTGGTGGGGTCGTGGAAGATGATCTCCTCCGCGACCCGGCCGCCGAGCGCGTAGGCCAGCTGGTCGAGGATCTCGTTGCGGGTCGTCGAGTACTTGTCGTCGACGGGCATGACCATCGTGTAGCCGAGGGCGCGCCCGCGCGGCAGGATCGTCACCTTCGTCACGGGGTCGAGGTGGTTCATCCCCGCGGCGACCAGGGCGTGACCGCCCTCGTGGTACGCGGTGATCTTGCGCTCCTTGGCCGACATGATGCGCGTGCGCTTCTGCGGGCCGGCGATGACGCGGTCGATGGCCTCGTCGAGGACCTCGTCGTCGATGAGCTTCTTGTCGCCGCGCGCCGTGAGCAGCGCGGCCTCGTTGAGGACGTTGGCGAGGTCGGCACCGGTCATCCCGGGCGTGCGGCGCGCGACGGCGAGCAGGTCGACGTCGGCGGCCATCGGCTTGCCCTGGCCGTGCACCTGGAGGATCTTGTGCCGCCCGATCATGTCGGGGTTCTCGACCGCGATCTGGCGGTCGAAGCGGCCCGGGCGCAGCAGGGCGGGGTCGAGGATGTCGGGCCGGTTCGTGGCCGCGATGAGGATGACGTTGGTCTTGACGTCGAAGCCGTCCATCTCGACGAGCAGCTGGTTGAGGGTCTGCTCGCGCTCGTCGTGCCCGCCACCGAGGCCGGCGCCGCGGTGGCGCCCGACGGCGTCGATCTCGTCGACGAAGACGATGGCCGGCGCGTTGGCCTTGGCCTGCTCGAAGAGGTCGCGGACGCGGCTGGCGCCGACACCGACGAACATCTCGACGAAGTCCGAGCCGGAGATCGAGTAGAACGGCACGCCCGCCTCGCCGGCGACGGCGCGCGCGAGGAGGGTCTTGCCCGTACCGGGCTGGCCGTAGAGCAGGACGCCCTTGGGGATCTTGGCGCCGACCGCGAGGAACTTGGCGGGCTCGCGGAGGAACTCGACGATCTCGTGGAGCTCCTCGACGGCCTCGTCGGCGCCGGCGACGTCGGCGAAGGTGACCTTCGGGGTGTCCTTCGTGGCCAGCTTGGCGCGCGACTTGCCGAACTGCATGACCCGCGAGCCGCCGCCCTGGGCCTGGCTCATGAGGAACCAGAAGAGGCCGACGAGCAGGAGGACCGGGAAGAAGGAGATGAACAGGGTCCAGAAGGCGCTGTCGCCCTCGACCTTGTCGTTGAAGCCCTCGGGCACGTTGGCGTCGAGCTCCTGGACGAGCTGCTCGGCGCGGGCGTCGACGTACTCGGCGCGCACCTTCGTGGCGCCGGAGATCTTCGCCTCGGGGTCGGAGAAGGACTGGCCGGACTTGAGGTCGAGGCTGATGACGTTGTCGGTGGTCATCACCGCCTTGTCGACCTTCTTGTCGGTGATGAGCTTCTCGGCCTGCGCCGTCGTGATCGTCGTGTAGCCGCCGTTGCCCCCGAGGGTGAAGACGGCGAGGAGGAGCACGAGGGCGATGAGCACCCAGAACACCGGTGCCCGGAGAATGCGTTTGAAGTCCATCTGGTCGCGGGGCGCGGGCCCCACCCTCCTGGTCGTCGTCGCTGGCCCGTCCGGAGACCTCCGGCGGACTGGTACACGCTAGCAACGAGCCCGTCGGTGCTCGTGTTCCGCCGGGAAATCCGGGTTCGACGGGAGGCGGCCCGACCTCAGCTGTAGACGTGCGGCGCGAGGGTGCCGACGCAGCGCAGGCCGCGGTAGTCCTCGGCGTAGTCCAGGCCGTAGCCGACGACGAACTCGTTGGGGATGTCGAAGCCGACCCACTGCACGTCGACCTCGACCTTGGCGGCGTCCGGCTTGCGCAGGAGCGTGCAGATCTCGACCGACGCGGGGCTGCGCGACTCGAGGTTGGACCGGATCCAGGACAGCGTCAGCCCGGAGTCGATGATGTCCTCGACGATCAGCACGTGCCGGCCGGTGATGTCGGTGTCGAGGTCCTTGAGGATGCGCACGACGCCGCTGCTCTTGGTGCCCGAGCCGTAGGACGAGACGGCCATCCAGTCGACGGGGACGCTGCGGGGCAGGGCGCGCATGAGGTCGGCCATCACCATGACCGCCCCCTTGAGGACGCCGACGAGCAGGAGGTCCTTGCCCTCGTACTCCTTCGCGATGAACTCGGCCAGCTCGTCGAGCTTGGCGAGGATCTCCTCCTCGGTGATGAGGACGTGCTCGAGGTCTGCTCCCATGTGGGCGGCGTCCACTGCGGCTCCCTGATCGGGGGTGGGCGGGCGGTCGGTGCTATTCAACCCGAGCGGCGGGGGCGATGGACACCCGACCACCGGACCGGCTGGCCCGGAGCCCACCGGGGAGGTGCACGGCACCCTGCCCGTGCCAGTCCGTGACGAGCCGGTCGCAGGCGTCGGTGTGCCGGCTCGAGAGCTGACCCGCCGGGGCGCCGGCGGCGACGGCGAGCCGGCGCCAGGTGCGGGTGCGGACCGGGCGGGGCAGGGCGGCGAGGGCGTCGGCGGCCCACGGCCCGTCGCCGAGGGCGGCGGCGGCGTCGTCGGCGAGCGCGTCGAGGTGGTCGGCGTCCTCGCGGAGCTGGTCGGCGCTGCGGGCGAGGGCGGCGGCCAGGCCCGGCCCGAGGTCGGCCTCGAGGTCGGCCAGCGCGCGCCGGGCCCGCACCCGGGTGAACGCGGGGTCCTCGTTCATCGGGTCCTCCCACCACGGGAGGCCCTCGGCCGTGCAGGCGGCGCGGGTCTGCTCGCGGGTGACGGCGAGCAGCGGGCGGCGGTACCGGCCGCGGGCGGCGGGCATCCCGGCGAGGCTGCGGGCGCCGGAGCCGCGGGCCAGCCCGAGGAGGACCTGCTCGGCCTGGTCGTCGCGGGTGTGGCCGAGGAGGACGAGGCGGGCGCCGAGGTGGTCGGCGGCGGTGTCGAGCTCGCGGTAGCGCGCGGCGCGGGCCATCGCCTCGAGGCCGTCCGGGCCGTCGGCCAGCACCCACGGCGTCGCGACGTGGACCGGGTCCAGGTCCATCCCCCGCAGGGCCCGCGCCGCGTCCTGGGCGACCTGCGCGGAGCCCTCCTGGAGCCCGTGGTCGACGACGACGGCACCGACCCGCACCCCGGCCCGTTCGCCCTCGAACGCCGCGGCGTCGGCGAGGGCCATCGAGTCACCACCCCCGCTGCACGCGACGAGGACGAGGTCGCCCGGGTCGCACTCCGCGAGGCTCGCGCGCACCGCCGAGCGCACGGCGGCCACGGCCGGGTGCGGCCTGCCCCACACGCGCGGGCCCATCGGGTCAGGCGTGGACGCGACGGACCCAGGCGGTGGGGTCGGCGATCTCCTGGGGCAGCGGCAGCGTCTCGGGAGAGGTCCAGACGGCGTTGAAGCCGTCGACGCCCACCTCGGCCTGCACTCCGCGCACGAAGGCCGCGCCGTCCTTGTACTGCCGCATCTTCGCCTCGAGCCCGAGCAGCCGCCGGAGCAGCCGGTCGGGGGCGCCGCCGCCGCGGCGCCGCTCGCCGAACTTGCGGCGGATGTCGGCCACGCTCGGGATGTGCGCCGGCCCGACGTCGTCCATCACGACGTCGGCGTGGCCCTCGAGGAGGGACATCACGGCGGTGACCCTGGCCAGCTGCTCGCGCTGCTCGGGGGTGGCGAAGAGCTCGGTGATGCCGGTGCCGCCCTCGGAGAACAGCTCGGGGAGCCGCTCGGTGACCCGCGAGGCGATCTCCTGGATCCGCTCCTGGTCCGGGGCGAGGTCGATGGCGAGGTGGCGGACCTGGCCGATGAGGTGCTCGCGCAGCCAGGGGTTCGCCGTGAACTGCACGCGGTGGGTCTCCTCGTGCATGCACACCCAGGCGCGGAAGTCGGCGGGGTCGACGTCGAGCTCGCGCGCGGTGGCCATCAGGTTCGGCGCGACGAGGAGCAGCGACGGGGTGCCGTCGGGGGCGATGTCGTACTGACCGAGCACCTTGCTCGCCATGAACGCGAGGAGCGCGCCCGCCTCGGCGCCGGTGACCTTGCCGCCGACGACCTGCGCGGCCGCGCCGGGCACGACCCCGCGCTTCTCGACGATGGCGTCGACGGCGGGGTCGAGGAGCGCCGACATCGAGTCGACGTTGACGGCGATCCACGTGGCGCGGTCGACGACGAGCGCGTCGGGCGCGTCGGGCGGGGTGTGCAGCCGGGCGGTGTCGGCGACCGGGCCGCGCGCGGCCCGGGCGGCACCCCGGATCGCCTCGACCTCCGCCCGCGCCTCGGCCGGCGAGACCACCGGCCCCGCCGGGACGAGCGTCCGGCCCGTCGTCTTCGCGAACTCCCAGTCGACGTATCCCACGTGCTCAGCCTCTCATCCGGGTCAGCCGCCCGTGCCCGCGCAGCCGCACCGGGTGAGGGCGGCGACCACGCGGTCCATCGCCGCGCGGGCGCGCAGCGTGCCGTCGTAGGTGCGCGGGAAGCCGTTGACCTGCACGACGAAGGTGAGCGGCCGGCCGTCGGCGTCGACCGTGGTGCCCGCGAGCGCCGAGCCCGCGCGCAGCGTGCCGGTCTTGGCACGGGGTACGCCGAGGACGTCGCGGGTCGCGCTGGAGGCGAAGCGGCCGCGCAGGGTGCCGGACAGGCCGGAGACGGGGAGCCGGGCGACCACGTCGCGGAGCTGCTCCGGCCCGCCGGTGACGGCCAGCCCGAGGACCGCCGAGAGCGTCGCCGGCGCCACCGCCTGCCCGGGGCTGAGGCCGCTCGCGTCCTTGAGCACCATGCCCGCCGTCGGCACGGCCGCCGCCTCCAGCCGGTCCCGGATGAACGCCGCGTTGTCGCCGGCGCCCCGGGTCGGCTCGCCGGCGGTGGCGGCGGCCTGGCGCACCAGGCTCTCGGCGAGGGAGTTGTCGGACTCGTCGAGGGCGAGCGAGAGGAGCTCGCCGTAGGTGGCCGACTCGACGCGGCCGAGCTCGGCGGCGCCCGCCGGCGCGGGGGTGGCCCAGGTACGACCGGGCCGCAGGGTGGCCCTCACCCCGCGCTTCGCCAGGAGCTTCACCATCGTCGTCGCGACCGAGACGTCGGGCCGGGCCGGGGCCGGGCGCACCGGGGTCGCGCGCTGCGTCGAGAGCCCGGTCATCAGGACCGGACCGGCGAAGCCGTCGCGCACGTCGTTGGGGTTCCACGTGGGCGGGACCAGCGGGCCGGGCGCGAAGGAGAGGTCGAGGCGCAGCCCGACGCGGGTGCGCCCGTCCTTCCGCAGCCCCGCCGCCACCTGGTCGGCGAGGTCGGCCAGCCCCGCGTGCCCGGCCACGACGGACGGGTCACCGGCGCCGGGCGCGAGGAACATGTCGCCGCGCGCGACGAGCACGAGCTCGGTGGAGCCGGGGGCCGCCACGACGGTGGTGGGCACCCGCTCGCCGAGGTCGAGGGTCGAGGAGACGGCCAGGGCCGCGAGCAGCTTCGCGGTGGAGGCCGGGGGCCGCGGGGTGCCGGCCGCCCGTGACCAGAGCACCTCACCGGTCACGCCGTCGCGCACGCTGATGCCGAGGCCCTTGGCGAGGTCGGGGTCGCGCGAGGCGCCACCGACCGCGGCGGCGAGCCCCTCGGCCGTCGGGACCGGCGCGTCGGCGGCGGCCGAGGCCGGGGAGGGCGACACCGGCGTCGGGAGGAGGTCGGGGACCTGCGCGGCCGCGCTGCCGGGGCGGGGCGCCCCTGCAGGACGGTCGAGGGTGAGGATGCCGGGCACGACGTCGAGGGCGTCGGCGGTGGCGTAGCCGCCCACCCCGACGAGCACGGCGGCCACGGTGGAGGCCACCATGACGCGTCTCACCCGTGCTCCCTTCGTGCTCCCGGCCCTCCATGCGCCAGACTGTCGGTCGAGCCTAGGTCACACATCAGAGGGAGCCGGTACACCGTGGAGTTCGACGTCACCATCGAGATCCCCAAGGGGCACCGCAACAAGTACGAGGTCGACCACGAGACGGGGCGCATCCGCCTCGACCGGATGCTCTTCACGGCGATGTCCTACCCCTCCGACTACGGCTACATCGAGGACTCCCTCGGCGAGGACGGCGACCCGCTCGACGCGCTCGTGCTCCTCGACGAGCCGACCTTCCCCGGCTGCATCGTCCGGGCCCGCCCGATCGGCATGTTCCACATGCGGGACGAGGCCGGCGGCGACGACAAGATCCTCTGCATCCCGGCCGGCGACCCGCGCAAGAACCACATCGTCGACCTCGAGGACATCAGCTCCTTCGACCGGCTCGAGATCCAGCACTTCTTCGAGACCTACAAGGACCTCGAGCCCGGCAAGTCCGTCGAGGGCGCGCACTGGGCCGGCCGCGAGGAGGCCGAGGCGTGCATCAACCAGGCCATCGAGCGGGCCAGCTCGGCCGGCCTGTCGACGGCGCGCTGGCGGATGCCGGCCCACGCGACCGACGTGCTCACCGAGTCCGAGATCTCCCGCGCGCGCACCCACGACGAGGTCACCGCGGCCGACGAGAAGGCCCGCGCCGAGCTCGCGACCAAGGACAAGCCGCTCAGCGACGACTGAGCGCGCGGCTCCTGCGGGTCACCAGCCCCAGGTGCCGGGCTCGCCCTTGAACGGGCCGACGACGCGGCCGGTGATCCAGCCGCCGTAGAACCCGCCGGCCTGCGGCACGACGACCTCGCCGTCGACGACGCAGCGCTCCATCGCGCCGGGCATCACCGCGACGTGGTCGAGCAGGGCCTCGAAACCCGGGGTCGGGTGCGGGTAGGTCCAGGCCGCGCCGGCCGCCTCGACGTCCCCGCCGACGACGTCGAAGTAGAGGGCCTCGCCCTTCCACTCGCAGTACGACGATCCGTGCGTGCGGCGCAGCGCGCCGCCCGCGAAGTCCGCGTGCGGCAGGTAGTACGTGGGCGGGTGGCTCGTCTCGAGGACGCGCAGCGTGCGCGTCGAGGCGGCGACGCGCACCCCGCCGAGCCAGACCTCCACCGACTCCCTGCTCGCGTCGAGCGCCGGCGGGCGCGGGTAGTCCCACACCGACTCCTGGCCGGGTCCGGGACGCTCGGGCACGGGGCGCCTCATCGGGTGCTCGCCTCGGCCAGGGCGGTGCGGATGGCCTCGCCGACGGCGTCCACCGAGCCGCGGGCCGCGGCGAGCCGGTCCGGCGCCACGAGCACGGTGTGGGTGCCGTCGGCGCACGCCCCGAGGACCGCCGGCAGCCCGCTGTCGGCGACGGCCCGGCGCTCGGCGTCGGACAGCTCGTTGCGGTGGACGAGCCGGACGGGGACCGGGAGGGAGCGGGCCAGGGCGTCCCAGGCCGGCCGGCGCCGCAGCCCGCCGTGGGTGACGTCGCACAGGGCGCACTCGGCACGTCCGAGGGCATGGCCGACGACGTAGGCGAGCTCGCCGAGCACACCGCCGTCGGCGTCGTACACGCCGACGACCTCGACCACGGGATCCGTCATGCGCGTCACGCTAACCCGCGGCGTGGGCGGCGGACGCCGGGACGCACCCGCTACGGTCCGTCCTGACGAAGGCTCGGCGCGCGCCGGGGCCGGGAAGGCAGGACGGATGCGCCGCTCACGCGGGGCGCTGTGGCCGGCGGCGGTGCTGGTGCTGACGATGCTGCTGATGGTCGTCGGGCTCACCGCCGGCTGGGAGTCGTTCAACGGCAAGGGTTTCGTGGCCCGCGTGGTGGTCTACCCGGTGCTGATGCTCGTGCTGCCCGTCGGGTGGTGGTGGCGGCACCGGGGACGGGACGTCGAGCCGCCGTGGGGTGCCTTCGCCCTCGTGATGCTGCCCTTCCTCGTCGACGTCGTCGGCAACTTCCTCGACCTCTACGACACGGTCGCGGTCTGGGACGACGTCAACCACCTCGTCAACTGGTTCCTCCTGCTCTGGGGCATCGGCCTGCTGCTGTTCCCCGGGCCGGACGACGTGCGGCGGCCGGCGCTCGCCGTCCTGACCGTCGCCGGGGCCGGGGCGCTCCTCGCGGTGCTCTGGGAGGTCGGCGAGTGGTTCGTCTTCCTCCGCGCGGGCGTCGAGGTCGAGCGGCTCTACCAGGACACCCTCGGTGACGAGCTGCTCGGCACGACCGGTGCCCTGCTGGCGGGCGTCCTCGTCGCGTGGTGGCGCCGCCGGACCGTGCCGACCGGCTAGAGGCGCAGCCGGCCCTCCCCGACGACGAGCCCCGAGCCCACGAGCCGGACGCGCTCGCCGTCGACCCGCACCCGCAGCCGGCTGGGGCGGCCGATCGCGCGGCCCTGCTCGACGACGACCTCGGTGCCCGGCGCGACGAGGCCCTCACGGGTGAGGAGCACCGCGAGCGGTCCGGCCGCGGTGCCCGTCGCCGGGTCCTCGCCGATGCCCATCGTCGGGTTGAAGAAGCGCGCGGAGGCGTGGGTGCCGTCCGGGGCGTCGCGCGTCCAGACGTAGCAGCCCTCACCACCGACGCCGGCGAGCACGTGGAGCAGGCCGGCGCCGGGCCGGGCGCCATCGACCGTGCCGGCGTCCTCGACGGCGACGAGCAGGTGCCCTGCCCCGGTCGAGACCACCTGCGGCCGTGGGGTGCTCGCGAAGGACGAGGTCGGCAGGCCGAGAGCCTCGGCGAGCGGGCCGACATCCTCGAGCACCCGGCCCTGCACGGGCGGCTGCTGCTCCATCACCACCTCGACCCCACCGTCGGCGGCGGTGGCGACCTCGACCGGCAGGACGCTGCCGCCGACCTCCTGGTGGTGGTGGCCGGGACCGAACCGCCCCTGCGCGGCGAGCCACAGCCAGGCACCCAGCGTGTGGTGCCCGACGCCACCGACCTCGGCCCCGCTCGGCGTGAACGAGCGCAGCCGGACGTCGGCGCCGGGCAGCGTGGGGCGCACGACGAACGTCGTCTCGGACTGCTTCAGCTCGCGGGCGACGGCCCGCATCTGCTCGACGTCGAGGTCGTCGGCGTCCGGCACGAGGGTCAGGGGGTTGCCGGTCAGCGGTCGCTCGGCGAAGACGTCGACGACGAAGAACTCCACGGTCTCGGGCATGCGGCCACTCTCCCCCGCCGGCGCCTCTGCTGCCACGGGTTTGCCGGGCGGGCCCGGACACGGCGCGATGACGGCCGTGGACGCGGCGCGGGCCCGCGAGGAGAATCGGCCGACCGAGAGCCCTCACGTCGCAGGAGGCCACCATGGCTCGCGAGACCATCAGCACCCCCGATGCCCCGGCCTCGCCGCTGTTCGCCCAGGGCGTGCGGGTCGGCGGGCAGCTCCACGTCTCGGGGATGACCGGGCTCGACGTCGCGACCGGGGCGATGGCCGGCCCCGGCATCGCCGAGCAGACCGAGCAGGCCCTCCTCAACTGCGAGCGGGTGCTCCACGCCGCGGGCGGCGCGCGCGAGGACATCGTCGAGGTCGGGGTGCTGCTCGCCCGCCCGGAGGACTTCGCCGGCCTCAACGAGGCCTGGGCACGGCACTTCCCCGAGGACCCACCCACCCGCTATGTGGCGCGCCTCGGCCCCGAGATCCCGGGCGTGCTCGTGTCGGTGCGGATGACCGCCGTCCTCGACCGGCCCTGAGCGAGCACGAGGCCCCTCGACCGGGGGGTCGAGGGGCCTCGTCGTGCGGTGCTGCGGTGGAGCCGCCTATCGGAATCGAACCGATGACCTATTCATTACGAGTGAATCGCTCTGGCCGACTGAGCTAAGGCGGCGTGCGCCCGAGGGCGCGCGGACGAGTATAGGCAGGCCACGGCACGCGCCGCGAATCCGCCCGGCAAACCGGTCGAAAGGACAGAACGCGCCGTCTCGCCCGGGGCGCACACGGCGTGTTCTGTACTTTCGACGGGTCGGGGTCAGCAGCGCAGGCCGTCCTTGGGCAGCGTGCCCTTGAGGTACCAGGCGTCCACCGCGTCGTCGACGCAGGAGTTCGAGCGCGTGTACGCGGTGTGGCCGTCCCCGTCGAAGGTGATGAGGGAGGCCTTGGCCAGCTGCTTGCGCAGCCGGACCGACCACTCGTACGGCGTCGCGGGGTCGCGGGTGGTGCCGATGACGACGATCGGCTCGGCCCCCTGCGCCGCCACGGTGTGCGGCGTGCCCTTGGCCGGGATCGGCCAGTAGCCGCAGACGAGCGAGCTCCAGGCGAGGTAACGGCCCCACGTGGGCGCCTGCTTCGCGGCCGCGTCGGCGAGCGCCGCGTGCTCGGGCACGCTGTCGCTCTCCGGCTTGTCGAGGCAGTTGACCGCGTAGATGACCTCCATGATGTTGCCCGCGTAGCCGCCGCCCGGGTTCCGGTCGGCGTACTGGTCGGCGAGCTGCATCAGCGCGGTGCCGTCGCCGCCGAGCGCGTCGCCCATCGCGTCGACGAGCGTGCGCCAGGCACCCTGGTCGTACATCGCCGCCGCGATGCCGAGCGAGGCCCAGCCCTCCGTGAGCTTCGGCACCGACCCGTCGCCGGTCCTGGGCACCGGGGTGGCGTCGACGTCGGCGAGGAAGGTGCGCAGGTTCTCCATCACGGCGTCCACCGAGTCGCCGAGGGGGCAGTCGCCCTCGGTGACGCAGTACTTGGCGAAGGCGCGGGTGGCGGTCTCGAAGCCCTTGGCCTGGCCGAGGTTGATCTCGTCCGAGGTGAGGTCGGGGGCCACGACGCCGTCGAGCACGAAGCGCCCGACCTGCTTCGGGAACAGCTCCGCGTAGGTCGAGCCGAGGTAGGTGCCGTAGGACTTGCCGAGGTAGGTGAGCTTCTCCTCGCCGAGCGCGGCCCGCAGCACGTCCATGTCGCGGGCGGCGTCCTCGGTGGAGACGTGCGCGAGCAGCGGCCCGGCGTTCTTGGCGCAGGCCGCGGCGAAGGCCGCCGACCCCTGCGCGAAGGTCCGTTCCTCGGCCTCGTCGTCCGGGGTGGGGTCGGACCCGAGGAAGGCGTCGAGCTGGGTGTCCGTGAGGCAGTCCACCGGCGCCGAGCGGCCCACGCCCCGCGGGTCGAACCCGACGACGTCGTAGCGGTCGCGCACGCCGGGGCCCACGATGAAGTCGGCCGCGCGCGCGTAGTCGACGCCCGAGCCGCCGGGGCCACCCGGGTTGACCACGAGCGAGCCGATCCGCTTCGAGGACTTCTTGGCCGGCACCTTGAGCAGCGCGACCTCGATCGTGCTGCCCTCGGGGCGCGCGTAGTCGACCGGCACGGTGAGCTTGGCGCACTGCGCGCCCGAGCACTCCGTCCAGTCCAGCTTCTGCCCGTAGTACCGCGCGAGCGCCTCGGACCCCGCGGGCGGGCTCTGCGGCGACACCGACACCGACGGGGCGGGCTCGTCCTCGGTGGCTCCCCCCACGAGCGAGCAGCCGGAGAGCAGGGTCGTCACGGCGACCGCGCCGGCGAGCAGGGCGGAGGGGCGCAGGGTCATGGGCGCACGATATGTGAGCCGGATGGGAGCCCCGGCCGCGGGGAGGTCACGATCCGGACGCATTCGCCGCGTCCTCTGCGCGACCCCACCCCCTGCGACCTCCCCGTTCGCCCGGGGAGTGCTGCCCATTGCGCCTACGCTGCGACAACGGGGACCGTGGGAGGCACACGACGAGGGGGCGGTATGGGAACGCGCGACGACGACAGCGGCGGCAGCACACCGGACGAGGCGTTCCGGGCCGACCCGGCCGGCCTGCGCGCGGTCGCGCACCAGTTCGCAGGGCTCGGCGACGACGCCGCCGCCGCGATGACCTACGCCTCGACGTGGGTCGACTTCGACCCCACGGGCGGGGCCGCCATCGAGCGCCTCAACGACTGGTGCACCGGGATGGACGACGGCGTGCGCGACCTCATGGCCGACATCCACCAGGCGGTCAGTGGCACGGCGGCGGCGATCTTCGCCTCGGCCGACCGGTACGAGGACCTCGACGCCGCGGCCGCCCAACGGCTCGACTCGAACTACTGGAAGCACTGAGAGGGGGAACCATGACCAGGGCCGACGACGGCGGCGGGGTCCACAACCCGGCGAGCTGGCTGTACACACCGGTGCCCGGTGACCCGGTGCCGTCGACGTTCGACGGCGTGCTGGGCATCGCCGACTGGCTCTCGCTCGGCCACTGGGCGCTCGTCGTGCTCGACAAGGCTGACGGCAGCTTCGACCTGCAGGAGAAGGCGCAGACCTGGATCGCTGGCGACTGGGAGCACGTCGCCATCGCCGCCGCGGCCCTGCGCAACCTCAAGGGGTACTGCGAGAGCATGTCCGGCGCGATCGACGCCTACTCGACGACACTCGACCAGCACTGGGACGGTGTCGCGTGGGCGGAAGCCCAGTCGACGATGATCCGGCACAGCCTCGCCCTGCAGAAGGCGGCCACGATGCTCGAGATCGCATCCAAGGGCTACGACGACGTCGCCCAGGGCATCTACGGCATCGCCAAGTCGGTCGGGGACATGGTCCAGACCCTCATCGACTGGCTCATCAAGACGGGCATCAGCGCCGCCGCCGCCTCGGCCGGGAGCCTGACGCTCATCGGGGGCGCCCTCGGTGCAGCCGGGACCTTCTACGGCATCACCCAGGTCGTCAAGACGATCCACTCGATCACCAAGGCGATCGAGAGGACGCTGACGGTCGTCGACGCAATCATGGACGGGTTCCACGGACTGCTGGGGTCGGCCGGTGACTGGCACCTCGTCGACATCCCGGCCGCCTTCGAGAACAACAACGCGCCCGTCCCAGGAGCATCGTGAACCGCGAGAACCCTTCTGCCGCAGGCTCGTCCGATAACCGGCCGCCCCTGTTGCCCGGCACCCCGACGCCCGCCGCCATGGAACGGCACCTGCGCCGCTCGCTCGAGGTGCTGCGCGACCGCGCCGACGACCCGGCCCTGCGCCGCCGGATGGACGAGGTGCTGGCCGGCCGGGCGTCGCTGCGCGACCTCGCCCGCGACGACGGTTTCGACGCGATGATGACCCCGCTCGTCGAGCGCGGGATGCATGACCTCGACGAGCTCTCGCCCGAGGAGCGGGCCCGCGCCGAAGCCGGCGCCGCGGCCCTCGAGCGCGGCGAGGACCCGTGGGCCCCGGAGGACGAGGCGGGCGCCGACCGGGCGCCCTACCGACCTCCCGGACCCGGCACCTGGTGAGCGAGCGGCCTCCCGCCGCTCAGCGCGGAAGGCGCAGGTCGAGGGCCATCGCCTCGAGGGCCAGCAGCGGTGCGACGTTGGCGCCGATGCGCTCGCGGGCGGTGCCGACCGCGTCCATCGCGGCGAGGACCTGCTCGGCGGTGAGGACCTCGGCGACCCGGGTGACGACCTGCCGGCCGTCCTCGTTGACCAGCGCCGTGCCGGCGCCGGTGCGCAGGACGAGGGCGTCGCGGTAGACCGAGAGCAGGTCGACGAGCGCGCGGTCGACGACGTCGCGGGTGAACCGGGTGGCCCGGGCCTTCTGCTCCCGCTCGAGGGCGGCGACCTGCGAGCGGATGTGCGGCGGCTGGGTGCGGGCCGTGGCGTCGGCCCCGAGCACCTCGAGCAGGCGCGCCTTCTCGGCGGCGTCGCGCTCCCCCGATGCCGCGGCCGACTCCTCGGCGGCGATGGTCATGATGTCCTGGGCGGCGCCGACGGCCTCGCCGACCGAGGTGATGCGGGCCGCGAGCGCGACGACGTCGTGGCGCCGGATGCGGGCGTGCTCGTCGCGGGCGAGCCGCCGGGCCAGCCCGACGTGCGACTGGGCGGCCCGAGCGGCGTAGAGCGCCATCGCGTGGTCGACGCCGTCGCGGCGCACGAGCAGGTCGGCGACCGCCTCGACCGACGGGGTGCGCAGGCGCACGTGCCGCGAGCGCGAGCGGATGGTGATGATGACGTCCTCGACCGACGGGGCGCACAGCATCCACACGGTGCGGGGCGTGGGCTCCTCGAGGGCCTTGAGCAGCGCGTCGGCGGCGCGCTCGGTGAGCCGGTCGGCGTCCTCGACGACGATGACCCGGTAGCGCCCGACCGAGGGCCGGTGCGCGGCGAGGGCGACGAGGTCGCGGGCCTGCTCGACCTTGATCGAGAGGCCCTCGGTGGCGATGACGTCGACGTCGGCGTGCGTGGCGTCCAGCGCCGTGCGGCACTCGCGGCACTCGCCGCAGCCACCCTGAGGGCAGAGCAGCGCGGCGGCGAAGGCGCGCGCGGCGACCGACCGGCCGGACCCCGGCGGGCCGGTGAAGAGCCAGGCGTGGGTCATCGAGGCGGGGTCGCGGACCGCCCGCTCGAGGGTGGCGACGGCCTGCTCCTGGCCGATGACGTCGCGCCAGACGCTCACAGCGACCCCTCCGCCGCCGGCCCCAGGGCGCCCAGGGCCTCGACGCGGGCCACGACCTCGGCGTGGATCTCCTCGGCCGGGCGGGTGCCGTCGACGACGAGGTAGCGCTGCGGGTTGCCGCGGGCGACGGCGAGGAAGTGCTCGCGGATGGAGGCGTGGAAGGCGTCGGCCTCGGCCTCGAGCCGGTCGTGGACCTCGCCGCGCCGGCGCCGCCCCTCCTCGGGGGAGACGTCGACGACGACGGTGAGGTCGGGGACGAGGTCGCCGACGGCCCACATCTGCAGGTCGTGGACCTCGTCGGCGCCGAGGTCGCGGCCGGCGCCCTGGTAGGCGACCGAGGAGTCGGTGTAGCGGTCGGTGAGGACGGCCTGCCCGGCGGCGAGCGCGGGCCGGACGACGAGGTCGACGTGGTGCGCCTTGTCGGCGGCGAAGAGCAGTGCCTCGGCCCGGGGCGAGACGTGGTCACCGTGGAGGACGAGGTCGCGGATGGCCACGCCGAGCGCGGTGCCGCCGGGCTGGCGGGTGACGAGCACCTCGCGGCCGCGGGCGCGCAGGACCTCGGCGAGGAGCCGCACCTGCGTCGACTTGCCCGCGCCGTCGCCGCCCTCGAAGGCGATGAACACCCCGTCCCGTCCGCTCACGCCGCGAGCCTAGGCCAGCGCGCCGTCAGCCGTGCAGGGCCACCACCGCGCTCGTCGTCGCGACCGTCGCCGCCAGGAGCACGGCGGCCGGGAGCAGCGTCGCGCGCAGCACCTTCCCCGCCGAGGAGCGGTCACCCCCGACGGCGCTCAGGCCGAGGACGATGACCACCGGGGCGAGCGAGTTGCCGATGTTGCCGCCGGCGAGCTGCGCGGCGAGGAGGTCGGCGCGCGGCACGTCGATGAGCGTGGCCACCTCGCCCTGGAGCGCCGAGAACAGCGCGTTCGAGCTCGTCGTCGAGCCCGTGACGAACGAGCCGAGGGCCCCGACGAACGGTGCCACCACCGGGTAGGCCCCGCCGGCGGCCGCGGCCGCACCGCGGGCGACGGTGGTGACCATCCCGCTGTCGACGAGCACGCCGGCGACGGCCGCGAGCAGGACCACCCCCGGCGCCGACTTGCGCAGCTGGGCCAGCGCACCCCGCAGGACCGGGGGCCACGAGCCGTGCGGCCACCGCCCGCGCAGCCGCCAGACCAGCACGCTGCCGAGGGAGGCGAGCAGGAGGAAGGTGCCGGGGTGCCCGGCGAGGGCGATCGGGTTGTAGGTGTCGACGGCGGCGGTGCGCACCCCGTCGCCGGCCGAGGTGGCCGGGAAGGACGGCCCGAGGAGCAGGTGGCCCTTGGCCCACTCGCGCGCGGGCGGGGGCAGGAACACGGCGAGCGCCACGACGGCGAGGAGGACGTACGGCACCACCGCGGCCCGGGCCCGGCCGTGGTCGTCCGGCTCGACGTCGGGGGCGTGCTCCGCGTCCCGCCCGCCGCGCAGCCACCGCAGCAGGAAGACGACGAGGACGCCGGCCGCGCCCCCGCACAGGGCGCCGATGCCGGGCTCGACGCGGCTGGCCGCGGCCTGGACGAGCGCCATCGCCGGGCCGACCGTGACGAGCATCGGCCACGCCTCGCGCAGGGCGGCGCGACCGCCGGACATCAGCGCCACGAGGACCCCGGACAGCAGGCAGTTGACGCCCAGGGCGAGGGCGGCGGCGGCCGCGTACTCCGCGGTCTCGGCGCCGTCGAGGTGGGCGGTGAGCGCCCCGATGTAGAAGGAGGAGCCCATCGAGCCGAAGCCGACGGCCCAGTGGTACCCGACGAGCGGCAGCGCGACGGCCCGCACCGTGCCGACCCCGAGGGCGAGGAGCAGCGGTGCCGTGACCGCGATCGGCGTGCCGAACCCGGAGACCCCCTGGATGAACGAGGGCAGCACCCACGCGAGGAGGAGGACGTTCTCGGTGCGGGTCGGGAGGATGCCGGCCAGCACGCGCCCGAGCGAGGCCATCCCCACCCGCGTGGCGAGGTGGTGCATGAGCAGGGCCGGCCCGATGACGTAGAGGATCCAGAGCCCGACCCAGGCGCCCTTGCCGAACCCGACGAGCACCGTCTCGGCGTCCGCCCCGAACCACACGGCCGCGACGAGGGCGGCCCACAGCACCGTGACCCCGGCGTTGAGCACCATCGGCAGCCGGCCCCACAGCACGAGCAGGAGCAGGACGACGACGGGGCTCACGGCCAGCAGCCAGTGGCCGGGCGCCACCCCGGCGACGGTGGCGACGGGGCTCGGGCCGGTCATCGGGAACAGGGGTCTCACCCTCTTGTCTTTCGTATACGGTCAGGGACGGAAGCGGTGGAGGCACCACCCTCCGGACAGGACGGAGGACGGCCCGTGGTGCGGGAGCAGACGATCGGCGGGAGCCACCTCGCGCTGCGCGACCAGGTGCTCGCCGAGCTCCGCCGGCGGATCGTCGACGGGTACTACCCGCCCGGGCAGCGGCTCACGGAGGAGCGGCTGGCCGTCGACTTCGGGGTGTCGCGCAACCCGGTCCGCGAGGCGCTGCGCGTCGTCGAGGCCGACGGCCTGGTCTCGCTCACCCCTCGCCGCGGTGCGGTCGTCGCGGCGCCGGACCCCTCCACCGTCGCCGACCTCTTCGCCGTCCGCGCGAGCCTCGAGACGGTCGCCGCGCGGCTGGCCGCCGAGCGCGCGCAGCCCGCGGACGTCGCCGACCTGCGCCGGCTGCTCGAGCAGGCCCGCGAGGCCACCGACTCCGACGACCTCTCGCAGGTCGCCGAGCTGAACAGCGCGCTGCACATGCGCGTCATCGAGATCAGCGGCAACCGGTGGATGCTCACGATGTCGGCCTCGCTGTACCTCCACGTGCACTGGGTGTTCAAGCTCGGGGCCGCGGTGCGCGCACCGCACTCGTGGGAGGAGCACATCCGGCTCGTCGACGCCATCGCCGCCGGGGACGCCGACGGCGCGGAGGCCGCCGCGCGCGAGCACGTGGCGGCCGCCGCCGAGGCCGCCACCGCGAGCCTGGCGGCCGCCTCCTCCTGAGGCCGGCGGCGGCGGTCAGCGACCGACCGCATAGCCCTGCATCCCGCGCGCGTTCGCGCCGGCGCGCAGCACGCCGTCCTCCTCGCGGGTGACGGCGCACAGCCGGCCGAGGCTCCAGGCGCCCTCGACCCGCACGTCGTGGCCGCGGGCCTCGAGGTCGGCGACGACCTCGGCCCCCAGCCGCTCCTCGACGACGAGGACGCCGGGCTCGCTGGTGCGCGGCCAGAACGACCCCGGGAAGCTCGTCGTGTGCCAGGCCGGTGCGTCGATGGCCTCCTGGAGCCCCTGCCCCAGGCCGAGCGTGCGCAGGAGGAAGAGCAGCTGCCACTGGTCCTGCTGGTCCCCGCCGGGCGAGCCGCAGGCCATGAACGGCCGGCCCTCGCGCAGGACGACCGTCGGGGTGAGGGTCGTGCGGGGCCGGCGGCCGGGTGCGAGCGAGGAGGGCAGCCCCTCGTCGAGCCAGAACATCTGCATCCGGCTGCCGAGGCAGAACCCGAGCTCGGGGATGGTCGGCGAGCTCTGCAGCCAGCCACCGCTCGGGGTGGCCGAGACCATGTTGCCGAAGCGGTCGACGACGTCGACGTGGCAGGTGTCGCCGCGGGTCAGCCCGCTGCGCTCGACGGTCGGCTCGCCGGTCGTCGCGTCGCCGGCGGCCGGGGCGGTGCCGCCCTGCGCGTGGGCGGCCAGCCGCGGCGTCCGGCCGTCGGGCGAGCCGGGGCGCAGGTCGTGCGAGGCGCGCTCCCCCACCAGGGCGGCGCGCTCCGCGGCGTACGCCGGGGACAGCAGGGTGTCGAGCGGCACGTCGTCGACGTCCCCGTACCAGGCCTCGCGGTCGGCGAAGGCGAGCTTCATCGCCTCGGCGACGACGTGGGCGCCGTCGGCGGTACCGGGGTCGGGCACCGTGTCGGGGTCGAGGGCGTCGAGCGTGGCGAGCGCCTGGAGCAGCGCCGGGCCCTGCCCCCACGCCCCGGTCTTGCAGACGGTGTGCCCGCGCCAGTCGAGGGTGACGGGCGCCTCCCACGTGGCGCCGAACGACGCCATGTCCTGGCCCGTGACGAGCCCGCCGTGCCGCTCACCGCTGGAGTCGCGGAACGGCTTGCGCGAGAACGCATCGATGGCCTCGGCGACGAAACCCTGCGACCAGGCCCGGCGTGCGGCCTCGACCTGGCGCACGTGGTCGCCACCGGCCGCCTCCGCCTCGGCGACGAGCCGGTCGAGGGTGTCGGCCCACGCCGGGTTGCGGTGCAGCGACCCCGGGGCCGGGGCGCGGCCGCCGTCGAGCCAGAGGTCGGCCGAGGTGGTCCAGTCCTCGGTGAAGAGGTCCGCCACCCGCTCGACGGTGGCGCTCACGCACTCCAGCACGGGGTGCCCGTGGCGCGCGTAGTGGGCCGCCGGGCCGAGCACCTCGCCGAGCGGCAGGCTGCCGTGGTCGCGCAGGAGGGCCAGCCACGCGTCGACAGCACCGGGCACGGCAGCGGCGAGCGGGCCGGAGCCGGGCACGAGGTCGAGCCCCTCGGAGCGGTAGTGCTCGATGGTCGCCCCGGCCGGTGCGGGACCCTGGCCGCAGAGCACCCGGGGCGTCGGGTCGTCGGCGGTGACGACGATCGCCGGCATGTCGCCGCCCGGGCCGTTGAGGTGCGGCTCGACGACGTGCAGCACGAAACCCGCTGCGGCGGCGGCGTCGAAGGCGTTGCCCCCGCGCTCGAGGAGACGCATCCCGACCTGCGAGGCGATCCAGTGCGTCGAGGACACCATGCCGAAGGTGCCCTCGAGGGTCGGTCGGGTCGTGAAGGTCATGCAGGGTCTCCGGTCTCGTGGGGCTGGTCGCGGACGTCGGGCCCGGTGCCGTCGTCCTCGACGAGGTGGCAGGCGACGGTGCCGCCGCCGACCCGGCGCAGGGCCGGGACGACCGTCGCACACCGCTCGACGGCGACGGGGCACCGGGTGTGGAAGCGGCAGCCGCTGGGCGGGTCGATCGCCGAGGGCAGGTCGTCGCCGAGCAGCACGCGCACACGCTCGCGCTGGCGCACGGGGTCCGCGACCGGCGCCGCCGCGAGCAGGGCCTGGGTGTACGGGTGCCGCGGGTGCGCGAACACCTCCTCGCGCGTGCCGGTCTCGACCACCTGGCCCAGGTACATCACGGCGATGTCGTCGGCGAGGTACTCGACGGCGGACAGGTCGTGGGTGATGAACAGGCAGGCGAAGCCGATGTCGCGCTGGAGGTCCGCGAGCAGGTTCAGCACCGACGCCTGCACCGACACGTCGAGGGCGCTCGTGGGCTCGTCGGCCACGAGGAGGTGCGGCTCGGACACCAGGGCACGCGCGATGCTCACCCGCTGCCGCTGACCACCCGACAGCTCGTGCGGGTAGCGCTGCGCGACAGAGGAGTTCAGTCCCACCCGCTCCAGCTGCTCGGCGACGCGGCGGGTGCGGTCGGCGCGGTTCCCGGCCCGGCCCTGGAGCCGCAGCGGCTCGGCGACCACGTCGCCGACGAGCATCCGCGGGTCGATCGACCCGGCTGGGTCCTGGAAGACGATGGAGACGTCGCGCCGGTGCGCCCGCATCGCCCGGCGGGACAGGGTGGTGACGTCGGTCCCGGCGAGCCGGACGGTGCCCGAGGTCGGCGACAGCAGCCTCACCACGCAGCGGCCGACGGTGGACTTGCCCGAGCCGCTCTCGCCCACGAGGGCGGTCACCCGGCCGGGGGCGATGGACATCGAGACGCCGTCGACGGCGCGCACCGGGCCGAAGTGCATCACGAGGTCCTCGAGCTCGAGGACGGGTGCGCCCGCGGGTGGGGCGTCGGGGGTGGCGGCGGTCACGAGTCCTCCTCGGTGGCGGCACGGGTCCCGTCCGACCCGTCGTGCGGGTGCCAGCAGGCCACCTCGTGCGACGAGCCGGGGGCCACGCGCTCCAACGGCGGTGCGGCGGAACGGCACCGCTCGGTGGCGGCGGGGCAGCGGTCGGCGAAGGTGCAGGCGTCCGGCTGCTCGGAGAGCACCGGCACCAGCCCGGGGATCTCCTGGAGCCGGTGGTTCTCCGACGCGTGCCGGCCGGGCACCGGTGAGGCCGAGAGGAGCCCGGAGGTGTAGTGGTGGCGAGGCCGCGCGAACAGCTCGTCGATACCCGCCCGCTCGACGACCCGGCCCGCGTACATGACGACGACGCGGTCGGCGAGGTCGGCGATCACGCCGAGGTCGTGCGTGATGACGAGGATGCTCGTGCCGAGCCGGTCCCGCAGGCCGCGCAGCACGTCGAGGATGCCCGCCTGCACGGTCACGTCGAGGGCGGTCGTGGGCTCGTCGGCCACGAGCACCGTCGGGTCGCAGGCGACCGCCATCGCGATCATCACCCGCTGACGCATGCCACCGGAGAGCTCGTGCGGGTACTGCTTCACCCGACGCTCGGGCGAGGGGATGCCGACCAGCCGCAGCAGCTCGACGGCCCGTTCCCGCGCCCGCGCGCCGGACAGCCGCTCGTGCACCTCGAGGACCTCGGAGATCTGCCGGCCGACCGTGAGGACCGGGTTCAGCGAGGACATCGGCTCCTGGAAGATGTAGGCGATCTCGCGGCCGCGGGCGGCGCGCACCCGCGCCGGCGGTGCCCCGACCAGCTCCTCGCCGAGCAGGCGCACCGAGCCGGTGACGTCTGCGCTGCGCGGCAGCAGGCCGGCCAGGCTCATCGCCGTCACGCTCTTGCCGCACCCGGACTCGCCGACCACGCCGACGATCTCGCCCCGGCCGAGGGTCAGGTCGACGGAGTCGACGGCGCTCACCGAGCCGCCTTCGGTGCCGAAGGTGACCGACAGGTCGCGCACCTCGAGGACGGCGTCCCCGGTGGCGGCCGCCCGCTGCTCCATGCTGGAGGTGGTCATCGGCGGCTGCCTCTCGGGTCGAGCGCGTCGCGCAGGCTGTCGCCGAACACGTTGAAGGACAGGGCGAGCAGCATGATGGCCAGCCCCGGCATCACGGCGTTCCACGGGGCCCGGGCCGCGAACGGCTGGGCCGCGGCGAGCATCGTGCCGAGGCTGGGGTCGGGCGGCTGGATGCCGAGCCCGAGGAAGGAGAGCACGGCCTCGCCGAGGATCGCGGCGGGGACGGCGACCGTGGCCTGGACCAGCACCACCGACGTGGCGTTCGGGAGGACGTGGCGCACGAGCACCCACAGGTCGCTCGCGCCGTCGACCACCGCCGCGGCGACGAAGTCGAGGGACTTCAGCCGGAGCGTGTCCGAGCGCACCACGCGGATCACCCCGGGGATCTGGGCGATGCCGATGGCGACGGCCGCATTGCCGAGGCTGGCCCCCCGCACCGCGGCCAGGCCGACGGCGAGGATGAGGAACGGGAAGGCGAGCATCAGGTCGGTGAGCCGGGAGATGACGCCGTCGACGGCCCGGAAGTAGCCGGCGAGCAGGCCGAGCGGCACCCCGATGCCGATGGCCGTGACGACCGCGAGGACGGCGACCAGCAGCGAGGCGCGCATCCCGAGCATGATGCGGCTGAGCACGTCGCGGCCGAGGTCGTCGGTGCCGAGGACGTGACCCGGGGTGCCGGGCGGCGCGAGGGTGGCCCCGAAGTCGGTGGCCTCGGCCGTGTAGGGCGCGATGACGGGAGCCAGCAGCCCGACCAGGACGGCGAGCACGAGCACGACGCCGCTGACGACGGCCAGGGGGTTGCGCAGCAGCCGGCGCAGGACGCGGCGCCGGGGCCCGCCCGCAGCCCGGACCGCGGTGCCGGAGGCCGGCGCGTCCGTGGGCGCCTCGGAGAGAACGGGATCGACGCTCATGACGGCTCTCCTGCCACCCGCACGCGCGGGTCGATGACCGAGTAGAGGAGGTCCACCGCGAAGTTGATGACGATGTACGACGTCGCCGTGACGAGGATGACCGCCTGGATGACCGGGTAGTCGCGCTGGAACACCGCGTCGATGGTCAGCTTCCCGAAGCCGGGGAGGGTGAAGATCTGCTCGGTGACCACGGCCCCGGAGATCAACGCGCCGAGCTGCAGGCCGACGATGGTCACGACGACGATCAGGCTGTTGCGCAACGCGTGCCGCGTGATGACGACCCGCGGGCGCAGCCCCTTCGCCTCGGCCGTGCGCACGTAGTCGGCCGAGAGCGCGTCGAGCATCGAGGAGCGGGTCTGGCGCATGATGACCGCCGCCAGCCCGGTGCCGAGGATGACCGACGGCAGCACGAGGTGGTGCAGGTTCGCGATCGGGTCCTGGGTCAGGGGTACGAACCCGCTGGCGGGGAACAGGTTCGTGGCCACCGCGAGGTAGAGGATCGCGACGAGGCCGAGCCAGAAGTGCGGCACGGACAGCCCGATGAGGGCCAGCGCGTTGGCCACCCACTCCTCCGGCCGCCCCCGGCGCACGGCCGCCACGACACCGGCCAGCACGCCGAGCAGCGTCGCGATGAGGATGGCCAGGACCGACAGCTCCAGGGTGACCGGGAGCGCGGTGCGCAGCATCTCGCTCACCGGCTCGCCGGTACGGATCGAGGTTCCGAGGTCACCCCGCACCGTGCGGGAGACGTACTGCCAGAACTGAATCGGCAGCGACTGGTCGAGGCCGTACTCGGACCGGATGGCGGCCAGCGCCTCCGGGCTCCGGTCCTCCCCCGCCAGGGCGAGGGCGGGGTCGCCCGGCAGCGCGCGGATGCCGAGGAAGACGACGACCGCGGCGAGCACGAGGGTCAGCAGGGACTGCCACGCCCGGGTGGCGAGGTAGCGGGCCATCCCGGCCTACTTGGCGAAGCCGGAGAACCCGACGCGGATGACGCCGTCCGGGAACACCTGGACGCCCTTGACGGTGTCCGAGACGCCGGTGAGGTTGCGCTGGCGGTAGAGGTAGATGATCGGGTTGTCCTTCTCGAGCTCTCCGACGACCTGGCCGTAGAGGTCGCGGCGTGCGGCGGTGTCGTTCTCGGTGCGGGCCTTCTCCAGCAGCCCGTCCACGGTGGCGTTGCTGTAGCCGCTGACGTTCTGGCTGCCCCCGGTGCCGACGAAGTTCGTGATGTTGGCGTCGGGGTCGATCCGCCCGGACCAGCCGAGCTGCAGGAGCGAGAAGTCGCCGCGGTCCTGCTGGTCGAGCAGGCTCGCGTACTCGACGGGCTGGATCTTCAGGTCGAAGCCGCCCTCCTTGACCATCGCCTGCAGCGCCTGGGCCAGGCGCAGGCTGTCCGGGTTGTTCGAGGTGATCATCTCGACCGACACCGGGGTCTTCACACCGGCGTCGGCGAGCACCTTCTTGGCTCCGGCCGGGTCGTGCTCCTCGCACGCCTGCGCCGCGTCGGAGGTGAACTCGGTCGTCGGCGAGACCGGCGAGCAGGCCGCGCTGTTCAGGCCGTTGAAGACGACCTTGATGAGCTGCTCGCGGTCGATCGACATCGCGAGCGCCCGGCGCACCTCGGGCTTGCTGCCGACGAGGGTGTCGACCGTCCCGACCGGCTTGCCGACGCCCTGGGTGTTGCCGACGTTGATCGTCAGGCCCTGGTAGCCGAGCGAGTTCGACTGGAGCAGCTGAAGGCCCTCCTCGGACCCGATGGCCGGGGCGTCCTGCGCCGAGAGCGAGTCGGCGACCTGCACGTCGCCGGAGCGCAGGTTGGCCGCGCGGATGCTGGCGTCGGTGATGATGCGGTAGGTGATGCCCTCGAGGTGGACCTTGTCGGCGTCGTAGTACTTCGGGTCCTTGACCAGCTCGATCGAGGTCTGCGGCGTCCGCTTCGAGAACTTGAACGGCCCGACGCACACCGGGGCGGACGCGAAGTCCTCGCCGAGGGCCTTGGCGGCCTTCGGGCTGACGATCATGCCGGCCCGGTCGGTGAGGGCCGCGGTCAGCGGCGCGAACGGCGCCGACAGGCTGATGGCGACCGTGCTCGCGTCCTTGGCCTCGACCTTCTCGATGGGCCCGAGCTCGCTCTTGCGGGCGCTCGTGGGCAGGGTCAGCTCGCGCTGGATGCTCGCCGCGACGGCCGAGGCGTCGAAGGGGGTGCCGTCGGCGAAGGTGACTCCGGTGCGCACCGGGATGGTGACGGTCTTCCCGTCCTCGCTCGTCGTCGGGAGGTCGGTGGCGAGCTGGGGCACGATCTGCGCCTTCTCGTCGGTGTCGTAGAGCTTCTGGCACATCGCGTGGAACACGTAGCGCGAGTACAGGCTGCGCGAGAGCGCCGGGTCGAGCTGGTCCGGCTCGGCCGAGAGCGCCATCGTCAGGGTGCCGCCGGCCTTGACGGCTCCGGGGTCGGCGGGGTCGCCGAAGACGTCCTCGCCGGCGGCGCTCGAGCCCCCTCCCCCGGAGGACGCGCCACCCCCTCCCTGCTGGCCGACCGCCGAGCAGCCCACGAGGGCGAGGGCGGCGGCGGTCACGACGGAGACGAGCGCGAGGGGTCTGCGGGACATGGGGTTCCTCCGGCGGGGACGAGCAACGGATCGGGGAACCGTATCCTGTATACAGTGTCCAGCGGAGGGTGCGTCCCGAGGTTTTCCGTGAGGGTGCTGCCGGGGTGGGGCTCAGGTCGAGGGCAGGTTGTCCCGGGCCCAGAGCGCCGCGCTGGTGCGGTCCAGGACCCCGATCTCCCGGAAGACCCGCCCCAGGTGGGCCTTGACCGTGCGCTCGGTGATGCCGAGCGCCCGGGCGATCTGCTTGTTGGCCAGGCCCTGCGCGACGAGGCGCAGCACCTCGGTCTCGCGCGGGGAGAGCCCGGCGACGACGCCGTCGCGGACCGGGTCGCCGGAGGCCGGCAGCAGCGCGACCGCCACCCGCGGGTCGATGGGCACGTGCCCGGCCGCGGCCGCACGCACGGCCGACAGCAGGTCGGCCGGCTCGGAGTCCTTCAGGACGTAACCGATGGCGCCGGCGGCCAGCACCTCGCGGACCCGCTCGCGGTCCGAGAAGCTCGTCAGCACCAGCACCCGGGTGTCGGGGCAGCGGGCCAGGACACCGCGGGTGCCCTCGACGCCGTCGACGCCGGGCATCGAGAGGTCCATGAGGACGACGTCGGGGTCGGTGCCGACGGCCGACTCGACCGCCTCGGCACCGTCGCGCGCCTCGGCGACGACGGTGATGTCGGGCTCGGCGTCGAGGAGGGTGCGCACGCCGGCGCGCACGAGCTGGTGGTCGTCGGCGACGAGCACCCTGATCATGCGCGTTCCCCCATCGGTCCGTCGAGGTCGAGCCGCCAGTGTGTCCCCTGACCGGGGGCGGTCGCGACCCGGAGCCGCGACCCGGGCACCGAGGCGGCCTCCGCGAGCAGCTGCGTCCCGAGGTGACCGGCCTCCGGGTGGGCCAGGACCTCCTCGGCGTCGAAGCCCCGGCCGTCGTCGATCACCTCGAGGACGACGCTCCCCGGGCCGGTGCGGTGCAGCGAGACGAGGACGTCGGCCGGCCCGGCGTGCTTGGCCGCGTTGCGGACGCACTCCTGGGCGACGCGGTGGACCAGGCGCAACGCGTCGGGCGTGAGGGCCAGGACGTCGTCGGAGTCGGTGTCGAGCCGGACGACGACGTCGTCGGCGCGCACGGACTGGGCCAGGTCGGCCAGGGCGGCCACGACCCCCGAGCGGGACAGGCTCGGCGGGTGCAGGTCGACGAGGAGGGTGCGCAGCGAACGGATGCTGGCCCGGACCGCGCTGGCCGCGGCATCCAGGTCGCGGGCGAGCACCGCGTCCCCGCGGGTCGAGGCCGTGGCGGAGGCGCCGGCGACCGTGAACGACGTCGCCGCGAGCTCCTGCACCGGACCGTCGTGCAGGGTCGCCGCGATGCGCCGTCGCTCGTCCGAGGACGCGTCGACGGCCCGCTGGAGCAGCGCGACCCGCTGCGACTCGGCATCGCGCAGCCGCCGGGTGAGGGCGAGCACGAGGGGGATGACGATGAGCACGAAGAGGATGAGGCTGCTGGCCGTCACCCCGGCGAACCCGCGCCACAGCTGGCTCGTGCGTGCCGAGACGGGCTGGTACGAGACGTAGATCTCGAACAGCGCGGTGCGCCCGTCCTTGGTCCAGACCGGCCGGTAGACCTCGACGAGCTTGTCGCCGCTCTCGAAGGCGTTCTCGCTGGAGTCCAGGCTGGAGACCTCGGCGACGGTCTGGGGGCCGTCGAGGGCCTCGCGCTGGTCGTCGTCGAAGGAGAAGGTGCGCCCGATGAGCTGGGGCTCGTCCGCGTAGAGGACGTAGCCGTCGGGGCGCCACAGCTTGACCCGCACGACGGTGTCGGGGTCGAGGCTGCGCTCGAGGGTTGCCCCGAAGGCGTCGGCGGCCGCGCGGTCGCCGTTCATCAGGGCGTCGGTGAGGTTGGGCTGGACGACCGCCTCGGCGAGGACGGAGGCCATCGACGCGGCGTCGTTGACCGCCTCGCGCTCGGCGAGCGTGCTGGCCGCGACGGCCCCGAGGACCAGGACGACGAGCATCGCCGCGACGATGCCGCCGACGAGCTGGGTGATGACGCGCCGCGGGCGCACCGGCGGGATGCGGTCCTCGGCAGCAGTGGGGTCGGAGACGAGCGTCCACGGCAGCGGCGCGTCCCCCGTGTCCCGCGCCTCACCGACCGGTGCGAGGCGGTCGAGGAGCGAGGGACGGTCCTCCTCCTCGGTCGGGTGGGGACGCCCCGAGGCCCCGGCCGGGGCAGGTCCGGCCGGGGACGTCAGGGGGATCTCAGTCGTCGGATCCGTGGCCACCCGAACCCCCGCCGTGGTCGTCGCCCGCGTCGTGCGTGGCCGGGTCGTCGGACCCGCCGCGGCCGGAGCCGGAGCCGCCCTTGCCCGAGCCGCTGCCCGAGTCGGTGGAGCCGCCGCTCGAGCCGGAGTCACCGCCGTGGTCGTCGCCGGCGTCGTGCGTGGCCGGGTCGTCGGAGCCGCCGCGGCCGGAGCTGGTCGAGCCCTCGCCGGAGTTCGCCGAGCCCTTGCCGGAGTTGCCCGAGTCGCCGCCGTGGTCGTCGTTCGCGTCGTGCGAGGCGGGGTCGTCGGACTCGCCGCGCGGGCGGTCGCCGCCGTGGTCGTCGCCGGCGTCGTGCGACGTGGGGTCGTCCGAGGAGTGGGTGGCCGACGGGCTGGCCGACGACGTGGCGCTCACCGGGGCCCGGACGGGCAGGCGCTCGGCGAAGGAGGCGTTGCCGAGCACCCCCACGAGGGCGGGGGTGACCGCCACGGCGGCCCCGACGGTGATGAGTGCGATGCGCTTCATGTCATGTGTCCTTTGCGTGCAGTGTGGCAGGGGGGCGTTCAGCCGGGGAAGACAACGCGCAGGTTGCACTTCTGGCCGGAGGCGGCGTGCGTGGCGGTCGCGGTGATGGTGTCCTTGCCGGCCCGGTTCGCGATGCGACGCTCGACGCTGAAGGACCCGCTGGGGGCCACGGTCCGGGAGGTGCCGGAGGAGACCTTGACGCCGTTGTCGCGCAGCGTCCACGCCCAGGCCTGGCCGGTGCGGTTGGAGTCGACCTCGAACTCGACCTCGACGCGGCCGTCGTCGGCCTTGGCCTTGATCTTCCAGGCGGCGCCCTGGCTGCAGGTGCCGGACGCCTTGTAGGTGGGCGCCTTGGCGGAGGCGGCGGGGAGGGTGCCGGCGACCAGGGCGGTGCCGACGATGCCGACCGCGGCCACCCGGCGGAGGGAGAGGGAGCTGCGCATGATGTCCTCCAGAGGACGGGGGCCGCGGATCGGCCCGACATGGAGAAGAGTCACCCGGTCGCACGGACACCCACCATCGGGCGTTGGTCCTAGTACCCGCGCCCGGCCCGCGGCCGTCTCCGGAGCACCCGAGCACCCCGTCGAGTGAACAGAACACGCCGTGTGCACCCGGGCGCACACGGCGTGTTCTGTTCTGTCGACGGTTGGGGCAGAAGGGATCAGCCCTGCTCGTGACGGTCGGCGTTGGCGTGGATGGCGTCGCGCACGTACTGCGCGAGGCCCGGGGCCTGCTCCTCGTACGTGGCCGTGAACCGCGGGTCCGAGACGTACATGTCCCCGAGGTTCCGGTGGAAGGCGTGGTCGAGGTCGTAGAACCACCGCTCGATCTGGGCGCGGTGCGCCTCGGCGGCGTCCATCGCCCGCTGCGACGTCGGCGGCTCGCCGGCCTGCATCGCGGCGACGAGCTCGGCACCGACCGCCTCCTGCTCGGCCTTGACCGCCTCCCAGTCGGCCTTCGTGTAGGAGTCGGTGCGGCGCTTGGACTGCTTCCAGGCGTCCGTCTCACCCCAGCGCTCCTGCGCCTCCTGCTGGTACTCCTCGCTGAAACCGTCGCCGAAGAGCTCCTTGAGGTCATCGGTCGTGGCGGGCTGCTCGTTCATCTCTCTCTCCAGTGCTCGGTCGATGGCCGAGACGAGCTCCTCGAGCTCGCCCAGCCGGGACACGACCACGGCGCGCTGGCGGCGCAGGTGCTCCTCGGCGCTCCCGTCGCCGTCGAGCAGGTCCTTCACCTCGTCGAGGGGGAGGTCCAGCCGGCGGTACGTGACGACCGAGGCCAGCCGGGCGAGGTCCGCCTCGGTGTAGAGGCGGTACCCGGAGTGCGTGCGCGCGGACGGGACGACGAGGCCGATGGCGTCGTAGTGGTGCAGCGTGCGCACCGTGACGCCGTAGGTCTCGGCGACCTGCCCGACGGTCAGCTCCACCCGGTCAGTCTGCTGGCTCGTCGTGGTCATGTCATCCACGGTGGGCCCTGACGTCGCGTGAGGGTCAAGCCGTTTCGCCGGACCCGACATCGCGGATCCTCTCCGGACGGAGGTTCAGTCGAGCGGGGAGGTGAGCTCGAGGTTGACGTCGTCGGGGTCCTGGAAGGACAGGATGGCGATGCCGGCGTCGGCGAGCTCGATGATCTCCCCGTGCGGAATGCCGGAGTCGCCGAGGGCCTGCGCGGCGGCGTCGAGGTCGGCTCGCGAGGCGACGGCGAAGCTCACGTGGTCCAGACCGGTGACGTCGGAGCGGAAGGGCTGGGAGCCGACCGGACGCAGGCCGAACAGGCTGCCCTGCGGGGTCTGGTAGACGACCCCGCCGTAGAACTTCTCGGGAGCCTCCTCGAGCCCGGGCTCGCCCTGGTGCTCGCGGGCGTCCACCGCCTTGTCCCAGCCGAAGACGCGGTCGTAGAAGGCGACCGAGCGCTCGATGTCGGTGACGGTGAGGCGGACGTGGGCGTAGCCGGAGCTCGTGACGAGTGACATACCGCCACGCTATGTCGCGGACGGCCGCAGATCGCCGGCACCGACGAGGTTCCTGACGGTGGGACGACAGGCTCGCGCCCGGGCTCCGGCCGGGTCAGGCCTTCGGGGTCTCGAACCAGTTCGCGAGGGCGGAGGCCAGACCGAGGTCGCCGCGGGCCTTGATCTTGCCCATCATGAACATCATCGCCGGGTTGCCCGTGCCGGAGATCAGCTTGAGGAACTCGGCGGGGCCGGCCATCAGCGAGAGGTCGGGCTCGGCGGTCGGTGCCTTCTCGACGGTGCACGTGCCGTGGTCGACCACGACGGCGTAGGTGTCGCTGGAGTCGCCCGGCCCACCGGTGACGCGGAAGTCGATGCGGGCGCTGCGGTCGCCGGCCTTGTCGGCGCGGAACTGCTCGGGGAAGCGCTCGAACACCGCGTCGAGCAGCGTCGTGCGGTGCTCGCCGGCGAAGGCGTCGCGGATGTCGCCGTCGGAGGCCTGCTTCACCGCCGCGACGAACTCGGCGGGCGTGGCGGTGGTCAGGGACTGCGGGTCGAACGGCATGCCGTTGAACCTACTGGCGGGTAACCCGTGAGGCAAGCGCGCCACGCCCGTCGGCACGTGGGCTCAGAAGTACATGTTCCAGCCAGTGCCGACCAGAACCCCGGGCCGCAGCCCGCCACTGCCGGTACCCCGGTACATCAGCAGGCGACCGTCCATCGCCACCGCACCGACGTCGGCGCGCCCGTCGCCGTCGAAGTCGCGCATCGCGAAGATCGAGCCCATGCCCGCCCACCCCGACCCGATCTGCCGACGCGCCGTCACCCGGCCGTGGCCGTTCCCGGGGTAGAGCCACAAGCGACCGGCGGCGTCCGCAGCCACGACGTCGTTGCGCCGGTCCCCGTTCAGGTCCCCGGCCGAGAAGACCGCGAGCATCGAGCCCCACCCGGTCCCGATGTCGTTCTGCCGCAGCACCTTCCCGGACAGCGTCCGGGCGTACAACCGCAGGTTCCCGTCGGAGGCCACGGCGATGATGTCCCCCGTCCCGTCCCCGGTGAGGTCGAACCCACCGTCCAGCGACCGCAGGGAGGACCACCCGGAACCGAGCTTCACGGGCCGGACCCACGGACTGTCCTCGACCAGGTCGCCGTCCTTCTCCACCCGGACGTAGGTGCCGAGGGCGGAGGAGTTGCGGCTGTCACGACGGGCCGACGCGATGCTGCTCCACTTCGCGTCGGTGGCCTCCGTCCAGGCCTCGGTGAACCGTGACCGGCCGTCGGTGGCGTAGATGCGCAGGGTGTGGGACAGGTCGGTCCCGTCCCACCGGCGGAGCGCGAGGACGTCGGGCCGCCGGTCGTCGGTGACGTCGGACAGCACGGCGATGTTCGTCGACATCCGGGGGATGAAGGATCCCCGACGCGCCGGGCTGGTCCCGTACTCGTCCGAGGCCGTGACGGCCCACGTGTACGCGACGCCCTTGCGGAGGCCGTCGAGCCGGACCAGCGTCGAGCCTTGGCCGACCCGGACCTGGCGCACGATGCCCCCGGGCTCCACCGAGAGCCGGAGGGTGGCCGCCCGGCCCAGGCTGTCGCCCATCGACAGGAGCGCCCCTCCCGGCGTGGCCCTCGCGGTCACGGACGGCACCCGCGGAGGGGTGCCGATGTCGAACTGGGAGAAGTCGAGCGAGTGCTTCCGCGTGATGAACCATCCCTCGGTCGGGTTCGAGAAGTCCACGACACCCTCGCGCCAGTAGAGGGAGGTGTTACCCGCTCGGTCCGTGACGCGGACGGACACGAGCTGTGAGCGGCCGGGGTGGCGCAACGTCAGCCGTCCGGAACCGTCGACGGGGACGTCCTGGGCGGAGACGACGACCTCGGCCGTCGAGGGATCACGCCACACGATGCGGATCGAGGCGAGCTCCCCGCCGGCTTCCGACACGTGCCAGCCGATGGTGGTCGCGGTGTCGAGGTCCGTCGTGGCCGGCACGTCGACCCCAAGGAGCACGGGCACCGTGCGGTCCGTCGCTCCTGCGATGTGCAGGCGCGGCGAGCCCAGGTCGACGGTGGTCGGCGTCCTGACCGTGCGCCCGTCCGTCGTGACGCAGGTCGTGGTCGTCGTGTCGTACACCGCCAGGTTGCCCGCGGCGTCCCGGACCTCGACGGAGGAAACGGCGTACTCGCCGTCGAAGCTCGTCGGCGTCACCTCGGTTCGCAGCAGGTCTGGTGCGCCGGCAGCGGACGCGAGCCAGAGCGCGCCGCCCCATTCGCCGACCTTGCGGAGGGTCGCCCCGGTCCGGGCGACGGCCACGTCGTCGGAGACCTCGAGGTGGATGGCCGCGGACTCACCCGGGTGCACCGGACCCGGCGGCCCGGTGAGCGACGTGAGGACCGGGCAGGTGAGGTCGGCGGCGGCGAGGGCCGCGGGCGTGGTCCCCAGCCCGGCCGTGACGAGCACGGCGCCCAGGACGGCGAGGCGACTGAGGCGCGAGCGACTGGTCACAGGTAGCGCTGCCACCCCGTGCCGATGCGCACGCCCGGACGGACGCCGCCGGTCCCGGTACCCCGGTAGAGCATCAGGTCCCCGGTCGACGTGATGCCACCCAGGTCGACCCGCCCGTCGTGGTCGAAGTCCCGCAGCGCCAGCAGGGCACCCATCCGGTGCCAGCCCGACCCGATCTGCCGGCGAGCCGTGACCCCGCCCGTACCGTTGCCCGGGTACAGCCAGAGCCGACCGGAGGCATCGACGGCGGCGATGTCGTTCTTCCGGTCACCGGTCAGGTCCCCGACCGAGACCACCGAGATCATCGACTGCCACCCGGTGCCGATTCGTGGCCGGGCGACGAGCGAGCCCGTCGTGGACTGGGCGTACAGGCGCAGCTGCCCCCCTGGGTCCACCGCGATGATGTCGGCCCGGCGGTCCCCGGTCAGGTCGAACCCACCGTCGACGAAGCGCATGACCGACCACCCTCGGGCACCGATGATCGGCGGCGTGCCGTAGTAGGCGACCGGCGCGAGGTCGTCGCGCTGGCAGAGCGGGGTCCCCGGAGTGTCCTTCCCCAAGGAGAACGCGACGAGCGACTGGCAGAGGCTGTTGAACTCGGAGTTCTCGCGCATCAGGAACGGACCCCTGAGCCCACCGCTGCCGGTCGACTCGTAGCTGAAGACGCTGGTGTCCGTCGTCGTCCCGAGAGGGCGGGTCGCCACGAGGTCCGAGGACCACATGAAGCTCGGGATGGCCGCGACAGTGCTCGCGAGGACCGGGCGAGCACGACGGGTGGCCACTGCGCTCGTTCCGTACCCGCTGAGAGAGGTGACCGAGACCGTCTGCTCCACCCCGTTGGGCAGATCGGCGACGTCCACGGCCAGCCGGCCGTCGGCACCGGCCTGCGCCACCGGTACAACCCGGACGACATCCGCCGGCTGCACCGTGACCCGGTACCCGGTCACGCCCTCGGCGCGGCCGGGGACCGTGTCGACATACGTCGAGACCTTGGTGGCACGCGGGACCACCGACAC
The DNA here is from genome assembly GCF_050496545.1 of Phycicoccus avicenniae. Lineage (GTDB taxonomy): Bacteria > Actinomycetota > Actinomycetes > Actinomycetales > Dermatophilaceae > Phycicoccus > Phycicoccus avicenniae_A. The sequence continues at coordinate 30,610 of NZ_JBNVZV010000018.1, read as the reverse complement.
GAGCGGGGCATCGGGCGCGACGACCTGGTCCAGGGCGGCGAAGTCCAGGTCGTGGTGCAGCGGCGGCGCACCCTGGTCCGGCTGGAACTCACCGGAGTCGAGGTAGGCCGTCTGCCGCCCCGACCAGACGAGCTCGAGCGAGCGCAGGTGCCACCGCCCCCCGCGGGGCAGCGTCACCGTCGCCGACCCCGAAGCGGTCGGGTTCGTGACCGACGAGGAGAACGGGTGCGCGGGATCTTCGGCGGAGATCCACGTGGAGCTCAGCGAGGAGATGACACGCCCCCGGGTGTCGATCCGCCAGGCGAGGCCGGCCGCCCGGGGCTGCCCCGGAGCCACCGCTCCCGGGGTCAGGGCCTCCAGCACCGGCGGGCTCCAGTCGGTGGCCCCGGAGACGGTGAAGACCGGCCCCCGCAGGTCCACGCCGTGGGTCGAGGTCGTGGCCGGGGTGGTGTCGAGCCGACCGTCGAAGGAGTAGACCGCCCGGTTCCCGGCAGCGTCGAAGAGGACGACGCGCTGCACCCGCCAGTCACCATCGGCCCAGTTGGTGCCGACGGCGAGCGTGATGGGCTGGGTCGGCGTGGTGGACCGCCACGTCCCGGACTGGCCGGAGGTGGCCTCGTAGAGCGCCAAGGAGACCGATGCCACTGCTCCGTCGTCGGTGGCGTCCACGGACGCCAGGAGCTGCTGCCCGGGCTGGGCCCGCGCCGCGGAGAACGCGACCGAACGTAACACCGGCGGGGCGGTGTCGACCTCTGCCGCAACGGCGTTCGCGGGCAGCAGGCCCAGCACCCCGACGGCAGCAGCGACCATCCCCACGACGACCCGACGAGCTCTCACCGGCGATTCCCCTCGCATCCGCCGGACGGACCGGCGCTCCCACGTCCGCGCACCGCGGCCGGCTGGAACGTAGCACCCGGGGGCGCAACCGCCCAGCAGTCCTGCGAGAACTCGCAGCACCTACCCCGGGATCAGAAGAAGGCGTGCCAGCCGGTGCCGACCCGGACCCCGGGCCGCAACCCACCGGTGCCGGTGCCCCGGTACATCAGCAGGCGGCCGTCCATCGCCACCCCGCCGACGTCGGCGCGCCCGTCGCCGTCGAAGTCGCGCATCGCGAAGATCGAGCCCATGCCCTGCCAGCCCGACCCGATCTGCCGACGCGGCGACACGCCTCCCCTGCCGTTGCCGGGATAGAGCCACAACCGGCCGGCGGTGTCGACCGCGGCGACGTCGTTGCGCCGGTCCCCGTCGAGGTCCCCCGCCGAGAACACCGAGATCATCGACTGCCAGCCGGTGCCGATGCGGGTCGGGGCCGCGAGCAGTCCCTTCGTGGTCTGGCGGAACAGGACCAGCTCGCCGGAGGGTCGCATCGAGACGACGTCCGCCCGGCGGTCACCGTCCAGGTCGAACCCTCCGTCGATCCAGCGCATGCGGTCCCAACCCGCCGAGCCCACCACCTGCTCGCCCCGTCCCGGAGCCATGGAGGTCAGGCGGCCGTCGGTCCGGGCGCACAGGATGTCGCCGACCCCCGCCTCGAGCAGGTCAGCGGGTCCGGTGTCCTCGCACCGGGAGTGCCCCACGAGGGTCTTCGTCCCGGCGAGCCGCCCGGTCCCGGTCGCGGGGTAGGCGTAGTGCGCGTCAGGGTCGGAATCTGCTCGCCACCACCGGTGGGCGATGACGTCGAGGCGCCGGCCCGGGCCCGTGGCCGGGACGGCGGCGACGGAGTGCGCGAGGACCGGCGTGACGGACACCGTGGCTGGGCGGCCGGCGCCGTAGGCGTTGATCCCCCGGACGACGAGCTGGGTGGAGCGGCCGTTGGCGAGTCCACCAACCGTGGCCCGGCCCTCCTCCCCCGGTGCCGCAGGGACCTCCACGACGCTCCCGCCACCTGTCACCTCGACCCGCAGGGCCGTCATCGCCCGGGTGAAGCCGGTGACGAAGGCCCCGCCGGGGCGGGGGCGGACGGTGGTCGCGGGGGTGTCGGGGCGCACGCCGACGTCGGCAGGGGCGAAGTCGAGCAGCCGGTTCGGCCGGGACAGGCGGTCGGCGCCCCGCGTCACCACCTCGCCGCCCGCGCGGTCGTGGTCGGTCGTGATGCCCTGGGCATCGACCATCGTCACGCTCCGCAGGACGTGCAGGCCACCCTCGGTGGGCCGCAGGCGCACCGTCCCGGACGGCGGTGCAGGGGACAGGGTCGCGCTGGCCGTGCCGGAACTCGGGGTCCACCAGGTGAAGGTGACGCTCCGCAGCGGCAGGCTGACGTCGGTGACCCGGTAGGGCACCGAGACCTCCTCCCCCGGGAGCGGGTTGGCCGACGGCGAACCCACGCCCTCCAGAATCGGCCCCGACCGGTCCGTGGCGCCGGAGACCCGCACCACGGCGCCCCCCAGGTCGACCGTGTGCTGGGCCACCGGGACCCGGCTCCGAACCAGCTGACCGTTGGCGTAGTAGGTCGCACGTTGGCCCGCGGTGTCGACGAGCGCGACGGAGTCCAGCTGCCAGGGGCCGTCGCTCGACGAGGGCGCGACGACCCACTCGCCTCGACCGGTGGCGGGGTCGGACACGACCTCGAACGCCGCCGTCGGACCGAGCGAGTCCCGGTTCACCCACCGGGTGGTGACCCCGGCGATCCCGACGTCGTCCGTCGCCACGACCTCGACCGTCCCCGGGCTGCCGGGGCTCGCGGCACCCGTGCCGACGCTGACCGAGGTCAGCACCGGGTGGGCATCGGCCTCGGCGGCCGAGGCGGACGCGGGCAGCAGCCCGAGCACCCCCACGGCACCTGCGACCATCCCCACGACCACACGACGACCACGCATCCGCGTAATCCCCTCACCCGTGCCGGACGGACCGGCGGACCGCGACCGTGCACCACGGTCGGCTGGAACGTAGCACCGGGCCGACCCTCCTGCCGAGGGTCCTGCGAGAACTCGCAGCGGCCACCGCAGGATCAGAAGAAGGCGTGCCAGCCGGTGCCGACCCGGACCCCGGGCCGCAGCCCGCCGCTGCCGGTACCCCGGTACATCAGCAGGCGACCGTCCATCGCCACCGCACCAACGTCGGCGCGCCCGTCGCCGTCGAAGTCGCGCATCGCGAAGATCGAGCCCATGCCCGCCCACCCCGACCCGATCTGCCGACGCGCCGTCACCCGGCCGTGGCCGTTCCCGGGGTAGAGCCACAAGCGACCGGCGGCGTCCGCAGCCACGACGTCGTTGCGCCGGTCCCCGTTCAGGTCCCCGGCCGAGAAGACCGCGAGCATCGAGCCCCACCCGGTCCCGATGTCGTTCTGCCGCAGCACCTTCCCGGACAGCGTCCGGGCGTACAACCGCAGGTTCCCGTCGGAGGCCACGGCGATGATGTCCCCCGTCCCGTCCCCGGTGAGGTCGAACCCACCGTCCAGCGACCGCAGCGAGGACCAGCCCCGGCCGAGGGTCACGGGTGGGACGTTGGCGTTCTGCTCGACGAGGTCCCCGCCCTCGTCCACCCGCAGGTACGTGCCGAGCGTCTCGGGGTAGTAGCCCCCCGGATGCGCCGGGCCGATGGTGCGCCAGCCCTGATGTCCGGACAGCGTCCTCGTCCCGGTGAAGTGCGCGCGGCCGTCCGTCGCATAGAGACGGACGCGTTCGGCGAACGGCGCCCCGGGCACCTCCGGCTGCAGCGCGACCACGTCGGCCTTCCGGTCGTTCGTGAAGTCCTGGAGGACGGCGATGTTCGTCGACAGCCTCGGGACCACTTCCCCCGTCACCGCCGGCCCCGTTCCGGCGGCGTTCGTCGCCGTCACCGTGTAGGAGTAGGTCACGCCGTTGCACAGACCCGGGACGGCGATCCGCACCCGGCTGTCCGCCGGCGCCTGCACCTCGCGGATGATGTTCCCCGGCTGGAGGGTGAGCCGCAGGGTGGCCGGCCGCTGGAGCGCCTCGCTGCCCTCGAGGACGGCTCCCCCGGGCACCGGACGGACCCGGACACCGGGCGCCAGCGGCAGGATGTCGACGTCGAACGTGGAGAAGTCGAAGGGGTTCGCGCCGGGAACCCGCAGCCCCGAGGGCCCCGGACTCGACGCGTACAGGACCGACCCGTCGCGGAGGTAGGTCGATGTGTTCCCCACCGCATCGGAGACCACGACGCTTTGCAGCTGGACATCGAACGGCGCGTCCAGGGTGAGGTCCGCGGAGCCCTCGAGCGGTGCGTTCGTGACCGAGACGACCGGCGTGACGTCGACGGCCGTCGCCTTCCACTCGGCGCGGACCGTGAGCGGGGGCGAGCTGTCGGCGACGCGCCACCGGATCGGCGTGGGCCGGTTCAGCGTGGCGACGTCCGGGACCTGCAGGGCGAGCAGGATCGGCGTCGTGCGGTCGGTGGCCCCGGCGATGACGAAGGAGGGGCTGACGAGGTCGACCGTGTGGGGACCGCTGGTCGTGACCCGGGTCACCGGGTCGCAGGTGAAGCGCTCGCCGGTGTACCGGACCCGGTTCCCGGCCGCGTCCCGCAGGTCGACGTAGTCCAGCCGGTACTCGCCGTCACCCTGGGTCGGTGCGACCACCGTGCTGACCGTCCCGGGATCGCCCACGGCCGAGGAGACCGTCAGCGCGGACTTCAGGCGGTCGACCTTGCTCCAGCGCGTGAGGACCGAGGCGAGCTCGACGTCGTCCGTCGCCCGCACGTCCAGGGCGAGGGTCTCTCCCGGCCCCACCGGCGAGGTCGGCGCGGTGACCGAAATGAGCACCGGACAGGTGAGGTCGTCGGCCGCCGAGGCGGACGCGGGCAGCAGCCCGAGCACCCCCACGGCGGCAGCGACCATCCCCACGACGACCCGACGAGCACCCATCGGCCATTCCCCTCGCCCGCACCGGGAAGCCCCGATGTTCCTGTGGCCGTGCACCACGGCCGGCTGGAACGTAGCAGCCGACAACCACCGCACCCCGGCGGTCTGCGAGAACTCGCAGGCCGTGGGTCAGAGGGTCAGAGGTACATGTTCCAGCCCCAGCCCATGAACACGCCGGCCCGCACCCCACCCGTGCCCGTGCCGCGGTAGAGGCGGAGGTCACCGTCCGGACCGATGCCGCCCAGGTCGGCCTTGCCGTCGCGGTCGAAGTCCCGCATCGGCAGCAGCGCACCCATCGACTGCCACCCCGACCCGATCTGCCGGCGGGTCGTCACGCCGCCCTTGCCGTTGCCCGGGTACAGCCACAGCCGCCCGGAGGCGTCGACCGCTGCGATGTCGTTCTTCCGGTCCCCGTTCAGGTCCCCGGCCGAGATGACGGAGATCATCGACTGCCACCCGGTGCCGATGCGCGTCGGCGCCAGGAGCCGGTCGGTCGAGGTCTTCGGGTAGAGCAGCAGCTCGCCCTTGGCGTTCATCGCGACGACGTCCGGGTAGGCGTCGCCGTTCAGGGAGAACCCGCCGTCGACCCAGCGCATGGTGCTCCAGCCGCGCGACCCGAGCACCGTGCCGCTGCCGTCCTCACGCAGGGACGCCAGCTCGTCGGTCCGGCACAGCAGCTCACCGGAGCCCAGGACGTAGGTGTCCACGGCGGCGATCGAGTCGCAGAAGGGGCTCCGGTCGGTGGGGATGTAGGCCGTCTTCGGGCGGACCGCGCCGGCGCCGGTGCCGGGGTAGGCCCACACGGCACGGTCCTGCTCCAGCCCGGGCTGGCGCGTCGCGAAGATGTCGGCGCGGCCGTCGCCGGTCACGTCGCCGGTGCCGGTGACGTTGCGGGAGAGGACGGGTCGACCGGACACGGTGGCCACCGGGCTGTCACCCCACGTGCTGTTGAGCGTGACCGAGAGGCTCTGGGTCACGCCGTTCGGGAGACCCGCGACGTCGAGGGCCAACGACGCGGAGGCTCCGAGGGGCTGCTCGACGACGACGCCGGACGGACTGGCGACGATGCGCACCCGCGTGAGGTTCGCCGGTGAGACGGTGTCCGGGAGGACGAGGGTGAGCCGGCCCGCACGCTCGACCACACGGGGGGTGAAGGCGTTCGGCGCGACCCCCAGGCCCAGGTTCGCGAAGGGGAGCGAGTGCGTCAGGGGCATGAGCGCGTAGGGCACCTGCACCTGCCCGTTCGCGAGGTAGGTGGCCTTGTTGTCCTTGGAGTCCACGACCTCGACGGAGGTCATCCGCCACTCGCCGGCGTGCGGGACCGTGATCGAGAAGGTTCCCGACCCCGGCGACGCCGGCAGCAGCGGGGTGCTCACCGTGTCCCCCGTCATCGGGTTGGTCAGGGTGGCCCGGATGGTGGCCGGCAGGCTCCCCACGTCGGTGACCGACCACGACCACGTGCTCGCCTCGCCCGCGCGGCCCGCTGCCGTCACCTTCTGCAACGAGGTGAGCGTCGGGGGCGTGCGGTCCAGCGCACCGCTGACGACGAAGGAGGCGCCCGAGAGGTCGACACCGTGCGTCGTCGTGGTGGACGCCGGCCGGCTCACGTACCGGCCGTCGAGGCGGTAGATCGAGTAGTTCCCGGCAGCATCGGTGAGCCGGACCTCGTAGGGCCGCCAGGTGCCGTTGGCGTCGCCCTGCGAGAAGTACCGGGCGACGGTCAGCGGGGAGGACGTGTCGGCGACGTACACGTACCGGTGCGAGCCGTCCTCGAGGAACGTCACCTCGGACCGGACGATGCCGACGTCGTCGGTGGCGTCGAGGGTGAGGGTGGCGGTGCCGGGAGCGGTCAGCGTGGGCGCCGAGAAGGACACCGACGCCAGCACGGGCGGCGTCGTGTCCACCTCCGCCGCCGACGCGGCCGCGGGCAGCAGCCCGAGCACCCCCACGACGGCAGCGACCGTCCCCACGACCATCCGACGAGCACCCACGAGCCTGATCCCCTCACGCGCGCCGGCCGGACCGGCGCCTCCACGTCCACCGACCGTGGACGCGAGGAAAGGTAACACCCGGCGCCGACGCAACCCAGCCCCGTTGCGAGGTCTCGCAGGAAGCCGGTGGCTCAGGCCTTCTTGGCGGCCTTCTTCGTCGTCTTCTTGGCCGCCGTCTTCTTGGTGGTCGACTTCTTCGCCGTCTTCTTCGCGGTCTTGCGGGCGGTCTTCTTCACCGGGCCGCGGGCGCGCTTGTCGGCGAGCAGCTCGTAGCCGCGCTCGGGCGTGATCTTCTCGGGGTCGTCGTCCTTGCGCAGCGTCGCGTTGGTCTCGCCGTCGGTGACGTACGGCCCGAACCGGCCGTCCTTGACGACCACCGGCTTGCCGGACACCGGGTCGTTCCCCAGCTCGGCGAGCGGCGGCTTGGCGGCGGCCCGGCCACGCTGCTTGGGCTGGGCGTAGATGGCCAGCGCCTCCTCGAGCGTGATGTCGAAGAGCTGCTGCTCGCTGGTCAGCGACCGCGAGTCGGTGCCCTTCTTGAGGTACGGCCCGTACCGCCCGTTCTGCGCGGTGATCTCGACCTCGGTGCCGTCCTCCGCGGCCGTCGTGCCGACGACGCGGGGCAAAGAGAGCAGCCGCAGCGCGGTCTCGAGGTCGATGGTCCCGAGGTCCATGTCCTTGAACAGCGATGCGGTGCGGGGCTTGGCCTTCGCGGCCTTCTTGCCCTTGCCCGTCGGCGCCGACTCGTCCTCGGGCAGCACCTCGGTGACGTACGGCCCGTACCGCCCGGACTTGGCGACGATGTCGTGCCCCGTCGTCGGGTCCTTCCCGACCACCCGGCCGTCGTCGGCGGCGCGGTCGAGCAGCTCGCGGGCGATGGCCGGCGTCATCTCGTCGGGGGCGACGTCGTCGGTGATGGTGGCGCGGCGCGGCTGGGTGTCGCCGCGCTCGGCGGCCGCGGCATCCGTGACCTCGCCGGTCCGCGGGTCGATGCCCGCCGGCACGACCTCCTCGACGTACGGCCCGTAGCGGCCGACGCGCACGACGATGCCGTCGCCGATCTCGATGGTGGAGACGGCCCGGGCGTCGATGTCGCCGAGGTCCTCGACGAGCGAGCGCAGGCCCTCGGCCGAGCTCGCCTCGTCGCCGAAGTAGAAGCGGCGCAACCATGCCGCGCGCTGCTGGTCCCCGCGCGCGATGGCGTCGAGATCCTCCTCCATCGAGGCGGTGAAGTCGTAGTCGACGAGCCGGCCGAAGTGCTCCTCCATCAGCCGCGTCACGGCGAACGCCAGCCACGACGGCACGAGCGCCGACCCGCGCGACGACACGTACCCGCGGTCCTGGATGGTGCCGATCGTCGACGCGTAGGTGGAGGGCCGGCCGATGCCGCGCTCCTCCATCGCCTTGACCAGCGTGGCCTCGGTGTACCGCGCGGGCGGCGAGGTCTCGTGGCCGTTCGCCTCGGCGCGCTTGACGTCGAGCGAGCGGCCGGCGCCGAGCTTGGGCAGGCGGCGCTCGTCGTCGTCGCGGGTGCGGGTGTCGTCGCGGCCCTCCTCGTACGCGGCGAGGAAGCCGCGGAAGGTGATGACGGTGCCGCTGGCCGACAGCTCGACCTCGCGGGCCGGCGCGCCGTCGGGCAGCGTGGCCGCGAGTCGGACGGAGGCGGTCGAGCCGCGGGCGTCGGCCATCTGCGAGGCGACGGTGCGCATCCAGATCAGCTCGTAGAGACGGAACTCCTCGCCACGCAGCTCGCCGGACACCTGGGCCGGGGTGCGGAAGCGGTCGCCGGCGGGGCGGATGGCCTCGTGCGCCTCCTGGGCGTTCTTGACCTTCTTCTCGTAGCGGCGCGGAGCATCCGGGACGGAGTCGCCCCCGTACATCTCGCGGGCCTGCTGCCGGGCGGCGGTGAGCGCGGTGTCGGACAGCGCGGTGCTGTCGGTCCGCATGTAGGTGATGTAGCCGTTCTCGTACAGGCGCTGGGCGACCCGCATCGCGTTGCGGGAGTTCAGCCGCAGCTTGCGCGAGGCCTCCTGCTGGAGCGTGCTCGTGGTGAACGGCGCGCTCGGGCGGCGCGTGTACGGCTTCTCGGAGACCTCGGCGACCGTGACGGCCGCGCGGCGCAGGGCCTCGGCGATGCCGGTGGCGCGCTCCTCGTCGAGCTGGACCGCCCGCTCCCCCTTGAGGGTGCCGTCGTCGGCGAAGTCGCGCCCGGTGGCGACCTTCTTGCCGTCGACCCCGGTGAGGCGCGCGGTGAACAGGTCCTCCTGCGCGCCGGGCGTGACGTCGGCGTCGACGTCCCAGTAGGAGGCACGCACGAACGCCATCCGCTCACGCTCGCGCTCGACGACCAGGCGCGTGGCGACGGACTGCACCCGCCCGGCCGAGAGCCCGGCCTTGACCTTGCGCCACAGGACCGGGCTGACCTCGTAGCCGTAGAGGCGGTCGAGGATGCGGCGGGTCTCCTGGGCGTCGACGAGCGCGACGTTGATGTCGCGGGTCTGGGTGGCCGCCCGCTGGATGGCCTCGCGGGTGATCTCGTGGAAGACCATCCGCTTGACGGGGACCTTGGGCTGCAGGGTCTCGTACAGGTGCCACGCGATGGCCTCGCCCTCGCGGTCCTCATCCGTGGCGAGGTAGAGCTCGTCGGCGTTCTTCAGGAGGGCCTTGAGCTCGCGGACCTTCTTCTTCTTGTCCACGTCGACGACGTAGTAGGGATCGAAGTCGTCGTCGATGTTGACGCCGAACTTGCCGAAGGGGCCCTTCTTGATCTCCGCCGGCATCTCGCTCGGGGTCGGGATGTCGCGGATGTGCCCGACCGACGCCTCGACGTCCCAGTCGGTGCCGAGGTAGCCCGCGATGGTCCGTGCCTTCGCGGGGGACTCGACGATGACGAGCTTGCGCCCTGATGCCATGCCAGACCTGCCTGTTCCGTCGGCCACGTGCAGCGGATTCGTCGCTGCCTCGGACGTGGTGACGGCTCCGACGGTAGCGCCCCGCCCCACCGAACGCGCAAACCGGTCCGGGTTCCCGGTGCGTCACGGCGGGGCGGAGGATGACGCGCCGCTCCCGTGACGTCCGGATGCTCCGAACCCTGGGCCATCGCTCGCCACGCGGCGCACACGGTCCTGTGCTGGCGTCGTCGCGCGGTGGCCCGGTACCGGGAGCAGTCGGACGTCATGGGCACCACCCCGCTACCGGGCCCCCGGCGCCAGGACCCCGACCCGACGACCGAGAAGCGACGACAACTGACACATTCGTCGGTTGTCGTCGCTCGCCGGTGCACCCCGGGGGCGACGACAACCGACACGTTCGTCGGTTCTCGTCGGTCGCGGAACGCCCGGCGGACCGGCCCCCGCACGCTGCGAGGGCCGGTCCGGGGACGTCGGTCAGGCGATCTCCTTGGTCAGCACCCGCCAGGTGCCGATGCCCAGCGGCAGCCCGATCCACAGCAGGGCGGCGGTGCCGAAGTGCGCCCAGTCCGCGCCCGCCATCTCCCCCGAGAGCAGGGGGTCGGTGACGCGGGAGAGGTCCACCCACGCCGTGAACCGGTAGAGGCCCTCGTTCAGGCCGCCGACGATGCTGAAGGCGATCGGCAGGGCGAAGGACGCGGCGATGGCGAGCGGTGTGTTGAGGAACACCAGCCCGAAGGCGACGCCCTGCACGAGGTAGACGACCATCGCGAGCACGAGGCCGAGGGCCACGGCCGCCGGCATCCCGAAGTCGCTCGGCTGGTCGCGCAGGCCCGAGCCCACGAGGTGGGCGAGCGCGACGGCCACCGCGGAGGCGGCGACCACGACGAGCCCGAGAACGACCGCGGCGGTCGTCTTCGCGAGCACCACCCGGCCGCGGTGCGGCTCGAGGGCGAAGGTCACGAGGCCGGTCCGCTGCGACCACTCCGCCGTCGCCGTCATGATCCCGAGGATCGGGAGCAGCACGGCGAGGGGGAGGGTGCTCAGCGACAGCAGGCTCGCGAAGGAGGTGTCGTTCGCCGACCCCCAGATGAGGAAGGCCACGACGACGAGCACCGCGAGCGCGCCGGTCACGACGAGCAGCCAGAACCCGGCGCGGGTGTCGACGGCCTTGCGCAGCTCGACCCGGAGCAGCCGGGCGAAGGGGACCCCGGCACGGCCGGTGTCGGTGGGGGCGGCGCGCTCGGTGCGCGCCGGGGCGGGGGTCTGCGTCGCGGTGCTCACGCCGCCACCTCCCGCGCGTCGTCGGCGGTGAGCCGGAGGAACAGCTCCTCGAGCCCCTGGGACCCGTGCGGCCGCAGGTCGGTGACGACCACACCGGCGGCGAGGGCCGCGCGGCCCACGACGGCCGGGTCGGCGTCGACGACGACGCCCTCCGGGGTCAGCGTCGCGGTGTGCCCCGCGGCCTCGAGGGCGACGGCCAGGGCGCCGTCGTCCTCGGAGCGGGCCCGGCTGCCGGAGCCGGCCACGAGCTCGGCGACCGAGCCCTGCGCCACGACCCGCCCGCGCCCGATGACGACGATGTCGTCCGCGACGGCCTGCACCTCGTGGAGGAGGTGCGAGGAGAGCAGGACGGCGCCGCCGCGGTCGGCGAAGCCCCGGAGCAGGGTGCGCATCCAGTGGATGCCCTGCGGGTCCAGGCCGTTGGCCGGCTCGTCGAGGACGAGCACCTCGGGCTCGCCGAGGAAGGCGCCGGCCAGGCCGAGCCGCTGGCGCATCCCGAGCGAGTAGGTGCGGACGCGTCGGCCCGCCTCGTCGTCGGTCAGGCCGACGAGCCGGAGCACGTCGTCCACGCGGGTGCGGGGCACGCCGACGGTGAGGGCGGCGAGGGTCAGCGCCTCGCGGCCGGTGCGCCCGGGGTGCTGCGCCGAGGCGTCGAGCATGACGCCGATCCGGCTGCCGGGGTTGACGAGGTCGCGGTAGTCCTTGCCGAACACCGTGGCCCGCCCGCTCGTCGGCGGGGTGAGGCCGGTCAGCATCCGCATGACGGTGGACTTGCCCGCGCCGTTGGGCCCGAGGAAGCCGGTGACCGACCCGGCGGGGACGGTGAAGGTGACGCCGTCGACGGCGACGACGCGGCCGTAGCGTTTCGTGAGGTTCTCGATCTGGATCATGGGGACGAGCCTGCCGAGCGGGGAGCCGTACCCACATCGGTCGCGGGTCTCGGGCGGGAGCGACCTCCGGCTACCGTGCGGCCTGTCGGGGTAGACCAAAGGCGGACGCGGCGCCTGCGGGGCGGCTCATACAGTGGCGGGATGCCTGCGCCCCCGCCCGCTCCCCGCCTCACCTGGTGGGGCCACACCTGGCGTGTCGTCCTCGCGCTGCTCGCGAGCCTCTCGGTGTGGGCGCTCACCCTCGAGTCGCTCGAGGAGGCCGGGTTCGCGGACCACCCGCTGACGATCTGGGTGCTCGTCGGCGACCCCCTCCTCTGCCTGCTCGTGCTCGCGGTCGTCGTCGTGGCCCGGCGCCGCTTCCCGCTGGCCGTGGCGCTGGGCACCGCCCTCCTCACGGCCGTCTCCCCGATGGCCTTCGGCCCGGCCACCCTGGCCCTCTGCTCCCTCGCCACCCGGCGCCGTCCGCGCGAGCTGCTGCTCGCCGGCGGCACCACCGTCGTGGCGGCCCTCGTCTTCGAGGCCGTCTACCCCGAGCCCAGCCCGCTGCCGCTGTGGGCCGCCGCCCTCCTCGTCACCCTCTTCGTCGCCGTCGTCCTCGCCGTGGGGTTCTCGGTCGGGGCCGACCGCGAGCGCCTCGTCTCGCTCGAGGACCGCGCCGAGACCGCCGAGCGCGAGCAGCAGGCCCGGGTGGCCGCGGCCCGCGCCGCCGAGCGCACCCGCATCGCCCGCGAGATGCACGACGTCCTCGCGCACCGCATCTCGCTCGTCGCGATGCACGCCGGCGCCCTCACCTTCCGCGACGACCTGCCGCGCGAGCAGCAGGCGGAGGTGGCGCTCACCATCGAGGAGAACGCCCACCTGGCGCTGCGCGACCTGCGCGACGTCCTCGGGGTCCTGCGCGCCGACTCCGCCGACCCGTCGCTGGCGCCCGAGCGGCCCCAGCCCGGACTCACCGACCTGCCGGCCCTGGTCGAGGAGGCCCGGGCCACCGGCACCCGCGTCGTGCTCGAGGAAGGGGTCGGCACCGACGTCCCGGCGACGGTCGGCCGCACCGTCTATCGCATCACCCAGGAGGCGCTGACCAACGCCCGCAAGCACGCGCCGTCCTGCCCCGTCGAGGTCCTCGTCGGCGGTGGCCCCGGGGAGGGCGTCCGGGTCGAGGTGTCCAACCCGCTCCCCGTGCGCCCCGGGAGCGGCCTGCCGGGGGCCGGCCTCGGGCTGCTCGGGCTCCACGAGCGGGTCGACCTGCTCGGGGGCACCCTGACGCACGGCGTCGAGGGCGGGCGCTTCGTCGTGCGCGCCTCGCTACCGTGGGCGGCATGAGCACCGCCCCCGTCCGGGTCGCCCTCGTCGACGACGACCCGCTCGTGCGCGCCGGCCTGACGATGATCCTCGGCGGCGACGCCGGGCTCGAGGTGGTCGGGGAGGCCTCCGACGGCAGCGACGCGGTCGCGCTGGTGCGCTCGAGCCGCCCGGACGTGGTGCTGATGGACATCCGGATGCCGCGCCGCGACGGCATCGCCGCCACCGCCGACGTCCTGGCCCTGCCGGACGCCCCGCGCGTGCTGGTCCTCACGACCTTCGACGCCGACGAGATGGTCCTGCGCGCGCTGCGGGTCGGCGCGCACGGCTTCCTCCTGAAGGACACCCCACCGGCGCGGCTCGTCGAGGCCGTGCACACCGTCGCGGCGGGGGGCCCGATCCTCTCGCCGAGCGCGACCTCGGCGCTCATCGCCGCCGTCGCCGGACGCGAGGACGAGGAGGCGGCTCCGGCGAGGCGCCGCCGCGACGAGGCCCGGCGAGCGCTGGAGGGGCTGACCGAGCGCGAGCTCGAGGTGGCCGTCGCCCTGGGCCGCGGCCGGAGCAACCAGGAGATCGGCGCCTCCCTCTACCTGAGCGTCGCGACGGTCAAGGCGCACGTGGGCCGCATCCTCACCAAGCTCGGGCTGGAGAACCGCACGCAGGTCGCCCTGCTCGTCCACGACGCCGGGCACGCCCGCGACTGAGGAACACCGGTGCACACCATGTGGTTGAATGTTCAACGACATCGCGAGGAGCAGCCATGACCGCCGACACCGCACCGACCCCCACCCGGGCCCCGGTCCTCTACCTCAGCCACGGCGCGCCCCCGCTGGCCGACGACACCACCTGGACCGCCGAGCTCGCGGGCTGGGCGGGCGACATCCCGCGCCCCGACGCCGTGCTCATGGTCTCGGCGCACTGGGAGCAGGCGCCGGTCTCGGTGTCGGCCACCTCCGGCGACGTCCCCCTCACCTACGACTTCTGGGGCTTCCCGCAGCGCTACTACGACGTCACGTACGACGCGCCGGGCGCCCCCGCGCTGGCGCAGTCGGTGGCGCGGCTGCTCGGCGAGGCCGGCGAGACCCTCCACCAGGACCCGGCCCGCGGCCTCGACCACGGTGCGTACGTCCCGCTGAAGGAGATGTACCCCGACGCCGACGTGCCGGTCCTCCAGCTCTCGATGCCGACCCTCGACCCGCACCGCCTCTTCGAGCTCGGGCGCCGGCTCGCGCCGCTGCGCGACGAGAACGTGCTCGTCGTCGGGTCGGGGTTCACGACGCACAACCTCGGCTGGTTCGACCCGTCCGCGGGGCCGGACGGTGCTCCGCCGACGCCCTCGGCGGAGTTCGACCACTGGGCCGCCGAGACGGTCGCCGCCGGTGACGTCGACGCCGTCCTCGACTTCCTCGCCAAGGCGCCGGCCGCCCGCGAGGCGCACCCGCGTACCGAGCACTGGGCACCGCTCTACGTCGCGCTCGGCGCCGCCTCGGTCGACGGCGACGTGGCCGGCCGCAGCGTCATCGACGGCTTCTGGTTCGGGCTGAGCAAGCGCTCCTGGCAGTTCGCCTGAGCCGACGGCAGACTGGCGCGCATGAGCGACCTGCGCCCGGGCGTCGAGCACCACCTCACGGGGATCGCGGTTGCCGTCGAGCGGATGGTCGGCTGGGCCGGTGAGGCCGGCCCGGACGCACCGGTGCCGACCTGCCCAGGCTGGACGGTGACCGACCTCGTCGTGCACCAGGGCGCCGTGCACCGGTGGGCGACGGCGATGCTCACCGGCGGCGACCCCCGCGCGGTCGACATCGACACCTTCGAGGCCGGCGGGCGCGAGGCCCCGGACCTGCTGGCCTGGCTGCGCGAGGGCGCCGATGCCCTCATGGCCACGCTGCGCGCCGCACCCGACGACCTCGAGGCGTTCACCTTCCTGCGCGAGGCGCCGCCGCCCCGGCTGTTCTGGGCCCGGCGCCAGCACCACGAGACGACGATCCACGCGCTCGATGCCCTGGCCGCCCGCGACGACCGCACCCTGACCGCCGCCGACGCCTGGTTCGACGCCGCCACCGCCCTCGACGGCGTCGACGAGCTGCTCGTCGGCTTCTGGCCGCGCCGCGGGAAGGGCCCTCGCGCGGAGGCCGGCCCGTACCCGGCGGTCGTCGCCGCCGACAGCGGGGAGCGCTGGCTGCTCGAGGTCGGCACCGACGCCGTGGCCACCCGCCGGCTCGCACCGGGCGCGCCGTCACCCGACGGCGCCGTGGCGCTGACCGGCACCGCCGTGGACCTCTACCTGGCCCTCTGGAACCGCGGCGGCACGCCCGACGACCCCGCCGGCCTGCTGCCCCGCTGGAGCGGGCCGGGGCGCATCGTCTAGGACGCCGCCGGTCCCGCGAGGTGCTCGCCGAGGAAGGTGTCGATGCGGCGCCAGGCGTCGGCGGCCGACTCCGGCTCGGGCCCGGCGTGCAGGACGAAGCGCGCGACCGGCGTCAGCCACCACGGCCCGGCCTCCTCGGGGTTGAGGAAGGAGTGGCCGGCCCGCGGGTACTCGCGCACGTCGTGCGGCACGTCCCGGGCGGCGAGGGCCACCTCGAGCTTCTCGGCGGCGCCCGAGAGGCTGCGGTCGCGCCCGCCGTAGCTGGCGACGACCGGGCAGGCACCGTCGAGGGCGTCCGGGGAGGAGGGCAGCATCCCGTAGTTCACGGCCGCCGCGTCCCAGCCGGGGCGCGGCGCGAGGGCCAGCGCGAACGCCCCGCCCATGCAGAACCCGATGACCCCGACCCGGCCGCTGCACCGCTCGTGGGCGAGCAGCTGCCCCCGGGCCGCATCGACGTCGTCGAAGGCCGGGCCGTGGCCGCGTCGCAGGGCGGTGAACGTCTGCCGCAGGCAGGTCGAGCGGCGCCCGCGCGAGAAGAGGTCGGGGGCCAGGGTGAGGAACCCGGCGCCGGCCATCCGGTCGGCGAGGGCACGCATGTTCGCGTCGAGCCCGAACGCCTCGTGGACGAGCACGAGCCCCGGCCACGGGCCCTCGCCGTCCGGGACCGCGAGGTACGCGTCGAGGTCGCCCACGCGGGCGGCCCGGGACGGCATCGTCAGTGCCCGCCGCGCGGGCGCTTCTTCGGGGCCGGGCGGGTGGGGTCGTCGGTCACGTGCTCGACGTCCTCAGGCACGACGATCGGCCGGACCCGCGCCCACGCCATGAACCCGAGCCCGACCACGAGCAGGGCGATGCCCGCCCACAGGTTGGCGTTGACGCCGCCGGTCTTCTCGGTCTCGGCGTCGGCGAAGAGGCCCATCGCGAGGAGGATGACGCCGTAGATCGCGAGCAGCGACCCGATGACGTTGCGGATGTCGAAGGCGCCGGCCTTGTGCGTGTCTGCCATGACTGCTCCTTCGTCAGAAGAGGATGTTGAGGACGACGACCATGCCGAGCGCGACACCCGCGAGAGGCACCGTGCGGCGGTACCAGGGGTAGGTCGCCTCCTTGGGGTCGGTGCGCTGCTCGACCGGGGTCTCCGAGTACACCAGCCCCACCAGCTCGGAGGCGGGCTTGGGCTGGGTCACCATCGTCACCGCCACCGACACCGCGATGTCGACGACGAACGCCGTGGCCGCCGCGACGAACGCCGCACCCTGCCCACCGAGCGGGATCACGCCGAGCGAGGCCGAGCCGAAGGCGTCCTCGCTGAGGAAGGCCACGAGCACCGCCGAGACCGTGCCGGACACCAGACCCGTCCATCCCGCCGTGGCCGTCATCCGCTTCCAGAACATGCCGAGGATGAAGGTCGCGAAGAGCGGGGCGTTGAAGAAGCCGAACAGCGTCTGGAGGTAGTCCATGACGTTGCCGAAGCCGCTCGCGACGAACGCGGTGAAGATCGCGATGACCGTGGCGCCGACGGTGGCCAGCCGGCCGATCCGCAGGTAGTAGTCGTCGCTGCGGTCCTTGCGGATGTAGCGCTCCCACAGGTCGTAGCTGAAGACCGTGTTGAACGCGGAGATGTTGGCCGCCATGCCCGCCATGAACGCGGCGAGCAGACCGGTGATCGCCAGGCCGAGGAGGCCGTTGGGCAGGAGGTCGCGCATCAGGAAGAGCAGCGAGTCGTTGTACTTCACGCCCTCCCCCGAGGCCCCGCCCGGTGGGCTCCCGCCGTTCTTCAGGTCGACGATCTCGGGCACGAGGACCGCGGCGATCATGCCCGGGAAGATCGTGAGGAAGGGGATGAACATCTTCGGGAAGGCGCCGATGATCGGCGTCTTGCGCGCCGCCGAGATCGACTCGGAGGCCATGGCCCGCTGGACCTCGACGAAGTTGGTCGTCCAGTAGCCGAAGGAGAGGACGAAGCCCAGGCCGAAGACGATGCCGACCACCGACCAGAACGGGTTGTCGAAGCCGGAGAGCGCCTGACCGGGCCAGGACTCGAGCTGCTGGTCGGCCGGCGGGACGCCCGCCGCGGCCGGGGCCGACGCCGCCATCTCGGTGATCTTGTCCTTGAGCCCGCCGTAGCCGCCGACGCGGTGGAGCCCGATGAGGACGAGCGGCAGGAGGCTCGCGACGATGACGAAGAACTGGAGGACCTCGTTGTAGATCGCCGCCGACAGCCCGCCGAGGGTGATGTACGAGAGGACGATGATCGCCGCGACGATCAGCGAGACCCACAGCGGCCAGCCGAGCAGCGCGCGCACGATGCTGCCGAGGAGGTAGAGGTTGACGCCGGCGATGAGCAGCTGCGCGACCGCGAAGGAGAGGGCGTTGACCAGGTGCGCGCCGGTGCCGAAGCGCCGGAACATGAACTCGGGGACCGAGCGCACCTTCGAGCCGTAGTAGAAGGGCATCATCACGACGCCGAGGAAGAGCATCGCCGGGATGGCGCCGACCCAGAAGTAGTGGACGGTCGGGATGCCGAACTGGGCACCGTTCGCGCTCATGCCCATGATCTCGACGGCGCCGAGGTTGGCCGAGATGAAGGCCAGGCCGGTGACCCACGCCGGCAGCGAGCGACCGGAGAGGAAGAAGTCGACCGAGTCCGAGACCGAGCGCCGGGCGATGACGCCGATGCCGAGGACGAAGCCGAAGTAGACGACGAGGATCAGGTAGTCGACGGGACTCGCGTCGATGAGGGTGTCCGCGCTGGGCAGCGCCGCCGGCAGCCCTCCGACCAGTGCCTGCGCTCCTGCTGCGACCACGCCCACCACCCGCTCCACGTCGAGGACGGTGCCGCACCGGCACCGCCCGTCACGCTAGCCCCTCCCGCCCACGCGGTCGGGCCCGCGCACCGGCGCGATTTCGCCGGTGCCGCGGGTCGGCCGGGGCTCAGCCGCGGGGGCCGGCCAGGGCGGGCGGGCCGCCGGGTGCCGGAGCCTCCTCGGCGATGTCGCCGACCGCCCCCTCGAACTGCGCGGCGTGCAGCCGGGCGAACGCGCCGCCGGCGGCGAGCAGCTCTGCGTGCGAACCGCGTTCGACGATGCGGCCGTCCTCCATGACGAGGATGAGGTCGGCGTCGCGGATCGTCGAGAGGCGGTGCGCGATGACGAAGCTCGTGCGGTCGCTGCGCAGCGCGGCCATCGCGTGCTGGACGAGCAGCTCGGTGCGGGTGTCGACCGAGCTCGTGGCCTCGTCGAGGATCAGCAGGGACGGGTTCGCGAGGAAGGCCCGCGCGATGGTGACCAGCTGGCGCTCACCGGCGCTGATGTTGTCGGCCTCGGCGTTGAGCTCGGTGTCGTAGCCGTCCGGCAGCGAGTGCACGAAGCGGTCCACGTAGGTGGCGCGGGCCGCCTCGAGGATCTCCTCCTCCGTCGCACCCGGCCGCCCGTAGGCGATGTTGTCGCGGATGGTCCCCGCGAACAGCCAGGTGTCCTGCAGGACCATGCCGGTGCGCGAGCGGAGGTCGTGGCGCGTCAGCTCACGGATGTCCTTGCCGTCGAGGGTGATCCGGCCGCCGTCGAGCTCGTAGAAGCGCATCACGAGGTTGACGAGCGTCGTCTTGCCGGCGCCGGTGGGGCCGACGATGGCCACCGTCTGGCCGGGCTCGACGACGAGGTCGAGGTGCTCGATGAGCGGCTGCTCGGGCGTGTAGGAGAACGAGACGTCCTCGAAGGCGACGCGACCGCGGGGGTCGTCGATGCGGGCCGGCGTGCCGGAGTCGGGCTCCTGCTCCGGGGCGTCGAGGACCTCGAACACCCGCTCGGCGGAGGCGACCCCGCTCTGCATGAGGTTGGCCATCGAGGCGACCTGCGTCAGGGGCTGGGTGAACTGGCGCGAGTACTGGATGAAGGCCTGGACGTCACCGAGGCTCATCGCACCGCTCGCGACCCGGAAGCCGCCGACCACGGCGATGGCGACGTAGTTGAGGTTCCCGATGAACATCAGCGTCGGCATGATGACGCCGCTGATGAACTGCGCGCGGAAGCTCGCGTGGTGCAGGGCGTCGTTGCGCTCGGCGAACTCGCGGTCGGCCTCGTCACGGCGGCCGAAGACCTTGACCAGCTCGTGACCGGTGAAGGTCTCCTCGACGACCGAGTTGACCTCTCCCGTGCTCTTCCACTGCTGGACGAAGTGCCCCTGCGAGCGCTTGCCGATCGCCGCCGTCACGACCATCGTCACGGGGATGGTCACGAGCGCGATGACCGCGAGCAGCGGCGAGATGTAGAGCATCATCGCGATCATCGCCACGACGGTGAGCAGCGAGGTGACGAGCTGGCTGAGCGTCTGCTGGAGGCTCTGCGCGACGTTGTCGATGTCGTTGGTGACGCGGCTGAGCAGCTCGCCGCGCGGCTGGGCGTCGAAGTACGGCAGCGGGAGCCGGTTCAGCTTGTCCTCGACGTCGCGGCGCAGGCGGAACACGGTGCGGTTCACCGCGGTCGTGAGCAGCCTCCCCTGCACGAGCTGGAGCCCTGCCGCGACGACGTAGATGCCGAGCACGACGAGCAGGACCTGCCCGACGGCGCCGAAGTCGATGCCCTGCCCGGGGACCACGTGGTCCATCGCGGCGAGGACATCGGCGACGGTGTCCTGCCCGCGGGCCCGCAGCCCCGCGACGAACTGCTCCTGGGTGACGTCGGCCGGGATCTGGCGGCTGAAGACGCCGGCGAAGATCAGGTCGGTCGCCCGGCCGAGGATCTTGGGGCCGATCGCGTTGAGCACGACGCTGACGAGCGCGAGGACGAGCGAGCCCGCGACGACGGCGCGCTCGGGGCGCAGCAGCCCGAGGACCCGCTTGGCGGACGGGACGAAGTCCTGCGACTTCTCGGTGGGCATGCCGATCTGGGCGTGCGGGGGGCCGCCGCGGCGGGCCCCGGCCGGGCCGCGACGCGCCTCGGCGGCCTTCTCCTCGGCCGACTTCAGCTCGCTCATGCGACCTCCTCCATCGCCTGCTGGCTCTCGACGATCTCGACGTACGTGGGGCAGGAGCCGAGCAGCTCCTCGTGGGTGCCGACGCCGACGACGGCGCCGTCCTCGAGGACGACCACCTGGTCGGCGTGGACGATGCTCGAGACGCGCTGCGCGACGAGCACGACGGTGGCCTCGCGGGTGACCGGTCGCAGGGCCGCACGCAGCCGGGCGTCGGTGGCGACGTCGAGCGCGGAGAACGCGTCGTCGAAGAGGTACACGGCCGGGCGGCGCACGAGGGCGCGGGCGATGGCGAGGCGCTGGCGCTGGCCGCCGCTGACGTTGGTGCCGCCCTGGGCGATCGGGGCGTCCAGGCCCCCGGGCATCGCGCGGACGAAGTCCTCGGCCTGGGCGATGCGCAGCGCCTCCCAGAGCTCGTCGTCGGTCGCGTCGGCGTCGCCGTGGCGCAGGTTGCTCGCGACCGTGCCGGTGAAGAGGTACGGCCGTTGCGGCACGAGGCCGATGTGCGACCACAGGTCCTCGAGCGCGACGTCGCGGGTGTCGAGGCCTCCGAGGAGCACCGCTCCTCCGGTGACGTCGTGGAGGCGCGGCACGAGGCCGACGAGGGTCGTCTTGCCGGCACCGGTGGAGCCGACGACGGCGGTCGTCGTGCCGGGGCGGGCCGTGAAGGATACCTCCCGGAGCACCGGGGAGTCGGCGCCGGGGTAGGTGAAGGTCGCGGCGCGCAGCTCGAGCGCGAGCGGGCCCGCGGGCAGCGGCACCGGGTCGGCCGCCGGGACGACGGAGGACTCGGTGTCGAGGACCTCGACGATGCGCCCGGCCGAGACCGAGGCGCGGGGGATCATCATCGACATGAAGGTCGCCATCATCACCGACATGAGGATCTGGATCAGGTAGCTCATGAAGGCGGTGAGGGCCCCGACCTGCATCGCGCCGGAGTCGACCCGCTGGGCGCCGAACCAGATGACCGCGACGGTCGAGGCGTTGAAGACGACCATGACGATGGGGAAGGCCAGCGCCATCAGCCGACCGACGGCCAGCGCGGTGTTCGTGTACGTGTGGTTGGCCTCGCCGAAGCGCTCGCGCTCGACGTCCTCGCGGACGAAGGCGCGCACCACCCGGATGCCCGTGATCTGTTCCCGCAGGATGCGGTTCACGGTGTCGACGGCCTTCTGCATCGCGCGGAAGTGGGGGATCATCCGGCTGATGACGAGGCCGACCGACGCGCCGAGCAGCGGGACCGCGACGGCCACGAGCCACGACAGCCCGATGTCCTCGCGCAGCGCCATGACGATGCCGCCGACCATCATGATCGGGGCCGACACCATGATCGCCAGACCCATGTAGACGACCTGCTGGACCTGCGTGACGTCGTTGGTCGTGCGGCTGATCAGGGTCGGGGCGCCGAACGAGGACACCTCGCGCGCCGAGAACGAGCCGACCCGCGAGAAGACGGCCGCGCGGACGTCGCGCCCGAGGGAGGCCGCGGTCAGGGCGGCGATCCGCGTGGCGACGATGGTGGCGAGGATCTGGACGAACGAGACGCCGAGCATCCACATCCCGGCGGTGACGATGAAGCCGGTGTCCCCCACCGCGACCCCCTCGTCGATGATGCGGCCGTTGAGGCTCGGCAGGTACAGCGAGGCGAGCGTGCCGGCCAGCTGGAGCGCGAGGAGCAGGGTCAGCGGGACCGCGTAGGGCCGCAGGTGGGTTCGGACGAGACGGAGCAGCATCAGCGGGTCTCCCGGTCGGGGTGGTGGCGGGTGCCGTCGAGGACGACGTCGACGATCTCGGCGGGGTCGAGCCGGCCCGTGGACATCAGCGGGTGGACGCTCGAGAGGGTCAGCAGCTGGAGGAGGCCGATGACCTCGCGGACCGGCTTGCGCAGGGTTGCGGCGTCCGGGCCGACCAGGTCGGTGAACGCGGCGTCGACGGCGGGGTCCGAGGATCCGCGCCGCTTCGGGTCCACCGGGGGTCGGGCCCCCGCGTGGTGGAGGACCGAGATGAGTCCCACGATGCGCTCGACGTGGGCCTGCATGACGGCCACGCCGGCGGTGAGCCGTGCGTCGAGGGGGAGCTCGGGGTCGATACCGCGCAGGGCGGCGACGGCCGGCGTGCTGTCGAACACCGCTGTGGCGCAGGCCTGGACGAGGTCGTCCTTGGTACCGAACGCCCGGAACACCGTGCCCTCGGCGATCCCGGCCGCCTCGGCCACCTGCTTGGTGGTCAGGGCGCTCCCGTGCTCGCGCAGCAGGGGGATCGTCACGTCGACGATGGCCGAGCGGCGGTCCTCGGGGCTCATCGCGGGGGCACGGGGGGTCACGAGGGACGATCTTAAGTGAGTGAGCACTCACTCACAAGCGGTTCCGGACACGCGGCGGCCCCGCCCCCCGAGGCAGGGTGTGGGGAGCGGGGCCGTCCGGCCGCAGGGCGGACGGGGTTGGTTCCCCGACAGGGAGTTCCGATCCGCGGCGGGGATCATCCTCACGGCACGTCGATGCCCCGCGGGGCATTGCGCGGCGGCGCGCCGATGTGACGCCGGTCACATCCCTCCCCCGACGACGCGGTGGCCGTCTCATCCCCCTCTCATGACCGGCTGCGAGGATGTCGCGGTGTCCCGTCGAGCCCTCGTCGTCGCGCTCCTTGCGCTGGGCGTCGCGCTGGGCCTCGGGGGCGCCGCGCTCGCCACCACGCTGGCCGCGCCGTCCGACGTCCCGCTCGGCGACCCGGTCGTCGTCGACCCCACCGCCGCACCGTCGCCGACCCCGAGCGCGGACCCGACGCCCGGCTCCGGTGCCAGCCTTTCCGCGTCCCCCACGGCCCGTCCCGGGGCCACGGCGCGTCCCACCACGACCGGCCCGGTGACGCCGGCACCGGTCGACCCGCCCGCCCCCCGGTCGACCGATGACGACGACGATGACGACGAGCCGGACGAGCCGGACGACGACGGCGACGGCGACAACGACGATGGTGGGGACGGCGGCAGCCACCGCGGCCCGGGCGGCGGCGAGGACGAGCGTGACGACGGCTGACCGGGCGGCGCCGACGGTGCGCACCAAGGTGGTCGCCGTCCTCGTGCTGCTCGTCCTGCTCGCCCTCGGGGTGGGCGGGGTGCTCACCTGGGTGATCCAGCGCCGGCAGGCCGACGAGCGCATCGAGGCCAACCTCTCCCGCTCGGTGGCCCAGCTGCGCCAGTCCGCGTCGAGCACGACCGAGGGCGGCGCACCCGAGAGCCTGCGCCGGGCTCTCCAGCAGACCGTGCCCCTGCCCGACGAGGGGATGATGGCGCTCGTCGACGGCCGGCCCACGTGGTACGCGCCGCGCACGGTCCGCCTCCGGCTCGAGGACGACGCCCAGCTCGTCGACGCCGTCGCGGCCGTGGCCACCGACCGTGCCCGGCTGACCACGGTCACGACCACCCGCACCACCTACCGCGTCGCCACCGTCCCCGTGCGGGTGAGCGGCGACCCGCGCCTCGGCCTCTACGTGCTCGCCGCGGACCGGGACGCCGAGCTCGACGCGCTGGCCGCCACCTGGCGCACCTACGCCCTCGTCGCCCTCGGCGCTCTCGCCGTGGTGGCGGTCGTCGGGTCGCTGGTCCTGCGCCGCCTCCTGCGTCCCCTCGACGACCTGCGCTCCACGGCGCAGCGCATCACCGAGACCGACCTCTCCGAGCGGATCCCGGTGCGCGGCACCGACGACGTCGCCGAGCTCACCCGGACCGTCAACGCCATGCTCGACCGGCTCGAGGCCTCCATCGACGGTCAGCGCCGGCTCCTCGACGACGTCGGGCACGAGCTGCGCACCCCGCTGACGGTGATCGGCGGCCACCTGGAGCTCGTGGACGTCACCGACCCGCACGACGTCGCGGCCACGCGCGACCTCACCCTCGACGAGGTCCAGCGGATGCGGGTCCTCGTCGACGACCTGCTCGTGCTGGCCGGCACCGAGCGCCCCGACTTCGTCCGCCGCGTCCCGACCCGGATCGGCGTCCTCACCGACGACGTGCTCGACAAGGCGCGGATGCTCGGCGCCCGCACCTGGGTGGTCGGCTCGCGGGCCGACGTCGAGTGCGACGTCGACCCCGTCCGGCTGACCCAGGCGTGGCTCCAGCTGGCCGCCAACGCCGTCAGCTACTCGGCACCCGGCTCGCGGGTGACCATCGGCTCCTCGCTCGAGGGGAACCGGTTGCGGCTCAGCGTGTCCGACGAGGGGCTGGGTATCGACCCCGAGGACGTGGACCGGGTCTTCGAGCGCTTCACCCGAGGACGCGCGGCCCTCGATGCCGGGGTCCCCGGCTCCGGTCTCGGCCTGGCGATCGTCGCCGCCATCGTCTCCGGGCACGGCGGGGAGGTGCGCCTGTCGTCGGTCCGCGGACGGGGGACCACCGTCGTCCTCGACCTCCCGGTGACGACCGACGGCCAGGCCACCCGGCCTCTCGAGCTCCACCCCGAGGAGGTCCCGTGAGCCGCATCCTGGTCGTCGAGGACGAGGAGCGCATCGCCGCCTTCGTCGCGAAGGGCCTGCGCGCCGCCGGCATGCAGCCGACGACGGTGCGGACCGGGGCCGACGCCCTGGAGATCGTCCGGTCCGGCGAGGTGGACCTCGTCGTCCTCGACCTCGGCCTCCCCGACACCGACGGCTTCGCGGTCCTGCGCCGGATGCGCGAGACGGGTTCCGCGACACCGGTCATCATCCTGACGGCCCGGACGTCGGTCGAGGACACCGTTGCCGGGCTCGAGGGCGGCGCCGACGACTACATGCCCAAGCCGTTCCGCTTCGAGGAGCTGCTGGCCCGCATCCGGCGCCGGCTGAGCACGCCGTCCGGGCCCGGCGAGACGACGACGCTCGAGCATGGTTCGGTGTCGCTCGACCTGCGGACCCGCCGGGCCGGCGTCGGCGGGCGCGAGGTCGAGCTGTCGGCGCGCGAGTTCGCCCTCGCCGAGGCGTTCCTGCGCCACCCGGGGCAGGTGCTCTCGCGCGAGCAGCTGCTGTCACGGGTGTGGGGCTACGACTTCGACCCGGGCTCCAACGTCGTCGACGTGTACGTGCGCTACCTGCGCAACAAGCTCGGCACCGAGGTGATCGCGACGGTCCGCGGGATGGGTTACCGGCTCGACGGCTGAGCCGCGCCGCACCGGGCCAGCGCGGCCTCGGCCAGGGCGAGGAGGCCGCCGGCGTCGGGGCCGGCCCCCGGCGCGGCCCCGGCCCGTTCACGGTCGTGCGCGCCGACCGCCAGCGAGAGCAGGACGCCGGCCGCGCGCACCTCGAGGGCGGCGGGATCGGCGAGCCGGCGGGCGTCGCGCCTCCACCGCCGTGCGACGCCGGCACCGGCCGGCCCGAGGGCCTCGGCGTGGGCGAGGAGGCAGGCGAGGTCGTCGACCCGGTGTCCCGGGCCGACCGTGTCGACGTCGAGCAGCCCGCGCAGACGCCATCCGGCGTGGTGGGGGTCGGCGGTGAGCTGGCCCTCGTGGAGGTCGCCGTGGGTGGGCACGAGCGGGCCGAGGTCGGTGTCGGCCGAGCCGCGGCGCACCGCCTCGGCGACGCCGGCGGCCCGCGCGGCGAGGGGGGTGCCGGCGAGCGCGCCCGCGTACTGACGCGCGCGGTCCGACCAGGCCGGGCGGGCGGGGAGGTCGAGGACGGCAGCGGGGAGCCGGTCGAGGAGGCCGACGAGGTGCTCGACCTCGACACCGCGGGCGTCGTCGGCCACGACGGCGTCGAGGAGCGGGCGTCCCGGGAGGTGCTCGAGCACGAGCAGGCCGAGGGCCTCGTCCTCGGTGGCGACCTCGGGCACGGGCAGCCCGGCGGCGTGGAGCATCTCCAGGCGGCCACGCACGTCCGCCCAGCCGCCGCGGGCGTCGGCCCCGGTGCGCAGGACCTTGACCCATCGTGGTCCGTCCTCGCCGTCGAGGCGCACGACGGCCCGGCGCAGGGGGCGGTACCCCACCAGGGCCAGACCGGCGAGCGGTCCGCGCGGCAGCAGGGTGGCCGCGCGGACCGGGTCGCAGGCCGGAGCGAGCCCGGGCAGGGCCGGGTCGCCCGGGAACCGCCAGGCGAGGACGCGCCCCGCCTCGGACCCCAGCGTCACGAGGCCGGGGGCCGCCGGGTCGACGCCGCGGGCCGCGGACGTCGAGAGGAGGAGGTAGTCCTCACCGGTGGAGCCGTCCGGGTGCTCGACCCGGACGCGGTACCCCGCGGTGGTCCCGTCGCCCGGACGGGCGTCCACCGCGTGGAGGGCGTGCCCCAGCACGCGGGCGCCGGTCGTCGCCGCGGCGAGCGCGAGCAGCTCGCCCGCGCCCTCCCCGACGACGTCCGGCACCGCGTGCGGCACGGGTCAGTCCGCGCTGGGCGCCGTGGCGGGGGTCGCGGGCGTGGCCGGCGTCGCCGGGGTGGCGGGCGTCGCCGAGGTCGCGGCCGACGCCGGGGTGGGCGGGGTGGCCGGGGTCGCCGCGCTGACCGGCGAGGCCGGCGTCACGGGGGTCGCGGCGCTGACGGGCGAGGCCGGGGTCGCGGGCGTGGCGGCGGTCGGCGCGGTGGCGGGCGTCGCCGGGGTGACGGCGGTGTCGGCCGTCGCGCTGTCGGTCGGGGCCGGGACGGTCGGCACGTCGGAGGGCGAGGGGTCCGGGCTCGGGGTCGCGGACGGGCTCGCGCTCGCGTCGTCGCTGGAGCGGGCGACGCTCGGGGTCGCGGCGTCGTCGGCGGTGGCGGCGCCGGCGGCGACGGCGGACCCGACGATCGCCGCGGCACCGAGGGCACCGCTCACGACCCAGGCCGTGCGGGGGATGCTGCGCATGAGAAACCTCCTGGTGGTGGGCGACGCGGTGCCGCCTCGGGAGGTGCCAGCCTCACGGGTCTCGATGAGACGCGCGGGAGAGCATCATGAGACCGCTCTCATCCGCACCGGCACCGCAGCCGACACCCCGCGGGAGGGGGTGCGCCCTCCCGGGAACCGGACGACACGACCGGGATACCGGACACCGCGACCACGAAACCGGACGCCAGGACCGCGATACCGGTCGCGACGACCAGGAAACCGGTCGCGATGACCGCGATACCGGACACCGCGACCACGAAACCGGTCGCGACGACCAGGAAACCGGTCGCGGCGACGGGGATCCGGGCCGACCCACCATCATTCGCGGGTCCGGTCGGCGGCGCCGGCGCTCAGCGGACGAGGAGCCCGTCGCGGACCGCGTCCCGGAGGAAGGTCACCGCCTCGGCGCGCACGTCGGCGTCTTCGAGGTCGAGCAGGCCAGCGATCGCGGCCACCGCCGCCCGCGCCACCAGCTCTCCGTCGCAGACGGACACCAGGGCCGCGGTCACCGTCGTGAGGGTCAGCCGGCACCGCAGCCCGCCACCCTGCCGCAGAGCGATGATGCGCGGATCGGGCTCTCCCGGAACGCTGTGCCGCTCCTCGGTGACGTCCTCGGCGCAGCGCCAGGCGGTGTCGAGGACGGCGTCGTCGTCGTGCTCGGCCAGCCAGGTGCGCGCCCGCAGACCACGCAGGACGGCGGGGCCCATCGGCTGCTCGACCGGGCCGGGCACGTCGACGAGGTCGCGGAACGGTTCGCGGTCCCCGACCGGTCGCTGCACCGTCACGACCCCGAAGCCGATCGCCTCGACGTCGCGCGCCGCGAAGTCGTCGAGCCACTCGGTGTACATCGCGTTGAAGTCGGCGGTGCCGGGGTGGTGGCCGCCGTCGCGCGCCCAGGTCTCGGCGTACTCCGCGGGATCCTGCACCTCGCGCTGGACGACCCACGCGTCGAGCCCCGTGCCGTCGAGCCACTCCCCCACGCGCTCGGTCCACGAGCGGCCGCGCGGGACCTCCCAGTTGCCGAGGAGCTGGGCGATGCCGCCGGGCTCGAGGTGCGCGCCGACGCTGCGGACGAGGTCGGCGACGACCGCGTCCCCGGATGCGCCACCGTCCCGGTACTCGAAGAGCGGCACGCCACCCGAGCGCGGGGTGATGACGAACGGCGGGTTGGAGACGACGAGGTCGAAGCGCTCGCCGGCCACGGGGTCGAGCATCGAGCCGGAGCGGACCTCCCACTCGAGCCCGTTGAGCGCGGCGTTGAAGCGGGCGTAGGCCAGGGCCCGCTCGGAGAGATCGGTGACGACGACGCGCTCGGCGTGCGCCCCGAGGTGGAGCGCCTGCACCCCGCACCCGGTGCCGAGGTCCAGGGCCCTCCCGACCGGCGGCCGGGGGCTCCACGACGCGAGGGTGGCCGAGGCGCCGCCGACACCCAGGACGTGGTCGGGGCTCAGCGGCCGGCCGGTGGCCAGCTCACCGAGGTCGGAGGCCACCCACCAGTCGGCGCCGTCGGCGGCGTACGGCCGCAGGTCGCAGAGCGCGACGAGGGCGTCGCCCTCGGGGGCCACGAGCCCGAGCTCGGCGGCACCGGACACCCCGAGCGTCGGCAGGGCGGCCTCGACCTCGGGGGCGTCGACGGGGTCGCCGAGGGTGAAGAGCCGCACGAGCGCCGCCCGCGGGTCCGAGGAGGCGTCGGTGGCGCGCTGGGCCGGCAACGCCTGGTCACGCTCGAGCGCGGCGGCCGCCATCGGGCCCAGCAGCGCTGTCACGCCCGCGACGGTGAAGTCGGACGCGACGAGGTCGGCACGCAGGCGGGCGACGAGGGCGTCGTCGACGCGGGGCGGGTGAACGGTCATCGGGACGAGCCTAGGGCGTGGTGGGCCCCGCTCACCCCCCGCTCCCGTCGTGGACCAGCGCAGCCAGCTCGCTTCGCGAGGCGATGCCCAGCCGGGCGTAGACGTTCCGCAGGTGGTACTCGACCGTCTTGGGGCTGAGGAAGAGCCGCAGCGCCGTCTCACGGGTCGTCAGGCCGTCGGTGACGAGCCCGACGATCTGGCGCTCACGGGGCGTCAGCGCGCCGAGCACGTTCGCGGCGCGCCGGACGGTGGGCTCCCCGGTCGCCTCGAGCTCGGCGGCGGCGCGGTCGGCCCACGGTGCGGCCCCGAGCCGCTCGAACGTCGCCAGGGCCTGGCGCAGCGGGACGCGGGCGTCGACCCGGCGCCGGAGGCGGCGCAGCCGTTGGCCGTGCAGGAGGGCGGTGCGGGCGGCCTCGAAGCCGTCGGTCGTGCGGGCGTGCAGCGCGGCGGCCTCGCCGAACCGGTCGTCGACCGTCTCCGGCGCGGCGAGCAGCCCCTCGGCGCGGGCGGCCCGGGCCAGGGCCCACGGGCGGGCCTTGGCGCGGGCCCGGGCGGAGTAGCGCCCGACCACGTCGGCCGCCTCGTCACCCCGCCCGAGGAGCACCAGGCACTCGGCGAGCTCGGGCCCGGGGTGGACGTCGACGTCCGCGAGCCCGGTCTGCTCGAGGCGATGGGCCAGTGCGGCATACCGGGTCCGGGCCTGCTCGACGTCCCCCACCGCCAGGGCGGCGTCGCCACGCGCGAAGTCGGCCCACACCTCGACCATCCGGTTCTCGCGCGGGCGGGCGAGGGCCACGGCGGCCTCGGCGTGCGCGCCACTCTCCGCCGCCTCGCCGGCGCGGGCCTCGACCCACGCGAGCCCCACCAGGGCCGCCGCCTCGTCGGTGGCGTGGCCGAGCTCGTGGGCGAGCTCGATGGCCTCCGCGTAGGCCGACCGCGCGTCGGACCAGCGGTCGGCAGTCGCGGCGTCGCGCCCGAGGTGGAACAGCAGCCGCGGCAGCGACCCCAGCGCCCACGCGCTGCGCCGGGCCTCGATGGCGCGGGCGAGCTCCTCCGGGGCGTCGTCGCCGCGCAGCCACATGAGGGTCACGAGGGCCCACGCCGCGTCGTCGTCCGCGCCGGGGTCCTCGGGCGCGGACGGCGCGCTCCGTGGGTCGAGCCCGCCCAGGTCGTCGAGGGCGGCGGCGAGCGCGTGCTCCCCGGAGCGCCCGGCGAGCACCTCGGCCATCCCCTCGACCATGAGGCACCGGCCGCGGACCGCGCCCGTCGCCCCGCCGGCGAGCAGAGCGGCGGCCCGCGTCCCGGCCTCGGCGGCCAGCGCGGGGTCGGCACGGTAGAACGCCACGTTCACCAGCTCGCAGGCGACCCGGCTCACGAGCTCGCTCGCCCCGGGCGGCGCCGCGGCGACG
>NZ_JBNVZV010000017.1:0-92458 GCF_050496545.1 Phycicoccus avicenniae | reverse complement strand
CCCCCCCCCCCCCCCCCCCCCCCCCCCCCCCCCCCCCCCCCCCCCCCCCCCCCCCCCCGCGGCCGTGGTCTCGCTCGCCCCCGGGGAGTTCGCCTCGGGGTACTGGGGCCGGCGCCCCCTGCTCAGCCGCGCGGCCTCGCTGCCCGCGCCGAGCCACGGGTTCGACGCGGCCGCGGTCGACGAGCTGCTCTCGCGCCGCGCGCTGCGCACGCCGTTCCTGCGGATGGCCCGCGACGGCGTGACCCTCGACCCCCGCGACCTCACGCTCGGCGGCGGGGTGGGCGCCGCGATCGGTGACCAGGTGAGCGAGGACAAGGTGCTCCGGCAGTTCGCCGACGGCGCGACGATCGTGCTCCAGGGGCTGCACCGGACGTGGGAACCGGTGTCCCGCACCGCCCGTGAGCTGGCCGCCGACCTCGGCCACCCGGTGCAGGTGAACGCGTACGTGACCCCGCCGCAGAACCGCGGGTTCGACGACCACTACGACGTCCACGACGTGTTCGTCGTGCAGGTCGAGGGCGAGAAGCACTGGCGGGTGCGGACCCCGGTGCTCGAGGCGCCGCTGCGCCACGAGCCGTGGACCGACCGGCGCGAGGCCGTGGCGGCAGCGGCCGACGCGGAACCCGTCGTCGACGCCGTGCTGCGCCCCGGCGACTGCCTCTACCTCCCGCGCGGATGGCTCCACTCGGCCACCGCGCTCGGTGGCACGAGCATCCACCTGACCTTCGGCGTCCACGTCTGGACGGGACGCACCCTCGCCGACGACCTCCTCGCCGCGGCCGGCCGTCGGCTCGATGCCGACCCGGCCCTGCGCGAGTCCCTGCCCGTCGGCGTCGACGCCCTGGACCCGCGCACGACGTCACGGGCACGAGATGCCCTGCGCGACAGTGTGCTCCGCGCTCTCGACGCCGTCAGCGACGAGGAGCTGGCGGCGGCCCTCGCGCGGCGGGCGCGCGCCGCCGAGCGCGCCGAACCGCTCGGGGTGCTCGCCCAGCACCGCTCGGCCGGGGCCGAGGTCGGACCCCGCTGGCGCGTGCGCCGCGGGCTGGCCGCCCGGTGGGAGGGGGATGCGCTCGTCAGCCGCATCGGGCGGTTCGAGGCGACCGGGGCCGACCGCCGCGGCCTGGAGTCGCTGCTCACCGGGGCCGTGACCCCCGAGGCGATGGACGAGGCGCTGCGCCGCCGGCTGGTCCTCGCCGGCGTGCTCGTCCTCGACGACGACCTGGAGGACTAGGCCGAGCCCCGCACGACGAGCCGGGTCGGGAGCACGGTCTCGGCCGGCACCTCGCGGCCGGCCAGCCGGGCGAGGAGGACCTCGGCCATGACGGCGCCCATCCGGCCGACCGGCTGGCGGACGGTGGTCAGCTGCGGCTCGGTCATCCGGCAGACCGGTGCGTCGTCGAACCCCACGAGCGCGACGTCCTGCGGGACCGAGAGGCCGTGCTCACGCAGGGCCCGCAGCGCACCGACGGCCATCAGGTCGGAGGCGGCGAACACCCCGTCGGGGCGCGGGCCGGCGGCGAGCAGCTCGGCCATCGCGCGGTACCCGCTCTCCTCCGAGTAGTCGCCCCACGCGACCCGCACCCGTCCACGGTCCAGACCGGCCGCCTCGGCGGCGTCGAGCGCCCCGACGAGCCGGTCGCGGCCGGAGGACATGTCCTGCGGACCCGCCAGCACCCCGGGGCGGCGGCACCCGCGTGCCACGAGGTGGTCCAGGGCCGCGCGGGCCCCGGCGAGGTTGTCGGCGTCGACCACCACCGGAGGGCGGCGCGCGGCCGGGCGCCCGCCGGACACGGTCGGCACGCCCCGGGACTCGAGCAGACCGGGCAGCGGGTCCTCGGCGTGCAGGGAGAGGAGCAGCACGCCGGCCACGTGCTGCCGGGTGAGGTAGTCCGCCGCCCGGGCGCGCTCGGCATCGGTGCCCGCGAGGACGAGGACCAGCTGCCGCCCGGCCTCCCCGAGGCGCTCGCCGATGCCGCGCACGACGGTGGCGAAGTACGGCTCGCCGAAGAGCCGTTCGCCGGACTCGGAGACGACCAGAGCCACGGTGTCGGTGCGTCGGGTCACGAGCGAGCGGGCCGCGCCGTTGGGGACGTAGCCGAGCGCGCCCACGGCGGCGAGAACGGCGTCCCGGGCGGCCGGGCTGACGTGCGGGGAGTCGTTGAGCACGCGCGATGCGGTGCCGCGCCCCACGCCGGCGTGCCGCGCGACGTCGGCGAGGGTGGGGGGCCGCCCGACCCCCGTGCCGGGGCCGGGTTCCCTGGTGGCGGTCCCGGCACGGGCGTCGGACGGGTGCGAAGGGGAACGCGTCCCTCGGGGCAGGGAGTCCGTGGGAGCGCTCCCATCCGTCACCCCGTCAGTATGTCCGGAGCCGACGGGAGGGCGTCAACGGTCCGGGACTGACGTGTCCGAACCGTGACCGGCGGCGCGGCTCGGCCCGGCGGTGGCGGCGGTGCTGCCCGACCCCACCGATCGCCGCGGAATGTGGGTCCCCGACACACCCGATGTCCGGCCGGCCCTCCCTACCGTCCTTCCCCATGACCGCCGTCCCCAGCCTCTCCGCCGTCGACCTCGACGGCCGCACCGCCCTCGTCACCGGAGCCGCGAGCGGCATCGGCGCGGCCGTCGCGCTCGCGCTCGCCGGGGCCGGCGCGAAGGTGCACGCCGTCGACCGCGACGCCGAGGGCCTGGAGCGCCTCGGCACCGCATCCGGTGTGCAGCCGCACGTCGTCGACCTCAGCGACCTCGACGCCCTCGCGGGTCTGCCGACCGACGTCGACGTCCTCGTCAACAACGCCGGCATCCAGCACGTCAGCCCGCTCGAGGACTTCCCGCTCGAGCGCTTCGACCTCATCCTCGACCTGATGCTCCGGGCACCGTTCCGGCTCGTCCGGCAGTCGCTGCCGCACATGTACGAGCGGGGCTGGGGGCGGGTCGTCAACGTCTCGAGCGTCCACGGACTGCGGGCGAGCGCCTTCAAGGCCGCCTACGTGTCGGCCAAGCACGGGCTCGAGGGGCTCTCCAAGGTCGTCGCGCTCGAGGGCGGCCCGAGGGGCGTCACGTCGAACTGCCTCAACCCGGCCTACGTCCGCACCCCGCTCGTCGAGAAGCAGGTCGCCGACCAGGCCCGCACGCACGGCATCTCCGAGGACGAGGTGCTCGAGACCGTGATGCTCGAGCCGGTGGCCGTCAAGCGGCTCGTCGAGCCCGAGGAGGTCGCCGAGCTGGCGCTCTTCCTCTGCGGCCCGGCATCGGCCTCCGTCAACGGCTCGTCCTTCACGATGGACGGCGGGTGGACGGCGCACTGAGCGCCGCCGGTACCGGTGCGGTCCCTAGGATCGGGGCGATGACGGGCTCGGCGCTCCCCCACGACGAGCAGGACGGCGCGCTCCGGCTGCTGGCCCTGCTCGCCGACGACGCGTCCGTGGCGGAGGTCGCCGCCGTGCCGGCACCGTCGGCGGCGCGCGAGCTGGCGGTCCGGGTGGCGGCGGCCCGCGAGGTGCACCAGCGGCGTGAGGCGGGCCTGTCCGCGCTCCTCGACACGGCGCGCGCCCTGGCCAGCGAGAGCGACACCGCCCAGGTGCTCGACGCCATCGTCCGCCGCGCGCGGGCCCTGCTCGGGACCGACCTCACCTACCTGACACTGCACGACCCCGACCACGGCGACACCTACATGCGGGCCACCGACGGCTCGGTGTCGGCAGCCTTCCAGTCGGTGCGGCTCGAGCTGGGCGCCGGCCTCGGTGGGCTCGTCGCCTCGACGCGCAAGCCGTACTGGACGGCCGACTACTGGAACGACGACCGCTTCCGGCACACCTCCGACATCGACGGCGCGGTGTCGGAGGAGGGCATCATCGCCATCTGCGGCACACCGCTGCTCGTCGAGAACACCTTCGTGGGAGTGCTGTTCGCGGCCAACCGCACCCCGCGCCCGTTCACCCGCGAGGAGGTGTCGCTGCTCGGGCACCTCGCGACCCTCGCGGCCGTCACCCTCGTGCAGACCCGTGCGCTGTCCGACGCCGAGTCGGCCCTGGCCGCGCTGTCCGAGGCCCACGAGACGGTGCGGCAGTACGCCGACGGCATCGAGAAAGCGGCCGCGGCCCACGACCGCTTCGCCTCGCTCGTCCTCGGGGGCGGCGGCACCGACGACCTGACCCACGCGCTCGCCGACCTGCTCGGTGGATGGGCGGCGCTGGTCGACGAGGAGGGCGCGGTGCGCAGCACGACGGCCGGCGCCGAGGTGCCGGACTCCTTCCCCGACCTGCGGTCCGGACGGCTCGTGACGCAGGGGGCCGTGCACGGCCTGGCGGTCGCGACCGGCGAGGAGCAGCTCGCGACGCTCTACGTCGGCGGCACCGGCGAGCTGACCGATGCCGACCGCCGCACCGTCGAGCGCGCCGGGGTCGTCACCGCCCTCGTGCTGCTCTTCGAGCGGCAGGCGGCCGACTCGCGGCAGGCCGCGCGCAACCGGGTGCTCGCCGAGCTCGTCGCGGCCCGCGGGCCGGTCGAGGACCGCGTGCAGCTGCTCCGCTCCACCGGCGCCGACCCCGATGCCCCGGCCTGCCTCCTCGTCCTGCGCGGCGACGCGACGACCTCCACGCGGGCGCTCGCGCTGTCCGCCTCGGCGGCCACCGGCGAGGGCTCGCTCGTCGGTGTCCAGGACGGTGACGTCGTCGCCCTCGTGCCGGGGTCGGATGCCGGGGCGCTGGCCCGCTCGGTCGCGGCGCGGGTGGGGCGTCGGGGCGAGGTGACCGTGGCCGGCGTCGGTCCGCTCGCCGGTGTCGACGACGTGCCCGACGCGCACGAGGAGGCGACGCGAACGGTCGCCGCGCTCGTCGCCCTGGGCCGGCGCGGTGAGGGCGCGGCCGCCACGCAGCTGGGGTTCGCGGGGCTCATCGTCGGGTCCGACCCGGACGTCTCGGCGTACGTGACGCACGAGCTCGGCGCACTGCTCGACTACGACACCCGGCGGGGCACCGACCTCGTCGGCACGCTCGGCGCGTGGTTCGCGGCCGGGCGCTCGCCACGGCACGCCGCGACCCGACTGCACGTGCACGTCAACACCGTGGCGCAGCGCCTCGACCGGATCGGCGCGCTGCTCGGCGACGGGTGGCAGGAGCCGGAGCGCTCGCTCGAGCTCCAGCTCGCGCTGCGGATGCGCGACCTCCTCGCCGCCGACTGACCCGCACTCACCCCTCCCCGCGCGCTTCTCCGCGAACGTGTGTGAACACGCCGGGGATCCCCGGC
Organism: Phycicoccus avicenniae; assembly: GCF_050496545.1. Lineage (GTDB taxonomy): Bacteria > Actinomycetota > Actinomycetes > Actinomycetales > Dermatophilaceae > Phycicoccus > Phycicoccus avicenniae_A. The sequence continues at coordinate 87,211 of NZ_JBNVZV010000017.1, read as the reverse complement.
GAGTTCACACACGTTCGCGGTGGAGGTGGGGGCGTCAGGGGGCCGGAGGGAGCATCCGCTCGACGGCGTCGGCGACGGCGGTGACGCCGGCGTCCTCGAGGACCACCGAGTAGTGGTCGGCGTCGACGGCGGTGGTGCGCAGGGCGTCCGGCAGGTCGAGGGCCTCGAGCCGCTGCGGGTCGTAGAGGCCCTGCGGCTCGGCCATCAGCCCGCGGTGCGCCCACACGAGCTCCACCGGCAGCCCGCGCTCGACCGCCACCCGGGCGGCGCCGTGCGTCTCGGGGTCGGCGAGCACGTCGGCGCCGTCGGCGCGCACGGCGTCGAGGACGCACGAGCTGCGCCAGGCGCCGGCGCCGTCCTCGACGAGGTCGGCGAGCACGTAGCGGCGGGCGGCATCCCCGGACGGGCCGCGCAGCACCGGCCCGAGCGCCGGGTGGGCGTCCCAGAACGTGAGGTACTCCTCGGCGGAGGCGAAGCGCATCGACAGCCGCTGCATCGCCGGCCCGATGACCGCCTGCAGCGCGGCGTCGACGTCGAGGTCCGGCGGGGCCGGGAAGGCGAGGCCGCCGTCGACGAGGACGACCCCCGAGGACCGCTCCGGATGGCGGGCCGCGGCGAGCGCGGAGACGAAGCCCCCCATCGAGTGCCCGACGAGCACGGGCGCCGCGGCGAAGGCCGACGCGATGCCCGCGAGGTCGTCGGCGTGCACCCCGAGGCCGTACGGGCCGGGGGCGCCGGCACTCGCGGCCCGTCCGCGCAGGTCGGGGGCGAGCACCCGGACGGCGCCGGGCCGGCGGCGGCCGAGCTCGTCGGCGACCCGCTGCCAGGAGAGCCCGTTCGCCGTGATGCCGTGGACCGCGAGGACGACGGCCGCGTCCTCGGCGACCGGGCCGGGCGTCAGGTCGTGGACGGCGAGGTGCCCCTCGGGCAGCTCGATGACGAACGCGGGGTCGACGATGCTCATGTCCGGACACCCTTCCGTACGAGGCGGCCTCCGAGGCCGGTCAGGCCGCTCGGGGCGAAGTAGACGACGACGACGAAGAACGCGCCGAGGACGAACAGCGGCTGCGACAGCACCGACTGCAGCGCGCCGGGCAGCGAGTCGAGGATGCCGGAGCCGCTCGCCTCGGTGAGCCGCGCGTCGGCGTAGTGGTAGAGGAAGCCGCCGACGACCGCGCCCCACGTGCTGCCGGCGCCGCCGAGGACGACCATGACGAGGAGCGAGAGCGTGAACTCGGCGGTCGTCAGGTGCGGGCCCGAGCCACCGAGCACGAGGGCGTGCACCACGCCGCCGAGCCCGCCGAGGAAGGACCCGACGACGAGCGCGAGCAGCTTGACCCGGTAGACCGACAGCCCGAGCACCGCGGCGCGGGACTCGTTCTCGCGCACCGCCGCCATCGCGTGCCCGGCCCGGGAGCGCACGAGCAGCCGGACGACCACGACCGCGACGACGAGGAACCCGAGCGCCAGCCAGTACCGGTACGGGGCGTTGGCGACGCCCACCAGGAGGTCCGGCACGGCGTCGCGCGCGAGGGCCTTGCCCTCCTCGCCGCCGGTCACGCCCGCGGGGTCCCGCAGCACGATGATGGACGCCGCCTGCGCGAACGCGAGGGTGACCATCGCGAAGGCGATGCCACCGACCCGCAGCGCGACCGCGCCGACCACCAACGCCAGCAGCGTCGTCCCGCCGAGCGCGACCAGCACCGCGAGCGGCAGCGGCATCGACCACTCGGCGAGCGAGACGGTCAGCAGGTAGCTCCCGGCCGCGATGAACAGGGCGTGCCCGAAGCTGAGCAGGCCGGTGCGCCCGAAGACGACGTCGTAGCTGAGCGCGAACCCGGCGAAGACGAGGCACGTGGCGAGCAGCTGCATCGAGCCGGGCCCGTTGACCCGCCCCGGCAGGAGCCCGGGCACCGAGAACGACAGGTACGGCAGGTACGCGAGAAGCGCCAGGAGGACGAGCGGCGGCAGGACCCGGAGGAGCGGGCGGGCGCTCATGCGGTGGCCCCTTTCAGCGAGGACGGACGCAGGAGGAGGACCAGCGCGAGGAGCAGCACGACCGAGAGGTCGCCGATCCCGCTGGCCGCGTAGTAGTTCGCGAGCTGCTGGACGAGCCCCACCGCCACCGCGGCGACCGCGGTACCGGTGAGCGACCCCATCCCGCCGATGACGACGACGATGAACGCGTAGATGAGCAAGGAGCCGCCCTGGAGCGGCGACACCGTGCCGGCGTACTTCGAGTACAGGACCCCCGCGAGGGCCGCGACGGCCCCGCCGAGCCCGAAGACGACGGTGAAGGTGCGCCGGACGTCGATGCCGAGCGCCTGGACCATCGTGCGGTTCTCGACCCCGGCGCGGATGACCAGCCCGAGGCGCGTGTGGTTGAGCAGCGCGAGCAGGCCGCCGTAGAGGGCCAGGGCGACCGCGAGGTAGAGGAACCGGTCGACCGGCAACCGCGCCCCGAGCAGCTCGACCGTGCCGGTGAGGACCTCCGGCTTGGCGACCGGGTGCGGATCCGAGCCCCAGATGCCCTGTACCGCAGCCACGCTCGCGAGCGAGAGCCCGACGGTGACGAGCACCTGCTGGATGTGGTGCCGGTACAGCGGCCGGATGAGGACGACCTCGACGAGCACGCCCACGATCGCCCCGACGAGCACCGCCACGACGGCGGCCACCAGCAACCGCAGGCCGACGCCCATCGAGGCCGGGAGGGCGTCCATCGTCAGCCAGGCGGCGTAGGCACCGGCGGTCATGAACGAGCCGTGCGCGAAGTTGAGCACGCCCATGAGGCCGTAGACGAGCGAGAGGCCGCTCGCGGCGAGGAAGTACAGCGCGCCGAGCCCGAGCCCGGTGACGAGGATGAGGACGAGGTCGCTCACGCCACCTCCTCCCGCCGCATCGAGACCCCGAGCAGCTCGGTGGTGAGCGCGGGGTCCTCGACGAGCGCGCGCGCCTCGCCGCGGTGCACGACCTTTCCGGCGTCGAGGACGACGACGGTGTCGGCGATGCGCCGCACGAGCGGCAGGTTCTGCTCGACGAGGAGGACGGGGGTCGTCCGGGCGACCCGGGCGAGCACGTCGGCGACCTCGGTGACGAGCTTGGGCGCCAGGCCCTTCGTCGGCTCGTCGACGAGCAGGAGGTCGTTCTCGCGCAACAGGACCCGCGCGAGCGCGACCATCTGCTGCTGCCCGCCCGAGAGCGTCCCGGCCTTCTGGGCGCGGCGGGCGAGGAGGTCGGGGAAGAGCTCCTCGACGATGGGGGCGTCGGCCCCGGTGGTGCCGCCGACGAGGCGCAGGTTCTCCTCGACGGTCAGCCCGCCGAAGACCTCCCGGTCCTCGGGCACGTAGCCGATGCCGCCGGCGACGATGCGGTGCACCGGGTCGCCGGTGATGTCGCGGTTGCGCAGCCGGATGCCGCCGGTGCGCGGCGCGAGGCCGAGGACCGCCTTGAGCGTCGTGGTCTTGCCGACGCCGTTGCGGCCCAGCAGGGCCGTGACCCCGGTGTCGGGGACCTCGAACGAGACGCCCTGGAGGACGTGCGACCCGCCGTAGCGGACATGCACGTCGTCGAGGGTGAGGACGCTGCTCACAGTGCTTCTCCCAGGTAGGCCTGCTGGACGCGCTCGTCGGCGGTCACCTCGTCGGGACGGCCGACCGCGAGGAGGCTGCCGTGGTGCAGGACGGCGACGCGGTCGGCGAGGCCGAGGACGACGTGCATGTGGTGCTCGACCATCGCGACGGCGACGCCGGAGTCGCGCACCTCGCCGATGATCTCGGTCAGCCCGTCGACGTCCTCGGCCGAGACCCCGGCCATCGGCTCGTCGAGGAGGAGGGCGCGCGGCTCGGAGGCCAGGGCCATCGCGAGCTCGAGCTTGCGCCGGCCGCCGTGCGACAGGTCGCGGGCGGGGGTTCCGGCAGTGCCGCCCATCCCGACCCGCTCGAGGAGGCCCTCGACCCGGTCCGCGGCCACCGATGCCGCGCGGCGGAACGGCGAGGCCGGCGCCGGGCCGGAGCCCTGCACCGCGAGGCGCACGTTCTCGCCGGCGGTCAGGCCGTCGAAGAGCGCCGAGGTCTGGAACGAGCGGGCCAGCCCGAGCCGCGACCGCTTCGTGGCGGACGCCCGGCTGACGTCGGCCCCGTCGAGGGTGACCCGGCCGGTGGTCGGCCGGGTCACCCCCGAGAGGACGTTGACGAGCGAGGACTTGCCGGCGCCGTTGGGCCCGATGATGCCGACCAGCTCGCCGGCGCCGACGGTCAGGCTGACGTCCTCGAGGATGCGGGCGCCCCCGACCTGCCAGCCGACGCCCTCGGCGCCGATCACTTGAACGGCGTGACGGGCGGGGCGACGGCCTGCGCGTCGAGGGTCTTGCCCGGCTTGACCGTGTACCCGTCGCCGTCCTTCTCGAGCGACGCGGTGAACATCGGCTGCAGGAGCGCGTGGTCCTCGGGGCGGATGGTCAGCTGCCCCTTCGGGCCCTCGAAGCTCCACCCCTCGAGAGCGGTGACCATCGCGTTCGTGTCGTCGGTGCTCTTCTCGAGCGCGTGCACGACCATCTGGGCGGCGACGAAGCCGTCGTTGGTGAAGAGGTCCACCGAGCCGCCCTGCTCCTTCATCCCGGCGGCGAGCGCCTGGTACGCGGCGTTGTCGGCCGCGCCGTCGTAGAAGTGCGACAGGAAGTCGATCTTCGTCGCGGACTCGCCGAAGAGCGCGTGGGTCGGCTTGATGTCGAGGCCGGTGACGACGGTCGTGGCGTCGAAGACCCCCTGCTGCGAGAGCGAGGTCCACATCTGCGTGGCGTTGGCACCGGCCCACGCGACGAAGAGCAGGTCCGGCTTCGCGGTCTTGATCTTGCTCGCGAACGGCGTGAACTCCGTTGCCGCGGCGGGGACCTCGACGGCCGAGACGGTCGCGCCCTTGGCGCCGAGGACGGCGGTGACGGCGGCGACGTTGGCCTTGCCGAAGGCGCTGTCCTGAGCGAGGACGGTGACCTTCTTGCCCTTCACGTCACCGATCATCGTTCCGGCGGTCGCGACGTCCTGGTAGGTCTGCCGCCCGGAGCGGAAGGTGTACTCGTTGGCACCGGTGACCGCGTCGACGGCCGCCGGGCCCGAGATGAACAGGACCTTGTTGTCCTCCGCGAGCGGGGCGACCTGGAGGGCCACCCCGGAGGCGGTCGAGCCGGCGAGGACCTTGACGCCCTTCCCGACGAGGTCGGTCGCCGCGGCGACGGCCTTGGCGGGGTCACCGGCGTCGTCCTGCTCGGTGACCTCGACCTGACGGCCGTTGACGGCGTTGGTGCCCTTCGTCGCGAAGTCGAGGCCGGCGGTGAAGCCCTGGCGGTACTGCTCGCCGTAGGTGGCCAGCGGGCCGGACTTGCTGTAGACCAGCCCGACCTCCACGGGGCTGCTCGACGCGGAGCCCCCGGAACCGGCGTCGGCACCGGGCTCCCCGGGCGTGCCGCAGGCCGCGAGGGCGAGGGTCAGGACTGCGCTCGCCAGGGCGAGAACGGGGCGACGGTGCACGGGTTCCTCCTCCGGGGGGCGCTCGCGCCATTGCTGCAACGAATTCCGTTGACGCCCCTGCCGATCCGGCGACCGTAGGTGAGCGACGGGTGCCCTGACCGTGGGGAACGCCCCCACAGTGCGACCGCCGGAGTGTGGTGCCGAGACACCGGCCCGGCAGGACTCGGGGGCGGGTCGAGGTGGAACCCGACCGCGAGACGGCCCGACATCACCTCGACCCGGCCGGCACCTCCGCTGGCAGGCTGGGCCCGTGCGAGCCCTCGTCTACGACGCCTTCCGCGAACCGCTGCGGCTCACCGCCCTGCCCGACCCCACCGCACCCCCCGGCGGGGTCGTCGTCCGGGTGACGAGCGCCGGCCTGTGCCGCAGCGACTGGCACGGCTGGATGGGTCACGACGACGACATCGCGACCTTCCCGCACGTCCCCGGCCACGAGCTCGTCGGTGTCGTCGAGTCCGTGGGCGAGGGGGTCGACGGCTCGTGGGTCGGCCGTCCCGTCACGGCGCCCTTCGTCCAGGCCTGCGGGCGCTGCGCCACGTGCGCGGCCGGCGAGGGCCAGGTGTGCCCGCACCAGCGCCAGCCCGGCTTCACCGACCCGGGATGCTTCGCCGAGCGCGTCGTCGTGCACGCGGCGGACACCAACCTCGTCCCACTGCCCGCCGCCGTCGACCCCGCGGCGGCCGCCGGGCTCGGGTGCCGCGTCGCCACGGCGCACCGGGCCGTCGTCGCCCGGGGCCGGGTCGCTCCCGGCGACACCGTCCTCGTCAGCGGGTGCGGCGGCGTCGGCCTGGCGGCAGTGGCGATCGCCGTCGCGGCGGGCGCCCGCGTCTGCGCCACCGACCTCGACCCCACCTCGCGCGCCCGCGCCGAGGCCCTCGGTGCCGAGCACACCCTGGATGCCGGGCTCCCCGCGTCCGAGCTCGTTGCCGCGGTCGTCGAGTGGTCCGGCGGCGGCGCGCGTGTGGGCATCGAGGCCGTGGGCTCGCCGGAGGCCTGCCGCGCCGGCATTCTCGCCCTCGGCCGCCGCGGGCGGCACGTGCAGGTGGGCCTGCTGCCGCCGGCCGGCGGCGCAGCCACCGTGCCGATGGAGCGCGTCATCGGCTGGGAGCTCGACGTCCTCGGCAGCCACGGGATGGCCGCCGCCGACTACGCCGCGCTCCTCGCCGACGTCGCGGACGGCCGACTCGACCTCGCGGCCCTGCTGGCCCCGGGCGACCCCGTCGGCCTCGAGGAGGCCGGCACCCTCCTCGCGGCGATGGGCGAGTCGGGTTCGCGCGGAATGGTGCTCGTCGACCCCGCCCGCTGACCGACGCACACCGGACGGCACGCTGGCCACCGGCCGCCGGCCGCGCCACACTGGGGGTCATGGGCGTGCGGACGTGGTGGGACGAGCGGGTGCTGCCGCGCCTGACGCACCGGGCCTGCCAGGGCGCCGACGTCGACCGGTGGCGCGCACCGGTGTGCGCCCGGGCGGAGGGGGTGGTCCTCGACATCGGCTTCGGCTCCGGTCCGAACCTCGAGCACTACCCTCCCGTGGTGACCCGGGTCCTCACGGCCGAGCCGTCGGACCTGGCCTGGGAGCTGGCGGCGCCCCGCATCGAGTCCTTCGGTCGCCCCGTCGAGCGCACCAGTCCCGACGCCGCCGACCTCTCGACGCTCGCCGACGGGTCGGTCGACACCGTCGTCACGGCGTGGGCGCTGTGCACGGTGCCCGAGGTGGAAGCGGCCCTGCGGGAGGCCCGGCGCGTGCTGCGGCCCGGCGGGGCGCTGCACTTCGTCGAGCACTCGCTCGCCCCCGATGCCGGCACGGTGCGGCTGCAGCGCTTCGTCCAGCCGGTGTGGGGCCGGATGGCCGGTGGCTGCCACGTCGACCGCGACCTGCCACGGCTCATCGAGGCCGCCGGCTTCGAGGTCGACCTCGCCGACGCCCGCTACATCGCGCCGGGCCCGATGCGGGCCTGGGGCTGGTTCGTCACCGGCACCGCCCGCCCTGCCTGACGGCGGGGTCGGGCCGGGTGGGGCGGCGAGCGGTCAGCGGCCGAACAGCTTCCCGAGGAGACCCGTGGACGGCTCGCCCTGGTGGCCGGGGCAGCGGTCGGCGGAGGGCACGCCCCGCATCACCTGGTCGACGTGCTGGCCGCAGCCGGCCCAGGTGGTCTTGCCGCACTGGCGGCAGGTCACGGCTCGGCACATGGAGAGCTCCTCGGGCGACGACGTGTCAGAACGACTCCACCATACCCCCCAGGGTATGTCTCCGCCAATCGGGACAGCGCCCTCAGGCGAGGGAGAGGAAGAGCTTCTCCATCGCCTCGACGTCCATCGTCCCGCCCTCGGGGTCGGTGATGCACTGCCGCAGCCCGAGCGCGATGACGGCGAAGCCGGCCCGGTCGAGGGCCTTGGAGACCGCCGCCAGCTGGGTGACGATGTCCTGGCAGTCGCGGCCGTCCTCGATCATCTTGAGGATCCCCCCGATCTGGCCCTGGGCGCGCCGCAGCCGCTTGACGACGGCCTGCATCTCGGTGGCGTCGAGCTCCATGTCGGGTGTCCCCCTGGGGTCGTGAGCGGACTGCCGACTGTACCCCGGGAGGTACCCGGGGAGTCGGGAACGAGCAGGTCAGCCTGCGGTGGTCTGGGCGGCCACCTGGGCACGCACCTCGTCCATGTCGAGGGCCTTGATGCCCTCGAGAACCTGCTCGAGCGCGGCCGGGGGGAGGGCGCCGGCCTGGCGGAAGACGAGGATGCCGTCGCGGAAGCCCATGAGGGTCGGGATCGAGGTGATCTGGGCGGCGCCGGCCAGCGCCTGCTCGGCCTCGGTGTCGACCTTGCCGTGCACGACGTCGTCGTGCGCGTCGCTGGACTTCTCGAAGGTCGGGGCGAACTGGCGGCACGGGCCGCACCACGAGGCCCACCAGTCGACGAGGACGATCCCCTCGTCCCCGATGGTCTTCTCGAACGTCTCGGCCGTGAGGTCCACGGTGGCCATGTCAGCTCCTCGGTGCGTCGTTGCTGGTCCGTCCTGGTCAACAGAATACCCCTGTGGGTATGTTCCCGGACCCGGTCTCGAGGGGGTTCAACGTCCTGGACGCCCCGGTTCATCCCGGCCCACCCGTCCGGACCGGCCCGCCGGGCGGGAGGATGCGGTGTGCCCCTGCCCCTGAACCGTGCCCTCGAGGCCGTCCTCGACGGGGCCGACCCCGAGCGCCTGCGCCGGGCGACGACCCGGCTCATCGACGTCTACCGGTCCGGGGCGCCCCCGACCGAGCAGGTGCTGAGCGACCGGGTGTCGGCCACCGCGTACGCCGCCTACCGGATGCCCGCCACGCACGCCGCCGTCGCCCGGGTGCTGCGGTACGCGCTCGAGGTGGCACCAGACCTCGCGCCGCACTCGCTCGTCGACGTCGGCGGAGGCACGGGGGCGGCCGCCTGGGCCGCGGCCGATGCCTTCCCGGGGCTGGCCTCCGTCGAGGTCGTCGACGGCTCGGCCGATGCGCTGGCCGTCGGCGCTGACGTCGCGCGCCACGGGCCGCGCGCCCTGGCCGGCGCGCGGTGGACCCGCCGCGACCTCGGCGGCGGCCGGGCCCTGCCCCGGGCCGACCTCGTGACCGTGGCGTACGTCCTCGGCGAGCTCGGCCCGGACCTGCGCGACCGCGTGGTCGACGCCGCCGCGGACGCCGCGAGCGAGGCCGGCGCGGTGGTCGCCGTGCTCGAACCGGGGACCCCGCGCGGCTTCGCGGCGGCGCTGGCGGCGCGCGACCGGCTGCTCGCCGCCGGATGGCACGTGCTGGCGCCCTGCCCCCACGAGGCCGCCTGCCCGCTGGCGGCCGCGGGCGACTGGTGCCACCTCGCGGTCCGGCTCGACCGGACGGCGCTGCACCGCCGCCTCAAGGGCGCCGCGCTCGGCCACGAGGACGAGAAGGTGGCCTACGTCGTCGCCCGCCGAACGCCCGCCGACACCCCCGCGGGGCGCGTGCTGAGGCATCCGGTGACCCGCAAGGGACTGGTGCAGCTGGAGCTCTGCCGGGATGACGGCACGGCCTCGCGGGAGGTCGTCAGCCGGCGTCAGGGCCCGCGCTACCGGGCCGCGCGCCACGCCGGGTGGGGGGACCAGTGGCCTCCGGAGGGAACGGACCCGGCAGACTGACCGTTGACGCCGCCGGAGTCCTCCGGCGGTAGCGTCGGAACTTCAGCACCGAACGACTCACGAGGAAAGGTCCCATGTCGACCAAGAAGGACATCGCCCAGGCCGTCGCCCAGCGCACGGACGTCTCCGCCACCGCTGCCGAGGAGATCATCTCCGCGGCGTTCGACGTGGTCGCCGAGCACCTCGCCAAGGGTGAGGACGTCAAGCTCGCCGGCTTCGGCAGCTTCGAGACCCGCGAGCGCGCCGCGCGCACCGGCCGCAACCCGCAGACCGGCGAGGAGATCCAGATCGCCGCGTCGACCTCCGTCGGCTTCAAGGCCGCCGCGCAGCTCAAGCGCGCCGTCAACGGCTGACCCAGCCGTTCACGCCCGGACGGGGCGCCGACCACCACGGTCGGCGCCCCGTTCGCGTGCCTGCGGGGGCTCAGCCCTGGCGCGCCTTGAAGCGCGGGTTCTGGCGGTTGATGACGTAGACCCGGCCGCGCCGCCGCACGATCTGGGACCCCGGTACGTTCTTGAGCGACCGGATGCTCGCGCGCACCTTCATCGCACCTCCACCCGGCCCTCGGCGACGGCCCGGACGAGCCGGCGGGGGACGACGGCCTCGCGGCCGTCGACGGTGAGGGGGATGAGGTCGGGCACGGCGGCCTTCCAGTTCGCCCGGCGGTGACGGGTGTTGCTGCGCGACGTGCGGCGCTTGGGGACGGCCACGAGGGTCTCCTTCTCTCGGGTGGATGGTCGAGCGGGTCAGGCGACCCGGCGGATGGGTCCGAGCCAGGGCTCGAGGCCGTCGGTGGCGACGTCCCAGTACGGGCCGCGCGCCTCGAGCTCGGCATCGGTGAGTAGGCACTCGGCGAAGACGCGCCGCAGCTCCTCGCGCGCGTCGTCCTCGCGCAGACCGGTGACGAGGATGCGGGTCAGCGGGCGCGAGCGGCCCCACTCCCCCTGCAGGCCGACGCTCAGCTGGCCGCCCGCGCCGTCCCAGGCCGCCACCGCGCCGGGGCGGCTGGCGAGCCAGAAGCATCCTCGCGAGCGGAACGGCCCGCCGCCGAGGACGTCGACACGGTCGTGGAGGCGCCCCGGGTGGAACGGCCGGTCCGCGACGAGCTCGAGGCTCCACACGTGGTGGCCCTCGGCCGCACGGCTCGGGCCGTCGTGGACCTCGCCGACCCAGGCCTCGGTGGCGTCGTGGTCGTGCAGGCCGGGCAGCAGCTGGTCGGCGCGCAGGCCCGGCCAGTCGCGGGTCACCAGGGCCCCCGGCCGCACGAGGTGACGGACGAGCTCCAGCCCGGCGTCCGGGGTGTCACCGAAGAGCGCGACAAGGTCGGCGTACTCGACCATCCCGCCGAGCACCTCGCCCACCCCGCGCCGGTCGGTCCCGAGCGTCCCGAGGTCGCGCTCGGGGAGGATCTCGTCGCCCAGGACGTCGTCGAGCACACGGGCCCCGTCGAGGGCGGCGACCACGCCGGCGATGCGCACGCTGGGGGCGACCGTGGGGTCCCAGCCGAGGACGCGGCAGACCGAGAGCCCGTCCGCGGCCACCGGCAGGTGGGTGACGACCGCGCCCCAGCGCCCGAGGGAGCCGAGGCGCTCGAGGGTCGGCAGGACGTCCTCGCGCACGGCGCAGCTGGAGCAGGCGTGCTCGAGCGGCACGACCTCCCGCTCGAGCAGCCCGGTGAGGTCCGAGACCGTCCGCACGAGGTGGCCGGCGGCGGCGTCCAGGTCGTGTCGGACGACGACGGCGTCCGGCAGGTCGAACTGCAGACCGATGGTGGCGGCGGCCATCGAGTCGGCGTCCAGGCCGGTGACGAGGAAGACCGGGGCGCCGCTCACGACGCGCTCCCGGGCCGGCCGTAGCGGCGGTTGAACCGCTCGACGCGGCCCTCGCTGTCGAGGGTGCGTGCCCGTCCGGTCCAGAACGCGTGGGAGTCGGCCGAGACCTCGACGTCGATGACCGGGTAGGTCGCGCCGTCGAGCTCGACCGTCGCGTCGGGCACGCGGGTCGAGCGGGTGAGGAACATCGCGCCGGTCGAGCGGTCGCGATAGACGACCTGTTCGTAGCGCGGGTGGATGCCGGGACGCACGCGCCCCTCCTTCCGGATCGGGGAATGTTTTGATAACGGTTCTCATTCTATGTCATGGTGACCGCGTCACCGCAACCACCCAGGAGGTCCCACCCGTGTCCCGCACGTGCATGGTCACAGGAGCCACCCCCGGCTTCGGCCACCGCATCTCGCACTCGCACCGCCGCACCAAGCGCCGGTTCGACGTCAACGTCCAGCACAAGCGCTACTGGGTGCCGAGCCTGGGCCGGTTCGTCCGGCTCACGGTGTCCGCCCGGGGCATCAAGACCATCGACGCCCGCGGCATCGACGCGGTCGTCACCGACCTGCTCCGGAAGGGAGTGAAGCTCTGATGGCGAAGAAGTCCGCCGACGTCCGCCCGAAGATCGTCCTGCGCTCGAGCGCGGGGACGGGCACGAGCTACGTCACCGAGAAGAACCGGCGCAACGACCCCGACCGGCTCGTCCTGCGCAAGTACGACCCGAAGGTGCGCCGGCACGTCGGGTTCAAGGAGTCGCGCTGATGGCGAAGCGGAGCCTGTGCGTCGCCGACGAGCGGCGGCGAGCGGTCGTCGGGCGGCACGCGGAGCGACGGGCCGCCCTCAAGGATGCGGCTCGCGACCCGCGGGCGAGCGAGGAGGAGCGCGCCGCGGCCCGGCTCGGGCTGCAGCGCCTCCCCCGCGACGCGTCCCCGACGCGGCTCGTGAACCGCGACGTCGTCGACGGCCGGCCGCGGGCGGTGTACCGCCGGTTCGGGCTCTCCCGGGTCCGGCTGCGCGAGATGGCCCACCGCGGCGAGCTGCCGGGGGTCACCAAGAGCTCCTGGTGACCCGCCGCCACCCGATCTTCCCGACTCATTGCGCATCCGCCACCCTGAGAGCGCTCTCCGCGCCCTCCGGAGGTGGTGGATGCGCAATAAGTGGGGACGGTCCGGGGTTGGCCCTGGGGACCGCACTCCCCCGACGTCGCAGGAGATGACCGCATGAGCCTCGAGCGCCCCACCGCCCCGAACCCGTACGAGATGCTGCCCGCCGTCCCGTCGTTCACCGTGACGAGCGAGGACGTCACCGACGGCGCGCCCCTCAAGGACGACCAGGTCGCCGACCGCGGCAACACCTCGCCCCAGGTCTCGTGGAGCGGCGCCCCCGAGGGCACCCAGAGCTACGTCGTCACCGTCTTCGACCCGGACGCCCCCACCCCGTCGGGCTTCTGGCACTGGGTGCTCGTCGACGTCCCGGCGGAGGTGACGTCGCTGGCCTCCGGCGCCGCCGCGGGCGACCTGCCCGGGAAGGCCTTCCACGTCCGCAACGACGGCGGTGAGGCCGGCTTCACGGGCGCCGCCCCGCCGCAGGGCGATGTCCCCCACCGCTACTACCTCGTCGTGCACGCCGTCTCCGGGCCCACGCTCGGGGTCGATGCGGACGCCTCCCCCGCCGTGGTGTCCTTCAACCTGGCCTTCAAGACGCTCGGCCGGGCGGTCATCCACGGGACCTACCAGCACTGATGACAGCAGCCGTCGACGACCTCGGCGACGGATTCCGCGGCGCCACCGCGCCCCCGCTGCCCTTTCCGGCAGCGGGGGCGCCCCGTATGCTCACGAGCATGCACCAGTACATCGGCGGCGAGCGGCGCGCCGCGAGCACCGGCGAGACCTTCGCCGTCCTCGACCCCAGCACCGACGAGACGGTCGAGACCGTCACCCTGGCCGGCCCCGACGACGTCGACGCCGCGGTCGCTGCCGCACGCGGAGCCTTCGCCGAGTGGTCGCGGGCCACGCCGGTGGAGCGCGCCACCGTCCTCACGAAGGCCGCGGCGCTCCTCGACGAGCGGGCCGAGGAGATCGCCCAGCTCGAGTCGCGCCAGGCCGGCAAGCCGATCCGCCTCGCCCGCGAGTTCGACGTCCCCGGCACCGTCGACAACACCGCCTTCTTCGGGGCCGCCGCCCGCCGCCTCGACGGGATGGCGAGCGGCGAGTACTCCGGCGACCACACGAGCTCCATCCGCCGCGAGCCGATCGGCGTCGTCGGCTCGATCGCCCCGTGGAACTACCCGCTGCAGATGGCGGCCTGGAAGGTGCTGCCGGCCATCGCCGCCGGCAACACGATCGTCCTCAAGCCGGCCGAGATCACCCCCCTCACCTCGCTGCTCTTCGCCGAGGCGTTCACCGAGGCCGGCGCCCCGGCCGGCGTCGTCAACGTCGTCACCGGCACCGGGCCGGTCGCCGGCGAGCACCTCGTGGGCCACCCCGACGTCGCGATGACCTCGTTCACCGGCTCCACGGCCGTCGGCCGCCGGGTGATGGCCACCGCCTCCGCCACCGGCAAGCGCGTCCACCTGGAGCTCGGCGGCAAGGCGCCCTTCGTCGTGTTCGACGACGCCGACCTCGAGGCCGCCGTCCACGGCGCGGTCGCCGGCTCGCTCATCAACACCGGCCAGGACTGCACCGCGGCCACCCGGGCGATCGTCCACCGCTCGGTCCACGACGAGTTCGTGCGCGGCGTCGCCGACCTCTTCGCCCAGGTGCGCATCGGCGCCACCTCCGACCCGGCCACCGACCTCGGCCCGCTCTCCTCGCGGGCCCACCAGGACAAGGTCGCCGGGATGGTCGAGCGCGCCCGCGGCTACGCGAAGGTCGTCACCGGCGGGGCCGCCCCGGGCGGTGAGCTGGCGCGCGGCTCGTACTACGAGCCGACCCTCGTCACCGACGTGCCGCTCGACTCCGAGATCTGGACCGACGAGGTGTTCGGGCCGGTGCTCGTCGTCGTCCCGTTCGACGACGACGACGAGGCCATCCGCCTGGCCAACGACACCGAGTTCGGGCTGGCGGCGTCCGCGTGGACCCGCGACACCTACCGCGCCGGTCGCGCCTCGCGCGAGATCGCGGCAGGCTGCGTGTGGGTCAACGACCACATCCCGATCATCAGCGAGATGCCGCACGGTGGGTACAAGCACTCCGGCTTCGGCAAGGACATGTCCGCGTACTCGTTCGACGAGTACACGAACGTCAAGCACGTCATGCACGACATCACCGGCGCGGCCCACAAGCCGTGGCACCGGACGATCTTCACCCTGCCGGGCTGACCCGGCCGACCGAAAGGCCTTCTGCGATGACCGAGTTCGCCTCCCCCGACGTCCAGCCCGACACCGACAAGGGTGCGCAGGTCGCACGTGACGACCGGGCGCACGTCTTCCACTCGTGGTCCGCGCAGGCGCAGATCGCGCCGCTGCCCATCGCCGGGGCCTCGGGCTCGTACTTCTGGGACTTCGAGGGCAAGAAGTACCTCGACTTCTCGAGCCAGCTGGTGAACGTCAACATCGGCTACCAGCACCCCAAGCTCGTCGCCGCCATCCAGGAGGCCGCGGCCCGCCAGTGCACCATCGCGCCGAGCTTCGCCGACGAGTCGCGCTCCGAGGCGGCCCGGATGATCGCCGAGCGCGCCCCGGGCGACCTCGACAAGGTGTTCTTCACGAACGGCGGCGCCGAGGCCACCGAGAACGCGATGCGGATGGCGCGCATCCACACCGGCCGCCACAAGATCCTCACGACCTACCGCAGCTACCACGGCGCGACGAGCGGCTCCATCCTCGCGACGGGCGAGCCGCGCCGCTGGGGATCCGAGCCCGGCGCAACCGGATTCGTGCACTTCTGGGGCCCCTACCCGTTCCGGTCGGCGTTCCACTCGACCTCCCCCGAGCAGGAGTGCGAGCGCGCGCTGCAGCACCTGCGCGACACGATCATGGTCGAGGGGCCGCAGACCATCGCCGCGATCATGCTCGAGACGGTGGTCGGGACCAACGGCATCCTCGTGCCGCCGGACGGCTACCTCGCCGGTGTCCGCGAGCTCTGCGACGAGCACGGCATCCTCTGGATCGCCGACGAGGTGATGGCCGGCTTCGGGCGCTGCGGCGAGTGGTTCGCCGTCGACCACTGGGGCCTGGCCCCCGACCTCATCTGCTTCGCCAAGGGCGTCAACAGCGGCTACGTGCCGCTCGGCGGCGTCGTGATGTCGGCCCGCGTCGCGGCGACCTTCGACGACCGCCCCTACCCCGGTGGCCTCACCTACTCGGGCCACCCGCTGGCCTGCGCCTCGGCCGTCGCGTCGATGCGGATCTTCGAGGAGGAGGGCATCCTCGAGCACGTCCGGAAGATGGCCGACACGGTCATCGGGCCGCGCCTCGAGGAGATCCGCGCCAAGCACCCGTCGGTCGGCGAGGTGCGTGGGCTCGGGGTGTTCTGGGCGCTCGACCTCGTCAAGGACACGACGACCAACGAGGCGCTCGTGCCGTACAACGCCTCGGGCGAGGCCGCGAAGCCGATGGGCGAGCTGATGGCCGCCTGCAAGGCCGAGGGCCTCTGGCCGATGACGCACTTCAACCGGCTGCACGTCGTGCCGCCGTGCACGACGACCGCCGAGGAGCTGGCCGAGGGCCTTGACGTCCTCGACCGTGCGCTCGACGTCGCCGACGCGCACGTCACCGCCTGACCAACCCGCACCGCTGAGCCCTCCGGGTGCCGGAGGGCTCAGTGGTGCGCGTCGTCGAGCGTCAGCCCGGCAGGCACCAGCCGCCACACGGCCCACGCCGCGAGGGCGGTGAGCACCGCGCCGACGGCACCGACGGCCGCGAAGGCGGTGACGAACGCGTCGGCCGCCACGCCGAAGGACGGCCCGCCGACGGCACCGGCCACCGACTCGCGGACGGCGGCGCCCATGTCGTCGGGCAGGCCCGCGCGGTAGACGGCGCCGACGAGGCTGCCGAGGAAGGTGATGCCGAGGACGGCACCCAGCTCGTAGGTGATCTCCTCCACGGCGGCCGCGGAGCCCGCCTGCACGTCGGTGGCCGCGCCCATGATGAGCGCCGACCCCAGCCCGAGGGCCGAGGTGCCGAGCCCGACCACCGCGAACGCGACGGCCACCCAGGGGTAGGTCGCCGGCACGAGGGCCAGCAGGGCCAGGCCCATCGAGAGCACCACGAGACCACCCGACAGCACCAGCCGCGGGCTCGTGCGCGCCGCCAGCGCCGGGGCGAACGGCGAGGCGACCATCGCCCCGACGGCGAGCGGCAGGAGCGCGACACCCGACTCCAGGGGGCTCCAGCCCTCGACGAGCTGCAGCCACTGGCTACCGACGAAGAGCACGGCGGCCATCGCGGCGCTGCTCGCGAGCGCGGCGACCACCCCGGCCCGGAGGACCGGCTGGCCGAAGAGGCGGACGTCGAGCATCGGCCGGTCGGAGGCGAGCGACATCCGGGCGAAGGCGGCCAGCGCGGCGACACCGACGACGAGGAGGACGACGGTCGGCAGGGTCGGCCCGTACTTGCCGAGCTGCTTGGCGGCGTAGACGAACGCGGTCATGCCACCGGCCGAGAGGACGACACCCGCGGCGTCGATGCGACCCGGGCGCTGCGACCGGTTCTCGCGCAGCAGCCACAGCGCGGCGCCGATGGCGATGACCATCAGCGGCACGTTGAGGAGGAAGGCGGAGTGCCAGCTGAACGCCTCGAGCAGGGCACCTCCGACGACCGGGCCGACGGCGGCACCGAGCGCGGCCGTGGCGCCCCAGATGCTCAGCGCGAGCGTGCGCTCGCGGGCGTCGGGGAAGAGCGAGCGGATGAGCGAGAGGGTCGAGGGCATGACCATCGCACCGCCGATGCCGAGCAGCGCGCGGATCGTGATGACCGCCGCGCCACTGTCGGCCCAGAGGACGGCGACCGAGCCCACGCCGAAGACGGCGTAGCCGGTGACGAGCATCCGCTTGCGGCCCCACCGGTCGCCGAGGGCGGTCACCGGCACGAGGAGCCCGGCGAGCGCGAGCGCGTAGGCGTCGACGACCCAGAGCTGGGAGACCGAGCCCAGGCCGAGCTCCTCGGACATCTCGGGCAGGGCCACGTTGAGGACGGTCATGTCCATGACGACGACCAGCAGGCTCGCCGCGAGGACGGCCAGCGCCCACCAGCGGCGGGGGTCGGCGGCGGTGCGGACGGGGGGCGGGGTGAGGACGGTCATGACGCCACCGCGCCCGAGAACAGGGTCGACAGGACGATGCGCCCGGCGTCGCGACGGGCGACGTCGCCGACGCGGACGGCCTCGCGCGCGGCCACGAGCAGGCCGTAGATGGCGTGCCCGACCCAGCGCAGCGGCAGGTCGGCGCGCAGCACCCCGGCCCGCTGGGCGGCGGCGAGCAGGACCGACTCGCGGTCCTCGAGCACCTGGGTGCGGGCCACGAGGTCGGCGTTGGCGAGGATGACCTGGTCGGTCAGCGCGAAGCCGAAGTCGTCGGAGTCGGCGACGTAGCCGAGGACGAGCGCCTCGAGCGTGGCGCGCAGCCGGGCGGCGTCGCCGGTGGCGGCCACGCCCTCCACGTCGGCGTCGTCGAGCCGGCGCTCCCACTGGTCGAGGGAGCGCGTGCCGAGCTCGACGAGCAGCGCTTCGCGCGAGTCGAACTGGCGGTGCAGCGTGGCCCGGCTGATGCCCGCGGCCTCGGCGACGGCCCCCATCGATGCGCTCGCGTCGGCGTTGAGGGCCCGCTGGGCGGCGCCCAGCACGTGGCGGCGGTCAGCGGCCATGGTCTGCATCCTTCGTCGTCGGCGATGTGAGACACTACTGTCTCATATGCGACGTCGCAGTCTCAAACCGCAGCCCGACCGCCGCCGGTCCCTCCCGATCACGGGGTGGGTGCCGGCCCTGCACCGGCACCCACCGCGCGGGCTCAGGTGGCGCTCGGCGATGCGGACGGGGAGGGCGAGGGGTTGGCCGGCTTCTGCGGCAGCTCGACGCCGCAGGTCTTCGCGGCGGCGGCGAGGTCGGCGCGGACGGCCTGACGCTGCTCCTTGGTGAGCGGACCCCAGGGACGCGACACCTTGGCGTCGTCGAGGCACTGCTTCTGCGTGTCGGTCAGCGAGCCCCAGAACGCCCGGGCCTTCGGGAAGGGCAGCTCGACGCCGCACTTCGCGGCCGCGGCGGTCACCTGGTCGCGCAGCGCCTTCTTCTCGGCGTCGTCGAGCGGGCCGACGGGGCGGCTGACCTTGGCGTCCTCGAGGCACTGCTTCTCGGTGTCGCTCAGCTTCTTCCACCAGCCGCGCCCCGGGTGGAGCTTCGCCTGGGGGGCGGTGTCGTCGGCGGTCGAGGCGGCGGCCACGGCATCGACGGCGGCGACCGGCGCCGGGGCGGCGGTCGCGCTCGTGGCGACGATGCCGGTGGTGACGGCGGCGCCGCCGACGGCGAGCGCGACGAGGGAGGTGCGGAGGGCGGGCATCGGGGCTCCTTGGGGGTGCGTGGTGCGGTGACGGTGGCAACGCTCCCGCCCGACCCTCGCGCCCACCCCGAGCCCACCTCGCGACTTCCTGAAGGTCCATCGCGAGCAGCACGGCGGTCCTTCAGGAAGTCCCGAGGTTTCCTCCAGACGTGACCCGGTCTCCCGTGGCACGGTGGGCGCCGTGGCCGAGACCCCCGCACCGCGCGTCCTCGTCGTCGACGACGAGGAGAACATCGCCTACCTCGTCTCCTCCGCCCTGCGCCTGGCCGGGATGGACGTCACGACCGCGGCCACCGGTGAGGAGGCGCTGGCCACCGCCGCCCGCACCGCCCCCGACGTCGTGGTCCTCGACGTGATGCTCCCCGACCTCGACGGCTTCGAGGTGCTGCGCCGGCTGCGCGCGACCGGCAGCACCGCTCCCGTCCTCTTCCTCACCGCGCGCACCGACACCGCCGACCGGGTCCGCGGTCTGACCAGCGGCGGCGACGACTACGTCACGAAGCCGTTCGCCCTCGAGGAGCTCGTCGCGCGGGTGCACGTCGCGCTGCGCCGGGCCGGCACCGCCGCCGCCCCGAGCGGGCGCCATCGCGTGCACGACCTCGTGCTCGACGAGGACCAGCACCGCGTCTGGCGCGGCGACACCGAGGTGCACCTGACGGCCACCGAGTTCAGCCTGTTGCGCCTGCTCCTCGTCAACGCCGGACGGGTCGTCAGCCGGGCGCAGATCCTGGACCACGTGTGGCAGTACGACTTCGCGGGCGAGACGGCCATCATCGAGTCGTTCGTCTCGACCCTGCGCAAGAAGGTGGATGCCGTCCCGCCCAAGCTCGTCCACACCGTCCGGGGTGTGGGCTACACCGTGCGGGAGCCGTGATGACGCTGCGCCGCCGGCTCGTGGTCGCGGTGTCCGCGCTGGCCGTGCTCGCCGTGGTCACGGGCGTGGCGGTCGTCCTCGTCCAGCGGGCCTTCCTCCTCGGGCGTCTGGACGCCGAGATCACTGCTCTCGCGCAGAACCCGCGCGCGGTACTGCTCGCCTCGCAGCGCGCGGACGGCGCCGTGGCCACCGCGGCCCTGAGCGACGTCTACGTCGGGCGGATGTCCGGGGACGGCCGGCTCACCACGGTCCTGGCCCCGCAGACCGACCCCGACCTCGTGCCCGCCCTGGCCGCCGGCGAGCGCGTCACCGCCCCCGAGGGCCGGCCCACGGCATCCGGTGCGGCACAGCGGGTCCGCGTCGTCACGGTGCCGCTGGCCAATGGGCGTGCGCAGGCGGTCATCGCCGTGCCGACCACCGCCGCCGACGCGGCGACCCGCCGGCTCGCGCTGACCCTCGGTCTGGCCGGTCTCGTGGCCGCGGTCTTCGTCGGCGTGCTGCTCTGGTGGGTGGACCGGCTCGGGCTGCGCCCCATCGCCCAGATGACCGAGGCGGCCGGCGCCATCTCGGCGGGCGACACCTCGCGGCGTGTCCCACCCGGCCCGCCGGGCACCGAGGCGGCCCGGCTCGGGCAGGCGCTGAACACGATGATCGACACGACCTCGGCCACCAACGAGCGGATGCGCCGCTTCGTCGCCGACGCCTCGCACGAGCTGCGCACCCCCCTGACCACCGTCGGCGGGTACGCGGCGCTGCACGCGGCCCGCCCGGCCGGCCCCCTCGACGCGGACGGCCGCAGCGAGGTCGACGACGCGATGCGGCGCATCGGCGACGAGGCCGCCCGGATGCGCCGGCTCGTCGACGGCCTGCTCGACCTCACCGGGCTCGAGTCGCCGGACGGCCTGCGCCGCGGGCCGGTCGACCTCGCGATCGTGCTGCGCGACGTCTGCTCCGACCTGCGGGTCGTGGCGCCCGACCGCGCGGTCACCCTCGACGCACCGGAGCACCTCCCCGTCACCGTGGACCGCGACCGCGTGACGCAGGCCCTCGTCGGCCTCACCTCGAACGCGGTGCGCCACACCCCGGCCGGCACCCCGGTCACGCTGAGGGTGCTCGTCCGGCCGGGATGGGTGCGGGTCGAGGTGGCCGATGCCGGGCCGGGCATCCCCGCCGAGCACCTGCCGCACCTCGTGGAACGGTTCTACCGGGTCGACCGCTCCCGGTCCTCGGGCAGCGGCGGCTCCGGGCTGGGGCTGGCCGTGGTCGACGCGGTGGCCCGGGCCCACGGGGGGTCGCTGGAGGTGGCCTCGGAGCCGGGGCGCGGCAGCACCTTCGCCCTCGTGCTGCCCGCCTGACCCTGTGGACGGAGGCGGCGGATGTCGCCGCGGCGACGTACGCTCGGGTGTTCAGGGTTCGCCGGCGCAGGGGCGTCCCGCATCGGGTGGAGGAGGGTGTGCGTGGCCCGGGTCGTCTCGGCCGCTCGGCTCGCCGAGCTGACCAACCGCGAGCTCGGCGACGTGTGCGGCACCGTCACCGTCGCGCGCGGGCTCGCGTACGCGCGCGAGGGCCGGGTCGTCGACGTCGAGGTCTCCGCCGACGGCGCGCACGCCACCGGGTGGGTCGGCGGCAGCGCCGGGCAGACCTACACGACGCACGTCGCGCTGCGGCCCGAGGAGGAGGGCGGCCGGCAGCGGCTCCGGCGCTGGCACAGCCAGTGCTCCTGCCCGGTCGCCGGCGACTGCAAGCACGCCGTCGCGGTGGCGGCCCGCGTCCGCGACCTCTCGCCGGCGCCCGCCGCCCCCGACGAGCCGCCCACGCCCACCTGGGAGCGCGCGCTCGGCGGCCTCCTCGACGAGGACGTCCCCCGCGACGTCACGCCCGTGGGGCTGCTCATCGAGTCCGCGAGCGCGCAGAAGGGGCGCGTGCGCGTCACCGAGGACACCGGCCGCGGGCAGCTGCGGCTGCGCCCGGTCGTTCCCGGGGTCCGCGGCGCCTGGATCCGCACGGGCGTCTCCTGGGAGTCCTTCGCCGGCGGGTACTACGGGTACGGCCGGGTCGTCTTCTCCGACGCCCACATCGACGCGCTCACCGCGGTCGCCGACGCCCACCGCCGCTCGGTGCGGGCCTTCGGGTACGGCCGGATGCCCGACGCCATCCTCCTCGACCACCTCGGCCCCGGATGGGTTGCCCTGCTGCGGGCCGCCGACCGCGCCGGGGTCCGCCTGCTCACCGACCTCGACGGCAGCGGTGAGGTCGCCTTCGCCCCCGACCCCGCGGAGCTCGTCGTCGACATCGAGCGCACCGACGACGGCGCCACCCTCCATCCGCGCCTCGACCTGCCCGTCGGCCCCGGCACCGACACCCACCTCGTCGGCTCGCCGGCCACCGGCTTCTGGCTCCGCGACGACGACACCCTCGTCCTCGGCGCGCTCACCGAGCCCCTCGACGCCACCCGCCAGCGCCTCCTCGACCTCGGCGTCGTCGAGGTCCCCGAGGCCGACTGGGCGCGCTTCACGGTCACCCACCTGCCGGGGCTGCGGCGCAAGGCGCGGGTGCGCAGCCTCTCCCCCGAGCTCGACCTCCCCGAGGCCGTGCCCCCGCGCCTGCACCTCACGGTCACCGTCGAGCCCGGCCACCGCACCCACCTGACCTGGGGGTTCCGCTACGGCGGGCCGAACGGGGTGCACGTCGCCCTCGGCTCCGAGGACCCCGACCCGATGCGCGACCGCTCCGCCGAGCGCGTGCTGGAGGGCCGGCTGCGGGACGTCCCGGACGTCGCGGGGTTCGCGGCGCTCTGGCAGGTCGTCGCGCACCAGCCGCACCTGGTGCCCGAGGTCCGCTTCCACGGGTTCACCACCGTCGGGTTCTCCCAGCTGCTGCCCGTCCTCGAGGAGCTGCCGTTCCTCGACGTCGAGGTGCACGGCGAGGTCGCCGAGTACACCGAGGTCGACGAGGCGCCGCTCATCCAGGTTTCCACCGGCGACCGCCCCGGCGGCGGTACGGGGTCGGCCACCGACTGGTTCGACCTCGAGATCTCGGTGACCGTCGCCGGCGAGGACGTCCCGCTCGCGCCGCTCATCGAGGCCATCGCGCGCAAGCACGAGCACCTCATCCTCGACTCCGGCACGTGGTTCGCCCTCGACCGCCCCGAGCTCGAGACGCTGCGGCGGCTCGTCGAGGAGGCGCGCTCGCTCCAGGACAAGCCCTCCGACCCGATGCGCATCTCGGCCGTGCACGTCGGGCTCTGGGAGGAGCTCGCGGCCCTCGGGGTGGTCGAGGAGCAGAGCGACCGGTGGACGCGCACGGTCGGCCGGCTCGTCGGCACCGGCGACCTCGAGCCGGCCGAGGTGCCGGCCGGCCTCGACGCCACGCTGCGGCCCTACCAGGTCGACGGCTTCCGGTGGCTCTCGATGCTCTGGGACTGCGGCCTCGGCGGGGTGCTCGCCGACGACATGGGCCTCGGCAAGACCGTCCAGATGCTCGCGATGGTCCTGCGCGCCCAGGAGCGCGGTGAGCTCGAGCACCCTGTGCTCGTCGTCGCCCCCACCTCCGTGCTCTCCACGTGGGCCGGCGAGGCGGCGCGGTTCGCGCCGTCGCTGCGCACGGCGGTGGTCGAGCGCACCCGCGGCAAGGACCGCCGCAGCCTCGCCGACGCCGTCGGCGACGCCCACATCGTCATCACCTCGTACACGGTGGCGCGCATCGACGAGGAGCAGTTCCGGGCCCGGCCGTGGGGCGCGGTCGTCCTCGACGAGGCGCAGTTCGTGAAGAACCACCAGGCCAAGACCTACCAGGCCGTCCGGCGTCTCTCCGCCAGAGCGAAGTTCGCCATCACGGGCACCCCGCTCGAGAACTCGCTGATGGACCTCTGGTCGCTGCTGTCCATCGTCGCGCCGGGGCTGCACCCGCGGCCGGGCGCCTTCAAGGAGCAGTGGGCGAACCCCATCGAGCGCGACGGCGACGCCGACCGGCTCGCCACGCTGCGCCGGCGCATCCGGCCGCTCATGCTGCGTCGCACCAAGGAGTCGGTCGCCACCGAGCTGCCGCCGAAGCAGGAGCAGGTGCTCACCGTCGACCTGCACCCGCGGCACCGCGCCGTCTACGACCGGCACCTCCAGCGCGAGCGGCAGCGGTTGCTCGGGCTCATCGACGACCTCGACGGCAACCGGATGGCGGTGCTGCGCGCCCTCACCGCGCTGCGCCAGCTCTCCCTCGACCCCGCGCTCGTCGACGACGAGTACGCGGGGCTGGCCGAGTCGGCCAAGGTCGAGGCGCTCGTCGAGCACGTCACCGAGCTCGCCGGCGAGGGGCACCGGGCGCTGGTCTTCTCGCAGTTCACCGGCTTCCTCGGCATCGTCCGGCGGCGGCTCGAGGCCGAGGGCATCGCCTACGAGTACCTCGACGGCCGCACCCGCGACCGCGCCGACCGCATCGCCGCCTTCCGCGACGGCGAGGCACCGGTGTTCCTCATCTCGCTCAAGGCCGGCGGGTTCGGCCTCACGCTCACCGAGGCCGACTACGTCTTCGTGCTCGACCCGTGGTGGAACCCCGCCGCCGAGGCCCAGGCCATCGACCGCGCGCACCGCATCGGGCAGACCAAGCCGGTCAACGTCTACCGCCTGGTGTCCCGGAACACGGTCGAGGAGAAGGTCATCGCCCTCCAGGAGCGCAAGCGCGACCTCTTCACCAAGGTCGTCGACGAGGGCGCTGCGATGAGCCGGGCGCTGACCGCCGACGACCTGCGCGGCCTGCTCTCCGACTGACCCGCGTCAGGGCCGCGGCGCCTCGGTGAGGAGCAGCTCGACGTCGAGGTCGAGGTACCGGCCGATGACCAGCGTCGGCACCTTCATCCCCAGGCCCCGCCGGTCCAGGCGACCGGTCACCCCGACGACGGCACCGCCGGAGCCGCCGTCGAGCAGGCGCGCGCGCAGGGCCAGCGGGCAGGACCCGCCGCGCGCCGAGAGGGTGGCCGAGAGCTCCCACCCCTCGGGCCCGGCAGCGGCGGGACCGGCCGTCACGACGACGCGGGGGTGCGCCGCCGTGTCGAGCAGGCCCGGCTTGGCCAGGTCGCGGTCGCGCCGGGGGTTGCCGGTGTCCACCGAGGCCACGTCGAGCTCGAGCACCGCCTCGACGAGGGCGCCACCCGGACCGAGGACGGCCCGCCCCGACCGCAGTGGCAGCGAGCCGTGGACGATGGCGACCAGCTTGTCGCGCACCGAGAACCGGGCGTGGCCGGCACCGGGCACGACGTGCCAGACGCCGGCCGACAGGTCGGCCGGCATCGGCGCACGCAGCGGGCCGCTCCGCTGTCCGTCGGGTCGGGGTTGCTCCGTGACTCGTGCCATGACACGCCTCCCAAATGCAGTAATACTGAATTAGTGCATTTACTATGCATGACGTGACCGACGCCGACAAGAGGGTTTCCCCTGACCCGCGCGTCCGCCGCACCGAGCGCGCGGTCCTGCTGGCGGCCCGTGAGCTGTTCGAGCAGCAGGGGTACGCCGCCACGACGATGGCCCAGATCGCCGAGCGAGCCGAGTGCGCCGAGCGCACGCTCTTCCTCCGGTTCAGCAGCAAGGCCCTCCTCCTGCAGCGCCTCGTCGACGAGACCCTGGCGGGGTCGGTGTCCGGTGCGGCGCAACCCGATCCACGACGAACCGCGATGCTGGAGGCGCCGACCCTCGAGGAGCGCCTCCGGGCCTTCGCCGAGGGGACCGCGGACGCCCTGGTGCGGACCGGCCCGATGTTCGCGGTGGCCCGCGAGGCCGAGGCCAGCGAACCGGTCATCGCCGCGGCGTTCGACGCCGGGCGCCGCGGCAGCATGCGCGCGTCGCGACGGCTCTGGCAGCGCCTCGCCGACGACGGCCTGCTCCATCCCGGCGTCGACGTCGACTGGGTGGCGCAGACGGCCGGGCTGCTCGCCTCGCCCGACACCTACCTCGTGCAGCGCACCACGCTCGGCTGGTCCCGCGACGCCCTCGCCGCCTGGCTGTACCGCACCTGGACCCACCTCGCGACGACCCCCGGCCCGCCCGCCTCCTGACTCCCCGACCGCGAATGTGTGTGTACGCGCCGGCGTTTCGCGGCGTGTTCACACACGTTCGCGGAAGGGCGGGTGGTCGTAGGGTCGCGGGGTGGGGACTCCCGACGAGCAGGCGACAGTCGAGGCGGTGCTCGACACCTTCTTCGCGGCCTTCGCCACCGGCCCCGACCTCGACGAGCGGGTCGCGGCGCTCCGCGCCGTCCTGCACCCACGGGTCACCGTCGTGCGGCTGTGCGGGGAGCCGCCGCTGGTCCTCGACCTCGAGGGGTTCGTGGCGCCGCGGCACGCCCTGCTCGCCTCCGGTCGCCTCACCGGCTTCCGCGAGTGGCGGACCGGCGGCCACGTCGAGGTCGTCGGCGACATCGCGTCCTGGTGGGGTCCCTACGCCAAGGAGTGGCACGAGGGCGGTGTGCCGCAGACCGGTTCGGGCCACAAGGGCATCCACCTGGTCCGCGACGACGGGCGCTGGCTCGTCACCTCCGTCGTCTGGGACGACGACCCCCCGGCCTGACCCCCGGCGCCATCCCCCTGGAACGTGGGTGAAAAGCGTCGGTATACCGACGGTTTTCACCCACGTTCGGGGGAGAGGCCGGGGGTCGAGGTGAAAGGCGACCCGATCCCGGCCCGAAGTCACCTCGACCCGGGCGGCGGTCAGTCGGGGCGGGTCATCGCGGCGGGGTCGACCCATCGGTCGTAGTCCTCGTCCGTGACCTGGCCCGACGCCAGCGCCGCCTCGCGCAGCGTCGAGCCGTCGCGGTGCGCCTGCTTGGCGATGGCCGCCGCCGCGTCGTACCCGATGTGCGGCGCGAGCGCGGTGACGAGCATCAGGTCGGCGTCGAGGTGCTCGGCGATGCGCTCGCGGTCGGCCTCCAGCCCGAGGACGCAGTGCTCGGTGAACGAGCGGCAGGCATCGGCGAGCAGCCGCACCGACTCGAGCACCGCGTGCGCCATGACGGGCGTGAAGACGTTGAGCTGGAAGTTGCCCTGCGTCCCGGCGAACCCGACGGTGGCGTCGTTGCCGAAGACGCGCGTGACGACCATCGTCGTCGCCTCGGACTGCGTGGGGTTGACCTTGCCCGGCATGATCGAGGATCCCGGCTCGTTCTCGGGGATGCGCAGCTCGCCGATGCCGGTGCGCGGCCCCGACGCCAGCCAGCGCACGTCGTTCGCGAGCTTCATCAACCCCCCGGCGAGGGTCCGCAGCGCCGACGACACCGCGACGAGGCCGTCGTGCGCGGCGAGCTGGACGAAGAGGTTGTCGGCCTGGTGGAAGGCCAGCCCGGTCTCGGCCGATAGGTGCCGCGCCACGGCCGGGCCGAACTCCGCGGGCGCGTTCAGCCCGGTCCCCACCGCCGTCCCGCCGATGGCCAGCGCCAGCACCCGCTCCCCGGCGTGCCGGACGTCGGCCTGCGCCTCGCGCAGCTGCCCGGCCCAGGCCCCGACCTCCTGGCCGAGGGTCACCGGCGTCGCGTCCTGGAGGTGGGTGCGCCCGACCTTGACGACGTCCGCGTACTCGGCGGCCTTGGCGTCCAGCGCCTCGCAGAGCGCGTCGACGGCCGGGTGCAGCCGCTCGGCGAGCTCCAGCGCCACCGCGACGTGCACGGCCGTCGGGAAGGTGTCGTTGCTGGACTGGCTGCGGTTGACGTGGTCGTTCGGGTGCACCGGGTCCTTGGACCCCAGCACCCCACCGAGGACCTCGACGGCCCGGTTGGCCACGACCTCGTTGGCGTTCATGTTCGACTGCGTCCCCGAGCCGGTCTGGAACACGACGAGCGGGAAGTGCTCGTCCAGGTCGCCGCGGGCCACCTCGTCGGCGGCCTGCACCACCGCCCGCGCCACGTCGTCCGGCAGCAGCCCGAGCTCGGCGTTTGCAAGCGCCGCCGCCTTCTTGAGCAGCCCGAGCCCCCGCACGACCGGCCGGCCCCAGACGAAGGTGTCGCGGCCGATGTCGAAGTGCTCGAGGCTGCGCTGGGTCTGGGCGCCCCAGTAGCGGTCGGCCGCCACCTCGACGGGGCCCATCGTGTCGCGCTCGGTGCGGGTCGCCCCGCCGTCCGGGACCTGCTGCGTCGTCATCCCTCCACGGTAGGCCGCGCCGACCCGGGTGGTGGCCGGCGGGAGCGGCCCGACGAGACGTCCGACACGAACCGGTCGTCCGGCGCCCGTGACGAGGCCGGTTCTGGGACACTGGCCTCTGCCCAACCGCAGCGCCGCGACCCGGGTGACCGGTCGCGTCCTGCCGTCCCGACGGAAGGAGCGGCCGTGCCCCGCCTCGACCCGACCCCCGTGGGACCCAGCGCGCCCACGCTGTGGATGGCCCGGCGCGAGTGGCGGGCCGCCCTCGAGCTCGCGACCTCGGCCGTGCGCACGCGTGACGTCGCGGACTGGCCGGTCGGCGACGGGCATCCCGTCATCGTCCTGCCGGGCTTCCTCGCCGGCCCCGAGTCCACCGTCTTCCTGCGCCAGCACCTGCGCCGGCTCGGCTACCGCGTCCACGACTGGCGCCAGGGGCGCAACCTCGGCGCCAGCCCGGAGCTCGCCGAGCGGCTCGAGGACCTCCTCCTCGAGGTCTACGACCGCTACGGCCGCCGGGTCAGCCTCGTCGGGTGGAGCGCCGGCGGCATCTACGCCCGCGAGATGGCCCGCGCCCTGCCCGACTACACCCGCTCGGTCATCACCCTCGGCAGCCCGTTCCGCCACCACCCGGCCGCCACCCGCGCCTGGGCGATGTACCGGATGATGAACCGGCACAACCTCGACCTGATGTTCACCGAGGAGGCCCTCGCCCTGCGCGCCGGCCCGCTCCAGGTGCCGACGACGAGCATCTGGTCGCGCACCGACGGCATCGTCGCGTGGGAGTGCTGCGTCCTCGACGAGGGCCCCACCGCCGAGAACGTCGAGGTCTCGGCCACGCACCTCGGGTACGGGCACCAGCTCGAGACCCTCCACGTCGTCGCCGACCGGCTCGCCCAGCCGGAGGGCGCCTGGCAGCCGTGGCACGGCGCGGGCGCGCACCCGGCGACGACGCCGCACGACAGAGCGGTCTGAGCGGGTGGCGCGGTCACGCTGGGCCAGCCCGCTCGACGCCATCTTCCTCATCGGGGAGACCCCCGAGACCCTGATGCACGTCGGGTCCCTGTTGCACTTCTCCTACCCCGAGGGCGAGGACGACGGCTTCCTGCGCGACCTCGTCGCCGACGTCCGCTCCTCCGCCGTGCTGCCGCCGTGGACGCTGCGGCTGCAGACCCGCCGGGTGATGCGCCAGCCGGTGCACCGCTGGGTCGAGGACGAGGGCTTCGACATCGACTACCACGTGCGGCACTCCGCCCTGCCCGCGCCGGGCGGCGAGCGCGAGCTCGGCATCCTCGTCTCCCGCCTGCACTCCAACCAGATCGACTTCCGCCGCCCGCCGTGGGAGATGACCTTCATCGAGGGCGTCGGCCCGGGACGCTTCGCGGTCTACACGAAGATCCACCACAGCCTCGTCGACGGCTACACGGGCTCGCGGATCCTGCAGCGCGGGCTCTCCGAGAACCCCGACGACCGCACCCACCCCCACTTCTTCGGCCTCACGAAGCCGCCTCGCGCAGAGGGGTCCTCGCGTGAGCCGGTCGGCGACGTCGCATCGATCCTGCGCAGCGTGTCGGCGTCGCTCACCGCGATGCCGGCCGTGGCGCGCAGCATCGTCGGCACCCAGCTGCGCCGCGGCGGCACCTCGACCCGCGCCGTGACGTCGTACCAGGCGCCCGCGTCGGTGCTCAACGGCCGGACCGGTCGCTCCCGGCGGTTCGCGACCCAGCAGTACCCGCTGGAGCGGCTGCGCGCGGTCGCGCGGGCCAAGAACGTCACCCTCAACGACGTGCTCATGGCCGTTTGCGCCGGTGGCCTGCGGCGCTTCCTCGGCGACCTCGCCGAGCTGCCCGACCGCCCGCTCGTGGCCTTCGTCCCGGTCAACGTGCGAGCCGCCGAGAGCGAGGGCGGGGGCAACTACGTGGGCGCCACCCTCGTCTCGCTCGCCACCGACGTCGAGGACCCGCTCGCGCGGATGGCCGCCATCGCCTCCTCCTCGCGCGCCGCGAAGGCACGGATGCGCGGGATGTCGGGCGACGCCGTCATCGCCTACAGCGCGATGCTCCTCGCGCCGGCCGGCCTCCAGGTGGCCCGGGCGATGAGCGGCCTGCCGATCCCCGGCCCGCTGACCCTCAACGTCTGCATCTCGAACGTCCCCGGTCCGACGAAGCCGCTGTACTGGCGCGGCGCCCGGCTGGACGCGACCTACCCCGTGTCGATCCCCGGGCACTCGATGGCGCTGAACATCACGGCGCAATCGTACGCGGGCACGCTGGACGTCGGGTTCATCGGCGACCGGGAGGCCCTGCCGCACCTGCAACGCCTCGCCGTGCACACCGGTGAGGCGCTCGAGGAGCTCGAGACGGCGCTCGGCCTGACCTGAGCGGGAGGCCCCGTGGACCTCAGCCCTGCGGGGCCTCGCCGGTGCCGATGTTGACCATCCAGGAGATGCCGTAGCGGTCGGTGAGCGCGCCGAACTCGTCGCCCCACATCTGCTTCTCGAGCGGCATCGTCACGGTGGCGCCCTCGGACAGCCCGTCCCAGTAGCCGCGCAGCTTCTCGTCGTCGCCGCTCAGCGAGACGTGGACGTTGGACGCCGCGGTGCCGCCGCCGTCCTGGCCGGGCGGCATGTCCGAGGCCATGAGGACGAAGCCGTCGTCGGTGGCGAGGTAGGCGTGCATGACGCCGTCGGCGCCCTCGCCCTCCATGCCGTACTGGCCGAAGGTCATGACGTCGAGGGAACCGCCGAGGATCCCCTGGTAGAAGGTCATCGCCTCGCGCGCGGTGCCGTCGAAGTTGAGGTACGGGTTGAGCTGGCTGGGCATCGGAGGGCTCCCTGCGTCGGTCGTCGTTGACGGTCCCCGACGCTACGCCCGAGCACCGACAGGGGCCAGACCTCCGTGGGGCCGGCCCCCGCGGGCCTCAGCCGACGAGCTCCCGGTGCCGGCCCGCCCAGCGCGGCTCCCAGCGGACCCGGTAGGCCCACCGCAGCGGCGCCGGCAGCACCCCGAGCACCCGCTCGGTGCGGACGTCGTCCTGACCCTGGAGCAGCCACGGGAAGAACTCGGCGGCGCCCTTGAGGCCGAGGCTGCGCGCCTGGCGTGCGTTGAAGGCCCCCCAGTCGCGCGGGGAGACGCACGCGGTGATGAGTGGCATGGCCTCGGCCTCCTCGTGGGCGAGGTGCTCGCGGACGACGGCGTGCAGCCGGTCGAGCGGACCGGCGGCGTCGCCGTACGCATCGGCCAGGGCGTCGGAGACGGCCGCGAGCGCGGGGTCGACGACCGCGTGCTCCTCCTCCATCGCGTCGAGCACGTCGAGGGCGTCCGGAGAGCGCCCCCAGCTCGCCCGCACGAGCGGCCACAGCTGGTCGTCCTCGACCTCGTGGTGGTGGTGCAGCTGGTCGGCGAGCACGGACCAGCCGATGCGCAGGCGCTCGGCGGCGTCGGGGTCCCCCTCCCGCGCGCGGGCCGCGGCGCGGGTCAGGACCTCGAGGTCGCGGCGGAAGGCGTCGTGCAGCGTGTGCATGACGGTCAGGTCGACGGTCGTCCCCATCAGGGTCCTCCTCGGTCGTGGGGCGGGCCGGATGCCCGCCGGTCCCCACCGTGGGGGCGGGACCGGGCGACGGAGAAACACCGGTGACGGAGGGGACCTACAATCCGTCGTTGTGGATGTGGAGCTGCACCACCTGCGGGCGTTCGAGGTCCTGGCCCAGGAGCTGAACTTCACGCGCGCCGCCGCCCGCCTGCACCTCAGCCAGCAGGCGCTGAGCGCCCAGGTCCGCGAGCTCGAGCGGCGCACCGGCACACCGCTCTTCGAGCGGACCACCCGGTCGGTCACGCTCACCGAGGCCGGGCGGACCCTGCTGCAACACGTGCCCGGCATCCTGCTGTCCGTGGGCCAGGCGCTCGCCGAGACCCGGCGCGCGGCGACGGCGGCCTCGGGGCCCCGGCTCGTCGTCGGGCTCGCCGGAGTCTCCGGGCTCGACCTGGCCGCCGGCGTGGTCCGGGCCTTTCGCGAGGCCCACCCCGACGTCGACCTCTCGCTGCGCAACGTCGGGTTCGGCGACGCGAGCGCCGGCCTGGCCTCGGGTGACACCGACGTCGCGCTCGTCTGGCTCCCGGTCCCGGAGGGCATCACCGCGGTCGCCCTGACCGAGGACCCGCGGTTGGCCGTGCTCCCCGTCGACCATCCGCTCGCTCGCCACGACGAGGTCGCGGCGTCCGACCTGGCCGACGAGCCGTTCGTGTGGATCGACGAGATGGACGCCCGGGTGCGCGACTACTGGACCCTCGCCGACTACCGCGTCGGGCGTCCGGTGCGGGTCGGCGCTCGGATCAGCGGGTTCGAGGACTCGTGGGCGGCGGTCCGGGCCGGGCTGGCCGTCGCGGCGTCACCGGCGTCGACGCTGGCCACGCTGCCCGGCGCCGACCTCGTGACCCGCCCGGTGCGGGGGCTGACCCCGGCCGTCCTCGGCGTGTGCCGGCGCACGGCCGACGACCGCGCGCTGGTCCACACGTTCGTCGACGCGGCCCGCGAGGCGGCGGGACGTGCGGGCGGATGACCCGCGCCGACTGAGCCGCCCCGGCTGACGCGCGAGGCGGCCCGGCCGGGTCGGCTCACAGGTCGACGGTGCGGCTCTCCCCCGGGTCGGGGCGGTCGCCGGTGAGCCGTGCCTTGACCATCTCGACCACGGTCGCCGCGCGGCCGGGGCTGTCCCAGTACTGCGCGGTGTCGCCGTCGACGCGGATGACCGCGACGGCCGGGTCCTCGGGCTCCTTCTGGAACCAGGTCTTGGCGAACTCGTTCCACAGCTCCTTCGCCTTCGCGGGGTCCCGGCGCACCTCGGCCTTGCCGGCGACCGAGACCCACGCGCCCTCCTTGGTGAAGGCGACGTTGACGTCGGCGTGGGCCTGGATCTCGTGCGCGGTCGCGCTGTCGGCCAGGGCGAGGAACCAGAAGGTGCCGTCCTCGTCGACCTCCTGCAGCGTCATCGGGCGCGAGGTCAGGGCCCCGGTCTCCGCGTGCACCGTCGTCAGCATCGCCGTGCGCTGGTCCTCGACGAGCTCCTTGACGTGGGCGGCGCCGTTCTCGTGGTGGGTCATCCGTGCTCCTTCGTCTGCGTGGTGCTGGTGGTGTGGGGAGTACCCGCCGCACGCTCGCGCCACACGGCGTGCGCCCGTCGAGCGCTCAGCCGGCGTCGACCTCCACCCGGTCGCCGGCCCAGGGGGTGTGGAACGTGCCGTCCCGGTCGACCCGCTCGTAGGTGTGCGCACCGAAGTAGTCGCGCAGCCCCTGCACCAGTGCCGCCGGCAGCCGTTCGGCACGCAGCGCGTCGACGTAGGCGAGCACCGAGGAGAACACCGGCGCCGGGACGCCCTGCGCGACGGCGGCGGTGACGACCCGCCGCAGGGCGGGCAGCCGCTCGGCGACGGCCGCCGCGAACGTGGGCGTGGCGAGCAGGCTCGCGGCGTCCGGGTGCGCCTCGACCTCGTCGGCGAGGTCGCCGAGGAGCCGGGCCCGGATGATGCAGCCGTCGCGCCAGATGCGGGCGACGTCGGCCCGGTCGACGTCCCACCCGTGCTCCTCCGAGCCGGCGGCGACCATGTCGAAGCCCTGCGCGTAGGCGACGACCTTGGCCGCGTAGAGCGCGTCCCGAAGGTCGTCGACGGTGAGCGAGGAGGGCAGGTCGGCGTCCGCGGCCCCGGCCAGCGCCTCGCGCACCGCCTCCCGCCGCGCGGTCCCGCCCGAGAGGGCGCGGGCGGTGGTGGCCTCCGCGATGGCCGTGACGGGCACGCCGAGGTCCAGCGCGGTCTGGACCGTCCAGCGCCCGGTGCCCTTCTGCTCGGCGGCGTCACGCACGACGTCGACGAAGGGCCGACCCGTCCCGGCGTCGGTGTGCGAGAGGACCTCTGCCGCGATCTCGACCAGGTAGGACTCGAGCTCGGTGTCGTTCCAGCCGCGGAACACCCCACCGATGTCCGCCGGGTCGAGGCCGAGGACGCGGCGCATCAGGTCGTAGGACTCCGCGACGAGCTGCATGTCCGCGTACTCGATGCCGTTGTGCACCATCTTGACGAAGTGGCCGGCGCCGTCCGGGCCGACGAGCGTGCAGCACGGCTCGTCGTCGACGTGGGCCGAGATGATCTCGAGGAACGGGCCGATCTCGGCGTAGGTGTCGCCGTCGCAGCCCGGCATGATCGACGGGCCCTCGAGCGCCCCGACCTCACCGCCGGAGACCCCGACCCCGGCGAACCGGATCCCCTTCTGCGCCAGCGCCTCGTGACGCCTGATGGTGTCGGCGAAGTGCGCGTTGCCCGCGTCGGCCACGATGTCACCCTCGTCGAGCAGCGGGACCAGCTCGTCGATGACGGCGTCCGTACCCTCCCCGGCCTTGACCATCACGATGATGCGGCGCGGCCGCTCGAGCGCGGCTACGAAGTCCTCCAGAGAGCGGGCCAGGGTGAGGTCGCCCTCGTCCCCGAACTCCTCGACCAGCGCCTCGGCCTTGGCGGTGGTGCGGTTGTGCACCGCCACCCGGATGCCGTTGCGTGCGAGGTTGCGGGCCAGGTTGCGGCCCATCACGGCGAGGCCGGTGACCCCGACCTGGGCACGCCCCTCGGTGCGCGATGCGTTCTCCTGCACGGTGCTTCTCCTGTCGTCGGCGATGGGTGCGAGGCGTGCCTCGGGTGAGGTGGTCAGAGGCGGCGGATGACACGGCGGCTGCGGGCCAGCAGCTCCTCGCGCCGGGCGTCGTCGAAGCCGTCCCAGGTGCGCACGACCATCCCGGCGCGCGCGTTGCCCTCGAAGACCTCGCGGTGGTGGTCGACGAAGCCCCAGTAGAGGGCATCCCAGTCCTCCCGCCAGTCACCGGGCCCGAAGTCCGTCATCTTCCGCAGGTAGTTGCTGCCGGAGACGTACGGCTTGGTGGTGATGCCCGTCCCTGCGGCGAACTGCGACATCGCGTAGACGTTCGGCACCATGACCCAGTCGTAGGCGTCGACGAAGAAGGCCATGAACCACTCGTAGACCTCCTCGGGGTCGGTGCGCAGCAGGCACATCGCGTTGCCGAGGACCATGAGCCGCTCGATGTGGTGGGCGTACCCGCGCTCGAGCACCCCCTCGACGACGTGGTCGACCGGGTCGAGGCCGGTCGTGGCGTCCCACCACCCCGGGGCGAGGGACCGGGTGTGCCGCAGGTGGTTCGAGCTGCGCATCCGCCGGCCGTAGAGGTGGTAGGTGGCCCGCATGTACTCGCGCCACCCGATGAGCTGGCGGACGAACCCCTCGAGCGAGGGCAGGTCGACGTCCTGCTCGTCGGCGGCCTCGAGCACGGCGTCGAGAACCTCCCGCGGCGAGAGCAGACCGCAGTTGAGCGCCGGCGTGATGGCCGCGTGGAAGACGAACGGGTGCTCCGTGGAGACGGCGTCCTCGTACGGGCCGAACTGTGAGAGCCGCTCGGACACGAACTCGCGCAGGGCGGCCCGCGCCTGCTCGTGGGTCACCGGCCAGTCGAAAGTCTCCGCCCGGCCCGGCGCGTCGGGGAAGGCCTCACCGACCCAGGCGATCGCCTCCTCGACCTCGGGTAGCCGCTCGACCGCCGCCCGGGGCGGGACGTGGTGGCCCTTCGGCAGCTTCTTGCGGTTCTCGGTGTCGAAGGACCAGCGCCCACCCACAGGACGATCGTGCCCGCGGCCCTCCACGAGCACGTCGAGCCGCTGCCGCTGCCACTCGTAGAACGACGCCATCCGGGCACGGTGCCCCCCGAACCACTCGACCAGCTGGGGTCGGGTGGTGAGGAAGTTCGGCGTCTCCTCGACGTCCTCGGGCGCGAGGTCGACCTTCGCGTCGTGGCAGGCCTTCCGGACGTCGCGGAGCAGCCAGTCGTCGACGACGTCGTGCAGGCGCACCTCGTCCGGCGCGAGGTCGCGCAGGTGCTCGGTGAGCCGGGTGCGGGTCTTGCGCCGGGAGTCGGTCTCGATGACGTCGACGTCGAAACCCTTCTCGCGCAGCCGCTCCGCGAAGAGTCGCATCGACGCCCGGTGCAGCACGAGCTTCTGGGCGTGGACCGGCTGGTGGCGGAAGAGCAGGTCGTCCTCGACGAGCACGAAGCGCGTCCCCGCCGGCTCGTCGAGGAGGGACTCGAAGAGCTGGTGCGGGAAGACCAGCCGCAGCCGCGTGCTCACGCGGCGCCGAACGCATCGAGGACGGCGCCGGCCACCCGGTGCCCGGACACGAGCGCCCCCTGGATGGAGGCGGTGTCCCGGTGGTCCCCCGCGACGAAGACGCCGTCGTCGACGCGGGCCGGCGACGTCACCCGCAGGGGGGCCGGCTGGGCGGGCAGGGCATCGTGGACGTCGTCACGCCGGATCGTGCGCCACCGGGTGGTCGGGACCCCGAAGACCTCGGCCGCCTGGCGCCGGACCTCCTCCTCGGACGGGTCGCGCCCGTCGCCGAGCAGGGTGGTCACCTCGACGAGGTGCGACCCCGGTGGGGCGTAGGAGGGCACGGCGTTGCTGACGACGGCGGCGTTGACCATCGGGCCGCGCCGGCGACCGTCGACCACGACCTTGTCGGAGGTGGTCGGTGCCTCGTCGGCGGCGAACCACCACGTCCGCAGACCCCGGGTGCGGGGGGCCGGCAGGTCGACGAGGCCCGCGACCGCCTCGGGGCCGACGGCGACCACGACGGCCCGCGCCGTGACGCGCGACCCGTCGAGGCACTCGACGGACGGCTCGGCACCGGCCCGCACCCCGACCACGCCGGTGGCGAGCCGCAGGTCGACACCGGCCGGGCGGCGACGCGCCCGGTCCGCCAGCCACTCCGGAAGCGCCCTGATGCCCCGCGCCGGCAGCCCCGGCACCCCGAGGGCGAACATCCGCACGAGCAGCCGGACGAAGGCCTCGGACGTCTCGCCGGCGTCCTCGGCGACGACCCCGGCGAGGAACGGCTCGAGCACCTCGTCGCGCAGCGGGCCGCGCACGCCGGCGGCGTCCAGCCCGGCGGCGAGGGGACGGTCCGGCCCGGTGACGACCCGCCGCGGAGCCGCGAGCCCCGGTGCGGCCCACCGGGCGACGCCGGCGAGTGACCCGGGCCCGAGCAGCCCGCTGCGCAGTGTCGCGGCCAGCCGGAGCGGCTCTCGCACGGGGTGGGCGAGCTCGACCAGGCCGCGCTCGCGGCGCACCAGGAGGCCCGCCCCGAACGGTCGCAGAGCGAGGTCGTCGACATCGACCCACCGGCGCACGGCCGGGTAGGCGGGGTTGAGCACCTGGAAGCCGCGATCGAGGAGGAAGCCGTCGACCTCGTCGGTGCGCTGGCGGCCACCGACCACGGGCTCACGCTCGAGGACGACGACGTGGCGCCCCGCCTCGGCCAGCCGGTCCGCGCAGCGCAGCCCCGCCAGCCCGGCCCCGATGACGATGACGTCCGCGTCCACCTCTCGACCCTAGTGCGCGACACTGGGTCTCGTGCCAACCTTCGACGGCGCCCTGCGCCTCTCGGCCGACGGCCCGCTGCCGCCCGACGAGGCCTGGGCCCGGTTCACCGAACCGCGTCACTGGCCCGGGTGGTCCCCGCAGATCCGCGACGTCGACTACCCTCACGACGTCGTGCGGCCGGGCACCTCGGGGCGCGTCACCGGCGTCGGCGGCCTCGTCGTCCTCTTCCGCGTCGACGCCGTCGACCACGACACGCGCACCTGGTCCTGGAGCGTGCGGTCCGGGCCCGTGCGCCTCGCCCTCGACCACGGCGTCGACGCGGTCGCCGGCGGCAGCCGCGCCTGGGTCGTCGTCCGCGCGCTGTGGCCGGTGGCGCTCGGCTACGCCCCGCTCGCCCGGCTGGCCCTCGGCCGGCTCGTCCGCGCCTGAGGGCTCGATGCGCGCACCGGGCCCTCCACCCGCTAGGCTCGGACCTGTTGTTGAGCTTTCCGTTGTGAAGTAGTTGCACCACGGGCCCACCGGGTCCCAGCACTTTCTGAGCAGAGGTACGCACCAGGCATCACCAACGCCGGGCCCCACGGCAGTCGTGGGGTCCTCGCTCAGAGAGAAAGGCCATCCCATGGCTACTGGCACCGTGAAGTGGTTCAACGCCGAGAAGGGCTTCGGCTTCATCGCCCCCGACGACGGCTCCGCCGACGTCTTCGCCCACTACTCGGCGATCAACTCCAGCGGCTACCGCTCGCTCGACGAGAACGCCAAGGTCGAGTACGAGACCACGCAGGGCCAGAAGGGCCCGCAGGCGGCGAACATCACCGTCATCGGCTGACCAGCCGTACCCCGCGCCGCGAGGCGCACCACGAACGCCGTCCGGCAGCGCCGGGCGGCGTTCGTGCGTCCGGCCTCAGGCCACCGGCTCGGGCTCGACCGTGAGGACGATTCCGGCGCGGGCGTTGCGCCGGATGCCGACCCGCGACGTCACGGCGTCGACGAGGTCGGAGAAGCGCGCCGGCAGGCCGTACTTCGCGACGACCGCGGCCCGGACCGCCGCCACCTCCTCCGGGGCCCGGACGACGACGCCCTCCCCCCGGTAGGTGGGTGCGTCGTCGGCCACCCGGCCGCGCATGTCGCACGGCCGCAGCTCGACCCGGCGGGTGTGGCCGAGGCGCTTGGTCTTGCCGGTCTCATCGACGGTGATGACGACGAGGTGGTCCGAACCGTCGACCGCCGCCGCCACCCACACGGGGGTGGCGACGGCGGTGCCGTTGCGACGGAAGGTCGTCAGCGAGGCGTACTTCGCGGTGGCCAGGGGATGGGCGGTGCTCATCCCCTCAGCGTAGGTCCGCCGACGCCCCGGGCGGGATGACCCCTCGGGGTCCCGGGGCGCCGGCGGGTGGCCTCACCGCGGCGACACCAGTGCCGAGCGGTCCGAGGCCGGTCCGTCGCCGACCGAGTTGAACGCGACCACCTCGAACCGGTAGTTCCCCGCGGGGAGGGTGAACGACCGGGTCCGGGCCGCGGCCCCGACGACGGCGGTGGTGGGCGCACCGACCGGGGTGACACCGTCGGTGTCCATCCGCAGGGCGGTCACGCGGTAACCCGTGATGGCCGACCCTCCGGTGGTGGCGGGGGCATCCCAGTTGGCGACCGCGGTGAGGCCACCGCCGGCCGGTCCCTGGGCCGGGGCGAGGATGCCCGCCTTCCCCGGCACCCCGGCGGGGGTGACGGTGTTGGAGGCCGTGGACAGGGCGCTCGTGCCCCCTGCGTTGACCGCCTGGAGACGGAAGTTGTACGCGGTGCCGTTGGTCAGGCCGGTGACCGTGGTGCTGGACACCGCGCCCGTGATCGGCCGCGTCTCTACCACCGTGGCGCCGGTGCGGATCTGCAGCTGGTAGCCGGTGATCGGCTGGCCGCCGGTGTCACTCGGCGGGGTCCAGCTGAGCAGTGCCGACGCGTTGGCCCGGGCCGCCACGAGGGCGGTGGGCGGCAGCGGCGGCCCGACGGCCGTCACCGCGTTCGACTCCGTCGCCGCACCGGCGCCGAAGAGGTTCACGGCGTTGACGACGAAGGTGTACGACTGGCCCGCGGTGAGGCCGGTGACGGTCCGCGCCCGGATGCCCGTGCCGAGACCGGTGGTCCGGCTGACCTCGACGCCACCGGACTTCACGACGAACGTGTAGCTGGTGATCGCCGGGGAGCCGTTGGCCGGCGGGGCCGACCAGGTGACGGTCGCGTTGCGGTTGGTCCCCGCCGTGGCGGTGACGGTGGCCGGCGCGGCCGGCGTGCGGACGACGACCCGCTGGTCGCTGAACTGCAGCGCCTCGATGTTCCGCAGCCGGTCGGTGCCGTCACCACGGGTCGCGCCACCCACGGCGGGGGGCGTGCTCGTCGTGTCGCTCACGCTCAGCGTGCCGTCCGCGTTCGAGGTGATGACGTACGTGCCCCGGGTGCCGAGGAACGTCGCGACGTCGCAGTTGACCGGTGCGGCGGTGCCGCAGTCGGCGGCCGGCGTCGTCGGGGTCGTGATCCGGCGGACCGCGACCACGTTGCCGGGGTCGACCAGACCCTTGAAGATCGCGGTCTGGAGCGTCATCCCCGCGGTGCCGGGCCCGAAGGTGCCGGTGCGCGCGGTGTTCTCGATGAGGTCGGTCGAGCCGAGCTCGGTGGCCGGGTCGGCCGGGTTGGTGCGGACGCTCAGCGCGACCCGCAGCTCCTTGTCGCCGTCGATGACGTCGTCGCCGGCGCGGCCGGTGAACGTGTCGCTGCCACCGCCGCCGAGGAGGATGTCACCCTCGCCCCAGACCGGGCCGGTCAGGGGGCAGGTGCCGCTCGCCGAGAGCGAGGCGGTCTCGGCCGCCGTCCCCGGCCAGGTGGCCACCGGCGGGAGGACCCCGGCGAGGCCGTCGATGCGGGCCAGGCCGTCCTGGTCGATGGCGTTGCAGCCGATGAAGCCGCCACCGCCGACGAGGCGGGGGAAGGCCACGGCGTTCGTCGTGCCCTTGATGCGGTCGTTGAGCGGGCCGCCGGAGACGGCCTCGGTCTCGGCCCACCGGTCGCGGTTGACGATCACCTGGATGGGCAGCCCACCGAGGTTGTTGTTGATCATCAGGTCGTCGTCGGCGGCGACGGTGTCGTACTGGTGGATGGCCCAGTCGAAGCCGCCCGAGCCGGCATTGCGGTCGACCGCCGCGTTCTGCGCCATGATGTCGTCGCCGCCCTCGGCGTCGTAGTCGTTCTCACCGACCTGGCCGACGAAGACGTCGTTGCCGGGGGCCGTCTCGGCCGGGTCGTCGAAGAACGGTGCGCCGTGGTCGCCCTGGAGCAGGTCCTGGCCGGTGCCGCCCTGGATCCAGTCGTCGCCGCCACCGCCGAAGACGGCGTCGGCACCCTGGCCCGCGATCACAAGGTCGTTGCCGGGACCGGCGAACTCCTCGTTG
Source organism: Phycicoccus avicenniae (assembly GCF_050496545.1). GTDB lineage: Bacteria > Actinomycetota > Actinomycetes > Actinomycetales > Dermatophilaceae > Phycicoccus > Phycicoccus avicenniae_A. The sequence goes on along the minus strand of NZ_JBNVZV010000017.1, from coordinate 46,382 downwards.
TCGTTGGCGCCACCGTTGAGCAGGTCGTTGCCGTCGTTGCCGTGGACGATGTCGTCACCGGGACCGGCGTCGATGGCGTCGTTGCCCGGACCGCCCTTGGGCACGTCCGCACCGTCGGTGTCGGTGATGATGTCGTTGCCGTCACCGCCGAGGGCGATGTCGTCACCGCCGGCGCCCTCGATCACGTCGGCGCCGTCGCCACCCCAGAAGGTGTCGTTGTCCACGCCACCGGCGATCCGGTCCACACCGTCCGTGCCGTCGTACACGGCCTGGCCGTTGATGCCGGGCGGGTCGACGGTGTTCACCGAGCGGTACTGGATGGTGCCGTCGGGGCGACGCAGGAGCAGCTTGTTCTCGTTGCACTCGGACGCCGGGTCGTCGGCCACCGTGGACCCGTTGGCCGCGTAGCCGGCGGGAGTGCCCGCGAGGTTGGCGAGCTCGAACTTGCAGTCGGCGCGGGCGAAGGCGTCGGCCTTGAGCGTCCGGGTGCCGGTGGTGTTGCGCATGATGATCTCGGAGAACGAGTTCCCCTCGAGCTGCGTGCGCAGGTTCATGCCCGGGGTGCGGAGCAGGTAGTAGAGCCGGTCGTGGTCCTGCAGGTCCTCCATCTGGTTCTGGAAGACGTAGTTGAACGTGCTCCCGAGCATGCCGCCGTTGAGGTTGGTCAGCTCGGCGAGGCCACCGATCCACAGGTCGACGTCGTCGAGGCCGGTGGTCGTGACACCCGCGGCCGTGTTGGCCCAGTCACCGGTGCCGAACATGAAGTCCGCGGCGTCCGCCGGGGCCACGTCGGTCGGCGTCGGGTCGACGATCGCGCGGGCGGCGTCACGCCGGGCGGCGGCCGTCGTCGCGGAGGTGATGCTCGGGTGCCGCCCGTACGCCGCCACGAAGTTGACCAGCGACTCGGGGTGCTTGAGGTGCTGGCCGAAGTCGCTCCAGCTCTCGTAGGGCGTCAGCGCGGCGTCGTGCGTCCGGTTGAAGATCTGCCGCCGCACGTCGTTGAGCGGGGGCACACCGGCCTCCCGCGCCCGGGTGAGGTTGAGCGTCGCGAGGTCGAGCGGGAGGCCGAGCAGGTTGTTGCGCAGCGTCTCGGTGACGAACTCGTCGATCTCGTTGCCGGTCTGGTCCGAGGAGCCCATGAAGATGGCCCCGGCGCCCGCCTTGGCGCTCATCGTCCCGACCGGGCCGCCGTCGTAGAGCGAGGGCGGGGAGAGGAAGGCGTCGAGCAGCGGCAGCGAGGTGTCGGTCGTGGAGCCGTCGGTGGCCACGACGTGGCGGGAGACGGTCTCGTCGAGCATCGAGTGGCCGAAGCGGTACACGGCGTGGGCGAACTCGGCGCTGATGGCCGGGTTCACGTCCGGCGAGTACACACGGAACGGCCGGATGGCCGGCTGCACCTTGCGGCCGAACTCCTCGAAGACGAGGTGCTGGTACTCCATCTCGGTGACGAACCGGGCGGCCTGGAAGAGCCGCTGGCCGTAGCTCCACGAGCCGGTGCCGCCGGCGCCGGCGACGCCGGTGGCCTGCCACTGCGCGAGGGCCGCGCGGCCGGTGGTGCTGGTGTCGGCCTCGAGGGTGGCGCGGATGGAGTCGGCGAGCCGGTTGTGCTCGGAGTGGAAGACCTGGTGCACGGCGGTGAGAGCGATGTTCTCGTTGCACCGGCCGTCACCGCACGCGGCGTGCGAGGCGAGCAGCTCGTCGTCGTAGGTGCCCGCGGCCTTGGGGCCGGGGGTCACGATGTTGTCCGCGTCGGGCGTCGGCCAGGTGTCGGGGGAGCCGTTGTGGTCGGTGTCGATCTGGGAGGGGTCGGCGTTGTGCGCGATGTCCGTGAGGAACGGGGTGTCGAAGTGCGCGGCGTCCGCGGGGACCGGCACCGGGTTCGCGGTGTCGCCCTCGACGAGGCCGCTCGCCGTCACGTACTGCGGCAGGCCGCGGGCCGGGCCCGGGAGGAAGTTGCCGTAGGGGTCGGTGGCGAGCATCGGGATGTCGAGCGCGTCGCGGTCGGCCAGCTCGAGGCCGAGCAGGTCGTGGGCCTGGCGCTTGACCGCGGCCCAGGTCGACTCGCCGCCGGTCATGTCCGGGGAGCCGTCGTAGGTCAGGCCGGCGGTGAGGCCGTCGAGGAGCCTGCCGGTGGCGACGGCGGCGGGGCTGGTGGAACCGACCGCGCCGGTGGCCGCGCGGTACTCGCGCAGGAAGACCTGGTGCGAGGCGTGCGAGGTGTAGGTCTGGCTCTGGTCGATCCACGGGGTGTCGGTGTTCGCGGCCTCCTGGACGTCGTCGGAGGTGCCGAGCACCCCGTCGTCGCCCGCCTGGTTGCGCGCGCGGGTCAGCACCATGAAGCGCTGCGAGGCGGGGACCTCGTCACCGGTGCCGGCACGGCCGTCCGGGCCGAGGGTCACGAGCGGGTCGTCGGCCTTGAGGGGGACGAACACGCTCGCGCCGCCCTTGACGGTCTGGTCGATGCCGTGGTCGAAGAACTGCCCGAAGAAGGTGAAGAGGCTGTTGTACGGCGGCGAGAGGCCGACGTCGGTGGTGATGTTGGGGATGAAGAGCGTCTGGTGGCTCGGCGTGCAGCCGGGCGGGTCCGCGACGATCGGCGGGTCCGTCGAGGGGTCGGGGTCGGTGGTGCAGGGGACGGCCGTCGCGGACGAGCTCTGCGAGCGCACCGGGTGGCCGGCGGCGGCGACCGCGGCGGGGTTGGTGAAGGTCTGGTCGGCGATGAGGTTGCTGATGACGCGCGGCTGGGCGTCGACGACGTTGCCGGTCTTCTGCGTGTAGCTCGTCGGGCCGGGGGCGCCGACGGGCAGGCTCGGGGTGATCGGGTCGGCGTCACGGAACACGGGGGTCGTGAGGCGCGGGAAGAGCTGGTCGGCCGCGGCGACGCGGAAGGTCCCCGGGCTCTTGAGGTTGTTGCACGAGCCGTCGACGGTCCGCAGGCCGTACGCGGTGAGGATGTCGGGCACCTGCTCGGCGTCGGGGATGCCGTCCCCGGCCTTGTTGACGAGCGTGCCGCACGGGTCGGCGGCGGTGAAGGTCGTGCTGTGCCGTTCGGCGATCTTGATCTGCTTGAGGATGTAGGCCAGGTCACCGGTGGTCACGGTGAACCCTGCGCCCACGGTCGCGGCGGCGGCGGGGGTCACGAGCGCCGGGACGGCACCGCCTGCCACCGTGGCCGTGACCACGGCCACCACCAGCCCCCGCAGCCGGCGTCGCGCACGACCCCGCCCGTTCGTCAGACCTGCTGTCGTCCTCGGCGCCTGCACGCCAAACCGTCCGCTCATCGTGTCCACCTGCCAATAGACATCCGAAACCGCTGATCCGGGCAGGCTCCCGTCCCGTCCTTGGGGTTCCCTTGGGGTCGCGGCGGGGGCCCCCGGGTCCGGTCCGCCGGTAGCGTCGTCCGGGTGAGCGCGACCGTCGACCTCAACGCCGACCTCGGCGAGTCCTTCGGTGCCTGGGTGCTCGGGGACGACGACGCGATGCTCGGGGTCGTCACGAGCGCCAACGTCGCGTGCGGCTTCCACGCCGGTGACCCCACGACCCTGCGGCGCACGGTGGCGCGCGCGTCGGCATCCGGGGTCGCGGTCGGGGCCCAGGTCGGCTACCGCGACCTCGCCGGGTTCGGGCGGCGCCGGATGGACGTCGCCCCCGACGACCTCGCCGCCGACGTCCTCTACCAGCTCGGCGCCCTCGAGGCGATGTGCCGCGCGGCCGGCACCCGGGTGCGCTACCTCAAGCCGCACGGGGCCCTCTACACCGCCGTCGTGGACGACGAGCGGCAGGCGCGGGCCGTCGTCGGGGCCGTCCTCGCGTACGACGCCTCGATGACGGTCCTCGGCCTCCCCGGGTCGGCGCTGCTGCGGATCGCAGCCGCGGAGGGGCTGCCGACCGTGGCCGAGGCCTTCGCCGACCGTGGCTACGACGCGGCCGGGCACCTCGTGCCCCGGACCGAGCCCGGCGCGCTGCTCGTCGAGGCCGACGAGGTGGCCGCCCGCGTCGTCCGGATGGTGCGCGACGGCGTCCTCACGGCGGTCGACGGCACCGAGGTCGCCGTGCACCCCGGGTCGGTGTGCGTGCACGGCGACACCCCGGGGGCCGTCGCGCTCGCCACGGCGGTCCGGGCAGCCCTGGCCTCCGCCGGCGTGACCGTGCGCGCGTTCACCGACCCGTGAGCGGCGGCGGACCCCCGGTACGGGTGCTCCCCGCGGGGGAGCACGCGGTGCTCGTCGAGCTCGCCGACCTCGACGCCGTCCTCGCGCTCGACGCGGCGGTCCGGCCGCTCGTCGGGTCCGGTGCGGATGTGTGGGGCCGGGTGCTCGACGTCGTCCCCGCGGCGCGCACCCTCCTGCTGACGCTCGACGGCGGCCGCGCGGGCGACACAGACACCCTCGGGCGCGCGGTCCGCGAGCTCGCGGGCGGCCTGCATCCCGGCGGTGGACCCACGCCGGCCTCCGAGGAGGTCGTCGTGCCGGTCCGCTACGACGGTCCCGACCTGGACGACGTGGCCAGGCTCACCGGCCTGTCCCCCTCCGAGGTGGTCGCCGCGCACACCGGCACCCCGTGGCGCGTGGCGTTCGGCGGCTTCGCCCCCGGGTTCGCCTACCTCGTCGGCGGCGATCCGCGGCTGGCCGTCCCGCGCCGCGCCGCCCCACGCCCCTCGGTGCCGACCGGGTCGGTGGGGCTGGCCGGCGAGTTCTCGGGCGTCTACCCGCGGTCCTCCCCCGGTGGGTGGCGGCTCGTCGGGAGCACGGACCTCGTGCTGTGGGACTCCCGGCGCGACCCACCCGCCCTGCTGCGCCCCGGGGTCGTGGTCCGTTTCGTGGTCGACGGGGGCCCACGATGACGCCCGCGCTCGAGGTCGTGCGGACCGGACCCCTGGCGCTGGTCGAGGACCTCGGCCGGCCGGGGTTCGCCGCCGTCGGGGTCGGCCGCTCCGGGGCCGCGGACCGTGGCGCGTACGGTCTGGCCTGCCGGCTGGTCGGGCACGACGACCACCCGGCCGCGCTGGAGGTGCTGCTCGGCGGGCTGGTCGTGCGGGCGCGCGGAGCCCTGACCGTCGCGCTCACCGGCGCACCCGCCCCCGCCCGGCTCGACGGCCGCCCGGTCGCCGACCACGCCGTCCTCCACCTCTTCGACGGCGCCGAGCTCGCCCTCGGCACGCCGCCGTCCGGGCTGCGGACCTACCTCGCCGTGCGCGGCGGCCTCGAGGTCGAGCCGGTGCTCGGGTCGCGCTCCACCGACACCCTGTCGGGCCTGGGGCCGGCGCCGGTCGCGGCGGGTGACGTCCTGCCGGTCGGTCCGGCACCCCGCAGGCACCCGGTGGTCGACTCCGTCCCGCCGGCCGCGCCGGGCCCGGCCGTCCTCGACCTCCTGCCCGGGCCGCGCGCCGACTGGGCGCAGGACGGGGTACGCGCCCTGACAACGCGGTCCTGGGTCGTCGGCCCGGACAGCGACCGCATCGGGGTCCGCCTCGCGCCGGTCGACGCCGCACCGCCCCGGTGGGCCGACGCCGTCAGCGACGGCGAGCTGCCCAGCGAGGGGATGGTCCGGGGCGCCGTGCAGCTGCCGCCCGGCGGCGAGCCGGTGCTGTTCCTCGCCGACCACCCGGTGACCGGCGGCTACCCCGTCGTCGCGGTGCTCACCGAGGCCTCGTCCGACCGGGCCGCCCAGCTGCGCCCCGGGGACCCGGTGCGCCTGCGCGCGGCCCCCACCCGCTGCTGACGCCGACGCCTCAGGGCCCGGAGGCCCGGCCGAGGTGGGCGAGGAGCATCGCGGCCGGGCCCGTGCCGGCGGGTCGCAGCGGCGGAGCGAAGCGCGGATGGCGCCCCACGGCGGGGACCCGGCGCACCGCCACCGGGAGGAGGGCGGCGGCGAGCAGCGGCGGGAAGGGCGTCGCCAGACCCCGCGCCCGGGCGACGTCCCAGCCGTGCACGGCGATCTCCAGCGCCCCGACCTCGACGGCGACGTCGGCATCGAGGAGCGCGCCCCCGACATCCGCAGCGCTCGGCCGGTCGGCGCGCAGCCACCCCTCGAGCAGGGCGCACCCGAGGAGGCGCAGGTGCTCGGCGAGGACCTCGGGTCGCCGCGAGGCCGGCGGCGGGCCGGCGAGCGCCAGCCGCCCGAGGGAGAGCTCGGTGACGACCTCGAGGGAGTCGACCATGTGCACGAGGAGGTCGGCGAGCGTCCACGCGGCGCAGGGCGTGCGCGCCCCGGCCTCGTCGTCGCCGATGCCCGCGAGCGCGCCGCGCGTCCACGCGAGCGAGCGCTCCAGCAGCTCGAGGTCGACCCCGGGACGGACGTCCGCGGGACCCACGGTCACCGTCCCGGTCGGGCGGGCACGTCGTCGGGTCCGAGCTGGGCGGGCAGCCCGGCGAGCTCGAAGTACTCGACGTCGAAGAAGACGACCGCGTGGCCGACGCGGGGGCCGTCGAGCTCGAGGACCTGGAGCTGGAACGGCTTGTAGACGTCGCCGTCGGGGCCGTCCTCGCGCAGGTAGAGCCCGAAGGCCGGCTGGCCGTTGCACGTCGTGGCGACCATCGGCATGTCGTAGGAGCCACCGGGGCACTGGGTGTCGACGAGCTCGGCGATGGTGCGCGGGCCTTGGTACCAGCCGGCGAAGGGCGGCATCTCCCAGACGGCGTCCTCGGTGAAGAGCTTGGCGATGGCGTCGACGTCCTTGCGCCAGAACGCGTCGACGTAGCGGTCGAGGAGGGCGCGCTGCTCGTCGTCGAGGTCGGGGCGCGAGGAGCTCTCGGGCGTCGGGGCGGTCTGCTCGATGGTGGCCCGCGCCCGCTGGAGCGCGCTGTTGACGGAGGCCACCGACGCCCCGGTGGCCTCGGCGACCTCGGCCGCGCTCCACCGGAGGACGTCGCGCAGGACGAGGACGGCGCGCTGGCGCGCCGGCAGGTGCTGGAGGGCGGCGACGAAGGCCAGGCGCATCGTGTCGCGCTCGGCGACGACGTCGGCGGGGTCGGCGGTGCCGAGGAGGGCGGCATCCGGCATCGGACCCAGCCAGGGCACCTCGGTGCGCTCGTCGAGCGGGTCGCCACCCTCGGAGGAGGAAGTGCCGAGACCGGAGGGCAGCGGCCGGCGCTCCTTGCCCTCGAGCGCGGTGAGGCAGACGTTGTGGGCGATGCGGTGCAGCCAGGTGCGCAGCGAGGAGCGGCCCTCGAAGGAGCCGTACGCGCGCCAGGCCCGCAGGTAGACCTCCTGGACCAGGTCCTCGGCCTCGCTCGGCGAGCCCGTCATCCGGTAGCAGTGGGCGAGCAGCTCGCGGCGGTAGCGGGCGACGGCGTCGTCGAAGTCCTGCTCGGGCGCGGCCTGCGTGCCCGTGGGCGTGGACATCATCGGGGTCCTCCTCCCGGCACCCTCGTGGTGCCTCACCCGTACCGACCGGCGGCGCGGCCGGAAATCATCGCGCGACCGCGATGACTTTCACCGTACCGTCGGGTCGATCCCACCATGACTGCCACCGACACCACCACCGCCCCCGCCGCGGGACCCGCCGCCGCCGGGGCGCCGGGCTCCTACCCCGTCCTGCGCTGGCTGGTGCTGGCGACCTTCACGGTCATCCTCAACGAGACCGTGATGGTCAACGCGATCCCGCGGCTCATGGCCCAGTTCGAGGTCTCCGCCCGTGCGGCGCAGTGGCTCTCGACCGCCTTCATGCTGACCATGGCCGTCGTCATCCCCGTCACCGGCTGGTTCCTCCAGCGGGTCACGACCCGCACCGCCTTCACGGTCGCGATGTCGGTGTTCGGCGTCGGCACGGTCGTGTGCGCCCTCGCCCCGACGTTCCCGGTGCTCGTCGGCGGCCGGGTCGTGCAGGCGGCCGGCACCGCGGTGATGATGCCGTTGCTCATGACGACGCTGATGACCGTCGTCCACGAGCGCGACCGCGGGCGGGTCATGGGCAACGTGACGCTGGCGATCTCGGTGGCGCCCGCCCTCGGCCCGGCGCTGTCGGGTGTCGTGCTGGCGGTCGCCGGGTGGCGCTGGCTGTTCGGCCTGGTGCTGCCCGTCGTCGTCCTCGTGTCGGTGCTCGGGCTGCGGCGGCTGGAGAACGTCGGCGAGACCCGCGCCGGCGGTGTCGACGTGGTCAGCGTCGTCCTCTCCGCCCTCGGCTTCGGCGGCCTCGTCTACGGCCTGAGCCGCATTGGCGAGCAGCACGCGGGCTCGGTTCCGGCCCCCGTCTGGGTGGTCGGCGGCCTGGCCGTCGTCGCGACCTTCGTGCTCCGCCAGCGCCGGCTGACCCGCCGCTCCGAGCCGCTGCTCGACCTGCGGGCCCTGGCGCACAAGGTGTTCGCGGTGTCGCTGGCGATGCAGTCGCTCGCCTTCCTCACGATGCTGGGCGCGATGATCCTGCTCCCGCTCTACCTGCAGGACCTGCGCGGCCTCACCCCGCTGCAGACCGGCCTGCTCGTCGCCCCCGGAGGCCTCGCGATGGGCCTGCTCGGCCCGGTCGTCGGCCGCGTCTTCGACCGCGTCGGCGCCCGGCCGCTCGTCGTGCCCGGCGCCGTCGGGGTGCTGGCCGCGCTCGCGGTGCTCTCCCGCATCGACGAGACGACACCGTACGCCCTGCTGCTCGGTGTGCAGGTGCTGCTCATGGTCAGCCTCGCGATGCTCTTCACGCCGGCCTTCACCCTCGGCCTCGGGGCCCTGCCGCCGCACCTCTACGCGCACGGCAGCGCGCTGCTCGGGTCGGTGCAGCAGGTGGCGGCGGCGGTCGGCACCGCGCTGACCGTGACGGTCCTGTCGTGGCGCTCGGCGCAGCTGGCGGCCGACGGGGCCGGGGAGGCCGCGGCCTACGTCGGTGGCGTGCGGATGGCCTTCGCCGTGTCGGCGGTGCTGGCCGTCGGGGTGGTCGTGCTCGCCGCGATGCTGCCGAACCGCCTGCCGGCCGGCGCCGACGACGAGGCGCCCGCACCGCTCCCGCACTGACCCACGCTGATCCGGTACGTGCGGGGTTGTCGCTGTCGGTCCGACGTCCTGACAGCGACAACCCCGCACGTGCAGCGTCGCTCGATGGCCCGGCGTCAGCGGACGCCGGCCGTCTGCGCGCTGGCCTCCTCCTCCGGGTGCTCCTCGACGCTGCGGGAGTCTGTGAGGGCGAGGGCCCCGGCCACCCCGAGCGCCCCGACCACGACGGCGAGCAGCGCGTAGGTGACCTGCTCACCGTGGAAGAAGGAGGCCACGAGCGCGGGGCTCCACGTCCCTGCGGGAAGCACGGTCGTCACCAGAAGGGCGACGAGCGTGCCGACCACGGCCGTGCCGATGCTCGTCCCGACCTCCTGCGCGGTGTCGTTGAGGGCGGTGCCGATGGAGGTGCGGTTCTCGGGCATCGCCTCGACGAGCGCGACGGCGCAGATGGTCATGACGATGCGCAGGCCGGCCGTCATCACGACCATCGCGGCGGCGATCGCCGGGTAGCCGTGCGGCACACCCAAGGCCATCCCCGCGAGCGCGACGGCGAGCAGGACCGCGCCGACGAGGCAGGCGACCCGGTGACCGAACCGGCGCACCAGCCCCTCGGCGAGCGGCGTCGCGAGGAGCATCGTCGCGATCATCGGCAGGTTGGCCAAGCCGGCCCGGACCGGGCTCCAGCCGTACGCGTACTGGAAGTGCAGGATGAGGCCGAACATGACCCCGGCCATCACGATCGACGTGCCGACCTGGGCGATGGTCGCGCCGCGCACGGTCCCTCCGGCGAAGAGCGAGAGGTCGAGCATCGGCTCGGGGGTGCGGCGCTCGTGCCGCAGGAACGCGACGAGCGCGAGCACGGACCCGGCGACCGCGCCGAGGGTGACGGGCGAGAGCCATCCGTGCTCGACGCCGCTCGTCAGGGCGTAGCAGCCGAGGCCGATGGTGGCGATGCTCAGGACGGCGCCCGGCAGGTCGAGGCGGTCGTGCGTGAGGTCCTCGGGGCAGTCGGCCGGCACCCCGAGCCGCACGCCGACCCACGCGAGCAGCGCGATCGGGGCGTTGACGAGGAGCAGCCACTCCCAGCGGACGTGGGCGAGCGCGGTGCCGCCGAGCAGCGGGCCGAGGACGAAGCCGGACATGCCGACGACGATCATCACCGTCATCGCGCGCATCCGCAGGGCCTGGTCGTCGAAGAGGCGGAAGACGAGCGAGTTGGTGATGGGGGCCATCGCGGCGGCGGCCAGGCCGAGGGCGGCGCGCAGGCCGATGAGCTCGCCGGTGGTCGAGACGGCCGCGACGGCGAGGCTGACGGTGCCGAAGACGGCGAGCCCGACGAGCAGCACGCGCCGCCGGCCGAGCCGGTCGGCCATCGAGCCCGCGGTGAGCAGCAGCCCGCCGAAGGTCAGCGAGTAGGCGCCGGTGACCCACTGGAGGGCGGTGGTGCCGCTGCCGAGGTCGCGGCCGATGGTCGGCAGGGCGATGGTCAGCAGCGTGTTGTCGACCATCTCGACGAAGAAGGCGAGGCAGAGGGCCGCGAGGGGGATCCACGCGGCGCGGAGCGAGGGGTACGTGCGGGGCGGGGCGGTGACGGCGGTGGCGGTCATGGCTCCTCCTTCCCGGGAGTCGAACGTCGTTCGGTTGTCGAACGCTGTTCGGTACGATAGAACGATGTTCGGTCCGGCGCAACCCCGGCCCTCCCGCTGTGGTCTCATGGGTCCATGACGCCGCCTCCCCAGCGCCCCCGCCGCCCGGTCCGCAGCCCGCGCGCCGGCGCCGGTGCGGCCCGCGGCGGTGCCGAGGGCGCGGTGCGCGGGGGCCGGGCCGGGGCGGGACGGGGCGGGGCGGGCCGGGGCCCGCAGACGGGACGGCGACGGGCCTCGCACTCACTGGAGTCGGTGCTCACCGAGGCGGTCGCCCTGCTCGACGAGCACGGCGAGTCCGGGCTGAACTTCCGGGCCTTGGCCGGCCGGCTGGGCGGTGGCGTCGGCAGCATCTACTGGTACGTCTCCAGCAAGGACGAGCTGCTCGACCGGGCCTCCGACCACGTGCTCGCCGACGTCCTCGTGGCCGTGCGGGACGTGGGCGGCGGCGACCCCGTGGACGACATGCGCACCATCGCCCTGACCCTCTTCGACGCGATCGTCGACCGGCCCTGGCTCGGCGCCTACTTCATGCGCAACACGCTGGTGCAGCCGAACGCGTTGCGGCTCTTCGAGAAGCTCGGCCAGCAGGCGCTCCGGCTCGACCTCACACCGCGCCAGCGCTTCCACGCCGTCTCGGCCGTCATCGGCTTCGTCGTGGGCACCGCGGCCGACCTCGGCCAGGAGCCTCCTGCCGAGGTGCTGTCCGGTGAGGTCGGGCGCGACGACTACCTCGCCGCCACCGTCGGTCAGTGGCGCGAGCTGGACACCACGGAGTTCCCCTACCTCCACGAGATCGCCGACGAGTTCGAGGGCCACGACGACACCGACCAGTTCCGGTCGGGCCTGGACCTCCTGCTCGCCGGGCTGCGCCTCCAGGCCGGCGGCTGACCTCAGCTGAGGTGGTGCGGCTCGACCTCGCTGCGGTGCTCGCGGTCGCTGCCGGACTTCACCCGGCTCTCGGGGTCGCAGTCGATGCGACCGCACGACCCGACGGGGGCGAACCGCACCGTGACGGCCTTGGACGCCGGGCAGTTGCTGCCCTCGGCGACGTGGTCGAGCGGCACGAGGACGTTGCACTCCGGGTAGTACGCCGCGGCACACCCCCGGGGCGTCGGGTAGGACACGACCCGGAAGCCGTGGACGACCCGCTCCGAGCCGTCCGTCCACTCGGACACGACGTCGTAGAGGCCACCCTCGGCCAGGCCCAGCGCCGTGATGTCGTCCGGGTGCACCATGACGACCTGGCGGCCGCCGGCGAGCCCCCGGTAGCGGTCGTCGTGCCCGTAGATCGTGGTGTTGAACTGGTCGTGGCTGCGCAGGGTCTGCAGCAGCAGGTGCCCCTCCGGCACCTCGAGGACCTGGATCGGGTTGACCGCGATCTCGGCCTTCCCGGACGGGGTCTCGAACGTGCGCGTGTCCCGCGGCGGGTGCGGGAGCACGAAGCCGCCGGGCCGCTGCACCTTCTCGTCGTAGGCGTCGCACCCCGGGACGACGCGGGCGATGTGGCGGCGGATCGCCGCGTAGTCCTCGGCCATCGCCGCCCAGTCGATGCGCGAGCCCTCGGGGCCGTCACCCAGGACGGCCTCGGCCATCCGGCAGACGATCCACGGCTCGCCGCGCAGCTGCTCGCCGGCGGGCTCGTTGCGCCCGACCGACAGGTGGACCGAGCTCATCGAGTCCTCGACGGTGACGCCCTGCCAGCCCTCGGTGGTGATGTCGCGCTCGGTGCGCCCGAGGCACGGGAGGATGAGCATCTGCCGGCCCGGCAGGACGTGCGTGCGGTTGAGCTTGGTGGAGACCTGGACGCCGAGGTCGACCGAGCGCAGCACCTCGTGGGTCAGCTCGGAGTCGGGCGTCGCGGCGGCGAAGTTGCCCCCGAGGCCGACCAGCACCTTGACCTTGTTCTCCTGGAGGGCCCGGATGGTGTTGACGACGTCGTGCCCGCGCTCGGTGGGCGGGTCGAACCCGAACTCCTGGCGCAGCGACTCCGCGAAGTGGGTGGGCAGCTTCTCCCAGATGCCCATCGTGCGGTCGCCCTGGACGTTGGAGTGGCCGCGCACCGGGCACAGGCCGGCGCCCGGCTTGCCGATGTTCCCCTGCAGGAGAGCGAGGTTCGTGATCTCCTTGATGGTCAGGACGGCGTGCTTGTGCTGCGTCACGCCCATCGCCCAGCAGAAGACGGTGCGGGACGAGGCAGCCAGCAGGTCCGCGACGCGCTCGATCTGCTCGCGCGGCAGGCCGGTGGCGCGGTCGACGGCCTCCCAGTCGAGGTCGGCCACGTGCTGCTTCCACGACTCGAAGCCCGTGGTGTGGCGGTCGACGAACTCCTGGTCGATCGCGCCCCGCTCGAGCAGGAGGGCGCCGAGGGCCTGGAAGAGCGCGAGGTCGCCGCCGAGCCGGATGGGCAGGAACTCGCTCGCGAGGTCGGTGCCCACGCCGGTGAGCCCGCGGACCTTCTGCGGGTTGTCGAACTTCAGCAACCCGGTCTCCGGCAACGGGTTCACCGCCACGACCGTGCCGCCGTTCTGCACGCACGCCTCGAGCGCGCTGAGCATCCGCGGGTGGTTCGTGCCCGGGTTCTGACCGGCGATGACGACGAGCTCGGCCTCGTGGACGTCCTGCAGGCTCACCGAGCCCTTGCCGATGCCGATGGACTCCGCGAGCGCGACGGACGTCGACTCGTGGCACATGTTCGAGCAGTCCGGCAGGTTGTTGGTGCCGAAGGCGCGGGCGAACAGCTGGAAGGTGAACGCCGCCTCGTTGGAGGCCCGTCCGCTCGTGTAGAACACCGCCTCGTCCGGCGAGTCCAGACCGCGCAGCGACTCGGAGACGACCCCGATGGCCTCCTCCCACGACACCGGCTCGTAGTGGGTACCGCCCTCGCGCAACAGCATCGGCTCGGTGATGCGCCCCTGCTGGCCCAGCTGGTAGTCGCTCCACGTGGCGAGCTCGGCCACGGAGTGGCGCGCGAAGAAGGCGCGGTCGGCGCGCCGCTTCGTGGCCTCCTCGGCGACCGCCTTCGCGCCGTTCTCGCAGAACTCGGCGAACGAGCGGTGCTCGGGGTCGGGGTCCGGCCAGGCGCAGCCCATGCAGTCGAAGCCGTGCACCTGGTTGAGCCGGCGCAGGGTGTTCAGGGTGCGGACCGGACCCATCTGGCCGACACCGCGGTTCATCGAGACGGCCACCGCCTCGAGCCCGGCGGCGGCCGTGCGGCGGTGGTGGACGTCGACGTCGGTGGCGTCGACGTCGCTCGCCGGCGCGCCGCGCCAGGGCTCGAGCATCCGGGTCAGGCGGGAGGAGTCGGGCATTGCCTCACCCTGTCACCCGGGGCCGCACCTCCGGCCTGCGGGGTGCAGGGCGATTGGCGAGCCGTCGCAGGTCGTACTCAGGAATTCCTGCGCGATGCCCGGCGAGCGATGAGTCCCGGTGCTCCCGCCGGTCTGACAGGGTGATTCCCCACCGAACCCAGGAGAGAACCCCGTGCGTCAGATCATCGTCACCGAGCTCATCAGCCTCGACGGAGTCGTCGACTCCCCCGGGGGCGGCGAGCACCCGCGCGCCGGCTGGAGCTTCAAAGAGGTCGAGTTCGACCCGGCCGCCTACGAGATCAAGGGCCGCGAGCAGGAGGAGGCGTCCGCGATGCTGCTCGGCCGGGTCAGCTACGAGGAGTTCGCCCCGGTCTGGCCCTCGATGGAGGACGAGTTCGCCGCCTACAACGCCATGCCGAAGTACGTGGTGTCGAGCACCCTCACCGAGACCGACCCGGCCTGGCAGCCGACGACCGTGCTGGCCTCCCTCGACGACGTGGCCCGGCTCAAGGAGGGCGACGGCGGCCCGATCATCGTGCACGCCAGCCCGACCCTGGCCCGCGGGCTGGCGGCGGCCGGACTGGTCGACCGCTACCACCTGCTCGTCTTCCCGCTCGTCCTCGGCGAGGGCAAGCGGCTGTTCACGCGCGCGGCCGACACCGGCCCGTCGGCGCTGCGGCTGGTCGAGCACGCCGCGTACTCCAACGGCGTGACGCTGGCCGTCTACGACGTGGTGCGCGAGGCCTCCCAGGCGTAGGTGACCTCCGGGCGGCCCGTGCCGGCGTAGCGGTTGCCGCGCCGGGCGCGCCCGGCCTCCACGAGGTGCTCCGCGTAGCGCCGGGCGGTCACCCGGCTGACGCCGGCACCGGCCCCGATCTCCGCCGCCGACACCGGGTCCGACGCCTCGCGGACGATGGCCGACACCCGCGCGAGCAGCTCCTCGGTCATCCCCTTCGGGACGGTCGACGCCCCGGTCGGCCGCAGCCGCGAGAACACCGTGTCGAGCTGGGCCTGGGTGTCGACCTGCCCGCCGCCGACGTCGTCCCGGTAGTCGCGGTAGGCGACGAGCCGCTCGCGCAGCATCCCGAAGACGAACGGCTTGAGGACGTACTGCACGACGCCGAGGGAGACGGCGGCGCGCACCATCTCGAGGTCGCGCACCGACGTCACGGCGACGACGTCGGCCCGGTGACCGCCGGCCCGCATCGCCCGGACGACGTCGAGCCCCGGGAGGTCGGGCAGCCCCATGTCGAGCAGGACCAGGTCCACCGGCTCGGCCCCGAGGTGCTGCAACGCGTCCCGGGCGGTGTGCACGACCCCCGACACGACGAAGCCGTCCACCCGTCCCACGTAGGTCGCGTGCGCCTCGGCGGCGACCGGCTCGTCCTCGACGACGAGGACCCGGATGTCGGGTCGCTCGCCGCTCACGCGCCACCGCCGTGCACCGGCAGGGTGACGGTGACCGTCGCACCCGGCGGCTCGTCGACGGTGAGCGACCCCCCGAGCCGCTCGACCGTGGCGTGTACCAGCGCCAGCCCGATGCCCCGCCCGCCCTGCGTCCCACCGGACTTCGTCGAGAAGCCGCGCTCGAGCACCCGCTCGCGCAGCTCGGGCGGGATGCCCGGGCCGGTGTCGGCGACGACGAGCTGGACCCGGTCGCCGAGGTCGCGGGAGGTCAGCTCGACACGACGGTCCCCGGGCGTGCCCGCCACCGCGTCGACGGCGTTGTCGACCAGGTTGCCGACGACCGTCACGACGTCGCGCGCCGTGCCGACGCCGGCCGGCCAGCGCAGCCCGGGGTCGACGACGAGGTCGACACCGCGCTCGTGCGCCTCGGCGGCCTTGCCGAGCAGGAGCGCCGACACGGTGGGGTCGTCCACCCCCGTGACGACGACGTCGGTGAGGCGCTGCGCCCGCTCGAGCTCCTCGGTCGCGAACGCGACGGCCCGGTCGGGGTGTCCCAGCTCGATGAGCGAGACCATCGTGTGCAGCCGGTTCCCGGACTCGTGGGCCTGCGAGCGCAGCGCCTCGGCCAGCCCCCGGGCCGCGCCGAGCTCGCCGGTGAGGTCCTCGAGGTCGGTCCGGTCGCGGACGGTGACGACCGCACCGAGGTCCTCGCCGTCGCGCTGCGCCCGGGCCTTGTTGAGGACGAGCACCCGCTGGCCGGTCACGTGCAGGTCGTCCTCGCGGACATCGGCGTCGGTCATCGCCGCGACGAGCGGCCCGGCCAGGCCGAGCTCGGCGACCTCGCGACCGGTCGGGTCGTCGGCGAGCCCGAGCAGCCGGCGGGCCTCGTCGTTGGCCAGCCGCACCCGCCCCTCGGGGTCGACGAGGACCAGCCCCTCGGTCACCGAGTGCAGGACGGCGTCGTGGTGGTCGTGCATCGCCTGGAGCTCGGCGGCCCGCAGCCCCCGGGTCTGGCGGCGCACCCGGCGGGCGATGAGGGTGGTCCCGACCGCGGCGAGCAGGCCGGCGACCGCGCCGGCCACGAGCAGCGGAGGCAGCTCGTCGGCGAGCCGGGCGTTGACCGCCTCCTTGCCGATGCCGACGGCCACCATCCCGACCACCGCGCCGCCATCGCGCACCGGGACGACCGCGCGACGGCTCGGGCCGAGGGTGCCGGTGTAGTCCTCGAGGACCTCGCCGCCGGCCCGCGCGGCCTCGACGTGCCCGACGAACGGCTTGCCGACCTGGTCGGGGTTGGGGTGGCTGTAGCGGATGCCCTCGCGGCTCATCACGACGACGAAGTCGGTCCGGGTGTTGCGCCGCACGCCCTCCGCGAGGGGCTGCAGGACGCCGTCGGGGTCGCCCGCCGCGACCGCCGCGACGACGTCGGGCTCGGCGGCGACCGACTGGGCGACGGCGAGCACGCGCGCGCTCGACTCGTCGGTCACCGCCCGCCGGGCCTGCACGTACGCGGCGCCGAGGCCCGCCGCGATGACGCCGAAGACGAGCGCGACGACGAGCAGCGTGGTCTGCCCGGCGACGCTCATCCCGCGACGGGCTCCCTCGTCGTCGGGGCCGGCGGCCGCGACCGGGGACGCGGGGCCGACGCTCACCGCGCGGATCCGGTCACCCGCGTGAACACTGCGTACACAACGGTGACGATAACGGCGCGGGCGGCCACCCTGTCGGGGGAGCGCAGCACCCTGCGCCCCGGGACAAAGGAGTCACGCATGACCGCAGCCGCGCCCAGCGAGCCCACCCAGGGTGGGACGGAACCGGCGGCCCCCCGCCGGGACCGCACGCACTTCCTCTACATCGCGGTCATCGTCGCGATGCTCCTCGGCATCGCCGTGGGCTTCCTCTTCCCCGACTTCGGGGTCGAGCTCAAGCCCCTCGGGACGTTCTTCGTCAACCTCATCAAGATGATGATCAGCCCGATCATCTTCGTGACGATCGTCCTCGGCATCGGCTCGGTCCGGAAGGCCGCCCAGGTCGGCAAGGTCGGCGGGCTCGCCCTCGGCTACTTCCTCGCGATGTCGACCGTGGCCCTGGCCATCGGCCTGGTCGTCGGCAACATCGTCCAGCCGGGCGCCGGCCTCAACCTCACCGACGAGCTCGCGAAGTCGGGCCAGTCGCAGGTCGCCGCGGAGGCGGAGACCACGACGGAGTTCCTCCTCGGCCTCATCCCCGACACCCTCGTCTCGGCGCTGACCTCCGGCTCGGTGCTGCAGACCTTGCTCGTCGCCGTGCTCGTCGGCTTCGCGCTCCAGAAGATGGGCGGTGCGGGCGAGCCGATCCTCAAGGGCATCAAGCACCTCGAGAAGCTCGTCTTCCGGCTCATGGCGATGATCATGTGGGTCGCGCCCGTCGGCGCGTTCGGGGCGATGGCCGCCGTCGTCGGTGCCACCGGCCTCGACGCCCTCAAGAGCCTCGGCCTGATCATGGTCGCCTTCTACGCCACCTGCGCGATCTTCGTCTTCGGCGTCCTCGGCGCCATCCTCAAGGTCGTCGCCGGCGTCAACGTCTGGTCGCTGCTGAAGTACCTCGGCCGCGAGTTCCTCCTCATCCTCTCGACGTCCTCGTCCGAGTCGGCCCTGCCGCGGCTCATCGCCAAGATGGAGCACCTCGGGGTCTCCCGCCCGGTCGTCGGCATCACCGTGCCGACCGGGTACTCCTTCAACCTCGACGGCACCGCGATCTACCTGACGATGGCCTCGCTGTTCATCGCCGAGGCGCTCGACAAGCCGTTCAGCATCGGCCAGCAGATCGGCCTGCTCGTCTTCATGATCATCGCGAGCAAGGGCGCCGCGGGCGTCACCGGTGCGGGCCTGGCCACACTGGCCGGTGGCCTGCAGTCCCACCGCCCCGACCTCGTCGACGGCGTCGGCTTCATCGTCGGCATCGACCGACTGATGAGCGAGGCGCGCGCGCTGACCAACTTCGCCGGCAACTCGATCGCCACGGTCCTCATCGGCACCTGGGTGAACGCGATCGACCGGGAGCAGATGGACGAGGTGCTCGCGGGTCGACGGCCGTTCGACGAGGCGAGGATGATCGACGACGGACCGGACGACTCGGCCCACGACGCGGCCGGCGCCGATCCGGTCGCCGAGCCCGCCGCTCGCTGAGCGGACCCGCACCGACCCGGCCCGGTCCCGGGCGGACGACGGCCCCGGAGGGGGTCGCCCGCCCGGGGCCGGGCCGTCAGGCGTCCGGGTCGACCGACACGACGACCTTTCCCCGGGCCCGCCCGCCTGCGACGTGGGCGATGGCGGCCGCCGCCTCCGCCAGGGGCCAGGTCCGCTCGACGTGCGGGCGGACGGCGCCGGACTCCAGCAGCGGCCGCAGCTGGTCCAGGTCGGCACCGCGCTCCTTGGCGACGTGCATCACGAGGCGCTGGCGGACGAACGGCGAGAGCAGCGCGGCGCCCATCGAGCGCTGCAGCCCGCCGAGCCAGCGGCCCTCGGTCTCGCTGCCGACGACGACGAGGGTGCCGCGTGGGGCCAGGACGCGTCGGAGGCGGCGCACCGGCCGGTGTCCGCCGATGTCGAGCACGACGTCGTACCGCACGCCCTCTGCATCGATGTCGGCGTGCTCGTGCTCGACGACGTGGGCGGCGCCCAGCGCGCGGACGAGGTCCGCCTTGGCGGCGCTGCTCACGCCGGTCACCGTCGCGCCGGCGGCCACGGCCAGCTGGACCGCGAACGAGCCGACCCCGCCGGAGGCCCCGACGACGAGTACCCGCTGCCCGGGCCCGACGCCGGCTCCGCGCAGCGCCTGGTGGGCGGTGAGGGCGGAGACCGGGACGGCGGCGGCCGCCTCGACGCCGAGGCCCTCGGGCCGCCGCGCGAGGCGCTTCAGCGGGATGACCGCCAGCTCGGCGCACGACCCGTCGGCGGTGCCGTACACCCGGTCCCCCACCACCCAGCCGGTGACGTCGGGACCGAGCGCGACGACCGTGCCGGCGACGTCCCGTCCGGGAGTGCGGTAGGCGGCACGCGGCCGCCGCACGCCCAGGGCGAGCCGTGCCGCCCGCGGGGTGCCGGTCATCACGTGCACGGTCCCGCGGTCGATGCCGGCCGCGCCGACCCGCACGAGCACCTCGCCGGACCCCGCGACCGGGTCGGGCACCTCCGTGAGGCGCAGCCGCTCCGGCCCGCCGTACTCGTCCTGCACGACCGCTCGCACCACTGTCTCCCTTACACCGTAAGTCTGTTCTGCTGCGCCGAACGGTAGCCTTACGCCGTAAGATCGCGCAAGTCCCCCACCCTCGAGGAGCCCGACCCGTGCCCACCGGACGCCCGTCCCGCCCGTCGCTCACCCGCGAGCGGATCGTCGCCGAGGCGGTCGCCCTCGCCGACGGGTCCGGCCTGGCGGCGCTCTCGATGCGGTCCCTGGCCAAGCGGCTCGGCGTGGAGGCGATGTCGCTCTACCACCACGTCCCGCACAAGGACGCCCTGCTCGACGCGATGGTCGACGCCGTCTTCGCGGAGTTCCACTCGCCCGTCGTGGGCGCGCCGTGGCGTGCGGAGCTGCGCCGCCGGTCGGTCACGGCGCGTGAGGCGCTGCTGCGCCACCGCTGGGCGGTCGGCCTGATGGACTCGCGCCGCTCCCCGGGTCCCGAGGCCGTCGCCCACCACGACGCGGTCCTCGGCTGCGCGCGGACGGCGGGCTTCTCCCTCGCCGCGACCGGCCACCTCTTCGCCCTCGTCGACGCGCACCTCTACGGCTTCCTGCTCCAGGAGCTCGCCCTCCCGTTCGACGACCAGGACGAGCTCGCCGTCATCGAGGCCGACCTCGTCGACGAGGCGACGGCGGCGGCGTACCCGCACTTCACCGAGTTCGCCCGAGACCACGCCCTGCGCCCGGGATGGTCCTTCGGGGCCGAGTTCGAGGTGACCCTGGACCTCGTCCTCGACGCGGTGGCCGGCCTCGTCGACGAGCGCACCCCGGACGCCGAGGGCACAGCGCCACCGCCGGTCGAGGTGTCGGTGCCGGTGCTCGGCGTCGACGGCTGCCGGGCCGGCTGGGTGGGCGCCCTGCTGGAGCCAGGCGCCCCGCGCCCCCGCATCGTCGTGGCCGCGACCATCGGTGAGCTCGTTGAGGCTGTGCGAGAGTCCGCCGACGTGAGGGTGGTGGGCATCGACATCCCGATCGGGTTGCCCGACAGCACGACCCGTCAGGCCGATGCCCTGGCGCGGCGTGCGCTGCCGGGAAAGGCGTCGTCCGTCTTCACGACCCTGACGCGGGCGGCCTACGGCGCTGCGGACCGCGCCGCGGCCGACGCCGTGAACCGCTCGCTCAGCGGGCAGGGCGTCGGCGCCCAGGCCTTCGCCCTGCGCGAGAAGATCCTCGAGGTCGACGCGTGGGTCCGCGCCCGCCCCACCGTCGAGGTGCTCGAGGTCCACCCCGAGGTCTCCTTCGCGACGATGGCCGGCGCACCGCTGACGCCGGGCAAGAAGACCGACGAGGGTCGGGCCGCACGGCTCGACGCCCTCGCCGCGGTGGGCATCGCCCGGCCGTCGGTGCTCGAGGGTCGCGGCTACGGGGCCGACGACGTGCTCGACGCGTGCGCCGTGGCGTGGACCGCGGCGCGGCGCGCGGCCGGCCTGTCGCGCTCGCTGCCGGAGCGGCCCGAGGTCTTCTCCGACGGGATCGCCGCCGCCATCCACGTCTGACGGCACGCGGGGTGGCGTGGAAACGGGTGGCCGGGGCCGGGCGGGGCTGACAGGGTGGCCGGATGACCTCCCGCGTCTCGCACACGACCGTCGACTGCCGCAACGCCTACGAGCTCTCCGAGTGGTGGAAGGGGGTGCTCGACTACGTCGACGTGGCCGGCGACCCGAACGAGCCGGGCCACGACGAGTGCGCGATCCTCGCCCGCGACGGCTCGCACCACCTCCTCTTCATCGAGGTGCCGGAGACCAAGGTCGGCAAGAACCGCATCCACCTCGACCTCGTCCCGACCCAGGGGACCCGCGACGACGAGCTGGCCCGCCTCCTCGCGCACGGCGCCGTCGAGGTGACCGACCACCGGGGGCAGTACGGGCCGGGCACGGGCTGGGTGATCCTCGCCGACCCCGAGGGCAACGAGTTCTGCATCCTGCGCAGTGACGCGGAGGCCGGGCGCGAGGGCTGGCAGCCCGCCGTCTGAGGCGGCTCAGAACGGCGGCCGGT
Source organism: Phycicoccus avicenniae (assembly GCF_050496545.1). Lineage (GTDB taxonomy): Bacteria > Actinomycetota > Actinomycetes > Actinomycetales > Dermatophilaceae > Phycicoccus > Phycicoccus avicenniae_A. Next base: position 24,886 of record NZ_JBNVZV010000017.1, on the reverse strand, counting down.
CGTCCTGCTGCGGCAGCCGTGGTCGACGGCGGTGGGTCGGGAGGGTGTCGAGGGTCATCGGCACGCGGGGTCGGCTGACGTGGACGCGGCAGGTCCAGCTCGTGGCGGGGTCGGCGTGTTCGAGGTGGTGCTCGAGGGCGGAGTGGGGGCCGTCGGGCAGCGCCAAGGAGGGGTTGCCGGGTTCCGGCGGGGGTGGGTCGGTCCCGGCGTCGGGGAGGACGACCGGGTGGAGCTGGTCGGGTGGATGGGTGGTGCGGGTGCGTCCGGTGGGGTCGGTCCAGGTCATCGACGCGTCGGGGTGGAGCACGGCGCGCCAGCCGGGGCGTTGCTTGATGCGGTGGTGGCGCCGGCAGAGGCAGACCAGGTTCGCAGCACTGGTGGGTCCGGCCGGGTGGGGTCGGACGTGGTCGAGGTCGCAGTAGCGGGCGGCGGTGGTGCAGCCGGGGAAGCGGCAGTGCCGGTCCCGGGCCCGGACGAACGCGGCGAGCCGCGGGCTGGGTCGGTAGGCGCTGGTGCTCAGCTCGCCGTCGGGGTCGAGCGGGGCGCCGGTGCCGGTGTCGCAGGGCAGGATCCGCGGCCGGCCGAGACGGTCCCGTCCGGTGACGGCCGTGGCGGCCACAGCGCGCTCGAGCCAGCCGCGCTCGACGAGCAGCGGCTCACCGGCGCGGCCCGTGTCGACCTGGACGAGGTCGGTGGCCGCCCGGCCGGCGACCCCGGCAGCCGCGTTCTCGGACGGGTCCGCGGCAGTGACCGCGAACCCGTTGATCCCGGCGCCTGCGGCGGATGCGGGCACGCTTCCGCCCTCGACCGGGGTGGTGAGCACGACCTGGACGTCGATGGTCGCGTTGCTCGTCACGAGGTCGGTCAGCGCCTTCGCGCGGGCCCGGTCGATGCGCGGGCACACCCCGTCGGCGAGGTACTGCTGGGCCAGGGCGTCGATCGCGGCCCACGCGGTGCACGCCTCCTCGGAGGGGAAGGTGCCGAGCCACGTGTCGACACCCGGCTCGTCGACCCACCGCCGCAACCCGGAGGCCTCACGGGCGCGGACCGCCCGCTGGCGCAGCAGGTCCGGAGAGATCCTCGCCAGCAGCCGCCGGGTCCGCCGCCGCAGGTGGCTGCTGTCCTCGACGTCGAACCACTCCTGCAGCGAGGCGACCACGGTCTCGGCGAGCGGGGCGAGGACCTCTTCGAGCTCGTAGGCCACGACCTGTGCCCGGTACCCGTCCAACCGCCCAGCCCGCATCGCGGCGTACAGCCCGCCCAGCCCGGTGCACGACGCCGACCCGTTGGGTCCGTCGGCAGCGCGGCGCACCGCATCCCGCACCCGCCGCTCGGCGTGCACCGCGGATACCTTCAGCACCCCCGAGACCAGCGCCGGAGCATCCAGCGCCACGTGACCAGGCGCGCGCCGCACCTCCACGACCGTCCCGTCCTCGCACCACTCGGTCTCCACCGCGGCCAACGCCACGATCGCCTCGTCCTGCGCCGCCGAGGCGACATCGACCAGCGCCTGCAGCTCACCCAGCAGCTCGGCACACAGGCTCTGCGACCCGACGACCGGACCGGCATCGAGGGCCTCGACCAGGAGCTCGCGAGCCGCTCGCGCGGCATCCATCAGAACGCTCGTGGCGGCCATCGGCCCCCCTCCCCTCGTACCCCCGATCCTACCCGAACACACGTTCTACGGCAAGACCCGATACGGACTGAATTGGCTGCGGCACAACGTTTTTGCCACCACTAAGGACACCCTCCGAACCCAGCCCGCTCGACCGTGGAACACCCCCCGCCCCGGTGGTGTTCACCCGACGTCCCGACCGACGGAGAGGCCAGCGCATGTCCGACTGGAACCAGCAGATCATCGACGAGTTCCGCGCGAACGACGGCACGGTGCAGACCATGGGGTTCGGCCGCGGCCTGGTCCTGCTGCACCACACAGGAGCCCGCTCCGGCACCGAGCGCGTGTCCCCGCTCGCGGCCGTCCGCGACAGCGACGACCGCTGGTACCTGGCCGCCTCCAAGGGCGGTGCGCCGGACAACCCCGACTGGTTCCACAACCTGCGGGCCCACCCGGACGTGCGCATCGAGACGCCCGACGACGGCACGGTCGAGGTGCGCGCGACGGTGCTCGAGGGCGCGGAGCGCGACGCCGTGTGGGAGCGGTTCAAGCAGATGTCGGACGGTTTCCGCGGCTACGAGGAGAAGACGAGCCGGGTCATCCCGGTCGTCGCGCTCACCCGCCGCTGACGAGCCGCGCGTCGCCACCGCGCACACCGAGCCGGACGTACGGGCGGAATGGTGCCGGCACCTCGCTCGTTCGGTCCGACGAGAGGGTGGCGACACCGCCACCACCCCGACCGCGCCACGAGAGGCACCCCGATGAGCCGCTGGACGTACGCCGAGATGCCCGACCTCACCGGGAAGCGGGCCGTGGTCACGGGCGCCAACTCCGGCATCGGCCTGGTCGAGGCCCGCGAGCTCGCCCGCCATGGCGCCGACGTCGTGCTGGCCGTGCGCAACACCACGGCCGGCGAGGAGGCCGCCCAGCGCATCCGCCGCACCGGTGCCGCGGGAGCGGTGTCCGTCGAGGAGCTCGACCTCGCCTCGCAGGCGTCGGTGGCGGCGTTCGCCGACCGCTTCGACGGTCCGCTCGACCTGCTCGTCAACAACGCCGGCGTGATGACCCCGCCCCGCTACCGCGAGACCGAGGACGGCTTCGAGCTGCAGTTCGGCACCAACCACCTCGGCCACTTCGCGCTCACCGGGCGCCTGCTCCCCCACCTGCTGGAGGCGCCGGCGGCCCGCGTCACGACGGTGTCGTCCATCGCCCACCACCGTGGCGACGGCTCCGTGTGCGAGGGCAACCCGCGCGACGGCTGGGACACCCAGAAGGCCTACGGGCAGTCCAAGCTCGCCAACCTCCTCTTCGCCGACGAGCTCCAGCGCCGCGCCGCCGCCGCCGGGTCGTCGCTGACGTCGACCGCGGCCCACCCGGGCGTCTCGGCCACCAACCTCGTGACGAGCAAGGACGGCATGGGCGGCATGCCGGTCATCGGCGCGGTCGCCGGCCTCGGGGTCAAGCTCCTCTTCCCCGGGCCCGAGAAGGGCGCCGAGGGAACGGTGTTCGCAGCGACGGCGGCCCGGCCCGGCACGTACTCCGGGCCGACCGGCATCGGCGAGACGCGCGGCCCGGTCGGTGAGGCCCGGCGCTCGCAGTGGGCGCGCGACGAGACCCTCGCCGGGCTGCTGTTCGACCGCTCGGAGGAGCTCACCGGGGTGCGCTTCTCGTTCTGAGGCGTGCCTCGCACCCTGCGCGCCCCCGCCGTGGTGTGAGGATGCGGCCATGCGCATCTTCCTCACCGGCGGCAGCGGCAAGGCCGGCCGGCACGTCGTCCCCTACCTCCTCGAGCAGGGCCACACGGTCACCAACGCCGACCGGGCGCCCCTGGGCCTGGCCGGCGTCACCGACCTCGACGTCGAGCTGACCGACCTCGGGCAGGTCCTCTCCGCACTCCGGATGCCCGCCTCCTTCGACGAGCTCGACGAGCCCCGGGAGCAGGCCTACGACGCGATCGTGCACCTCGCCGCGGTGCCGGCCATCCTGCTCCGCCCGGACAACGAGACCTACGCCAACAACGTCGTCTCCACGTGGAACGTGCTCGAGGCGGCGGCGGTGCTCGGCATCCGCAAGGTCGTCTTCGCCTCGTCCGAGACGACGTACGGCATCTGCTTCGCCCGCGGCGAGCGGCGGCCCGACTACCTGCCCGTCGACGAGGAGCACCCGACTGTGCCCGAGGATGCCTACGCGACCTCGAAGGTCGTCAACGAGACCACTGCCCGCTCGGTGCAGCGGCGCACCGGGGCCGATGTCTACGGGCTGCGCATCAACAACGTCATCGAGCCGCACGAGTACGCCGAGAAGTTCCCCGGCTTCGTCGACGACCCGGCGCAGCGGCGGCGGAACATCTTCGCCTACATCGACGTCCGCGACCTGGCCCAGGCCATCGACCGCTGCCTGGCCACCGACGACCTCGGCTTCGAGGTGTTCAACATCGCCAACGCGGGCCACTCGGTGCGGGCGAGCACCTCCGAGCTCATCCAGCAGTTCTACGACGGGGTCGAGGTCCGCCGCGAGATGGGCGAGGACGAGACGTTCTTCTGCATCGACAAGGCGCGGCGGATGCTCGGCTACGAGCCGGTGCACTCGTGGCGCGAGGAGCTGGGGCAGACCGCTGGGGGCTGACGCCGGTCAGCGGGTGACGACCCACCGCTGGTAGCCGCCGCCGGTGCCGTACACCTGCGTCTCGGCGAGCTCGAGGGCCCGCGTGGACCATCCGTCCGGGAAGAGGCCGCGCCCCTCCCCCTGGACGACGGGGTACTGGAAGAGCCGCACCTCGTCGACGAGGTCGGCCTCGAACAGCGCGTGCACGAGGGTCACCGACCCCGTGCACACGATGTCGCCGCCCTCCTCATCGCGGAGCGCGGCGACGCGGTCCAGCCAGTCCCCGCCCAGCACGGTGGTGCCGGCCCAGCCGGGGTCGTCGAGTGTCGACGAGACGACGTACTTGTCGACCCGGTCCAGGTACGCGCTGACCCCGGTCGTGTCGCCCTCGAGGTCATGCCAGTGGCCGCGGAAGGACTCGAACGTCCCGCGGCCGACGAGCAGGGAGTCGGCGGCCGCCATCTGTCGGGCGCTCTCGGACCGCAGCGCCGGGTCGTCGGCCTGGGAGTCGAACCAGTCGCCGAGCATGTCGATGCGGCCGTCGAGGGTGATGTTCTGGGTCACGGCGAGGGTGCGCACGGGACCCCTCAGCGGTTGGCGAGGCCGTCGAGGCGCAGGACGTTCGACTCGTCGCGGTGGGTCCCGGTCGTGCCGACGTGCTTGTCACTGATCCCCGGCCCGTTCTTCACGACGTGCACGAGCGCCATCGCGTGGCCCTTGCCGAGCCCGTACTCGTCGGCGAGCCACGCGACGATCTCGCCGGCCTTGGTGTCGGCGCCGTAGCCGCGGGCGTGCGCCTCGTCGACGAGCTCCTGGGGGATCTTGCCGGTCTTCTTCTCGATGGTGTCGAGGTAGGCCTGGAACGACATCGGGTCACGGCTCCTGGGGTCGGTGGTGTGTCGAGCAGTCTGACCGGTGCGGGCGCCCGAACTCATCGCGGTGCCCGGTCGAGGGTGTGGACCGCCCGACCCCGCCGACCCGCGCTCCGCCTACGCTGGGGGGCATGAGCCTGCGGTCGGCGAACATCGAGCGGATCGACGGCGGCCTGTTCGACGTCCTCGTCGTGGGCGCCGGCATCAACGGCGCCGTGTCCGCGGCGGCCCTCGCCGGCCGGGGCGCCTCGGTCGCCCTCATCGACCGCGGGGACTTCGGCGGCTTCACCAGCCAGGAGTCCTCCAACCTCGTCTGGGGCGGCTTCAAGTACCTCGAGAACTACGAGCTGCCCCTCGTCTTCGGCCTGTGCCGCAGCCGCAACCGGCTGATGAAGGCCTACCCCGACAACATCCGCGAGATCGGCTTCCTCGCCGCGCTGAGCCGTTCCGCCCCGTACGCCCCGTGGTTCGCCGGCCTCGGCGCGACCGCCTACTGGGGCATCGGCCTGTTCGGCACCGAGCGCCCGCACCTCTACGGGCAGGAGGGCGTCAAGGAGCAGGAGCCCGCCATCGACGTCAGTGACGTCCGCGGCGGCATCGAGTACCGCGACGCCTACCTCGTCGACAACGACGCCCGCTTCGTCTTCTCCTTCGTCCGCTCCGCCCTCGAGGCCGGGGCGGCGGTCGCCAACTACGTCGAGCTCGTCTCCGCCCAGCGCATCGGCGACCGGTGGGTCTGCCGCCTCCGCGACACCGACTCCGGCGAGGAGGTCACCACGGCGGCGCGCGTGGTGGTCAACGCCGCCGGCCCGTTCGTCGACGACCTCAACACCTCCTGGGACCTGCGCACGGACCACCGGATCGTCTGCTCCAAGGGCATCCACCTCGTCGTGCCCCGCCTCACCACCGTCCACCACGACCGCGTCCTGGCCTTCTTCGACGACACCCAGCGCCTCTTCTACGTCATCCCGATGGGCCGGCGCTCGGTCATCGGCACCACCGACACCCGCGTGGACTCGCCGTACACCGAGGTCACCGACGAGGACCGCCAGTTCCTCCTCGACCAGATCAACGCCCGCCTCGACCTGCCGCAGCCGCTGACCGCCGACGACGTCATCGCCGAGCGGTGCGGTGTGCGCCCGCTCGTCGTGCGGCGCGGGGCGGACGACCACGCCGAGGCCGACTGGACCTCGCTGTCGCGCAAGCACGAGATCGAGCGCGACGACCAGCGGGCCGTCGTCACCGTGCTCGGCGGCAAGCTCACCGACTGCCTCAACGTCGGCGAGGAGGTCGCGGCCGAGGTCGAGGCGCTCGGCATCCCGCTCGAGAAGGACCTCGCCAACTGGTACGGCGAGCCGGCCGCCCAGACCCGCTCCGAGTTCTACCGGCAGGCGCGGCTCATGCGCCTCGACGCCCTGCGCGACAAGCCCGACGTCGAGCCGCTCACCGACCGCCTGTGGCGACGCTACGGCCGGCGCGCCTTCGACCTGCTCGAGGCGATCCGCGCCGACCCGTCGATGGGCGAGGACGTGATGGGCTCCGCCGACTACCTGCGCGCCGAGCTGTACACCGCCGCCGAGCACGAGATGGTCGTGACCCTCGACGACTTCATGCGCCGGCGCAGCAAGATCGACCTCGTGGTCCGCGACGAGGACATCGAGTCCTCCGAGGGGCTGGTCGAGGTGGCGCGCATCCTGTTCGGCGACCGCGCCGAGCAGCGCCTGGCCGACTACCGCGCCGGCAAGGCCCGCGAGGCAGCGTCCCGGCGCCCGAACCAGGTGAGCGGCGCGGCCGAGGCCGCCGAGGCGGCCGGAGCCACCGGCGCCACCGGCTGACAGGAACCCCACAGGGTCCTCCGACCGACCTCGGAGGACCGCGGGACAGGGTGGTGCCCATGACCACGGCACCGACCCTCCCCACCCCCTCCGGGCGATCGGTCCGCGAGCTCATCGCCGAGCTGGCGGGCACCGAGGACGCCCTGCGCGAGGGCTTGGCCGCCGGCTCGGCCGTCGAGCGCGGCCGGGTGGCTCGGCGCCAGGCCGGCATCGTGCGCGAGCTGCGCCGCCGCCGACCCGCCGGCCGCTGACCCCGAGCTTCGACAGCCCCGGGTGAGAGGGGTCACCTCGAGCGCGCGGCGGGCCCACCCGTCCGGAGACTCGGAGGGTGACCGAGCCGCCCACCCCCCTCCCGGTGACCCCGCACGACGCCCCCGACCCGGTGGCCCCGCCGCTCGCCGGTCCCCGCTCGATGCGCCAGCAGTGGCTCGACATCACGTTCGTGCACTGGGCGGTCGAGCCCGAGCTCGTCGCCCCGCTGCTGCCGGCCGGCACCCGTCCGGACACGATCGGCGGCGCCACGTACGTCGGCCTCATCCCGTTCCGGATGGTCGGCGCGGGGTTCGGTGCCGGGCCGGCGGTCCCGTGGCTCGGGACCTTCCTCGAGACCAACGTGCGCTTCTACTCCGTCGACGACCAGGGCCGGCGCGGCGTGGTCTTCGGCTCCCTCGAGGCCTCGCGCCTCCTCGTCTCGCTCGCGGCCCGCGCGGTGTTCGGCACGCCCTACACCTGGGCCCGGATGCGTTGCGCCCACGACGGGGACCGGCTCGAGTACGGCTCGGTGCGCCGCTGGCCCGCGCCCCGCGGCGCCCGCAGCCGGATGGTCGTCGAGGTGGGCGAGGCAGTGGCCGAGCCCGGACCGCTGGAGCACTTCCTCACCGCCAGATACGGCCTGCACACCCGGATGCTCGGCCGGACGCGGTGGGTGGCCAACGAGCACGAGCCGTGGCCGCTGCGGCGCGCGACGCTGCTCGACCTCGACGACGAGCTGCTGGCCGCCGCCGGCTTCCCGTCCCTGGCCGACCGGGCGCCGGACAGCGTGCTCCACTCGGCCGGCACGGCCACGGCGTTCGGGATGCCCCGCTCCCTCGGACGTCGACCGGGTGCGCGCGCCCTCGCCCGATGACCCCGCTCGCCGCCCTGGCCATCGCGTCCGCGCTGCACGCCGGCTTCCAGGTGACGGTCACGACGCTGGTCTACCCGGTGCTGGCCGCGCAGCCGGCCGGCTCCTTCGCGGCCGCGCACGACGCGCACTCCCGCCGGATCGTGCCCCTCGTCGGGGCGGTCTACCTCGCGGTCCTGCTCGCCGGTGGATGGGTGCTGGTCGCCGCGCCGCTGGGGCCGGCCGTGGTGGTCGCCCTGGCCGCCCAGGCGCTCGCCCTCGGGACGACCGCCCTCGTGGCCGCGCCCACCCACGGCGCGCTGGGACGGGAGGGCCCGGCCCCCGCCCTGCTCCGCCGCCTCCTGGTCGCCGACAGGGTGCGCGCCGGGGCGGCGCTCGCCGGGCTGGCGGCGGCCGTCGTGGCCGCGGTCGCCGCCCTCCCCTGACCCCACCCCTTCCCGGGGTCGAGTGCGGAAAGGGCTGCCCCTGCGACCACCTCCGCACTCGACTCCAGGCAGGCGCGGACCCATCCGGGGTTGAGTGCGGAACAGGCTGCCCCCGCGACCACCTCCGCACTCGACTCCGGGTAGCCGCGGAACAGCGGTCCCGGCGGCGGTGTTGGCCCGGACATGCGAATCCTCCTGATCGGCGGCCACGGCAAGGTGGCCCGTCACCTCACGCCCCTGCTCGCCCAGCGCTCCCACGAGGTCACCGCGGTCATCCGCAACCCCGAGCACTCGGCCGACGTCGAGGCCGACGGCGCCACGGCGCTCGTCGCCGACGTCCAGTCGCTCTCGACCGAGGAGCTCGCCGACCTGCTCGACGGCCACGACGCCGTCGTCTGGTCCGCCGGCGCCGGCGGCGGCAGCCCCGAGCGCACCTACGCCGTCGACCGGGACGCCGCCATCCGCTCGATGGACGCCGCCGCCCAGGCCGGCGTGCAGCGGTACGTGATGGTGTCGTACTACGGGGCCGGCCCGAACCACGGTGTGCCGCAGGACGACCCGTTCTTCGCCTACGCCGACGCCAAGACCGCGGCCGATGCGCACCTGCAGGAGTCCGCCCTGCACTGGACGCTCGTCCGTCCGAGCGCACTCACCGACGACCCCGGCACAGGGGCGGTCGAGACCTCGCGCACCGGCGCCGGCAAGGGCTCGGTGCCCCGCGCCGACGTCGCCCTCGTCGTCGCCGACGTCCTCGAGCGGCCGGGTACGGCGGGCGCCGTCATCGAGTTCAACGGCGGCGAGACCCCCGTGGCCGCCGAGCTCGACGCCGTCGAGGCCGCCGCGAACGCCTGAGTCAGAGCGCCTCGAGGGTCTCCCCGAGGGCGGCAAGCTGCCACGCCGTGTCCGCGCTGTCCTCCTCCGCCGCGAGGAGGTCGGGGACGAAGGACACGACGTCGAGCAGCAGCCAGTGCCGGGCCCGGTCCGCGAACCGCTCGCGGTCGACGCGCCGGCCGGTGAGCTGCTCGTACAGCGCCGCGACGTCGACGTCCGTGCGGGCCGCGACGAGCCACAGGTCCCGCTCGGGCTCCGCGCGCCGCGCGGTGTCCCAGTCGACGAGGACCGGGCCGTCGGCCGTCCGCACGACGTTGCCGGGATGCGGCTCCCCGTGGGTGACGACGAGCCGCGACGCGTCCGGCGCCGGCCGTCCGTCGGCGTCCTCGAGCGCCGTGCGCAGGCGGGCGAGCGAGCCCGCCAGCAACCCACCCACCCGGTCCGCCGGCGGCCCGCCCTCGGGCGGCCGGCCGGCGCGCACCCCGGCCAGGACGGCCTCGAGGTCGAGCCGCCCCGGGATCTCGTTGTCCTCGAGCGGAACTCCCTGCGCGTCGACGGCGTGCAACGCCGCCAGCCGCCGCACCAGGGCCACCGCGTCGTCGTCCGACCACCGGTCCCCGAACCGTCCGGCACTGCCGTCCAGCCAGGGCTGCACCGACACACCCCACCGACCGGTGCGGACCACGACGTCGCCGTCGCGCGAGGGGACCGGCGCGTGCACGCCCGGCACCCCGAGCGCCACGGCGGCGACCGCGGCCCCGAACGCCCCGGCGAGGCGCTCCTGCGCGCCGGCCGCCGCGACGTCGTCGGCCGACACGAACCACGGTGTGCCGGAACCGTCCTTGACTCGCCAGTGGTGGCTCCCGAACCCGACGGGCAGGTACTCCGCCGACCGCGCGTCCGGCAGCCATCCGTCGCGGACGACGGCGAGGACGGCCTCGGGCGTCAGGTCGAGCGGTGGGGACTGCACGTCGTCACCGTACGAGCCCGCGTGGCGCGACGCACCGGAGTTCTGCGCTCCGGCTCAGACGGGGACCAGCGCGGCACGCGCGGCCTCGCGCAGGTCGCCGCCGGCCTCCGCCGCGGCGGCCCGCATCCGCAGGTAGCCGGCGCCCCCGAGGGCCAGCCGCTCGATGCCGGCGAGCTCGTCGAGGCATCCCAGCCGTGCCGCCACGGGCTCCAGGCGGTCGAGGAGGGCGAGCACGTCCTCGACGACCGGCACCTCGCGGCTGCGTGCATCGGCGATGACGATGGCCTCCAGCCCGTACCGCGCTGCGCGCCACTTGTTCTCCTGCACGTGCCACGGCGGGAGCGGCTCGGGGAGCCGGCCGACGTCGAGCCGTTCCTCGAGGTGCACGAGGAGGCAGTGCACGAAGGCCGCGATGGCGGCGACCTCGGCCACGGTCATCAGCCCGTCGCACGCCCGGACCTCGATGGTGCCGAGCCGCAGCGAGGGGCGGATGTCCCAGCGGAGCTCGCTGGCGTCGTCGACGACCCCGGTGGTGAACACGTCGTGCAGGTAGGCCCGGTACTGCGCCCACGTCTCGAACTGGAAGGGCAGGCCCGCGGTCGGCAGCTGCTGGAAGAGCATCGTGCGGTTGCTCGCGTACCCGGTGTCGACGCCGCCGGTGAAGGGCGAGGAGGCGGAGAGCGCGGTGAGGTGCGGGTGGTAGGTGAGCAGGGCGTTGACCAGCGGCCAGACCTTGGCCGCCGAGGTGACCCCGACGTGCACGTGCACCCCGTAGATCACCATCTGCCGCCCCCACCACTGGGTGCGGTCGATGAGGGTCTCGTAGCGCAGGCCGGGCGAGACCTCCTGGTCCTCCCACCGGCTGAACGGGTGCGTGCCGCCGGCGAAGAGGCCGACCCCTAGGTCGTCGGCGGCGCGCCGGACCCGCGCCAGCCCCTCGTCGAGGTCGGTCGCCGCCTCGGCAGCGTTCTCGCACACCCCCGTCACGATCTCGACGGTGTTGCGCAGCAGCTCCTTGGTGACGAGCGAGCGCCCGGCGCCGGCCCGGCGCCCGCCCTCCTCGCTCGACCCCAGGGACTCGATGAGCTCGGGGGCGCGCGAGACGAGGTCGAGGGTGTCGGGGTCGACCAGGCCGAGCTCCCACTCGACCCCGAGGGTGCGCCCCGCCGAGGGGCGGAAGGTGCGGTCCGGACTCATCGCTGCGGCCCCCTCAGTAGTCGACGGCGTCGCGCACGAGCGGGCAGGTCATGCAGTGACCGCCACCGCGTCCGCGGCCGAGCTCGGCGCCGCGGATCTCGACGACCTCGATGCCGGCACGGCGCAGCAGCGCGTTGGTCGTCGTGTTCCGGTCGTAGGTGAAGACCACCCCGGGCTCGACGGCGACCGCGTTGTTGCCGCTGTCCCACTGCTGGCGCTCGGAGGTGTAGGCGTCGCCCCCGGTCTCGATGACCCGCAGCCCGTCGAGTCCGAGCGCCTCGGCCGTGACCTTGGTGAACGACCCCTCGCCGCGGTCCTCGACCTCGACGCCCGGCGCCGCGTCCGAGGGGTGCAGCACGAAGGTGTGGACGCCGTCCATGATCGTCGGGTAGAGCGTCACGACGTCGCGGTCGGCGAAGGTGAAGACGGTGTCGAGGTGCATCGCCGAGCGCAGCCGGGGCATCCCGGCCACGACGACCTTCTCGGCGGCCCCCTGCGCGAAGAGCGCGGCGGCGACCTGGGTGATCGCCTGGCGCGAGGTGCGCTCGCTCATCCCCATGAGGACCACGCCGTTGCCGACGGGCATGACGTCGCCGCCCTCGAGCGTGGCCTCGCCCCAGTCGGTCTCGGGGTCGCCCCACCAGATGGGCGAGCCGGCGAAGTCCGGGTGGAACCGGTAGACCGCCTTGTAGATGAGCGTCTCGTTCTGGCGCGCCGGCCAGTAGAGCGGGTTCAAGGTGAGGCCCCCGTACACCCAGCACGTGGTGTCCCGCGTGTAGAGCGTGTTCGGCAGCGGCGGCAGGAGGTACTCGCGCGCGCCGGTCTGCTCGCGGGCGAGCACGGCGAAGGGCGACCCGAACTCGCGCGGGAGGTCGGGGATGGCCAGCCCGCCGATGAGGAACTCGGCCAGCCGCTGCGGCGCGAGGCTCTCGAGGAAGGCCCGGGTGCCCTCGACCAGGCCGAGCCCGACGTGGTTGGCGACCACCTTGCGGTCGAGCAGCCAGTCGCGGGCGCCGGGCACGGCCATCGTCTCGGCGAGCACGTCGTGGAGCTCGACGACCTCGACCCCACGAGCGGTCAGCTCGGCGACGAACTCGGCGTGGTCGCGCTCGGCCTGCTCGACCCACAGGACGTCGTCGAAGAGCAGGTCGCCCGAGTTCGTCGGGGTCAGCCGACGGTGCGCGAGGCCCGGACGGCAGACGAGGACCTTGCGCAGCCGACCCACCTCGGAGTGGACGCCGTAGGTCGCGGGTCGGGGCTCGGGCATGCTCGGGCCTTCGGGTCGGCGGCGGCGGGACGGGCGTCCCGCTGCTGCCCCCGATCCCACCACAGGCCGGTGGGAGGCACCAGCGCCGGTCAGGCCGGGCGCGCCGGAGGCGGGGCCACGAGCACCGCGACGGCCGTGGTCGCGGGGATGGCGAGGACCAGGCCGACCGCGCTGGCCAGCGTGCGGACCACCTCGGCCGTGATGTCCTCGGACAGGAACAGCTTGTCGATGCCCTGGCCGGACAGCGAGATGAGCAGGAGGATCGGCAACGCCGCTCCGGCGTAGGCGAACACGATCGTGTAGACGGTCGAGGCGAGGTGGTCACGGCCGATCCGCATCGCCGACGCGAACAGCGCCGCCCTGCTGCGGGCGGGGTCGGCGGCCCGCAGCTCCCAGACCGCCGAGGTCTGGCTGATGGTCACGTCGTTGAGGACGCCGAAGGCCGCGATGAGCACGCCGCAGGCGACGAGGTCGTGCAGGCGCACCTCCGTGCCGAGGGCCTGCAGCAGACCGCCGTTCTCGTCCCCGACACCGGTCAGCCGGGCGGCGTCGGACCCCCAGACGCCGGCCACCGCGGTGAGGCCGAGACCGACGACGGTGCCGAGCAGCGCGGTGGAGGTGCGCAGGCTGAGGCCGTGTGTCAGGTAGAGCACGACGAGCATCGTGGCCCCGGATGCGGTGAGCCCCACCGCGACCGGGTCCGCACCCTGCAGCAGCGCGGGAGCGACGAAGCCGAGGAGCACGTAGCCGCCGAACCCGAGGCTGACCAGGGCCGCGAGCCCGCGCCATCGCGCGACGAGCAGCACGAGGACGACGAAGACCCCGGCGAGGACGAGGAGCGGGGGGTCGCGGTCGACACCGGCGAAGGAGTAGGCCCCGTCGATGACGGCCCCCTGGTCGGCGGCGTCGGCGAGCGCGTCGTCGGGGAGTTTCAGGAGGGTCACCGTGTCGCCGGCGCGCAGGCCCGAGCGGCTCACCTCCGGCGGGATGCGGACGGTCTGCGTCGACCCGTCGTCGAGACGGACCGCCAGCTGGCCGCAGTCCGGGGACCCGACCGGCCCGCCGTCGGTGGAGTCCGGGGCGGCCGCCGGGCAGGGCTCGGTGAGCGAGACGACACTGCCCTGGGGGAAGGTCGCGCCGGCGACGGCGTAGTCCAGGTCGGGGTTGGTCGGCACCTCGCCGCGCGGCCAGAGGGCGACCAGGCCGACGAGGGTCGCCGCGGCGGTGAGCGCCACGAGCAGCACGACCACGACGCGCGTGACGAGCGGGGTCGGCGCCGGGTCGGGCCGCTCGCCGGGGGTGGCGCCATGGGCGGCGGCCTCGGGGAGCGGGTGGTGGTGGCCCACGTCAGGCCTGCGCGGACGGGGCGTCGGGGGCGCGGCGCATCACGCGTCCGGACCCTAGCAGCGCATCCCGGGGACCGGTCGGGGTCGGCTCAGGGCTCACCCCGACAGACAGCGCCGACCTGCGCGGCCAGTCTCGACCTCATGACGACGACCGCCGCCCGGCCCGCCCACCGGGTCCACCCCGTGCCCACGGCCCGACACGACCTCCGGGCCCCGGCGCCCGGCGCCCGCGTCCGTGCGGCCGCCACGCGGCGCCCCGCAGTCCGCACGGCCGGGCTCGCTCTCGCGGCCGGGCTCGGCAGCCTCGCGCTGTCGGTCCCCGCGGTGGCCCAGCTCGACGGGCTCGGGTCGCGCTCCTCGGGCATCGACGTCGTCGCGAGCTTCCTCGTCGTGGCGGTCCTCGAGGTGGTCCTCGCCCGCACGCTGTGGACGCTCACCCGGGACCGCGCGCGGCCCGCCGCCTGGGCCGCGCTGCTGGCCAGGACCGGGTACGCGCTGCTCGTCGCCGTCGGGGCGGTGCTGCTCCTCGCGCAGGGGGACGCCGGAGCGGAGGCCTTCCGCGGCCACTGGTCCGACGCGCTCGGCGTGCTCGGCCTCCACCTCGTCGCGGCGGCGGTCGCGCTCCGGCAGTCCGGGCTCGCGGGCCGCATCGGGTCGACGGCGATGGCGCTGTGCGGCGCGCTCGCCCTCGTCGCGGGCCTCCTCCCGGGGACGGACCCCGCCCTCACCACGGTGCTGGTGCCGGCGGTGACCGGCGAGGCGCTCCTCGCGGCCGCCCTGGGACGGGCCGTGCTGCCCGGCCTCGGCGGTCGCACCCGTCCCGAGATCGGGTGACAGGCGCGGCGACCCGCTCGATGGTCTGCGTGTCGCCCGACCTCGAGGGGTCGGGGACCGGGCCGGTCAGGCCGGTGAGGCCTCCGCGGCGGCCCGCAGCCGCGCGAGGCCCTTCTCCATGTCCGGCCCGACGAGCGAGTCCATCGACTTCACGACGGAGAAGAGGCGCATCACCGGGCTCAGCTCGCCGACCATCCGCCACTCGACCCCCGTGCCCGACCCCTGCGGCGTGAGGACGAACTCGACCCGTGACCGCGAGGGGAACGGCTTCTCGAATGACAGCGCGACGTCGACCTCGTGCGGGGCGTCGCCGACCACCTCCATCGTGCCGCGGCCGGCCTTGCGGTTGCCCTCCCAGGCGTAGCGGGCGCCGACCCCGGCGTCGGCGCCGGTGTACGTGCGGCGCATCGCGGGGTCGAGGTCCTCCCAGGGTGACCAGCGGGGCCATTCCCGGAAGTCGCGGAGCAGCGCGCGCACCGCCTCCGGGGCGGCGTCGACCGTGGTGGTGCGCGAGACGGTGTACGGGGTGCCCATGCCGGACAGTCTGGCGGCGCCCGCGCCCGCGGGGAACCCCGCGCGTCTCGCCGCGCCGGGTCGGGATGCCCTGCCGGTGCCTGCGTGCCCCGCCGGTGCCTGCGCGCCTCACCGGTGTGCCATCGCGCCCCGGCGTTGCAGCATCTCCCCGGCCAGGCAGCATCTCCCCGGCGAGGCGGGAGGACCCCGGCACGGCAGCACCGCACCGGCCAGGCAGCCCGACCCCGGCCGCGCGAGCGCACCCCGCGACACGCCCGAGCGCGGGTCGGGCCCGACAACTTTCTGCGCACCCAAAGCCCACCGCGCGGGCCCGCCGTGGCAATGTAAGCGCTCACAACGACGTTGGAAGCGCTTACAAGGAGGTGGCGTGGATGGTGGTCCGTACTCCGGCCCGCGAGCCCTCGGGCCCGACCATCTACTCGGTGGCCGAGGCCGCCGGTGTCTCCATCGCCACCGTCTCCCGCGTCGTCCAGGGCACCGGAGCCGTCTCCGCCCGCACCCGCGCCAAGGTGCTCGAGGCCATCGACCGGCTCGACTACACCCCCCTGGCCGCCGCCCGCTCGCTCGCCGTGCGCCAGCACGAGGCGCTCGGCCTCGTCCTCCCCGAGCTCGAGGGCCCCTACTTCTCCGAGCTGCTCATGGGCTTCGAGGAGGCCGCCGCCGAGCTCGACCTCAGCGTCGTCCTCACCCTCGTCGAGCGGGGCCGCGACCTCGACGCCGCCCGGTTCGCCCGGCTCGTCGCGGCGGTCGACGGCGTCGCCGTGCTCGGCGGGCTGCTGCCCGAGCCGGTCCTGCGCCGCGCCACCCGGCAGCGCCCGCTGCTGGTCGTGGCCGGCGGTGGCACCGACGGCTTCGAGCACCTCGCCGCCGAGAACACGACGAGCTCGGCCGCGCTCACCGCCCACCTCATCGACGACCACGGCCGTACCCGCCCGGTCTACCTGGGCGACCCCGGGATCGCCCCCGACGTCCGACAGCGCTTCGACGGTTTCGCCGGGGCCCTCACCGAGCGCGGGCTCGCCGTCCCCGAACCCCTCGGCACCGGCCTGCGCGAGGAGGACGGCGCCGCCGTCGCCGAGCGCCTGCTCGAGGACGGCATCCCCGCGGACGCGGTCGTCTGCGCGAACGACGAGGTCGCCCTCGGCTTCATCGACCGGATGACCACCGCCGGCGTGCGCGTGCCGGGCGACCTGGCCGTCACCGGCTGGGACGACATCATGGCCGCCCGCTACGTGCGCCCCGGCCTGAGCACCGTGCGCCAGCCGGTCCGCGAGCTCGGGGCACTGGCCGCCCGCCGCCTCCACGAGCGGGTCACCGGCGCCGACCCCCACGAGCCGGGCGTCCTCGCCACGCGCGTCGTCCTGCGCGGCTCGTGCGGATGCCCCGAGCCGGCCCGCACGCCGGCCGCACCCACCCCCTGACCCACCACCCCGACCATCCCCACCCCCACCAGGAAGTGAGCACGAGATGAGACGCACGCCGACGACGGCCCTGGCCCTGCTGGCCACCGCCGCCCTGACCCTGAGCGCCTGCGGTCGCAGCGAGGACTCCGGGGCCGGAGCCGCGCAGGCCACCGACGTCGCCGCCGGCAAGGCGACCGGCACCATCACCGTCTGGGCGATGGGCGCCGAGGGCGAGAAGCTCCCCGAGCTCGCCAAGGACTTCGAGGCGCAGAACCCCGGCGCCAAGGTGAACGTCACCGCCATCCCGTGGGACGCGGCGCACGACAAGTTCACGACGGCGATCACCGCGAACAGCACCCCGGACGCCGCGATGGTCGGCACCACCTGGATGGGCGAGTTCGCCGGCCTCGACGCCCTCGACCCGCTGCCGAAGAACATCGACGCCTCCGGCTTCTTCCCCGGCGCGCAGGAGACGACCAAGGTCGGCGACACCTCCTACGGCATCCCCTGGTACGTCGAGACCCGCCTGCTCTACTACCGCACCGACCTCGCGAAGAAGGCCGGCTACGACGCCGCGCCGACGACGTGGCAGGGCCTGAAGGACATGGCCAAGGCGATGCAGGACAAGGCCGGCGCGAAGTACGGCATCGGCCTGCAGGCCGGCGGCACCGGCTCGTGGCAGACCCTCATGCCGTTCGCCTGGTCGGCCGGCGCCTCGCTCGAGAAGGACGGCAAGTACTCCTTCGACAACCCCGAGCTGCTCAAGGCCGCCCAGTACTACCAGTCCTTCTTCACCGACGGCATCGCCGACAAGGCCGCCCCCGTGCAGCCCACCACCGAGCCCGACTTCGCCAGCGGCAAGGTCCCGATGTTCATCTCCGGCCCCTGGATGATGTCCGCCGTCGAGAAGGTCGGCGGCGCCGGCTTCAAGGACAAGTACGCGGTCGCCAAGATCCCGGCCGACAAGCAGTCCTCCTCGTTCGTCGGCGGCTCCGACTTCGTCGTCTTCAAGAACTCCAAGCAGCGCGACACCGCCTGGAAGTTCGTGCAGTTCCTCGCCGACCCCAAGACCCAGGCGAAGTGGTACGGCATGTCCACCGACCTGCCGTCCGTGCAGTCCGCGTGGGAGGACTCCGCGCTGGCCGGAGACGACAAGCTCAAGGTGTTCGGCGAGCAGCTGACGACCGCCAAGGCCCCGCCGTCGTTCCCGACGTGGGAGCAGGTCGTCGCGAACCTCGACACCGAGATGGAGAAGGTCACCAAGACCGGCGCCGACCCGGCCGCCGCGTTGAAGACCGTGCAGCAGCAGGCCGACTCGATCGGCACCGGTCAGTGAGATGACCACGACCACCGCCCCGCCGGCCCCCGCCGGCGAGACCACCGCCCCGGGCGGACGGCGCCGTCGCGCCGCCGCCCGGGCGGAGGGGCGGGCTGCGTGGCTCCTCGCCCTCCCGTTCTGCCTGCTCTTCCTCACCTTCACGCTGTGGCCGGTGCTCCAGTCGCTCTTCATGAGCTTCACGGACACCCGGTCGCGCGACCTGCGCACGCCGTTCGCGGTCGACGTCGTCGGCCTCGAGAACTACACGCGGGCCCTCTCGGACCCCGTGTTCCGCAAGGCGATGCTCAACACGGCGTACTTCGTCCTCGTCGGCGTGCCGCTGACCCTGCTCGTGGCCCTGGCCGCGGCGGTCGCGCTCGACCGCGGCATCACCCGGCTGCGCGGGGTCTTCCGGCTCGGTTTCTACACGCCGGTCATCACCTCGATCGTCGCCGTCGCCGTCGTGTGGCGCTTCCTCCTCGAGACCGACTACGGGCTGATCAACACCGTGCTCGGCTGGGTGGGGATCGACGGCCCGAACTGGCTCGGCGACCCGAGCTGGTCGATGCCCTCGCTCATCCTCATGGCGACGTGGCGCAACTTCGGCACGGGGATGATCATCTTCCTCGCCGGGCTGCAGGCCGTGCCGTGGAGCCTGCACGAGGCCGCGGCCATCGACGGTGCGTCCGCGTGGAAGCGGTTCCGGTACATCACCCTTCCGCTGATGCGACCCACCATCCTCTTCGTCTCCGTGACGACGGGCATCGGCTACCTGCAGTTCTTCGAGGAGCCCTACGTTCTCACGAGCGGCGGCCCGCTGAACTCGACGAAGTCGATGTCCATGTACACGTACGAGCAGTTCGGGTTCGGCAACTACGGCTACGCGGCGTCGATCAGCTACATCATCTTCGTCCTCGTCGCCGTCGTCACCGCCATCCAGTTCCGCCTGCTGCGAGAGGAGAAGTGATGCTCGGCTCCCGCCGCTCCACCTGGTGGCTCTACGGCGTCCTGACCGTCGCCCTCGTCGCCGTCATCGCCCCGTTCGCCTGGATGGTCCTCGGCTCGTTCAAGTCCGAGGGCGAGCTGCGGTCGGCGCCGCCCACGTGGTGGCCCGAGTCCGCGAGCCTGGACAACTACACCCAGCTGTTCAGCCGGCTCGACTTCGGCGGCTACTTCACGAACTCCGTCGTCGTCGCGGTCGTCGTGACGGCCGGCAACCTGCTCTTCTGCTCGGCGCTCGGGTACGCCCTGGCGATGCTCGACTTCCGCGGCAAGAGAGCGCTGTTCGTCGTCGTGATGACGACGCTGATGATCCCCGGTGTGGTCACCTTCGTCCCGCTGTTCGTGCTCGTCGCGAACGCCGGCCTGGTCAACACCCTGCCGGGGCTGTTCCTGCCGTTCCTCGTCAGCCCGTTCGGCGTGTTCCTGATGCGCCAGTTCATCCTCGGGCTGCCGAGGGACCTCGTGGACGCCGGGCGCGTCGACGGCGCGGGCGAGCTGCGCATCTTCGGGCGGATCATCCTGCCCCTGTGCGGGCCCGCGCTGGCGACGCTCGGCATCCTCACCTTCCTCGGCAGCTGGAACAACTTCCTGTGGCCACTGGTCGTGGCCCAGACCGAGGACACCTACACCCTGCCCGTGGCGCTCGCGCTCTACAGCACCGGGCAGAACAGCACGCAGTACGGGCTCCTGCTCGCCGGCGCCACCGTCGTCGTCCTGCCCGTGCTCGTCGTGTTCATGGTCTTCCAGCGACGCTTCATCGAGGGCATCGCGACGACCGGCATCAAGTGAGGCCCGGCCACCCCGGACCCCACCCCACCACCCCGTCTGGAGACACCCGCATGACCCCTCGCACCCTCTCCGTCCCCGCGGCCTCGCGCCGCCAGCTGCTCGTCGGCGGCGCGGCCGCCCTCGGCGGGCTCGTCGTCAGCGGCGCGGCGGCCCAGCCCGCCCACGCCCTGACCGGCTCTCCCGCACCGGCGTTCCTGCGCGGCGAGGGCAAGCACGGTGCGTGGAGCACCCGCACCGCCCGCCGGTGGGCCGCCGACACCTGGCGTTCGCTCGTCGCGATGACCGACGAGCGCACCGGGCTGCCGGCCGACAACATCGAGGCGTCCCTGGCCGGGGGCGACCGCAGCGGCTACACCTCGCCGACGAACATCGGCGGCTACCTCTGGAGCGCGGTCGTCGCGCGCGAGCTCGGTCTCATCAGCCGGGGCGAGTGCACCCGTCGGCTGCTGCAGACCCTGCGCAGCGTCGATCGGATGGAGCACCACACCCCCAGCGGCATGTACTACAACTGGTACGACGAGGCCACGGGCGAGGCGCTCACCACCTGGCCGGACTCCGGCGACACGGTCGTCCCGTTCTGCTCGAGCATCGACAACGGCTGGCTCGGCGCGGCCCTGCTCGTCGTCGCGTCCGCCGACCGCGGCGCAGCGCCCTTGGCCCGCAAGGTCTTCGGCCGCATGCGGTGGGACGCGTTCTACAACGACAACAGCGACCCGGCCCACCAGGTCCGGGCCGGTGGCCTCATCCACGGCGGCTTCTACCCCAAGGAGGACGGCCGACCCGGCGGGACCTACCAGGGCACCCACATCGGCGGCGACCCGGTGTGGCTGACCACCCACCACTACGACACCACCGTGTCCGAGACCCGCATCACGAGCTACCTCGGCATCCTCACCGGGCAGATCCCGGCGCGCCAGTACTTCGCGATGTGGCGCACCTTCCCCGACACCTGCGACTGGTCCTGGCCGGAGATGAAGCCGGTCGGCGAGACCCGCACCTACCTCGGGCTCGAGGTCTTCGAGGGCGCCTACACCTACCGCGGGATGCACGTCGTCCCCGGGTGGGGCGGGTCGATGTTCGAGGAGCTGATGCCCGACGTGTTCGTCGACGAGGCCCGGTGGGCCCCGCGCTCGTGGGGACGCAACCACCCGCTGCACGTGCGCGCCCAGCGCGAGCACGGCCTGCTCGAGGCGAAGTACGGCTTCTGGGGCTTCTCGCCCGCCTCGAACCCGGCCGGCGGCTACCGCGAGTACGGCGTCGACGCGCTCGGCCTCAACCCGGACGGCTACTTCAGCGACCAGGAGATGACCAACTACGACCCCGGCTTCGGCGAGTGCCGCCCGGCGACGAACGCGACGCCGACCTTCGGCGACGGCGTCGTCACGCCGCACGCCGCGTTCCTCGCGATGATGCACGAGCCGCGCGAGGCCTTCGCCAACCTGGCCAGGATCGAGCACGAGCTCGGCGCCTACGACCGCGGCGGGTTCTTCGACGCCGTGGCCGTGCGCTCGGGCACCATCGCCCGCCGCTACCTCTCGCTCGACCAGGCGATGGTCATGGGCGCGCTCGGCAACGTCCTCGCCGGTGACGTGCTGCGGAAGGCGTTCTCCACCAGGTCGGTCGAGAAGCGGCTGCGCCCCGTGCTGGCCATGGAGGAGTTCGGGGCGGGTCTCGCGTGACGGCCGGCTCCACCCTCCACGACGCCCCCGTCGCCGCGCACCCGGGCGACGGCGACACCCCGGCCTGGCGCGACCTCAACGGCAACGGCGTGATGGACCCCTACGAGGACCCGCGCCTGCCCGTCGAGGAGCGCGTCGAGGACCTGCTCGGGCGGCTCTCGCTCGAGGAGAAGGTCGGCCTGATGTTCCACACGGTCATCGAGGCCGGTGCCGACGGCGACGTGCTCGAGCAGCCGGGACGCATCAGCAAGTCACCGACGAGCGAGGTGGTGCTGCGGAAGCACCTGTCGCACTTCAACGTCCACGCGCTCGAGGACGCCCGGCAGGCGGCCCGGTGGAGCAACGCGCTCCAGCGGCTGGCCGAGCGCACGCCGCACGGCATCCCCGTGACGGTCAGCACCGACCCGCGGCACGCGTTCATCGAGAACGCCGGGGCATCGTTCGCGGCGGGGTCGTTCTCGCAGTGGCCTGAGCCGCTGGGCCTGGCCGCCCTGCGCGACGCGGACGCCGTGCGCCGCTTCGCCGACATCGCGCGGCGCGAGTACACGGCGGTGGGCATCCGGGAGGCCCTGCACCCGACCCTCGACCTGGCCACCGAGCCGCGGTGGGCGCGCCAGTGCGGCACCTTCGGGCAGGACCCGCAGCTGGCCGGGGACCTCGGCGTGGCCTACCTCGAGGGCTTCCAGCAGGGTGCGGAGCTGGGTCCGGAGGCCGTGGCCTGCGTGGTCAAGCACTTCCCCGGTGGCGGTCCGCAGAAGGACGGCGAGGACGCCCACTTCCCCTACGGACGCGAACAGGTCTACGAGGGAGGGCGGTTCGCCGACCACCTCGAGCCGTTCCCCCGCGCCGTCGACGCCGGTGCCGCGGCCGTCATGCCGTACTACGGGATGCCGGTGGGGCTCGAGGTCGACGGCGAGCCGGTCGAGGAGGTCGGCTTCGGCTACAACCGGCAGGTCGTCACCGGGATGCTCCGCGAGGGCCTCGGCTTCGACGGCGTCGTGCTCACCGACTGGGAGCTGGTCAACGACAACCACGTCGGGGACCAGGTGCTCCCCGCCCGGGCGTGGGGGGTCGAGCACCTCGACCCCGCCGGCCGGATGGAGCTGATCCTGCACGCCGGCGCCGACCAGTTCGGCGGGGAGGAGTGCGTCGAGCTGCTGCTCGACCTCGTCCGGGCCGGGCGGGTGACGCAGGAGCGCATCGACGACTCCGCCCGCCGGTTGCTGCGGGTCAAGTTCCGCCTCGGCCTGTTCGACGACCCGTTCGTCCACGAGGACGCCGCCGCCCTCGTGGTCGGCAACGACGAGTTCCGGCGCGCGGGCTTCGAGGCGCAGGCGCGCTCGGTCACCGTGCTGCGCAACGAGCCGGTCGGCGGGGCGGGCCCCGTCCTGCCGCTCCGCCCGGGTACCCGGGTGCACGCGGAGGGTGTCGCCCCCGAGGCGCTCGTCGTCGCCGGCCTCGTACCGGTGGCCACTCCTGCGGAGGCCGAGGTCACCCTGGTCCGGCTCGGCGCCCCCTTCGAACCCCGCGACGACCTCTTCCTCGAGGCCTGGTTCCACCAAGGGTCGCTCGACTTCCCCCCGGGGCTCGTCTCGCGACTGGAGCGGGTGGCGGACGCCTGCCCGCTGGTCGTCGACGTCTCCCTCGACCGGCCGGCCGTGCTCACCCCGCTCGTCCCGCTGTGCGCCGGCCTCACGGCGACGTACGGCAGCAGCGACGCCGCCCTGGTGGCCGCCCTGACCGGGCAGGTCCCGCCCGAAGGGCGGCTGCCCTTCGACGTCCCGGTCTCGATGGAGGCCGTCCGCCGGCACCCCGAGGACGTCCCGGGCTTCGGCGAGGACGCCCTCTTCCGGTTCGGGGACGGACTCACCCTGGCCTGAGGCCACCGCCCACCCCTGTCGCCCGAGCCTTCGGCGGAGGATGATCGGGGTGGGCGCCGGCGGCCCTCGCCACCGCCGCGGCGCCGCACCCACGGGTGGCGCCGGCCCGAGGAGGCGGCCGTGAGGGCACGTGCAGGAGACCACATCGTCCTCGCCGGAGAACAGGTCGACCAGCCGGTGCGCTCCGGCGTGGTCGTGGCGACGGGGACCGGCGACGGCCCGCCGTACACCGTGCGGTGGGACGACGGGCGCACGAGCAGCATCTACCCGGGGCCGGGCTCGGTCCTGCGGGTCGACGCCACCACCGAGCCCCTCGCCGCGACGGACGGCACCTCCGACGTCGGCACGCTGCGCCAGTGGACGGTCCGGGTCACGCTGTTCGAGCAGGGCGACGACACGACGGCCACGGTCGCGCTGCTCGCGGACTCCCCCGACGCCCTGACCGCGCGCGGGACCAGCCGCCGGGCGGGCGAGGACGCCCCGAGCAGCCACATCGGCGACGAGGTGGCCGTGGCCCGGGCGCTGCGCCGCCTCGCCGACCGGCTCACGGCCGACGCCGAGGCCGACATCGAGCGGTCCACCGGCGAGCACGACGTGCACCTGCGCCCCCGCTGACGGACGACGCGTTCCCGGCGACGTCCGGCTCCACCTGACCGTCGGCTGAGGACCGGTACGCCACGGAACCATCGGGACTGGTGGGACGGATGTGACACTCGACGCGTGCTCCGACGAACCGTCGCGCGCGCGACTCCCGTCGTGGCCGCCCTCACCCTCGTCCTGGCGGCGGCACCCGCGGCCGTGGCCGACGACCCCGTCGTGCCCAGCGCCGGCTCGGTGGCGGCCGCCCGGTCGGCCGCCGCGACGGCCGACCGGGAGGCGGCCGCCCTCACGACCCGCCAAGCCGCCCTCGGCGCCCGGCTGACCCGGCTGCAGCTCGAGGTCGCCCGGGCCGTCGACGCGCAGCGTGCGGCCGAGCAGGACCTCGTCCGCGCCGCCGCCGTGGCGGACAAGGCCGCGGCCTCCCTCGTCGCGGCCCGCGCGGACGCCGAGCAGGCCCACCGGGCCGTCTCCGACGCCGCGTTCCGCGCCTGGACCACCACCGGGGAGGTCTCGCAGCTCGAGCTCGTGCTCGCCGGCTCGCCCGGGTCGATGGCCGACGCCCAGGTCGTCCTCGACTCCGACGCCCGGCGCACGAGCCGGGCCCTCGACCGGGCCACCGAGTCCGCGGCGGCCGCGACGTCGCGCAGCGCGTTCCTCGACGCCGCGCGGGCCGACGAGCAGGCCGCGACGACGCGTGCGTCCGCGGCCCGGCAGGCCGCCGAGCGGGCAGCGGCCTCCGCCCGCACGCAGGCCGCCGTCCTC
>NZ_JBNVZV010000016.1:0-95463 GCF_050496545.1 Phycicoccus avicenniae | reverse complement strand
CCCGCCCCCCCCCCCCCCCCCCCCCCCCCCCCCCCCCCCCCCCGACCGGGACGGGGATGGTGGGGCGCTAACCCCTCGACGGGGGTCGAGCGGTTGTACGGTCCGGGGATGGCAGCAGACACCAGCACCCTCGCGACCGCGCTCGACCAGCTCGTCGACCTCATGGGCGGCGTGGACGACGAGAACGCCGTCCGGCCGACCCCTTGCGCGGGCTGGACGGTCGGCGACCTCGTGGACCACGTCGTTGCCGGCGTGGGGAACTTCGCCCGCGGGGTTCGGGGCCAGGAGGTCGACTGGTCCGCCCCGACCCCGCGCGTCGAGGGCGACCGGGCCCAGGCGATGCGCGCCGCGTCCGACGACCTGCTCGCCGCCTGGGCCGACGCACCGGAGGACTCCGACGCGCCGCCGCCGGAGTGGCAGTGCGCCGAGCTCGCCGTCCACACCTGGGACCTCGCGCGGGGGCTGGGACGGGACACCGCCGGCCTCGAGCCGGCCGTCGCCGAGAAGGGCGCGGCCTTCATGGAGCAGGGCCTGACCGACGACAACCGCGGCGAGGCGTTCGGTCCGGCCCGGCCGGCCCCGGAGGGTGCGGACGCCTACACCCGGCTCGCCGCGTTCGCCGGCCGCGAGGTCTGAGCCGAGGCCCTCTGTCGTCGGCTCCACTCGCCGGCGCCGCGGCGGCCGTCGGTGGAGCGGCGTAGCCTGCGCCGATGGCTGCCACGCCCGTCCGCCGCCTCACCGACGACGTCCCCGCCGAGGTGGAGGCCCGCCTGCGCCGGATGTGCCTCGGCCTCCCGGACGCGTACGAGGAGCGCGCCTGGGTCGGCACCCGTTGGCGGGTGCGGACCCGCACGTTCGTCCACGTGCTCGGCATCGAGGATCCCGTCGACGGCGCCTCGGTCACCATGACCTTCCGCGCCGCCGGCGAGGAGCTCGAGGCGCTGCGCCACGCAGGTCCCCCCTTCCGCGTGCTCGGCTGGGGCCGCGACGCCATGGGCCTCACCCTCGGTCCGGACACCGACTGGGACGAGGTCGCCGAGCTCGTCGTCGAGTCCTACTGCGTCCTGGCCCCGAAGAAGCTCGTCGCCCTCGTCGACCGCCCCGGCCCCGCCTAGAGTCCCCGTCATGTGGGTGGGCAGCCTGCCACCCCGGGAGCCATGTGCTCCGGCACTCGGAGCACATGGCCACGCGCTCCGACATTCGGGCCAATTGCGCTTGGGGACAGCAAAATTCGTTGTTTTGGGTCTTGCTCTTCGTACGAGTGTTCGGTACGATGAGGCATGGACAGGGGGACGATCTCGAGCCGCATCGCGGCACTGCGTGAGGAGTGCGCGCGGCTGGGTCGTGAACTGTGCGAGGGGGGCCAGGGACTGTCGTCGGGGGATGCCTTCGAGCTCGCCGGGGAGGCGCAGGCGTTGGCGAACGCGGCTGATGCGTTGGTGGCGGTGAGCGCGGCGTGGGGTGCGCGGTTCGAGACGCGGCTCTCGGGTGATGGCCCGGCGGAGCGGGTGCATCCGGTGGGGTTCGTGGACGGTATGTCGGGCGTGATGTTCTGCCTCGAGGCCCGCCTGACCGAGGGCGTGGCCGGGCGCAAGGTCACGCTCGGTGCGGTGCTCGGGCAGCGGTTCCCCCGTACGCGTGACCTGTTGGTCGCGGGCGCGGTGGGCACGATCACGGCGCAGAAGGTCGTCGACGCGTGTGCCGGGCTCGATGTGGAGGCGTGCGGTCGGGTCGATGCCGAGCTCGCTCCGCGGCTGCCGGATCTGGACCCGGCGCGGGTGATGTCCGAGGCGCGGCGGGTCGCGACGCGGGTCGCGGCGGACCAGGTCGCGGCGCACGTGGCGCTGACGAAGACGGGTCGGCGGGTGGAGGTGTGCCCCGGCGCGGACGGCCTGTCGGAGTGGTTCGCCTCGCTCCCGACCGCGACCTCGGCGGCGATGTGGTCCGCGGTCGAGCAGCTCGCCGGGGAGTACCGCCAGGTCGACGAGGCGCTGTCGGTGCCGGAGTCCCGCGCGGACGCCCTGACTGATCTGGTGCTGCGGAACGTGTCGGTGTCGGCGCAGGTGACGCTCGGGGTGCCGGTCGTGACGGACCGGCCGGCGCCGGAGCCGGAGGCCGCTGAGCGGTTCCGGGTCGACTGGGACGACGACGACACGATCATCGACCACACCACGGGTGCCGAGACCCGCTACGGCGACCTCGACCCCGCCACACGCGAGGAGCTCTCGTGGGTGACGATGTCGCCCGAGTCGTTCAACGACCGTGCCGACGTGATGGCCGAGGTCAGCCCCCGGTTCGCGGTCTCCGGCACCCAGCTCCCGAGCCTCGGCTGGGTCGACCCCGCAACCCTGGCCAACCTCCTCAAGCTCCTGCCGATGGAGATCGCCCGCGCGGTGCTCGAGGCCGAGACCGGCACCCTCGCCTCGCTCACCACCGGCGCCTACAAGCCGACCAAGGCCATCACCGACTTCGTGAAGACCCGCGACGGGACCTGCCGGATGTGGGGCTGCACCCGCCCCGCCGAACGCTGCGACCTCGACCACGTCCGAGCCTGGCCCGACGGCGAGACCACACCGCAGTCCCTGGAAGACCTCTGCCGCCGACACCACCGCTTCAAGCAGCTCGGCCGCTGGCGACCCGTCCTCTCCCCGGACGGCACCATCACCTGGCACGGCCCGAACGGGCAGACTCGCACCACCGAACCCCAGCACCGCGTGCCCTCCTGAGCGCCACCGCCGTGTCCCTCGGTTGCCGAGCCGGCGCGCGAGAGCAGACTGGCGCCATGGTGGTCCGCCCGAGCCGACCCGCGAACCGCACGCGGAGGTGCACGCTGATGTCGGTCGTCGCGGCCGGCGGGATCCTCCTCGGTGGCTGTGGGGTGCTTCCCTCGTCCACCGCCGGAGCGTCCTGGAGCCTGGCGCCCGGCCAGGAGGTCACGGCGGCATCGACCGAGCTGCAGGTCCTCGTGACCCGGGTCGGCTGCAACAGCGGGGTCACGGGAACCGCCGAGGAGCCGACGGTCGACGTCGGGGCCGACCGGGTCGTCGTGACCTTCGTCGTCACCCCGGAAGAACCCGGATCGGCGGACTGCCAGGGCAACCCGGAGGTGCCGTTCACGCTCCTGCTGCCGGAACCCCT
This sequence comes from Phycicoccus avicenniae, assembly GCF_050496545.1. Taxonomy (GTDB): domain Bacteria; phylum Actinomycetota; class Actinomycetes; order Actinomycetales; family Dermatophilaceae; genus Phycicoccus; species Phycicoccus avicenniae_A. Next base: position 92,325 of record NZ_JBNVZV010000016.1, on the reverse strand, counting down.
GGGCGCCCGCGCCCTCGTCGACGGCCAGTGCCTGGGCGACGGCGAAGCGGCGGGCACGTCCTTCTGCGCCGACGGCGGCCTACGGTACGAGCCGTGACCCACGCCCTGCCCACGCCCACGCTCGACACCGCACGGCTCCGGCTGCGCCCGTTCGCCGACCACGACACCGCCGACCTGGTGGCCCTGATGACCGACCGCGCGGTCCTGCGGTACTGGGACGAGCCCCCGTGGCCCGACCCCGCCCGCGCGGACGGCTTCCTCGCGGGCTGCCGGCGGATGGCCGAGGACGGCACCGGCGCGCGCGTGGCCGTCGAGCGCCGCGAGGACGGCGCCTTCCTCGGCTGGTGCTCGCTGACCGGGTACGACGACGTGCACCGCAGCGCGACCATCACGTACGTCCTCCGGCAGGACGCGTGGGGGCACGGGTACGCCACCGAGGCCGTCGGCGCCATCCTCGACTGGGCCTTCGCGACCCTCGACCTCAACCGGGTCCAGGGCGAGGCGGACACCCGCAACGTCGCGTCCGCCGCCGTCATGGGCAAGCTGGGGTTCGTCCTCGAGGGCACGCTGCGCGAGGACTGCGTCGTCGACGGCGAGGTCTCCGACTCGTGGGTCCTCGGCCTCCTGCGCCGTGACCGGGAGCAGGCGCGGGCGGCCCTAGACTGACCTCCCGTGGGTGCACGGGAACCGGACCAGGACCGCGCCCACCCCTCCCCCGCCACCGACGCCGACCGTCGCCGCGTCGTCGTCCTCGCGGGACCGAGCGGCTCGGGCAAGTCCCGCCTCGCGGACCGCCTGCACGCCGCACGCGGCTGGCCGGTCTTCCGCCTCGACGACTTCTACCGCGACGAGGACGACCCCGCGATGCCCCGCCAGGCCGACCTCGGGATCATCGACTGGGACCACCCCGACAGCTGGGACGCCGAGCGCGCCCTCGCCGCGCTGCGCGAGCTCCTCGCCACCGGCCGCACCGAGCTGCCCGTCTACGACATCTCGAGGAGCCGGGCCGTCGGCCGGCACGAGGTGAGCGCCCGCCCGGACGACCTCGTCCTCGCCGAGGGCATCTTCGCCGCCGAGGTCGTCGCCCGGCTCGACGCCGAGGGGATGCTGCACAGCGCCTGGTGCGTCCGCCACCGTCCGGCAGTCACCTTCGTCCGCCGCCTGCTCCGCGACCTGCGCGAGCGCCGCAAGCCGCCGCTCGTGCTCGTCCGGCGCGGCTGGGGCCTGATGCGTGCCGAGCCCGGCATCGTCGCCCGGCAGTCCGCGCTCGGTGCCGTGGGTTCTCGCGCCTCCGCCGTGGAGCGCGAGCTGCTCGGTTAGGGTGGCGCCGTGGCGACCGAGGGGGCACGAGGATGACCGACCAGCCGTGGGTGGCGCCGGGCTCGCAGCCCGCCGGTCCGCCCCCGGGGACCCCTCCGCCGGCACCCCCCGCAGGTCCTCCGCCCGGCGGTGCGTACCCGCCCCCGGGCTCCACGCCGCCCCCCGGCGCGGGGTACGCGCCTCCCGGCGCCGCACCGCCGCCCTACCGGTCGATGGAGTTCCGCCCGGGCATCATCGCGCTGCGGCCGCTGCGGCTCGGTGACGTCTACGGGGGCGTGCTGAAGTCGGTGCGCGGCAACCCGGGCGCCACCATCGGCCTGGCCACCCTCACCTGCCTGGCCTTCCTCGTCCCGACGACCGCGCTCGGCGCCTGGCTGTCCGGACAGAGCGCGGCCGGCCTCTTCGACGAGTCGCTCGCGTCCTCCGACACCGTGCCCGACGGCTTCGGCCTCGGCATCTTCGGCGTCTACCTGCCGACCATCGGGCAGTCCTTCTCGGCGATCCTCCTCGCCGGCTTCCTCGCCCAGGTCGTGGGGCAGGCCGTGCTCGGCCGCAAGGTCGGGATGGGCGAGGTCTGGCGCGCCACCCGCGGCCGCGTGCTGCCGATGGTCGGCGCCGTCCTCCTCATCGCGCTCCTGTACACGGTCGCCCTGCTGCTCGCCATCGCCCTGCCCGTCGGGCTCATCGCGTTCTCGTACGCCTCCGACGGCGACAGCGTCGGGCTGACCGTCCTCCTCGTGGTTGTGGCCGTCCTCGCGGCGATCGTCGTGCTGGTCTGGCTCGGCACCAAGTGGTCGTTCGTCACCCCGGCGATCGTCCTCGAGCGGGTGGGCGTCCTGCGCGGCCTGCGCCGCTCGTGGGCCCTGGTCGGCAGCCCGCTGAAGGGCGCCTTCTGGCGGATCTTCGGCATCCGCCTGCTGACCGGGTTCGTCGTCGGCGTCGCCGCGTACATCATCACCCTGCCGATCACCCTCGTCCTCTTCTTCGTCACGGCCGCCTTCCTCGGTGAGGGCGGCGACGGGTCGGAGATCTTCGTCCTGCAGACCGTCACCACCGGCATCGCGGGGCTCATCACCGGGGCACTGACCACGCCGTTCAGTGCCGGGGTCGACGCGCTGCTCTACGTCGACGCGCGCATCCGCACCGAGGGTCTGGACGTCCGGCTCATCCAGGCCACGCAGGGGGCCGCTCCCCCGCCGTGGCCGACCACCGCGCCGTGACCCCGTTCGACGCACCCCTCGACCCCACCTCCGAGCAGGCTCGCCGCTGGCTCGAGGAGGAGCTGACCAGCCAGCGCTACCACGCCCAGCCGAGCATCATCGAACGGATCCGCGAGTTCCTCGACGACCTGCTCAACAGCGCGCCCTCGAGCGGCCTGCCGTCGGTGGCCGTGCCGATCGCCATCGGGCTCGTCCTCGCCGTCGTCGGCCTCGTCCTCTGGCGGGTGCTGCGCCGCGAGGTCGGCCGCTCCGGCGGCGACGCGACCGGCGTGCTCGACGTCCCCGACGTGCCGGCCGCGACGCTGCGGGCCGGCGCCCGGGCGGCCCTGGCCGCCGGCGACTGGGACACCGCGGTCCTCGACGGCGTCCGCACGATCGCCCGCGCGGCGGTCGAGCGCGTGGTCCTCGACGACGCCCCCGGCCGGACGGCGCACGAGGTAGCGCTCGCGCTGACGCCCCGCTTTCCCGGCGAGCAGCAGCCCCTCCTCGAGGCCGCCGACGCCTTTGACGCCGTCCGCTACGGCCACCGGCCGGCGGTCGAGCAGACCGCCCGCGCGGTGCTCGACCTCGACGCCCGCCTCGCGGCCGCCCGTCCGGAACGGGTCGTGGCCGAGGCGCCGCTGGAGACCGTGCCGTGAGCGCCACCACGACCACCGACGCACCGGGCGTGAGCGCCGCGGGAGTCGACGGGCGACGCGTCGTGCGGCGCACGCGCGGCATCGTGCTGTGGGTCGCCGTGCTCGTCGTCGGCGGCTTCGTCATCGCCCTCGTCGCCGGCAGCCCCTCGCCGGAGGACTACCTGCACCCCGACGGCACCGGGCAGTCGGGCACGCGGGCGCTGGTCGAGGTGCTGCGGGACCAGGGCATAGACGTCGAGGTCGTCAGCACCGCCGACGAGGCGGTCGACGCCGCGGGCGACGGGCGGGGCACCACCGTCGTCGTGGGCAACTCCGACCTGCTCACCGACTCCGCGGCCGCACGCCTCCTCTCCGGCACCCGCTCCGCCGACGGCGTCGTGTTCCTCGACGGCGCACCGGGCGTCCTGGACTCCCTCGGCCTCGGGCTGTCGATCGGCGTCCCCGCGCGCGAGCCGGCCGCCGCCGACTGCTCCCTCCCGTGGGTCGACGGCGGCGACCACGTCACCCGGCTCTCGTGGGCCATCGTGCCGTCGGCGCAGGCCCGGGCCGACGGCGCGCGCGGCTGCTACCCCGTCGGCGACCCGGACGCCCCCGACGCGCCGGTCGGCTTCGCCGCCGTCGAGGTGCCGTCGACCACCGACCGTGCGCCCGTCACGGTCCTCGGGATGCCGGACGCCGCGACCAACCGCTTCGTCACCGAGGCCGACCACGCCGGGCTCGTGGTCCGGCTGCTCGGCGCCTCCCCCCGCCTCGTCTGGTACCACCCCGACTACGAGGACACGACCGAGAACCCACCCACCACCGAGGACGACTCGGTCTGGCCGGCGTGGGTCGGCCCCGGCCTCGTGCTGCTCGCGCTGGCCTTCGTCGCCTTCGCCCTGGCCCGTGGCCGGCGCCTCGGGCGGCTGGTCCCCGAGCCCCTGCCGGTCGTCGTCCGCGCCACCGAGACCACCGAGAGCCGCGCCGAGCTCTACCGTGCCTCCGGCGACCGCGTGCGCGCCGCCCGCGTGCTCCGCCAGGCCAGCGCCGCTCGGCTGGCCGTGCGGCTCGGACTGCCCGCCCGCACCCCGACCGACGGGCTCGTGCCCGCCGTGGCCGCCGCGGCGGGGCTCCCGACCGACGAGGTCGACGCCCTCCTGCGCGCCCCCGCGCCGCTCGACGAGGCCGGCCTCGTCACGCTCGCCCAGCAGCTCGCCCACCTCGAGGAGAAGGTCCGCTCGTCATGACAGACACCGCCACCACGCCCGCCCCGTCGGCCACCGACGCCCGCGCCGCGCTGATCCGGGTCCGCGAGGAGGTCGCCAAGGCCGTCGTCGGCCAGGACGCCGCCGTCGCCGGGATGCTCGTCGCGCTGCTGTGCCGCGGCCACATCCTCCTCGAGGGCGTGCCGGGCGTGGCCAAGACGCTGCTCGTCCGCTCGCTCGCGGCCGCCCTGGACGTGGAGACCAAGCGGGTGCAGTTCACCCCCGACCTCATGCCCGGCGACCTCACCGGCTCGCTCGTGTACGACGCCCGGGAGAGCGACTTCTCGTTCCGGCCGGGGCCGGTGTTCACCAACCTGCTGCTCGCCGACGAGATCAACCGGACGCCGCCGAAGACGCAGTCCGCGCTGCTCGAGGCGATGGAGGAGCGGCAGGTCTCGGTCGACGGCACCGCGCACCCGCTCACCGCGCCGTTCCTCGTCGCGGCCACCCAGAACCCGGTCGAGTACGAGGGCACCTACCCGCTGCCCGAGGCCCAGCTCGACCGCTTCCTCCTCAAGGTCGTCCTGCCCGTCCCGGAGCGCGACGACGAGGTCTCCGTCCTGCGCCGGCACGCCTCCGGGTTCGACCCCCGCGACCTCGCAGCGGCCGGCCTGCGCGCCGTCGCCACCGCCGCGGACGTCGAGGCCGGCGCCGCCGCCGTGCGTGACGTCGAGGTGTCCGACGAGGTCATCGGCTACGTCGTCGACATCGCCCGGGCGACCCGGACCTCGCCGTCGCTCGCGCTCGGGGTCTCCCCGCGCGGCGCCACCGCGCTGCTCGCCACGGGCCGGGCCTGGGCCTGGCTGAGCGGCCGCGGCTACGTGACGCCCGACGACGTGAAGGCCCTCGCCGTCGCGACCCTGGCGCACCGTCTGATGCTGCGGCCCGAGGCCGAGCTCGAGGGCACGTCGGTCACCTCCGTCCTGCACAGCGTGCTCGCCTCGGTCCCCGTCCCCCGCTGATGGCCCCTCGCCGATGACCCTGACGACGCGCGCCGCGGCGCTGCTGCTCCTCGGCCTCGTCCCCGTCGTGCTGCGGCCGTCGGGGACGACGGTCCTGGCGTGGCTGCTCGTGTGGCTGCTGGCCGTCGCGGTCGACCTGCTGCTCGCGGCCTCTCCGAGCCGTGTGCGCCTGACCCGCGAGGACGCCGCCCTCCAGGTGCGCCTCGGGGAGTCGGTGAGCACGTCGCTGGTCCTCGAGAACACCGCGGGTCGCACCGCCCGTGGACTCGTCCGCGATGGCTGGCCGCCCTCTGCCGGAACGCGACCGGCGCGGCATCGCGTGTCGGTACCGGCCGGTGAGCGCCGCCGCGTGAGCACCACCCTCGTCCCGACGCGGCGCGGCGACCGGGTCGCCGACCGGGTGACGCTGCGGCTGGCCGGTCCGCTGGGCCTGGCCGCCCGGCAGCGGTCGGTCGAGGTGCCGGGGCGCGTGCGCGTGCTGCACGCGTTCCCCTCGCGCAAGCACCTGCCGAGCCGGCTCGCGGTGCTCCGCGAGCTCGACGGGCGGGCCGCCGTGCGCACCCGCGGCCAGGGCACCGAGTTCGACAGCCTGCGCGACTACCTCGACGGCGACGACGTCCGCTCCATCGACTGGCGCGCCACCGCCCGCCGCCGCCACCTCGTGGTCCGCACGTGGCAGCCCGAGCAGCACCGGCGCATCGTCATCCTCCTCGACACCGGCCGCACCAGCGCCGGCCGCATCGACGACGCGCCCCGCCTCGACGCCGCGATGGACGCCGCGCTCCTGCTGACCGCCCTCGCGGGTCACGCCCGCGACCGGGTCCAGGTCGTGGCCGGCGACCGGCGGGTCCACGCGCGGATCACCGGCGCCGACCGCGCCTCGCTCCTGCACGACGTCATCAGCACCCTCGCTCCGGTGGATCCCGTTCTCGTGGAGAGCGACTGGGGCGTGCTGGCCTCCGAGGTGACCCGCTCGACGCACCGCTCCCTCGTCGTCCTGCTCACCCCGCTCGAGCCGGCCGCCATCGAGGAGGGGCTGGTGCCCGTGCTCCCCGCCCTCGTCGCGCACCACCGGGTCGTCGTCGCCTCCGTCTCGGACCCGGCCCTGGACCGGATGCGGGACGCGCGCGACGGCTCCGAGGAGGTGTGGGGTGCCGTGGCGGCGGAGCGCACGGCGTCCCTGCGCGAGGGTGCCGCCGCCGCCCTCGGCCGGCTCGGGGTGGACGTCCTCGACGCTCCCCCGGACCAGCTGCCGGTGCGGCTCGCCGACCACTACCTCGCGCTCAAGCGCGAAGGCCTGCTCTGACCTCCGCGGTGGCGGGCGGAGGATCGATGGCCGCGTGGCGCGGTGTCGCAGAGGCTTACCGGCGTTCCTTCGGCACCCTGTGCGCGGGCACCGTCGACCGGATGCTCGCGGACACCCCGGGGCGGCGCCACCTCGACGTCGGTTCCGGGACCGGCGTCCTCGCGCGGCGGGCCGCCGCCCTCGGCCGGGCGGTCATCACCGTCGACGCCGATGCCGAGATGGCGGCCCTGTCGCGTGACGCCGCCCCGGGCCGGGCCGTGCGAGCGGCCCTGCCCGTCCTACCGTTCGACGACGCCTCCGTGGATGCCGTCACCGCGAACTTCGTCGTCAACCACCTCGCCGACCCACGGGCCGGCGTGCTCGAGCTCGCGCGGGTCCTGTGCGCCGGCGGGCGGATGGCCCTGACGATCTGGCCGGCCGCCCCACCCACGTGGAGCCGGATCGTCGAGGAGGCGTTCACGACGGTCGGGCTCGACCCTCCGTCGGGGACGCGGCTGCCCCCGGAGAAGGACATCGAGCGGTCCGTGGACGGCTTGCGTGCGCTCGTGGGTGACATCGGGCTCTCGGTGCGCGTCGCGACCGAGCTGGAGTGGGACTGGCGCGTTGACCCGTTCGACCTGTGGGCCGGGGTCAGCGGCGGGGTGGCGACGGCCGGGCGGGCCTACCGCGCGCAACCGCCGGACGTGCGGGCCCGCCTCGACGCGGCCTTCCGGGCGCGGGCCGGTGCGCACGGCGGTGACCTGCTCCTTCCGAGCCGGGCGGTGTACGTCGTCGCCGGCTGAGCCGGCCGCCGACATCCGTGTGCACCCGGGCGCGATGAGTCCGGCGGTCGGGAGCAGTCTGTCGAGGTATGGCAACCGTGATCATGCACGCCGTGGTGTCCGTCGACGGGTTCATCGCCGACGAGCACGACGACGTGGGCCCGCTGTTCGACTGGTACTTCAACGGCGAGCACCCGCTCGTCGACGCCGACGGCGAGGACCAGCACGCGCCGTTCCGGGTCGGCGAGCGCTCGGTGGAGTACGTCCGTGCCTTCTGGGGCAGCATCGGGGCCACGATCATGGGCCGGCACCTCTTCGACCTGACGAACGGCTGGGAGGCGAGGCCCCCTGCCGGTGACCACCTCGTCGTCGTGTCGCACCGCCCGAAGCCGGAGGGCTGGCACCCCGAGGCGGACGTGCCGTTCGTCGACGACGTGGCGGCCGCCGTGGAGGAGGCGAGGCGCCGCGCGGGTGACCGGGTCGTGGCCGTCTGCGCCGGCGAGGTGGGCGGGGCGGCGCTCGCGTTCGGCCTCGTCGACCGGGTGGCGATGGACGTCGTCCCGGTCGTGTTCGGTTCCGGGAAGCGCTACTTCGGCCCGGTCGAGGGACAGCACCTGCTGGAGGACCCGGACGTCGTGATCGCCGGCGACAGGGTGCTGCACCTGCGGTACCCGGTCCGGCGGGCGAGCGGGGTGGCGTCGTGACCCGGCCGTTTCGGTTCGGTGCCGTCGTCCCGGTCTCGACCGACTTCGCCGGCTGGCGCGACGACGTACGGCGTGTCGCGGAGGCGGGGTTCGACACCGTGCTGGTCCCCGACGTCCCCCAGTGGCAGCCCGCCCCGGCGCCCCTGCTCGCCACCGCCGCGGCCGTCGCCGACGTGCGCGTGGGGACGTGGGTCTACGCCACGCCGTTCCGACCGGCCTGGACGACCGCGTGGGAGGCGCACTCGCTGTCGCTGGTCACCGGTGGCCGGTTCGAGATGGGCATCGGCACCGGGCGCCCGGGCCTCGAGGACGAGCTGCGCTCGTACGGCATGCCCGACGTGCCGGCGGCCGAGCGGCTCGAACGGGTGCGGGAGACCGTCTCCCGGCTGCGCGCGCTCGACGGCGAGGCACTGCGCACCCCGGTGGTCATGGCCGTGCGCGGAGCCCGGGCCCGCGCGCTGGCCGCCGAGGTGGCCGACACGGTGACCATCGCGTCCTCCACCTCCGACACCCGGGCGCAGGTGGGCGACCTGGTCCGCTCGGTGCGGGCCGAACGCGACGTCGAGGTCGCGTTGCACGTCCCGGTCGTCGGTGACGCCGTGGCGCCATTCATGGCGTCGGCACGTGACACCGACGTCGACGCCCTGCGCGCGCAGGACTCGCTGCTCGTGCTGCCCGCCGACCCCGCAGCGGCCGTCGAGGAGGTGCTGCGCCGCCGCGAGGAGCTCGGTGCCACCTACACCGTCGTGGGCGTGCACGCCGTCGAGGCGCTCGGGCCGGTCGTGGCCGAGCTCACCGGCCGGTAGGTCGTGGCGCCCGGTCAGGCGCCGTCGGCGGCGAGGGCCGGATGACGGCTGCCGACGTCGCGGGCGCTCGAGAGGTGCCCGCCGAGGTAGGCGGCGGCGCCCATCGCCGTGGCCCCCGCGAGAGCCAGACCGGCGCCGGCGCCGTGGCGCCCCCGCCGACGGGCGACGAAGGACGCCGCGTAGAGGCCGATGGCGGCGCCGTTGGTCACGGCGTGCACCAGCCCGACCCGCTGCTCGCGCCGCCCCGAGCCCGACCACTCCGCCCAGCCGCTCCACGCCGTCGGGCCCACCGCGGCCAGCCCGACCCCGACGAGCGTACGGGCCGCGCCACGGGCCTCCCTCCCGCCGACCGCGTCGAGCACAGAGGCCGAGGTCCACGAGCCGATGACGACGTCGGTGAGGACCGGGTGCAGCGCGTGCCCGAGCCAGTCACCGCGCAGGACCCGGCCGCGCCACCCGGAGGCGAAGGCCTTCCCGACGACGGGCGCCACGGCGGCGACCGCGCCGTCGAGGGCGTCGAGCTCCTCGAGGCGCAGGGTCCAGGCCAGCGGGGCCGGGACGTGCTCGGACGTGCTCATGGGTCCTCCTCGGGACGACGTACCGGGCGGCTACCCGATGGGCGACCGGGTCAACCGTCGTCGCCCGCCACCGTGACCCGTGGGGTGGGGCCTCGTCAAGCGGCGACGGGGAGGGCGTCGCCGGCGTCGCGGGTGGTGACGTCGCCGGTCGCGCCGCGGTTCACGGCGGCCCGGCCGACGACGAACACGTAGAGCAGGAACGCCGTCTCGGCGAGCACGCCGATGCCGACCCGCGCCCACGTGGGCAGGCCGGACGGCGTGACGAAGCCCTCGATGACGCCGCTGACGAAGAGCACCGCGACCAGCCCGAGCGCCACGCCCACCGCGGTGCGGGCCTCACGGGCGATCGACTGGGCGCGCGGCAGCGGACCGGGGCTGATCCACGACCAGCAGATGCGCAGCCCGACGGCTCCGGCGACGAAGACGGCGGTCAGCTCGAGCAGGCCGTGCGGCAGGATCAGGCCGAAGAACAGGCCCGCGCGGTCGTGGTAGGCCATCAGGCCCCCGGAGAGCCCGACGTTGAGGACGTTCTGCGCGAGGATCCACAGGACCGGCAGCCCGAGGATGCCGAGCGCGATGACCTGCGCCGACACCCACGCGTTGTTCGTCCACACGAGCCCGGTGAAGTCGAGGTGCGTGTGCTCGGAGTAGTACTGCTCGAAGTCGGTCCCGACGAAGGACCGGATCTCCTCCGGGCTCATCTGCGAGGTCCACACGACGGGGTGCCGGTACGCGTACCACCCGACGGCCACGGCGATCGCGACGTTGACCAGCGCTGTGCTCACCCACCACCAGCGCAGCCGGTAGAGCGCGGCCGGGAACGTCGTCGTGAAGAACCCGAGGAGTGCGGTCCAGCTGCCGGCCCGACGGCCGGCGGTGGCCAGGCGCGCCCGGGCCACCAGCGAGGACAGGTGCGCGACGACGGCCGGGTCCGGGCTCGCGGAGCGCACGACCGAGAGGTGGGTGGACACCCGCTGGTACAGGTCGAGCAGCTCGTCGGCCTCGGCCCCGGTGTGCCGGCGCTGCCCGACGAGGGTCTCCAGCCGGTTCCACTGCGCCTGGTGGGCGGCCACGTAGGCGTCGAGGTCCACGGGATGCAGCCTAGGCGACCCACGCACCCGGTGCGGGCGGTTAGCCTGTCGCCGTGGACAGCACCGGGGGTCAGGGCGCGGGGTACCGCGCGTACGCGTCGGAGGACGTCGTCACCGGTGAGGGCGTGTCCGTCGAGCTGCCGGTCGCCGGCACGATGACCCGGGCCGCGAGCGGCCTCATCGACCTCGTCGTCGCCTTCGTCCTTCTCGTGGCCGCCGTCTGGACCACGGGGTTCCTCGTCGCCGACGCGGGCGAGGCGGTCGGGACCTCGCTGATGCTCGTGGCGGTCGTCGCGATCCTCGTCGGGCTGCCGGCCACGGTCGAGACCCTCACCCGCGGACGCACGCTCGGGAAGCTGGCCCTCGGCCTGCGCGTCGTCCGCGACGACGGCGGCCCCATCACCGCCCGGCACGCCATCACGCGCGCGCTCGTCGGCTTCGTCGAGGTGTGGCTGCCGCCGTTCGTCGGCATCCCGGCCCTGGTCAGCTCGGTGCTCAGCGCCCGCAGCAAGCGGCTCGGCGACTACGCCGCCGGCACCTACGTCATCACCCAGCGCTCCCGGATGCGGTTGCTCCCGCCGCCGCCGATGCCCCTGCCGCTCGCCGCGTGGGCACGCTCCGCCGACGTCGCCGCGCTGCCACCCGGCCTCACCGTGGCCGTGCGCCAGTTCCTCTCCCGTGCAACGGTGCTGGCGCCGGCATCCCGTGAGCCCCTCGGCCGCGAACTGCTCGGCGAGGTGCTCCGGTACGTGGCGCCCGCCCCTCCTGCCGGGTTCCACCAGGAGTACGTGCTCTCGGCGGTGATCGCCGAACGACGCCGACGCGACACCGAGCGCCTCGGCCGCGAGGACGCCCTGCGCCGGCGCGTGGTCGGCGCCGACCCCCTCGCCTGACGCGCGCCGGCGCTCAGGCGCCGAGGGCCGCGTACCCGGGCTTGACGACGTGCTCGATGAGCTCGAGTCGCTCGTCGAACGGCAGGAACGCCGACTTCATCGCGTTGATGGTCACCCAGCGCAGGTCCTCGAGGGTCCAGCCGGCCTCGTCGACGAGCAGCTGCATCTCGCGCGACATCGACGTGCCCGACATCAGCCGGTTGTCGGTGTTGACGGTCACCCGGAAGCGCAGCTGCTTGAGCAGCGTGATCGGGTGCGCGGCAACGGAGTCGGCGGCCCCGGTCTGGATGTTCGAGCTGGGGCACATCTCGAGCGGGATGCGCCGGTCGCGGACGTAGGCGGCGAGCAGGCCGAGCGAGGCCGCGCCGTCGTCACCGACCGCCACGTCGTCGACGATGCGCACGCCGTGGCCGAGCCGGTCGGCGCCGCACCACTGCAGCGCCTCCCAGATCGAGGGCAGCCCGAAGGCCTCACCGGCGTGGATGGTGAAGTGGGCGTTCTCGCGCCGCAGGTACTCGAAGGCGTCGAGGTGGCGGGTGGGCGGGAAGCCGGCCTCGGCGCCCGCGATGTCGAAGCCTCCGACGCCGCGGTCGCGGTGCGCGACGGCCAGCTCGGCGATCTCGCGCGAGCGCGCGGCGTGCCGCATCGCGGTGAGCAGGGCCCGCATCCGGATGGGGGTGCCGGCGGCTGCGGCCTCCTGCTCACCCTCGCGGAACCCGGCCAGCACGGCGGCCACGACCTGCTCGAGGGAGAGCCCGCCCTCGATGTGCAGCTCGGGGGCGAAGCGCGACTCGGCGTAGACGACGCCGTCGGCGGCGAGGTCGAGGGCGCACTCGCGGGCCACCCGGGTCAGCTGCTCCTCGGTCTGCATGACCGCCACGGTGTGCGAGAACGTCTCGAGGTAGCGCACGAGGGAGCCGGAGTCGGCGGCGTCGCGGAACCAGGTGCCGAGGGCGGCGGGGTCGGTGGTGGGCAGGCCGTCGTAGCCCGAGGCCTCGGCGAGCTCGACGACCGTCGCCGGGCGCACGCCGCCGTCGAGGTGGTCGTGCAGGAGGGCCTTGGGTGCGCGGCGGACGACCTCCGCGGTGGGGGCGGCCATCAGGCGATCCGGTCGATGACGACGGAGCCGGCGGCCGGGCGCGAGCCCTCGGGAGCGACGAACACCGCTCCCTCGAGGGCCTCCTCGGCCCGGGCGAAGCGCTCGGGGGTGTCGGTGTGCAGCGTCATCATCCGCTCGCCCGCGCGCACGGTGGCGCCCGGCTTGACGTGCAGCTCGACGCCCGCGCCGGCCTGCACCGGGTCCTCCTTGCGGGCCCGGCCGGCCCCGAGCCGCCAGGCGGCGACGCCCACGGCGTAGGCGTCCATCTGCGTGATGACGCCGTCGGCCGGGGCGAGCACCTCCTGGGTGTGCTGCGCGACCGGGAGCGGCGCGTCCGGGTCACCGCCCTGGGCCGCGATCATCCGCCGCCAGGCGTCCATCGCGCGCCCGTCGGTGAGCGCCGCGCGCACGTCCTGGCCGCCGCGGCCGGCCGCCTCGAGCATCTCCTCGGCGAGCCGCACGGTGAGCTCGACGACGTCCTCGGGCCCGCCGCCGGCCAGGACCTCGACCGACTCGCGCACCTCGAGGGCGTTGCCGGCCGTGAGGCCGAGCGGCGTCGACATGTCGGTGAGCAGCGCGACCGTCGTGACACCGGCGTCGGTGCCGAGGTCGACCATCGTGCGGGCCAGCTCGGTGGCGTCCTCGCGGGTCTTCATGAACGCACCGCTGCCGACCTTGACGTCGAGCACGAGCGCGCCCGTGCCCTCGGCGATCTTCTTGCTCATGATCGAGGAGGCGATGAGCGGGATGGCCTCGACGGTGCCGGTGACGTCGCGCAGCGCGTAGAGCTTCTTGTCGGCGGGGGCCAGGCCCGAGCCCGCGGCGCAGATGACCGCGCCGACGTCCTCGAGCTGGCGCATCATCGCCTCGTTCGAGAGGGATGCCTGCCAGCCGGCGACCGACTCGAGCTTGTCGAGCGTGCCGCCGGTGTGGCCGAGGCCGCGACCCGAGAGCTGCGGCACCGCGACGCCGAACACCGCGACCAGCGGCGCGAGCGGGAGGGTGATCTTGTCCCCCACGCCGCCGGTGGAGTGCTTGTCGGCGGTGGGGCGGGACAGGCCCGAGAAGTCCATCCGCTCGCCGCTGGCGATCATCGCGCCGGTCCACGTCGAGATCTCGCGCCGGGTCATGCCGTTGAGCAGGATGGCCATCGCCAGCGAGCTCATCTGCTCCTCGGCCACCACCCCACGGGTGTAGGCGTCGACGACCCAGCGGATCTGGTCGTCGGAGAGCTCGTGGCGGTCACGCTTGGCGAGGATGACGTCGACGGCGTCGAAGGCTTCGGTCATCCGCACATCATGGCAGGGGCGCGAGCCGCTCCAGAACCACCCTCGGGGGCGGCCGCGCGCTACGGGCGGCGGGTCTCGAGGTCGTCCGGGCCGAAGGCCTGCGGCAGGACCTCGCGCATCGTGAGGATGCCTTCAGGCGTCTGCAGGAGCGTGTCGGGGGTCCCGTTCTCCCACACCAGCTGTCGGCAGCGGCCGCACGGCATCAGGGTGTCCCCGCGGCCGTCGACGCACCACACCGCGACGAGCTTGCCGCCGCCGGTGGCGTGCAGGGTGGAGACCATCCCGCACTCGGCGCACAGCGTGACGCCGTAGCCGGCGTTCTCGACGTTGCAGCCCGCGACGACGCGGCCGTCGTCGACGAGCCCGGCGACGCCGACGGGGAAGCGGCTGTACGGGCAGTAGGCGAGCGTGGTCATCCGCACCGCCTCGGCGCGCAGGACCTCCCAGTCGACCTCGGGCGTGCTCATGCCTCACCCACCGGCGTCACGCGGCGGGCGTCGAGCCCGCGGACCACGGCCGCCGAGGCCAGCAGCCGCGCCCCGAGCCCGATGGCGCGCTCGTCGACGACGAGGTCGCCCTGGTGCAGGTCGTAGGTCGGCCCGCCCGGCGTCCGGGTGCCGAGCCGGGCCATCGCCCCGGTGCAGTGGTCGAGGTACCAGGCGAAGTCCTCGCCGCCGAGGGACTGCGCGGTGGGCACCGGTGCGACCCGGCAGGCCAGTGCGGCGCGGCGCAGGGCGGAGATGCCGTCGGCGGTGTTGACCACCGGCGGGACGCCCTTGAGCCGCTCGACCTTGGCCTGCACGCCGTACGGCTGGACGACGCCGTGGACGATCTCCTCGAGCAGCGGGCCGACGGTGAGCCAGGACTCGGCGTCGAGCATCCGCAGCGTGCCGCGGCACTCGCCGGTCGAGGGGATGACGTTGGCGACCCGGCCGGCCTCGATGCGGCCCCAGACGAGGGCGGCGCCGGTCCGCGGGTCGAGCCGGCGCCCGAGCGCACCCGGCACGTCGGTGACGACCTTGGCGAGCGCGTAGACGAGGTCCTCGGTGAGCTGCGGGCGCGACGTGTGGCCGCCGCGGCCGTGCAGCGAGACGCCGATCTGGTCGGCAGCGGCGGTGAGGGCCCCCTCGCGCAGCCCGACCTGGCCGACGTCGATGCTCGGGTCGCAGTGCACGGCGAAGATGCTGTCGACGCCGTCGAGCGCGCCGGCGGCGATGGCGTCGAGCGCCCCGCCCGGCATGACCTCCTCGGCGGCCTGGAAGATCGCCCGCACCGCGATGCCCCGCTCGGCGAGCGAGTCCTGGACGGCGTGCAGCGCGAGGACCGCGCCGACGAGCGCCGCGACGTGGACGTCGTGGCCGCACGCGTGGCAGACCCCGGTGTCGGTGGAGGCGAACTCGAGCCCGGAGCGCTCGCGCACCGGCAGGGCATCCATGTCGGCGCGCAGCGCGACGCGGAACAGCGGCTCGGGGGCGCCGAGGTCGGCGATGACGCCCGTGCCGGGCATCAGGCGGACGGGGACACCGGCGGCGTCGAGGCGGCGGACCACGGTGGCGGTCGTGCGCGTCTCCTCGCGCGACAGCTCGGGGTGGGCGTGCAGGTCCCGCCGGAGGTCCACGAGCTCGGGTGTCAACGAGGTGATGCGCTCGCCGAGCGCGGCGAGGAGGGCATCGTCGTTCATGAGGAGGCCGAGTCTACGCCGCGCGGGTCGCCCGCCCCGGCAGTGTCCGCTCGGCGTGGCCACTCAGCCGACGCGGGAGCGCCGACCGGCCGAGGAGCCATCGGTGCCGAGCGACGCCTTGTACTCGTCCCACCGGCCGGCCATCGCCTCCATCTCGCGCTGGACGAACGCGAGGAACTCGACCGAGAGCCGCAGCCGCTCCCCCGCCCGCGTCGACGCCCCGACCCGCTCCTCGGCGGCCGACAGCGCGGCCGAGAGCGGCGCGTAGACGCCGTCGCGCTGGACGAGGACGTCGTGCCACGCGTCGTCCTGGACGACGTAGACGTCTCGGCGAGAACCGCGTTCGCGCTCGCGCCGGACCATCCGCAGGGCGATGAGGGAGCGGACCGCGCCGGAGACGGCGGCCGGGCTGACCTGCAGCAGGTCGACGAGCTCGGCGGAGGTGAGCCGGCCGTCCTCGGTGGCGAGCAGCGCCGAGAAGACGCGCGCCGGCTGCACCTGCATCCCGAGGTCGGCGAGCACCCCGCCGAGCCGCTCGACGGCCTCCACGGGTGGCGCGTGCTCGTCGGGGGTCGGGACCGTCTCGGAGCGCGCCATGCTCGAACCTTACAACATTCACAAACTTCTGAACGAGGTGTACCGTCGAGGACGTGACCGATGCCATCACCGTCTCCGGGCTCCGCAAGACCTTCGGGCGCACCGTCGCCCTCGACGGCCTCGACCTCACCGTGCGCGAGGGCGAGGTCCACGGCTTCCTCGGCCCCAACGGCGCCGGCAAGTCCACGACCATCCGCGTCCTGCTCGGGCTGCTGCGCGCCGACGCCGGCCGCGCGAGCGTCCTCGGACACGACCCCTGGCGCGACGCCACGACGCTGCACCGCGAGCTCGCCTACGTGCCCGGCGACGTCGTCCTCTGGCCGACCCTCTCCGGCGGCGAGACCATCGACCTGCTCGGCCGGCTGCGCGGGGGCATCGACGAGGACCGTCGCCGCCGGCTCGTCGAGCGCTTCGAGCTCGACGAGACGAAGAAGGGCAAGGCCTACAGCAAGGGCAACCGCCAGAAGGTCGCCCTGGTCGCGGCACTGGCGAGCGGCGCGCCGCTCCTCGTCCTCGACGAGCCGACGGCCGGCCTCGACCCGCTGATGGAGGAGGTCTTCCAGCAGGAGCTCTCGGCGCTGCGGGCCGACGGCCGCACCGTCCTGCTCTCGAGCCACATCCTCAGCGAGGTCGAGCGGGCCTGCGACCGCGTGAGCATCGTGCGCGCCGGCCGCATCGTCGACACCGGCAGCCTCGACGAGCTGCGCCACCTGACCCGCACCCGCGTCCACGCCGTCCTCGAGCACCCGCCGTCGGTCGCCGAGGTCGCGGCCCGCCCCGGGGTGCACGACGTGTCGGTCGAGGGCGCCGAGGTGCGGTGCTCGGTCGACGCCGAGCACCTCGGCGCCCTGGTCGCCGACCTCGGGGCGCGCGGCGTCTCGGGGCTCACCGTCCAGCCGCCCACCCTCGAGGAGCTCTTCCTCGCCCGCTACCAGGGCGGCGGCCCGGAGCCCGCAGAGCACGAGGTGCAGCCGGCATGACCGCCGCCACCGCACCGACATCGGCCGCCGCGCGACTCCCGGTCGCGGTGCAGCTCACCGGTTTCGGCACGCTGCTGCGCCTCGCCTGGCGCCGGGACCGCATCCTCGTGCCGAGCAGCGTGCTCGGCCTCGTGCTGTTCTCCGTCGGCTCGGCGCAGGCCACCCTCGCGCTCTACCCGACCGACGAGGCGGCGGCCACGGGCCTGGCCTCGGTGCTCGCCAACCCCGCGATCGTCGCGCTCTACGGTCCGGTCGCGGCCCCCACCGCCGACGCCCTCGCCGTCTTCAAGACCGTGATGCTCGGCGCCTTCCTCGTCGGGGTGCTCGCGCTCGTCGTCGTCCGGCGGCACACGCGCACCGAGGAGGACGAGGGGCGCCTCGAGCTGCTCGGCGCCGGCGTCGTCGGCCGCTGGGCGCCGCTCGCCGCCGCCGTCACCCTCGCCACCGCGGCCGTCGTCGCGGCGAGCGCCGTCTCGGCCCTGGGCCTGGCCGCCCTCGGGATGGACCCGGCGGGCAGCGTCGCCTTCGGGGTCGCCTGGCTGGCCGCGGGGCTCGCCTCGGTCGGGGTCGCCGCCGTCGTCGTCCAGCTGGCGTCCACGACCCGTGGGGCGGGCGGGCTCGGGTTCGGCGCGCTCGGAGGCTTCTTCGCGCTGCGGGCGGTCGCCGACTCGGCCGATGCCGGCAGCCCGGTCCACGCCCTCGCGTGGCTCTCCCCGCTCGGCTGGGCCGGGCGGGTGGAGGCCTACGGTGCCGACCGGCAGTGGGTCATCGTGCTCGGCGTCGTGGCGCTCGTCGCCGGGGTGCTGACCGCCCTGCGCGTCCTCGACCGCCGCGACCTCGGGGCCGGCGTCCTCCCGGTCCGCGCGGGGCCGCGCCGCGCCGCGCCCCGCCTCGCCGGCCCGCTGGGGCTGCTGACCCGCCTGGCACGCGGCACGATCATCGGCTGGGTCGTCGGGATGGTCCTCGGCGGCCTGCTCGTCGGCTCGCTGCTCGGGGCGGTCGCCGACATGGGGCGCGACCCCGCCGTCACCGACCTGCTCGAGAAGCTCGGCGGGGCCTCCGGCGGGGTCTTCGAGGACATCTACGTCGCCACCGAGATCCACTTCGTCACGGCCGCCGTCGCCGCCGTGGCGACCGCGCTCGTGCTGCGGCTCGTCGCCGCGGAGCGGTCCGGGCAGGGCGAGGTGGTGCTCTCGACCCCCATCGGCCGGCTGCGCTGGTACGGCGCACACCTCGCGCTGCCCCTCGTGCTGACCGCCGTGCTGATGGCCCTCCTCGGCGCGGTCGTCGGGCTCGTCGGGCCGCTCGCCACGGCGCAGGCCCCGACCTTCGGCGAGTCGCTCGCCGCGTCGGTGGCGGCCCTTCCCGTCGTCTGGGTGATGACGGGTGTGGCCGGCCTGCTCGCCGGTGCCCTGCCCCAGTACGCGCCGTTCGCGTGGGGCGTGCTGCTCGTCGCCTTCCTCGTCTCGGAGGTCGGCTCGCTGACCGACCTGCCCGCGTGGCTCCTCGACGCCTCGCCCTTCACGCACCTCTCGACGCTGCCGGTGACGCCCTTCGAGCCGGTCCCGGCCCTCGTGCTCACCGGCGTCGCGCTCGGGCTCATGGCCCTCGGCGGGCTGGCCTACCGGCGGCGGGACGCCGCCTGAGCGGGGCTCAGTCGGTGGCCACGCGCAGCCGCGAGTGCACGACGTCGCCGTCCACCCACGCCGACATCCCGATGGCCGAGAGCGGCGCGAGGTTCTTCGCCACGTCCGCCTCGTCGGCGGCCAGGGAGGCCAGCCAGTCGTCGCGGCCGTCGACGTCGACGAAGAACGCCGCGACGGCCCGGTCCGCGTTCGGCACGACCGAGCGGAAGACCGCGGAGTCACCGAGCCTGCCGCCGCGCGCCACCGCCGAGCGGTAGGACTCGTTCGGCCCGACGACGACGGCGTCGCTGCCGGCCCGCGTCGTGCCCAGCAGCTGCCCGAGGGTGGGGTCGAGCGAGGCGAGGCGCCCGACGACGTCCTCGACCTTCGCCTGGTCACCGGTCACCGTGGCGGCGAGCGGCAGGGCCGTGGGGTCGTCGTCCTCCCCCATCGCGCCCGGGTCGAAGTCCCCACCGAGCGAGAGGACGAAGGTGCGCCCCAGGAGGGTCTCGAGGTCCTCGGGCAGGGAGAGACCGGTGGACTCCTCGATGCTCGAGTACAGCTCGTCGGTGCTGCCGGCACCCGCCTGGGCCGCCATCGTCGCGGCCTGGGCCTGCACCCAGCCCGGGCGCGGGCTGACGCCGACGGCCGCGAGGGTGTCGTCGGGCAGGGCGGCGACCGAGGCACCCGCACCGGCGCCCAGCAGCCCGCGGGACTTCTCGTCGAGGCCGCCGGCGGCCTCGGCCTCCAGGCCGCCGTCGGCGAAGCGCAGGGTGAGCGCGCCGCCCTGGAACTCCTCGTACCCCGCGGTCAGCGCCTCGAGGTCGCCGGCGGAGGTGTCCTCCGGCGCGAACGAGGAGATGAGCGAGCGGATCTGTGCCGCCGGCTTGGGCGCGAGGTAGCCGGTGAGGAGCCCCTGGTCGCCGACCTCGCCGGTCCAGCGGGTCCAGTCGGTCGAGGCGGCGAGCGTCGAGGTGCCGGCGGCGTCGACGACGCGCTGCGCGGTGGCGGCGTCCTGCGCGACGAACGCCCAGCCGTCGTGGAGCACCCAGGTGGGCGTGACCCCGGAGGTGTCGCGGGCGTCGCCGTTCTCGGCGCAGGCCGCGAGCGCGGTCAGGCCCTTCGCGGCGGCCTTCTCGTCCGACACCTGCACGACCCCGACGGGGACGGAGTCGTCGTCGAGCCGGACGCCGGCGACGGCCGCGCGCTGGCCGAGCCACGGGGTGATGTCGCGGGACGCGACGAGGTTCTCGCACGGGTCCCCGCTGAGGAGGGCGTCGGTCAGCGAGGTCCCGAGGTCCTTCTTCTCCGAGACACCGGCCTCGGCGAGCCCGGGGAACTTCGAGAGGGTGCGCACGGCCTCGAGCTTCTGGCCGGCCGCGGGGTCGAGGTCGAGCGCGAGGTACGCGAACGTCGTGCCGGGCAGGACGTCCGCCGGACGCTCGCCTCCCCCACCGAGCGCGGCCCACGCCCAGGCACCGGCACCACCGAGGGCCAGGACGGCGACCGCACCGCCGACGACGAAGCCGCGGGCCAGGGCGCGGCCGGACGCCGGCCCCGGGAGCTCCGTCGGGTCGGGTGCGGTGCCGTCGGGCTCGGGCAGCGCGGACGGCGGCGGGACGGACGAAGACATGGGCTCTCCCCCGAGGAGTCGGGCGCCCGGGTGGGCGCGGTGCGGCGGCCGCCCCCGGCGGCACCTCGGGACGGACCGTAGCCGCGCGGTGAGCAGGGACGCACCCGTCTCCCGTGAGGTCCGGCCGAACGGTGGAGCCCGCCGACCGGCGCCGGCGCCTCAGACGAGGTCGGTGCGGCCGGACTCCTTGAGCGCGTCGACGACCCGCTTGACGTCCTGCGCGCGCTCGCGCGTGGTGACGAGCACGGCGTCCGGGGTGTCGACGACGACGACGTCGTCGAGCCCGACGACCGCCACCCGGCGCCCACCTGAGGCGACCACGAGGCCGGACGCGTCGACCACCGTCACGTCGTCGGCGGACCCGAGCACGGTCAGCCCGTCGGTGGCCGGCAGGAGCCCGGCGAGGCTCGCGAAGTCGCCGACGTCGTCCCAGCCGAACGGTGCCGGGACCACGACGACGTGCCCGGCGGCGGCGGCCGGCTCGGCGACCGCGTGGTCGATGGCGATCTTCGTCAGGCCCGGCCACAGCTCGTCGAGGCGCGACGGGTCGGCCGCGATGGCGCGCAGGCCGGCCGCGAGATCCGGGTGCCACTGCGCCAGCAGGTCGAGGAGGACCCCGGCCCGGACGACGAACATCCCTGCGTTCCACCGGTACCCACCGGACGCGACGTACGCCGCAGCGCGCTCGGCATCCGGCTTCTCGACGAACTCGACGGCGTGCAGCGCGCTGGGGAACCCGGCCAGCCGCTCCCCCGCCCGGATGTAGCCGAAGCCGGTGGCCGGGTGGGTGGGCTCGACGCCGAGCGTGACCAGGTGGCCCTCGCGCGCGACCTCGACGGCCTCGCGGACGGCGGCGTGGAAGGCGGCGGCATCCGGGATGACGTGGTCGGCGGCGAACGAGCCGATCACGGCGTCGGGGTCGAGCCGCTCGACGACGGCGGCGGCCAGCCCGATGGCGGCCATCGAGTCCCGGGGCGAGGGCTCGGCCAGGACGCGGCCGGCATCGAGACCGGGCAGCTGGCCCCGGACGGCCTCGGCGTGCGCGGCGCCCGTGGCGACGACCACCCGGTCGCCCGTGAGCGGCTCGAGCCTGTCGAGGGTGGCCTGCAGCAGGGTGCGCCCGCTGCCGGTGAGGTCGAGGAGGAACTTCGGGTGGGAGGCGCGGCTCATCGGCCACAGCCGGGTGCCGGCCCCACCGGCGGGGACGACGGCCCAGAAGCCGGCGACGTCAGGCATCGGCACGCCCGGCGAGCGGGAAGGACCGGATGACGCGCCACACGCCGTCGGGGTCGTGGTGGTAGAGCTCGACGCTCTCGACGGTGAAGGTGCACCGGAAGTCGGCGAGGCCGTCGAAGGCACCGTCGAGCGCGTCGTCCCCGAGGTGGTGGGCGATCGTCACGTGCGGGTGGTACGGGAAGTCGAGGTGGCGCTCGACCGGCCCGGAGCGCACCGCCGACTCCAGCCGCTCGCACTCGGCGATGCCCCGGGAGACCTGGACGAAGACCACCGGCGAGACGGGCCGGAAGGTGCCGGTGCCGGAGAGGACCATCTCGAACGGCGCGGAGCCGGCGCACACCGCCTCGAGGTGCGCGGCGAACGCGGGCACCTCCGCGGGCTCGACGGCGGTCGGCGGCAGGAGGGTCACGTGCGGCGGGATGGCGGCGGCCATCGGGTCACCGGCCTGCTCGCGGGCCTGTTGGAGCCGGCTGCCCCAGGGCTCGGGGACGGTGACGGCGACACCGTGGATCGGCATGGCGGTGACCCGTCAGCGCGCGGCCGGCAGCAGGCCGACGGCGGCGCGGACCCGGGACATCGTGGCGTCGGCGACCACGGCCGCCCGCTCGGCGCCGTCCGCGAGGATGCGGTCGAGCTCGGCGGGGTCGTGGAGCAGCTCCTTCATCCGGTCCTGGAAGGGGGTGAGCGCCGCGACGACGACGTCGGCGACCTCCTTCTTGAGGTCGCCGTAGCCGCGGCCCGCGAAGGACGCCGCGACCTCCTCGACCGGCGTGCCCGACAGGACCGAGTGGATGACGAGCAGGTTGCTGACGCCCGGCTTGGTCCCGGGGTCGTAGCGCACCTCGGAGTCGGTGTCGGTGACGGCGGAGCGGATGTTCTTCGCGATGCGCGCCGGGTCCTCCATGAGGTCGATGAGCCCCTTGGCCGACGAGCCGGTCTTGCTCATCTTCGCCGTGGGGTCCTGGAGGTCCTGGATCTTCGCCGACCCCTTGACGATGTACGGCTCGGGCACGACGAGGGTGTCGCCGAAGCGGGTGTTGAACCGCTCGGCGAGGTCGCGGGTGATCTCGAGGTGCTGGCGCTGGTCCTCGCCCACCGGCACGTACGCGGCGTCGTACATGAGGATGTCGGCGGCCATGAGCATCGGGTAGGTGAAGAGCCCGACGTTGGCGTTCTGGCCCTTGGCGGTCTTGTCCTTGAACTGCGTCATCCGGCTGGCCTCGCCGAAGGCGGTGAGGCAGTTCATGACCCACCCGAGCTCGGCGTGCGCGGTGACGTGGCTCTGGCAGAAGACGGCCGAGCGCTGGGGGTCGACCCCGCCGGCGATGAACTGTGCCGCGGTGACCCGGGTGCGGTGGCGCAGGACCTCGGGGTCGGTGGGGACGGTCAGCGCGTGGAGGTCGGCGACGAAGTAGTAGGCGTCGAAGTCGTCCTGCAGACCCACCCAGTTGACCAGCGCCCCGAGGTAGTTGCCGAGGTGGAGCGAGTCGCTCGTCGGCTGCATCCCGGACAGGATGCGGGGGCGTGCGCCATCGGGGGTGGGGAGGGTGGGCATGCGCCCCATTGTGCCCTGCCCCACGTCCCTAGACTCACCGGCATGACCGGTCCCGCCACGACCCACCGCGACGCGTTCGGCTCGGACCCCGAGGGGGTGTGGTCGGCCCCCGGGCGGGTCAACCTCATCGGCGAGCACACCGACTACAACGACGGCCTCGTCCTGCCGATCGCCCTGCGGCAGCGGACCCGTGCCGCGGTGTCGCCGCGCACCGACGACCTGCTGCGGCTGCACTCGGTGCAGGCCGGCGAGACCGTGGAGGTCGACCTCGGGACGGTCGGGCCGGGGACGCCTGCCGGATGGACGGCCTACGTCGCCGGCGTGCTGTGGGCGCTGCGCGAGGACGGGTTCGCCGTGCGCGGGATGGACGTCACGGTCGACAGCGACGTGCCGGTGGGGGCCGGGCTCTCTAGCTCGGCGGCGCTGGAGTGCGCGGTCGGGGCCGCCGCCAGCGACCTCTTCGGGCTGGACCTGCTCGGGTCCGACGAGGCGCGGGCGCGGCTGGCCCGGGCCTGCGTGCGGGCCGAGAACGAGGTGGCCGGCGCGGCGACCGGCGGGATGGACCAGTCGGCGGCGCTGCTCTGTCGGGAGGGGT
Source organism: Phycicoccus avicenniae (assembly GCF_050496545.1). GTDB lineage: Bacteria > Actinomycetota > Actinomycetes > Actinomycetales > Dermatophilaceae > Phycicoccus > Phycicoccus avicenniae_A. Next base: position 68,512 of record NZ_JBNVZV010000016.1, on the reverse strand, counting down.
CGGCGCTGCTGCTGGACTGCCGCACCGGGGAGACCGAGCACGTGCCGTTCGACCTCGCGGCCACCGGGCACGTCCTGCTCGTCACCGACACCCGCGCCTCGCACGCCCTCAACGACGGCCAGTACGAGAAGCGGCGCCGGGCCTGCGAGGCGGCGGCGTCCGAGCTGGGCGTCGGGTCGCTGCGCGAGGTGGACGCCGAGGGGCTCGACGCGGCGCTGGACCGGCTCTCGTCCGACGAGCCGCGGGCGCGGACGCGGCACGTGGTCACCGAGATCGCCCGGGTGTCCGCGACGGTGTCCGCGCTGCGCGCCGGGGACCTCGACGAGGTCGGGCGGCTCTTCCGCGCCTCCCACGCCTCCCTGCGCGACGACTACGAGGTGAGCTGCGACGAGCTCGACGTCTCCGTCGAGGCGGCCGAGGGCGCCGGCGCGCTCGGGGCGCGGATGACCGGCGGCGGCTTCGGCGGCTCGTCGGTCGCGCTGCTCCCGGAGGGGTCGGTCGAGGCCGCGCGCGACGCGGTGGCCGCGGCCTTCGCGGCGCGGGGGTGGGAGGCGCCGCGCAGCTTCGCCGTCACCGCCGGGCCGGCGGCCTCCCGGGACACCTGACCGGCTGGCCGGCGGGCCCACGGCCGGCGCCTGTCGATCCGGGGGTTCCCCGCTCGTCACGGGGGTGAGCGCGGCCCGTCGGGGGCCGCCCGAGCAGAAGGAGCAGTCGTGGCCGAGTACCTCCTGTACTTCAACCAGCAGTGGGTGGGCGAGCACACCGAGGAGTGGTTCCGCAGCCGGGCGCCGCTCGCCCTCGGGGTCGTCGAGGAGATGCGCGCCGCCGGCGTGTACGTCTTCGCCGGCGGCCTCGAGGAGCACGGCCCCGTCCACGCCGTCGACCCCACGAGCGGCAGCGTGGTCGTCACCGACGGGCCGTACACCGAGACCACCGAGGTGCTCGGTGGGTTCGCGGTCGTCGACGTGCCCGACGAGGCCACCGCCCTGCACTGGGCGGGACGGATCGCGCAGGCCTGCGGGTGGCCGCACGAGGTGCGGCGCTTCGGCACGGACCCCGACGCCACCTGAGCCGCCGGGGCGCCGGGGCGCCGGTGCTCCGCTCAGGCGGGGTGGGTCATCGCGATGCGCCGGCCGTGCCGCGGCAGGTCCATCCGCGCCTCGGCCTCGAGGAGCGGGGCGTGCCACGCCGGGTCCGGGACCTCGACCCATCCGCGCCGCGCGTAGAAGGGCCCGTTCCACGGCACGTCGGCGTAGGTGCGGAGCGTGACGTCGTGGCCGCCGCGGGCGCGCACGCCGTCCAGGGCCGCGGCCAGGAGGGCCGCTCCGTGGCCGCGGTGCTGGTGGGCGGGGTCGACCGAGAGCTGCTCGAGGTGCCAGTGGCCGTCGAGGTCGAGGACGTGGGCGAACCCCACGACCTCGCCGTCCCCCTCGGCGACGAGGAGGAAGCCGGGGTGCGCCGCCCGCTGCTCGCCCGCGTCCGCCGGCGGCCAGTCGAGGTCGCCGAAGAGGTCGGCGAACTGCCGGTCGCCGGTGTCCTCGAGGGGGCCGAGGAGGGGCAGGTCGGCGTCGGTGGCCGGGCGGACGGTCATCCGACGACGGTGCCGCGCCGGGTCGCGGGCCGGCAACCCGGTTTCGCCGGGGCCGGGTCAGGCCAGGGTCGGCTTGACCTCGGCGAGCCGGCCGAGCAGGCCGTTGACGAAGCGCGGGCTGTCGTCGGTCGAGAGCTCGGTGGCCAGCGCGACCCACTCGCTGATGGCCACCGCCTCCGGCACGTCCGGCGAGTACAGGACCTCGTAGGCCCCGAGCCGCAGGACGGCGCGGTCGACGGCGGGCATCCGCTTCAGGGTCCAGCCCTGCGCGTACGTGGTGATCAGCTCGTCGATCTGCGCGCGGTGCTCGGAGACGCCGGCCACGAGGTCGGCGGTCAGCTCGGCGAGCGCGTGCTCGGTGACGGGCCTGGCGAGCCGCTCACGCAGCAGGTCCGCGGGGTCGAGACCCCGCTGCTCGGCCTCGAACAGCAGGTCGAGGGCGCGCTTGCGGGCCTTGGTGCGGGCGGCCACGGGTCAGCTGACCCGACCGAGGTAGGAGCCGTCGCGGGTGTCGACCTTGACCTTGGTGCCCGTCTCGAGGAAGAGCGGGACGGCGATCTCGGCGCCGGTCTCGAGGGTGGCAGGCTTGGTGCCGCCGGTGGAGCGGTCACCCTGCAGGCCGGGCTCGGTGTAGGTGATCTCGAGGATGACCGAGGCCGGGAGCTCGATGAAGAGCACGACGCCCTCGTTGCGGGCGACGATGGCGTCCTGGTTCTCGAGGAGGTACTTCGCGGCGTCGCCGACGACCTCGGGGCTCACCGGGAGCTGGTCGTAGGTGTCACCGTCCATGAAGATGAAGTCGGTGCCGTCGTTGTACAGGTACTGCATGTTCCGCTTGTCGACGTTCGCGGTCTCGACCTTGACGCCGGCGTTGAAGGTCTTGTCGACGACCTTGCCGCTGAGGACGTTCTTGAGCTTGGTCCGCACGAAGGCCGGGCCCTTGCCGGGCTTGACGTGCTGGAACTCGACGACGGTCCACAGCTGGCCCTCGATCTTGAGGACGAGGCCGTTCTTGAGGTCGTTGGTCGATGCCACTTCGCTGGTGTCGCTTTCGGATCGGTGGGCGCGTTCCCGCGGGCGGGCACGCGTCACCCCCGCGAGGGGGATGGGGATCAGCGGACATCGTACCGTCAAGCGCCCTCCTCCCCCGAACCCCGCAGCCGCCCGCCCTGGTGCCGCGCCGGTGGCCCCGCTCTGGTCCGGAGGCCCGGCTCTGGTCCGCTTCACCGGATGGCGGCGACTTCTCACCGCCACCCGGGCGATCGGACCCGAGCAGGCGCGTCAGGCGGCCGGCGGACGGCTCAGGTCCACCCAGACCGGGCGGGGCTGCGGACGGATCCCCTGCTCCGCGAGGATCAGGAGCATGGGGGTCGTGCGTGCGACGTCCTGCCACACCCAGCGCGCGAGCCGTGAGCGACGGCGGATGCGGTCCTCACGCCGCTTCTCGGACCACAGGACCCGTTCGGCCTCCTCCCCGGTGGCTCCTTCGGGGACGGCGTACTTGCGCCGTCCGTCGAACTCCCCGACGACCCCCGGCCACCCGAAGTCGCCGTGGCCGAACCACCCGTCATCGTCCTCGAGCGGCACCTGCAGCTGCGGCCGCGGCAGCTCGAGCTGGAACATGCGAGCGCGCGAGAAGCTCTCCCCCGGTGACATGGAGCGGCCGTCGGCCAGCGCCGCCACGAGCCGGGCGGCCGGCCTGCCTCGCACGCGGGGCGCGACCTCGGCCGCTGCCCCGTCTAGGTCGGCCACGGTGCACAGCCCGTGTCGGAGGGCGTGGTCGGCAGCGCAGAGCGCGGTCTCGAGCGAGCACGTGCGCGCGAGGTCGACCACGGTGCGGGCCGGGTCGCTGACCCTGACGCCGTCCCGGTCCACGGCCTCGAGCGGTGCGCCCACGTGGACACGGATGCACCGCGACCCTCGGGTGCGGGGTCCGGTCGCCAGCACGGTCACGTGCTCGGGCCACGGACCGACCCGCGGGAGGCCCCAGACCGCCGCCGCGGACTCCAGGACGTACACGTGGCGCCCGGGCTCCCGACAGCCGAGATCGGTGGCGTGCACCAGCGCGGCGTGCTGCTGCTCCGGGGTCAGTGACCGCCAGACCGGCAGCTCGACCCAGGCGTTGTACCGGACGTGGTGCCAGCCACCGCGCGTCGGGTCCACGCCGGTTGCGCGCAGCGACCGGGTCGAGCGGAGCAGGACCGGGTCGAACGGGAGCGGGGCGGGGTCACCGAGCATCCCGCGAGGCTGGCACACCGACGAGGATGCCGGCCGGCGTCATCCACAGGCCCCGGGCGCCCATCCGGCCGGCGCCAACCGCCCCTGCCCGGCGCACCCCTGTGCTCTGGTCCGGATCGTCGGATGGCGGCGAGAAGTCACCGCCATCCCGGACATCGGACCCGAGCCCGCGGACCCGACCAGAGCCGGCCTCGCGCCGGTCAGGGGGCGAGGGCGGCGTGGGCGTCGCGCAGCAGGGACTCCGGCGGCCCCTCGAGGCGCACCGGGTTCGCCAGCCCGTCGAGCACCACGAAGCGCAGCAGCGAGCCGCGCGACTTCTTGTCCCGGCCCATCGCGACGAGCAGGTCCTCGAACGGCGTGCCCGCGCTCGTCGTCGGCAGCCCGACCGAGGCCAGCACCGACCGGTGCCGCGCCAGCAGCTCGTCGGACACCGTGCCGGTGCGGTGCCCGAGCTCGGCGGCGAACACCATGCCCACCGCCACCGCCTCGCCGTGCCGGATGCGGAACCCCGACACCTGCTCGAGGGCGTGCCCGAGCGTGTGCCCGTAGTTGAGGATCTCGCGCCGGAAGGCCTCGCGCGGGTCGGCGGCGACGACCTCGGCCTTCACTGACACCTTGCGCCGCACCAGCTCGTCGAGGACCGGCGCGTCCCAGCGCACCGCGGCCTCCGGCGCCGACTCGACGAGCTCGAGGATGCGGGGGTCGGCGATGAACCCGCCCTTGATCACCTCGGCGAGCCCGGCGACCAGGTCGGCGGGCGGCAGCGTCTCCAGCACGTCGAGGTCGCACACGACCCCGGCCGGCGAGTGGAAGGCCCCGACGAGGTTCTTGCCCTCGGCCGTGTTGATGCCCGTCTTGCCCCCGACGGCGGCGTCGACCATCGCGAGCAGCGTCGTCGGCACGTGCACCACCGGCACGCCGCGCAGCCAGGTCGCGGCGACGAACCCGGCGAGGTCGGTCACCGTGCCACCACCCACCGACACGACGACGTCCGTGCGGGTGAAGGCGTTCTCCCCCAGCACCGCCCACAGCTCCGCGGCGACGACCGAGGTCTTGGCCCGCTCGGCGTCCGGCACGGCCGCCTCGTGGACGACCAGCCCGGCCTCCCGCAGCCCGTCCGCGACGAGCGACGCGTACCGCTCCAGCCCCTCGGGCCGGACCACCAGCGCCTGCCGCGCGCCGTCCGGCACCAGCCCGGCGACCCGCCCGAGCACCCCGCGCCCGACGACGACGTCGTGCAGGTCGCCGACGGCGATGACGACCGGCTCGCTCACGCCGGCGCCCCGAGCAGCCCCGCGACCTCGGCGGCGACGTCCTCGACCGAGCGCCCCGCCGTGTCGACGACGTGCACCGCGACCCGCTCGTAGACCGGCCGGCGGTCGTTCATCAGCCGCACCCACGACGCGCGCGGGTTGACCGCGAGCAGCGGGCGCGAGCGGTCGAAGCCGACCCGCTTGGCGGCGTCGGCGATCCCGACGTCGAGGAAGACGACCGGATGCCCCGCCAGCAGCGGCTCGGTGAGGGGGTCGACCGGTGCCCCGCCCCCGAGCGCCACCACACCCTCCTCGGACGCCAGCGCCCGGGCCACCTCGGCGCGTTCGAGCTCGCGGAACGCTGCCTCGCCGTCCTCGACGAAGATGTCGGCGATGCTGCGCCCCGCGGCGGCCTCGACGGCGGCGTCGGTGTCGTGGAACGGGACCCCGAGCAGGGCGGCGAGCGCCTGCCCGGTGGTGGTCTTGCCGGAGCCGGGCGGACCGACGAGCACGGCGCGCGGCATCAGAGGCCGTCCTCGGTGCGCATCGAGGCCGGGATGGCCTCGAGGTAGGCGCGGTGGTTGCGGGCGGTCTCGGCGAGCGAGTCGCCGCCGAACTTCTCGAGGCAGGCCTCGGCGAGCACGAGCGCGACCATCGCCTCGGCGACGACGCCCGCGGCCGGCACGGCGCAGACGTCGGAGCGCTGGTGGATGGCGGTGGCCGGCTCGTCGGAGGCGACGTCGACGGTGTCGAGTGCGCGCGGCACGGTGGAGATGGGCTTCATCGCGGCCCGGACGCGCAGCACGCCACCGACCGACATGCCGCCCTCGGTGCCGCCGGCGCGGCCGGTCCGGCGCCGGATGACCCCGGAGGCGTCGCGCTCCATCTCGTCGTGGGCCTGCGACCCGCGCCGGGCGGCGGTGCGGAAGCCGTCGCCGACCTCGACGCCCTTGATGGCCTGGATGCCCATGAGCGCGGCCGCGAGGCGCGCGTCGAGGCGGCGGTCCCAGTGCACGTGCGAGCCGAGCCCCGGCGGCACCCCGGTGGCGACGACCTCGACCACCCCGCCGAGCGTGTCGCCGTCCTTGCGGGCGGCATCGACCTCGGCGACCATCGCCGCCGACCCCGCGGCGTCGAAGGCGCGCACCGGGTCGGCGTCGAGCGCCTCGACGTCGGCCGCGGTGGGCACCGGTGCGTCGTCGGCCACGCCCGCCCCACCGATGGCCACGGTGTGCGACACGAGCCTGATGCCGTACGCCTGCTCCAGCAAGGCGGCGGCCACGGCGCCCAGCGCCACGCGGGCGGCGGTCTCGCGCGCCGAGGCCCGCTCGAGCACCGGCCGGGCGTCGTCGAAGCCGTACTTCTGCATGCCGACGAGGTCCGCGTGCCCCGGGCGCGGCCGGGTGAGCGGCCGGTTGCGGGCGATCTCCTTCTCGGCGTTGACGTCGTCGGCGGCGGCGTACTCGTCGGCCGCGACGGGGTCCGGGCTCATCACGGTGCGCCACTTCGGCCACTCGGTGTTGCCGATGCGGATGGCGACCGGCGAGCCGAGCGTCGAGCCGAGCCGGACGCCCCCGAGGATCTCGACCTCGTCCTGCTCGAACTTCTGGCGCGCCCCGCGCCCGTACCCGAGCCGGCGCCGGGCCAGGGCGGCGGCGATCTCGGCGGTCCCCACCTCGACCCCGGCGGGCACACCGTCGATCGTCGCGACGAGGGCGGGTCCGTGCGACTCCCCCGCGGTCAACCAGCGCAGCATGCCGGCAATCCTGTCACGGAGGGGCTACCCGCCCGCGAGGCCGGTCACGATGCGAGGCGCGAGGGCGATGGAGAGCCAGGCGCCGAGGCACATCGCCGGGCCGTAGGCGATGTGCGAGGTCCACCCCACCCGCCGCAGCGCGAGCATCGCCGCGGCCGCGAGCCCGCCCACGAGCGAGCCGGCGAGCATCCCGAGCACCACGAACGCCGTCCCGAGGAAGCCGAGCAGCGCCCCGATGACCGGCGCCAGCCGGACGTCGCCGAAGCCCACCCCTCCCCCGGGCAGGAAGAAGAGCAGGAGGTAGAAGCCACCCATCAGAGCCGCGCCGATGAGGGTGCCCTGCCAGCGCGGGCCGCCGGTGGCGACCACGGCGAGCACGACGAGGACGACCAGCGCCGCACCCCCCGGCACGACCAGGCCGACGGGCAGCCGGTGCACGTCGAGGTCGATCCACACCAGCGCCACCGTCAGCCAGGCGAAGAGGAGGAACGGCGGCAGGGCCGCCCAGCCCCCGAGGTCGCGGACGGAGACGACGGCGACGGCGGCGAGCGCACCGGTGGCCGGACCGGTCCACCACGGGTTCCGTGGCGGGTGCGTGGCCTCGTCCTCGACGATGCGGTAGCCGCCGGTACCGAGCTGGCGGCCGGTGAGGTGCCCGACGACGCCCATCGCCAGCGTCGCCGCGACGAGGACGACCCAGAAGGTCACGGCCGCGGCCCGAGGGCGGCGCGGCCGGCGGCGAGCATCGCCTCGAGCGGGGCGGGCCGCCCGGTGAAGAGCTCGAACTGCTCGGCGGCCTGGTGCACGAGGAGGTCGAGACCGCCGACGACGGTCATCCCGGCGGCCTCGGCGGCCCGGGCCACCGGCGTGGGCCAGCCGGCGTAGACGACGTCGAGGAGCACGCCGGCGTGCGCGGCGGGCACCGTGGCGGCCACGGCCTGCGACCCCTCGGGCGGGACCGTGGAGACGACGACGTCGTCGCGGGTCGTGACCCACGGGTCGATGGCGGCCACCGAGCCGTTGCGGATGCCGACGCCGGCGTCCAGCGCCCAGGCGAGCAGGTCGGCGGCCCGCCCGGTGTCCCGGGCACGCACGGTGAGGGTGGTGACGCCGAGCTCGGCGAGCGCGAGCACGCACGAGCGCGCCGTGGCGCCCGCACCGATCACCAGGGCCCGGCCCGGCACGCCCGGCAGGTGCGGGCGCAGCGCGCCCACCACACCGGCGACGTCGGTGTTCGTGGCGTCCCAGCCACCGTCGGCCCGGCGCACCAGCGTGTTGGCGGCGCCGGCACGGTGCGCGACCTCGGAGGCCTCGGCGGCCAGGGCGAGCGCCGCCTCCTTGAGGGGCATCGTCAGCGAGAGCCCGCGCCAGTCGCCGTCGAGCCCGCCCACGAAGCCGGCGAGCCCGGCGGCGTCGACCTCGTGGCGCCCGTACTCCCACCCGTCGAGCCCGGCCGCGGCGTAGCCCGCCCGGTGCAGCACCGGGGAGAGCGAGTGCGCGACCGGCGACCCGAGGACCGCCGCCCTCAGCACTTGCCGGGATTGTCGGAGCACCACTGCTGGAACTCCTGCACGTTACGGTTGTGCTCGGCCGACGTCGTGGCGAACTTCGTCTCGCCGGTGCTGGGGTCGACGGTCACGAAGAACACCCAGTCGCCGGGGGTCGGGTTCGCCGCCGCCTCGATGGAGGCGGCGCCGGGGTTGCCGATCGGGCCGGGCGGCAGGCCCTGCACCTTGTAGGTGTTGTAGGGGCTGTCCGAGTTGCGCTGCGCGTCGCTGGTGCCGGCCTTGCCGCGCTGCTGGGCGGCGTAGTGCACGGTGGAGTCCATCTGGAGCAGCCCGTAGCTGGGCGGACCGCCCTCGAGCCGGTTGAGCACGACGCGGGCGACCTTGCCGCGGTCGGCGTCGCCGCTCACCTCGCCCTCGACGATCGAGGCGATGGTCAGCGTGCGCTCCCAGTCCTTGCGGTCCACGCCGGCGTCCTCGAGCGTCTTGACGCTGAGGGCGACCATCTGGGTCAGCTGCTGGGCGGCGGTGGTCTTGTCGTCGAACTCGTAGCTCGCCGGGAAGAGCCAGCCCTCGACCGAGCCGTCGGCCTCGGCGGGGAGCCCGATGGACTTCGGGTTCTTCGCGGCCTTCTCGTACTGCGCGACGGGCACACCGGTGGCCTTGGACAGCGCGGCGAAGGTCTCGTCGCGCCACAGGCCCTCGCGGATGGTGACCCGCTGCGTGGAGCGGTTCTGCGGGTCGACGAGGAAGGTGAAGGCGTCCAGGCCCTTCATGCCCTTGAGCATCGTGTAGGTGCCGGGCTGGATCTTCGCGGCCGACTCGGGGTCGGCGGCGGCGTCGAGGTACGCGGTGCGGGTGCGGGTGACGCCGGCGTCGCGCAGCGTGCTGGCGATGACCTCGCCGGTGTCGCCCTGCTTGACGACCACCTCGACCTCGCCCTCGCCGGGGCCGGCGAAGTCGACCTCCCCCTCGTCGCCCCCGCCGAACAGGCCGGTGACCGAGGGCCCGAGCACGGTCCACGCGCCGTAGGCCGCACCGCCGATGAGGCCGACCGCGAGCAGCACGGCGAGCAGGCGACGACCGCGACGAGGACGCTTGCGGCGGCGCCCCGACTGGGCCTCGCGCCGGGTGCGCGGGGCACGCCGGGGCGTCTCGTCACCGAAGATGGTCTCGGTGAAGTCCTGGCTCACGTCGTCGTGCCCTTCGTCCGTGGCTTGCGCCGTCGTCCTCCGACCCGTTCCCCGGCAGGGGTCCCGGTCGTCCGCTCGACGTCGAGGGCCGACTGGAGGATGAGCACCGCCGCGGCCTGGTCGACCACGGCGCGCTGCCGCCTCCCGGCGAGCCCGCTGTCGCGGAGCGCGCGGTGCGCCTCGACCGTCGTCAGCCGCTCGTCGACGAGCCGGACCGGGACGGGGGCGATGCGCGCCGCCAGCACGGAAGCATACGACCGGGCACGCCCCGCTGCGGGCCCTTGCTCCCCGGAGAGCGAACGCGGCAGCCCGACGACGACCCGCACGGCCTCGTGCTCGAGCACGAGGGCGGCGATCCGCTCGACGTCCTCGTCGCCCGCGGCGACCGGCCCCTCGGCGTGCCGCGGCACCGTCTCGAGCGGCGTCGCCAGCACGCCGTCGGGGTCGCTGCGGGCCACGCCGACGCGCACGGACCCGACGTCGACGCCCAGCCGGACGCCGCGTTCCGGACCCTCGCCGGGGGTCGGCATCAGCCGGCGAGCTCCCCGACGCGCCACTCGACGGCCGCGAGCGCCTCGCCGACCTTCGACGGGTCCTGACCGCCGCCCTGGGCGATGTCGTCCTTGCCGCCGCCCCCGCCGCCGAGCGTGGAGGCCGCGACGCGCACGAGCTCACCGGCCCTGATGCCGCGGCCGCGGGCGGGCTCGTTCGTCGCGACGACGACGACCGGGCGGCCCTTGGCCACGCCGGTGACGACGACGACGCTCGGGCGCTCGGCGCCGAGCCGGCCGCGCAGGTCGAGGACCATCGTGCGGACGTCGTCGGCGCCGGTCTCGCCCGCGTCGTGCGCGAGGAAGGTGACGCCGCCGACGTCGCGGGCGCGGTCGGTGAGCGACCCGGCCGCGGCCTGGAGCTGCTCCTTGCGCAGCCGGTCGAGCTCGCGCTCGGCGTCGCGCAGGCGGCCCATGAGGCCGGCGACGCGCTCGGCCAGCTCGTCGGGGCGCCCGCCGACCTGGCCGGTCAGCTCGGCGACGATGGCGCGCTCCCTGGCGAGGTGGCGCAGCGCGTCCATCCCGACGAAGGCCTCGACGCGGCGCACGCCCGAGCCGACGGAGGACTCGCCGGTCAGGGTGAGGGCGCCGATCTGGCTCGAGTGCGCGACGTGCGTGCCACCGCAGAGCTCGCGGCTCCACGGGCCACCGATCTCGACGACGCGGACGTCCTCGTCGTAGGTCTCGCCGAAGAGCGCGAGCGCGCCGATCTCGCGGGCCTGCGGCAGCGGCATGTACGTGGCCGAGACCGGGAGGTCCTGGCGCAGAGCGAGGTTGGCGACCTCCTCGATCTCGCTGCGGGTCTCCGGCGAGAGCGCCTGGCCCCACGCGAAGTCGAGGCGGAGGTAGCCGGGCTTGTTGTACGAGCCGGACTGCAGCGCCGACGGGCCGAGCACCTGGCGCAGGGCCGCGTGGACGACGTGGGTGCCGGAGTGCGCCTGGCAGGCGGCGACGCGCCAGTCGCGGTCGACCTGCGCGAGGACCGACGAGCCCGGGCGCAACGCCCCCGAGACGACCTCGACGGTGTGCGCGATGAGTCCCTTGACCGGGCGCTGCACGTCGAGGACGCGCAGCTCGAGGCCGTCGGCGGTGATGACGCCCTCGTCGGCGACCTGGCCGCCGGACTCGGCGTAGAACGGGGTGCGGTCGAGCACGACCTGGGCACGCGTACCCGGCTCGACCTCCTCGACGCGCTCGCCGTCGACGACGAGGCCGAGCACGCTCGCCTCGCTGCTCAGCTCCTGGTAGGCGCGGAAGTCGGTGGCGCCCAGCGCGCGCAGGTCGCGCCACACCTCGGTGTTGACGTGCCCGGACTTCTTCGCCTTCGCGTCGGCCTTCGCGCGCTGGCGCTGCTCCTGCATCAGGCGGGTGAAGCCGTCGCGGTCCACCTCGACGCCCTGCTCGGCTGCCATCTCGAGGGTGAGGTCGATCGGGAAGCCGTAGGTGTCGTGCAGCTGGAAGGCCTGGTCGCCGGCGAGCACCGTGCCGCCGGACTCCTTCGTGCGTGCGACCGCGGTGTCGAGGATCGTCGTGCCGGAGGCGAGGGTGCGCCGGAACGCCTCCTCCTCCGCGTACGCGATCTGCGCGATCCGGTCGAAACCGGCCTCGAGCTCGGGGTAGGACTGCTTCATCCGCTCGAGCGAGACGGGGAGCAGCTCGGGGAGGCAGGGGTCCTCGTAGCCGAGGAGGCGCATCGAGCGCACCGAGCGGCGCAGCATCCGGCGGAGGACGTAGCCGCGGCCCTCGTTGCCCGGGGTCACGCCGTCGCCGATGAGCATGAGCGAGGAGCGGACGTGGTCGGCGACGACCCGCAGGCGCACGTCGTCGGGGTGGCTCGAGCCGGCCGAGTGCCCCGAGCGGGTGCCGTACTCCTTGCCGGTCATCTCCGCCGCGCGGGCGAGCACCGGGTAGACCTCGTCGATCTCGTACATGTTGTCGACGCCCTGGAGGATGGAGGCGATGCGCTCCAGCCCCATCCCGGTGTCGATGTTCTTGCGCGGCAGCGGGCCGCTGACGTCGAAGTCGACCTTGGTGCGGACCTCGGTGAGGTTCTCCTGCATGAAGACGAGGTTCCAGAACTCCATGAACCGGTCCTCGTCGACCGCCGGGCCGCCGTCGGGGCCGTACTCGGCGCCGCGGTCGTAGAAGATCTCCGAGCACGGGCCGCCGGGGCCCGGGACGCCCATGTGCCAGTAGTTGTCGGCGAGGCCGCGCTTGACGATGCGCTCCAGCGGCACACCGACCTGCTCGTGCCAGATGCCGAGCGCCTCGTCGTCGCCGTCGAGGACGGTCGGCCAGATGCGCTCGGGGTCCAGGCCGAAGCCGCCGCGGTCCTGCGGGGTGGTGACCAGCTCCCAGGCCAGGGCGATGGCCCCCTCCTTGAAGTAGTCGCCGAAGGAGAAGTTGCCGTTCATCTGGAAGAACGTGCCGTGCCGGGAGGTCTTGCCGACCTCCTCGATGTCCTGGGTGCGCACGCACTTCTGGACGCTCGTCGCGCGGTCGTAGGGCGCGCTCTCCTGGCCGAGGAAGTACGGCTTGAACGGGACCATGCCGGCGTTGACGAACAGCAGGTTCGGGTCGTCGTGGACGAGCGGGGCCGAGGGCACCACGGTGTGGCCGTTGCGGCCGAAGAAGTCGAGCCAGCGGCGGCGGATCTCAGCGGTTTCCATGTCGTGTCAGTCCTGGGGTGTGGTCCGTGCGCGGGCAGGCGGCCATCGTAGGCCGGACGCGCACGGGGGACGGGTGGGCGTGCGGAGGCGGGGGCGGGGACGCCCCTACCGAGCTCGCCCGCCGTCGGGCCGGTCGGCGCGCTTGGTGCGGGCCGCGCCCGCGGGGTCCATGAGGAGGGCGCGGGCCTCGTCGGGCGTCAGCGAGCGGCCGGGGTCGTCCTCGCCGAGGGCGGGCCGGGCGGTGCCGTGGCGGTCCCAGCCGGCGTCGACGTCGAGGTCGGGCAGGCGCGCGCCCGCGGCGTGCCGCGGGGCACGGGTCGTGGCGTCCTCGGAGACGGCGAGCTCGACGGCCGCGCGCAGCTCGGCCTCGCGCCGCGTGGCCGCCTCCCGGACCGTCGTCACGAAGCGCTGGGTGGCGGGCATCCGCCACACCGCGTAGCCGACCCCGACCGCGACGGCGCCGAGGAGGGCGGTGCGCATCCTCACGAGGACGCCTTCCGCAGCCCACGCACGGCCATCCGCACGCCGTAGCTGTACGCGGCGACCTTGATGAGCGGGGAGCCGACGGTCGCCGCGAACACCGAGGTGAGGGCCGAGGCGTTGGTGGTCATCGTCGAGACCGAGCTGGTGATCGCGTCGACCCGGGTCAGCTGGTCGTTGGTCAGCCCCACGGTGTCGGTGAGGCTCTTGAGGGTCGGCTGGACGTTCTCGGTGGTGGTGCGCACGCTCTCGCGGGTCTCGTCGAGGATCCGGCCGGCCTTGCCGACCAGCCCGGCGACGCGCACGACCAGGTACGCGAACGCGAGCGCGGCGATGAGCCCCGCGATGCCTCCGAGGGTGACGTCCATGGCGCCGACCCTACCGGCCGGCCCCCGTGCCGGTCGCCGGGGTTCTCCCGCCCCGCCGGTGTTCCGGCGCTCCGCCGGGGTCCGGCCGCGCCGCCGGGATGACGCTGCTCCGCCGCGGCGCCGTGGCACCCCGGCAAGGCGGGCTCCCGCCGGCCCGGCAGGCTCCCGCCGGCACGTCGAGCTCCGGCGCGGCTCGGCTGCTCAGGCGTGGCGGACGCAGCGCGCCGCCCACGGTCGGGCCTCGAGGCGCTCCGCGGGGATGGGCTCGCCGCACACCTCGCAGGTGCCGTACGTGCCGTCGGCGACCCGGGTGCGGGCGCGGCGCACCTGGGTGAGGGAGTCGAGGAGCTGCTCCTGCACCGCGACGGCGGAGAGCCGGTCGACGGCCAGCGACGTGCCGTCACCGATCCGCTTGCCGAACGAGAGGTTCTCGCCCTCGGGCGGGGCGGCGGTCAGCGTGGCGAGGTCGGCGACCAGCTGCTGCTCGTGGGCGGCCAGGGTCGCGTCGGGGTCCATCCGTCCACGGTAGGTCAGCGCTCCGACACCTCCACCCCTGCGGTCGCGGGGTCCGAGCGCCCCGCAGGGGTTCTCCCGCCCCGCCGGCGTTCCCGCGCTCCGCCGGGGTCCGGCCGCGCCGCCGGGGTGACGCTGCTCCGCCGCGGCGCCGTGGCACCCCTGCGCGACAACCTCTCACCGGCGACGCGGGGTGCCACCGGCGAGGTGGTGCTCAGGTGCGGCCGAGGCGCTCGCGCAGCCAGCGCCACCGCTCCTGGAGCCGGGCCTCGAACCCGCGGTCGGTGGGGTGGTAGTAGTCGGTGCCCTCGGCGAGGTCGTCGGGCAGGTACTGCTGGGCCGCGACGCCGTCGGGCTGGTCGTGGGCGTAGACGTAGCTCGGTGCCTTCGCGCGGCCGGAGGCCTTCGCCGAGGCCTGCGCGATGCGCTCGGCCCCGCCGTACCCGCTGCCCCGCAGGTGCAGCGGCACCGGCCCGCCGCGCCCGGCCCGGACGTCGGCGATGGCCGCGTTGATGCCGCCGTACGCGGCGTTCGACTTCGGGGCCAGCGCGTTGTGGACCACCGCCTGGGCGAGGATGATCCGCGCCTCCGGCATCCCGATCTGGGCGACGGCGTGCATCGCGGCGACGGCGGTCTGCAGGGCGGTGGGGTCGGCCATCCCGACGTCCTCGGACGCGGCGATGACGATGCGGCGCGCGACGAACCGGGGGTCCTCCCCCGCCTCGAGCATCCGGGCGAGGTAGTGCAGGGCGGCGTCGACGTCGGAGCCGCGCATCGACTTGATGAGCGCCGAGGCGACGTCGTAGTGCTGGTCGCCCGTGCGGTCGTAGCGGACCGCGGCGTGCGCGACCGCCTGCTCGGTGTGCGCGAGCGTGACCTCGAGGACCTCCGGGCGCGCCGCACCCGGGGCGATGGAGTCGTCGGCCACCCCGGCCGCGGCCTCGAGGAAGGTCAGCGCGCGGCGGGCGTCTCCGCCGGCCAGCCGGACGAGGTGCTCGCTCGCGTCGTCGGCGAGCCGGTACGCGCCGTCGAGCCCGCGCTCGTCGGCGGCCGCGCTGGAGAGGACGTCGGCGACCTCGTCGTCGGTGAGCGGCACGAGCGTGACGAGCATCGAGCGCGAGAGGAGCGGGGCGATGACCGAGAAGCTGGGGTTCTCGGTGGTGGCCGCGACGAGCACGACCTGGCGGTTCTCGACCCCCGGGAGGAGGGCGTCCTGCTGGGCCTTGGTGAAGCGGTGGATCTCGTCGAGGAAGAGCACGGTCTGGCGGCCGTAGAGGTCGCGGGCGCGCGCGGCGCCCTCCATCACCGAGCGGACGTCCTTGACGCCGGCGGTGACGGCGGAGAGCTCGACGAACTCGCGGTCGGCCGCGGTGGCGACGAGGTGGGCGAGCGTGGTCTTGCCGGTGCCGGGCGGGCCCCAGAGGATCGCCGAGAGCGGGCCGGCCGCACCGCCGCTGCCCTCGATGAGCCGGCGCAGCGGGCTGCCCGGGCGCAGCACCTCGGCCTGGCCGCGCACCTCGTCGAGGCCGCGCGGGCGCATCCGCACGGCGAGCGGGGCGACGGGCGCGCCGCCACCGACGTCGCCGGCACGGTCCTGCGCGGCGGCGCCGAAGAGGTCGGTCCCGTCGTGGCTCACACCCGCGAGGCTAGCGCCGCGCCCCGACGTCAGTAGTAGCCGACCTCGCCGTCGAGCAGCTCGCGGAGCAGGTCGAGGTGCCCGGCGTGCCGCGCGGTCTCCTCGAGCATGTGGTGGAGCATCCAGCGCAGCGAGGCCTCGCCGACCGAGTGCAGCGCGGTGCTGCCGGTGTCGTCGAGGGAGCGCTCGGCGATGGCGGCGTCGGAGCGGGCGCAGGCCGCCTCGTACGCGTCGAGGAGGCTCGCGAGCGACATCCCCTGCACCGCGAAGCCGTCGTCCTCCTCGCCCTCCCCGAACCCCGGGGCCAGGCCCCGCTCGCCGAGCAGCACCTCGCGGAACCACAGGTCCTCGCAGTTGGCGAGGTGGCCGACGATGCCGGCGACCGTGGTCAGCGGCGAGGTCGGGACGAGCACCCGGTGCGCCTGCTCGTCGCTCAGCCCCTCGCACTTGAGCCGGACGATGCCGCGCTGCAGGTCGAACCACCCGAGCAGCTGCGTGCGCTCGTCGGCGACCTTCGGGGGGCGGGTGCGCGTGGCGGGCATCCGACCACGCTAGCCACGCCCCCGGCGGCGGAGGGTGTTCCGCACCGCCGGACCGCCCTCCGGCGCCCGGCGACCCCGTGGGATTCTGGCGCCATGACGAGGCACGCCGGGCACGGGCGGTCGGCGCTGGAGCGCTGGGGGCGGTTCGTCGCCACCCACGCCCGCCGCCTCCTGCTCGGCTGGCTGGTCTTCGTCGTCGCCGGGTTCGCGGTGGCCCTCGGCGGCCTCGGCACCCCCAGCCTGTTCGACCGCCTCGACACCGGCGAGATCGTCGTCGACGGCGAGAACCGTTCCGGCCGAGCCGTGCTCACCGAGGCCGGCGGCAGCGCGTTCGGCACCCGCACGCTGCTCGTCGAGGGCGTGGACATCACCGACCCCGCCGTGGCCCGGGCCGCCGCCACCGCCGTGCGCGACCTCGGCGCGGTCGACGGCGTGCGCTCGGCGGTCAACCCGTTCGTCGTCCCCGACGGACCCACGAGCGCGGCCGCCCGCCCGATGCTGCTGCGCGGCGACCCGGCGGCCGGCGGCTTCGCGACCGTGGTCACCTTCGCGCCGGACGTCACCGCCGAGCAGGAGGACGCCGCGACCCCGGCGGTCGACGCCGTCTTCGACCGGCTCGTGCGCGACACCGGCGCCACCTCCTCCGAGCGCGGCGGCCTCGCCGGCCTCGTCGACCGCATCGTCGAGCAGGTGCGGGTCGACGGCCAGCGCGGCGAGGGCATCGCCCTGCCCGTCAGCTTCGCGGTGATGGTCGTCGTCTTCGGCGGCTTCCTCGCGGCCGGCTTCCCGGTGCTCGGGGCCATCGCCTCGATCGCCGGCGCGCTGGCCTCGCTGCTCGGGTTCTCCTACCTGCTCGACCTCGACGCCACCGCCGTCAACGTCGTCACCGTCCTCGCGCTGGGGCTCTGCATCGACTACGGCCTGCTCGTCGTCAGCCGCTTCCGGGAGGAGATGCGCACCCTGCTGGCCGGCCGCCCCGCAGCGGAGGCCACGCCGGAGGAGGTGGCGACGGCCACCGGGCGCACCCTCGACCGCGCCGGCCGCACGGTCGTCTTCTCGGCGATCACCGTGGCGATCTCGCTGGCCGGCCTGCTGCTCCTGGAGATCGACTTCGTCCGGGCCGTCTCGCTCGCCGGGGTTTCGGTGGTCGTCGTCGCGATGGCCGTCGCGCTCTCACTCGTGCCGGCGCTCTGCGTCCTCGGTGCCCGCCGGCTGCTGCGCCGTGGGACCGAGGTCGGGTCCGACACCGGCGTCTTCTCCCGCCTGGCCGAGTCCGTGCACCGGGTGCCGTGGCTCGTCATCGGCGTCGTCTCGGCGCTGCTCGTCGTGCTCGCGGCGCCGGTCGGCGGGATGCTCCTCACCAGCTCGGGCGCCGAGCTGCTGCCGAAGGGCACGCCGGAGCGCACGTTCTTCGAGGACTTCGCCGACGGCTACCCCACGCTCTCCGGTGCCCAGGTCGTGCTCGTCGCGAAGGCGCCCGAGGCCGACGTGCGCGCGTGGGCGCAGGACGCCGCGGACCGCCCGGGCGTGGAGACGGTCGACCCCGTGCGGGTGCTCGACGGCGGCGTCGCCACCGTCCCGTTCCACACCGGGGACAGCGGGACCGGGGAGGCCTCGCGGGCGCTCGTCGACTCGCTGCGCGCCGACCGGCCGCCCTTCGAGTCCTGGGTCGTCGGGCAGGCCTCGGGCATCCTCGACTTCCGCCAGGCCGTCGCCGACCGGGCGCCGTGGGCCATCGGGGCTGTCGTGCTCGCCACCCTCGTGCTCCTCTTCCTCATGACCGGGTCGGTCGTGGTCCCGGTCAAGGCGCTCGTGATGAACGTGCTCTCGCTCGGCGCGAGCCTCGGGGTCGTCGTCTGGATCTTCCAGGAGGGCCACCTCGAGGGGCTCCTGCGCTTCACCTCGGCCGGCGGGCTCGAGAACACCATCCCGCTGCTCGTCGTCGCGTTCGGGTTCGGGCTCTCGATGGACTACGAGGTCTTCCTCCTCTCGCGCATCGTCGAGCTGCACGAGCAGGGCCGCAGCACGCACGAGGCGGTCGTGCTCGGGCTGCAGCGCTCGGGGCGGATCATCACCTCGGCGGCGCTGCTCATGGTCATCGTCTTCTCCGGCTTCGCCGCGGGCGACCTGCTCGTCATGAAGCAGATGGGGGTCGCCCTCGTGCTGGCCATCACGATCGACGCCACACTGGTCCGGATGCTCCTCGTCCCCGCCACGATGGCCGTGCTCGGCCGCGCCAACTGGTGGGCGCCGGCGCCGCTGCGGCGGCTGCACGCCCGCGTCGGGATCACCGAGTGAGCCCGGTGGTCCCGGTGACGACGCCGGAGGATCTGCTCCGCCTGACCGACGAGCACCCCGTCGCGGTGCTCGACGTCGGCACCGGGCTCGCCGGGCCGGGGTGGGCGGTCGACGGCGGCTCGGGACGGGCGGTGGTCGTGCCCCGCCGCTCCGACCACGGCGTGCCGGGAGCGGCGGCGCTCGGGGAAGCTGCCGGCATCGACGCCCTGTTCGCCGACGCGCGCGTGCGGGACTGGTTCCGGGACAGCGGAGCCCAGCACCTCAGCGCGCCGCGCGACCTGTACCACCTCGTCGAGCGCCACCTCGACCTCGGCACCCGCGGCGGTGACTGGGACTGGATGTGGACGCGCAGCGCGCCGCCGGAGACGCCCGGCGAGGACCGGGTCGTGGCGCTCGGGCCGGACGACCGCGCGGAGGCCACGGCCTTCCTCACCGCGCACAGCCCCCGCACCCACGGGCAGCCGTTCGCGCGGCCCGGGCAGCGGTGGCTCGCGGTGCGCGACACCGACGGTGCTCTGCTGGCCGTGGGCGGGAGCGAGCCGTCGGAGGCCGGCACCCCGACCCTGGCCGGCATCGCCGTGGCCACCGACCGGCGCCGCGGCGGCCTCGGCGCGGCGGTCACCGCCGCCCTGGCGCGCGAGGCGGTGGCGTCCGCCGGAGCCTGTGCCCTCGGGATGTTCGCCGACAACGACGCCGCCCGCCGGGTCTACGAGCGGCTCGGGTTCGTGACCGCGATGGAGTGGCGCAGCCGCTGGGTCGACCCGCCCGGCTGAGGCCCGGCCGTCACCGCACCAGCCCGGGAAATTCCTTCGACAGACTTTCGACATCGCAGGTCAGGCGTGCTTAGTGTGGAGCCCCGACCCCCGAGCGAGAGGTACGCCATGCCCACCGTCAGCAACGGCTCCCACGAGATCCACTACGACGACCACGGCGGCGACGGCAGCACCGTCGTCCTCATCCACGGCTGGCCGCTCAGCGGCGCCTCCTGGGGCGCGCAGGTGCCCGCCCTCCTCGAGGCCGGTCACCACGTCGTCACCTACGACCGCCGGGGCTTCGGGCAGTCCGGCAAGCCCGGCGAGGACTCCACCTACGACTACGACACCCTGACCTCCGACCTCGACGCCCTGCTGCGCGAGCTCGACCTCACCGACGTCACGCTCGTCGGGTTCTCGATGGGCGGCGGCGAGGTCGCGCGCTACATCGGCACCCACGGCGAGGACCGCGTGCGCGCCGCCGTCTTCGCCGCCGCCATCCCGCCCTGCCTGAAGAAGGACGACGAGCACCCCGACGGCGCGCTCGACGACGCGACCGTCGAGGGGATGCAGGACCAGCTGCGCGCGGACCCGCCCGGCTTCCTCGACGGCTTCGTCACGAGCTTCTACAGCGCCGGCGACGAGCTGAAGGTCACCGAGGAGCAGCGCCAGGCCGCCGTCGGCCTCGCGAACCAGGCCGACGTGCACGCCGCCGTCCAGTGCATCCGCAGCTGGGTCGAGGACTTCAGCGGCGACCTCGCGAAGGTGACCGTGCCGACGCTGGTCATCCACGGCGACGCCGACGGCATCGTCCCGCTCGAGGTCTCCGGGCAGCGCACGGCCGAGCAGGTCGCCGGTGCCCGGCTGCACGTGGTCGAGGGTGGCCCGCACGGCATCAACGACTCGCACACCGAGGAGTTCAACCGCGAGCTGCTCGCCTTCCTCGCCCGCTGACCACCCGTCGAACGACGAGAACATGCCGTGTGTCCCGAGGGGTGCACGGCATGTTCTCGTCGTTCGTCAAGCGCCTGGCGTTCCGAGCAGGGTGCTGACCTCGCGCCGAAGGGCCTCGGCCCCGCTCGCCGGGTCGTGCAGGACCGCCCGGATGCCCAGCGCCCGGGCCGCGTCGACGTTCGCCGGGCTGTCGTCGACGAACCCGACCTCCTCCGGCGCGACCCCGAGCACGCCGACGACCCGCTCGTAGTACGCCGGCTCCGGCTTCGCGACGCCCAGCTCGCAGGAGTAGAAGACGTCGTCGAAGCGCCGGTCCAGCCCGAGCGCGTCGCGCATCCAGGCCCGCCGGTGATCGTGCTGGTTGGTGGCCAGCGCGCACCGCACGCCGGCGGCCCGGACCTCGCCCACCAGCGCGAGCGCCGCCTCGTCCGGCACCGCCCGCTCCCAGAACCCGAGCAGGTCCTCGAGGCCGACCCTCGCCTCGGGGCGACGGGCGAGGACCTCCGCGAGCCGGTCGCGCAACCGACCCTCGCCCCGGACCGCGGGCGCCTCCGCGGCGAACACGTCCTCGGCGAACCCCGGACCACCGGCCGCCTCGAGGTCCTCCAGCCACCCGTCCGGGGTGCGCTGGAGCACGCCGTCGGCGTCCCAGAGCATCGCCCGGCCGGGGGTGCTCACGCGGTGGGCTGCTCGCCCGCGGTCTCGGGCTTCTCGGGCTTGGCGTCGATGCCGGCCTCCGTGCGCTGCTGCGGCGTGATGGGCGCCGGCGCGTCGGTGAGCGGGTCGTAGCCGCCGCCCGACTTCGGGAACGCGATGACGTCGCGGATCGAGTCGAAGCCGCCGAGCAGCATGACGATGCGGTCCCAGCCGAAGGCGATGCCGCCGTGCGGCGGGGCGCCGAACTGGAAGGCGTCGAGGAGGAAGCCGAACTTCTCCTGCGCCTCCTCCGGCGACAGACCCATCACCTGGAAGACGCGCTCCTGGACGTCCCGGCGGTGGATACGGATGGACCCGCCGCCCAGCTCGTTGCCGTTGAGGACCATGTCGTACGCGTACGCGAGCGCCGGCCCGGGGTCGGTGTCGAAGGTGTCGAGGAACTCGGCCTTCGGCGAGGTGAAGGCGTGGTGCACGGCCGTCCACGCCCCGGACCCGACCGCCACGTCACCGGCGGCGACGGCCTCGGACGCCGGCTCGAAGAGCGGCGCGTCGAGGACCCAGAGGAACTCCCACGCGTCCTCGTCGATCAGCCCGCAGCGCTTGCCGATCTCGAGGCGGGCCGCCCCGAGCAGGGCCCGCGAGGAGCGGGTGGCGCCGGCGGCGAAGAACACGCAGTCCCCGGGCTGGGCCCCGACGTGCGCGGCCAGTCCGGCGACCTCGGTCTCGGAGAGGTTCTTGGCCACCGGCCCGCCGAGCGTGCCGTCCTCCTGCACGAGCACGTAGGCGAGGCCGCGGGCGCCGCGCTGCTTGGCCCACTCCTGCCACGCGTCGAGCTGCTTGCGCGGCTGGCTCGCGCCGCCGGGCATGACGACGGCACCGACGTACTCGGCCTGGAACACGCGGAACGGGGTGTCGGAGAAGTACTCCGTGCACTCGACGAGCTCCTGGCCGAAGCGCAGGTCGGGCTTGTCGGACCCGAAGCGCTTCATCGCCTCGGCGTAGGTCATCCGCGGGAACGGCGTCGGCAGGTCGACGCCGATGAGCTGCCAGATCTCCCGGACCACGGCCTCGCCGAGCTCGAGGACGTCGTCCTGCTCGACGAAGGACATCTCGATGTCGAGCTGGGTGAACTCGGGCTGGCGGTCGGCGCGGAAGTCCTCGTCGCGGTAGCAGCGGGCGATCTGGTAGTACCGCTCCATCCCGGCGACCATGAGCAGCTGCTTGAAGAGCTGCGGGCTCTGCGGGAGGGCGTACCAGGAGCCCGGTGCGAGGCGCGCGGGCACGAGGAAGTCGCGGGCACCCTCGGGCGTGGAGCGGGTGAGGGTGGGGGTCTCGATCTCGACGAAGTCGCGGGCCTCGAGGACGCGCCTGGCCGCCGCGCTGACCTTGCTGCGCAGCCGCACGGCGTGGCCGGCCGAGCGGGCACCCGGACGCCGCAGGTCGAGGTAGCGGTGCTTGAGCCGGGCCTCCTCGCCGACGGTGACGCGCTCGTCGACCTGGAACGGCAGCGGCGCCGCAGCGTTGAGGACCTCGATCTCGGCGGCGACCACCTCGACCTCGCCGGTGGGCAGGTCGGGGTTGACGTTGCGCTCCTCGCGCGCGGTCACCTCGCCGGTCACCCTGACGACGTACTCGCTGCGCAGGTCGTGCGCCGCACCGGTGAGCACCTCGTCGCGGGCGACGACCTGGACGACCCCGCTGGCGTCCCGCAGGTCGACGAAGGCCACACCGCCGTGATCGCGCCGCTTGGCCACCCAGCCGGTGAGCGTGACGGTCTGGCCGGTGTGGGCGGCACGCAGGGTGCCGGCCTCGTGGGTGCGGAGCACGGATGGGGTCCTTCGTCTCGGGGGTGCTGGCGGGGTGCCGGCCCGGCGTACGGGCGGCGGCCGCGGGTGGCCGACCCCCGCCGGGTCGCCGTGTCATCCTACGGACCGCGGCGCGCGAGCCGGAAACGCGATTCCCCGATGACGGCGAGTACCCGGCGCGCGCGGGCCCCCGCCGCCTAGCATGCGAGCCATGGCGGACCCCGCTCCCCCACCCGTCACGGACCCCGCGGTGGTCTTCCCCGACCTCGACGCCCTCCGGCGCCGGGCCCTGTCCGGTGACGTCGCCGGCGCCGTCGAGGCGGCCCGCGCCACCGGTGACCCGGCCGACCAGGGGGTCGCCTGGGAGGTCCTGGCCCGCGCGCCGGGGCTGGACGTGGTCCTCGACGACGCGCTCGGGCGCGACGCGCAGGACCACCCGGCCCTCCTGCTCACCGCGCACCGGCTGCTGCTCGGCGCCGAGGACGACGGCGCCGGCGAGCGCGCCACCGAGGTCGCCGCCGACCGCTTCGCGCACGTCCACGACCGGCTCCGGCGCGCCGAGGAGGTCCTCCTGCGGCTCTGTGCCGAGGACCCCGGCGACCCCCAGCCGTGGGTCCTCCGGCTGCGCTCGGCCGCCGCGCTCGGGCTGCCGCACGGCGAGGCCCGGCGCCGCTACGGCCGGCTGCACGCGCTCGACCCCCACCACGGACCCGGACAGCGCTGGTTCGTCCGGGCACTCTCCCCCTCCCCCGGGTCCGGCGGCGCGTGGGACGAGGCGATGACCACCGCCCGCGACCTCGCGACCGCCGCCGCCCCGGGCAGCGTGGAGGGCACCGTCCTCGCGGCCGCCCACCTGGCCCGCTGGCGCGGCGAGGGCGGTGGCCGCGGCCACCTGCGCCGCCGCGCGGTGCTCGGCGAGCTCGAGGACGTCGCCGACCGGTTCCGGGCCGTCCCGACCCACCCGACGCCCGGCCGCGTCCTCCCGCACACCGAGCTGGCCGTCCTCTTCGGCGTCGCGGGCCGCGAGGACCGGGCCCGCACCCACTTCCGGGCCCTCGGGAGCGCCCTCGCGCCGGAGCCGTGGGAGGCCGCCGGGCGGCACCGCGACGCCCTGGCCCGGCTGCGCGCCGAAGCCCTCGCCGAGCGGGTCCTCCCGTGAGCGTGCAGCGGACCGAGGTGGCCGGGCTGCCCGCCCTGCACGCGCCGCGCGATGACGACGGGTGCACGGCCGGGCTGGTGTTCCGGGTCGGGGGCGCCGACGAGCACCTCGCCATCCGCGGCGTCACCCACCTCGTCGAGCACCTCGCCCTCCACGCCGCCGGCCTCGAGCCGGTCCACGAGCGGGCCGGCCTCGACGACGTGGTCACCGGCTTCCGGGCGTCCGGGAGCCCCGAGCAGGTCGCCCGCGCCCTGAGCGCCGTGTGCGCCGCCCTGCGCAGACCGCCGCTCGATGCCCTCGACCAGGTCCGGGCCACCCTGCACGCCGAGGAGGCGGCCCGCACCGACGGTGCCGGCCGGCCGGCCGCGATGATGCGGTGGGGCGCCGCGGGCCGCGGGCTCGCGTCCTACCCCGAGGTCGGGCTGGACGGCCTCGACGCGGACGTCGTCGGCATCTGGGCCTCGGCCGCGTTCACGCGCCACAACGTCGTCCTCTGGGTCAGCGCGCGGCACGTGCCGCGCGGCCTCGACCTCGCCCTCCCCGACGGCGAGCTGCCGCCGCTGCCGGCGGCCCCGGGCGTGCTGCCGCGCACCCCCGCCTGGTACACCGCGCCCGACACGCACGCCGTGCACGTCACCGCCCTGGTCCCCCGCTCCCCGGCCACCGAGGTCCTCACCCACCTGCTCCGGCACGCGGTCCACGCCGACGCCCTGCCCCTCGGCGCCACCACGACCGTGCGCTGCGACCCGCACGACGCCGGCACCGCGCTCCTGTCGGTGCTCGTCGAGGGAGCACCGGAGACGCGCGAGGCGCTCGCCGGGCTGGTCGTCGACGCCGTGGCGCGGCTGCGGTGGGGTCACCTCGGGCCGGCCGACCGGCAGGCGGTGACCCTCGCGGTCCGCGATGCCGACCGCCCCGAGCACGACCCGGACCTGCTCGCCGCGCGGGCCGCCGACCAGCTGCTCGGGCACCCGACGCCCTCGCGCGCCGAGCACGTGGCGGCGCTGGCGGCGGTCACCCCCGACGAGGTGCGGGCCGTCGCGGCCGCCGTCCACGACTCCGCCCTGGCGCGGGTCCCGGGCGGCGGGCTGGACTGGGCCGGCTTCGTCCCGGCACCCGCGGGCTCCACGACGGGCGTCGACGGCCGCGAGCACCCCGTCCGTGGGGGTGGGCGGGCCGTGCTCGTGATCGGGCCCGAGGGCGTGATGCTGCGCTCGGCGGCCGGCCGCTCGACGGTGCGCTACCGCGAGCTCGCCGCGGTGGAGGCCTTCGCCGACGGCGGCCGCTGGCTGGTCGGGCTGGACGGCTTCCGGGTGCACGTCGAGCCCACCGTGTACGAGGTCGGCCCCGAGGACATCGCCCGCATCGACGAGGCGGTCGACCCGGCGCGGGTGGTGCACCGTGCGGCGCGCCCGCCGGACCGGTTGCCGCGCCCCGCCGACCCGGGTGGGCACCACCCCCGGCGCGGCCTCGCGGCCCACCTGCCGCGGTTCCTGGGGCGCCCCGGCCGGACCTGAGCCCCGGACCCGCGGCCGCTCAGGTGCGGTGCGGCGGGAGCAGGCACACCTCGTTGCCGGACGGGTCGGTGAGCACCCGCCACGGCAGATCGCCCCACCCGTGGTCGACCTCGCGCCCGCCGAGGTCGAGGGCCATCTCGACGGCCTCGTCGAGGTCCTCCCCAGGGGCGAGCCGGGCGTCGAGGTGCAGGCGGTTCTTCTCGCCCGGCGGCTTCGCCCGCGGCTCGGGGCAGAGCTCGAGGAGCGGCCCGTGCCCGCTCGGGTGGCGCAGGGCCGCGGGCATCGCACTGTCCTCGGGGACCCAGCCGGACACCGCCGTCCAGAAGGCGAGGGCGCGCTCGACGTCGGCGCAGTCCAGCGGTAGCGCGGCCACCGGGCTGCCGGCGCGATACTCGGGGCGGTGCTCCATGACGCAGAACGGGTTGCCCTCGACGTCGGCGAGCACGACCCACGGCACGTCACCCTGCCCGATGTCGAGGTGGCGCGCCCCGAGCGCGAGCGCCCGGGCCACGACCTCGTCCTGCCGGTCACCACCGAGCAGGTCCAGGTGCAGCCGCGGGTGCGCCGGCGCGGGCTCGGGCACGGTGTTCATGCACAGGTCGAGCACCGGGGCACCCTCGGGCGAGAGCCGGGTCTCGACGATGTCGGGCTCGTCGGTGAGCCGACGCCCCCCGAGCAGCGCTTCCCAGAAGGCGCCCAGCCGCTGCGGGTCACGGGCGTCGAGGACGAGGTTCTCCAGCTCCATGGCCCCTGCCTACCACCGACCGGTGACGTCAGGGGGTGGCGGAGGTCTCCGGACCGACGTAGAACCAGCGGCCGGCGCGCCGCTCGAAGCGGCTGCGCTCGTGCACCTCGCCGCGCTGGCGGGTACGGCCCTCGCCCGCGGCCCAGCGGGCCCGGAACTCGACGACCCCGCTCGTCTGGTCGGCCCGGCCGTCGACGACGTCGAGGACCTCGAGGCCGGCCCAGCGCACCCACGGCTCGGGGTCGATTGACTCGGGACGGGTGCGCGGGTGCCAGGTCCGGAAGAGGTGGTCCCCGTCGGCGAGGGCGTACGCGGTGTAGCGCGAGCGCATCAGCTCCTCGGCGGTCGCCGCGACCCGCTCCCCCTCGATGACCGCCGCACAGCACACACCGAGCGTCGCTCCGGGCGGGAGTCCCCCACAGGGACAGGCGGACCCGCGCGCCAGCGGCCGGTCCGACCCCTGCGAGACCTTGAGCCACGCGGCCGAACCCCGCGACGAGCCCGAGGTCTGCCCCACGAACGCATCCTCCCACGCACCGGTCGTCGTCACACCGCCCCGGTACCCCGCGGGGGCATCGGCCAATCCCTCGGACCGGGCGCGGGTCAGTCCCTCGAGCGGCCGCGGCTGCGCGCCGGCCAGGGGGCGTCGGCGGGGCGCAGGCCCACCCAGCCCCGCCCGCGCAGGGCGTGGGCGGCGAGCACGGCGATGACCAGGGTCGGGCTGTGCAGCCGCCCCTCGAGCACCCCGGCGACGAGGTCGTCCAGCGGCACGCGGCGCACCGGCATCCCCAGCTCCTCGCCGTGCCGCTCGTGCCGCTCGGCCTCGGGCACCTCGGCGAGGTCGCGGGCCAGGAAGATGCGCAGCCCCTCGGAGGACCCTCCCGGCGAGGCCCAGTGGTCCACGAGGGTCGACCACGAGCCGGCGGTGAGGTCGGCCTCCTCGTGCAGCTCGCGGGCGGCGCTCAGGTGCGGCGCCTCGCCGTCGACGTCGAGCAGCCCGGCCGGGATCTCCCAGTCGAAGGCGCCGACGGGGTGGCGGTACTGCTGGATGACGACGGCGCGGTCCTGCTCGTCGAGCGCCAGGATCGCGACGGCGCCGGTGTGCTCGACATAGTCACGCACGACCACGCCGGCCTCGCCGAGGTCGACCTCGTCGGTCCGGACGTCCCAGACCCGCCCCTCGAAGGAGAGCCGGGTGCCGACGACGGGCAGGCGCTCGAGGCGGTCCTCGAGAGGACCCTCGAGGGGCTCAGGCACGCGCGTCGGCGGGCTCGGCCGTACGCGGCCGCTCGACCTCGACGAGCCGCGCGGCGCGCTGCTCCTCGATGGCCGCGCCGATGAGCCCGGCGAACAGCGGGTGCGCGCGGGTGGGGCGCGACTTGAACTCGGGGTGCGCCTGCGTGGAGACGTAGTACGGGTGCACGTCGGTGGGGAGCTCGACGAACTCGACGAGCCCGAGCTCGGGGTGCGTGCCGCTGATGACCAGGCCCGCCTCCTCGAGCTGCGCGCGGTAGCCCTCGTTGACCTCGTAGCGGTGGCGGTGGCGCTCGTCGGCGCTCGTCGAGCCGTACGCGGCGGCCACGACCGAGCCGGCCTTGAGGTCGGCGCGCTGGCTGCCGAGGCGCATCGTGCCGCCGAGGTCGCCGGCGCCCTCGACGAACGCCTTCTGCTCCTCCATCGTCGCGATGACCGGCGCGGGGCTGTCGGGGTCGAACTCGGTGGAGCTGGCGCCCTCGATGCCGGCCACGCTGCGCGCGTACTCGATGACCATGCACTGCAGGCCGAGGCAGATGCCGAGCGTCGGCACCTGGTGGGTGCGGGCCCAGCGCAGCGCGCCCACCTTGCCCTCGATGCCGCGCACACCGAAGCCGCCGGGGACGAGGACGGCGTCGACGCCGCCGAGCGCGCGCTGGGCACCGGCCTCGGTGGCGCAGTCGTCGGAGGGCACCCAGCGGATGCGGACCTTGGCGTCGTGGTGGAAGCCGCCGGCGCGCAGGGCCTCGGTGACCGAGAGGTAGGCGTCGGGCAGGTCGATGTACTTGCCGACGAGGGCGACCTCGACCTCGTGCTCCGGGCGGTGCACCCGCTCGAGCAGGGTGTCCCACTCGGTCCACTCGACGTCACGGAAGACCAGCCCGAGCCGGCGCACGACGTAGGCGTCCAGGCCCTCGCGGTGCAGCACCTTGGGGATGTCGTAGATGCTCGGGGCGTCGACCGCGGCCGCGACGGCCTCGTTGTCGACGTCGCACATGAGGCTGATCTTCTTCTTGATCGACTCCGGCAGCTCGCGGTCGGCGCGCAGGACGAGCGCGTCGGGCTGGATGCCGACCTGGCGCAGCGCGGCGACCGAGTGCTGGGTCGGCTTGGTCTTCAGCTCGCCGCTCGGCGCGAGGTAGGGCACGAGCGAGACGTGGAGGAAGAAGACGTTGTCGCGGCCGAGGTCGTGGCGCACCTGGCGGGCGGCCTCGAGGAAGGGCAGGGACTCGATGTCGCCGACCGTGCCGCCGATCTCGGTGATGATGACGTCCGGCGCGTCGGCGTCCTCGACGCCCGGGGAGCCGGCCGCCTGGGCCCGCATCCGCTCCTTGAGCTCGTTGGTGATGTGCGGGATGACCTGCACGGTGTCACCGAGGAACTCACCGCGCCGCTCACGCTGGATGACCCGGTTGTAGACCTGCCCGGTCGTCACGTTGGCGCTGCCGCGCAGGTTGACGTCGAGGAAGCGCTCGTAGTGCCCGATGTCGAGGTCGGTCTCGGCGCCGTCGTCGGTGACGAAGACCTCGCCGTGCTGGAACGGGTTCATCGTCCCGGGGTCGACGTTGAGGTACGGGTCGAGCTTCTGCATCGTCACCCGGAGCCCACGGGCCCTCAGCAGGTGACCGAGCGAGGAGGCGGTGAGCCCCTTGCCGAGCGAGGAGGCGACGCCTCCGGTCACGAAGATCTGTTTCGTCGTCTGGAGCACCACGGGCTTCAACGATACGTCATCGGGCACCGGCCCCGGCGTAGGTGTCCAGCGCGGCGGCCAGCGCCTCGGCCTCGGTGGGCAGGTGGGCGGCCCGCTCGACGGCCTTGGAGCGCAGGTCGTCCCGCACCCCGCCGTGCACGACGACGTCGCGGACGGCCCGGGAGAGCGAGACGGCGTCGCCCCCGGGGACGAGCACGGCGGCGTCGCCGACCACCGCCCCGGTGCCGCCGACGTCGGTGGCGACGATGGCCGCACCGGCGTGCAGCGCCTCCTGGAGGCCGACCGGCTGCCCCTCCCAGAGGGCGCTGGAGACGACGACGTCGGCGGCCGCCAGCAGGTCGGGGACGTCCTCGCGCCGGCCGAGCAGCCGCACCGGCAGCCCTTCGGTGTCGATGCGGCGCTGCAGCGGCTCGCGCAACGGGCCGTCGCCGGCGACGACGGTCAGCAGGTCGAGGTCGGCGAGGTCGCGGTGGGCGTCGAGGAGGAGGTCGAGCCCCTTCTGCGGGGCGAGGCGGGCGAGGACCACGGCCAGGGACGTCCGGGCGTCGATGCCGAGCTCGGCGTGCACGGCGTAGCGGTCGCGGGTGGGCGCGGCGAAGGGCGGGGCGGGCACGACGGCCAGCCCGGTGTGGCGGGCGCCGAGCGCGTCCATCCGCCGGACGAGGTCGGCCGAGACGCCGAGGACGACGGCCGAGCCGCGGGCCACCACGCGCTCGAGCCCGGCGTAGACCGCACCGGTGACCCGCCCGGTCGGAGCCGCGTTGTGCAGCGTCGTCACGAGCGGGACGCGCGTGCGGGCGGTGGCCAGCACGGCCAGCGCGCCGGCCCGCAGGCCGTGGGCGTGCACGACGTCGGCGCCGCGCACGAGGTCGGCAAGGTCCCGGACGGCCCGGGCGTCGCGCACCGGGTGCGGTCTGTCGGTGACCTCGAGCGGCACCGGGGTGGCGTGCTCGGCGAGCCGGAACCGGTCGGCGGCCTCGGCGGGACACGCGACGACGACGTGGTGGCCGTCGCCCGCGAGCAGCCGGGCCAGGCCGCGCACGTGCGCGCCGACCCCACCGGCGCTCGTGCCCATGACCAGCAGCACCCTCATCCCGCACTCCCCCCGCGTCGCCGGGCGCGCCCACGCTCCCGGATCTCCCCCATCATCCGGCGGTCACCGTAGAAGACGGCGAGCAGCCCGACGACCAGCCCGGCGCCCCCGGCCGCCAGCCCCCAGAGCACGGCGTCGAGGAGCCCGTCGTAGGTCCGCCCGCGGGTCACGAGGTCGCCGACGACCAGAGCCAGGGCCAGGGCCACGACCAGCGCCCCGGCGGTGCGCCCGAGCCCCCGGCTGACCTCCGGGCCCCAGGCCCGGCGCACGAGGACGACGAGCAGCAGCGCCGAGGCCGTCATCCCGAGGGTCGAGGTGAGGCCGAGCATCCGCAGCGTGGCATCGGCCCCGCGACCGGACCCGACGAGCACGAGCGGCACGAGCGCGGCCATCGCCCAGCCGAGCGCGACGGCCCAGGCCGCGTCGAGCGGCCGTCCCTTGACGTACAGCGCGCGGGTCAGCAGTGCGGTGACGCCGAAACCGACGACCCCGGGGGCGTAGGCGGTGAGCGCCGGCGCCAGGGCGGCGAGCGCCTCCGGACTGGCGCCCTCGGCGCCGCGCCGGGCGTCGAGGGTGGTGAAGAACGCGCCGACGGTGGGGGCGGCGGCGATCATCGCCCCGGCCGCGAGCCCGGTGAGCACGAGGACCGCGCGCAGCGAGCGCCCGAGCGTGGCCGAGGAGTCCTCCCCGGCACCGGTGCGCGCGGCCAGGGCCGGGAAGGCGCTGACGGCCACGGGGACGGCCAGCACCGCGTAGGGAAGCAGGTACACGGCCTGGACGTACTGGTAGACGGTGAAGGAGCCGCGCGTGCCGGCGTGGTTGAGCAGCCACAGCGTCACGAGCACGGCGAGCTGCTGGGCGGCCAGCGCCAGCACCCCGGCGCCCGCGAGCGCCCGGATCCGGACGGCGTCCTCGCGCTCGAGCCGCAGCGCCGGGCGCCAGCGCCACCCGGTGGCCAGCGCCGGGCCGAGCAGCGGGAGGGAGAGGACGACGACGCCGAGCGTCGTGCCCCAGCCGAGCACGGCGATCGCCCCGCCGTCGACGACCGAGGGCGAGACCTCACCCCCGGCCAGGCGGCCGTACCAGAGGTAGGAGCCGAGGACGACGACCGAGGAGGCGAGCGGTGCGAGCGCGGCGGCGAGGAAGCGCCGGTGCGCCTGGAGCAGCCCGGTGAGGATGATGCCGACGCCGTAGAGCGGGACCTGGAGCGCGAAGATCCGCAGCAGCGTGGCACCGACCTCCTGCGCCCGGGGGTCGAAGTCGTCGATGAGCCACCCGGACAGGACCGGTGCCAGCAGCCAGAGGACGGCGGCCAGCGGGACGAGCACGACGACCGCCCAGGTGAGCAGCACCGAGGCCAGGTGGTCGGCCCGCTCGCGCTCCCCCGCCCCGAGGCGGTGGGCGATGAGCGGCACGGCGACGGCGGCGAGCACGCCCCCGGCGGCGACCTCGAAGAGGACGTTCGGCAGGGCGTTGACGCTCTGGTAGACCTCGCCGACACCCTGGGCGCGCACCGAGTCGGCGAAGACGAGGATGCGGGCGAACCCCGCCGCCCGGGACACGATCGTCACGAGGGCGATGAGGCCCGCGGCCCCGGCGATGCCGGCGGCGAGCTTGCGCTCGGTCATCGGGCCGGCCGCCCCCACGCGTCGAGCGCGCGCAGCCCGGGGGTGGACTCGATGACCGCCGTGAAGCTGACCTTCTCGGAGGCGAGGGTGAGGGCGGTGAGCACCGCCGCCGCGACGAGCCGGCCGCGCAGACCGGTGCGCTCGACGAGCGCGGTGCCGACCAGCGCCCCGAGGGCGTTGGCCCCGGTGTCGCCGAGCATCGCCCGGCCGGCGAGGTCGGGGGGCAGCAGGCCGGCCGCGGCACCGACGGCCGCTGCGGCGGTGGCCCCTCCCTCCCCCCGGGACAGGGCGAGGAGACCGCCCGTGAGGACGGTCGCCTTGAGCGCGCGACCCGGCCGCAGGTCGAGCAGGTTCGCGAGGTTCGCCGATCCGGCGACGACGACCCCGCCGACGAGCGTGCCGACAGGCGTGCCGCTGGGCGCCCGGCCGCGGTCGCGGTCGACGAGCGCCGCGGCGAGCAGGCCCGCCGCCCCGATGCCGACGACCTTGACGAAGCCGGTGGTCACCTCGCCCCGGGCCGCGGCCCCCAGGTGGCCGCGCAGCCCCTTGCTCGACCCGTCGCCCGCGAGGTCGTCGAGAGCGCCGAGCGCACCCGAGACCCCGGCGGCCAGGGCCCCGGCGGGACTGCCCGCGGCGAGCGCACCGGCCGTGGCCCCCAGGACGGCGGCCGGGCCCTCGAGGAGGGTGACCTCGTCCCCCGCGTGGTTGGTGCGGCTCCAGCGCGGCGAGCGCACCCGGGCGACGAGGAGCCGGTGGGCGCCGGCCGCCACCGCCGCGGCGAGCAGCCCGGTGGCCGCCCGCTGCCCCCGGGTCACGACTGCGGGACCGGGGCGAAGGCCGCGTCGGTGCGCGGGCCGAGCCCGTACTGCCCCGCGCCACCGCCGGCCTGCTCGACGAGGGCGAAGACGACGCTGGCCAGGCCCATCGGCTCCGAGGCGTCGTCGACCCCGGAGACCTCCGAGGCCGCGGCGGAGATGCCGCGCAGGGTGGTGAGGACGGAGGTGCCGCTGGTCTCGGAGGCCAGGTCGGCGGCGAGCACGGCACCGCCCGAGCGGTCGTCGAGGGCGACCGCGAGGTCGACCCACTGGCCGGCGGCGTCGGCGCGGGCCGCCTGGTCGCCGTCGGTGACCGTGCCGCCGACGACCACGACGAGGTCGGCCCGGGTGAAGTTCTGGGCGTCGAGCGAGAGCAGACCGGCGTCGGCGAGGGTCTCGAGGCCGGTGCGTGCGGTCGGGTCGTCGGGGCCGCTGTCGCCGGCGGGGGCCGTGCGGGTGAGCAGCGTCGCGAGGAGGACGTCACGCGCCTGTGCGGACCCGCCCGAGGTGTTCGCGCCGGTCTGCTGGGTGACCTCCTGGACGACCCGGTCGCGGGCGGTGGCGGTGCGCTCCTCGGTGCTCACCCAGTCCTGGGTGACCGAGGTCGTCGAGGCGAGCCGGGCCCCGGCGGTGTCCAGCGTCTCGACGACCGCCTCGCTGACCGAGGCCTCGGCCCCCGGCAGGACGACCAGGGCCACGCTGCGGTCCCGGAGGGTGCCGTCGAGGACCCGTCCCGAGACCGCCGTGAGGTACCCGTTGCGCGCCTCCGCGGCGGTCTCGGCGGTCTTCAGCTGGTCGTTGAGCGCGGTCTTGTCCTTACGCAGGCCGGCGAGCTCGTTGGTCAGGGACGCCCCGATCTCGCCCTGCAGCGGCCCGGCACCGAGCACGATGCCGACCGCCAGGGCCAGGAAGATCGAGACGATCGAGACGATGTGGTAGCGGAAGTCGATCACCCGAACACTCCTCCGAGCAGGGTCCACAGGTCGTCGGCCTTGGCCGCGAGGACCTGGAGCAGCGCGCGTCCACCGGCGGTGGACCAGAGGGCCGCGCCCATGGCGATGACGGCGACGGCGACCATGAGCAGGACGTTGACCGACGAGATGCGCGTCCGGTACAGCCGGCTCACCCCCTTGGCGTCGACGAGCTTGCCGCCCACCCGCAGCCGGGTGAGGAAGGTGCTGGCCATCCCCGAGCGGCCCTTGTCGAGGAACTCGACGAGCGTCACGTGCGTGCCGACGGCGACGATGAGGGTCGCGCCCTTGTCGTCGGCGAGGAGCATCGCGACGTCCTCGCTGGTGCCGGTGGCGGGGAAGACGACGGGCTCGACCCCGAGCTCGCGCACGCGCTCGAGCCCGGGGGCCCGGCCGTCGCGGTAGGCGTGCACGACGATCTCGGCGCCGGAGCGCAGCGCGCCGTCGGAGACCGAGTCCATGTCGCCGACGATGAGGTCGGGGGTGTGCCGGGCCTCGATGAGCGCGTCGGCCCCGCCGTCGACGCCGATGAGGATCGGCTTGAACTCGCGGATGTAGGGCCGGAGGATCTCGAGGTCCTCCTTGTAGTGGTAGCCGCGCACGACGATGAGGACGTGCCGGCCGTCGAGGTCGGTGGTGATGTCCGGGACGCCGACCCCGTCGAAGAGCAGCTCGCGCTCCTTGCGCAGGTAGTCCATCGTGTTCTCGGCGAAGGCCTCGATCTCGGTGGAGAGCCCGGCGCGGGCGAGGGTCATCGCCTCCTGGACGGCGTCGGCGTCGAGGAGGTGCCCGTGCCCGACCGGCCCCTCCTCGGTGTGGAGGGCGCCGGCCTCGAGCCGCAGCCGGGCGCCGTCCTTGAGGGCCATGACGTCGGGACCGGCGGCGTCCAGGAGCGGGATGCCGGCCGCGACGATGATCTCGGGGCCGAGGTTCGGGTAGCGCCCGGAGATCGAGGACGCGGCGTTGACCACGGCCGCGGGCCGGCAGGCGACCAGTGCCTCGGCGCTCACGCGGTCGATGTCCTCGTGGTCGATGACCGCGACGTCGCCGGGCTTCAGCCGCTTCGTGAGGTTCTTGGTCCGCCGGTCGACGCGCGCCGGGCCGTGGCCCCCCGAGGAGGGGTCGCGGTCACGGCGGTGGGGCAGGCGGATGGACATCTGCACCATCGTGCCACGGCCGCTCAGGCCCGGGCGCGACCGAGCAGGTCGCGCGCGTGGTCGAGGGCGGCCTGCGTGCCGGAGCCGCCGAGCATCCGGGCCAGCTCGCCGACGCGGTCCTCCCCCTCGACCTCGTGGACCATGCTGCGCGTCACGTGGCCGTCGACGGACTTCTCGACGACGAGGTGGCGGTCGGCGTGCGCCGCGACCTGGGCGAGGTGGGTGACGACGACGACCTGCGCGTGCCGGGCGAGCGCCGCGAGCCGGGCGCCGACGTCGACGGCGGCCCGTCCGCCCACGCCGGCGTCGACCTCGTCGAAGACGAATGTCGGGACGGAGGTCACGGCGTCGGCGGTGGCCACCTCGATGGCCAGCATGACGCGCGAGAGCTCACCGCCGGAGGCCGCCTTGGTGACCGAGCGGGGCTGGGTGCCGGGGCCCGAGGCGAGACGCACCTCGACGACCTCGCGGCCGTCGGCGCCCCAGCGCCCGGAGTCCTCGACCGCGACGGTGACGGTCGCCGCGCCCATCGAGAGGTGCGCGAGCTCGTCGGTGATGCGGGCGCCGAGGACCTCGGCGGCGGCGCGGCGCCGCTCCCCGAGGACCGCCGAGGCCTCCTCGCGGCGCGCGGCCAGGGCGTCGAGCCGCTGCTCGAGCTCGCCGATGCGGTCCCCCGTGCCGTCGAGCTCGGTGACCCGCGCGGCGGCGGTGGCGCCCCAGGCGAGGACGTCGTCGACCCCCGGCCCGTAGAGCCGGGTGAGGTCGGTGAGCGCCGCGCGGCGCTGCTCGACCTGGTCGAGGCGGGCGGGGTCGACGTCGGCGTCGGCGAGGTAGGAGCCGAGGTCGGCGGCGACGTCGGCGGCGAGGTAGCGCAGCTCGTCGACCCGGGTGCCGAGGGCGGCCAGGACGGGGTCGTTGGCGGCGGCGGTGCCGATCCGGGCCGAGGCGGCGGCCAGCGCCTCGAGGACCCCGGGCACCTCGCCGGCGCCGTCGGCCTCGCCGCTCAGGACCTCGTGCGCACCCCCGGCGGCGGCCCGCAGCTCCTCGGCGTGGCCGAGGCGGTCGGACTCGGCGCGCAGGGCCTCGTCCTCCCCGGGCTGCGGGTCGACGGCCTCGATGCGCTCGAGCCCCAGACGGAGGGTCTCGGCCTCGCGGGCCCGTTCGGCGGCGGCGGTGCGCAGGGCCTCGAGCTCGGACTCGACGGCACCGAGCTCGGTGTGCACCTGCCGGTAGGCCTCGAGGGCGGCGGCGAGCCCCGGGCCGCCGAAGGCGTCGAGGACTTCACGGTGCTCGTCGGCCCGGCGCAGGCGCCACTGGTCGGCCTGGCCGTGGACCGCCACGAGGTGCTCGGCGAGCTCGGCGAGCACCCCCACCGGGGCCGCACGGCCCCCGACGTGGGCGCGCGAGCGGCCGTCGGCGGCGACCGAGCGCACGAGGACCAGGCCGTCGCCGGTGTCGGCACCGGCCTCCTCGGCGCGCACGAGGGCGGCGTGGCCCGCGGGGAGGTCGACGACCCCCTCGACCACCGTCCGCTGGGCGCCGGCGCGGACCAGGCCGGAGTCGCCGCGGCCGCCGAGCAGCAGCCCGAGCGCGGTGACGACCATCGTCTTGCCGGCCCCGGTCTCGCCGGTGAGCACGGTCAGACCCCGGTGCAGGGGCAGGACGGCCTCGTCGATGACGCCGAGGTCGCGGATGCGGATCTCCTCGATCACCGGGAGCCGTCCTCCTCCGCGAGGCGCTGGCGGGCGCTGCCGCGCCACCCGTGCACCGGGAGGTCGAACTTCTGCACGAGCCGGTCGGTGAACGCCCCCGAGGACAGCCGGGCGAGGCGCACCGGCTGCCC
Source organism: Phycicoccus avicenniae (assembly GCF_050496545.1). Lineage (GTDB taxonomy): Bacteria > Actinomycetota > Actinomycetes > Actinomycetales > Dermatophilaceae > Phycicoccus > Phycicoccus avicenniae_A. The sequence goes on along the minus strand of NZ_JBNVZV010000016.1, from coordinate 31,858 downwards.
GGACCGCTCGACCTCGACCTGCGCCCCGGGCGGGAGGGTGACGGCCCGCCGGCCGTCGCACCACAGCACCGCCGAGGCGTCGGAGTGCGCGAGCAGCTGCACCGCGAGGTGGGACTGCGGTCCGACGACGACCGACCGGGCGAAGAGCGCGTGCGCGCTGATGGGGACGAGGAGGAGGGCCTCGACGTCGGGCCAGACGACCGGGCCGCCGGCCGAGAAGGCGTAGGCGGTGGACCCCGTGGGGGTGGCGACGACCACCCCGTCACAGCCCCACGTGGACAGCGGGCGGCCGTCGATCTCGACGGTCAGCTCGAGCATCCGCTCGCGGGAGGCCTTCTCGACGCTCACCTCGTTGAGCGCCCAGGACGTGAAGAGCAGCTCACCGTTGCTGCGGGCGCGGACCTCGAGGGTGGTGCGCTCCTCGACGGTGTAGTCCCGGGCGCAGATGCGCTCGACGGTGGCGTCGAGGTCCTCCTTCTCGGCCTCCGCGAGGAATCCGACGTGGCCGAGGTTGACACCGAGCAGCGGGGCGCCGGAGCCGCGGGACAGCTCGGCGCCGCGCAGGATGGTGCCGTCGCCGCCGAGGACGCAGACCAGCTCGCAGTCGAGGTCCTCGCTGGGGCCGTCGACGGCGCCGACGCCCTCGACCTCGGAGAGCGCGGTGCCCACGAGGTCCTCGGCCGGGGCGCACACGCCGATACCTGAGGAGAGCAGGCGGGTGGCGACGGCCGCCGCGAGCTCCTGGGCGTCGCGGCGGGACTGGTGGGTGACGAGCAGCACGCGACGCGACGGGGTGCTCATCGTGGTCCTCCCGCGGTCGCCTCGGTGGCCGCGCGCACGGCGGCGCGGACCTCGTCCGGGCCCATTGTGTCCGACGGCACCGACCGGGCCCACACGAGGTACTCGGCGTTGCCCGTGCTCCCGGCGATCGGGCTGGGCACCACGCCGTGCGGGTGCAGGCCCTGCTCCCCGAGGGCCGCCAGCACCCCCTCGACGGCCGCCGTGCGGTCGGCCGTGGTGGTCACCACGCCGTGCCGGCGGCGGCCCACCTCGAACTGCGGCTTGACGAGCACCACGAGGTCGCCGTCCCGGGCCGTGAGGCCGGCGAGCTCGGTTGCGACGCGGGTCAGCGAGATGAACGACAGGTCGGCGACGACGAGGTCGAACGGACCCCCGATGTCGGCCGCGGCCAGCCCCCGCACCGTGGTGTTCGAGCGCTCCTCGACCCGGGGGTCCTCGGCGACCTCACGGGCCAGCTGGCCGTGCCCGACGTCGAGGGCCACGACGTGCGCGGCGCCGTGCGCGAGGAGCACCTGCGTGAAGCCGCCGGTGGAGGCGCCGACGTCGAGGCAGCGCCGGCCCTGCGCGGTGAGGCCGGCCGGACCCCAGACCTCCAGGGCGGCCAGCATTTTGTGCGCGGCGCGACCGACCCAGCGGGGGCCGTCGTGCTCGACGACGAGGTCGCTGTCGGGCCCGACGGGGTGCGACGGCTTGCGGGCCACCGTGCCGTCGACCCGGACCAGGCCGCGGTCGACCAGGTCGCGGGCGTCGCCGCGGGCGCGGGCCAGACCGCGCCGGACGAGCTCGGCGTCGAGTCGGGCGATGTCAGCCGCCGAGGTCGCCGAGGCGCGAGCGCAGGGTGCGCTGGACCTCCTCGCCGGCCGCGAGCTGGCCGTCGAGGTCGTCGGCGGGAACGGCCGCGAGGTCGCCGAGGGCGGAGTCGATGACGATGTCGCCGGTCTCCGGGGGCGCCTCCGGCTCGGCCGGGGCGGCGGGGTCCTGCTCGCTCACGCGCCGGCCTTCTTCGCCGTCTTCTTCGCCGTGGTGGTCTTCTTCGTGGCCGACGCCTTCGCCGTGGTGGTCTTCTTCGCGGGGGTCTTCTTCGCGGGGGTCTTCTTCGCGGCGGTCTTCTTCGCGGGAGCCTTCGTGGCCGGGGCCTTCTGGGCGGCGGCCTTGGTCGTGGCAGCCTTCTTCGCGGGGGCCTTCGTGGCGGCCGTCTTCGCCGTGGTCGTCGTCTTCGCGGTCCGCTTCGCGGCGGACTTCTTCGCGGTCTGGACCGCTTGGGTGCGCGGACGTGTCGACCTCTTCGCCGGGGCCTTGCGAGCAGGAGCCTTCCGAGCGGGAGCCTTGCGGGCGGGGGCGGTGGTGGCCAGGGCCGGCGGGTCGGCGAGGACCGGCTCGACGACGTCGGCCAGCCCGGCGTGCGGCGCCCGGCCGGCCCGCGTCCCGACCGAGCGGGCCAGCTCGTCGACCTGGGCGGCGAGGCCGGCCACGGTCGCACCGAGGGTCTGCACCTCGGAGACGATCCGCGTCACGTCGACGCGGTCGACGGCCGACTCCACCTCCCGCTGCACCAGCCCGACGACGTGCGCCCGGTTCTGCTCGGCGGCGGTGAGCAGGTCACCGGCGAGCTTCTCGACCTGCTTGGCCACCTTCCCCGAGGAGCCCTTGGAGCCGGCGAGCGCCACGATCTCCTGGGCGGCCTCGACGGCGCGGGCACGGGTCATCTCCCCGAGCCCGGACGCGAGCTCGACGTACGCACGGACGGAGCGCTTGGCCATGGGTCCTCCTCGATCGGGCGGCTGGCGGGGGCCCGATGGCTCCCTCCGCGGGTCACGCTACCGGGCGGCCATCTCGCGCAGCAGGTCGTGCGCCCGTTCGCGCAGGGCACCGACGTCGTCGGTGGACCCGGAGTCCGTCGCGGCGTGCACCGCCGCGACCGCAGCGCACAGCGCGTCGAGGGAGGGGTGACCCGCGGACGGGTCGTCGTGCAGCCCCCGCAGGTCGGGTGCGACGAACGTCGGCCGCCGCTCGGCCGGGGCGTCGAGCACGGCGTCGAGGTCGTCGACCCCGGTGAGCACCAGCAGCGAGTCGGTGCCCGCGCGGACCGCCCCCTCGATGTCGGTGTCGAGCCGGTCCCCCACCGCCAGAACGCGTTCCGTGGGCAGTCCGAGGCGGTCGGCGGCCAGCAGGTACAGCGGGGGCTGCGGCTTGCCCGCGACGTCGTCGGGCTCGCGGCCCACGGCGCGCGAGACCGCGGCCACCAGTGACCCGTTGCCCGGCGCCGTCCCGCGCTCGGTCGGCAGGGTGGCGTCGGTGTTGGTGGCCACCCAGCGGGCGCCCGCCTGTGCGACGTAGGCGGCCTCGGCGAGGTCGCTCGCCGTGACGTCCGGGCCGTAGCCCTGGACCACCGCGAGCACGTCCCCGCCGGCGTCCGCCGTCCGGCGCACCGCCCGGAGCCCGGCCTCGTCCAGCGCGGCGGCGACCCCCGCTCCCCCCACGGCGAGGACGGTCGCGCCGTCGGGTACGTCGTCACGGCCGAGCAGCCACGCAGCGGCCTGGCTGCTCGTCACGACGTCCGCGGGCTCGGCGTCGAGACCGAGCTCGCGCAGGTGCGTCGCCACGTCATCGGGGGTGCGGGAGGCGTTGTTCGTCGCGTAGACCACCGGGACCGACAGCGAGGACAGCGCCTCGACGGCGTGCGGCACGGCGTCCGGGCCGCGGTAGACGACTCCGTCGAGGTCGCAGACCAGCGCGGCGTACCGGTCGACCAGTGCGCTCACGCCTCGCGGTCCTCCGCCGGGCCGGCCTCGGTCGGCGGAGCCGGCGCCAGGGCCTCGTCCTCGTCGTCGCCGAGGTCGGTCAGGGCGTAGCCGTCCAGCTCCTCCAGCCGCTCGACGGCGTCGGTCTCGACCTCGGTGTCCCCCTCGACGACCCGCAGGAACCACTCGCGGGCCTCCTCGGGTCGGCCGAGCGCGAGGAGGGTGTCGGCGTAGGCGTACTGGAGACGATGCACCCCGGCCTTGCGACCACGCTTCAACGCCGGGATCTGCAGGGCGACGAGCGCCGCGTCGACCTGGCCGAGGTCGCGGCGGACCCCGGCGACGACGATGGCCAGCTCCAGGCGCTCGCCCTCGCTGAGCTGCTTGGCCTCGGGGGAGGCCGCGAGCTCCAGGGCCCGGCTGTGCCGCCCGAGCCCGCGCTCGCAGTCGACCATCAGGGGCAGCAGGTGTGAGGACCCGCTGAGCCGGCGCACCGTGCGGAACTCGGTGAGGGCCCGGCCGAAGTCGCCGAGCCGGTAGGCGACCATGCCCAGCGCCTCGCGCGCCGCGGGCACCCGCCCGGCGCGGCGCACGGCCGTCTCGGCGTGGGCCAGGGCGATCTCGGGCTCGTCGGCCTCGAGGTAGGCGGCGACCATCACGAGGTGCTGCGCGACTCCCTCGGCGTTCTCCTTCGAGAGCGTGCGCAGCTGCTGGTGGACGGAGCGGTCCAGCTCCTTGCCGGTGACGCCGTCCGGGATGCGCGGCTCGGGCAGGCGCGGCCCCTTGGGTGCGAGCCGGGACCCGCCGCGCTGCTCCTCGCCGTCCGCACGTCGTGCGGGACCACCGGGGCGACCTCCCTGGCCACCACGAGCGGGCTGGCTCCCCGCCCGACCACCCGTGCGAGGGCCGCGGCCACCTGCACCACCGCGCTCGTCGCCGCGGCGCGGGCCACCGGAGCGCTGGGGGCGGCCCTGGCCGCCGGGTCGTCCACCGCGGGACGGGCGCTGCTGGTCCTCGGGCACGTCAGATCCTCTCCTCGCCGGCTGCGGCCGGATCAAGTCTACGGACCGCCGGGCGCGGCTCGGCGCGGTGCTTCTCGGCGGTCTCGAAATGCATTCTCATCGGACAATGAGAAAGGGCCCGTCGCGAACGACGGGCCCTTTCTTGAAAGTATGTCCGGCTGCGTCCTACTCTCCCACACCGTCACCAGTGCAGTACCATCGGCGCTGAAGGGCTTAGCTTCCGGGTTCGGAATGGAGCCGGGCGTTTCCCCTTCGCTATGACAGCCGAAACTCTATGGAGATGTCAGTCGTCCCGACCGTATCTCGGGAACTGCACAGTGGACGCGAACACAGAAAGTCTTTTTGAGTGTGTATCAAGTTATCGGCTTATTAGTACCAGTCAGCTACATGCATTGCTGCACTTCCACATCTGGCCTATCAACCCGGTAGTCTAGCCGGGAGCCTCTCGGGGCAAGCCCCATGGAAACCTCATCTTGAAGCGTGCTTCCCGCTTAGATGCTTTCAGCGGTTATCACTTCCGAACGTAGCTAATCAGCGGTGCTCTTGGCAGAACAACTGACACACCAGAGGTTCGTCCATCCCGGTCCTCTCGTACTAGGGACAGCCCTTCTCAAGTTTCCTACGCGCACAGAGGATAGGGACCGAACTGTCTCACGACGTTCTAAACCCAGCTCGCGTACCGCTTTAATGGGCGAACAGCCCAACCCTTGGGAGCAACTCCACCCCCAGGATGCGACGAGCCGACATCGAGGTGCCAAACCATGCCGTCGATATGGACTCTTGGGCAAGATCAGCCTGTTATCCCCGGGGTACCTTTTATCCGTTGAGCGACGGCGCTTCCACAAGCCACCGCCGGGTCACTAGTTCCGACTTTCGTCCCTGCTCGACCTGTCAGTCTCGCAGTCAAGCTCCCTTGTGTACTTACACTCGACACCTGATTGCCAACCAGGCTGAGGGAACCTTTGAGCGCCTCCGTTACATTTTAGGAGGCAACCGCCCCAGTTAAACTACCCACCAGGCACTGTCCCTGATCCGGATCACGGACCGAGGTTAGATATCCAGAACGACCAGAGTGGTATTTCAACGTTGACTCCACATACACTGGCGTGCACGCTTCACAGTCTCCCACCTATCCTACACAAGCCGTACCGAACACCAATACCAAGCTATAGTAAAGGTCCCGGGGTCTTTCCGTCCTTCTGCGCGTAACGAGCATCTTTACTCGTAGTGCAATTTCGCCGAGTTCGCGGTTGAGACAGTGGAGAAGTCGTTACGCCATTCGTGCAGGTCGGAACTTACCCGACAAGGAATTTCGCTACCTTAGGATGGTTATAGTTACCACCGCCGTTTACTGGGGCTTAAATTCTGAGCTTCGACCCCGAAGGATCTAACCCGTCCTCTTAACCTTCCAGCACCGGGCAGGCGTCAGTCCGTATACATCGTCTTGCGACTTCGCACGGACCTGTGTTTTTAGTAAACAGTCGCTTCTCCCTGGTCTCTGCGGCCCTTTCCCCTAGGACGTGAAGTCCTTCAAGGTCTGGGCCCCCCTTCTCCCGAAGTTACGGGGGCATTTTGCCGAATTCCTTAACCACGATTCACTCGATCGCCTTGGTATTCTCTACCTAACCACCTGAGTCGGTTTGGGGTACGGGCGGCTCGAACCTCGCTAGAAGATTTTCTTGGCAGCATAGGATCACCCTGCTTCCCGCATTCGCGGTCACTATCAGGTCTCAGGATATGTGTGAGGCGGATTTGCCTACCTCACTCCCTACACCCTTGGACGTGGACTACCATCGCCACGCGGAGGCTACCTTCCTGCGTCTCTCCATTGCTTGACTACTAAAACTCTGGGTCGCGCGCTCCACTCAGCGCCGCTCCCGAAGGATTGGCAAAGAGCTTCAGGCGCTTAGCATCGGTAAGTTCGTCATGGGCGGTTCTTCGCCGGTTCCGGAATATCAACCGGATGTCCATCGACTACGCCTGTCGGCCTCGCCTTAGGTCCCGACTTACCCAGGGCAGATTAGCTTGACCCTGGAACCCTTGGTTATTCGGCGGACGGGTTTCTCACCCGTCATTCGCTACTCATGCCTGCATTCTCACTCGTGTGGCCTCCACGGCTGGATCACTCCGCCGCTTCCCTGGCCACACGACGCTCCCCTACCCATCGACACGCTTGGACCACCAACCCGCAGGCGTGGTGGCCGGGCAAAGTGTCAATGCCACAGCTTCGGCGGTGTGCTTGAGCCCCGCTACATTGTCGGCGCGGAATCACTTGACCAGTGAGCTATTACGCACTCTTTAAAGGGTGGCTGCTTCTAAGCCAACCTCCTGGTTGTCAATGCAACTCCACATCCTTTCCCACTTAGCACACGCTTAGGGGCCTTAGCTGGTGATCTGGGCTGTTTCCCTCTCGACTACGGAGCTTATCCCCCGCAGTCTCACTGCCACGCTCTCACTTACCGGCATTCGGAGTTTGGCTAACGTCAGTAACCTGGTGAGGCCCATCGGCTATCCAGTAGCTCTACCTCCGGTAAGAAACACGTGACGCTGCACCTAAATGCATTTCGGGGAGAACCAGCTATCACGGAGTTTGATTGGCCTTTCACCCCTACCCACAGCTCATCCCCTCAGTTTTCAACCTAAGTGGGTTCGGTCCTCCACGACGTCTTACCGTCGCTTCAACCTGGCCATGGGTAGATCACTCCGCTTCGGGTCTAGACCCAGCGACTCTGTCGCCCTATTCGGACTCGCTTTCGCTACGGCTTCCCCACACGGGTTAACCTCGCCACTGAGCACTAACTCGCAGGCTCATTCTTCAAAAGGCACGCTGTCACCCCACGAGGAGGCTCCAACGGATTGTAGGCAAACGGTTTCAGGATCTATTTCACTCCCCTCCCGGGGTACTTTTCACCTTTCCCTCACGGTACTTGTCCGCTATCGGTCACCAGGGAATATTTAGGCTTAGCGGGTGGTCCCGCCAGATTCACACGGGATTTCTCGGGCCCCGTGCTACTTGGGATGGTTCTCTGGAGTTCGCGTCATTTCGTCTACGGGAGTGGCACCCTCTGTGCTGGACCTTTCAATGTCCTTCGACTATGGCGCGAATTTTTTACTCCATGTCAGCTTGTCAGCACTGACTGAGAAGTCCCACGACCCCGTACCTGCAACGCCTGACAGCTATCACACAGATACGGTTTAGCCTCTTCCGCTTTCGCTCGCCACTACTCACGGAATCGCGGTTGCTTTCTCTTCCTGTGGGTACTGAGATGTTTCACTTCCCCACGTTCCCTCTACCCGCCCTATATATTCAGGCGGGAGTGACTGGACTTGCCTCCAGCCGGGTTTCCCCATTCGGAAATCCTCGGATCACAGTCTGGTTATCGACTCCCCGAGGCTTATCGCAGATTCCTACGTCCTTCTTCGGTTCCTGGTGCCAAGGCATCCACCGTTTGCCCTTAAAAACTTGATATGCACAAAGATTTTAAGATGCTCGCGTCCACTGTGTAGTTCTCAACATACGGGCGGGCCCTCACCGTGATCGGCGCCTACCGAGCCATGCTCGGCGGTTCGTCCGCGGTGAAGGTCCTGGGCCGTAGTACGGCCTGAGGTGAGCTTGCGCCCGAGCCCTCAGGACCCAACAACGTGTCAGGCACCGGACCCCGCCGGCCGCGTTCCACTCTCCGAAGAGCTGTACTTGCGAGCCGAGCGTTGCTCGGTGCCAAATAATCGATGTTCCACCCTTGAGCACCTGCCAGCCGACATTCGCAGCTGGCCAGGCTCTGGATCGCCGAAGCGACCAGTGCTCCTTAGAAAGGAGGTGATCCAGCCGCACCTTCCGGTACGGCTACCTTGTTACGACTTAGTCCCAATCGCCAGTCCCACCTTCGACGGCTCCCTCTCAGAGAGTTGGGCCACCGGCTTCGGGTGTTACCGACTTTCGTGACTTGACGGGCGGTGTGTACAAGGCCCGGGAACGTATTCACCGCAGCGTTGCTGATCTGCGATTACTAGCGACTCCGACTTCATGGGGTCGAGTTGCAGACCCCAATCCGAACTGAGACCGGCTTTTTGGGATTCGCTCCACCTTACGGTTTCGCAGCCCTCTGTACCGGCCATTGTAGCATGTGTGAAGCCCAAGACATAAGGGGCATGATGATTTGACGTCGTCCCCACCTTCCTCCGAGTTGACCCCGGCAGTCTCCTATGAGTCCCCGCCATTACGCGCTGGCAACATAGAACGAGGGTTGCGCTCGTTGCGGGACTTAACCCAACATCTCACGACACGAGCTGACGACAACCATGCACCACCTGTATACGAGTGTCCAAAGAGTTCGTCATCTCTGACGCGTTCTCGTATATGTCAAGCCTTGGTAAGGTTCTTCGCGTTGCATCGAATTAATCCACATGCTCCGCCGCTTGTGCGGGCCCCCGTCAATTCCTTTGAGTTTTAGCCTTGCGGCCGTACTCCCCAGGCGGGGAACTTAATGCGTTAGCTGCGGCACGGATCTCGTGGAATGAGACCCACACCTAGTTCCCAACGTTTACGGCGTGGACTACCAGGGTATCTAATCCTGTTCGCTCCCCACGCTTTCGCTTCTCAGCGTCAGTAGTGGCCCAGAGACCTGCCTTCGCCATCGGTGTTCCTCCTGATATCTGCGCATTTCACCGCTACACCAGGAATTCCAGTCTCCCCTACCACACTCTAGTCTGCCCGTACCCACCGCAAGTCCGAGGTTGAGCCTCGGATTTTCACGGCAGACGCGACAAACCGCCTACAAGCTCTTTACGCCCAATAATTCCGGACAACGCTCGCACCCTACGTATTACCGCGGCTGCTGGCACGTAGTTAGCCGGTGCTTCTTCTGCAGGTACCGTCACTTTCGCTTCTTCCCTGCTGAAAGAGGTTTACAACCCGAAGGCCGTCATCCCTCACGCGGCGTCGCTGCATCAGGCTTTCGCCCATTGTGCAATATTCCCCACTGCTGCCTCCCGTAGGAGTCTGGGCCGTGTCTCAGTCCCAGTGTGGCCGGTCGCCCTCTCAGGCCGGCTACCCGTCGTCGCCTTGGTGAGCCGTTACCTCACCAACTAGCTGATAGGCCGCGAGTCCATCCCAGACCGAAAAACTTTCCAAGTGGTAGCCATGCGGCTCCGCTTCGTATCCGGTATTAGCTCCGGTTTCCCGGGGTTATTCCAGAGTCTGGGGCAGGTTACTCACGTGTTACTCACCCGTTCGCCACTGATCACTCGGGAGCAAGCTCCCAAGGTCACCGTTCGACTTGCATGTGTTAAGCACGCCGCCAGCGTTCGTCCTGAGCCAGGATCAAACTCTCCGTTGATGTGTGACTCTCGGCAGAACCGAGAAATCGTTACCCTTGGAGGGTTGTTTCACTGGCTGAGCACGAACAACTAGCTCTCGCTGTTGTTCGTTGTCCAACCAAAGGATTTTCGTGCATCGCTCACGTCCCCGGCCTGGTGGCCGGCTGGTTTCACGATGCGACGAGGTTAATTGGCATCGATTTTTGACACGCTGTTGAGTTCTCAAGGTTCGGACGCGCACCAACGAGTTGCTCTGTGAGCTCGTCGTCGGGGCTGACTTCCGTGTGTTCTCCCAGTCGCTGGAAGCAACTGTTCAAACTTACCCGCGGTTCTGCTTGGGCGTCAAATCCGTGTCTCGCTCGTGAGCGGCCGGCTTCGATCGCGCTTGGATCTTCGCGGTGCTTCCCAACTCTAGCACCCTCTCGGGCGCTTCCTCCAACTCGCTCTCTCCGGCCGCTGTGCGTCCGGGGTGAGACCCTCGGGAGTGGGAGCCAACCCCGGGACCGGCCACTTGGTGCGGGGCTGTTCGGCCCTGCCGCTTGGTGTCCGTTCCTCCCTCTCGGGCTGACGTCGAGAACATTAGATGACTCCTCGCGCAGAACACAAATCGCCTCGGTCGCTCGAGGGGTCCATCGTGGGCTGGAACGACGAAACCCGCTGCGGCGCAGCGGGTTTCGTCCTCAAAATTTGTCCTCAGACCGGTTCTGGGGCCTCCAGGCGGCCCGCGGCGAGGTTCTTGCGGCCCCTCCGGAGCAGCACCACCCCGCCCGCGAGCACGTCGTCCGCACCGAGGACGGCCTCGTCGCCGGCGACCTTCGCGCCATTGACCGAGGCGCCGCCCTCGCCGATGGTGCGCCGGGCCGCGTTGCGGGAGTCGGCCAGCCCGACCGCGACGAGCGCGTCGACGACGGGCATCCCCACGTGGACCACTCCCCCGGGCAGCTCGGCCGCGGCGTCCCGCAGCGTGGGTCCGTCGAGGGCACGCACGTCGCCCTTCCCGAAGAGCGCCTCGCTCGCGGCCTGGACCGCCTCGGTCGCGGCCGCACCGTGGACGAGGGTCGTCACGTCGGCGGCAAGGGTGCGCTGGGCCGCCCGCTTCCACGGCTCCTCGGCCAGCTGGCGCTCGAGCTCGGCGACCCCCTCCCGGGTGCGGTCGGTGAGCACCTTCAGCAGCGTGACCACCGAGGCGTCCTCGACGTTGAGCCAGTACTGGAAGAACGCGTACGGGCTCGTCATGTCGGCCGAGAGCCAGATGGCGTTGCCCGCGCTCTTGCCGAACTTCTCCCCCGAGCTGTCGGTGAGCAGCGGCGTGGTCAGGAGGTGCACCGAGCGCCCCTCCGCCCGGTGGATGAGGTCCGCGCCGGCGACGAGGTTGCCCCACTGGTCGCTGCCGCCGGTCTGGAGCGTGCAGCCGTACGAGCGGTAGAGCTCGAGGTAGTCCAGGCCCTGGAGCAGCTGGTAGCTGAACTCCGTGTACGAGATGCCCTCGTCGCTGTTCAGCCGGGCGGCGATCGCGTCCTTCTTGACCATCTGGTTGACGCGGAAGTGCTTGCCGACGTCCCGGAGGAAGTCGAGGGCGCTCAGCCCTTCGGTCCAGTCGAGGTTGTTGACGAACACCGCCGGGTTGTCGCCGGCGGTGTCGAGGAAGGGCCGCACCTGGTCCTGGATGCGGGCCACCCACTCAGCCGTCTGCTCCTTGGTCTTGAGCACCCGCTCGGACGTCGGTCGAGGGTCGCCGATGAGGCCGGTCGAGCCCCCGACGAGGCAGATCACCCGGTGCCCCGCCCGCTGCAGGTGTCGCAGGAGGACGAGCTGGACGAGGTTGCCGAAGTGCAGCGAGGGCGCGGTGGGGTCGAAGCCGCAGTACGCCGTGACGGGCCCGTCGGCGAGTGCCCCGCGCAGCGCGGACTCGTCGGTGGTCTGCGCCACCAGTCCCCGCCACTGCAGCTCGTCGAGGATGTCGGTCACGGTGCTCGCCCCTTTTCGGCCTGGTGCGCCGGCGGTCGCCGGCCCGCCCAGCCTGCCACGCCGCAACCCGGTGGACGCAGCCGCCACCAGCGGGTGGGATGGGCGGGTGCAGCCCCTCCACGACGACGAGATCCCCGTCTCCCCCGCGCTGCTGCGCACCCTCGTCGCGACCGTGCCGGGGCTGGCCGGCGCACCCGTGCATCCGGTCGGCGGCACGGGCACCGACCACGTCCTCGCCCGCGTCGGTGACGAGCTGGTGCTCCGGGTGCCCCGCACCGCCGGTGCGGCCACCAGCCTGCTCGCCGAGGTCGGGCACCTCGCGGCGGTCGCGCCCCACGTGCCGGTCCCGGTGCCGGAGGTGCTCCACGTCGGGGAGCCCGCCGCCGGCTACCCCCACCCGTGGGCGCTCCTGCGCTGGATCGACGGCACGGACGCCTGGGACGCGCGCGACGGGCTCGAGGACCCGCACGGGGACGCCCTCGCCGCCGACCTCGCGGACCTCGTCCTCTCGCTGCGGGCCGCCCCGGCGCTGCCCGTCCCCCGCCGCACCGCCGGGCAGCGCGGCGGCCCCCTCGACAGCGTGCTCGAGCGCTCGCGGCGGTGGGTCGCCGGCGCCGAGGACCCCCTCCCGACCTGGGTGGACACCGGTGCGGTCCTGCGCCTGGTCGAGCGCAGTGCGAAGGCCGCCGACGACGACGTCCCCTACGTGCTCACGCACGGCGACCTCATCCCGGGCAACGTCCTGGTCCGCGACGGGCGCCTCGCGGCGGTCATCGACTGGGGGTACGGCTCGCTCGCCGACCCCGCGCTCGACCTCGTGGCCGGATGGTCCCTCCTCGGCCCACGCGCCCGCGCCACCTTCCGGGAGGCGGTGGCCGCCGACGAAGCGACCTGGGAGCGGGCCCGCGCCAACGCCCTCGAGCAGGCCCTCGGCGCGCTGGGCTACTACACCGCCCGGCCGCACGCGCTCGCCGACGTCATGGCCCGCACCCTGTGCCGCATCCTCGACGAGGCCGCGGCGTGAGCCCGGCTCACCCCCGCCGCATCGCCGTCGTCGGGGGCGGCGTCAGCGGGCTCGCGCTGGCCGCCGCCCTCCCGCGCACCGCCGAGGTCGTGCTCCACGAGGCCCAGCCCGAGCGGGCCGGGGCCGGGTGGACGCTGGTCCTCGGGCCGTGGGTGCGGCCCGCCCTGCACCGGCTCGGCGTCCTCGACGCGGTGGTCCGCGCCGGCACGCCGGTCGGGCCCGGGCGCCTCCTCGCCCTCGACGGCCGCCCGCTGACCCCTGCCCACGACGCCCACCTCCTGGCGGTGCCCCGACCCGCCCTGCTCGCCGCGCTGGGCGGAGCGCTCGGCCCGTCCGTCCGCGTCGTGCACGACGAGGTCCTCGACCCGGCCGCGCTCGACGGCGACCTCGTCGTCGGGGCCGACGGCGTGCGCAGCCGGGTGCGCGCCCTCGTCGACCCGGCCGGGGCCGAGCGGCTGGTCACGCCGTGGGTGGCGCTGCGCGGACGGCTCGGCACCACCCCGGCACGCGAGGACGTCGGCGAGTACTGGGGTCCCGGGATGCTCGCCGGCGTCGTGCCCTCACCCGGCGGCGGCTACTGGTTCACGACGCACCGCAGCGCGCTCGGGCCGGAGCCGCTCGACGTCCCGGAGGTGCTCGCCGAGGCCCGCCGGGCCGCGACCGGCGCCGCGCCGGTGGTGCGCGCACTGCTCGACGATGCCTCGGGCGCCACCGCCACCCGCCTCTGGGTGGCGCCGCCGCTGCGGCGCTACGTGCGGGACCGGTACGTCGTGCTCGGCGACGCCGCGCACGCGATGACGCCGAACCTCGGCCGTGGCGCCGGGGAGGGCCTGCTCGACGCGGTGACCCTGGCCGACCATCTCGCCGGCCACCGGTCCCTCGTGACCTGGCAGGTGCGCCGGCTGCCCCGGACGAGGGTCGCCCGCGCGGCCTCCTCGGCGGTCATGCGCCTGGCCCTCCTCGGACCCGGCCACGCGCTGCGCGACCGGGCGCTGCGGCTCAGCCTCGGCGCCGCCGGACCGCGGGCCGGTAGGCGCTGACGGTCGGCTCGCCGTCGAGCCAGAACCGCCACGGGTACACCTCGCCGTCGCCGCCGGCACCGCTCACGCCCACCCGCGGCCCGGTCCGGACGGCCGGCGCCGGCACCTGCTCGTCGGCGAGCTCCAGGTGCCCGTCGGTCGCGGGGTCGAGCAGGTTCAGCCCGTTCTCGGCGCGCCCGAGCGCCAGGGTCGTCGCGAGCCGGGCCGGGCCCCGGGCCCAGTCCCGCTCGCGCACCCCGGCACGGCGGCCGGCCGCGAGCCCGTGGCCCGCGACGACCTCGCCGGCCCGCAGCAGGACGGCCGAGGCCTCGCCCGCTGGGCCGGTGACGACGTTGGCGCAGAAGTGCATCCCGTAGGTGAAGTAGACGTAGAGCCGACCGGCCGGGCCGAACATCACCTCGGTGCGCGGCGTGCGGCCGCGGTACGCGTGCGACCCGGGGTCGGCCGACCCCGCGTAGGCCTCGACCTCCGTGAGCCGCACGGTCACACCGGCGTGCGTCACGCGGGCACCGAGCAGCGCCGGGGCGACGTCGAGGACGTCACCGGCCAGCAGCCCGGCGAGCACGGTCAGCGTGCGACCGGGAGGTCGCCGGCCCAGGCCCGGGCGTCGGCGACCGCACCCACCACGCGCTCGAGCTGCTCGGCGACGCGCACCGGGGCGGTGCCGCCGAGGGCGGACCGCGAGGCCAGCGACCCCTCGACGGAGAGCACCTCGCGGACCCCGGGCGTCAGGTGCTCGGAGATGCCGCGCAGGTCCTCGTCGGAGAGGTCCCACAGCTCGATGCCCCGCTCCTCGCACGCGCGCACGCAGGCGCCGGCGACCTCGTGGGCCACCCGGAACGCCACGCCCTGGCGCACGAGCCACTCGGCGACGTCGGTGGCCAGCGAGAAGCCCTGCGGCGCGAGCGAGGCCATCCGCTCGGTGTGGAAGGTCAGCGTGGCGACCATCCCGGAGAAGGCCGGCAGCAGCACCTCGAGGGTGTCGACCGCGTCGAAGACCGGCTCCTTGTCCTCCTGGAGGTCGCGGTTGTAGGCCAGCGGCAGCGCCTTGAGCGTCGTCATCAGGCCGGCGAGGTCGCCGACCAGCCGCCCGGCCTTGCCGCGCGCCAGCTCGGCGACGTCGGGGTTCTTCTTCTGCGGCATGATGCTCGACCCGGTCGAGTAGGAGTCGTCGAGCGTGACGAACGAGAACTCCTTGGTCGCCCAGAGGATGACCTCCTCGGCGAGCCGCGAGACGTCGACGGCCGTCATCGCGAGGACGAAGGAGAGCTCGGCGACGAAGTCGCGGGCGGCGGTGCCGTCGATGGAGTTCTCGACCGCGCCGGCGAAGCCGAGGTCGGCGGCCACGGCCTCGGGGTCGAGCCCGAGCGAGGAGCCGGCGAGCGCCCCGGCGCCGTACGGCGACAGCGAGGTGCGCGCGTCCCAGTCCCGCAGCCGCTCGACGTCGCGCAGCAGCGGCCAGGCGTGGGCGAGCAGGTGGTGCGAGAGGAGCACCGGCTGGGCGTGCTGGAGGTGGGTGCGCCCCGGCATCGGCACGCCAAGGTGCGTGCGGGCCTGCGCCACGAGGGCGTCGACGACGTCGAGGACGAGCCCGGCGACGACCCGGGCGTGCTCGCGCAGGTACATCCGGAAGAGGGTGGCCACCTGGTCGTTGCGCGAGCGCCCAGCCCGGATGCGCCCGCCCACCTCGGGGCCGACCCGCTCGATGAGCCCGCGCTCGAGCGCGGTGTGGACGTCCTCGTCGGACTCGGCGGGCACGAAGGCGCCGGACTCGACGTCGGCGCGCAGCCGCTCGAGGCCGTCGAGCATCGCCTCGAGGGTCGCGTCGTCGAGGAGGCCGGCGGCGTGCAGGACGCGGGCGTGCGCGCGGGAGCCGGCGAGGTCGTGCGGCGCGAGCCGCCAGTCGAAGTGCGTCGACTTCGAGAGCGCGGCGAGCGCGTCGGCCGGGCCGCCGGAGAAGCGCCCGCCCCAGAGGCTGACGGGGGTGCCTGCGGGCTCGGTCACGGGGTGTCCTTCCGGGTGTACGACAGGAGCCGGTCGACGACCTCGCCGCTGCGGGCCGGACCGGAGGTGATGACCATGATGGTGTCGTCGCCGGCGATGGTGCCGAGCACCCCCTCGACGGAGGTGTGGTCGATCGCCGAGGCGAGGAAGTTCGCGGCGCCGGGCGGGGTGCGCAGGACGACGAGGTTGGCGGAGTGCTCGGCCGAGACGAGCAGCTCCTGGCAGCGCGCGGCCAGCCGCGACGTGCGCTCGTCCTCGTCGGCGGCGGGCCGCACGGTGCGGTCGCCACCCTCGCCGGGCACGGCGTAGACGAGGGACTTGCCGACGCGCACGCGCTCGGCCCCGACGTCGACGAGGTCGCGCGAGAGCGTGGCCTGGGTGACCTCGATGCCGTCGCCGGCGAGGAGGTCGAGCAGCTCGGTCTGGCTGCGCACCGGCGTGGCCTGCAGGATCTCGGTGATCCGCTGCTGGCGGGCGGCGCGCGAGGTGGAGACCGTCATCGCCCGGCCTCCGCCTGCTCGACCAGCCAGGACAGCAGCGCCTTCTGCGCGTGCAGCCGGTTCTCGGCCTCCTGCCACACGTGCGAGCGCGGGCCGTCGATGACCTCGGCGCTCACCTCGTGGCCGCGGTAGGCCGGCAGGCAGTGCAGGAAGAGCGCGGCGGGACCGGCGTGGGCCATGAGGTCCTCGTCGACGGCGTACTTCGTGAACGGGCTGCCCTCGCCCTTGCGCTCGTCGGCCTCGCCCTCCTGCCCCATCGACACCCAGGTGTCGGTGACGACGACGTCGGCCCCGTGGACGGCGGCGAGCGGGTCGTCGGTGACGAGCACCGAGCCGCCGGTGGTCGCGGCGACCTCCTCGGCCCGGGTCACGTGCTCCTGCTTCGGGAGGTGGGAGGTCGGGGTGCCGATGCGCACGTGCATCCCGGCCGTGGCACAGCCCAGCAGGTAGGAGTGCGCCATGTTGTTCGCGCCGTCGCCGACGTAGGCGAGCGTGCGGCCGGTGAGGTCCCCGAGCAGCTCGCGCAGGGTGAGCAGGTCGGCGAGCACCTGGCAGGGGTGGAAGTCGTCGGTCAGCGCGTTCACCACCGGCACGCCGGCGAACGCGGCCATCTCCTCGAGGTGCGACTGCTCGAAGGTGCGCCAGACGACCGCGGCCGACTGGGGTCCGAGGATGCGGGCGACGTCGGCCACGGACTCGCGCACCCCGACGCCGGCGAGCCGGCCGTCGACGACCATCGGGAAGCCGCCGAGCCCGGAGACCGCCCCGACGAAGGAGACCTGGGTCCGCAGCGTCGGCTTGTCGAAGAGGATCGAGACCGTGCGCGGGCCCTCGAGGCACCGGTCCGAGAACGGCGCGGCCTTGAGCGCCAGCGCGCGGTCGAGGACCTCGGCCTGCTCGGCGGGCGAGAGGTCGTCGTCGCGCAGGAAGTGGCGCAGGGTCATCGGGTCTCCTCCGTCGCGAGGTCGAGCAGCCCCGGCAGGGCGTCGACGAACAGGTCGAGCTGGTCGGTGGTGACGACGAGCGGCGGCGCGAGCCGGACGGCGTCGGGCGCCACGGGGTTGAGGATGAGCCCCGCCTCGCGCCCGTGGGCCGCGACGGCCGGCGACCACGGGCCCGCGAGGGTGACCGCGCGCAGCAGGCCGCTCCCCCGGATGCCGGTGACGCGCGGGTCGCCGAGGGCGTGGATGCGCCGCTCCAGGTGCTCGCCCGCGGCTCGCACGTGGGCGAGCAGCCCCTCGGACTCGATGGTGTCGAGGACGGCCAGCCCGGCGGCACAGGCCAGCGGGTTGCCGCCGAAGGTCGAGCCGTGCTGGCCGGCGGTGAGCATCCCGCTGACCTCCGGGCCGAAGGTGACGAGCGCCCCGATGGGGATGCCGCCGCCGAGGCCCTTGGCCAGGGTCATCGCGTCGGGCACGACGCCGGCCTGCTGCCAGGCGAACCACGAGCCGGTGCGCCCGACGCCGGTCTGGATCTCGTCGAGGACGAGGAGGGCGCCGGCGGCGGTGGTCAGCTCACGGGCGGCGCGCAGGAACTCGGCCGATGCGGGGACGACCCCGCCCTCGCCCTGGATGGGCTCGAGCACGACGGCCGAGGTGTCGGCGCCGACGGCGGCCTCGAGCGCGGCGACGTCGCCCCACGGCACGTGGACGACACCGGGGAGCAGCGGCTCGAACGGCTCGCGGTAGGCCGGCTTGTGGGTGAGCGCCAGTGCCCCGGTGGTGCGGCCGTGGAAAGCACCCTCGGCGGCGACGATGCCGGTGCGGCCGGTGCGCCGCGCCAGCTTGACCGCGGCCTCGATGGCCTCGGCTCCGCTGCTGCAGAAGAAGACCGCCGAGCCGGCGGGGGCGTCGGCCACCTGCAGGATGCGCTCGGCGAGCTCGACCTGCGGGACGGAGGTGTAGAAGTTCGAGACGTGCACGAGCTGGCCCGCCTGCTTCGACACGGCGGCCACGAGCGCAGGATGGTTGTGCCCCAACGCGTTCACGGCCAGGCCGCCGACGAGGTCGAGGTAGCGGCGGCCGTCGACGTCCCAGACCCACGCGCCGTCACCGTGCTCGAGGACGAGCTGCGGGCGGCCGAAGACCTGCACGAGGGCGGACTCGTAGCGGCCGAGGTACTCCTCGGTGTGGCCGGCCGGGGCGGCGGCGTCAGGCATCGGTCTCCTCCTCGTCCGGCAGGACCATCGTGCCGATGCCCTCGGAGGTGAAGACCTCGAGGAGCAGGCTGTGCGGCTGGCGTCCGTCGACCACGTGCGCCTGCGGCACACCGGACTCCACGGCCCGGATGCAGGCCTCGAGCTTCGGGATCATCCCGGCGTCGACGCGTGCGAGCAGCTCTCGGGCCGCGGAGACCCGCAGCTCGGACAGCAGCGAGCCGCGGTCCGGCCAGTTCGCGTAGACGCCCTCGACGTCGGTCAGGACGACGAGCTTGCGCGCCCCGAGCGCGGCGGCGAGCGCCGCGGCGGCGGTGTCGGCGTTGACGTTGAGCACCTGCCCGTCCTCGTCGAGGTCGGGGGCGATGGTGGAGACGACGGGGATGCGGCCGGCGTCGAGGAGGTCGAGGACCGCGGCGGGGTCGACGTGCACGACGTCGCCGACGAGCCCGATGTCGTGCTCCTCGCCGTCGACCGTGACCCCGCGGCGACGCGCGCCGAAGAGGCCGGCGTCCTCGCCGGAGAGCCCGACGGCGACGGGGCCGTGCTGGTTGAGCAGCCCGACGAGCTCGCGCCCGACCTGGCCGGTGAGGACCATCCGGACGACGTCCATCACCTCGGGCGTCGTGACGCGCAGGCCGCCCCGGAACTCGGACTCCAGGCCGAGCCGGTCGAGCATCGCCTTGATCTGCGGGCCGCCGCCGTGGACGACGACCGGGCGCAGGCCGGCGAAGCGCAGGAACGCGACGTCCTGGGCGAACGCGGCCTTGAGGGCGTCGTCGGTCATCGCGTTGCCGCCGTACTTGACGACGACGAGGGCGCCGCGGAAGCGCTCGAGCCAGGGCAGCGCCTCGACGAGGGTCTGGGCCTTGGACTGGGCGACCCGCAGCGCGGCGGCGTCGATCGCGCCGCGCAGCGCCGTCTGCTCGGGTGGGGTCATCGGGGCCTCCGTCCCGCTCGCCGGTGCGCTCACGTGGAGTACGCCGAGTTCTCGTGGACGTAGTCGTGGGTCAGGTCGTTGGTCCACACGGTGACGGCGGCGTCACCGGCGTGGAGGTCGACGACGACCCGCACCTCGCGGGCGGAGAGGTCGACCAGCGTGCGGTCCTCGCCGACGCCGCCGGACCGGCACACCTGCACGCCGTTCATCGAGACGTCGAGGCCGGCGGGGTCGAAGGCGGCGGCGGTGGTGCCGACGGCGGCGAGGACGCGGCCCCAGTTGGGGTCGCCCCCGAAGACCGCGCACTTGAAGAGGTTGTTGCGGGCGACGGACCGGGCGACCTCGAGGGCGTCGTCCTCGGTGGCGGCGCCGCGGACCTCGACGGCGATGTCGTGGTGCGCGCCCTCCGCGTCGGCGACGAGCTGCCGGGCGAGGTCGGCGCAGACGGCCGTGAGGGCCTCGGTCAGCTCGTCGGCGCCGACCTCGACGCCCGAGGCGCCGGAGGCGAGGAGGACGACGGTGTCGTTGGTCGACATGCAGCCGTCGGAGTCGATGCGGTCGAAGGTCGTGCGGGTGGCCGCGCGCAGGGCCGGGTCGAGGTCGGCCGGGTCGAGCACGGCGTCGGTGGTCACCACGACGAGCATCGTCGCGAGGGCCGGCGCGAGCATCCCGGCGCCCTTGGCCATCCCCCCGACCGACCAGCCGTCGCGCTCGGCGTGCGCGGTCTTGGCGACGGTGTCGGTGGTCATGATCGCCTCGGCGGCGGCCGGGCCACCGTCGGGCGCGAGGGAGCCGGCCGCGGCGTCGATGCCGCCGAGCAGGCGCTCCATCGGGAGGCGCTCGCCGATGAGACCGGTCGAGCAGACGACGACGTCTCCGGGGGCCACGTCGAGGAGGCCGCCCACGTGCTCGGCGGTGGCGTGGGTGTCCTGGAAGCCCGGGGCCCCGGTGCAGGCGTTGGCGCCCCCGCTGTTGAGGACGACGGCGTCGGCCCGGCCGTCGGCGACGACGGTGCGCGACCAGGTGACCGGCGCGGCCTCGACCCGGTTGGACGTGAAGACCGCGGCGGCGTGGTGGTCGGGGCCGTCGTTGACGACGAGCGCGACGTCCGGGCGGCCCGAGGCCTTGAGCCCGGCGACGACACCGGCGGCGCGGAAGCCGCGGGGGGTGGTGACGGACATCAGGACCGACCTCCGGTGAGCGTCGAGGGGGTGATGACGAAGCCGGCGCGGCGCCAGGCCGCCGCGGCGTCCTCGCGGCGTCCGGTGGGGACGAGGACCCAGTCGGTGTCGAAGGTCGAGAGGCCGAGGACGGAGATCTGTGCGTCGACGAGGGGCGCGAGGATCTCGGCGAAGACGCCGACCGCCGAGAAGTCGAGCGGGCCGGCGACCTCGACGGCCCGGAACGGACCCTCGGTGCGGGAGCCGCGCGGGACCGAGGCCGTCGCGCAGACCACCGAGGTCTCGTCGGCGGTGCGCGTCAGCGAGGCGAGGGGGCCGGTGTTCCAGTCGAACGCCGGGTCCTCGCCCCCGGGCAGCCGGACGACGGACACATCCTCCGGGTGCTCCATGAGGTGCAGGGGCATGGTGCTCACGGGGCCACCCCCGCGACCGGGAGGCCGGCGGTCTCGGGCAGGCCGAGCGCGAGGTTGAGGCACTGCACCGCGGCCCCGGCCGTGCCCTTGGTCAGGTTGTCGACGGCGGCGACCACGACGACGCGGCCGACCCGCTCGTCGAGGACGACCTGGAGGTGGACGCAGTTGCTGCCGAGGACGTTCGCGGTGCTCGGCCAGCGACCCTCGGGCAGCAGGTGGACGAAGGGCTCGTCGGCGTAGGCGTCGGCCCAGGCGGCCCGCACGGTCGCGGCGGCGGTGCCGGGGACGACCCGGGCGGTGCAGGTGGCGAGGATGCCTCGGGGCATCGGGGCGAGGGTCGGGGTGAACGAGACGGTGACCGGGCCGGCGCCGGCCGCCGAGAGGTTCTGCTCGATCTCGGGGGTGTGCCGGTGGACCCCGCCGACGCCGTAGGGCGACATCGCGCCCATCACCTCGGAACCGAGGAGGTGCGCCTTGAGGGCCTTGCCCGCGCCCGAGGTGCCCGAGGCCGCGACGACCGTGACGTCGGCCGGCTCGAGGACGCCCGCGACGAGGCCGGGGGCGAGGGCGAGAGAGACGGCGGTCGGGTAGCAGCCGGGGACCGCGATGCGGGTGGCGCCGGCGAGGGCCGCGCGCTGCGGGCCGTAGGCGGTCGGCAGCTCGGGCATCCCGTAGGGCCAGGAGCCGGCGTGCGGGGTGTCGTAGAACGCGGTCCAGGCCGCGGCGTCGCGCAGCCGGAAGTCGGCGCCGCAGTCGACGACGACCACGTCGTCGCCGAGCTCGGCGGCGAGCGCGGCCGAGTGGCCGTGCGGCAGGGCGAGGACGACGGCGTCGTGGCCGGCGAGGACCTCGGGGGTGGTGTCCTGCAGGACGCGGTCGGCCAGCGGCGTCAGGTGCGGGTGGATGCTTCCCAGCGACTGCCCGGCGTTGCCGCCCGCCGTGACGGCGCCGACCTCGAGGTCGGGGTGACCGAGGAGCAGCCGGAGGACCTCTCCCCCGGCGTACCCGCTCGCTCCGGCGACGGCGACCCGCATCGACATGTGCATGACCATACAGGATCCAGAACATCCATGCACTTGCCGCCCGGACCGCGAGCGGGCTCGGGGCGTCCATCGATCGACACATTCGACGATTGTTGGACGCGAGGGCCGAGCCGGCCGACGTCCATCGATCGACACATTCGACGATTGCTGGACGTCCGTGTCGTGGCGGAGGACCTCAGGCGAGGGGGTCGCCCTCACGCAGGACGAGGTCGAGCATCCGCTCCTCCGGCTCGAGCCCGCGCGCGACCATCGCCCGCAGCGACTCCGGGGTGTCGATGCCGGCGCGCACGAACCGCCCCGAGAGGGCGTCGAGCTCCCCGGAGGCCAGCGCCAGCACGAGGGCGCTCACCTCCTCGGGCGAGGTCCACTCGGTGCGGCCCTCGTGCGCCTCCATCGCCTCGGTCATGTCGGTGCGCACGACCCCCGGCATGAGGTCGAAGGCCCGGATGCCCCGGTCCCACCCGGCGAGGTGCGTCGACCCGGTGATGCGCGCCAGCGCCGTCTTGCTGACGTTGTAGGCGCTGGCCTGCGCACCCGCGCGGCGTCCGGCGCCCGAGTTGAGGTTGACGACCCGGCCGCCACCCGCGGCCAGCAGCTGCGGCGCGACGAGCCAGGTCATCAGGTAGGCGCCGCGGACGTTGACCTCGACGGTGTGCCACCACTCGTCGGGGTCGGAGGCGAGGAGGTCGACCTCGGTGTCGATGACCCCGGCGTTGTTGACCAGCAGGTCGATGCGCCCCTGCCGCTCGACGACCTCGGCCACCCATGCGGCCAGCGCCTCGCGGTCGGTGACCGGCGCCACGGTCGAGGAGCCGCGCTCGACGACCCATCCGGCGTCCTCGAGGGCCATCGCCAGGTGCCGCCCGATGCCCCGCGAGGCGCCGGTGACGACGGCGACGAGGTGCCCGCCGCGCCCGGCACCGACCTCGGTGTCGGGAACGGGCGTGACGTCGCCGTCGTCGTCGACCGGCTCGGCGATGGGGTCGCTCACGCGCGCTGCACCGCTCCGTGGGCCGAGGCCGCCGCGGCGACGGCGGCGTCGCGCAGGGCGGAGACCTCGTCGGTGGTCAGCGTGCGCTCCGGGGAGCGGAAGGTGAGCCGGTAGGCCAGGCTGCGGCGCCCCTCCCCCACCTGGTCACCCTCGTAGACGTCGAAGAGCCGGACCTCCTCGAGGAGGTCGCCCCCGCCGGACACCAGCGCCTCGCGCACCAGCGCCGCCGGCACCGACCGGTCGACGACGAGCGCGACGTCGCTCTGCGCCATCGGGAAGGTCGCCAGCGTGCGCGCCGAGACCGTGCGGTCGGCGGCGCGGGTCAGGGCGTCGAGGTCGAGCTCGGCGCCCACCGTGCGCGCCGGCAGCCCGAGGGCCGCGACGACCTTGGGGTGCAGCTCGCCGGCGTGGCCGAGGACTGTGCCGTCGGCCAGCGCGACGCGCGCGCACCGGCCCGGGTGCCACGGCATCGCGGCGTCGGCGGTGACGACGACCTCCACCGCGAGCGCCTGCGCCAGCGCCTCGACGAGCTCGAGCACGTCGGGCAGCTCGGCCCGCCGGCCCGCACCCCACCACCCGGCCCGGTCGCGGTCGCCCGCGAGCAGGATCCCGAGGTGACGCGGCTGCGGCGGCACGGCGGCCCGGATGGCGTCGAGCGTCGCCTCCGACGGGCGGACCCCCACGTCCTCGGTCGGCGCCGCGGACTGCGGGCCGGTGAGCGCGGTGACGAGCCCCAGCTCGAAGAGCCCGACGTCCTTGGCACCGCGGGAGACGTTGCGGCGCAACGCATCCACCATCGTCGAGACGAGAGAGGTGCGCATGAACGGCTGCTCGTCCGAGAGCGGGTTGGCGATGCGGACCGTGCGGGCCGTCTCGGCGTCGACGTCGAGACCGAGGTCGGCGAGCCGGTCGGCGCCGACGAACGGCGCACTCCAGACCTCCGAGAGGCCCTGCCCCGCAAGGAGGTTCGCGACGACACGGCGGACCCGCTGCGGCTGGGTCAGCCCCGAGCCGCCGGGCGGGGTCGGCAGCACCGACGGGATGCCCTCGTACCCCCGGATGCGGGCGACCTCCTCGACGAGGTCCTCCGCGGTCGTGAGGTCCGGGCGCCAGGTGGGAGGCACCACGGTCAGCTCGTCGGCGTCGCCGGACACCGAGCAGCCGATCTGCTCGAGCACCCCGACCACGGTGGCGCGGTCGTAGTCGACGCCGACGATGCGGGACGGGAAGCCCACCGACATCGAGACGCTCGCCGGCGCTGCGACGGAGCCGACGTCGGTCACGGCGTCGTCCGCCGTGCCCCCGCCGTAGCGGACGAGCAGGTCGACCACGAGCTGCACCGCCGCCGGCGGCAGCTGCGGGTCGACACCGCGCTCGAAGCGCCGCGACGCCTCGGACGGCAGACGGTGACGCCGGGCCGAGCGCGCGATCGAGACGGGGTCGAAGTGCGCGGCCTCGACGAGCACGTCGGTGGTCGAGGCCGACACCTCGGTGGAGGCGCCGCCCATCACGCCGGCGATGCCGATCGGGGTGTTGCCGCCGTCGGTGATGAGCAGGTCCTCGGGGACGAGGGTGCGCTCGACGTCGTCGAGGGTCGTCATCTTCTCCCCCGCCCGGGCCCGGCGCACGACGATGCGCTCGCCGAGGCGGGCCAGGTCGTAGGCGTGCAGCGGCTGGCCGAGGCCGAGCATCACGTAGTTCGTGACGTCGACGGCCAGCGAGATCGGGCGCATCCCCGCCTCGGTGAGCCGGGCCCGCATCCAGGCCGGGCTCGGGGCCGAGGCGTCGATGCCGCGCACGACCCGCGCGACGAACCGGTCGCAGCCGACCCGGCCGCGGATCGGGGCCTCGTCGGCGAGCTCCACGGGGTACCCGCCCGGACCGCCCGCCGGGGCCGCCGCCGCGAGCGCGGTCACCGGGTCGGTGAACTCCGCACCCGTCGCGTGCCCGTACTCGCGCGCCACGCCGCGCACCGAGAAGCAGTACCCGCGGTCGGGGGTGACGTTGACCTCGACGGTCTCGCGGTCCAGACCGAGGATCGCGATGGCGTCGGCACCCGGGACGCAGCGCGCGAGCGACTCGGGGTCGTCCGCGAAGCGCCGCGTGAGGACGATGATGCCGTCGTGGTCCTCGCCGAGGCCCAGCTCCCGCTCGGAGCAGATCATCCCCGCCGAGACGTGCCCGTAGGTCTTGCGCGCGGACACCTCGAGCGGACCCTGCGGCGTCGGCAGCACGCCACCGGGCAGGATCACCGGCACCAGGTCGCCCGCCTCGAAGTTGTGGGCGCCGCAGACGATGCCCTGGGGCTCACCCGTGCCGTTGGCCGAACCGACGTCCACCGAGCACCAGTTGATCGTCTTGCCGTTCTTCTGCGGCTCCTTCTCGAGCGTCAGGACGCGCCCGACGACGAGCGGCCCGCTGACGCCGCCACCGTGCAGGCCCTCCTCCTCGAGCCCGACGGCGACGAGCGAGGCCGCGATGTCGGCCCCCGTCGCCTCCGCCGGCACCGCGACGTACTCGCGCAGCCAGTCGACCGGAACCCGCATCAGATCTCCATCCCGAACTGTGCGTCGAAGCGCACGTCACCCTCGATCATGTCGCGCATGTCGCTGACGCCCGTGCGGAACATCAGCGCGCGGTCGATGCCCATCCCGAACGCGAACCCGGTGTAGCGGTCGGGGTCCACGCCGCAGGCCAGCAGCACGTTGCGGTTGACCATCCCGCAGCCGCCCCACTCGATCCAGCCGGTGCCCTTGCAGGTGCGGCAGTCGGGGTCCTCGCCGCGGCAGACGAAGCAGCGCAGGTCCATCTCGGCGCTCGGCTCGGTGAACGGGAAGAACGACGGGCGCAGGCGGGTCGTGATGCCCTCGCCGAACAGCTCGGCGGCCAGCCGGTCGAGGGTGCCCTTCAGGTGGGCCATCGTGATGCCCTCGTCGACGGCCAGCCCCTCGACCTGGTGGAAGGCCGGCATGTGGGTGGCGTCGAGCTCGTCGGTGCGGAAGACCCGACCGATCGCCGCCACGTACACCGGCACGCCCCGGTCGAGCAGGGTGCGCGCCTGCACGGGCGAGGTGTGGGTGCGCAGGACGAGCCCGCCCTCGGGCGGGTCGACGTAGAAGGTGTCCTGCATCTGGCGCGCCGGGTGGTCGGCGTCGAAGTTCAGGGCGTCGAAGTTGAACCACTCCGCCTCGATCTCCGGGCCCTCGGCGTTCTCCCAGCCCATCCCGGTGAAGAGGTCGGCGATGCGCTCGCTCATCAGCTCGATGGGGTGGCGCCGGCCCAGCGGGCGGCGGCCGGTCGGCAGCGTGACGTCGAGGGCCTCCTCGACGAGGATCCGCTCGTCCCGCTCGGCCTCGAGCTCGGCCTGGCGGGCCGTGAAGGCCTGACCGACCCGCCCGCGGGCCTGCCCGACGCGCTTGCCCGCCTCGGCCTTGGCGCTCGGCGGCAGCGCACCGATCTCGCGGTTGGCCAGCGCGAGGGCGCTCTTGTCGCCCTGGTGCGCGCCGCGCACCGCCTTGAGCTCCTCGAGGGTGCCGGCCGCCGCCGCGGCGGCCAGGGCGGCCTCGACCGCGGCGTCGATCGCCTGCGGGTCGAGCGCGGCGACCTCCACGGGGTCGTAGTTCGTGTTGGGTCCGGACATCGCTTCCGCTCTTCGTGGTGGGGGCGCGCCCGAGTCTAGGCAGCGGCACGCCGGGGGCGGGACGGGGATCGGCCCCCGGGCGGTGGGACGGCCGGCGTCGCGCCGGCCGTACGGGTGGCGGCGCTCAGGACGCGCGCGACACCGGGCCCGAGGGCCCGGTAAATCGGCGCGGAGCGGGGGTCACGGCTCCAGCGTAGCGTCGCGGCCGTCCGGCACGGCGACCCGGCGGGGCCGGACGACCTCCGCCGCGGCGGGGCGCTCCGCCTCGGGGGCCGCGGTCGGCGGGGCCGGGCGCCCGGGGCGTCGGGCGAACGCGAGCCCGGCCCCGAGGACTCCGGCGGCGGCGACCGCGAGGAAGCCCGCAGGGGCGCCGAAGTGGTCGATGGCCAGCCCCGCGAGCGGGGCGCCGAGCGAGCCGCCGGCGGTCATCGCGGAGTTGTGCCACCCCATCGCCTCACCCCGGACCTCGGGCGGGACCGCGCGCGCCAGCTCGTCGACCGTCGCCGTGATGGTCGGGGCGCAGAGCAGGCCGGCGAGCAGGGCGAGGACGCCGAGCTGGAACGGGTTGCCGGCCACCGCCATCGGGGCCGTGACGAGGGCGAGCGCGAGCAGCAGCCAGCGCGCGGGGATCTCGCGGGACAACGCCCCGTAGACGAGGCCACCGACGAGCGAGCCGAGACCCCAGAGCACGAGGACGAGGCTGAGCGCCGCCGCGGCCCCCATCTCGCGGACGACGGCGACGAACCCGAGGTCGGACCCGGCGAGCATCACGGTGGTGGCGGCCACGACGCCGATGACGCCGAGGAAGGGCCCGCGCATCCAGGAGCGGGTGGTGACGGCGTGCTGCGCCGGCGCGGGCTCGGACTCCGAGCGGAGCGGCGGGTCGACCAGCCACAGCCCGACCCCGGCGAGCACCCCGCAGGCCTGGACGAGGAAGAGGACCCAGGCGGTCGACCACTGCGTCGCCGCGACGACCACGGCGGCCGGCGCGACCATGAAGGTCACCTCGATGGCCGCCGAGTCGAGCGAGATGGCCGTGCGCCGGTCGGTCTCGTCGACCCCGGCGATGACCGCCTGCCGGATGACCGAGGAGATCGGCACGATGAAGAGGCCGGCCACGGTCGCGAGCCCGAGCAGGGCCCAGTACCCGACCCACGGCGCGATGCCCCAGCAGATGCCGGAGACCAGGACCGACGGGCCGACCACGGCCCGCAGCCCGTGCCGGTCCAGCAGCCGGCCGCGCCACGGCCCGCTGACGGCGATGGCCGTCGTCACGCACGCGGCGAGCAGGCCGGCCATCGCGTAGCTGCGGTCGAGCGTGGTGACGACGTGGAGGGTGACGAGCACCGCCGTCGCGAACATCGGCGCGCGGGTGAGGATGCCGAGGACGAGGGTGCGGCGCAGGGCCGGTCGGGAGAGGACCCGACGGTAGGGCGCGAGGGTCACCGTCGTCACCGGGACACTCTGACATCCGCAGGGCCCCCTCGCCATCCGGAGGGGCGGGCGAGCTCGCATGTGTCGCGCGGCACCGGGGTACGGGAAGGGTGTGAGAGTGCAAGAGGAGTACCGATGCCGAGGAGAGCGATGACGAACGACCCGTACGCAGACCCTGACCGCCTGGGGACCCCCACCGGATCCACGATGGCGAACGGCGCGCCCACCGAGAGCGACGAGCACAGTCTCAGCCTCTCGCCGGACGGCCCGCTGGTGCTGCACGACGTGCACCTGCTGGACACCCTGGCGCACTTCAACCGCGAGAACATCCCGGAGCGCAAGCCGCACGCGAAGGGCTCGGGGGCCTTCGGCACCTTCACCGTCACCCACGACATCACCCGGTACACCAAGGCCGCGGTCTTCCGCCCGGGCGCGACGTCGCGCACGCTGGCGCGGTTCTCGACCGTCGCCGGCGAGCTCGGCTCCCCCGACACCTGGCGGGACGTCCGCGGCTTCTCGGTGCGGTTCTACACCGAGGAGGGCAACTGGGACCTCGTCGGCAACAACACCCCGGTCTTCTTCCTCCGGGACCCGATGAAGTTCCCCCACTTCATCCGCAGCCAGAAGCGCCTCGCCGACTCCGGCCTGCGCGACGGGACGATGCAGTGGGACTTCTGGACCAACTCCCCCGAGTCGGCCCACCAGGTCACCTACCTGATGGGCGACCGCGGCCTGCCGCGCTCGTGGCGGCACATGAACGGCTACGGCTCGCACACCTACCTGATGAGCAACGAGGCCGGCGAGAAGCACTGGGTGAAGTTCCACTTCCACACGCAGCAGGGCGTGGAGAACCTCACGAACGAGGAGGCCGAGCGGATCTCCGGGGCCGACTCCGACTTCCACCGCCGCGACCTCTTCGAGGCGATCGAGCGGGGTGACCACCCGCGCTGGACGATGTTCATCCAGGCGATGCCGTACGCCGAGGCCGGTGACTACCGGTTCAACCCGTTCGACCTGACCAAGGTCTGGCCGCACGGCGACTACCCGCTCGTCGAGGTGGGCACCTTCGCGCTGGACGAGAACCCGGTCAACCACTTCGCCCAGATCGAGCAGGCGGCCTTCGCGCCGAGCAACATCGTCCCGGGCATCGGCTTCTCCCCCGACAAGATGCTGCTGGCACGCGTCTTCTCCTACGCCGACGCGCACCGGGCCCGGGTGGGCACCAACGCCCACCAGCTGCCGGTCAACCGGCCGCTCCCGGAGGTCGAGGAGCGGATGAACCACCTCGTCTTCGACGGCGCCATGAACTACGAGGTCAAGGCCGGCCCGACCTACGTGCCGAACAGCGAGGGGCGCGGCCACGCCGTGCACCGCGGCCCGGTGGACGAGGGCTGGGAGGCCGACGGCACCCTCGTCCGGCAGGCCTACTCGCTGCACGCCGAGGACGACGACTGGACCCAGGCCGGCATGCTCGTGCGCGACGTCTTCGACGACGCCCAGCGCGACCGGTTCGTCGAGACCGTGGCCGGGGCGCTCGGCGGTGTCCGCGAGGACGTCCTGGAGCGGGCGTTCGTCTACTGGAAGAACGTCGACGAGGAGACCGGCAAGCGCATCGAGGAGCGGGTGCGCGCCGGCGAGGGCGACCCGATCCCGGGAGCCGCCGACGAGGAGAAGGCCGAGGTGCGCCAGCCCCTGCCGGAGGCCGCGCACCGCTGAGTCACTCGAGGTCGGGGAAGGTGGCCCGCAGGCGGGCGCCGCCGGTGGGCCCCTCCTCGACCACGACCTCGCCACCGTGGGCCTCCACGAGCCCGCGCACGAGGTACAGGCCCAGGCCCGTGCCGTGCTTGGCGCCGGCCTGCCAGAACCGGCTGAAGACGAGCTCGCGGTGCTGGGGGGCGATGCCGTCGCCGTCGTCGGTGACGACGACGTCGACCGCCGACGGCCCGGCCCACCGCGAGCGCTCGACGGCGATGTGCACCCTGCCCCGGCCGTGCCGAAGCGCGTTGTCGACGAGGTTGGTGAGCACCTGCTCGAGCCGGTCCGGGTCGGCCCAGACGACGTCGACACCGTCCTCGACCTCGACGTCGAACTGCTCGCGCTCGGCGCCGGCGGCGACGCGGCGCTCGACCTGGCCGTCCAGGCGGGCCCGCACCGGCACGGGGACGGCGTGCACGGTCAGCCGTCCGGTGCCGATGCGCGAGGTGTCGAGGAGCTCGGTGATGAGGCGCGTGACGCGGTCGGCATCGGCCTCGATGGTCTCGAGCATCAGCCGCTTCTGCTCGTCGGTGAACCGCTCCCAGTTGCGCAGCAGCGTCGAGGAGAAGCCCTTGACGCCGGTGAGCGGCGAGCGCAGCTCGTGGGCCACGGACGTGAGGAGCGCGGCCGACTCCTTCTCGGCGCGCCGGCGGCCCTCGGCGTCCCGGATGCCCATGACGACCGAGACGACGTCGGTGCCCCGGCCCCGGCGGTTGTACCGGGCGGTGACGAGCAGCTCGCGGCCGCTCGGGAGGACGAGCAGCCGCTCGCGGTGGCCGCTGACGGTGCTCAGCGCGTGCCACGGGTCGGTCAGCTCCCACCACGAGTCGCCCCCGAGGTCCTGCAGCGGGAGGGCCTCGACGACGTCGCGGCCCACGACGTCCGCGGCCCGCAGGCCGGTGATCTGTTCGGCCCGGCTGTTCATGAAGCGCACGGTGCGCTCGGGACCGATGGCGGCCACGAGCCCGTCGGGGATGAACTCCAGGCCGTTGGCCGCGAGCTCGTCCGGGACCAGGTACCGCTGCGGCATGGGCGCACGCTACCCCGCGTCCGGCCTGCTCCCCAGCACCCCCGCCGACGCGTAGAGGCAGATCGTGGCGGCCATCGCGAGGTTGAGCGACTCCGCGTGCCCGTGGATGGGCACCCGGACGACGTCGTCGCAGGCGGCGCGGGTCTCCTCGGGGAGCCCGTGCGCCTCGTTGCCCATGACCCAGCAGTGCGCTCCGGTGAGGTCGGCGTCGGGCAGCAGCGTGGTGCCGACACCGTCGGCGGCGAGGGTGCGGATGCCCGCGGCGCGCAGGGCGGCGAGGGTGCCGTCGACCTCCAGGCCGGTGACGACCGGCAGGTGGAAGAGCGAGCCGGCGGTGGAGCGCACGACCTTGGGCGAGTGCACGTCCACCGAGGCGCCGGTGACGAGCACGGCGTCGGCGCCGGCGGCGTCGGCCCCGCGGATCACGGTGCCGGCGTTGCCGGGGTCGCGGACCGTGGTGAGGAGCACGAGCAGGCGCGGGCGGGCCGCGAGGACGTCCTCGAGGCGCGGCGCGGCGGTGTCCAGCACCGCGAGGACCCCCTGGGGCGCGTCGGCGTCAGCCATCGCGGCGAGCACCTCGGGGCTCACCTCGTGCAGCCAGAGGTCGGCCGCGCGCGCCGGGGCGACGATGTCGTCGGCGTACCGCGCGGCGGCCTCGGGGGTGAGGTAGACGTCGCGGACCCATTCGGGCGCGAAGCGCACGGCCTCGCGCACGCCTTGGGGTCCCTCGACGCCGAAGCGGGCGGGGGGGGCCCCCCCCCCCCCCCGCCGGGGGGGGGGCGCCCCCCCGCCCCCCCCCCCCCCCCCCACCCACCCAACCCCCCCCCCCCCCCCCCCCCCCCGCGCCCCCCCCCCCGCCC
>NZ_JBNVZV010000015.1:0-101447 GCF_050496545.1 Phycicoccus avicenniae | reverse complement strand
CCCGCCAGCGCTCGGACGGGGCCTCGCGCGCGGCGTCCTCGCCCAGCCGCATCGCCCAGCGGCCGTCCCCCGCGGCCCACGCGTGGCCCGCGCCGCGCAGCAGCCGGTCGGCGGCCCGGGCGGGGTCGGGGGTGATGGCGGCTGCTCGTTCGAGGCCGGCGGCGGCCTCACCCGGGGCCCCTCGGCCGGCGGCGACCGCCGCGACCTCCTCGAGCGCCGACGCCAGGGACTCGTCGGGCCCGGCGGCGGCCGCGGCGAGGTGGTGGGCGCGCTCGTCGGTCCGGCCCGGGGGCAGGGCGTCGGCGACGGCTGCGTGGAGCAGGCGGCGGTCCTGCGGGTCCAGGCCGGAGTACACGGCTGACCCGACGAGCGGGTGCGACGGCTCGACCGTCCCGCCCTCGAGCGTGACCAGCCCCGCCCGCTCGGCCCGGGCCAGGGCATCGCCCGGCAGGCCGAGGTCGGCGGCGGCCGCGGCCACCACGGCGGCGGAGCCCCCGGCCAGGGCGGCGAGGGCCACGACGAGGCGCACCGCCACGCCCTCCGCGCGGGCCCGCTCGGAGAAGACCTCGACGAGGTCACGGGGCAGGGGGACCGGGTCCCCGGCCGCGAGCCGGGCCCAGGCGTCCGGTCGCCGCACGAGCTCGGAGACGGCGAGCGGGTTGCCACCGGTCGCGGCCCGGGCCCGGACGGCCACCTCCGGCGATGTGGGGTTCCCGAGGTCGGCGAGCAGGGCGGCCACCTCGTCGGCCGCGAGCCCGCCGAGAGCCAGCTCGGGGAACCCCGAGGAGGTCCACGGCCCCGGCTCGTCGGGGCGCACCGCCGCCAGGACGAGCACCGGGTCGTCGGCGAGCCGGCGCGCCGCGAAGGCCAGCGCGCGGGAGGAGGCGGCGTCGAGCAGGTGGGCGTCGTCGAGCAGCACGACGAGCGGCCGGGTCTCGGCGCGGCGGGCCAGCACCCCGAGGGTCGCGGCACCCACGGCGAAGGGCGGGGGGACGTCCCCCTCGACGAGCGCGAGCGCGGCCCCGAGCGCGTGCCCCTGGGGCTCGGGGAGGGCGGCCAGCTCGGCCGCCGGGTCACCGACCACGAGGCCGAGGGCGGCGTAGGGGACCTCCCGCTCGGCGAGCGTGCCGACCACCCGGACGAGCGTGGCCCCACCGGCCAGCGCGGCCGCCTCGCGGAGCAGCGTCGACTTGCCGACCCCGGCCTCCCCGACGAGCACCAGCGTCCCGCCGCGCCCCAGCCGCGCGGCGGCGAGCAGCCCGCCCACCGTGCGCAGCTCGGCCTCGCGCCCGACGACCATCGCCTCAGTGTAGGAACCCCGGGGTCATCACCAGGGTGCCTCCCTGATGCGGGCCGACGGCCCCGGGCGCGACCGTCGAGGGCATCGACCCCGGCGGCCAGAGCCGGGATCATGGACGGGAGGACATCCCATGGCACACAGCCAGACCACGACGGTGGACACCGACACGCTCATGTCGTTCGTCTTCCGGGCCGTCGACGAGGTGGGAGCGGCGCTCAACTGCGCGCTCGTCGTCATGGGCGACCGGCTCGGGTACTACCGGACGATGGCCGAGACCGGCCCGCTGACGCCCGACGAGCTCGCCCGCAGCACCGGCACCGCCGAGCCCTACGCCCGCGAGTGGCTCAACGCCCAGGCCGCCGGCGCCTTCGTCACCTACGAGCCGGCCGACGGCACCTACGGCCTCCCGCCCGAGCACGTCGTCGCGCTGACCGACGAGACGAGCCCGGCCTTCCTGCCCGGCTTCTTCCAGATCGCCCACGGCACGGTCCGCGACGCCGACCGGGTGCTCGCCGTCGCCCCGGACGGTGACGGGGTGGGCTGGCACGACCACAACACCGACGTCCACGACGGCTGCGAGCGCTTCTTCCGGCCGGGCTACAACGCCCACCTCGTCGCGGAGTGGCTGCCGGCCGTCGACGGGCTCGTCGACCGGCTGACCGCCGGGGCCAGCGTCGCCGACATCGGCTGTGGGCACGGGGCCTCGACGGTCCTCATGGCGCAGGCCTTCCCGGCCTCGCGGTTCACCGGCTCCGACTACCACCGGGCGTCCATCGACACGGCCAGGCAACGGGCGGCCGATGCCGGTGTCGCGGAACGGGTCTCGTTCGAGGTCGCTGCGGCCACGTCGTTCGGAGGCTCGGGCTACGACCTCGTGACGACCTTCGACGCCCTGCACGACATGGGCGACCCGGTCGGCGCGGCCACAAGGGTGCGCGAGGCGCTGCGCGAGGACGGCGTGTGGCTGCTCGTCGAACCGGCCGCCGGCGACCGCGTCGAGGACAACCTCAACCCCGTCGGCCGGGCGTACTACGGGTTCTCCACGCTGCTCTGCACCCCGGCGTCGCTGTCCCAGCCGGTCGGGGCGGCCCTCGGCACCCAGGCCGGGCCCGCGCGCATCCGCGACGTCACGCTCGCCGCCGGGTTCCGGACCTTCCGGCTCGCCGCCTCGACGCCGTTCAACAACGTCTTCGAGGTCCGTCCGTGAGCTGGCCGGCCTGGACCCGTCCGGTGGCCGAGGGGGACGCCGTCCGCGACGGCGTCCGCCTGCGGTGGACCGTGCACGGGTCCGGGCCGGCGACCGTCGTGCTGCTGCCGACCTGGTCGATCGTCCGGTCGCGGATGTGGAAGGCGCAGGTGCCGCACCTCGCCCGGCACCACCGGGTGCTGACCTTCGACGGGCGCGGGAGCGGCGACTCCGACCGTCCGGCCGGGGCCGCGGCGTACGCCAACGACGAGTACGCCGCCGACGTCGTCGCGGTGATGGACGCCGCCGGGGTCGGGGAGGCGGTGCTCGTCGGCCTCTCCAGCGGTGCGGCGTGGGCGGCGCAGGTGGCGGCGGAGCATCCGGACCGGGTCCTCGGCGTCGTCGCCTTCGGGCCGCCCGGTGGCAGCTGGAGCCCGCAGGCGCACCACGAGGTCGGCACGTTCGCCGACCTCCCGACCCGGACCGACGGGTGGTCGGCGTACAACCGGCACCACTGGCTGGGTGGCGGGTACGACGACTTCGTCGACTTCTTCTTCGCCGAGATGTACAGCGAGCCGCACTCGACGCGGCAGCGCGAGGAGTCGGCCGGGTGGGCGCACGAGGTCGGGCCACAGGTCCTCGCCGACGCCACCTCGGGGCGGCTGGGGCTCGACGGCGCCGCGCTCACCGACCTCGCGGCGGTCCTCGACCGGGTCCGCTGCCCGGTGCTCGTCGTCCACGGCACCGACGACCGGGTCCGGGGGGTCGGCGACGGCGAGGCGTTCGCGCAGCGCACGGGCGGTTCGCTGCTCCTCGTCGAGGGGGCGGGCCACGGCATCCCGGCCCGCGACCCGGTGCTCGCCACCCACGAGATCGACCGGTTCGTCCGGCGGGTCGGTGGGACCGACGCCCCGGAGCCGGTCCGCCACCGCTCCCGGGCACTGCACCGGCCCCGGCAGGTCCTGGTGCTCTCCTCCCCCATCGGCCTGGGGCATGCGCGCCGCGACCTCGCCGTCGTGCGAGCACTCCGCGCCCAGCGCCCGGACCTGCGCGTGCGCTGGCTGGCCCAGGACCCGGTGACGCGCGTCCTCGAGCAGGCCGGCGAGGAGGTGCACCCGGCCTCGGCCTGGCTGGCGTCGGAGTCGGCGCACGTCGAGGCCGAGTGCGGCGAGCACGACCTCGACGCCTTCGAGGCGATCCGCCGGATGGACGACGTCCTGGTCACCAACTTCCTCGTCCTCGACGAGGTGCTGCGGGAGGAGTCCGTCGACCTCGTCGTCGGCGACGAGGCCTGGGAGACCGACCACTTCCTCCACGAGAACCCCGAGCTCAAGCGCGGCGCGTTCACCTGGCTGACCGACTTCGTCGGCTGGCTGCCGATGCCGGCCGGCGGCGAGCGGCAGGCGCTGCTCACGGCCGACTACAACGCCGAGATGCTCGAGCACCGCGCGCGCTTCCCGTGGGTGCGCGACCGCTCGGTGTTCGTCGGCTCGCCGGACGACGTCGTCGCCGGCACGTTCGGGCCCGACCTGCCGGACATCCGCGGGTGGACCGAGCGCGAGTTCGACTTCGCCGGCTACGTCACCGGGTTCGCGCCGCCGACCGAGGAGGAGCGGGCGCGGCTGCGGGCCGGGCTGGGCTTCGGCGACGACGAGACGGTCTGCGTCGTCGCTGTCGGGGGGACGGCCGTCGGGGCGGGGCTGCTGCGCAGGGTGCTGGCCGCCGTCCCGGCGTGCCGCCGGGCCCGGCCGGACCTGCGCTTCGTCGTCGTCGCCGGGCCGCGCATCGACCCGCTGTCGCTGCCGCCGACCGCGGGGGCCGAGGTGCTGGGGTTCGTCCCCGACCTGTGGCGCCACCTCGCGGCGTGCGACGTGGCCGTCGTCCAGGGCGGGTTGACCACGTGCATGGAGCTCACCGCGTGCCGGACGCCGTTCCTCTACGTCCCGCTGCGCAACCACTTCGAGCAGAACCACCACGTGCGCCACCGACTGGAGCGCTACGG
Organism: Phycicoccus avicenniae; assembly: GCF_050496545.1. Classification (GTDB taxonomy): domain Bacteria; phylum Actinomycetota; class Actinomycetes; order Actinomycetales; family Dermatophilaceae; genus Phycicoccus; species Phycicoccus avicenniae_A. The sequence goes on along the minus strand of NZ_JBNVZV010000015.1, from coordinate 96,959 downwards.
GGCCGGGACGCACCTGCCGTACGTGGAGCTCGTCGCGCCGGACGCCTTCGCGGCGGCGCTGCTCGACACCCTCACCCGGCCGGTGACGTCCTCGCCGGTGGAGACAGACGGGGCCGAGCGGGCGGCATCCCTCCTCCTCGACCTGCTCTGACACGCGGCGAGGGGCCGGGCCCCGTGCGGGACCCGGCCCCTCGGCCGGTGGTGGAGCGGTGTCAGGCCTGCGCGGGCGCGGGCTCCGAGGTCTGGACGTCGGGGTCGATGTCGTCGCCGCCGATCGCGAGGTCCTTGCTCTTGGAGTACGCGACGGCCGCGACGACGATGACGACGGCCACGCCGGCGATGCCGTAGCGGATCGGGGCCGAGGCGCTGCCCCCGATCGTCAGGGTGACGATGGCCGGGGCGATGAGCACCGACACCAGGTTCATCACCTTGATGAGCGGGTTGATCGCCGGGCCGGCGGTGTCCTTGAACGGGTCGCCGACGGTGTCGCCGATGACCGTGGCCGCGTGGGCGTCCGAGCCCTTGCCGCCGTGCTGGCCGTCCTCGACGATCTTCTTCGCGTTGTCCCACGCGCCACCGGAGTTGGCGAGGAAGACGGCCATGAGCGCGCCGGCGCCGATGGCTCCGGCGAGGAAGCCGGCGAGCGCGCCGATGCCGAGGCCGAAGCCGACCGCGACCGGGGTGAGCGCTGCGAGGAGACCCGGCGTCGCGAGCTCGCGGAGCGAGTCACGGGTGCAGATGTCGACGACCTTGCCGTACTCCGGCTTGGCCGTGCCCTCCATGATCCCGGGGATCTCACGGAACTGGCGACGCACCTCGAAGACGATGGCGCCGGCCGCGCGGGTGACGGCGTTGATGGCCAGGCCCGAGAAGAGGAAGACGACCGCGGCACCGAGGATGAGGCCGACGAGCGTGTTCGGCGAGACGACCTGGAGGTCGAAGAGCGACTGCACGTACTTGCTCGGGTTCTCGGTGACCTCGCCGCTGGCGAGGATCTTCTGGAGCTCGGTCTGCCAGGCGTCGCTGTAGGAGCCGAAGAGCGCGGTCGCCGCGAGGACGGCGGTCGCGATCGCGATGCCCTTGGTGATCGCCTTGGTCGTGTTGCCCACCGCGTCGAGCTCGGTGAGGATCTGCGCGCCCTCGCCGTCGACGTCGCCGGACATCTCGGCGATGCCCTGGGCGTTGTCCGAGACCGGGCCGAAGGTGTCCATCGCGACGATGACGCCGACGGTGGTGAGCAGGCCGCAGCCGGCGAGCGCGATGAGGAAGAGCGCGAGCGCGGTGGAGCCGCCGCCGAGGAGGAAGGCCAGGTAGACCGCGCCACCGATGATGGCCGCGGTGTAGACGGCCGACTCGAGGCCGACGCCGATGCCCGAGAGCACGACGGTGGCCGCGCCGGTGAGCGAGGTGCGCGCGACGTCCATCGTCGGGCGCTTGTCGGTGCCGGTGAAGTGGCCGGTCAGCCAGAGGATGATGCCGGCGAGGACGATGCCGATGACGACGGCGAGGATCGCGATGACGCGCGGGTCGCTGCCGAGCTGCGCGATCTCCTGCTGGGCCTCGGTCAGCTGCGCACCGCTCGCGTAGAGCCCGGCGAAGGTGTCGGGGAGGTAGACGAAGGCGGCGACGGCCGAGAGGACGGCCGAGATGGCCGCGGCGATGTAGAAGCCGCGGTTGATGGCGCTCAGCGGGTTCTCGCCCGGGCGGGCCTTGGTGATGAAGACGCCGAGCAGTGCGGTGAGCGCGCCGATCGCCGGGATGATCAGCGGGAAGACGAGGCCGTAGGTGCCGAAGGCGACCGAGCCGAGGATCAGCGCCGCGACGAGCATGACGGCGTAGGACTCGAAGAGGTCGGCAGCCATGCCGGCGCAGTCGCCGACGTTGTCGCCCACGTTGTCGGCGATGGTCGCCGCGTTGCGCGGGTCGTCCTCGGGGATGCCCGCCTCGACCTTGCCGACGAGGTCGGCGCCGACGTCGGCGGCCTTGGTGAAGATGCCACCGCCGACGCGCATGAACATCGCGAGGAGGGCGGCACCGAAGCCGAAGCCCTCGAGGACCTTCGGGGCGTCACCCTTGTAGAGGAGGACGACGACGGAGGCGCCGAGCAGGCCGAGCCCGACGGTCGCCATCCCGACGACGCCGCCGGTGCGGAAGGCGATCTTCATGCCGGCGTCGCGGCCGCCCTCGTGGCGGGCGGCGGACGCGACGCGGACGTTGGCCTTGACCGCCAGGCTCATGCCGAGGTAGCCGATGGCCGCCGAGAACAGCGCGCCGAGGACGAAGAAGCCCGAGCGCCCGAACCGGACGGCCTGGTCGTCCGCCGGAAGCAGGAGCAGGAGGAAGAAGACGAGGACGACGAAGACGCTGAGCGTGCGGAACTGGCGCCGGAGGTAGGCCTGCGCCCCCTCCTCGACGGCAGCGCCGATCTCCTGCATCTTCTCGGTGCCCGGGTCGGCCGCGAGGACCTGCCCGCGGAACACGAAGCCCATGACGAGCGCCACGAGGGCGATCACCGCGACCGTGATGACCAGGGTCAGGTTCGTCCCGGTCAGGTCCAGGGCTCCCGACTCGGCGTTCGCGAGTGCGAGGGGTGCCATTCCATCCTCCTTGACGGCGTCGTCCGTCCCCGGGCGCAGTCAGCACCGATGGCAGGGACGGTCGGGGTGGACTGTACCGGGGACCCGGCGCGCCCCGCCCGCCCGGGTCGGCGTGACGCGGTTCACACCGCGACGGAGTCTCTCCCGGTCAGCGACCCGGGGGTGCGCGCGGGGAGGAGAGCGGCCTCAGGCCGCGAGCGCGTCCTGGAGGGTGTCGTGGATGCCGAACACCTTGTCGAGGCCGGTGATGCGGAAGACCCGCAGGATGCGCTCGCTGGAGCAGACGATGCGCAGCCAGCCGGAGTCGTTGCGGACGAGCTTGAGCCGGCCGACGAGCACCCCCAGGCCGGTGGAGTCGAGGAAGGTCACGGTGTCGAGGTCGACGACGAGCCGCACGTGGCCGTCGGCGATCTCCTGGTCGAGCGTCTGGCGCAGCTGGGCGGCGGTGTAGACGTCGACCTCCCCCTCGACGGTGACGACGCTGACGTCGTCGTGGTGGGACGTCGTGACGGAGAGCTCCACGCGTCTGGCTCCTCGGGTGGTGCGGTCATCGGCTCGGACGGTCACCGGCGTGGGCCGTCGGGACCAAGGATTACCGTAACCGCCGTGTCCAGCCCAGCGCAGCACCTCTCCCGCATCACCCGCGGGGCGCGCTCGGAGCGGCTGCTCCACGTCGAGGTGGTCCCGGCGCGCCCGGCCCGGCTCGCCGAGTGGCCCGAGGCGGTCGAGCCACCGGTGCTGGCGGCGCTGCTCGGCGCCGGGATCGAGCGGCCGTGGAGCCACCAGCGCGAGGCCGTGGACCTGGCGTTCGCCGGGCAGCACGTCGTCCTCGCCACCGGCACCGCCTCCGGGAAGAGCCTGGGCTACCTCGTGCCGGCGCTCAGCGCGGTCGTCGGCGCCGCGGGGCGCGGTGGGCTGCGCCGGCCGACCGCCCTCTACCTGTCCCCCACGAAGGCCCTGGCCGCGGACCAGCTGGCGCGCATCGAGGCCCTCGCCGTGCCCGGCGTGCGCGCGGCGACCTACGACGGCGACACCCCGCCCGACGAGCGGCGGTGGGTGCGTGAGCACGCGGACGTCGTGCTCACCAACCCCGACCTGCTGCACCACTCGCTGCTGCCGGGCCACGAGCGCTGGTCGGGCTTCCTCCGCGGGCTGCAGTACGTCGTGGTCGACGAGTGCCACGTCTACCGGGGGGTGTTCGGCGCCCACCTCTCGGCCGTGCTGCGGCGGCTGCGCCGGGTGGCCGGGCGGTACGGCGCGACACCGACGTTCGTGCTCGCGTCGGCGACGGTCAGCGACCCGGCCGGCCACGCCTCGCGGCTCACCGGCCTGCCGGTCCGGGCCGTGACGACCGACGGCTCGCCGCGCGGCGCGATGACGTTCGCCCTCTGGGAGCCGGCGACCGGGGCGGACGGCGAGCGACGGTCCGCCACCACCGAGGCCGCCGAGCTGCTCGCCGACCTCGTCGAGGACGGGGTGCAGACCGTGGCCTTCGCCCGCAGCCGGGCCGGCGCCGAGGCGCTGGCGACCGGGGCCCGGCGCCGGCTGGAGGTCTCCGACCCGGAGGCGGCGCGCACCGTGGCCGCCTACCGCGGCGGGTACCTGCCGCAGGACCGGCGGCTGCTCGAGCGCGGGCTGCGGGCCGGCGACATCCGGGGGCTCGCGGCCACCAACGCCCTCGAGCTCGGGGTGGACGTCAGCGGTCTCGACGCCGTGCTGCTCGCCGGCTGGCCGGGGCGACGGGCCAGCCTGTGGCAGCAGGCCGGCCGGGCCGGGCGCTCCGGCGAGGACTCGCTGGCGGTCCTCGTGGCGGCCGACGACCCGCTGGACGCCTACCTCGTCCGCCACCCCGAGGCGATCTTCGGTGCGCCCGTGGAGACCACGGTGGTCGACCCCGAGAACCCCCACGTGCTCGCACCCCACCTCGCGGCGGCCGCCGCCGAGCTGCCGATCGGTGACGCCGACCTCGCGCTGTTCGGCCCCGGGACCCGCCGGCTGCTCGACGTGCTCGTCGCGAGCGGCATCCTGCGCAGGCGCCCGACGGGGTGGTTCTGGGCCCGCGAGGACCGGCCGGCCGAGCACATCTCGCTGCGCGGTGCGAGCGAGGTGGTGGCGATCGTCGAGACCCGGACCGGACGCGTCGTCGGGACGGTCGACGAGGCGGCCGCCCACTCCCAGGTGCACACCGGGGCGGTCCACCTGCACCAGGGCGACACGTGGGTGGTCACCGACCTCGACCTGGAGCAGCGCGCGGCCCACGCGGTGCGCGGCGACCCCGGCTGGTCGACCCACGCGCAGTCGGTGAGCCGCTTCGACATCCTCGGCACGGACCGCGTCACCGACCGGGCGCGGGTGGCCACGGCCTTCGGGTCGGTGCGGGTCACGAGCAAGGTCACGGCGTTCACCCGGCGGCTCCCGAGCGGCGAGGTGATCGGGCAGCACGCCCTCGACCTGCCCGAGCGCTCGCTGACGACGAAGGCCGTCTGGTGGACCGTCGCCCCCGAGGTGCTGGTGGCCGCCGGCGTGGCCGAGCCCGACGTGCCGGGCGCCCTCCACGCCGCCGAGCACGCCGCGATCGGGATGCTCCCGCTCGTGGCCACCTCGGACCGCTGGGACGTCGGCGGGGTCTCGACCGCGCTCCACCCCGACACCGGCCTGCCGACCGTCATGGTCTTCGACGGCTACCCGGGCGGCGCGGGCTTCGCGGAGCGCGCCTTCGAGGCCTTCGAGGAGTGGGTCCGGGCCACCCGGGACGCGGTGCTCGGATGCCCCTGCCGCACCGGGTGCCCGGCGTGCGTGCAGTCCCCGAAGTGCGGCAACGGCAACGAGCCGCTGGACAAGGCCGGGGCCGTGGTGGTGCTCGAGCTGGCCCTGGCCCGCACCGGGTGAAGGCCGGTCCGCCGACCTCGATGACCTGCGGCGAGCCCGGCGGGGAGCGCGGGCGTCTGCGGTGGTCGCGCGGGGGGTAGCCTGCGGCGCATGGTCCTCCTCGGCGTCGTCCTCGTCCTCCTCGCCCTCGGTGTCGGCGCCGCGCTCGTCCTCGGTGCGGTGCGCCTCGAGGACCCGGTGTCGATGAACCTCCTCGGAGGCACCATCGACCTGCCGCCCGTCGTCTTCCTCGTGAGCGGCATGGTCGTCATCTCGGTGTTCTGGCTCGGCTGGGTCGTCCTGCGCTCGGGCGTCAAGCGCGGCCACCGTCGCCGGGTCGACGCCCGCGAGAGCGAGAAGGCCGCCGAGCAGGAGCGGCTGCTCGAGCAGAAGCGCCTCAAGGAGGAGCTGGCCACCCGCGAGCGGCTCCTCGAGGAGGAGCGCGCCCGCCACGAGAGCGAGACCGCCGCGCTGCGCCAGCAGGCCGACGAGCGGGTGGCCGAGCAGCACGTCTCGACCGAGACCGCCCGCCGACGGGCCGAGGTCGCCGAGACGCGGGCCGAGACGCCCGACCCCGGCGCCGAGCCCCGCCGCTGACCCCTCGGGGAGCGCCGGCCCCCCGCCCGCCGCTGACCCCTCCCCCTGCACCGAGCCCCCGCCCAGCGCTGGCCCCTCGGGGAGCACCGGGCCCCCGTCCACAACCGGGCCGGCCCGCGCCCGGGCCGTCACCGAGACCGGGAGCCCCGGCCACCACGACACGTTGCGCCGGGCGACCCTGACCTCGACGGTCACCGCGCCCGAGACCTCGGGCGTGCAGGACGCCAGCCGCGCCCCGTTGGCGAGGGCGGTGGCCGACGCCGCCGCACAGTCCGGGGCGCCCCCACGCACGAGCGGCACCGCCGCCGCGAGTGCGGAGAGGTCGGCAGCGCCCCGCGCCGCTCGGGCGTCACGGACGGCCGCCGCCACCAGGAGCGACCCGCCGAGCACCACGACGACCACGGCGAGGGCGCCGACGACGAGGACCGTGCCGCTTCCCCGCTCCGCGCGCGCCGCCGGACTCGCGGGCGTCACGGCACGTCCTCGCGGCGGGCCACCGCATGGGCCTCGGGGGCCCAGCCGACGCCCAGCGCACCGAGCACGGCCGGCCCGTCCGACCGGACCTCGACGCGCACGTCCCGCCCATCGACGACGAGCTCGGCCCGCGCGCCCTGTGGGGCGAGCGAGAGGGCCGCGGCCCGCGCCCGGTCCGCCGGCTCGCCCCGGGCCAGGAGCCGGGCCCCCTGCTGCGCGGCGTCGAGGCAGCGCACGCGGTCGATGCCCAGCCGCAGCGCCCCGAGGGCGAGCGTCAGCACGAGGAGGAGCGCCGGGATGGCCACCGCCAGCTCGGCGGTGGCCATCCCCCGTTCGTCACGGGATGGCCGCCGAGCGGTCACGTGCCGAGCGCCCCGACGATGATGTTCGTCAGCGCGGTCTTGACCGGGCCGGAGCGCACGACGAGCAGCAGCAGGGCCGCGAAGGCCACGGCGGCCACCGTGCCGACCGCGTACTCGGCAGTGGTCATCCCCTCCTCGCCGCGTCGGCGCCAGCGCCGGGCCGCAGCGCGGGCGTGGACGAGAACGCTTCTGCGGGAGCCGGTTCGTCGGGTCATGGGGTCCTCCTGGGTGTCGGGGACGCGGGTCCGCGTCCGTCGGGACCACTCTCGGCACACGGGCCGCCGGGCGGCAGGGGTGGAGGCGGATCTGTGGACGGCGGCGACCCGAGGAGCCGCCTGTGGACGACCGGACGGGCGTCACCGGAGCGACCCGAGCAGCAGGAGCACGACGGGCACGACCGTGGTCGCGACGAACCCCGGCAGGAAGCACAACCCCAGCGGAAGGACCAGGAGCACCCCGGCGCGGTGCACGGCGGACTCGACCCGACGGGCCTCGGCCAGACGCATCCGGTCGGCCGCGGCCTCCACGAGCCCGGCCGGGGCAGCACCCGCGGCGAGCGCGGCATGCCACGCCGCCGCGGCCGGCGCCCATCCGGGACCCACCCGGTCCCAGGCGCGGTCCGAGGACTCGCCCCAGCGATGGGCCGCCGCGACGACGGCCAGCTCGCGGCCGGCCGGCCCGGGGTCCAACGCGGACACCGCCTCGAGGCACTCGAGCGCGCCGGCACCCCCGCGCAGCGCGGCGGCCAGGAGGGTGAGGGCCCCCGCGGCGTCGGCGACGGTGGCCGACCGGCCGTCCCCGGCCGCGGCCCCGGGACGAGCGGGCACCGGGAGCCCGCGGCGCGGCGCGACGAGCACCGCGACGGCCACCAGCATCCCTACCGCGAGCATCACGGACTGCCGTCGGTGCGTGCGGGCCGCAGCGACCGCCGGACGAGCCGGCGCCCCCACGCCCAGCCCGCCACGGTGAGCAGCACCCCGAGGACCGCCGCCGCGCGGGCCGGCACCGAGCCGTAGAGCGCGCTCGGGGAGACCCCGAGGAGCAGCCCGACGAACGGCCCTGCGAGCGGGAGGGCGGTGAGCAGGGCCATCGACGCGCGCGGCCCGGCCAGGGCCGCCCCGACCCGCTCGCGCGCGGCCACGCGTCCCCGGATGGCCGCGGCCGCCCCGGCCGTGGTGCGCGACGCGGCCACACCGGCGTCCTCCGACAGCCGCCACGCCCGCCCCAGCACCTCGAGGTCGGCGCGGTGCGCGCGCGCGACGTCCGGCGGGGGCTCGGCGAGGCAGCCGGCCACGCCCGAGCCGTCGACCGCCGCGGGGGCGAGCCGCTCGGCGAGCCACGGCGCGCCGGCACGAACGGCCGGGCTCCCGGCCGCCACCGCGGCTGCGCCGCCCAGGCCCAGCCCGGCTCGCAGGCCGACGGCCGTGAGCTCGGCGAGCTCGGCGACCCACTCCGGCTCGCCCCGGCGGCCCGGACCGGCTCGACGCAGACCCCACCCCGACCATCCGGACCGGGCTCCTCGGGGGAACGCCGGGAGGGCCGCCCCCACCGGATCCGGATCGGGCGCCCCGGGTGGCCAGAGGACCACGGCCGCGACCAGCAGCAGCACGACGAGCGTCACGACGTCGCGCCCGGTGCGGCGGGTGCGCTGGGTGCATCGGGTCGGTCGGCCACGAGCGCCGAGAGGTCACTCCACGCCGGCCCCGGTTCGGGACCGGTCGGGGTGTCCCGGAGGGCGGTCCGCACGGTCGTGAACCCGTCGTTCCCGGGCCGGAGGACTCCCACCCGCTGGACCCGGCGGCCGAGGTGGTCCCGCCCCACGTGCACCACGACGTCGAGCGCTCCGCGCAGCTGGGCGTGGACGGCCTCCCGGGACATCCCGGCGAGCGCGCCCAGGGCCTCCAGGCGGGCGGGGACCTCCTCCGGGCCGTTGGCGTGCAGGGTGCAGGCGCCCCCCTCGTGGCCCGTGTTGAGGGCGGCCAACAGCTCGCGCACTTCCGCCCCTCGCACCTCCCCCACGACGAGCCGGTCCGGCCGCATCCGCAGCGCCTGCCGGACGAGCACCGCCATCACGACCTCACCGGCTCCCTCGACGTTGGCCCCTCGCCCCTGGAGGCGGACGACGTGGGGGTGGTCGGGGTCGAGCTCGCGGACGTCCTCGACGAGGACGAGGCGCTCATCGGCGGCGGACTCGGCGAGGAGCGCCCCGAGGACGGTGGTCTTGCCCGCCCCGGTGCCGCCGGTGACGAGCAGGCTGCGCCGGCGCCGCACGAGTGCCCTCAGCACCTCCCCCGTCGCGGGGCTGGCCCCGCCCGCAGCAACGAGCGCGTCGACCCCCGACATCCGACGCCTCGCCACCCGGAGGCTGAGGTGCGGGCCGCCCTCGACGAGCGGCGGCAGGACGGCGTGCAGGCGCACACCCCCGGGGAGCAGTCCGTCGACCCACGGTTGCGCGTCGTCGAGGCGGCGCCCGGCCAGACCCGCGAGCCGGACCGCGAGCGGCCTCAGCTCGGCCGACGGGACGGGCTGCCCCACCCGCTCCACCCCTCGGCCCCGGTCGACCCAGGTGCTGCCGTCACCGTTCACGAGGACGTCGGTGACCTCGGGGTCGGCGACGAGCGGAGCCAGCGGCCCGAGACCGACGAGCCGGTCGGTGAGGGCGGCCGCGGCGACGTCGCGACCCGCACGGCCCAGCGTCGGTACCTGCTCGTCGGCGACGCGCCCGATGCGGACACCGTCCGGACCCCTTCCCGCCCGGATGGAGCGCTCGACCGCGGGCAGCGCCGGGTGCCCGGTCACGACGCCTTCGCCCGTCCCGACCCGGTGAGCGCCACCTCGACCACGCGGTCGGCGCAGCGTCGGACGGCGTCGGTGCCCGACCCCGGCCAGACGCCGCGTTCTGCTTGGCGCCCGACGTGGGGGTCGTCGGGCAGGTGGTGGAGGTGGGTGACGCCCAGGTGCGCGACGACGTCGTCGAGCACGCCGGCGCTCGGCCGGGGCCCGCGGGTGACCAGCCGCAGGTCGGGCGGGCCGGCCGGACCGGCTGCCTCGTCGTCCGCCGTGAGCCGGTCCACGAGGGCGTCGCAGTCGGCGAGGGCGCGCGTGCGCAGCCCGGTGAGGAGGACGACGAGCGGGGCGTGGGCGAGCACCTGCGGCAGCAGCGCGGAGGGCCCCGGGAGGTCGAGGACCACCGGATCGCCGGCCGCGACCAGGGAGTCGAGGACGTCCGCGACCGCGGAGGTCGGTACCTCCGGCTGCGGGCTCCCCGCCGACAGGACACGGCATCCGTCCTCGACGGGGAGGGCGGGCAGCAGCAGCGGTGGCGGGACGGGACCGCGCACCTCGACCAGGGAGCGCCAGCGGCGGCCGGTGAGGTGCTCGACCCCGGCCGTGACGTCGAGGCCGCCCCGGGTCAGGTCGAGGTCGACGACGGTGGCGGCCGGGCCGGAGGCGGCCAGCCGGCGCCCCACGGCGAGGGCGAGGGTGCTGGCCCCCAGCCCGCCGGAGGCCCCGACGACGGCGACGATCGGTGTGGTCATGGCCCGACCCTGCGCGCTCTCCCGGAGGCGACGACAGGGGCCCGGTGCGATCTGTGGACGACGGAGGCCGAAGGAGCCGCCTGTGGACGACGGGGTCCCCGTGACCCGGGTCGTGGATGGGTGTTCCGGGTCCGGACATGGGACGGCCCCGGTCGGGGGCGGGGTCCCCGCGACCCGGGGCGTGGATGGGTGTTCTGGGTCCGGACATGGGACGGCCCCGGTCGGGGGGACAACCGGGGCCGTCGGCGAGCCGAGCTCCGGGGGGGAGAAGCCGGTTCGCCGGTCGCTCTACCCCGAAGGGGAGCGAGTGGGTCAATCGTGTCCCATCGATGCCCCTCCGCGCAAGCCCGACGCCAACAGTGTCGAAAACATTCTGAAAACGTCCTCAGACCGACGGATTCCGTCGTCTTGAGTCGACAGTTGAAGGCTTGACCACCGCAGGAGCCTCCACGCGCGGTCACACGCCGGGGTCGCGCGTCCGACCACGGACCACCGCTGCCCACGGCGCGGGGGCGACGACGCCCCCGCCGGGCGCGGCGGGGGCGTCGTCCTGCCGCGGCGCTCCGGGCGACCAGGCGTGCTCCATGCCGTCGTCGCACTGGGTCCAGCCCAGCACGATCGGTCCATCAGTGGACTGCCCGCGCGTGGGTACCCGTCGTCCCGCGGTAGGTCTGTCGCGAGGGTCTCGCGGCCCTCCCCACCGTTGTACTCCTCCGCGCGCCCGGCGACAACCGGTGCGCGCGACCCGCCGGGTGCGCTACCCGAGCCGGCCCGCGAGCACGGCGTCGGCGACCGCGGCGCCCTGGTCGGCGGCGGCGCGGACGGCGGTGCAGCAGTGCGAGACCCACAGCCCGACCCCCGCCGCATCACCGCGCCCGTACGCGGCGAGCGCCCCGACATACGGCGCGCTCCCCCCGGCTCCGTGCCCGGCCTCGGTCACCGCGACGCCCGTCGGGTCGAGCCCGCCGGCCTGCACGACCGCCCGGTCCAGGGCGCGGGCGACGACGGTGTTGCCCCGCACGAACGGCCGCACGGTCGCGAGCTCGGCGTGCACGACGGCGGCGGCGACGACCACCGGCAGCCCCGGCAGCGCGACCAGCACGTCGGCGAGCCCTCGCAGCCGCTCCGCGACGACGGCGGCCGACGGCGCCGGCCCGAGGTCGCCCAGCTCGGCGCACCCCTCCCCCTCGACGCGCGGACGACCCAGCGCGTCGTCGGCCACCAGCCCCGCGGCGGCCACGGTGTGCAGCCGCGCCAGCGCCTGCAGCGGCGCACGCACGACGAGCTCGCGGACCCGCTCGGACTCGGCCGTCGCCCCGACGACCCCCCGGACGACCCGCTCGACCGGGTCCGGCGACACCGACCACGTCGCCGCGCCGCGCATCACGTCCCGGACGGCGTCGACCGGCATCGAGGCACCCTCGAGCTCGGCGCTCGCGACCGCCCCGCGCACCCGCGACTCGGCCGCGGCCTCGGGGATGCGGCGCCGCAGCGCCTGGTGCCAGCGCAGCCGGGTGCACGCCTCGCGCGCCGCCTCGACCTGCTCGGGAAGACCCGGGAGCTCGGCGAGGCGGGTGACCGCCAGGACGGCCGGGGAGGGGGCGGAGGGCATCCGCGAAGCCTAGCCAGCGGGCGTGACGAGTCCCTGCGCGGGCACACGGATGCCGGCGAGCTGGCGGGAGCGGGCGACGAGCCGGCCGGTGGAGTCCCAGACGTCGGCGTCCTCGATGTAGAGCGAGCCGGCGACGGCATCGACGTGCAGGGCCACCTGCAGCCACCCGGCGGCCGGCCGGCCGAGCACCTGGCCGCTGAGCTCGTGGGTGGGCGCCCAGCCGGCGACGCCTAGGTCGAAGGCCACCGGCATGAGGCAGTCCACGACGAACGGGAGCATCGTGACGTCGGGCTCGCGGCCGTCGGCCATCCGCACCCAGGCGCGCAGCACGCCCCGACCGGTCGGCCGCCCGACGGCGAACCCGGCGGTCGCGGGGTCGACGCGCAGGTCGAGGCGGTCGAGGAGGGCGATGGCCGAAGCCATCTCGCCGCCGTCCCGCCGGGCCGGTACGCACTGCTCCGGAGCCGGCATCGGGGGCGGCTGCGGCGAGCGGTGAACCGGCTCGGTGGACACCGAGGCGTCGCCGAGCACGGCCGTCAGCCGGGTCCGCTCGACCGGTCCGTCGGGCCCGTCCTGCAGCATCCGCACGACGCCCGTGGAGACCGTGCGGCCCGACCGCAGCGCCTCGGTCCGGACCTCGACCGGGCCGGGCTGGGCGGCGGACAGGAACACCGAGCTCCACGTGAGGACGTCGGGATGCCCCGCCGGCGCGAACGTCTCGGCGAGCGCCCGGGCCCCCAGGGCCATCAGCACCCCACCGTTGACGGCGGCGCCGATCACCCATCCCTCGCCGAGCGTCGCCGAGGCGACCGCCTCGCCACCCCCGACCACCGCGGGCCCGTCGGCCCACCGCAGTGCCACTGCCTCGTCGAGCTCGCCCACCGTGTCCGACCGCCTTCCACGTCCTGCGGCGCTCTGCCGCACCGTGTCCCGGTGAGCCTAGGGTGTGCCCCATGACGGGCAGCATCCACTGGCCCACCGCGGTGCTCGTCGCGGTGACGATGCTGCTGCTCTGGCTCGCGGTCACGCTCCTCCGGCGCAGCCGCCGCCGCGGCTTCATCTCCGAGACCGACCGCGCCACGTACGCCACGCTGCACACGGCCTCGCTCGCCTCCCGCCACCTCGGCGACGGCCTCACCCCCGAGGCCGCCGAGCGCGCCGGCCGCCACCTGCTCTCCATCCTCGGCGCCCACGCGGTCTCCATCGCGACCCCGGGAAGCGTGCTCTCCTGGACCGGGACCGGTGAGCACCACCGCTCGCTCGCCGTGCCGCTCGGCGAACGCACGCTGGAGACCGGTCGCACGGTCGCCCACGGCGCGGAGGTGATCTCCTGCTCCGACCCCGACTGCCCCGTACGGATGGCCGTCACGGCGCCGCTGGTCTCCGACGAGCTGGTCATCGGCACCCTCACGGCGTGGACCGAGCACTCCTCCCCCGGACTGACCCGCGCCACCGAGGAGGTCGCGGCGTGGGTGTCGAGCCAGCTGGCCCTCGCCGAGCTGGCCCGCACCCGCAACCAGGTCGTCGAGGCAGAGCTGCGGGCGCTGCGCGCGCAGATCAGCCCGCACTTCATCTACAACAGCCTCGCCGCGATCGCCTCGTTCGTGCGCACCGACCCCGACCGCGCCCGCGAGCTGCTGCTCGACTTCGCCGACTTCACCCGGTACGCCCTGCGCACCGGCGGCACCTTCACCACCCTCGCCGAGGAGCTGCGCAACGTCGAGCGCTACCTCGTGCTCGAGCAGGCACGCTTCGGGGACCGGCTGAGCGTCTCGCTGCTCGTGGCCCCCGAGGTGCTGCCGGTCTCGCTGCCGTACCTCGCGGTGCAGCCCCTCGTCGAGAACGCGGTGCGCCACGGCCTCGCGAGCAAGGAGGGCACGGGGCACGTCAGCATCACCGCCACCGACCTCGGGGCCGAGGCGGAGATCGCCATCGAGGACGACGGTGTCGGTACCGACCCCGAGCGCGTTCGCACGATCCTCGACGGCGCCCGCGCCACCGACTCGGTGGGCCTGGGCAACGTCGACGCCCGGCTGCGCCAGGTGTACGGCGACGAGTTCGGCCTCGTCGTCGAGACCGCTCCCGGGGCTGGCACGAAGGTGACGTTCCGGGTGCCCAAGTTCGCGCCCGGCGTCCATGCACAACCCTGAGCCCGGGCCGTAGGCTGCGCGGCATGCCCACCGCGCAGGGGATGGTCGTGCTCGTCGTCGACGACGAGGTGCCCGCCCTGTCCGAGCTGGGCTACCTCCTCGACCGCGACGACCGCGTCGGCGAGGTCCTCACCGCCTCCAGCGGCACCGATGCCCTGCGCCTCCTCGACGCCCGCGACGTCGACGTCGTCTTCAGCGACATCTCGATGCCGGGCCTCGACGGGATGGCCCTGGCGCGGGTCATCTCGCGCTTCGCGGTCCGCCCGCAGGTCGTGTTCGTCACCGCCCACGAGCGGCACGCCGTCGACGCCTTCGCCCTCGACGTCACCGACTACGTGATGAAGCCGGTGCGCGAGGACCGCATCGCCGAGGCCGTCCGCCGGGTCGTCGAGCAGCGCGAGCGCAGTGGTGCGCGTCCGTCGCCCGATGACCCGCCCGCGGAGGCACCGATCGAGGACGAGACGATCCCCGTCGAGCTCGGCGGCGTCACCCGCTTCATCACGCGCAACCAGATCCGGTACGCGCAGGCGCACGGCGACTACGCGCGGCTGCACACCGACACCGGCTCGCACCTCGTACGCGTACCGCTCAGCGTGCTCGAGGAGCGGTGGGCCGAGCACGGGTTCGTCCGCATCCACCGCAGCACGCTGGTCGCGCTGCCCCACGTCCGCGAGGTGCGGATGGACCACGGCCGCTGCTCGGTGCTCGTCGGCGGCGTCGAGCTCCAGGTGAGCCGCCGGCACACCAAGGAGCTCCGCGACACCCTGCTGCGCCGCCCGCTCGGCGAGCGCCGCCTCGGCAGCTGACGTCGTGAGCACGCCTCCGCCGGAACGGGTCCGGGTCACCAGCTCGCGGCGCGGCGCCGTCCCGCACCGGGCCCGGCCGGCCGCCCGCGACATCGACGAGCAGACCGAGCTCGGTGACGTCTACCTCGTCGGCCTGATGCGCGCCCAGCTGCGGCTGTCGCTGGCCATCCTCGCGCTGATGGTCGTCGGCCTCGCGGCGCTGCCGGTGGTGCTCGCCCTCGTGCCGGCCACGCGGTCGACGACCCTGTTCGGCATCCCGTTCCCGTGGCTCGTCCTCGGCGTCGCCGTGTACCCGGCGGCCTGGGTCCTCGCCCGCTGGTACACCCGGCAGAGCGAGCGCATCGAGTCCGACTTCGCCGACGTGGTCGACGAGCCGTGAGCCACCCCCTGTCCCTCGCCGCCGTGGTGCTGGTCTGCCTGACCACGCTGGCCGTCGGCGGCCTCGGGCTGCGCCTCAGCCGGCGCACGAGCGACTTCTACGTCGCCGGGCGCACCGTCTCGCCCCGGCTGAACGCCTCGGCCATCGGTGGCGAGTACCTCTCCGCCGCAAGCTTCCTCGGCGTCGCCGGCCTCGTGTACGGGGTCGGCGTCGACATGCTGTGGCTGCCCGTCGGCTACACGCTCGGCTACCTCGTGCTCCTCGTGATGGTCGCCGCCCCGATGCGTCGCTCCGGCGCCTACACGCTGCCCGACTTCGCCGAGGCCCGGCTGGGCTCGCGCTCCATCCGGCTCGTCTCCTCGCTGCTCGTGGTCGCCATCGGCTGGCTCTACCTCGTGCCGCAGTTCCAGGGCGCGAGCCTGACCCTCACGCTCGTCACCGGGGCCCCGTCCTGGGTCGGCGGGCTGGTGGTCATGGTCGTCATCGCGGCAGCGGTCGGGGCCGGCGGCATGCGCTCGATCACCTTCGTCCAGGCGGTCCAGTACTGGGTCAAGCTCACCGCGCTCGCGGTGCCGGCCTGCATCCTGCTCTTCCTGTGGTTCCGCAGCGGGCACCCGGCACCGTCGGTGCCGGCGGAGTGGAACATCCCGTTGCAGCCCACCGGAGCCGGCGACCACCCGACCTACCGCACGGCCTCGACGGTGCTCGCGCTCTGCCTCGGGACGATGGGCCTCCCCCACGTCCTCGTCCGCTACTACACGAACCCCGACGGCATCGGCGCGCGCCGCACCACCGTCACCGTCATCGCCCTCCTCGGCGTGTTCTACCTGCTGCCCCCGGTGTACGGCGCCCTCGGCCGGGTCGCCTTCCCCGAGCTGCCCCCGGGCGTGCGCTCGGACTCCCTGGTGCTCCGGCTGCCCGGCGAGATGCTCGGTGGCCTCGGCGGCGACCTGCTGACCGCGATGCTCGCCGGCGGCGCCTTCGCCGCCTTCCTCTCCACCGCCTCGGGCCTGGCGATGTCCGTGACGGGCGTGCTCGACCAGGAGGTGCTGCGGCCCCGGCTGGCCCGCTACACCGGCGGCGACGCCCCCGGGGTGCGGGGGTTCCGGTACGCCGCGGTCGCGGCGGTCGTCATCCCGTACGTGCTGAGCCGGGTCACCGAGCCGCTGGGCGTCGCGACCACCGTGGGGCTCGCCTTCGCCGTCGCGGCCGCGACGTTCGCGCCGCTCATCATCCTCGGCGTGTGGTGGCGCCGGCTGTCGACCGCGGGCGCGATGGCCGGGCTGCTCGTCGGCGGGCTCGCGACGGGGCTGTCGCTGGGAGCCACCGCCGTCCGGGGCGACCTCGACGGCTGGCCGGCCGCCCTCCTCGCGAACCCCGCGCTGTGGGCGGTGCCGCTGGCCTTCTTCGTCGCCGTCGTCGTGTCGCTGGCGACGCCCGGGCGCATCCCGCCCTCGACCACGCGCACGCTCGTGCGGCTGCACACTCCGGAGCGGGTCCGGTTGGCGCGCAGCCGCGCCCGCGACTGAGCGACCCTCAGGCCACGGCGTCGCGGCCGGCGACGAAGGCCTCGACGCAGCGCCGCACGTCCTCCTCGGAGTGCGCCGCCGAGAGCTGGACCCGGATGCGTGCCTTGCCGCGCGGCACGACGGGGAAGCTGAAGGCGATGACGTAGACGCCGTTCGCGAGCATGTGGTCGGCGATCTGGGTGGCCTGCCGGGCGCCGTCCTCGCCGGGGAACATCACCGGGACGATCGGGTGGCTGCCGGGCAGCAGGTCGAAGCCGGCCTCCTCCATCAGCTCACGGAAGAGGGATGCGTTGCGCCGCAACGCCTCCCGGCCGTCACTGGAGGAGGCCACGAGGTCGAGCGCGGCGAGCGAGCCGGCGACCACGGCGGGCGCGACGGAGTTGGAGAACAGGTACGGGCGCGAGCGCTGGCGCAGCAGGTCGACGACCTCTTGGTGGCTCGCGACGTACCCGCCGGACGCGCCGCCGAGCGCCTTGCCGAGCGTCCCGGTGACGATGTCGACGCGGTCGCGCACGCCGAAGAGCTCGGGGGTGCCGCCGCCGTTCTCGCCGACGAAGCCGACCGCGTGGCTGTCGTCGACGAGGACCATCGCGCCGAACTCGTCGGCGAGGTCGCAGATCTCGTCGAGCGGCGCGTAGGAGCCGTCCATCGAGAACACGCCGTCGGTGACGACGCACGTCCGTCGGGCCCCGGCCCCACGGGCGGCCTCGAGCTGCGCGCGCAGGTCCGCCATGTCCGCGTTCTTGTACCGGTACCGCGCGGCCTTCGAGAGCCGCACGCCGTCGATGATCGAGGCGTGGTTGAGCTCGTCGGAGACGATGGCGTCCTCGGCGCCGAAGAGCACCTCGAAGACACCGCCGTTGGCGTCGAAGCACGACGAGTAGAGGATTGTCGCCTCGGTGCCGAGGAACTCCGAGAGCCGGCGCTCGAGCGCGGTGTGCTGGGTCTGGGTGCCGCAGATGAAGCGGACCGAGGCCATCCCGAAGCCCCAGGTGTCGAGGGCGTCCTTCGAGGCGCCGACGACGTCCGGGTGGTCGGCGAGGCCGAGGTAGTTGTTGGCGCAGAAGTTCAGCGACTCCCCGCCGGTCGTGCCCACGTGCGCCGACTGCGGCGTGGTGATCTCGCGCTCGCGCTTGTACAGCCCGGCGTCCTCGATCTCTCGCAGCGTCGCCTGCAGCTGGTCCTTCACAGCGCCGTACACGGGGGCTCCTGACGTCGTCGGGGTGGGCGGGGCGTCGGGATGGCCGACCGAGCCAGCCTAGGCCCGTACGACCCACCACCTGGAGTCGAGTGCGTTCGCGGTGGTCCCGGCAGCCGTTTGCGCACTCGACCCGGGAGAGGAGGGGGTCGCGGCCCGGTCAGCTCCAGTCGAGGACGACCTTGCCGCCGGTACCCGAGCGGGTCTCGGCGAACGCCGCCTCCCACTCCTCGGCGGGGTACCGGCCGGTGACCACCGACGACACCGCCGTGCGCAGCCGCTCGGACGTCGCGAGCATCGAACCCATGAGGTACCAGGTCTCGAACATCTCGCGGCCGTAGATGCCGCGCAGCGTGATCATGTGCGTGATGACGCGGCCCCAGTCGATGGCGTAGCGGTCCTTCGGCAGGCCGAGCAGCGCGACCTTCCCGCCGTGGTTCATGTTGTCGAGCATCTCCTCGACCGCGACCGGCGAGCCGGACATCTCCAGCCCGATGTCGAAGCCCTCGAGCATCCCCAGCTCCGCCTGGGCCGCCCGCAGCGAGCCACCCCGCCCGACGTTCACCCCGAGGTCGGCGCCCGCGGCCTCGGCGAGCGCGAGCCGCTCGTCGGACAGGTCCGTGACGACGATGCGCCGCGCACCGGCGTGCCGGGCGACGGCGGTGGCCATCACGCCGATCGGGCCGGCCCCCGTGACGACGACGTCCTCGCCGACGACCGGCCACTGCAGGGCCGTGTGCACGGCGTTGCCGAGCGGGTCGAAGAGCGCGCCGAGGTCGGGGTCGAGGTCGGCCGGCTGCACCCAGGCGTTGGTCGCCGGGATGACGACGAAGTCGGCGAACGCGCCGTCGCGGTTGACCCCCACGCCCACGGTGTTGATGCACAGGTGCCGGCGCCCGGCGCGGCAGTTGCGGCAGGTGCCGCAGACGAGGTGACCCTCGCCCGACACCCGGTCGCCGACGGCCACGTGGTCGACGTCGGCCCCCACCTCGACGACCTCGCCGAAGAACTCGTGGCCGAGGGTCATCGGCACCTGCACGGTGGCCGCGGCCCACTCGTCCCACTGCTCGAGGTGCAGGTCGGTGCCGCACAGCCCCGCCCGCAGGACACGGATCTTGACGTCCTTCGGACCGCACTCGGGCTCCGGCACGTCGACCAGCGACAGACCCGGACCGGCGGAGACCTTCCTCAGCGCACGCACGGCGCCCATCATGCCGGGGCCGCCGTTCGTCGCACCACGGGCCCCGCTCGGCGCACTGTGACCCACCGCACACCGTGGCCGCGTCCCCGCCCGTCGCGCGAGGCCGCCGCCCGGCGCGGGGCCCGGCGCGGGGTCTCGCCACCTGCCCCGCGCCGCCGCGACCCTAGGGGCGTCCCGGGCGGAGCTGCCCGGGCCCCGACCCTGGAGGTGTCCGTGAGCAACGAGGCTCGCACGCAGACCGAGGACCCGTACCTCGCGCTGCAGTCCACGTCGGAGTTCCAGGAGCTGCGCCGCAAGTTCCGCGGGTTCGTCTTCCCGATGACGGCGTTCTTCCTCGCCTGGTACTTCCTCTACGTCCTGCTGTCGATCTTCGCGCCCGGGTTCATGGGCACCAAGGTCTTCGGCACCATCACCATCGGCCTGCTCTTCGGGCTCGGCCAGTTCGTGACGACGTTCGCGATCACGATCATCTACTCGCGCTGGGCCACGCGTGAGTTCGACCCGGCCGCCGACGCCCTCGGCGCCCGCCTCGACGCCGACGCCGCGAAGGAGCACTGACCATGGCGCTCACCCTCCCGATGGCCGACGCGGCCACGACGGTCGGCTCGCCGGCCCTGAACATCGGCATCTTCGCGGCCTTCGTCGTCGTCACGCTCGTCATCGTCATCCGCGTCGCCGCGGGCAAGAAGACGGCCGAGCAGTACTACACCGCCGCCGGCGCCTTCAACGGCCGCCAGAACGGCATCGCCATCGCCGGCGACTACCTCTCGGCCGCGAGCTTCCTCGGCATCGCCGGGGCCATCGCGCTCCAGGGCTACGACGGCTTCCTCTACTCGATCGGATTCCTCGTCGCCTGGCTCGTCGCCCTGCTGCTCGTCGCCGAGCTGCTGCGCAACACCGGCCGGTTCACGATGGCCGACGTCCTCTCCTACCGGCTCAAGCAGCGCCCGGTGCGCATCGCGACGGCCATCTCGGTCATCGCCGTGTCGTTCTTCTACCTGCTCGCCCAGATGGCCGGCGCCGGTGGCCTCGTGTCGCTGCTGCTCGGCATCTCCGGGGAGTTCGCGCAGGACCTCGTCATCGCCATCGTCGGCGTCATCATGATCGCCTACGTGCTCATCGGCGGGATGAAGGGCACGACCTGGGTGCAGATCATCAAGGCGATCCTGCTCATCGCGGGCACGGCCGTCATCACCGTCTGGGTCCTCGGCAAGTACGGCTTCAACCCGAGCTCGCTGTTCCAGGCCGCGGCCGACAACTCGCCGAAGGCGGGCGAGAAGCTCTTCGAGCCCGGCCTGAAGTACGGCAAGAACCTCACGACGAAGATCGACTTCATCTCGCTGTCGATGGCCCTCGTGCTCGGCACCGCCGGCCTGCCGCACGTGCTGCAGCGCTTCTACACGGTCCCGACGAGCAAGCAGGCCCGCAAGTCGGTCGAGTGGGCCATCTGGCTCATCGGCGGCTTCTACCTGCTGACCCTCGTCGTCGGCTACGGCGCCGCCGCCCTCGTCGGCCCGGACACCATCAACGCCGCCCCGGGCAAGGCCAACGCGGCCGCGCCGCTGCTCGCCTACGAGCTCGGCGGGTCGGTGCTGCTCGGCATCATCTCCGGTGTCGCGTTCGCGACGATCCTCGCGGTCGTCGCCGGCCTGACCATCACGACGTCGGCGACCTTCGCCCACGACCTCTACAAGGAGGTCTTCAAGCGGGGCCAGGGCAGCCAGGAGCAGGAGGTGCGGGTCGCCCGCATCGCCGCGATCGTCATCGGCGTCGTCGCGATCGTCGGCGGCATCTTCGCCAAGAGCCAGAACATCGCCTTCCTCGTGGCGCTGGCCTTCGCCGTCGCGGCCTCGGCCAACCTGCCGACGATCCTCTACTCGCTGTTCTGGAAGGGCTTCAACACCCGCGGTGCCCTGTTCTCCATCTACGGCGGTCTCATCAGCGCGATCGGCCTGATCATCTTCAGCCCTGTCGTGTCCGGCAAGCCGCCGCTGGAGCCGGGCGGGCCCAGCCAGTCGATGATCCAGAACACGGCGATCGACTTCCACTGGTTCCCGCTCGACAACCCGGGCCTGGTCTCCATCCCGCTCGCGTTCTTCCTCGGCTGGCTCGGCTCGGTGACGAGCAAGGAGCACAACGCCGCGAAGTACGCCGAGATGGAGGTGCGCAGCCTCACCGGCCACGGGGTCGGGGCGGCGGTCGACCACTGAGCCGGTCGGGTCCGGGGCTGCACCCGGACCCGACCACCCCGACGGCAGCGGCCGCGGAGCGGGTCATCCCCTCCGCGGCCGCTGCACGTCGTCCGGAGGTATCGCGACGGCGCCGCGGCGCTCCTCATCGGTGCCGACCGCACCGAAGGAGCACGCCATGTCCAGCACCTCCCGCACCCGCCGGGCCACCATCGCCCTGGCCGCCGCAGCGGCCCTCTGCACGACCTCCGCGGTCGCGGCCGGCCCGGCCTCGGCCGCCACCTGCGCCGTCACGTGGGGCTCGCTCGCGAAGACCTCGGCCCCGATGGCCGGCGGCCGCGTGGCCGCCGTCCGGGCTGGCACCCAGACCTGCTTCGACCGGCTGGTCGTCGACCTCACCGGCCCCGCCCCGGGCTACGACGTCCGCTACGTCACCACCGTGCTCGCCGAGGGGTCCGGCGCGCCCGTGCCCGTGGCGGGCGGGGCGCGGCTGGCCGTCGTCGTCCGCACGGGCGCCACCAGCGTGCCGGCGATGCCGTCCGTGGCCGGCTACCCGACCTTCCGCCAGGTCCGCTGGGCGGGCTCGTTCGAGGGGCAGAGCACGCTCGCGCTCGGGGTCCGCGCGCGGCTGCCGTTCCGGGTGTTCACGCTCGCCGGGCCGGGTACCGGCAGCCGGCTCGTCGTCGACGTCGCCCACTCATGGTGACCGGGCCGGGGGTCAGACGGTGGCGGCCGCCTCGGACCGGAGCCGGGCGGCGAGGTCGTCGTCGACGGTCGCGAAGAACTGCCCGACGACGTCCTCGAGGTGCGCCACGCTGTCGGCCCGGAAGAGCACCGGCTGGTACGCGGTGATGTCGTAGTTGAGCGTGCCCATGACGGCGAGGTCGAGCGGACGGATGTCCATGTGCCCGAACTCGTCCATCTCGCCGTAGCTGCTGAGGATGCCGGCGCCGTAGGCCTTGAGGTCGTCGCCGTCGGCCATCACGCCGAACTCCATCGAGAACCAGAAGACGTCGGCGACGAACTTGACGGCGTCGTCGGTCTCGAGGCGCAGGCTGGCCTGCCCGGCGGCCTCGGTGACCGCGGCGAAGCGGGGGCTCGCGAGCTGGTTCCCGTGGCCGACGACCTCGTGGATGATGTCCGGCTCAGGCGTGTAGAGCGGCTGGCTGCCGTGGCGCAGGTACTGCGTGGAGTTGAAGGTGCGGCGGCCGAGGTCGCCGTAGAAGTCGCGCAACGCCACGAGGCCGGGCGCGCAGGTGTAGGACCAGCCGGTGAGGGGCTGCAGGCGCTCGGTGACCTCGCTGAGCTGCGGCACGTGGTCGGTCGGGAGGCCGAGGGCGGCCTTGCCGGCGAGGAACTCGGGGTGGGCGTACCGCTCGTGCTTCGGCGCGAGCTCGGCGCAGACCGTGCGCCAGATGCCGTGCTCCTCGGCGGTGTAGTCGACGTGCGGCACGGGCTCGCCGGCACGGTGCGCGAGCGACACCCCCGCGATCTCGCCGCGGCGGGCCAGGTAGGCCTCGTCGTGCAGCCCGGGGTGGTTGTCGGCCAGGTGCACCTGCACCGTCCCGTCGGCGTCGGTCGTGACGGCCGAGTAGAGCTGTCCCTCCTCGAACACCGCGCTCACCTCCTCGTGAGTGGTCGTGGCCTCGTGGGCCGGACCCCCACGGAAGCACGGGACCGCGCAGGATGGAACCGATGGCGTGTCGCGTGGGCAACCAGCGCACAGTCTGGCCGACCCTTCCGGCGAGTCGCTATACAACGTGCACAGACGGGAGCGCAGCGCCGACGACCGGCTCCGGCATCGGCCGGACGGCCGGTCCGGCACCGGATCGACCCACGCGCCGTCGCCCCCGGTCCTAGCGTCGGGAGCGCCGGCGCCGAACCCCGCAGGAGGCCCTCGCCATGCGCACCAGCCGACGCACCCGCGTCCGCGTCGTCGTCGTCCTCGCCGCGGCCGCGCTCCTCGCCCCGACCACCGGAGCATCCGGTCAGGTGCTCCCGGTGTCGGGCCACCCCGCCGCCACCACCGCCACCCCATCGGCCGCCGCCGTCCCCGTGACGACCGTCCTCTCGCCGACCGTCCTGCCGGCGACCGGCCCCGACCTGCCCAACCCGCTGCGCGGGCAGTACCGCTGGATGGGCTACCCGTCCCAGCCCTCGACCTGGCCGGCCCCGGACTACTACGAGCGCGACCGCAGCTACTGGGGACGCCTCGAGCCCACCCGTGGCAGCTACGACCTGCGCACCCTCGACGCCGCGCTGGCCGAGGCCGGCGCGACCCGCGGCAAGCTCGGCTTCCGCGTCATGGCCTACTGCCCCGGCTGCTGGATGGACTCGCGCCCCGACCTGCCCCCGGTCGTCCCCGACTGGATGCCCGTCCAGCCCGGCACCCGCATCCCCGCGTGGGACGACGAGGCCTTCCTCACCGCCTGGGAGGACCTCATGGCCGAGCTCGGCCGGCGCTACGCCGCTGACCCCCGCCTCGGCTACGTCGACGTCGGCGGCTTTGGCGCCTACGGCGAGTGGATGGAGGCCGGCACGACCATCAGCGACGCGAGCGCGCTGCGTGTCATCGGGGCGGTCGCGCGAGCCTTCCCGGACCGGCACGTCCTGCTCAGCGCGGTCACCGTCTACACACGGCCGGCCCTCCTGCAGCAGGCGCTCGACCGCTGGCCCAACCTCGGGCTGCGCAGCGACTGCCTGGGGCAGAGCGGGATGCAGGTGCCGTCGGCGACCTTCGCCGACCTCTGGCGCACCCGGCCGTTCTTCACCGAGTGGTGCACCGGCGCCGACCCCGCGCTCGGGCGCGACCAGGTGCGCACGCACCACGTGTCGACGACCTCGAGCCACAACATGCGCCTCACCTACGAGCAGATGACCGCCGCCCAGCGCGCCGCGTACGAGGCGGCGGTGCGCGCCTCCGGGTACCGGTACGCCGTCACGCGGGCGGCGCTCGGGCCGGCGATACCCGGCGGGTCGGCGCGCGTCGACCTCACGGTGACGAACACCGGCGTCGCCCCGACGTACGAGCGCTGGAGCACCCGGCTCGTCCTCACCGACGCGGCGGGCACGCGGGTCGCGACCCTGCCCCTCACGCTCGACCTGCGGTCCGTGCTGCCCGGGACGAGCACCGTCTCGAGCACCGTGGCGGTACCCGTGCTGGCACCGGGCCGGTACACCGCACGGGTCGAGGTGGTCGACCCCACCGGCTACTCCGCACCCCTGAACCTCGCGAACGCCGGGCGGGCACCCGACGGCTCCTACTCGCTCGGCACGCTGCCCGTCGGGGTGCCGGCCGCTGGCTCCTGGCCACGCGACGTGACCGGCGACGGGGCGGCCGACCTGCTGGCCGTCGAGTCGGCCACCGGCGCGCTGCGGGTCTACCGCGGCACCGGCACCGGCGGGTTCCTCACTCCGCAGCGGCTCACCCAGGACTGGCGCGCGTACGCCCGCGTGCTCACGGCCGGTACGTGGGACGCCGACACCGTCTCCGACCTCCTCGTGCAGGACCGCGCCGGCGGCCTGTTCCTGCGACGGGGGCTCGGCGACGGCACCTTCGCGGCACCGGCGCGCATCGGCACCGGGTGGCAGGTCTTCGACCGCCTCGTCCCCGTGGGTGACTTCGACGGGGACGGCGCGCCCGACCTGCTCGCCCGCCGGCCGGACGGGACCCTCCATCTCTACCGCGGCGACGGGGCCGGCGGCTTCGCCGCACCGACCTCGCGCCGGGTCGGTTCCGGGTGGCAGGCGTTCACGGCGGTCCTCGGCGCGGGCGACCTCGACGGCGACGGTCACGCCGACGTCCTCGCCCGCACCCGCACGGGCGCCCTGTACCTGTACCGGGGGGACGGCCGGGGCGGATGGCTCCCTCGACGGGTGGTGGGCAGCGGCTGGCAGGGGTTCACCGCCCTGACGACGGTCGGCGACCTCGACGGTGACGGTGCGGGCGACGTGCTCGCCCGCGACACCGCCGGACTGCTGTGGCTCTACCCCGGTGACGGTCGCGGCGGCTGGGAGCCGCGCCGACGGGTCGGTTCGGGGTGGCAGGTCTTCTCGACCCTCCTCCTCTGAGCCGCTCGCCCGCTCGCCCGCTCGTCGCCCCGCCGGGCCGCTGGGCGCTCCCCCGCCTGTCGGACGGTTGCCTCGCGCGCCGTCGTCGGGTTGGCTGGGCGCGTACCGACTCTCGACGACGAGGAGACCCCGCCGTGACCGACGACAGCCTGTCGAGCCACCTGCACGAGATGGACCTGAGCCCCGACCCGGCGTTCACCGAGCAGGCCAACGGCACCGCCGCGATGTACGACGAGGCGGCCGACGACCACGAGGGCTTCTGGGCACGGCAGGCGCGCGAGCGCATCAGCTGGGCGAAGGACTTCGAGCAGACCCTCGACTGGAGCGGTGCGCCCTTCGCGAAGTGGTTCGTCGGCGGCGAGCTCAACGTCGCGTACAACTGCGTCGACCGGCACGTCGAGGCCGGCAACGGCGAGCGCGTCGCCATCCACTTCGAGGGCGAGGGCGGCGACACCCGCACCATCACCTACGCCGACCTCCAGCGCGAGGTCTCCAAGGCGGCCAACGCGCTCGAGTCGCTCGGCGTCGCCACCGGCGACCGGGTCGCGGTCTACATGCCGATGATCCCCGAGACGGTCTTCACGATGCTCGCCTGCGCGCGCATCGGCGCCCCGCACTCCGTGATCTTCGGCGGGTTCTCGGCCGAGGCCCTGCACACCCGCATCGCCGACGCCGAGGCCAAGGTCGTCGTCACCACCGACGGCCAGTGGCGCCGCGGCAAGCCCGCTCCCCTCAAGGCCGCCGTCGACGCCGCGATCCACCACGGCGATGACGAGTCCCCCGTCGAGAAGGTGCTCGTGGTCAAGCGCACGGACACCGAGGTCGAGTGGGACGACTCCCGCGACGTCTGGTGGCACGACCTCGTCGAGGGCCAGCCCGACACGCACGAGGCGCAGCCGATGGACAGCGAGCACCCGCTGTTCATCCTCTACACCTCGGGCACCACCGGGAAGCCGAAGGGCATCTTCCACACCACCGGTGGCTACCTCACCCAGGCCGCGTACACGAACGCCGTCGTCCACGACGTGCACCCCGAGACCGACGTCTACTGGTGCACCGCCGACGTCGGCTGGGTCACCGGCCACAGCTACATCGTCTACGGCCCGCTGGCCAACGGCGCCACGCAGGTGCTCTACGAGGGCACCCCGGACACGCCGCACCAGGGCCGCTGGTGGGAGCTCGTCGAGAAGTACAAGGTCTCGATCCTCTACACCGCGCCCACAGCCATCCGCACCTTCATGAAGTGGGGCGCCGACATCCCGGCGAAGTTCGACATGTCCTCGATCCGCGTGCTCGGGTCGGTCGGCGAGCCGATCAACCCCGAGGCCTGGCTCTGGTACCGCAAGCACGTCGGCGGCGACAAGGCGCCCATCGTCGACACGTGGTGGCAGACCGAGACCGGCGCGATCATGATCAGCCCGCTGCCCGGCGTCACCACGCTCGAGCCGGGCTCGGCCCAGAAGCCCATCCCGGGCGTCTCCGCCGAGATCCTCGACGACGACGGCAACCCCTTCACCGAGGCCGAGAAGGTCGGCTACCTCGTGCTCACCAAGCCGTGGCCGTCGATGCTGCGCGGCATCTGGGGCGACCCCGAGCGCTACAAGGAGACGTACTGGAGCCGCTTCGGGCCGAAGTACTACTTCGCCGGTGACGGCGCCAAGTACGACGAGAAGGGCAACATCTGGCTGCTCGGCCGGGTCGACGACGTCATGAACGTCTCCGGCCACCGGCTCTCGACCGCCGAGATCGAGTCGGCGCTCGTGTCGCACCCGTCCGTCGCCGAGGCCGCGGTGGTCGGCGCCACCGACGAGACCACCGGCCAGGCTGTCTGCGCGTTCGTCATCCTGCGCGGCGACGCGGTCGACAACGGCGAGGAGACGGTCCAGGAGCTGCGCAACCACGTGGCCAAGGAGATCGGCCCGATCGCCAAGCCGCGCCAGGTGATGATCGTCCCCGAGCTCCCGAAGACGCGCTCGGGCAAGATCATGCGCCGGCTGCTCAAGGACGTCGCCGAGAACCGCGAGGTCGGCGATGTCACGACGCTCGCCGACAGCTCGGTGATGAGCCTCATCAAGGAGGGCATGACGAGCGGCTCGTCCGACTGACGGACCGCTGACCGGGGACGGGGTACCGCGCGATGACGCCGCGGCACCCCGTCCGCGGCGCCCGGGCCCGGACCGTCCCACGAGCCGGCGCCCCGTCCGGTGGTCGGCACGGCATCGATAGACTGGGACGCGGTGCGCCGGGAAGTCTGGTCGGCAACGACCTCGCCGCGCCCGCCCGCGGCCCGCCCCGCCCCAGGAGCCGCCCGATGAGCCACTCCCCGCCCCCCGGCACCCCGCACGGCAGCAACCGTCTCCTCGGCCGTCCGTCGTGGACCGAGGCCCGCCACGTCGCCGACCTCCTGCGCACCGAGACCATCGGCGGCGCGGTGCTGCTCGTCGCCGCCGTCGTCGCCATCGTCCTGGCCAACAGCCCGCTCGCCGACACGTACTTCTCGTTGCGCGACACCGAGATCGGCACCGAGTGGGGCCACCTCCGCCTGTCCGTCGGGCACTGGGCCGCGGACGGGCTGCTCGCGATCTTCTTCTTCGTCGCCGGTCTCGAGCTCAAGCGCGAGTTCCTCGTCGGCGACCTCCGATCGCCCGCCAAGGCCGCCGTCCCCGTGATCGCCGCGTTCTGCGGGGTCGCCGTCCCGGCGCTGGTGTTCGCCGGCACCGTGACCGTGATGGGCGCCGACGGTGACGCCCTGCGGGGCTGGGCGATCCCCACCGCCACCGACATCGCCTTCGCGCTCGCCGTGCTGGCGGTCATCGGCTCGCACCTGCCGTCCGGGCTCCGCTCGTTCCTCCTGACCCTCGCCGTCGTCGACGACCTCATCGCCATCACGATCATCGCGATCTTCTACACCGCCGACCTCGAGGTCGCCCCGCTGCTCTGGGCGCTCCTGCCGCTCGCCGCCTTCGCCGCGCTGACCCAGCGCCGCATCACGCCGTGGTGGCTGCTGCTGCCGCTCGCCGGCGCCACCTGGGCGCTGGTCCACGCCTCCGGGGTGCACGCCACGGTGGCCGGCGTCCTCCTCGGGCTCGTGGTGCCGGTCAAGCCCCGCCGCCGCGGCGTCCCGGCCGTGAGCACCCTGTCCGCCGACACCGACGTCGCGCACCGCTTCGAGCACCGCATCCGCCCCCTGTCGGCCGGGGTCGCCGTGCCGGTGTTCGCCTTCTTCGCCTCGGGCGTCGCGGTGCTCGGCGGCGGCTTCGGCGAGACCCTGCGCGACCCGGTGGCCGTCGGGGTGGTCCTCGGGCTGGTCGTCGGCAAGCTCGTCGGCGTGCTCGGATCGACCTACCTCGTGGCCCGCTTCACCCGGGCCCGGCTCGACGACGACCTCGCGTGGTCCGACATCGCCGGGCTGGCGATCCTCACGGGGGTCGGTTTCACGGTCTCCCTCCTCGTGGGCGAGCTCGCCTTCGGGGCGGGGTCGGAGCGCGACGAGCACGTGAAGCTCGGCATCCTCATCGGGTCGCTCCTGGCCGCGCTGCTCGCCTCGGCGGTCCTGCGGCGCCGCAACGCGGTGTACCGGCGCATCCACGAGCACGAGACGAACGACGCCGACGGCGACGGCGTGCCCGACGCCTGGGACGACGTGCCGGGACCCGGGACCTCCGCCACTCGGTAAGGTCGGGTCCGACGGCCCTGACGTGGGACGACGACGAGTGAGGCGAGGGCGATGGCACCCGAGAGCAACGAGCGCACGATCGGTCAGCTCGTGGCCGATGCCACGCACGACCTGCAGGGCATCGTGCGCGGCGAGATCGCGCTCGCCAAGGCCGAGGTCGCCCAGGGCGCCAAGGTCATCGGGAAGGGCGCCGGGATGTTCGCCGGCGCCGCCTTCCTCGGTCTGCTCGGCCTGATCTTCCTCTTCCACACCCTCGCCAACGTCGTCGCGATCTGGCTGCCGGTCTGGGCGGGCTACCTCGTCGTCACGGTGCTGCTGCTCGTCCTCGCGGGCGTGCTGGCCCTGCTCGGGAAGAGCGCGATGCAGAAGGCCAAGCCGGCGCCCGAGCGGGCGATCGAGCAGGGCAAGGAGACCATCGCGGCCCTCAAGCGCGAGGGCTGAGCGCGGCCGCCGCCGTCCTCACTCGCGGACGCAGCGCCCGGAGGAGACCGTCGTGCCGTCGACCGACGCGCCGCTGAGCACCGGCGAGAGCACGCCGAGGGTCATCGCGTAGCCGGTCTGTGGGTCGTCGAGCGAGGTGGCGAAGACCATCCCCACGACGTCGCCGGCCGGGTCGAGCACCGGCCCGCCCGAGGCACCCTTGCGCACCGTGGCGCGCAGCGAGTACGTCTCGCGGGTGACGCCCGGGTCGCCGTAGATGTCGGCACCCCGGGCCTGCAGGACGGCGCGTACGCGGGCGGCGCCGACGTACAGCCCGGCGTCGCCCGGGAACCCGGCCACGACCGCGCCGTCACCCCGCTCCAGCTCGGCACCGCGGGGCAGGACCGGGGCCCGGAGCCCGGGCGCCGAGAGCACGGCGACGTCGCGGTCGGGGTCGAAGGCCACGACCCGCGCCCGCACCTCGGGGCCGGTTCCCTTGACGCTCAACCGGATGCTGCGCGAGCCGGCCACGACGTGGGCGTTGGTGACGACGAGGCCGCGCGCGGCGACCCATCCGCTGCCGACCTGGGTCTGGCCGCAGCGCGGGGCGTCGGCGCGCACGTGGATGACCGACGCCAGGGCCGAGGAGACCTCGGGGTCGCGGAGCAGGGCCTGGTCGGGCGCGAGGACGGCGCTGATCGGCTCGGGGCCGAGGCCCTCGAAGACGCGGGGGAAGCCACCGCGGTCCAGCGCGCGGGTGACCTCGTCGACGAGCCGGCCCGCCGAGGGCGGCACGACGGAGTCGACCGCCTGCACGACCGTCGACTGCGCCACGGCCCGCCGCAGCGGCTGCGGGCCGCTCGTGCGCAGCGCCCCGGCGACGACCCAGACCACGAGCGTCGAGGCGACGAGCACCGCCACGGCCCCGAGCGCGTTGTCGGCGAGGGCGAGACCGTTGGTGCTGATGACCCGCCGCACCCGCGAGGCGACGAGGAGCATCAGCCACTGCCCGAGGGTCGCGAGGACGAGGACGACGGCGAGGACCACGAGCGTGCCGAGCGGGGTCGCGAGGTCGAGGCCGGCGTGCTGCTCGAGGAGGTCGGGCGCGAACCGCACGCCGAGGAAGGCGCCGGCGACGAGCCCGGCGAGCCCGAGGACCGCGCCGACGAGGCCCTGGCGCCAGCCGCTCCAGGTGTAGGCGAGCAGGACGAGCGCGAGGACGACGTCGAGGACGGTCGAGCCCGTCACGCGGAGTCCTCGGCGCCGCGCTCGCGCATCCACGGCGACATGACCCGCTCGGGCAGCTCGCGCTCGACGCCGGTGTCCCACGGCTCGGTGAGCCCGGCGAGGTCGAGGACGGCGTCGAGGAGCATCGCGGTGAAGCCCCAGACGAAGAGCCCCTGCACCTCGAAGCCGGGCCCGCGGTAGGGGCCGAAGACGGCGGTGAACCGCCGGCCGGGGTCGAGGAGGTCGGTGAGCGGGACGCGGGCCACGCGGGCGACCTCGGCGCGGTCGACGACGCCGACCGGCACCGGCTCGCGCCACCAGCCGATGACCGGGGTCACGGCGCTGCTGCTCGGGGCGAGGTGGAGGGCCGGCCAGGTGGCCAGCACCTCGACACCGGCCGGCTCGAGGCCGACCTCCTCCTGCGCCTCGCGCAGGGCGGCGTCGACCGGGCCGTCGTCCTCGGGGTCGAGCCGGCCGCCGGGGAAGGACACCTGCCCGGGGTGCGAGCGCAGCGTGTGCGCGCGCTCGGTGAGCAGGACGTCGAGGGCGCCGTCGGCCCCGGCGCCGAAGAGCACGAGGACGGCCGAGTGCCGGACGCCGGTGTCGGGCGCCGGGTGCTCGACGAACCAGGGGTGCTCACCGAGGTCCGCACGAGCGGCGAGCCGGGTCAGCCACTCGGGGGCCGGGGTCATGGCGTCATCGTAGGCACGCGGTCTGGGTGGCGGCTGGGGACCGCGAGGACGCCGTCCGGACGGCCGGAGGCGGGGTCGGCCGCTCAGGCGTCGTCGGGGAGGGGGCCCGGCGGCGGGTCCGGGAGCGGGGCACCGGGGGCCAGCTCGAACTTCAGGAGCTTCGCGGCCTTCTCGGGGTCGGTCTCGCCCTCGCCGTACGCCGGGCACCAGCGGGTGAGCGGGCAGGCGCCGCAGGCCGGCTTGCGAGCGAAGCAGGTGCGCCGGCCGTGGAAGACCACGACGTGGCTGAACATCGTCCAGTCGGCCTTCGGGATGAGGGCGGCGATGTCGGCCTCGACCTTGACGGGATCGGTCTGCTGCGTCAGCCCCCACCGGCGGACCAGCCGTCCGAAGTGCGTGTCGACGGTCAGCCCCGGGACGCCGAAGGCGTTGCCGAGGACGACGTTGGCGGTCTTGCGGCCGACGCCGGGCAGGGTCACGAGGTCCTCGAGCCGGCCGGGCACCTCGCCGTCGTACCGCTCCACGATCGCCTGGGCGAGGGTGATGACCGAGTTCGTCTTGGCCCGGAAGAAGCCGGTGGGCTTGAGGACGGCCTCCATCTCCTCGCGGTCGGCGGCCGCGAGCGCCTCCGCCGTGGCCCAGCGCGAGAAGAGGGTGGGGGTGACGGTGTTGACCATGACGTCGGTGGTCTGGGCCGAGAGCACCGTGGCGACGAGCAGCTGGAGCGGGGTCTCGAAGTCGAGCTCGCAGTGGGCGTACGGGTAGCGCTCGTGGAGGGCCCGCGAGATGCGGCGGGCGCGACGGGTGCGGGCGACGGGCGACTCCTCGCCGGTGGCCGCGCGACGGACGGCGGGCGAGGGGCGGACGGGCACGGCGACAGCCTACGGTCCGGTCCCGACACCCCTTCGGGACCACACCGCGCGGGGCGGTCCGGTGGCGCGCCGCACCACCCGGCGTGACCTGCCCGTTCTGGCACACTGTGCGTCGTGGACCACGACGTCGTGCGGAAAGCCCCGCTGTTCTCGCCCCTGGACGACCAGGCGGCCGAGACCCTCATCTCGACGATGAGCGCCTCCCGCCTCGAGCGTGGCGACGTCCTGTTCCACGAGGGCGACCAGGGCGACCGGCTCTACGTCATCGCCGAGGGCAAGATCAAGCTCGGCCGCACCAGCACCGACGGCCGCGAGAACCTGCTGGCCATCCTCGGACCCGGCGAGATGTTCGGCGAGCTCTCGCTCTTCGACCCCGGGCCCCGCACGGCCACCGCCACCGCCGTCGCCGAGACCCAGCTCGTCTCGATGGGCCAGGACCAGCTGCGCGACGTGCTGCACCAGCGGCCCGGCGTGGCGCTCACGCTGCTCAGCGCGCTGGCCCGCCGGCTGCGCCGCACCAACGACGTGCTCGCCGACCTCGTGTTCACCGACGTGCCCGGCCGCGTCGCCAAGGCCCTGCTCGACCTCGCCAAGCGCTTCGGCAGGCCGGTCGACGAGGGCGTGATGGTGGCCCACGACCTCACCCAGGAGGAGCTCGCCCAGCTGGTCGGCGCCTCCCGCGAGACGGTCAACAAGGCGCTCGCCGACTTCGCCTCGCGCGGCTGGCTGCGCCTCGAGGCCCGCGCGGTCCTCCTCATGGACATCGAGCGCCTGCGCCGCCGCGCCCGCTGACCCCCGTCAGCCCCAGGCCACCCCGAGGTGGTCGAGCTGGGCGCGGATCGACATCCTGGCCGCCGGCCACACCTCCTGCGGCACCTCCGCGTAGACCCGCGTCAGCACGCCCTCGACGGGGTCCGCCTCCTGCACCGCGCCGTCGGCGAGGGCCTGGCGCACCTGCTCGAGCCGCTCGGCGCGGTGGGTCCGGTAGAAGGCGACCATTGCGCTCGCATCGGGGACGACGGGCCCGTGGCCGGGGAGGATGCGCGTCACGTCGCCGCCGCCGGTGAGCGTGGCGATGCGCTCGAGAGAGTGCAGGTAGGCGCCGAGCTCGCCGTCGGGGTGGGCGACGACGGTGGTGCCGCGGCCGAGGACGGTGTCGCCGGTCAGCAGGGCGTGGTCGGCGGGGAGGGCGAAGGAGATCGAGTCGCTCGTGTGGCCGGGGGTCGCGACGACCCGCAGGTCCAGGCCGCCGGTGGTCACGCGGTCGCCGTCGCCCAGGTCGTCGTGGCCGGTGCCGACCGCGCGCGTGGGGGCACCGGTCAGCTCGGCGAAGCGGGGGGCGCCCTCGGCGTGGTCGTGGTGGCCGTGGGTGAGGACGGTGAGGCCCACGCGGGCTCCACGCTCCTCGACGTGGGCGAGCACGGCCCGCAGGTGCTGCTCGTCGAGCGGTCCGGGGTCGATGACGACCGCCTCGGCGGCACCCGGCTCGAGGAGGACCCAGGTGTTGGTGCCGTCGAGGGTCATCGGGCCGGGGTTCGGGGCGAGCACGCAGTGCGCCCGCTCGGTGACGGGTCCGCCGGCCCAGGGGTCGCGCGCGGACGGCGGCGGCGAGGCGCTCATCCGGCCACTCTAGGCCGGT
The DNA here is from genome assembly GCF_050496545.1 of Phycicoccus avicenniae. Taxonomy (GTDB): domain Bacteria; phylum Actinomycetota; class Actinomycetes; order Actinomycetales; family Dermatophilaceae; genus Phycicoccus; species Phycicoccus avicenniae_A. Next base: position 62,861 of record NZ_JBNVZV010000015.1, on the reverse strand, counting down.
CGCACGGACAGGCAGAAGAGACCCGCGAGGCCTTCCGGGACCCCGGCGAGCGCCTTCTGCCTGTCGGTCGACCCGCCTGTGGATGACGAGCCAAGGACCGACGCCGGCCCGGTCATGCTGGAGCGATGACCTCGGTGGCCGAGACCCTGCGCCGGCTCGGCGGCTGCGCCACCTGGACCGAGCTCCGTGGGGCGCACTCCGCGAGGGCGCTGCGGCGCGCCTGCGCGTCGGGGTCCGTGGTGCGCACGGCCCGCGGTCGCTACTCGCTGCCCGAGGTCGACGAGCATCGGGCCCTCGCGGCAGCTCGCACGGCGACCCTGTCGCACCTCTCGGCGGCGCTGGCGCACGGCTGGAAGGTCAAGACCGTCCCGGACTGCGCGTGGGTGACCGTCCGCCGCAAGCGCCGGCTGCGGCCGGCGGATCGGGAAGGCATCCGCCCCCACTGGCACGACCTCACAGAGGCCGAGCTGGCCGCCGGGGTCACCGCCCCGGTCCGAACCGTCCTCGACTGCGCTCGCGTGCTGCCCTTCGACGAGGCCCTCGCCGTGGCGGACTCCGCCGTGCGCGCAGGGGCCGTGTCCCTCGGGGAGCTGCGCGAGGCCGCAGGGTCGACGCGTGGTCCCGGCGCCACCGCCGCGCGTCGTGTGGCCCGCCACGCCGACGGGCGCGCCGCCAACCCCTTCGAGTCCGTGCTGAGGGCGCTGGCCCTCGAGGTCGGGCTCGTGCTGACGCCCCAGCTGGTCATCGCCGAGCCGGGCCTGTTCGCCGTGGTCGACCTGGGCAGTGAGGAGCTCCGGCTGGCGGTCGAGGCCGACGGCTTCGAGACGCACGGCACCCGTCGCGGGCTGCGCAAGGACTGCCGACGACACACCGAGCTCGCCGTCCACGCGTGGTCATCGCTCCGGTATGTCTACGAGGACGTGATGTTCGAGCAGGAGTGGACCTGCTGGACGCTGCGGTCGTGGGCGGACGTCCGCGCCGGACGACCGGTGTCGTCGCCGCCGCTGCGAGCGCAGGGACCGGCAGAAGCGGCGTGACTGCGCCTGGGACAGGCCCGTGGGGCGGCTCTGCCTGTCGCAGCGGCCGCTCAGGGGAGGGCGGTGACGAGGACCGGGGTGCCGTCGGGGGCCTGCTCGAGCACCGGCGTCACCCGGGCGATACGGGGCCGGTCGGCGAGGAAGGCAGCCGCGGAGTCGAACCCGTCCAGCGCCTCGAGCGCCCACACCTGCGGCGGCATCATCCGCACCTCACCCCGCTCGGCGCGCTCCAGAAGCACCGAGGCCCGGGCCCATCCCCCGCCGTCGGACTCGCCGCTGGTCTCCCGCGCCTCCTGGTCGGCCGGCATCCCGGCGGCGAGGATCCAGGTGTCGTAGCGGCGCGGCTCGAAGGCCGGTGTCACCCAGTGCCCGCGCCCGCGCAGGTCGGCAACGGCCACCCGCACCCCGCACTCCTCCTCGACCTCGCGCACCGCCGCGGCCGCGAACGGCGCGGCGTCGGCCACCGACACGCCGAGGTGCGCGGCGAGGTCGGCCAGCCCCGGCGTGGCGACGTCGAGCAGATGGTCCGCCGCGTCCACCCGCCCACCGGGGAAGACGACCATCGACGGCGCGAAGGCCATCGTCGCGACCCGCCGCTGGACGTAGACCTCGGGCCCGGGTGCGGTGTCCCGCACCAGCATCACGGTGGCCGCCGGCCGGGGCTGAACTGCCTCGGGACGCCCGGCCGCGAACCAGGCCTCGGCGCGCTCACGCAGCCCGCCGTCGCGCAGCGGCACCCTGAGCACGGGGCCGCCGGCGCCGCCGTCAGTCGCGGACGTGGACGATCACCTCGACCTCGACGGGGGCGCCGAGCGGCAGCGCCGCGACCCCCACCGCCGAGCGGGCGTGGACACCCTTGTCCCCGAACACCTTCCCGAACAGCTCGCTGGCGCCGTTGATCACACCCGGCTGCCCGGTGAAGGACGGGTCGGACGCGACGAAGCCGACGACCTTGACGACCCGCTCGACGCGGTCGAGGTCGTCGACGACGGACTTCACCGCCGCGATCGCGTTGAGCGCGCAGATCTCGGCCAGCTCGCGGGCGCGGTCCGGCGTCACCAGCCCGACCAGCTCGCCGACCTGGCCCGTCGCCGCGAGCACGCCCTCGACCATCGGCACCTGCCCGGAGACGTAGACGCGCGAGCCGTCGAGCACGGCGGGCACGTACGCGGCCAGGGGAGGCACGACCTCCGGCAGCGTCAGCCCGAGCTCGGCGAGGCGGTCCTCGACGGCGCCCATCCTCAGCCCTTCGCGCGCTTGAGGTAGGCGACGAGGTTGCCCTCGGGCATCACGAGGACCTGGACGAGCTCCCAGCCGTCCTCGCCCCACTGGTCGAGGATCTGCTTCGTCGCGTGGACGATGAGCGGCACGGTCGCGTACTCCCACTTCTGCATGCGCGCCACCCTACCGGCGGCCCGCCGGGGCTACGGTGGCCGCAATGAGCGACGAGCCCGAGGTCATGACCCGCAGCGCCCGCCAGCCCGACCGCACGGAGGTCACCGGGCCGGAGCAGACCGACGTGTACGACGTCTACGAGCCCGACCCGCACCGCGCCCGCGGCGTCACCGTCGCCCTGGTGCACGGCGGGTTCTGGCGTCCGCGCTACGACCGCAGCAGCCTCGCCCCGCTCGCCGAGGCGCTCGCGCGCGACGGGTTCCACGTCGCCAACCTCGAGTACCCGCGCACGGGGATGCCGGGCGGCGGCTGGCCCGGCACCGCCGACGCGCTGCTCGCGACCCTCGATGCCGCCCGCGCCGACACCGACCTGCCCGACCCCCTCGTCCTCGTCGGGCACTCCGCCGGCGGGCACCTCGTCACCTGGCTCGCCTGCGGGGACCGTGTCCCCGGGCTGCGCGGCGCGGTCGGGCTCGGCCCCGTCGCCGACCTCGCCGAGGCCGACCGCCAGCACCTCGGCGACGACGCCGCCCGGGACTTCCTCGGCGGCTCGCCCGAGGAGGTGCCCGACGCCTGGGCCGCCGCGGACCCCGGCCGGCAGCGGCTCGGCGCCCCCGTGGTCCAGGTCGCCGGCGAGCGCGACGACGTCGTCCCGCCGTCGGTCGCCGAGGCGTGGCTGGCCACCCGCGACCCCGACGAGCCGGCGAGCACGGCCCTGGCCCGCGGCGCCGACCACTTCGACCTCATCGACCCCGAGCACCCGGCCTACCTCCTGGTCCTCGCCGAGGTCGAGGAGCTGACCCTGCACTGACCCCGCACTGACCCCGACGCCGAGCCGGCACCGGCCCGCCACCTAGGCTGACGACATGGCGGCCCCACCCCTCGCCCGCGTCCTCGATGGCGTCCGCCTCCACGTCGTCACCGGCAAGGGCGGCACCGGCAAGACGACGGTCGCCGGCGCGCTCGGGCTCGCCCTGGCCCGCACCGGCCGGCGCGTCCTCCTCGTCGAGGTCGAGAACCGGCAGGGCATCAGCCAGACCTTCGGGGTGCCGCCGCTCGGCACCGACGAGGTGCGCCTCGTCCAGGACCCCTCCGGCGGCGAGCTGTGGGGGCTCTCGGTGGACGCCAAGGCCGCGCTCCTGGAGTACCTGCAGACGTTCTACAAGCTCGGCCGCGCGGGCGGGGCGCTCGAGCGGATGGGCGTCGTCGACTTCGCGACCACCATCGCGCCCGGCGTCCGCGACGTCCTGCTCACCGGCAAGGTCTACGAGGCGGTCGGCCGCACGACCGGCAGCAAGCGCGGCCAGGGCTCGCTCGCCTGGGACGCCGTCGTCCTCGACGCCCCGCCGACCGGCCGCGTCGCCCGCTTCCTCGGCGTCAACGAGCAGGTCGCCGGCCTGGCCCGGATGGGCCCCATCCACTCGCAGGCCGAGTCGATCACCCGGATGCTCCGCGACCGCCGCAGCGTCGTGCACGTCGTCACCCTCCTCGAGGAGATGCCGGTGCAGGAGAGCGCCGACGCCGTCGCCGAGCTGACGGCCGGTGGCTTCGGGATGGGCGCCGTCGTCGTCAACCAGGTGCGCGAGCCGCTCGTCCCCGCCGACCTGCTCGGCCGGCTCGACGAGGACGGCGACGAGGTCGAGGAGCGGGTGCGCGCCGACCTCGCGGCCGTCGGGGTGCGCTCGGGCGCCCGCACGGTGGGGGGCCTCCTCGCCGAGGGGCGCGACCACGCGGCGCGCATCGCCCTCGAGCGCGACCTCGCCGCGGAGGTCGAGGCGCTCGGCCTGGCCACCGTCCGCCTCCCCGCGCTGGCCTCCGGCACCGACGACGGCGGGGTCGCCGTGCTCGCCGACGAGCTCGCCGCCCAGGGTGTGGCCTGATGCCCGGCCGCTCCCCCGCCACCGCCCCCGCCGCGGTCGACGTCGACGCCCTGCTCGCCGACCCGGGGACGCGCATCGTCGTCTGCTGCGGATCCGGTGGCGTCGGCAAGACGACGACCGCCGCGGCCCTCGGGGTGCGCGCCGCCGAGGCCGGCCGCAAGGTCGTCGTCCTCACCATCGACCCCGCCCGCCGCCTCGCGCAGAGCCTGGGGCTCACCGAGCTCGACAACACCCCACGGCCGGTGGTCGACGTCGGGGCGGACGGCGGCTCGCTCGACGCGATGATGCTCGACATGAAGCGGACCTTCGACGAGGTCGTGCTCGCCCACTCCACCCCCGAGAAGGCCGCCCAGGTCCTCGAGAACCCCTTCTACCAAGCGGTCTCCAGCTCGTTCGCGGGCACGCAGGAGTACATGGCGATGGAGAAGCTCGGCCAGCTGCGCGCCGAGGCCGACCGCGACGGCACGTGGGACCTTGTCGTCGTCGACACCCCGCCCTCGCGCTCGGCGCTGGACTTCCTCGACGCCCCGAAGCGGCTCGGTTCCTTCCTCGACGGCCGGTTCATCCGCCTCCTCATGGCCCCCGCGAAGGCCGGCGGGCGGGCCTACCTCAAGGTCTTCTCGGTCGGCGCGAACATCGCCGCGGCCACCCTCTCGAAGGTGCTCGGCGGCCAGTTCCTCACCGACGTCCAGACCTTCGTGGCGGCGCTGGACACGATGTTCGGCGGCTTCCGCGAGCGCGCCGACGTCACCTACGCCCTGCTCAAGGAGCCGTCGACCGCCTTCGTCGTCGTCGCCGCCCCCGAGCGGGACGCGTTGCGCGAGGCCACCTACTTCGTCGAGCGCCTCGAGGCCGAGGGGATGCCGCTCGCCGGCGTCGTCGTCAACCGGATGCAGACCCTCGCGGCCCCGGGGCTCAGCGGGTCGCGGGCCTCCGCCGCCGCCGAGCAGCTCGAGGACCGCGCCGACGACGCCGACACCACCGCACCCGGCCCGGCGCTCACGCCCGCCCTGCTGCGCCTGCACGCCTCGCTCGCCGAGGCCGCGACCCGGCACGAGGGACACGTGAAGCGGTTCGTCGCCGCCCACCCCGGCGTCGCGGTCTCGACCGTCCCCGCCGCCGCCACCGACGTCCACGACCTCGAGGGCCTGCGCGCCGTCGGCGCCGCGCTCGCCACCGGCTGACGTCGCGACCCACGACCCGGGCTACGGCGCAGTAGGTGCTGCGATCACGACCAGTACTGCGGTGTAGCCCGCGCCCAATGCGCACGCACGAAGGCCCGGACCGTGTGGTCCGGGCCTTCCTGGTGAGACCCCCGGTGGGGCCGACCGGGTCCGAGCGTGGCTGCAGGGGTGCCGCGCGCGGTGCAGGGGGTGGTCGGCCCCTCCGGGGAGATCGGGGGGTCAGGCGATGGCGCCCTCGGCGCCACGGGCCTTGGCCGTCGACAGCAGAGCCGTCCACGACCGCACGTCAGGGCGTCGGCGCAGCAGTGCACGCCGCTCTCGTTCGGTCATCCCTCCCCAGACACCGAACTCCGTGCGGTTGTCGAGCGCGTCGGCGAGGCACTCGGCGACGACCGGGCACCCCTTGCACACGACCTTCGCGGCGCGCTGCGCCTTGCCCTGGACGAAGAGCGCATCCGGGTCGCTGCCGGCGCAGCGCCCGAGGGGCGCCCACTCCGTGACCCACTGCCCGTCGGTGCTCTGCTCCGCTGGGGAGATGCTCATGTCCACCTCGTTCCGCTTCTCTGGATGTCCCCGGCCCCGGCTCGGGTGAGGACGTACGGAAACCGTAGGCAACAGGCGTGACCAGCGGCTATCGTCCGAGCGGGTCGGGCGGGTGGCCGAACGGACGACCCCGGGGTCGAACGGCCGATGAGCGGGATCCGCAGGTGCACCACGCACGCCCGCGTGTCCGCCGCCACGCGCGGAGAGCGGCATCGTCAGGTCCCGGGGTTACCCTGTCGGGCATGGACGGTCGCGCCCAGAACATCCCCGCCGTGCTCAGGCTCCTCCTCGGATTCGTGGTCCTGAGCACGGTTGCCGGTCTGCTCGTCGCCGGGATCGCGGTCCCGGCCATCGGGGCGAGCGGCCAGGCGGCCAAGAGCGGGGTCGACTTCTTCAACGACCTGCCGAGCGAGTTCACCATCTCGCCGCTGGCCCAGCAGTCGAAGATCGTCGACGCCAGCAACAAGGTGATCGCGAACCCGTACGACGAGAACCGCATCATCATGCCGCTGAACAAGATCTCGAAGAACATGCGGAACGCGCAGATCGCCATCGAGGACGCGCGGTTCTACGAGCACGGCGGCCTCGACCCGCGCGGCTTCACGCGCGCGCTCGTCTCCAACCTCCAGGGCGGCGACCCGCAGGGCGCCTCGACCCTCACCCAGCAGTACGTGAAGATCACCCTGCAGGAGCAGGCGCTGCGCGCCGGCGACAAGGAGGCCGCCGCGGCCGCGACGCGCAAGAGCTACGCCCGCAAGGTGCAGGAGCTCAAGTACGCGATCAACGTCGAGGAGAACTTCACCAAGGACCAGATCCTCACTGGCTACCTCAACCTCGTCTACTACGGCGACCAGGCCTACGGCGTCGAGGCGGCCGCCCTCAACTACTTCGGCGTCCACGCCAGCAAGCTGAACCTGGCGCAGTCGGCACTGCTCGCCGGCATCGTCCAGCAGCCCACCGCGTACAACCCGATCATCAACCCCAAGCAGGCCCAGGCCCGCCGCGACATCGTCCTCACCCGCATGGAGCAGCTGGGGATGGCCTCGGCCAAGGACGTCGCCGCCGCCAAGAAGCTGCCGGTCAAGAAGATGATCAAGAAGACGCCGGTCAAGGGCGTCTGCCACCGCTCGTCCCAGCCGTACTTCTGCGCGTACGTCATGGCCTACCTCCAGAAGTCACCGCAGATGGCGGTGCTCGGCAAGACGCCGGAGGAGCGGCTCAAGCGGATCAACCAGGGCGGCCTGACCATCCGCACCACGCTCGACCCGCGGCTGCAGAAGATCGCGCAGGCCGAGATCACCAAGGCCGTGCCGATCGGCAACAAGAGCAACCTCGGCGGCGCGATGACCGTCGTCGAGCCCGGCACCGGCAAGGTCCTCGCGATGGGCCAGGCGGCGAACTTCGAGAAGAACCAGACCAACTGGAACGTCGACCAGGTCTACGGCGGCGGCCCCTTCGGGTACCAGTTCGGCTCGACCGCCAAGATGTTCGGGCTCGTGACCGCCCTCGAGCAGGGCATGCCGATGAACTCCACCATCAACGTGCCGTTCGCCAGCAACAAGCAGGACCACGTCTTCCAGGGCCCGAAGGTCGTCGGCGCCGAGTGCGGCTCGAACGAGCCGTGGAAGGTCGGCAACGACTATGCCATCGGCGGTCGGCAGATGACCCTCGCCGAGGGCATCTCGAAGTCGATCAACACCTGGGCCGCCCAGCTGACCATCGAGGTCGGGTCGTGCAACGTCCTGGACACGATGAAGAAGATGGGTGTCCACCAGGCCGACGGCAAGGACTTCGCCCGCACGATCTCCAACGCCACCCTCGGCTCCGGCACGACCACGCCGCTCGACCTCGCGAGCGCCTACGCCACCCTCGCCGCCGACGGCAAGTACTGCGAGCCGAGCCCGATCGTGTCGATCACGACGCCGGACCGCAAGGAGATCAAGATCCCCAAGATGTCCTGCAAGCAGGTCATCAGCAAGGACACCGCCAACGCGGCGACCTTCCTCCTCAAGGGGACCCTGCGGCCGGGCGGCACCGCCGACAACAACTGGAACGTCGACACCCGCCCCGCGGCCGGCAAGACGGGCACCACCGAGAAGCACAACCAGGCGTGGTTCGTCGGGTACACCCGGCAGCTCGCCACCGCGGTGTGGATCGGCAACGTCATCGTCACCGACAAGAACCGCAAGCTTTACTCGCTCAACGGCAAGTGCTTCGGCTCCTACGGCTGCTTCGGTGACGTCTTCGGTGGCACCGTCTCGGCCCCCGTGTGGGCGAGCGCGATGAAGAAGATGTCCGAGGGCATGCCCGTCGAGCAGTTCCCGGCCCCCAGCCAGAAGGCCCAGCGCGGCAACCTCCAGGACCTGCCGAACGTCTTCGGCCGGAGCCCCGGCGAGGCCGCCCAGATGCTCAAGGACGCCGGCTTCTCGAGCCAGGTCGGCCCGAGCATCGCGAGCAACGCCCCGCAGGGCACGGTCGGGGGCACCTCACCCTCCGGCTCGGCCCTGCCCGGCCAGACGGTGACGCTCTACATCTCCTCCGGGCAGGCGGTCGCCCAGCCCAAGCCCCAGACCACGCAGCCCCCGACCAGGGGTCGCGGCGGCAAGGGCAAGGGTGGCACCACGCCACCACCGCGCGGCTGAGCACCGCGCACGACGAAGGGCCCCGTCCGTGGTGGACGGGGCCCTTCGTCGTGCGTGGGCGGGCGGTGGCTCAGCGGGTGGTCAGCGCGGCTTTGACGACGGCCGCGACCCGGCCGCCGTCGGCGCGCCCGGCGACCTCGCCCTGGGCGGCCTTCATGACCCGGCCCATGTCGGCCGGGCCGGTGGCGCCGGTGGACGCGAGCGCCCGCTCGACGATGGCGCGCAGCTCGTCGTCGCCGAGCTGGGCCGGCAGGTAGGCCTCGAGGACGGCCAGCTCGGCCTCCTCGGACTCGGCGAGCTCGGGGCGCTGCGCGTCGCGGAAGGCGGCGGCCGCCTCCTTGCGCTTCTTGGCCTCCTTGGCGAGGACCTTGAGCACCTCGTCGTCGCCGAGCTCGCGGGCCTCGTCGCCGGCGACCTCGGCGGTCGTCACGGAGGTCAGCGCCATCCGCAGCGTGGAGGAGCGCACCTTGTCGCGGGCCCGCATCGCGTCGTGCAGGTCGCTCTGGAGGCGGGCCTTGAGACCGGAGTCGTTCATGGCGCCAGTCTCGCACCCGGCCCGCGGGCCGGGCACCCGGGATTCTTCGGGAGCGCCCTGGTGGCTCCGGCCCGGTCGGGCGCCCTCGGTCCGACCGACGACACGCAGGGGCCACGAGGCCGGAGTCCGTGCGCAGGTCCCGGCCCGGTCGCCGGTTCGTGTCGTCCGCCCGTCGGAACGCCGCTGACCGGGCACCCGGGATTCCTCGGGAGCGCACCGCGTTTGCGAGGATGGCCGGATGGACCCGCTCGCCCGTACCGCCCTGCGCACCGTCGGTGGCCTCGTGGGCGCCGGCGCCGCCGCCGTCGCGTACGCGGCCCTCGTCGAGCGGACCTGGTTCACCCTGCGCCGCTTCGCCGTGCCGGTGCTCCCGGCCGGGTCGGCGCCGGTGCGCATCCTCCAGGTGTCCGACCTGCACCTGACGCCCGGGCAGGACAAGAAGATCGAGTGGGTCCGCTCGCTCGCCGGTCTGCGCCCCGACTTCGTCGTCAACTCCGGCGACAACCTCGCCCACGTCGAGGCCGTCGGGCCGCTGCTGCGGGCGATGGAGCCGCTGCTCGAGGTGCCCGGCGCGTTCGTCCTCGGCTCGAACGACTACTTCGCACCGGTGCCGAAGAACCCGGCGCGCTACCTGACGCCCGGCTACGCGAAGGCGCCCCGCAGCCGGGGCCACCTGCCGGTCGGCGAGCTCGTCGAGGGGCTGCGCGCGGGCGGCTGGGCGGACCTCGACAACGCCCGGACCGTGGTCGAGATGGGTGGGCAGCGGGTCGAGCTGGTCGGCGTCGACGACCCGCACGTCGACTTCGACCGCTACCACGAGGTCGCCGGCCCCGCCCGCGACGACGTGGCCCTGACGATGGGCCTCGTGCACGCGCCCTACCAGCGCATCCTCGACGCGATGGTGGCCGACGGCGCCGGGCTGGTGCTCGCCGGGCACACGCACGGCGGGCAGCTGGCAGTGCCCCTGTACGGCGCGCTCGTCACGAACTGCGACCTCGACACCGGGCGCGCCAAGGGGGTCTCGCGCTGGTGGCCCGGCGCGGGCGGCGCGGTGGGGTCCGACGCGCCGCGCGACGCTGCCTGGCTGCACGTGTCGGCCGGCCTCGGCACCTCGCCCTACGCGCCGGCGCGCTTCGCCTGCCGCCCGGAGGCGACGCTGCTGACTCTCGTCGCGCAGGACCACGACGGCCCCGCCTGAGGCGCTGCGAGGCGTTCGACGGACCGATTTCGGGAGGCCGGGGCCGGTCGGCTATCCTCGGGTGTCGCTGCGGCCTCCGGCCTCGGCGACATGCCACGGGGTGTGGCGCAGCTTGGTAGCGCGCGTCGTTCGGGACGACGAGGCCGCAGGTTCAAATCCTGTCACCCCGACAGCAGTGGCAAGGGCTCTGACCAGCGGACATGCGGTCAGAGCCCTTGGCATTTCTCGACCGCGGGCAGAACTGGGGCATAACGCGTCGCGACGCCGGGGCCGTAGACGCGCTCGCGGAGGGCCCCGCCCGCAGCCAGTTGCCCGACGTCCACGCGGCGCCTCCCGGCGGCGTGGACGTCGTGCGAGTTGTCCCGATACGCATTCATCCAACCCAGACCTGCTCCTTCTCAACCCTAAAACGTCGGCTGGGGCCCTCCTGACGATGCGTGACGGCATCCCGAGCCATTGCCGCGCAGTTCGTGTCCACGTCCGGACACTGACGCGGCGGGGACGGTCCCAATCTCGACGACGGCGATGGCGACCGAGACGGTGAGGTCGGGCGTTCGTCCTCAAAGGAACACGACGACGTGCCCCCGGCGCGTGCACCCGTACTCTCGCTAAACGCGGGAGTGTCGAGCAGGACGCCCAGCTCGGCTTCGGACGGTTCGGCCGAACTGCGTACGAGTGGCAGATCTGGCCCGTCGCCCGGGCTCTCCTGCTCATCGAAATCAGCCCACGACTGATCCGGTCCCGGCGTGCGGGGTCCGGCGTCGCGAGTAATAGCCGAGGTCCACGTCGAGCCCGAGCCGAGGAAGAGCCAGCCGCACCGGATCGACGTCGTGGTCGCGCCCGTTGCGCTCGGCGTCGACCAAGGCAGCGATCACGGCCCCGATCATCGGGGCGTTCTTGAACTGATTCCCGCTCGTGCCGATGGCGAGGAAGAACCCCGCTCGTGAGGTCTTGTCGTAGACGGGGACCCAGTCGGGGGTGACGTCGTAGGCGGAGGCCAGCCCGACCGGTCGGGGCGGCACCGCGGCGTCCGGGAGGCGCCGAGCCATGCGGTGCACGTTGCGTTCGTAGCCGATTCGGGTCACGGTCGTGGGGTAGTCCTCGAGGTCCTCGATCCACTCGAGGGGGTCGCAGGCCGGCTCCAGACCGCCGACCAGGAGGGTCCCGCCGGGGTGGGGGCGGAAGTAGGTTCCGAGGTCTGCGTCGGTAACGCAGACCCCACCGTGGCCCACTGCGAACCCGTCGGGCGCCTCGATGACGTGGACCTCCTGGCGCAGCGGGCGCGTAGGAACCGTGATCTCGTCGAGGACGCCGGCGATCTCGCACATCCGGGCGCTCCACGGTCCCGCGGCGTTGACCACGACCTCCGCAGGCAGCGACCGTCCCGACTCGAGCTCCACGCACTCCACCGGCCCCGTTCCCGGGACCGCGACCACGGAGTCGCGGAAGACGAAGCCCGCCCCTGCGGCCCGGGCGGCGTCCGCCAGGTTGGCGGTGGCCAGCTGCGGGTCGTCGATGAAGCCGCCCTGGGGGGTGAACAGGCACGCCAACTCCCCGTCGGCGTCGGCGAAGAACTCGTCGGTGTCGACGGGCACCGGAGGTCCGAAGTGTCCGGGATCGAGCGCCGGGACCGCGGCGCGGGAAGCCTGCGGGTCCCACCGCTGCCAGACGACGCCGACCTCGTCGAAGAGCCGCTCGAGAGTGTCGAGGCGCAGGAGGGGCGAGTCGTAGACGAGGGCTCCGACCTCGTAGAACCTGGCGAGGTCGCCGACGGGCCCGACGACGCCCGACCAGTCCTTCCACATTAAGGCCGACTCCAGGGCCAGGGCGACCGCCGTCCGGTGGGTGTAGTGGAAGCGGACCACGGCCGAGGACGAGCTCGTCGTGGCCGACCCGGGCTGCGGGCCGCGGTCCACCACGGTGACGGCGTAGCCCTGCCGGCTCAGACTGAGGGCGATCGAGCACCCGACCACGCCGGCCCCGACGACCACCGCGGGCCCCGGGAGGGCCGGGTTCGTCACGGCTCAACGACGTCGACGGGACGCGCCGGGTGCTCCACGCCGCGGGAGAAGGCCGGAAAGCCGAGCAGCGTCTGCGTGCGGTCGCGTCCGCCTCGCTGGGACAGGAGCGCACCGAGGACGTACAGGAGGGCGGCCAGGACCCACGTCTCGAGGGCTGCGATGCCGACGTCCGCCCAGTACCACGAGGGCTGGGTGAAGGAGTTGAAGACGCCCGTGGTGACGACTCCGTAGGACACTGCGAGGACGAGGGCGAGTAGCCCGGGGAGGTTGATCCGCGCGGACTGGGTCCAGGTAGGAACGGTGACGAGCGGCCGGGAGATCCCGAGCAGTCTGGGGAGGACGAAGTGGTCCGTCGCCATGATGATGGTGGCGCAGGGTGAGCCGATCGCGCCGAGCGTGGCGATCTTGGCGAAGCCGTCGAGGTTCGAGCCGCTGTTGATGTAGAGCGTGGCGAGGACGCCCAGCACGGCGACGAGGGCGCAGGCGTAGTAGCGCGACCAGCCGCGCACGTGGGAGAGCAGGTTCTGGATGGCGTTGATGGACTCGTAGTAGTTGCCGTCGTTGAGGGAAACCTGGACGACGACGACGATGACGGCCATGAGGATGCTCAGGCCGAAGAGGGAGTAGTCGGTCATCCAGGGCAGCAGGTCGCCGAGCGCGGTGGAGGCCTCGGGGTTCTCCCGGGTGACGAGTTCGGCGGCGATCCACCCGCCGATGCCCGAGACTGTGACCCCGGCGAGGAACGCGAAGCCGTAGGAGACGAGGTAGACGCGAGGGCGCGGGGGTGAGTAGCGCCAGATGTCCGCCTCGGCGCCCCAGATAGCGGTGCCGATGATCAGCGCGATGGCGGGGCCCACCGCGAGCGGGGCCACCTCGGGAGGGGTCCCGGTCAGCTGGCCTCCGTCGGTCACGATGCCCTTGAGCACGAGGTACACGGTCCAAGCCAGGAGGATCGGGGTGACGATGCGGCGCGCGAAGACGGCGATGCCCTGGAAACCGACGACGTTGTTGACGACCATGAGGACGGCGGCCACGCAGGCCCAGGCCATCGTGGTCGTGGCGCCGAGGTCCCACCCGAACAGCCCGTCGAGGAGGGTGATCGTGAAGTAGGCCTGGAAGCCCGCCCACCCGGTCTGGGTGAAGATCAGGACGACGGAGACCACCCCCGACCCGACCGAGCCCAGCACGGAGCGCGACAGCAGAGCAACGGTCTGACCGGTCCGGGCTCCGAGGTGGGCAGCGGCCATGCCGTAGGCCAAATAGAGGGCCATCCCGAGCAGGAGCATGCCGACCGTGGCCAGCAGCGAGAAGCCGGCCGAGTGCAGGGCGATGCCGGGCACGATGTAGGTGAAACCCGACTCGAGCGTGAGCCACAGCGCCGCGAAGTGGAACAGCGGCTTGCGCTCGGCGAGAGGGACGATGCCGTTCTCGGCAGAGGTGTAGTCGTGCTGCAGCCCCTCGGTCGTGATCAGGGCATCGGACGGCGCCGACGTCGGTGGGGCGGTGCGGGGTGATTGGACGTCCTCGGTCATGTCGGTCTCCTTCGGGCACGGCAGGTCACGCGACCGGGTCGGACGCGTGGGGTGCAGCGGGGGTCAGGGCAGCGGGCAGGCCACCGGTCGTATCAGTCCGGCGGAGGACCCGCGGATCTTCAGGGGGAAGGCGAGGAAGGCGAACGTGCGCTGGCCGGCGGCGGCGACCTCCTCGAGCCAGACGTTCTCGATGATCTGCACTCCCGCGGTGGCGTAGAAGTAGCAGTGCACGGGCAGGAAGGTGTCCGGCTCCTCGTGGGGGATGACCTCGACACCGATCGTGTCGGCTCCCACGCACATGACCCCGACCTCCTCGGCAAGGTACCTGGCAGCCGCCAGCCCGATGCCCGGGGAGTTTTCCATGTAGCCGGAGGCATCCGGCCAGCGCGACATCCTCCCGGTCCGGATGAGGGCGATGTCGCCGCGCCGCAGCTGCGCCCCGTGGTGCCGCTGGGCGGCGACGAGGTCGGCCGGGGTGATGGCGTAGCCGTCGGGGAGGCACTGCACGGCGTGAACGGCGGCGATGTCAAGCAGCACCGCACGCGCGACGACCGGGGGGTAGTGCTCCGGCCCGCCGACCGTCCAGCACCGGCTCCCGAGGTTCTTTGCCGGGGTCCACCCGTTCCAGAACAGTCCATAGAAGCCGAGGTGGTTGAGGAGGTCCATGTGGGTTCCGGAGTGCGTGTACATCGAGATGGAGTCCCCGAAGTAGCTGTACTTGGCATGCACGTTCTGCCCCGCACCCGAGAGGTTGTCAACCGGCGAGCCGCCCGGGGTGTGGGTCGCGTACATCTGGAACGAGGGGTCGCCGGCGGCCGTCCACGTCGGCATCCCCACGAAGTGCTCCACCGAGAGGTCAAACATCGCGCGCGCGTCCATCCGTCCGATGAGCTCCGCGCGCGACGCGTCCGTCATCCAGTTAATCCGCCCTACATGGTCATCCGGACCCCATGGACTCTCGGAGACCCGCACACCGTCTCCGGCGAAGAGCGCGGTCGGCACCAGTTCCGGGTCCGGTCCGGGGTCGGTCGGCTCGCTCGACGCCGGCGGCAGGGTGTGGTCGGGACCGGTGGGGAGGACTGTGCACACGGACGCTCCTGGGGCTCGCGCGAATCGCGGTGGGACGAACGTAGCGACGTCGGCGTTCATGGTCAAGAGTTCTTACCAAGATTGGCTGCTCCTCTTCACCTAGGTCAACGGCACCGGAGCATCGATGACCAATAGGCTGGGCGCATGTCCGACCAGCGCACCGTCTTCCACCCGGTCAAGACGCGCCGCGCCGCCGAGGACGTGATCGCCCAGATCGCCGAGATGATCCACGCCGGGGATCTCGTTCCCGGCGACCGCCTTCCGCCCGAGCGGGCCATCGCCGCCCAGACCCAGCTCAGCCGCCCCACCATCCGCCAGGCGCTGCAACGCCTCTCGGAGGCCGGCCTCCTACTCGCCGGCGACAGCCCGGCCAAGGGAACCCAGGTCGTCAGCGACGTGATCCCGCCCGACCTCTTCGGCGTCGGCCGCCCGGCCGCCTTCGACGAGATGGCCTCGACCCTCGAGGCACGGCGGGTCATCGAACCGCGGGTGGCGCAGCTCGCCGCCCTCTACATGACCGACCGGGACGTCGACGACCTCGCCGCCTCGATCGACCGGCAGGCCGACCTGGCTGAGGACCGCGTCCGGTTCAACGACGCCGACGCCCGCTTCCACTTCCTCTTGGGCCGGGCCACCCACAACTCCTCCATCCTCGCGCACACCCGGTTGCTCCAGCGTGAGCTGCGGATCCTGCGGGATATCTCGATGACCGAGTCCTACGACCCCGAGCAGTCCCTCGACGTCCACCGACGGACTCTTGCGGCGATCGTCGAGGGAGACCACGACACCATCGAGATCGTCATGGACGAGCACCTCAGCCTCCTCGAGGACACATTCACGGCGGCCGGCGGACGGCTGCGGGCCCGGCGGCCCCCAACCTTTCTCGGACGCGGCGTCGGTGGGTGAGGTCACCGGGTCTTCGTGACGTCCTTGCCGCGCAGGGGGTGTCGGTCAGGTCGGGTCCGACGAAGTGGAATACCGCGTTCGCGCAGTGCTCGGGCAAGCACCTCCCGCTTGAGGATGGTCCGCTGGGCGTCGAACCGCCCGAGCTTGGCCTCCTCCACCCCGTACACCTTGGACCGCTCGGCGCCCCTCGCCGGCGAAGATGCCGGAGCCCTGCACCAGCCCGTCGAGGTTGATGCCTTCACCTTGCCGCCGTACTCTCTCAGCTCTGCCGCCAGGAGGCGTACCTGGTGGGCCTGGTCGGCCTTGGTCGCGGCATATGCGATGTTGTTCGGCCCGGCGAAAACCGAGTTCTTTCGACGACACATAGACGACATCGCCACCCATCCCCTGCTCGACCAGCACCCTGTTTGCGGCGCTGGACGAGCTAGAAGCCCTTTGCCATCACGTCGTGCCACATCCCGGTCCTCGGCCGTCGTCTGCAGCAGCGGTTTCGACAACGAGAGACCGGCAGTTGGGGGTCAATCATCGAGACACCGTGGCTAACCCGGTGCGCCCACCGCCCACTTACAAGTCACCGCCCGGATCGCGCCTCACCCGCGCTGACCTGCGGATATGCCGACAGGCGACGGCACAGTGACCTTCGCGTGCCATGCCCGTGCCATCTCAGCGTCGCTGCATGTCTCGTCCTGGTCCCCCGCGCAGGCCTGCAAGCGACGGCCGCGAGCACGCCGCCGGTCAGCTTGAAGGCCTAAACCTCGTCGGCCTCCGTCAGGACCTCCTGCAGGTCGAGGCAGCTGATGTAGCGACGATCGTGCGCGAAGTCGGACATCAACGCTTCCACGTCCTGCCGAGAACCCGCCAAGCCCAGCGTCACGCCGGCCTGGGTTGGACGTCCAGCCGGAATCCGCGCCCCGGGCGTCGGGGCGTGGGCGTCACTCATCGCCCCGCTCTCGTCCCAGACGTCGGCCCCCAACCCTCGGGCTAGGGCCAGGTCACCGAGGTGGTCCAGGTCGGTCTCCGACGCGCCGAGAACCGTCACTCCCCACGTCGCGATCCCGGACCGCTCCACCCGGACGGTCTGCTGTCGGCCACTAACCACGACGCCATGCCTGCGCAGTACCTCCACCCGTTCCTGGCGGTGCCCGACGAGGTCGCCGAACCGTAGCGGGGAGTCGGGGGTCGGCACGCTGGTCACCACGCCGAGACCGTCGCCGGCTGCTCGAACCCAGACGAAGCCAGAGCCTCGAGCTTCCTCGGACCGCAACAGCAGCACCGGGTAGTCGTCGACATCGTGCACCCTGATGCCCTCCTCGACGCATGCCTGTGGGATGTCCGCGCGCCTCCAGGTCATGTCACGTCAGCACGTTGCGGCGCACCTGCACGGTCATCTCCACCGTACCCCCGGTGGCCCGGGTGAGCGCTCAGGAGGCAAAGACGACGGTGTTGTCGAGGTAGTGCCCGCTCACGGGGTCGATGTCGCCGCTGCAGGTGATGAGACGCAGCACCGGGCCGGGGGCGGGGCCGTAGACGCGCGCGGTCGGGAAGTCGTCTTTGGCGAAGCTCTCGAGCCGACGGACGGTGAAGGTGAGGACGGTGCCGTCATTGCGTTCGACCTCGACGTCGTCACCCGGCCGGAGCTCGCGCAACCGGGCTGCTGCGCGACGTGAGCATGGCCCTCAACGCCAAGCTGCGCGACGTGGCGAGCGAGGTCACCGACACCGGGTCACTCCCCGATGCCCCGGATCGGTTGCCCCGCGAGCGCCACCGACGCAGCCGCTGAGCCGCGCTTCGGCCCTTTCGCGCGCCACGTCATGGCCCGCTCGCCCCCGGTGTCGAGACGCGCCACGATGAGCACCTGACGGCGCGCCGGGAACGATGAGGTGTCCGGCTCGCGGCACGGGGTAGACGTTGCGGGTGAGCCCGCGACCACGGACGCCGAGGACCCGCCGTGACCGGTGAGGAGTCGAGCGCCCACGACCTCGGCAGGATCCTGCGGCGGCTCGGCCGGAGCATCTCCGACGGCCACGGTCGTACGCCCCTGAGCGACCGCCTGTGCCGGGCAGCAACAGACTTGTTGGGCTGCGATGGCGGCGCGATCACCCTTGCCTACACCGACGCCGAGCGGCTGACCCTGTCGAGCACCGACGCGACCGCGAACGAGATCGAAGCCCGCCAGGAGGTCGTCCAACAGGGCCCCAGCGCCGACGCGTACTCGGCCGCCGACTACCGGTACGCCGTGGTGGAGCCGGGCGGTCAGCGGCCGCTCGGATGGCCCTTGCTCGACCTCACCGGCGTCGACGACGGTCACGCCGTCATCGTCCACGCCGTCCCGATGACGGTGGCCGGCACCACGCTCGGCGTCCTGACGCTCTGGGAGCGGGGTCGCACAACAGGACTGGACCCGCTGACCGCCCGAGTCGTGGCCGGCGTGATCGGCGCCGCCCTCGTCAAGCAAGCCCAGGAGGAGGGCGGCGCCGTCGTCAACTCATGGGCTCGGCGCTCCTCCGTGCACCAAGGTGTGGGCTTCGTCATGGCCCAGCTGGGTGTTCGGGCCGCCGACGCCCTGGCCCTGATCAGGGCTCACGCCTACGTCCGCGGGACAAGCCTCGCAGAGACCGCGCGTGACATCATCGAACAACGGCTCGTCCTCTCCGACGAGCTGGAGGAGGGCACGACATGACCGACACGACGCTGGCTGCGGTCCTGCAGTCGTCGACGGCGGCGATGGTCGACGCTCACGACGACACCATCGGCCCGTTGGCCGCCCTCCTGTCCCGGACCGTCGACGCCGTGGGGGCACAGGCCGGAGGCATCCTCGTGCGGATGGAGGGCGGCACCGCCGAGCTGCTCGTCGCCACGTCCCACCGGGCCACAGACCTTGAGCTCGCCCAGCTCCAGGCGCAAGAGGGACCCTGCCTCGACGCGATCGAGACGGGGCGGCCCGTCGTCGGACGTGGGCGCGAGGACCTCATCGGACGCTGGCCGCAGACCGGCCGCCGGGTCGTCGAGGCCGGCTTCGAGGTCGTCCACGCCCTTCCCCTCACCTGGCGTGACACGGCCTTCGGAGGCTTGAACCTGTTCTGGGTTGACGCGACGGCCGAGCCGGCCGACGTCGCGGAGCACACCCGAGCCCTGGCCGACGCCGCGACGCTGCTCATCCTCAGCAAGGGCGCGCTGCCCGACGACGCCCTCGGCCGTGCCGTCGCTCACGCGCTCGAGGACCGGGTGGTGGTCGAGCAGGCCAAGGGAGCGCTGGGATACGTGCGTTCCCTCGACCCCGAGTCGGCCTACGACGCGCTCGTCGAACTCGGCCGGAGCGAGGGCCTCACCGTCGGTGAGGCTGCGCGCCTCGTCGTCGAGCGCGCCGAGCGTCGCACCCTGACCTGACCGTCACCCGATCGGTCGAACGGCCGTCCGCCGCGGCCACTCAGTGCACCAGCCGCCCGGACCCCTTCCGATGCCCTGCCACCACCTGCTCACGGACACCGATCCACGACCCGACCGACACAGCCACCGTCGAACGCGAAGGGCTGTCCTCGAGCTAGGCAAGATCCCACCAACCCATCCACGGCACACCTCATGCATTCTCGGTCGCCTCGGTCGTTGTGACGATCTGCGACAGGTCCACCCGCCGGGGAGGTACATGCCTTCGGAGTCATGGCAACGACACGCTCGAGCAGATCAGCGCGGCACATCCAGGGCCGTCCCGGGGTGGACCAGCTGACCCTCTTGAACCTCGGCGAGCCGCCGACAGAGCCGTCACCACACCCCTCAAGTCAGGCCCCGGTTCGGCCTCCTAGCCATCGCCGAAAGGTCGAACGCCCGAGCACCCTTAGCTGCAACTGGTGCGGCACCGACTTCCCGGTGCCGGCCCGCGGCCGCATCCCGAAGTGGTGCTCCGACACCTGCCGACACCGCGCGTGGGAGCAACGCCGCGCCGCCGCCGCCGGCCTGTGCGCCGTCGACGTCGTGGAGCGAGTCGTGGAGGTCGTCAAGACCCAACGGGTCGTCGAGCAGGTGCGCGTCGAGATGGCCGCAGAGTCTCGTCCCAGAGCGTCCTCGGACTACGCCGAGATCCTCTTCGAGCTGTCATTGCGGCTCGACACCGGCCGCATCTACGACCGAGACCTCGGCTCCCTGACGTCCGCGATGACGACACTCATCGACGCTCTCAACCGTCGCCTCAAATGACCTAAAGCGTGTCCGACGCCATCGCTCATGCCGATGAGCGGTCACTTGTACGGGCGGTCAATAGAATCGTCGCGTGGAGGGGATCAATGTCATGCCGCCGAGCCTCAAGGTCGCGTTCGTTGGTTGGTGCCCCGAGGCGGATGGTCGGATGACTCTCGCGTGCTCGGCCTATGACGACAACGATCGCAACTGGCAGATCGGCGTGAACTCTCCGGATCGAGCGGCAGCAATGCGGGCACTGAAGGCGGTCGGACTGCACGGCCTGTCGAAGGCACGGACGAGTCAGTTCGCGCCCTCGGACGAGCTGCGGCGACGTGCAGTCGCCGACGCCGACTTCGTTGTCTTCCTTCCGCGAGAGGTCCACTGACACGAAAGGTCATTACGCGATGCGATCAGCCGGGTGCGTTCAACACTGGCGGTCATGGGCTCAGTAGATCGGGGGCCCGAGGTTGAAGACCTCGTCGCGCACGTGGCGAGATGCCGCATCGTCTAGCCATTCAACTTCTAGCAGTTCGCCGCCGTAGCGCAGCCTGCTCTGGGACCAGTCGGCGAGGTCCTCGTCCATTTCCTCCCGCCCCACGAGCCAGTCATCGAAGCGGCCATCGGCAAACACCATGTAGCCGTGAGGAACCTCGAAGGGCTTTGACCAACCCCGCCACCACAGGTGACCGGCGGCCTGCGTCCAGTACACCTCCACGCGCAGGAAGAGCGTGGCGTCGACGTCCCCGCCGCCTCCGAGGGTGGCGGCACGCTCCCGGTAAGGATCCAGGCGGGAGTCACGAGTCTCCGCCAGGATCTCATCCGGAGGTCGCCACGACATGGTTCAGACGCTCTCACAAGGAGTAGGCCAGCACCCTAGCTCGGACATGCGCTCGCCGCAGAGCGCGCATCACCCACGCCGCGTCGTTGGGTCACGCCTGCCCCATCCGGACCTCGCTCAACGCTGCGTTGGCTCGTTGCTGGAGCGGGTGGGCCTGCCTGCCGAATGCAATAACCATCGGCACGTCCCGCTGGCCATCGCGGAGGTCAAGTCGAAGCATTCGGAAGAAGCGTGAGTGCCCGTACCAGTTCATCTGCCCGCTGTATCCAACCGCTTCGACCTGCAGCACATCTGAGGTCGGCGTTCGCCGGCTGACGCAGAGGCCACGAGTCGTGACGTCTTCCCCGTCAATTACCAAGCCAAGCCGAGCGGCGCGACCTACCAGCACGGCCAAGGTGCTCAAGATGAAGATGAACACGCCCGGCCATGCGGAATCGCCGGCACTTGGGTCAGGGTCAAGTAGGCCACCGTCCGTCAACAGCGCTAGCAGCAACAGATGTCCGATGACACAGGCTCGATACCGGCCACTTGCAATGACCACGCGTTGAGTCACCGGGTCCACCACGGTCGACAGCATGAATCAGCCGCAGCCAACGGTCGCATCATTCAGGTCAACGTCCGCTCACGCCGCGTGAGAGGGAGTTCGACTCACGGCGGAATGCACTGGGTCTCAGAGAGTGGTGTTGCGACTTGATCGACCAAGGGTGCCGCTACAGATCACGGTTCTCGGCACCTTGGGCCAGGCTGGACCAGAAGGGCACGTTTGTCCGGTCGGAGGTTGCAGGGGCGGGGCGTCGAACTCGTGAGCGACGTGGTCGAGCAGGTTGTCGCCGTAGAAGATGACGTCGGTCTGAAGCGAGAAGACCGGGCTCGGCGCGAACTGCGGATCTGACGTCAGTCAACGACGCGAGAACAGCGGGACGCGCCTCGGAACATGCGCAAGTTGTGGGCGCCTCGCGTTCACGGTCGTCACTGCCATCAGGACGAGGTCCCGATAAGACCGACCAGAACCACGTTGCTGTGTACGTCGAAGATGACACCTTCAAGTGGCCAGTCGAGGCGTCCTCGCAACTCGTGCTCGGGATCTTTCCGCCAGTCCGGCCAAGACCTGCCTACGGGCATTGCCGACTGGAGAAGGTCGCGATGCTCGGGGCCGAAGGTGAAGCTGAGCTTGTCCTGCACTCGCGAGAGCTCGCGGTCCGATAGCCCACCGTCAAGTGGCACCTCAGCCGCTGGAGCACCTGGGCAAGGAAATGGGGCAAGGCCCGATCATGTCGCAAGGACCGCACTAACATCACGACTTCAGGCGGTCAGCAGGCGGCGAAGTGACGCGTCTATAACAGCGATCCACCCGTTCCTGCCGCAAGCCGCACTTCGCCGGACTGATGCGGGGAAACCGTCGTTCGGCCTAACGTGGCCATGTGACTCGGGTGGAGCGATGGGAGCGCCGCGCAGAGGTGCCTCTCCTGCTCCTGGCGGTCGCCTTCCTCCTCGCCTACGCCTGGCCAGTATTGGACCCGCGCCTGGACTCAGACCTGCGGAGCTTCCTCACCGTGGCGTCCTGGACGGTCTGGGGAGCGTTCGCGGTGGACTTCTCTGCGCGCGTGTGGCTCGCGGAACACCGCGTAGAGTACGTGGCCCGGCATTGGTACGACGTCGCGCTGATCGTGCTACCGATGCTGCGCCCGCTGCGGCTGTTGAGGCTGTTGGCCTTCGCGCGGGTCCTCAATCGCTCAGCTGCAAGCTCGTTGATCGGGCGGGTTTCGACATACGTCGCAGGCGTCGCCATCTTGGCCGTCTTCCTCGGCGCGATCGCTGTGCTCGACGCAGAACAGAACGCACCCACGGCGAACATCACCTCCTTCGGTGACGCCCTCTGGTGGGCCTCAACAACCGTCACGACCGTGGGCTACGGCGACCGGTACCCGGTCACGACCGAGGGCCGTTTCGTCGCCGTCGCGCTGATGATCGTCGGGATCGCGGTGGTGGGTGCGGTGACCGCATCGATCGCGACCTGGATGGTGGGCCAGGTCCAGCGCGCGAGCAGCGAAGGGGCGCCGCCGGCCGAATGATTACCCAGGACGTCCGCTCATGCGGCGATGAGCTAGGTCGTCTCGCGGCGGATAGACGCAGATTGCGATCGCCTCAGCGAACGCGCGGTGGCGGACGAGGTGCCAGCGTCCGCCGGATCCGAGATCAACATCGACGGTGGTGTTCGTGGGCGCCTCGAGGGTGAGCTGGTGGGGTAGTGCCCAGGCCAACGTGCGCAGGACGAGTGGGAGGTAGGCGTCGCGGTACTCGCCCACCAGATCGAGCGGACCGCGCATCTGCATCTGGTGGACCCAGCGTTCGGTGAGGTCTTGTGCGATGTCGAACCAGATCGGGACTGGCCCGTCGCTGGCCCATGCGACCCGTCCTTCACCGGCCAGGTCTAGCGTCGCGTAGTAGCCGTCCATCTGGTTGCCTGCCCATTCCAGGAGGCCGGCCACTACTGGAAGGCTGAGCCCGGCTGCGCCGTCGAGCCACCGCTGGTTCTTCGCGGCGAGCGCGTCGACGAACTCGCTGGGATCCTCGATGGTGAGCAGACTGCTGGAGTCGCTGTCGCGACCCCGCGAGAGCCAGCCGAGGTCGTCATCGAGGATGTGGAGCGCGAGGTCCTTGACCGTCCACCCAGGGACTTCCGTGGGGGCGGTCCATTGATCGGGGCTCAACACGGCGAGGAGCGCGAGCAGGTCCCGGCGCTCTTCGACCAAGGTCGGGCGCACGTTGAGCGGGTCAACGTCCCAGAGGTTCACAGCCACATCGTGCCGCGAACCTCACTGCTCAGTCGGCTGTGTGCGACGACCCGCCGGTCGACTGGCGGCGCTAAGACGCATGTCGATGCGCCGGAACCGACCGCGACAGGACCCAGATTGGTGCGCCCCGGCGATGGTGCCATCGAGGTTCAGCGGGTGCGCAGTAGTTCCGTGTTGCCGGTCGGGCTGTTCATGACCTCCTGAAGTGCGACAGACGAGCAGCGGATCAGCTCGATCGACGCCCGCACGAAGATGTCCTCCTTGAAGTGCGGATCCGACTCGAGACTGGCCGCGTGACGGGGGTAGTCCTGGAGGGCCCACTCCCGAAAGGTTGGTTGCGGCCATGGTGCTCGGGGATGCACGAGCTGATCGACGGCGACCTGCAGGACGTCGCGACTGCTGGGCGGTTGCTTGACAATGCGCTCGTGGACAAAGCTTCCGTCCCGTCGTAGCAGGACCGGGTTCTCCACCCTCTCGAGCGTCCCGAGCTGGGGGTGTGCTTGAGCGAACAGCAGCAGTAGCACGAGATTTCCGAACCGCTCCGCCTGTTCGTGACGGTCAGCACTGACCGACTGTCCACTATCAGAGCGGGAGTCTGAGTCCTCAGCGTCTGCAAGTTCCTCCTTCAGCTTGGCCCCGTCGCCCCGATCCAGGAGCAGGTCGAAGTTGCGATATTGCAAGTCGACGGTCCGCTCCCAGGACGAGACCCAGAGGTCGAGCACCAAGAGCAGCTGGGCGACCGGTTGAGACGGCGCTACGGGGCTGGTCGTCTTCGGCGGTCCTAACTGGACAACCTCGTCGAGGCGGCTCCCGACGTATTGGGGCACGTAACGGTAGAGCCGGCCCCAGGTGGTCTCCGGGTTGAGGAACTGCTCGCTCGGGATGTTCAGCTGCTTGATCTTGTAGTTGGCGCCGATCTTGAAGAAGGTTCTCCACTCCTCGACGACTTCCGGCTTTGCCGTCCCCTGCAGTGCCACCTTGACGAAACTGAGGTGGTCCTTAAGGACGAATCGCATCGCTCGTTCAAGGCCGGCGGCGACGAGGGGGTCAACGAGACCTCCAATCGCGATGTAGATGACCATCTCGGGGAATGAAGGAGGGGCTGCCAACTGGCTGATGCGCTGATTGGTGATCGCCTGCTCGATCTCCAAGTAACGGGTCCGTGCGAAGTCGATGCCAGCTCTCACTACGTCGATCGTATTGAGCCGCACCAGTTTTCGGCGATCCAGCAACCGCTTCATGGCAACGATCTCGTCGGTGGACAACTTCGCTGACGTCACGGCCCTTCCGCGCGAGCGGCTCATGAGATTGCTGCCGCGAGCTTCACGGCAACGTCGACAGGGCGGGTCGATTGGGCTCCAGAACCGTTAGCGACGTGGGCACCGTCGCGACCCAGGAGGGTCCGTAGGGCACCGACCCTTCGGCGTACATCGCCCGGGCCGCGGTTGAGCCGGCGTAGGGACGGTCGAGTGTCAGCGCCCTGTCTGACGCAGCCACCACGGTGTAGACGTCGCCGTTAAGGAAGACTTCTCTACCGAGGTCGGTCCGGTCTGCATGCCACGTGCTGTCGCTATTGATGGTCACACTGGTCGAGCCGTTGGTAACCGAGAGAGTCCCAGAGCCGCGAGCCACTTCCTGACGGCGGTCGGTGAGGAGCTCGATCCAAAGCCCCGCGAACGAGGTCTCCGACGGTGGCACGCCCTCGATCACTGGGCCCTGCACCCGCTGTTGCTCGGGCACAGCCGCAGGATCCGTGTCGAGGTAGTAGAGCACAGCAGCCTCAGATCCCGGGGTGACCGGCACGATGACCCGAGCGGCCCCGGAAGTCAGGAAACGCTGATGGGCCGGGTCGTCGCTGAGCTGCTGGGCGCGCAGCGACCATGTCGACCTTCGACTCCAGAAATAGGAGTAGAGGAAGTAGTTCATCTGGTCCCACTCGAAGGCGTCCTCGAACAGTCTGGTGATGGGGGCATCGGAAGCGGAGGCGGCAGGGTCAGGTTCCTGGGATCCCCTAAATGACACGACGTGGTCGAAGTCGAATGGCTTGCCCCGCATCGCCTTGATGCACCACTTCTTGAGCTCGTCCTTCTCCCGCGTGCGGTTGTCTGCTTCTGGCCGGCCCGTGATCTGGACGCCCAGGGTTTGGTTGGCCTGGGCGATCTGGGCGGCACGTTCCTGGCGCTGGCGCAACTGCTCGTAGCCGGCGCGGAGGTGACTCCAGGTCCGGAGTCGCCACTTGGTCAGTGCCTCGGGGCTCCGAAGGCAACGCAGGACGACGTGGAGAGTCATCGTCTTGTCGAAGTGGCCGAACGCGCGGGCCGTGATGGGCACTCCGTTGGGCCAGAATTGCGGGTCAAGGACGATACTCTCGTGGTCGGCATTGACCCCGGAGAAGGCGATCAGCTCGCGTCCGGCCACAGCCACCTCGATGTCAAAGAACTCCGCGTGCCCCGGGTGGGCGTTGATGAGTGCCGTCGCCCACACCGGCTGGTACCCCTCGGGCACTGCGATGCTGTCCGCCACGACGTCCTCGGCGGTGTCCTCGTTCACGTCCTCGCTGGGCGTAGAAGCGAAGGTGAATCCCACGGCGACGTATAGCGGCGGGGGCGGTTCGACCTCGGTGGCGGCGTAGCGCTCGGCCAAGCAAAGGTAGTTCCCTTCGTTGACGTCTGTCGGACCCACATCGAATGGCGGCAGCTCCGACTCGTGGGCGTTCGCGGCCCATCCCTCCAGCAGGCTGACGCCCGGCTCGGAGACGTGGAACTCGATCATGAGCCGGGTGCCATAGTGCCGAAGCTGAACCTCGTGCAGCTTCTCCAACCACAGGTAGATGCCACTCACAGGGACGGGATTCGGGACGCCGGTGGTCGTGTTGTCGATGCTGTGCCGGTTCAACTCGCGGATCTCGTCGACGGTCGTGGTGCGTCGTCGCTCGCGAACCTCCTCGCGGGTCCGTTCGATCGCCCTATTAACGACCTCCTTAGCCAGGTTCTGAGCCGACGACCGGGATTCGGACGAGGACTGATGCACGCCAATGTCGAGATTGGTCTCGACACGGGTCAGCCCGTAGCGGCCGCTGGTGTTCAGTCCGGCGTCTAGCTTGAAGTCGCTCTCAATGGTCTTCTGGCTCTGGGTCTGCAGCTCGAAGCGGTCGGTGCTCTGCTGATCGCGCTCGGTCTGGGTCTCCTCGAGTCGATCGATCTCCAAGACCTGTTCAGTCCGCTGCTTGCGCAGGTGCCGCCGGCCTTTGGACTCACCCGCCAAAACATTCTCGACATGGGCGATCTCCCTAGCCTGATAACCAACGAGCTGCTCCCTCGCAACGATGAGGTCACCCCAGCCAATCCCGCGGACCGTCGAACGTGGGTTGGCGATGTTCGCGGGTGGGGCGGCGGGAAGATCCTGCTGTGGCACGGCGTCAAGCGCCCGAATCTGCGAACAGAGCTGGTTGGCTTCGTCGATGAGATGACTAGGGTCTAGGACGTCCAGTAGCCCTCCAAAGCTGTTCGGCTTGGGAAGGCCGGTCCGCAAGAGAGTTTTTCGCAGGGTCTTGCGCTGCGCCGACGTCAGCCGCGCGTCCAGGTCACCGTAAAACGCTCCGTCGAGTGCAGGCGCCGCCCTGACGGGCGTCGCGCGGACCACCGGCCCGCCTGGCGACATTGCGCGCTCCAGCAGACCGCCGACCATCGAGGAGCGCACGCGGTGACCTGCGGGAGGCTGAGACGGTGTGGCGGCTAGCCCAGACATCACTTGATGAGCGGTGTGCTGAATGGTCTCGTGATCGGAGATCCGGCGGATGACTTTGGCCCGGCGGGCCATCAGCTGCGTCCGATGAGTCGCCACATCGACCAAGGCGGGGGCGGGCGGCGGGGCGGCGTCTCGACGTCGAACAAAAGGCAGCCACCCGGGAGGAAGCGTGACAGGCGCTGTCAGGGCACGGCTGACGAAGCCTATGTCGGTCGTGTCGAGTGCTCTCAAGACGGCCGACGCCCGCAGTAGGCGCGCCAGATCTTCACGACGCCTACCGCTCACGCGGGCGTACAGCCAGGCGTCGTAGACCAGTCGTTGTTCGCGGAGCAGTGCAGGGGACCGGCCGAACTGAGCCAAGGTTGTGTTCCGTCCCTTGATCTGGACCGTCAGGCCGGACAGGCCTAACGGCGACCTGGATCTCGAGCGGTAGAGGCGGTCTGCGGCGACGGACAACCCAAGCGCCGCCTGCGTCTTTCGGGTCATGGGGGTGTAGGACGCCAGGATCTGCTTTTGCTCCTGTGGCGTGAGGTGACTGGGTGAACGTCCCGCGAGCAGTCCCAGCATGACGCTGGACTCCGTGTCCTGGCTGGGCTCGATGGCTGCTCCGGCGACGGTGCCGCGAAGATTGACGAACCGAAACAAGTTGTGCGTCGTTACGGCCATGGGAAACCTCGTAGACCGGGACCGGCCTCGAGCCGGACTGACCACGTAATGGGACGGAGCCAGCCTCTCCCACAAAAGCGCTCGTTGTCCAGAGATGCGGGCGCGTCGGGATCGTGACGGACGCGGCGCCGTGGCAGACCGAGTGTGGCCCCTTGTGCCCAAACGAAGGCACGAATGACCCCAGCCTAGGGGCCCTCGCCGTGACTCAAATGACAGTTCCGTAACGGGCCTAAATCCCGGTCGGTTGCCTCTCGCAGAGAATCATGAACCAGGTAGTGGCCGACGGCTGCGGCGGGGGTCGCTGGCCCCGCGCGAGGTCGCCAGGCGAGGTATTAGTGCCCCGCAATCTGGTGGCTGTCGGGGCGAAGAGACGCATTGTCAGTCTCTTCCGGCGACTGAGCGGGGCTAAGTGCTGGGTAAGGGACAGGCTCACTCGCGAGATTGCGTCATGCGCGAGAGCGCATCGGCGATCTGTCGATCCCGGCCCTGGGCCGCGTGCTGGTAGCGCAGTGCTGCGTTGACACTGCTGTGGCCGAGCCGCTGCTGCAGCTCGGCCAGAGTCGCTCCCGCCATCGCGGCCATCGTGGCGCCCGTGTGGCGGAGGTCGTGCAGTCGGAGATCCGGTCGTCCAGCGGCCTCGCGTGCGGCACGCCAGGGCTTGTACAGCGTCGACGGCTGGAGGCTCGACGTGCCGTCGGCACCGGGGAAGAGCAACGAGTCCTTGCCCCGCGCGGTGAACGAGTCGAGGTGTTCGACGATGGACGGAAGCACGTGCGGAGGGATGGCGACGGTGCGAGTTCCCGCACTGGACTTCGGAGTTCCGATGACCGGTCGCCCGCGGACCTGGGACACCGCTCGTTCAACTCGCACGGTGCCGGCTCGGACGTCGACGTCGCCGCGACGTAGCTCGAGCAGCTCGCCCAGCCGCAAGGCGCACCAGGCTCCGAGGAGGACCAGCGCACGGTAGCGCTCGGGCATCGCATCGACGATGGTCGTGATCTCCTCGACGGTGGCCGGCCGCACCTCCCGCGCGCGAGTGGTGTTCGACGCGCCGCGGATGCGACAGGGGTTCGACGCGATCAAGTCGTCGGAAAGCGCGGTGTTGAGAACGGCCTTGAGCAGTGCGTACGAGCGCGCCCGGACGGTGGGGGTACTCGGGTCCATCGAGCCCCACCAGGCACGAACGTCCGCGGGGTTGACGGCGGCCAGGGGCTGCTCACCGAATGTCGGCAGGAGGTAGCGCGTCAGGAGGTGCTCGTAGCCCTCGCGGGTCTTGGGCTTGATGCCCCGGGTGGCGACCCAGGACGCGGAGTAGTCGGAGAACGTGACGACGGATGGCGGCGGCGCCGGCGGCTCGGGGCGCTTCCACTCCCCCAGGATGATGCGCTGACGTTCGAGCCCGAGCCAGCCCTCTGCATCCCCTTTGGTGAGGAACGTCAACGGGGCGTTGAGCCGGACCAGGTCGGGGGCGACATAGCTGGCCTGCCAGCGCCCCGAGGGAAGCTTGCGAACGCGCCCGAAGCCTCGCCGGCCGCTACGCCCGGCCACGTCCCGGCCCCTCGAACAGGCTCGAACCGTGCCGCCCGCGTGCCATCTGTGTGCCATATCTCTGGCTCGTGCCGTCCACTCTTGTCCACCTCTGTCCGCTCGATGATGAGCGCGCTCAATGGAATTTTCGCAGGTGGGAGGTCATATGACAAGGTCACGAGACGGAGCTGGCGGGGGGACTCGAACCCCCAACCCCCTGTTTACAAGACAGGTGCGCTACCGGTTGCGCCACGCCAGCGGGTCCGCGGGAGGCGGACGGCGACACACTCTAGCCGGGCGGCACGTCGTCCCCGATGTGCCGCCGCTGCCCTCAGGAGGCGGCTGGCTCCTCGGCGACGGCCGGGGTGGCGGGCTCCTCGGGATCGCGCCGCGGCGGCGTCGGCTCGGCTGCGGTCGGCGCCGGACGGGGCGCGGGGGCCGAGAGGGCTGACACCACGACCCCCACCCCGACGACGGCGACCGTCCACGCCAGCCCGAAGCGCACGATCGCGTCGTTGACGGAGAGGTTGCCGTGCCACACGAGCACCGCGGCAGGGGCGAACATCAGCACGCCGAGCATCGCGCCGAAGCCGAAGCGCTCGGGCGAGGTGCCGCCCTTGCCCTTGCCTCCACCACCGCCACGACGGCCCACGTCAGCCCACCGCCTGCATCGGCTCGACGCCGGCCGGCGTG
The DNA here is from genome assembly GCF_050496545.1 of Phycicoccus avicenniae. Classification (GTDB taxonomy): domain Bacteria; phylum Actinomycetota; class Actinomycetes; order Actinomycetales; family Dermatophilaceae; genus Phycicoccus; species Phycicoccus avicenniae_A. The sequence continues at coordinate 32,460 of NZ_JBNVZV010000015.1, read as the reverse complement.
ACGTCGACGACCCCGGCCGTCGTCAGCCGCAGGTGGCCGCCGAGCTCCTGGTAGGCGAGGACCGCGAGCTGCGGCACGGAGGTCTCGATGAGGCGGCGCACGGCCCGCCGCAGCGGCTGGGCGCAGACGAGCACCGGCTGGATGCCCTTCTCCTCCACCGCCCTCGACACGCGCGCGGCCTCGGTGACGAGCTGCTCGGCGAGGAACGGGTCGAGGAGCAGCTGCGCGCCGGACTCCCCCGGGCGCAGCGCCTCGAGGAGCCGCTGCTCGAGGCGCGGCTCGAAGGTCAGCACGTGCAGGTCGCCCCCGACGGCGTGCGCCGCGGCGATGGCCGGGCCGAGCGCGAGCCGCGCGGCCTCGACGAGCCCGTCCGGGTCGGCCGAGACCCGGGCCCGGAGCGAGACCGCCTCGAAGATGCGGACGAGGTCGCGGATGTTGACGCCCTCGGCGAGCAGCCCCTTGAGGGTGCGCTGCACCTCGCCCAGGGACAGCGGCGACGGCGTGAGCTCGTCGACGACCTGCGGGTGGGTGGCGCGCACCGCGTCGACGAGGAGCTTGACGTCCTCGCGGCCGAGCAGGTCCGCGGCGTGCCGGCGCACCGTCTCCGCGAGGTGGGTCGTGATGACCGACGAGCGGTCGACGACGGTGCCGTCGAGGGCCTCGGCGCGACCGCGCAGGTGCGCCCCGACCCACTTGGCCTCGAGGCCGAACACCGGCTCGCGCGTGGGCGTCCCGTCGAGGTGGTTGATCGCGTCGCCGATGACGAGCACGTGCCCGGCCGGCGCCTCGCCGCGCGCGACCTCGACGCCGTGGACGCGGATCGCGTAGGTGTGCGAGGGCAGGTCGAGGTTGTCGCGGGTCCGCACGAGCGGGATGACGACGCCGAGCTCCATCGCGAGCTTGCGGCGCAGGGCCTTGACCCGGCCGAGCAGGTCGCCGCCGTTGTCGGCGTCGACGAGCCCGATGAGGTCGAAGGCCAGCTCGAGCTCGAGCGGCTCGACCCGGATCTCCTGGGCGAGCACGTGCGGGCTGTCCGGCGAGGGCTGGGCGTCCTTGGCCTCGACGGCCTCCTGCGCCTTGCGCGCGGCCTCGCGCTCCTCGAGCTTGGGCATCGAGCGGGCGAGGACCAGCGCCCCACCACCGACGAGCAGGAACGGCAGCTTGGGCAGCGACGGCACGAGCGCCAGGCCCATGATGACGACACCAGCGAGCTGGATGGCCCCGCGCTGGGCGCCGAACTGGTGGAGGATGTCGCCGCCCATGTCCCGGTCGGTCGCGGCGCGGGTGACGATGATGCCGGTCGACATCGAGAGCAGCAGGGCGGGGATCTGCGACACGAGGCCGTCGCCGATCGAGAGCAGGCTGTACGTGGTGACGGCGTCGCCGAAGGACTGGCCACGCTGCGCCACCCCGATGATGAGCCCGCCGATGAGGTTGACCAGCGTGATGACGATGGCGGCGATGGCGTCGCCCTTGACGAACTTCGAGGCACCGTCCATCGCGCCGTAGAAGTCGGCCTCGGCGGCGACGTCGGCGCGGCGCTGGCGGGCCTGGTCCTCGTCGATGAGCCCCGAGTTGAGGTCGGCGTCGATCGCCATCTGCTTGCCGGGCATGGCGTCGAGGGTGAAGCGCGCGGCGACCTCGGCCACGCGGCCGGCACCGTTGGTGATGACGACGAACTGGATGACGACGAGGATGAGGAAGATGACGAGCCCGACGACGATCGAGCTGCCGACGACGACGTGACCGAAGGCCTCGATCACCTTGCCCGCGAACCCGTCGACGAGGACCAGACGGGTCGCGCTGACGTTGAGCGCCAGGCGGAACAACGTCGCGACCAGCAGCAGCGACGGGAAGACCGCGAAGTCGAGCGGGCGGGTGACGCGCAGCGCGACGAGCAGCACCAGCACCGCGAGCGTGAGGTTGAACGCGAGGAGCAGGTCGAGGACCATGCTCGGCACCGGGACGACCATGAGGACGACGACCGCGACGACCGCCGCGGGGATACCGATCTGGCTCATCCGGGCGTTCTTCATCGTCCCTCGCAGGGTCGGCGGCGCAGGAGGTGGGCAGTCATCTCGGGACCCTCATCGGCAGGCGAGCACCCGACCTGAGCGCTTCTCCGCCTCGAATGTGGGTGAAAGCCTGCGGGATACCGGCGGTTTTCACCCACGTTCGGGCGGGAGCGGGCGGCCGGTCAGACGGCGACACCGACGCGCTCCCTCGAGGCGGCGGGGTTGCGGTGCACTCCCCCGGTGATGCCGCGCCGCTTGAGCCCGACCACGAAGACGAACACCCCCGCGACCGCGTCGAACAGCTCGGCGGGGATCTCCTCGCCGATGTCGCAGAGCCGGAACACGGTGCGCGCCAGGGGCACGTCCTCGACCATCGGCAGCCGCAGCTCGGCCGCCTCCTCGCGGATGCGCGCCGCCGCCGCCCCGGCACCGCGCGCGACCACTCGCGGTGCGCCACTTCCCGGTTCGTACTTCAGCGCGACCGCGACGTGGGTCGGGTTGACGAGCACGACATCCGCCGAGGACAGGTCGGCGAGCATCCGGTTGCGGCTCATCGCCCGCTGCTTGCCGCGGATCATCCCCTTGAGGAACGGGTCGCCGTCGGTCTGCTTGTGCTCGCGCTTGACCTCGTCCGGCGACATCTTCAGGGAGGTGCCGATGCGGCGTCGCTCGGCGGCGTAGTCGGCGGCGGCCAGCACGAGCCCGACGCCGGCGACGACGCGCAGCACGTGCACCGCCGCCTCGACCGCCGCACCCGCAGCGGCCCCGAGGGACCAGGCCCCCGAGCTCGTCATCAGCGTCGCGACGTCCCGCAGCTCGGTGTAGCCGATCCAGCCGAAGACGACGAACTTGATCATCGTCTTGGCGAAGGTCCACGCCGAGTGCGCCGAGACCAGCTGCTTGAGGCCCTTGCCGGGGTTGAGCACCTTCATGTTCGGCTTGAACTTGCCGGGGTAGAAGCGCAACCCGCCCTGCGCGGCGTTGCTGACCAGCGCCGCCGCGACCATGACGCCGAAGAACGGCGCGAGCAGCCAGAGGGCGTCGGTCGTCGCCTGGCGCATCAGCGAGGTGCCCTGCTCGGGGCGCGGGTCGGCGATGACGTCGCGCACGCCGTGCAGCAGGTCGGCGAAGAGGTCGCCGAGCCCCTGGGCGAGCCGCGGCAGGAGCACCGAGGCGAGCAGGACGGCCGTCCACGCGCTCAGCTCGGCGGTGCGCGGGACCTGCCCGTCGCGCCGCGCCTTCTTGAGCTTCTGCGGGGTCGGCTTCTCGGTCTTCGAGGCCTTGTCGCTCATCGTCCGCTCACCGCCCGCTCACCCCGCGGCTCCCATCATCCGGGCGACCGAGGTCATGTCCTTGCCCGCCTGGTCGAGGATGCCGCTCACGACGCCGGGGAGCATCGCGAAGGCGACGCCCGCGAAGCTGATGGCGAGCACGATCTTCACCGGGAAGCTGATCGCGAAGATGTTGAGCGTCGGCACCGCGCGCGAGACCATCCCGAGCGCGATCTCGGAGAGGAAGAGCACGACGAGCACCGGCGCCGCCACCTGCAGCGCCCCACCGAGGAGCGTGCCGACGTCCTTCGTGACGATCCGCGCGAGGTCGCCGAGCGACACAGGGTGCAGCGGGACCACCGTGAAGGTCGAGACGAGGCCGCGCACGAGGAACAGGTGCCCGCCGGCCGCGAAGAGCAGGGTGATCGCGAGCAGCTGCTGGATGCGGCCGAACATGCTGCTCGTGACGTTGGAGAGCGGGTCGTAGAGGCTCGCCAGGGTGAAGCCGCTCGCGAGGTCGAGCAGCTCGCCGGCCGCCTGCACCACCGAGAACGCGGCGAGCACGACGAAGCCCATCGCCGCCCCGACCGCCGCCTGGTAGAGCGTCGCCCCGATGAGCGGCAGCAGCTCGAGGGCCGGGGTCGCCTGGCCGCGCAGCGAGGGCAGCACGGCGAGCGAGAGCGCAACCGCCAGACCGGCCTTGACTCGCACCGGTACCGCCTTGCTGCTGAACGGCGGGGCGAGGAGGAAGAACGCCGAGAGCCGCACCGTCGCGAGGAGCATCGTGACGTACGTGTCCGCGGCGAGCGTGAGCGTCATCAGGCGAGCAGCTGCGGCAGCATCGCGAACATGCTGCGGGTGAAGGCCACCGCCTCGGCGAGCATCCAGTGCCCGGCGACGACGAGGACGACCGCGACGCCGAGCAGCTTCGGCACGAAGCTGAGCGTCACCTCCTGCACCTGCGTGACGGCCTGGAAGAGCGAGATGACGAACCCGATGGCGAGGGCGGTCAGCAGCACCGGCAGCGCGAGCTTGGCGCTGACGATCATCGCCTGCACCCCGATGTGCACGATGTCGGCGTCGGTCACGTCGCCCTCCTACTTGTAGCTCTGGACGAGGGCGGTGACGATCAGGCCCCAGCCGTCGACCATGACGAAGAGGAGGAGCTTGAAGGGCAGCGAGATGAGCGCCGGCGGCAGCATCATCATGCCCATCGACATCAGCACCGAGCTGACGACGACGTCGATGACGAGGAACGGCACGAAGACGACGAAGCCGATGATGAACGCCGACTTCAGCTCCGAGAGGACGAAGGCCGGCACGAGCGTCGTGAGGGGCACGTCGTCCATCGAGGCCGGCTTCTCCTCGCCGGACAGCTTCACCATCGTCGCGAGCTCGGAGGGGCGGGTCTGCTTCCCCATGAAGTCGCGCAGCGGCTCGACGGTGCGCTCGATGGCCTGCGACTGGGTGATCGAGCCCTTGAGGTAGGGCTGGACGCCCTGGTCGTTCATCTGGGAGAGCACCGGCGCCATGATGAACATGCTGAGGAAGAGGGCGAGTCCCACGAGCACCTGGTTCGGCGGGATCGTGGTGGTGCCCAACGCGTTCCGCGTCAGCGACAGCACGACGATGACCTTCGTGAAGGCGGTCGTCAGGATGAGCAGCGCCGGCGCCAGGGACAGCACGGTCAGCAGGACGATGATCGTCACCGTCTGGCTCGGCTGGGCGGCACCGCCGTCGAGCGACACCGAGAGGTTCCCCGGCGAGGCCGAGGGGCTCGGCGACGGCGACGGCGAGGGTGCCGCCGCGGCGACCGCCGCCCCCGGACCGACAGTGAGGAGGAGGACGCCGGCCAGGAGCGCGAGGTGGCGCAGCCGGCGCAGCAGGGAGAGAGGACTAGGCACGGCCGCCCTTGAGCGTGCCGACGACGAGGCTCGCCGCGTTCCACGGCCACCCCGTCGGCGCCGCGGCGTGCGTCCCGGGGGTGTGCGGGCCGTGCGCGTGCGGGCCGTGCGGCTGACCGCCGGTGGGCACCGAGGGCAGGCGCAGCCGCGACGGGTGGTTGCGCTCGATCGCGCGGCGCTCGGCGCGGGTCATCGGGACGAGCGTGAGGGGGGCGGTCTCGGTCTCGGCCTCGGCCTCGGCGGAGCGGGCGGCCAGGACGGTGGCGAAGTCGCGCTCCGGCGGCGGGGCCGGACGGTCGTCGTCGGCGTCGTCGGAGGCGGACGTGACCACGGCCAGTGTCGGGGCGACCGGCGCGGGCGCCTCGAGCTCGCGGAGCACGGCGACCTGCTGGTCGGTGACGCCGAGGACGAGCACCTGCTCGCCGACCCGGACGACGTGCACGGCCGACCCGCGGCTCAGCGCACGCCGGGACAGCAGCTCGATCTCCACGCCGGTGCGCGCGCCGACGGTGCCCCCGACCCCGCGCCGGCGCGCCCAGCGGGCGAGCAGGACGAGGAGGGTGAGCACGACGCCGAGCGAGACGAGCAGGCGCAGCCCGGCGAGCATGAGCGATCCGTCCATCAGGCGCCGAGCCCCACGGACGGGTCGGAGCTGACGACCTCGGTGACCCGGACGGCGTACTCGTCGTCGACGACGACGACCTCGCCGCGGGCCATGAGCGTGCCGTTGACGAGGACGTCCACCGGGCTGCCGGCCGGGCGGTCGAGCTCGACGACGGCACCGGGGGCCAGGCCGAGGACCTCGCGCACGGTCATCCGGCTGCGCCCGAGCTCGACGCTGATGCCCAGCTCGACCTCGCGCAGCAGGTGGAGGCGGCGGGGGTCGACGCCACCGGCGGCCGGCGCGGCGACGGGGGTCGCGGCCGGCACCGGGTCGTGGCCGCTCGCGCCGAACGCGGCGTCCGGGGCCGCGGTGAACGCGGTCTCGGTGGCGAACGGGTCCTGCGGGGTGTCGTGGGTCATCGGGGTCCTTCGGTGGGTCGGGTCAGGGGACGATCTGGACGGCGAGGCGGCGGCCGTGGCTGCCGGGGGTGGCGCGGGCGACGCGCACGCCACCGGCCGAGACGAGGAGCGGCTCGTGGGTGCGGTGGCGCAGCGGGACGAGGTCGCCGACGGTCAGCGCGAAGACCTCCGCGGAGGTGAGCGTCACCTCGCGGAAGGCGACCTGGACGGCGACCTCGACCTGGGCGAGCCGGTCGGTGACGACCCGGCGGGTCTGCGCGGCTCGCTCGCCGGCGGCGTCGTCGGCGTCCTCGGCGACGCGGTCCAGCGTCGTGAGCATCGGGGTGAGGGTGCTGAGCGTGAGGCAGCCGGCCAGGGCGACCGGGCGCTCGAACACGCTCAGCTCGACCTCGAAGGTGACGACCGGGTCGGTGCCGCGGGCGATCTGGTGGAAGCGGGTGGTCGTCTCGAGCGCGGTCTGCGCGACCGGCAGGTCACCGACGACGGCGAAGGCGAAGGGCAGCTCGGCCGCGAGCTGGCCGAGCAGCTGGTCGGCGAGCGCGGTCTCGATCTGGGTCAGCGGCCGCTCGGGCTGCTCGCCGGTGCCGGAGCCGCCGAGCATCCGGTCCAGGAAGCCCATCGCGTCGCCGAGCGCGAGCTGGAGGTGACCACCGCCGGGGAGTCCCTCGACGGCCAGCGCGCCGAGCACGCTCGGACGCGCCATGCTGTCGAGGAACTCCCCGTAGGTGCGCTGACCGAGGCCGGCGACCTTCGCGGTGACGATGGTGCGGAGCACTGACGAGAGCACCGTCGAGACCCGACGTGCATAGGTCTCGGCGACGACCTGCAGCGCCTGCTCCCGCTGACGGGAGAGACGGTCCGGGCTGCGGAAGTCGTACGGCGCGGGCTCCACGGTCACGCCCACCCCATCGGCACCGCCCGTGCCCACCTGAGCCCTCGGCGTCGATCCGGGCGGGGTGCAGCCGTTCGGCCGATGCCCGGTGGTCGTCCGGGCGAGCGGCGGCTCCCCCGGGAGGGGCTGCTACTGCATCACGAGCTCGGTGACGTAGACGTCGATGACGTCGCCGTCGTAGCGCTTCTCGATCTCCTTGGTCAGCGCGTTGATGGCCGCCGTCCGGGTCTTCGGCGCGAGCATCTGCTCGTAGGTGCGCTGGCCGAGGATGGTGATGGCGGCGTCGCGGGCCTTGGCGCCGCTGACGCCCTCCTCGGATGCCGCGGCGGCCTCCTCGGTCACCTCGAGCGAGAGCCCCATCTTGAGGTAGCGGCCGTCGGCGAGGTTGAGGGTCAGCGGGTCGAGGTCGACGACGGGGCCGCTCTCGACGACGGGCTCGGGGGCGGCCTCGCCCTCCCCGGAGGAGCCCTTGAGGAAGTACCAGCCGCCACCGCCGGCGAGCGCCAGGACCGCGACGATGATGACGAGCATCGGCTTCTTCTTCTTGGCCGGCTCGGCGGCGGCGGCGGTCGGGGCGGCGGTCGCGGTGCTCATCGGGGGCCTCCTGAGGTGGTGGTGCTGGACGTGGCCGAGGCGGACGTGCTGGTCGAGGGGGCGGTGGAGTGGACGACGACGGCGACCCGGCGGTTGCGGGCCCGGCCCTCGACGGTGTCGTTGGTCGTCAGCGGGCGCTGGTCGGCGTAGCCGGCGGCCGAGAGCTGCCGGCCGCGGACCTTCGAGGAGAGCAGGTACTGGAGGACCGAGGTCGAGCGGGCCGTCGAGAGCTCCCAGTTCGAGGTGAAGCGTCCCGCCACCGGCACGTCGTCGGTGTGGCCCTCGACCGTCATCTGGTTCCCGATGCCGCGCAGGGTGGGCGCGATGGCCGAGAGCACGTGGCGGCCCTCGGGGCGCAGGGTGGCCTGGCCCGGGTCGAAGAGGACGCGGTCGGAGACGATGTCGACGACGAGGCCGTCGTCGCGCATCTCGAAGCGCACCGAGTTCTCCAGCCCCTGGGCCGCAAGGGCCTTCGTGATCTTGCGGCGGACCTCGACCAGCTGGTCGCGGGCCGCGGCCTCGGCGCCGCCCTTGCCCTCGCTGCTGCTGCCCTTGCCACCGGCGGCGGACTGGTCGACGACGTCGCTGACCACCTGCGGCGCGACGGGCGCGATGGCCTGGATGGCCGAGTCCACCGAGGTGCCGTCGAGCACGCCCTGGGTGTGGTTGGTGATGGCGGGGGCGCCGAAGTCCTCCTGGAGGCCCGAGGAGAGGGCGAGCAGCTTCTGCTGGTCGACCTGGCTGATCGCGAAGAGCACGATGAACAGGGCCATGAGCAGGGTGATCATGTCGGCGTAGCTGAGCAGCCAGCGCTCGGCGTTCTCGTGCCCGCCCTCGTGCTCCTCCTCGTGCCCGCGCCGGCGCTTGCCGGAGGGGCCCGGGCCGCTCACGCCGCGTCCTCGAGGGAGCCGTCGCCGGCGATGACGGCGCGCAGCCGCTTCTCGACGACGCGCGGGCTGGTGCCGGCCTGGATGGACATGACGCCCTCGAGGAGCATCTCGAGGTGGGCGACCTCGGCCTCGCTGATCCGCTTGAGCTTGCTGGAGAACGGGAGCCAGAGCACGTTGGCGCTCATGACGCCCCAGAGCGTCGCGACGAACGCGCCGGCGATGAGGTGGCCGAGTTCCTCGGGCTTGTCGAGGTTGGACAGCACGTGGATGAGGCCGATGACGGTGCCGATGATGCCGATCGTCGGGGCGTAGCCGCCCATGTCGGCGAAGAACTTGATGCCGAGGTGGTCGGTCTTCTTCCGGGTCTTGATGCGGGCGGCGAGCACGTCGTAGATCTCGTCGGCGTCGGTGCCGTCGACGGTCATCTCCAGGCCCTCGCGCAGGAACGGGTCCTCGGCGCTGCGGGCCTTCTCCTCGAGGGCGAGCAGGCCCTCGCGGCGGGCGACGTCGGCGAGCGAGATCAGCTCGGCGACGGCCTCGTCGCTCTTCGGGGGCTTGGCGGTGAAGGCCTTCATCAGCTGCTTGACGATGACCATCGCGTCGGCGAGGTAGCCACCGGAGACGGCGGCGCCGATGCTGCCGACGAACACGAGGATGATCGGCGGGATGAGGATGATCGAGGTCGGCGAGGCCCCCTCCATGATGAGGGAGGCGAAGACCGCACCGAAGACGAGGATGACCCCGCCGATGGTCGCGAGCTCCATGTCAGTCCTCCAGGCCCCGGACGGCGCGGAGGGCGGCCCGGCCGGCGCCGGGGCGTGACCCCGGCGCTCCCGTCCCGGACTCCTCGGCGGCGGTCAGCACGGACGCCCGCGCGTGGCGCATGAGGACGACGACCTCGTCGAGGGTCTCCTGCACGACGTAGCGCGACCCGGTGACGAGCAGCACGACGGTGTCGGGCGTCTCGTCGACACGCTCGAGGAGGTCGGGGTTGAGCCCGAAGCGCGTGCCGTTGCGGCGGGTGAGGATGATCATGGGAGCGGGTCCGTCCTGGGTGAGCTGGACACGCCGTCCATGACGTGTCGCCGTTCCCATCGGCAGGAGCGACCAGGACTTGAGGGGAACGACGTCCACGGCCTGGTCGGGCGCGGGGTCCTCCGGGGTGCCGGTGCCCGGCCCCGGGAGCAGGGGCGACGGGCGCGGGCCCGCCCCGGCGGGGGGCGGGCCCACGGGCTCGTCGTCGTCGGTCACGACGGCGTCAGCGCTTGAGGTTGACGAGGTCCTGGAGGATCTCGTCCGATGCGCTGACGACGCGCGAGTTGGCCTGGAAGCCGCGCTGGATCATCACGAGGTTGGTGAACTCCTGCGCGAGGTCGACGTTGCTCATCTCGAGCCGGCCGGCCGCGATGGAGCCTCGTCCGCCGGTGCCCGGCACGCCGATGGCCGGCTGGCCCGAGGCGGCCGAGACGCGGAACGCGGAGTCGCCGGCCTTCTCCAGGCCCTCCGGGTTGCCGAAGAAGGCGAGCGCCACCTGGCCGAGGGACTGCGTGCGGCCGTTGGAGAACGAGCCCGTGATGACGCCGTCGGCGCCGACGCCCCAGCTCTGCAGCTGCCCGGCGGCCGAGCCGTCCTGGCCGCGCAGCGTGGCGGTGCTCGCGCCGGCGTACTGGGTGACCGGCGTGCCGTCGCCGCCGAGGTTGATCGCGACGTTGCCGGGGAACACGAAGCCGGCGGAGGCCAGCGCGGCGTTGGTCATCGAGACCGTGCCGGGCGTGAAGGCCATCGTCGTCGAGTTCCAGGCGAGGGTGGCCGAGCCGACCGTGGTCGTCGAGCCGCCGCTGCCGGTGACGGTCGCCGCGGCGGTCCAGGTGTCCGTCGCGGTCTTCGTGTAGGTCAGGGTGACGGGGATGCTGCGACCGGTCTGGTCGAAGACGTCGATGCCGTTGACGACCGTCGCCCCGACGGCGGCGTCCGCCGAGAGGTTGCCGCCGGCGTCGACCGACGCGGTCGGGGTGGGCGCCATGATGAGGCCGGTCGGCACGCGCAGGCCGGTCATCGAGGTGCCGGTGTTGATCTGGCCGTCGACGGCCAGCCACCCCTGCACCACACCGCCGTTCGGCGAGGTGAGGTTGCCCTGCCCGTCGAGCGAGAACGCGCCGGCGCGGGTGTAGACGTTGGCGCCGGCCTGCTGGACGACGAAGAAGCCGTCGCCGGAGATCATCAGGTCGCTGGGGCGGTTGGTCGTCTGGGCGCTGCCCTGGCTGAAGTTGGTCGCGACACCGGCGACCTGGACGCCGAGGCCGACCTGGGCGGGGTTGACGCCGCCGCCGCCGGCCCGCAGGGCCTGGCTGAGGGTGTCCTGGAACTGGGTCTGGCTCGACTTGTAGCCGGCGGTGTTGACGTTGGCGATGTTGTTGCCGATGACGTCCATCGCGGTCTGGTGGCTGCGCATACCGGTGACGGCGGAGAACAGGGAACGAAGCATGGTGGGAGTCCTTCGGGTGCAGGGGGATTCGGAGGGCTGAGGTATTTGCGGTGGTTGGGGTCTCGGCCGTCAGGCCTGGTGGGCGGTGCCGACCTGGGAGACGACCGAGATGGGGACCTCGGTCTTCCCGACGACGAGGACGGGCCCGGTGGCGTCGAGGCGCACGGCGTCGACCTTGCCGGTGTGCGTCGCGCCGTCGGCCTGCCAGGTGACGTCCTGGCCGACGAGGGCGAGGGCGCTGAGGCTGTTCTGGCCGCTGATGATCGCCGCGTTCTGCGTGACCAGTTTGTTCATCGTCTCGACCATCTGCATCTGCGCGGTCTGGGCCATGAACGCGGCGCTGTCGACCGGCTTGCTCGGGTCCTGGTACTTCAGCTGGGCCACGAGGAGCTTGAGGAAGGCGTCCGAGGTCATCGTGCCGGAGGCGCCGCTCGCGGCGGTACCGGTACCGGCGCTCGCGGCGCCGCCCAGTCCCGTGGCGTAGGGGCCGGTGGGGATCGTGGTCATCGGGTCACATCCTCAGGTCGAGTCGGGTGTCGGGTCGGTGGTCGGGGGGTCCGGGCCGGGGTTGGGCGGAGGGGTCCGGCGGTGCGGGTCCGTTCCGACCGCTCGGCAGGTCCGCGGGGCGGGGCCGCTGCTGGGCGTCGGTCCCCGGTCCGGACCACTGGCGGGGGTCCGCGCCGGTGCCGACGTCGAGCGCCGTGGCGCGCAGCCCGACGTCCTCGAGGCTGCTGCGCAGCTGGGCGATGCCGTCACGCAGGGCCTCCCGGGTCCCGGCGTCGACGGCGGTGAGGTGCATCCGCACCTCGTCGCCGGAGACGCTGAGCCGGACGTGGACGGCGCCGAGGCCGTCGGGGTCGAGGCGCAGGGTCAGCTCGTGCGTGCCGTCGGGGCCACGCAGCAGCGGGGTGACGGCGGTGACGACCTGGCTGTGGACGGGCACCGGCGGCGCCGCGGGAGCGGCCGCGGCCGGGGCCTGGACCGTGGCGGGCGGCGCGACCGGTGCGGCGACGGGGGCGCCCTGGAGCGCGGCGACGGGCATCCCGGGGTCGGTGACCGTGGCAGCGACGGCGTCCGCAGCGGTGACGGGCAGGGTGCCGGCGGGCAGCGGGCCCGCCTGCGACGCAGCCCCACTCACCGCGTCGGGACCGGCCCCGGCACCACGTGCAGGAAGTGACACATTCGTCAGTTCTTGTCCCTCGGCCGACGCATCGTCCTTCGCTCCGGCGACGACAAGTGACACATTCGTCGATTCCTGCACGGCGGCCGGTGCCTCACCCGGTCCAACAAGTGACACATTCGTCGATTCCTGTACGCCGGCCGGCGCCCCGCCCCGTCCAACACCTGACACATTCGTCGGTTCCTGTACGCCGGCCGGCGCCTCGCCCCGTCCACCAAGTGACACATTCGTCGGTTCCTGCACGGTGGGGGTCGGGGCGAGCAGCGGGGCGACGACGGACGCGACGACCGCGGCGTCGACCACCGGCACAGACGCGTCGGTCGGGGCCTCGGCCGACTGCGAGCCGTCCGGGGTGTCCCCGTCCGGCCTCGAGCCGTCCTGCGCACCGGTTTCCGGCGCCGCGGCGGGGTCGGCCGGCCCGGCCTGCGCGCGCAGGGCCTGCTCGAAGCCGTCGGCGTCGCCACCGGGCCGGCCGGACCGCGCCGGGGTGGCAGCGGCGGTGGGCGCGGCCGCAGCGGCCGCCATCGTCACGGGGGCGCTCATGCGGCGGCTCCCAGCGACCCGAGGACGCGGCGGACGTACTGCTGGGTCTCGGCGTACGGCGGGACACCGCCGTAGCGCTGCACCGCACCGGGCCCGGCGTTGTACGCGGCGACCGCCAGGCCGACCGAGCCGAACCGGCCGAGGTCGCGCTTGAGCATCCGGGCCGCGCCGTCGACGGCCTGGGCCGGGTCCATCGGGTCGACCCCGAGGCCGCGGGCGGTGCCCGGCATCAGCTGCATGAGACCGAGCGCGCCGGCCGGGCTGACCGCCCGGGTGTCGAAGCCGCTCTCGGCCTTGGCGACGGCCGCGAGCAGGCCCTGAGGCAGGCCGTACCGGGCTGTGGCGGAGGCGAACAGGCCCTGCAGACCGGCGGGGGCCGATGCTGCCGGCCCGGCCGCGAGACCCGCGACGCCGGTCATCCCGGCGACCCCGGCGAACTCGGTGGGCGCGGCCACCCCGATGCGGCGGATGGCACTCGGGGTCTTGTAGACGTCCTGGACCTTGACGACGTCACCGGCCTTCGGGGCGGCGATCATCTTGCCGTCGCCGACGTAGATCGCGATGTGCGTGACCGGCGAGTTGAAGGCGAGCAGGTCACCGGGCTGCGCGTGCGCGAGGTCCGGCACGGCGGTGCCTATCCGGGCCTGGTCGGCGGCGACGCGCGGGAGCGAGACGCCGACGTCGGCGTAGGCGCGCTGGACCAGCCCGGAGCAGTCGAGGCCGGTCCGCGGGTCGGTGCCGCCCCAGACGTAGGGCACACCGAGGTACTTCGAGGCGGCGGAGACCGCCCGGGAACCGACGTCGCTGCCGGTCACTCCGGCGAAAGACCCTGTGCCGGAGACGTTCCCGGTGCCCGCGAGGGCCGCGCCGAACACGGAGTCGAAGGACGACGCACCGGCGGCCGCCGGCGTGGTGGCCCGGGTCGCCGACCCGGACACCGACGCGATGACGGACTGGATGGCGGCCATCCGCGCGAAGGCGGCGCCCGGCCCGGCGGTGTCGACGGTCATCGCGGCTCCACCTCCCGGGCACGGCCGGACTCCTCGGCGACCTGCTGGTCGGCGGCGAGCCGGTCCTGGCGGCGCTCCTCGGCGGCCCGCTCGAGGAGGCGCTCGAGGCCGGAGGTGCGGGTGCGCGCCTCGGCGAGCAGCACGCGCGAGCGCTCGGTCTCGCCCTCGGCGAGGGCGTGGCCGGCCGCGCTCGCGGTCACCTGGTCGGCGCGGAGGGTCTCGAGGTCGCGCGCTGCGAGGAACACCGACGCCGCCAGCGGGCGACCCACGTCGGCCACCTCCCGCGCGCCGTAGCGCGCGGCGGCGTCGGCGGCGGCCTCGGCGGCGCGGGCCTGGGCCTGCGCGGCGCGCGCGAGGTCGCCTCGGCGCTGCTCCTCCTGGATGGTCCGGACCCGCAGGACCGTGCGCAGCCGCGCGGTGCGGGCGCTCACAGCGCACCCGCCAGGGCACCGAGGGCGGCCCAGCTCTCGCGGGCGTCCGTGACGTCGTCGAGGTCCTGGCGCAGGAAGGTGTCGATGGCCCCGCTCTGGGCCAGGGCGCGGTCGACGAGCGGGTTGGTGCCCGCGACGTAGGCGCCGATCTCGACGAGGTCCTTGGCGTCGCGACGCGCCGCGAGCAGGGCCCGCAGGGTGCCGGCGGCCGCCCGCTGCTCGCCGTCGGTCAGGGCGCGGTTGGCGCGCGAGACGGACTCGAGCACGTCGATGCACGGGTAGTGGCCGGCCGTCGCGAGGCGCCGGTCGAGGACGACGTGGCCGTCGAGGATCGAGCGGACGGCGTCGGCGACCGGGTCGTTCATGTCGTCGCCCTCGACGAGGACGGTGTAGAGCCCGGTGATGCTGCCGCGCTCGGCGGTCCCGGCCCGCTCGAGGAGCCGGGGCAGCACGCCGAAGACCGAGGGCGGGTAGCCGCGGGTCGTCGGCGGCTCGCCGGCGGCCAGCCCGACCTCGCGCTGGGCCATCGCGACACGGGTGACGCTGTCCATCGCGAGGAGGACGTCGCGGCCCTGGTCGCGGAACCACTCGGCGATGCGGGTGGCGGTCGAGGCGGCGTGGAGCCGGACGAGCGCGGGCTCGTCGGAGGTGGCCACGACGACCACGGCGCGCGCCAGGCCCTCGGTCCCGAGGTCGTGCTCGACGAACTCGCGCACCTCGCGGCCGCGCTCGCCGACGAGGGCGAGGACGGTCACCGGGGCGTCGGTGCCGCGGACGATCATCGAGAGCAGGCTGGACTTGCCGACGCCCGAGCCGGCGAAGATGCCCATCCGCTGGCCGCGCCCGCACGGGACGAGGGTGTCCATCGCGCGGATGCCGAGACCGAGCTGGGTGGTGATGCGCTCGCGGGTCATCGCGGGCGGAGGCGTCCCGTCGGCGCCGACCCACGAGACGCCGGTCAGCGGCGGGCCGCCGTCGATCGGGCGGCCGAGGGCGTCGACGACGCGGCCGACGAGCCCGTCACCGACCGGCACGCGCAGCGGTCCGCCGGTCATCTCGACCCGGTCGCCGACCTTCACACCACGCAGCTCGCCGACCGGCATGCAGCGGGCGGTGCCGTCGTCGAGCGCGACGACCTCGGCGAGGATCGCGCCGCGCCCGCCGAGCACGCGCACGGCGTCCCCGACGGCGACGTCGAGGCCGCTGACCTCGAGCCCGACGCCGACGGCGCGGGTCACGCGGCCGGTCACGCGCGGGCGGGCGGCCCGGACGAGCTCCTCGTGCAGGGTGGTGCTCATCGGCCGAGCACCTCCCGCACGCGGGCGAGGGCGGAGGACAGCTGGGCGTCGACCGTGCGGTCGCCGACGTCGGCGAGGCAGCCGCCGCGTCCGACCGACGGGTCCGCGACGACCTCGAGGGTCGCCGTGGGGGCGAGGGCCGCGAGCGCGTCGGGGTCCTCGACGACGAGTGCGGCGTCCTCCGGGTGCACCCGCACGACGACGGCGGCACCGCGCGGAACCTCGGCCAGGGCGCGGGCCACGGCGTCGCGGGCCGCGCAGCCGTCGACCTCGAGGTGGTGGCCGATCAGCGCCTCGGCGATGTCGACGGCGAGGACGGCAGCGGTGTCGAGAACGTCGCGGACGGTGAGCCCGGCGACGGCGGCGTCGGTGGCGCGCCCCAGCCCGGCGAGCGCGGCCGCGAAGGTGCGGGCCCGCTCGTCGCGCTCGGCGGCGTCGCGGGCCTGCACCTGGACGAGCCATGCGGCCTGCTCGGCGGCGGCCTCGCGCAGGCCCGCCTCCCGCCCGGCCTCGCGCCCGGCGAGCCACTCGGCGGGGATGCCGGTACCGTCGTCGGCTCCGGCGGGGGTCAGCTGCCGGGCGAAGGACGCGGGCGCCACGTCGCCGGTGCCGCCGCGCAGGAGCATCGTCGCGCGCACGGTGTCAGTCGACGAGGTCATCGCCGCCCCCGGCCCGCGAGATCATGATCTCGCCGGACTCCTCGAGCGCGCGGATGCCCTTGACGACGGCCGAGCGGGCCTCCTCGACCTGCGCGGTGCGCACCGGCCCGAGGACCTCGACCTCCTCCTGCAGGGCGGCGGCCGAGCGCTCGGACATGTTGCCGAACACCTTGTCCCGCACCGCGGGTGCCGCACCCTTGAGGGCCAGCGCGAGCTCCTTGGCGTCGACGCCGCGCAGGATGACCTGCATCGTGCGGTCGTCGAGGTCGACGATGTCGGAGAAGGCGAACATCTTCGCGCGCAGGTTCTCCGCGAGGTGGGGGTCGCGCTCCTCGATGCCCTGGAGGATGGAGCGCTCGGTGTCGCGCTGGGCGCGGTTCATGATGCCGACGAGCGGGTCGAGGCCGCCGACGCTCACGTGGTCGCGGGCGTCGCCCATCGAGGCGAGGCTCGAGCGCAGGTGCTCCTCGACGACCCGCACCACCTCGGGGGTGGTGCGGTCCATGACGGCGAGGCGGTGGGCCACGTCCGAGCGCAGCGCGTCGCCGAGCCCGGCGAGGACGTCGGCGGCCTGCTCGCTCGTCAGGTGGGCGAGGACGAGGGCGATGGTCTGGGGGTGCTCGTCCTCGAGGAACGGGCGCAGCAGCGTGGCGTCGACCGTCCGCAGAGAGGCGAACGGCGCGTGCGTGATGGCCGTCGAGAGCCGGCCGAGGATCTCGCGGGACTGCTCGTGCTCGGCCTTGACGAGCATCTCCTCGGCGACGTCGAAGCCGCCGCGGTTGCGCTGCCGGCTCGCGCGCAGCAGCTCCTCGAACTCGCGGACCGCGGTCTCGCGGGCGTCCTCGTCGGCGACGTCCATCGACGCCACCTCGGCCATCAGCGCCTCGATCTCCTCGGGGCGCAGCGAGCGCAGCACCGGAGCGGACTGGTCGGGACCGAGCTGGATGAGCAGGAGGGCGGCCTTGCGCAGGCCGGTCAGCGCGGTCGCGGTGCTCACTTGGCCCCCTCGCTGATCCAGCCGCGGAGCATCCGGGCCACGTCGTCCGGGTTCTCGCGGGCGATGGCGTCGACCGACGGGCCGCCGACGGGCAGGAGGTGCTCGGTCGCGTCGCGCATCGGGAGGGCCGCGCGGGCCTCGGCCATCTCCAGGACGGCGTCCGCCGGGGCCGGGGCGTCGGGCACGCGGTAGTACTCGACCTCCTCGGGCTCGTCACCGCCCTTGCGGCGCCGGCTGCGCAGGAACCCGAGGATGAGAACCGCGAGGACGAGCACGGCCAGGCCGATCGTCTTGTAGAGGTCCATCTGGCTCTGCGACTTGGCCTCCGCCTCGGCAGCGGCCAGCTCCTTGGCGGCCGAGGCCGCGGCGGAGGTGTCGAACGGCATCGCGGTGACCTCGACGACGTCGCCGCGCTTGGGGTCCAGCCCGGCGGCGGCGGTGACGAGGCGGCTCACCGAGTTCGAGTTGACCTGGGCGGCCGCGGCCGAGTCGAGGAGCACCGCCACGGACATCCGCTGGACCTTGCCCGGCGTGCTCGTGGAGGTCTCCTTCAGCGTGCCGAGGGCGTTGGTCTGGCTGACGTCCTTCTTGGAGTACGTGCCGTTGCCGCCCGTGCCGGTGGTGGTCGTCGTGCCGAGCACGCCTCCCGCGGGGGCGCCGGCGCCGGTGTAGGTCTCCGTCGAGGTCTGCGACTGCGTGGTCGTCGCGGGCTTCATCGGGATGTAGGTCTGCTTCTCGGCGCTCTGGGCGTCGAAGTTCAGCGTCGCGTCGACGGTGACGACGGCCTTGCCCGGGCCGACGAGCTTGTCGAGCATCGCCTGCAGCTTCGCGGCGGCCGCGTCGGAGACCGCGCGCTGCTGGGTCTGGCGGGCGTCCGAGCCCGCCGAGCCGGCCGAGCCCCCGGCCGCGCTGAGCACGGCACCGGTCGCGTCCGAGACGGTGACGTCCTCGGCGGCGAGCTTCGGCACCGAGCCGGAGACGAGGTTGACGACCGAGGTGACGGCCTGCTGCGAGAGCGACTTCCCGGGGGCGGTCTTCACGAGGACCGAGGCGGTGGGCTTCGCGGCGTCCGAGGTGAAGACGTCCTCCTGCGGCACCGCGAGGTGCACGACGGCCGACTGGACGCCGTCGATGGCGCCGACGGTCTTGGCCAGCTCGCCCTCGAGGGCCCGCTGGTAGGTGACCTTCTGCTGGAAGTCGCTGCTGGTCATCGACTGCTGGTCCAGCAGCGAGTAGCCGCTCGCCTCGTCGCCGCCCGCGGGGATGCCCTGGCCGGCCAGCGCGACCCGCTGGGCGTAGACGTCGGCCTGGGGCACCATCACGGTCTGGCCGCCGTCGGCGAGCTCGTACGGCGTCCCGCCGTCGGTCAGGGCGGAGGTGACGGCCGCGGCGTCCGAGCCGGAGAGGCCCGTGAACAGCGGCGCGTAGGCCGGCGTCGAGACCCAGCGGACGAAGAAGAACCCGCCGACGACGACCGCGAGCGCGGCGACGACGGCCGTCATCCGCTGGCCCGGGGTGAGCGCGGAGAACATCCGGCCGCCGCGGGCGAGCAGGGCCTTGGGGTCCGGGCCGGTCATACGGGCATCCTCATGATCTCGGTGAAGGCCTCGACGGCCTTGTTGCGGACGGCGACGGTCAGCTGGGTCGCGACCGCGGCCTCGTTGGCGGCGATGGTGTAGTCGTGCACGTCGGCGAGCTGGCCGGTGACGGCCTCGACGGCCTTGGTGTCACTGACCTTCTGGAGCTGGTCGAGCTTCTCCAGGCCCTGGGTCATCGCCTGGCCGAAGCCGGCGCCCTCGGTGGCGGCGGGGCGGGCGGCCTGGGTTACCGGGGGGAGGGCGCCGAGCGAGCCGATCGGGGAGATGCTCATCAGCGGCCCAGCCCGATCGCCTGCTGGTAGGCGGCCTGGGCGCGCTCGACCGTGGCGAGGTTCGCCTGGTAGCCGCGCTGGGACATGATCAGCTGGGTCATCTGGTCGCCGAGGTCGATGTCGGGGGCGCGCACGTAGCCCTGCGCGTCGGCCATCGGGTTGCTCGGGTCGTGGATCAGCCGGCCCTGGGCCGAGCCGAGCTGGATGCCGCCCACGTCGACGCCGGTGCCGTTGCCGCGCGACTGGGCGACGACGTAGCGGGCCTGGAAGGCGTTGCCGCTCGTCGGCCGGACCGTGTTGACGTTGGCGATGTTGTCCGAGACCGCGTCGAGCCAGGTGCGGTGCAGCATCAGCCCGCTGCCGGCGATGTTCATGGCGCCGAAGAGGCTCATCCGACACCGCCGATCGCGCTGCGCAGGCGCTGGAAGCGGTCGGTCATCGCCTGGACACCGAGCTGGTAGGAGAGGCCGGTCTCGGTGGCGGCGAGGGTCTCCTCGTCCAGGTTGACGTTGTTGCCGTTGAGGCCGACCGGGTCCTGGGAGGCGAGGCGGCGGATGGGGGCGCCGGTGACGTCGCCGCCGCCGGCCCACGCGGAGGCGAGGCTGCTCTCGAAGTCGACGCGGCCGGCGATGTAGCCGGGGGTCTGGAGGTTGGCGACGTTGTCCGCGATGGTGCGCTGACGGGCCGACAGGCCGGTGAGGGCACGGCCCAGCGCCTGCATGGTGCTGTCGCCGACGGGGTCGATCATGGCTCTCCTGGAAGGGCGTCACGCACCACCTGTCACGGGGGTGCGTCGAGGGCGCCGCGCGTCCCTGGCGGCAGACGGCCATCCATAGCCGACCTCCCCATCGGCGGGGGGTGGCCTGATGTGAGGGCTTCTTCGGAGACTGGCCGAACGGCCGACCCCGGGGCCCGGCGCGCGCCCGGCCCTTCCGGAGCACACGGGTATCGGGTGACCCGATAACCCTGCGCTCCCCCCCGGTTCCGTTCCCGGGTGGAGCGCGGTCGTATCGGGTGACCCGATACTCGCGAGGCGCCTGGGCGGCGCCGCCTCAGCGGAGGAAGTCGAGGATGCTCGGCTGGACGACCTTGGCCGTCGCCGAGAGCGCCGCCTGGTAGGCGGTCTGCTGGAGGCTGAGGTCGGTGAGCGCCTTCGCGAGGTCGATGCCCTCGACCGTGGAGAGCTGGGTCTCCATCCGGGTCACCGCCGCCGAGCTCACCGTCTTCACCGACTCCAGCCGCGAGGTCCGCGAGCCGACGATGCTCTGGCTCGTCCGCACGGTGTCCGAGGCGGCGTCGAGGTCCTTGAGGACCTGCCCGAGCGCCGCGCGGTCGCCGCTGCGCAGCGCGTCCGAGACCCGCTGCAGCACACCGGCACCGCCGGGGGCGGAGGCGTCGGCGAACAGCGTCGAGAAGGCGTCGGGACCCGTGATGCTCACCGCGACCCGGTCCGGCCCGGTGGTGACGCGGCGCTCGACGGGGGTGGTGTTGCCGAGGTAGGCGCCGCTCGTGTCGTACGCGTTCTCGACGTCCTGCGTGCCGGCGAAGACCGGGCGCCCGAGGTACCGGGTGTTCGCGACGTCGAGCAGGCTCGAGCGCAGCTGGTCGGCCTCGGCCGCCATCGCCGAGCGCTCGGCCGCCGTGTTCGTGTCGTTGGACCCGGCGAGGACGAGCTGGCGCACCCGCAGCAGCAGGGTGTCGGTCTGCATGAGCGCCTGGTCGGCCGTGCCGAGGCGGGCGGCGCCGTCGTCGATGGCGCGGTCGAGCTGCTCGGAACGCTGGTGGTCGGAGCGCAGGGACATCGCGGTGGCCGTGTCGGTCGGGGAGTCGGAGGGCTTGCCGAGGCGCCGCCCGGAGCTGATCTGGTCCTGGGTCGCCTGCAGGCGCGCCAGGCTCGCCTGCAGGGCGGCGGTGACCTGCTGGTTCTGGGAGCTGGGCGTCACGCGGCTCATCACGGGGCTCCGGGGGCGGGCGGGTTGTCGGCGGACCGCATCATCGTGCCATCTGCATGAGCGTGTCGAGGGTCTCGTCGACGACACTGACGAAGCGGGCCGCCGCCTCGTAGGCGTGCTGGAAGCCGAGCAGCCCGACCATCTCCTCGTCGATGCTCACGCTGGAGACCCCGAGCCGCGCGGACTCGGCCTGCGACGCGAGCGCCTGCTGCACCCCGGCCCGGCGGGTCGCACCCTGCACCTGGACCCCGACCGAGACGACGAGGTCGCGGTAGAGCGAGTCGGGCCCGCCGGCCAGCTCGGAGGAGGCGGCCATCGAGTCGGCGTTGGCGCCGTCGGACGCCGGCGGGGGCGCCGACGAGGCCGCGACCCCGGACGCGGACAGCCCCGCGAGCCGCAGCGAGGCGGCGGTGGTCCCGCTGAAGAAGGCCCCACCCGGGGTGCCCGTGGCGTCGTAGCCGGCGGCCTGCCGGGCGTTGACGGTCGCGGCGACGGACGCGGCGACGGTGTCGAGGCGCGCGACGACCGTGGGGATGGTGTCGCCGAGGGTGGTGAGCATCCCCCCGACCTCCCCGCCGGTGACCGTGGCGGGCGTCCCGCTCGCGGACCAGACGACGGCCACGGAGCCGGCCCCCGGCCCGGTCGACGGTCCGGAGACGCCGAGGGTGCTCACGTGGTTGCCCGAGACGAGGACCGAGCCGCCGACCGAGAGGGTCACGGTGCCGTCGTCCATCGGCTGCGCGACGACACCGGCGACGTCACCGAGCTTGCCGACGAGGGTGTCGCGGCGGTCCTCGAGCTCGGAGGTCGACCCGCCCGCGACCCGCGCGGCGCGGATGGCGTCGTTGAGGTCCGCGACGTCGGCGCTCAGCCGGTTGACGGTGGCGACGGAGGCGTTCAGCGCCTCGCGGGTGCCGCCCCACTGCGTCGAGAGCCGGCCCGACAGCTCGCGGAACGAGGCCGCGAGCCGGCCACCCTGCTCGAGCACGCTGGTGCGGGCGGCGCTGCTGTTCGGGTCGGTCGCGAGGTCGCCCCACGACGTCCAGAACTCGGCGAGGCCGGCCTGCAGCCCGCTGTCACCGGGCTCGCCGAAGGCGGACTCCACCATCGAGTGGGCGCTCGCGACCGACGCGGCGGCGGCCGAGGCGCCTCGGGCCTGCTGCGCGCGCACCTCGAGGAGCTGGTCCTGGATGCGGGTGGTGCCGAGGACGGCGACGCCCTCCCCCATCGACGGCGTCGGCCCGAACATCGAGGGCACGTCGGTGCTCGCCTGCGCGGCCTGCTCGATGCGCTGGCGGGTGTAGCCGGGCGTGTTGACGTTGCTGATGTTCTGGCCGGCGAGCTCGAGGCCGCGCTGGGCGGCCTGCAGGGCGCTCAGGCCGATGCCGAGGGAGGAGGCGCTGGACATCAGGCCCTCGCGTCCACGTAGGCCGGCGTGTGCCGGACGGGCGCGCCCGCGGGCGCGCGCAGGTGGTCGGCGCCGAGCGCCCGGGTGGTCACCTCGAGGCCGGCCAGGACGACCTCCTCGAGCGCCCGCGTGCGCTCCAGGGCGGCCTGCGCCCGGGAGGCGAGCCGGGCGGGGAACGGTGAGCCCACCTCGGGGCGGGTGCCGAGGACGTCGACGAGGTCGTCGAGGGTGCCGGCGCGGGCCAGCGACTCGGCGCGGTCGAGGCCGAGCTCGACGGCGTCCAGCGCGTCGTCCCACGAGGTCGTCGCGATGCTCATGACGCCTCCGCCGTGGCCGCGACCTGCGTGAAGGCGTCGCGCAGGGGCTCGACGAGGTCGACGACCTCGGCGACGAGCGCCGCCGACTTCGTGGCGTTGGCCTGGACCAGGCGGTCCTGGACGTAGTCGTAGAGGGCGAGCAGCCCCTCCCCCTCGGGCCAGACGTCGAGGTCGAGGGAGCACGAGAGCTCGGAGACGATCTCCTGCGCGTGCCGCAGGGCCCGGTGCGCCCCCTCGACGTCGCGCCGCTCGAGCCCGACGAGCGCGAGGGTGAGGTCCTTCACGAGCCGGTTGTAGAGCAGCACGACGAGCTGCCCCGGTGACGCGGTGGTCACGGAGTCGTTGGTGTAGCGCCGGCGCAGGGCCGCGGTGGTGGTCACGGTGGTCTCCTCGCTCAGCCAGAGCTCGAGGTGGTGGGCAGGGTCTTCAGCTGGGCGGTCAGCCAGTCGCTCTGCGACCTCAGCGTGCCCAGGGCGGTCTCGAGGGCGGCGTACTGCCGCTTGAGGGTGGTCTCGCGCATCGTCATCCGCGCCTCGAAGGCGGTGATCTGCTGCGTGTAGCCGCGCACCCGGTCCTGCTCGGTCCCGACCTGCTTGGTGACGAAGCCGTCGAGCGGGTCCGAGGCCTGCTTCGCGACGTCGGCGACGGTGGTGGCCATCGTCGTCAGGGTCGCCTTCACGGCGGCGGGGTCCTTCGCGTACGCGGCGAGGAACGCGGTGCGGTCGAAGGCCAGCTGGCCGTCGCGGCCGACGGTGACGCCGTAGGCGGACGGGCTGCTCGTCTTCCCGCCGACCGCCGCGTCGGTGATCCGGCGGGTGACGAGCTGTGTCATCGAGTTGCCCAGCAGCACACCGGACTTCTTGGTGTCGGCGTCGTAGCCGGACCGGCCGGCGATGAAGGACAGCGCCTGGTTCGCGCCCGCGACGAGGGCGGCGACCTTGTCGGCCACGGCCCCGTCGTCGGCGGCGACCGTGGTGGTGACCGGGGTGGTCGGGTCGGCCTTGATGGCGGTGATCGTCACGCCGCTCAGCAGGCCGGTGACGCTCGTCGTCGAGGAGCGCACGTCGTAGGCACCGGGGCCGGTGCCGACGTGCAGCACGGTGTCGGTCCCGGCCTGGAGCTGGGCCAGCTCGCCGAGGCCGGAGGACCCGAAGGCACCGGCCGAGAGCATCAGGTCGGAGTCGGCGCCCGTGCTCGTCGAGGTGAGCTGCAGGCGGTAGGCGTCGGCCGAGACCTTGACGGTCGCGGCGGTGGCCCCCACGGCGGAGGCGCCGACGGCCGAGGCGACCTGGCCGAGCGTCGAGCCGTTCGCCAGCCCGAGGTCGGCCACGGTGGCGGTCCCGGCCCGCAGGCCGCCGCCGAGCGAGAGGACGACCCGGTTCGTGCCGGTGCCGGGGAGCGTGACGCTCGACCCGGCGGACAGGTCGCTCAGGGTGGTTGCCACGCCGTCGACGGCGACGACGGCGTCGGTGCCGGTCGCGGTGGTCGTGGTGTCGGAGAGGCCGAGTGCGGCGTTCGCGGTGTCGACGCGCAACGTTGCGGCCGATCCCTCACGCGTCG
Organism: Phycicoccus avicenniae; assembly: GCF_050496545.1. GTDB lineage: Bacteria > Actinomycetota > Actinomycetes > Actinomycetales > Dermatophilaceae > Phycicoccus > Phycicoccus avicenniae_A. Next base: position 8,161 of record NZ_JBNVZV010000015.1, on the reverse strand, counting down.
TGCTCAGGCGCAGCGCGCCGTCCTCGCCGATGCTCGCGCGCACCGCCCCGGCGGCCGCGCGGGTGACCTCGGCGGCGAGCTGGCTGGGGGTGTAGGTGCCGGCGGCGAGGTTGATGGCGGTCGGCCCGGAGCCGGTGTCGACGACGAGCTGGGCGCTCGCGGCGTCGATCGTCACGGTGGAGCCGAGCGGGACCCCGGAGAGGGTCGCACCGGCGGACCCCTGGGTGACCTTGACCGTGTGGGAGCCGGCCGAGAGGGTCGTGCCGGCGAGGAGGGCGGTGGCGCCGATCGCGCCGAGGCCCTTGCCGAGGACGACGGGGGCGCTGGTCACCGCGGTCGAGAGGGAGGGGACGCTCCCCCTCGACACCGCGGCGCCGGCGGTGGCGACGCTCGTGACCGTGAACGTCGCCGAACCCGCCTGCGCCGTACCGTCGGAGACGACGGAGGCGAGGGCGGGCTGGGTCGAGCTCGAGGTGGTCGCGGACCACGCCGAGGTCTTCGTGACGGGGTTGGTGGCGAAGGACGTGGCCACGTCGCGCAGCGACGACAGCGTCGAGTTCAGCGACTGCAGCGTGCTGATCATCGTCTGGCTCTGCGCCTTGCCGGTGGTCAGGTACGAGCCCGACTTCCGCTCCAGGGTCATGAGCGAGCTGATGATGGACGTGGTGTCCAGGCCGGAGATCAGTCCGTCGATGGACGACATGGGTCCTCCTCCTTCCGATCCTCGTCAGGGTGGTGGTGCGGGTCCGCCCGGGCCCGCGGGTGCGGGCCCGGGCGAGCAGCCGAACTCAGCCGAGGAGCTTGAGGACGGACTGCGGGGCGCTGTTCGCCTGGGCGAGCATCGAGACGCCGGCCTGGGAGAGGATCTGCGAGCGCGAGAAGCTGCTCATCTCCTTCGCCATGTCGGTGTCGCGGATGCGCGACTCGGCCGCGGCAGCGTTCTCGGCCGCGACGCTCAGGCTGTTGATGGTGTGCTGCAGACGGTTCTGCACCGCACCGAGGTCGGCCCGGTTGCCCGAGACGGTCTTGATGGCGTCGTCGATCGCGGTCAGCGCGCTGGCGGCGCCGGCCTGGGTCGAGACGTCGAGGGCGTCGGTGCCGAGGGTGGCGGTGTCGGCCTGGGCGAACGCGACGCTCACGGTCTGGCCGTTGTTGGCACCGATCTGGAAGGTGAACGAGCCGGCCGTGCCGCCCGTGCCGTCGAGCAGGTTCTGCCCGTTGAACTGGGTGGTGCTGGCGATGCGGTCGAGCTCGTCGTTGAGGGCGGTGACCTCCTTCTGGATGGCGGCGCGGTCGTCGTCGGTGTTGGTGTCGTTGGCCGACTGCACCGACAGCTGGCGCATGCGCTGGAGGATGGAGTGCGTCTCGTTGAGCGCACCCTCCGCCGTCTGGACGAGGGAGATCGCGTCCTGCGCGTTGGACGAGGCCTGGCCGAGGCCGGAGGTCTGGGCGCGCAGCTTCTCGCTGATCGCCAGGCCGGCCGCGTCGTCGGCCGCGCGGTTGATGCGCAGACCCGAGGACAGGCGCTCGAGGCTGGTGTTCATCGTGCTCTGGGTGGAGCTGAGGTGCCGGTACGTGTTGAGAGCGGCGACGTTGGTGTTGACCTGCAGACCCATGATGATTTCCTCCTTGGATGGGGTCTCGGACCGCCGTCCGTGGCGATCCGTGTCGCTCCCACAGTCGGGGCGACACCCCCCTCATCGGCCGGGCCCCGGACGACTTGAGGGCCCCGGCGGAGAAATTCCGCGGGGCCCTCGAGTGGGTGTCCGGTGCCGGCGTCAGACGGCGTGCCTCACCGCGCCCGGACGGGTGGCCAGGCCGCCGCGCTGCGCCATCGAGGCGCGCTTGGCGATGTCGGCGTAGTAGGTGGCGCGCCGGCGCGCGGCGGCCCCGGTGTTCGCGGCGGTCACGGGCGGGTGCTCGGCGCCGTGGGTGGCGCGCATGCCGTCGCGGAGGACGGCCAGCGCCTCCGTGCGCAGCTGCGAGACACGGGACTCGGTCACCCCCAGCTCCTCGGCGACGTCCTTGAGGAGGCGGTCCTCGAAGAAGGTGGCCTGGACGACGAGGCGGAGCCGCTCCGGGAGCGCCGCGACCGCGGCGTGCAGGTAGGTCTCGCGCTCGCGCTCGACGACGAGGTGCTCGGGGGTCTGGTCGACGCGGGGCAGGACACCCTCCGCCGCACCGGAGTCGACCAGCGGGTCGAGCCGGACGACGACCGAGCGGTGCACGGCGCGGGAGACCTCGCGGACGTCGTCGACGGTCAGACCCATCCGGGCGGCGACCTCGCGCTCCTGGGGCTCGCGCCCGAGCTCGGCGGTCAGCACCCCGCGCGCGGTGTCGTGCTCGCGGGCCTTGGTCCGCACCGAGCGCGACGCCCAGTCCATCGAGCGCAGCTCGTCGAGCAGGGCGCCCTTGATGCGGGTCGCGGCGTAGCGGCCGAAGGGCACTCCGCGCTCGGGGTCGAAGGAGGCGGCCGCGGCGGCGAGGGCGTACATGCCCGCCGACGTCAGGTCGTCCACCGCCACGTGGGAGGGGAGGCGGGCGCTCAGGGAGCGCACCTCGTAGCCCACGATGGGCAGGTGCTCGCGGCACAGCTGCTCGAGGTCCCGGGGGGAGGTGGCGGTCGCGTTCTCGGTCACGGATCAAGCGTCGAACCGCTTCGGTGACCCCGCCACCCGGGGAGGGCCCGGACGGGGACATAGAGCCCTTCGACGGAGCGGCGCCGACCCGTTCGTTCACGGCCCATCCTCCGAACGGCCAGCGGCGACCCCGATGGGCGCGCTCCGGGCCCGGCGCCTCACCCCGTGGCAGACTGGTCGGCGCGCCGAGGGCGCTCAAGTCCGCCCCCGCCCGAACCGATGAGGTAGCAGTGGAACACCGTGAGGAAGGCGTCGTCGCCGCCTGTGCCGACCTCTCCGAGTCGCTGTGGCGCACGCGCGAGCTCCTCGAGTCCCTCGCCTACCGCATCGAGGTGCAGCGGGCCCTAGTCGAGACCGGCCGCGGCTCGTGGCTGGCCCGCTCCACCCGCGACGTCGACGAGCTGATCGCCACCATCCGCACCTCCGAGCTGTCCCGCGCCGTCGAGCTGCTCCCCCTCACCGAGCTGCTCGGCCTGCCGCAGGAGGCCAGCCTGCGCGAGGTCGCCGAGGCCGTGCCGACCCCATGGGACCAGGTCTTCGCCGAGCACCGGCACGCGCTCGCCGAGCTGACCCAGGGCCTCACCGAGGCGGCGCTGGCCAACAAGGAGCTGCTCTCCTCCAGCGCCCGGGCCATCGACGAGGCCCTCGCCCGCTTCCGGACCCCCGCGTCGGGCTCCACCTACACCGCGAGCGGCTCGCGCGACCGCGAGTCCTCGGCCCGCTTCTTCGACGAGACCACGTGAGGTCGGACATGACGGACACCCCCGCGAGCGCGACCGCCGCCCGCACCATCCACGTCTCCGAGGGGATCGTCGGGTTCCCCGCGACGGAGTACGAGGTGCAGCCGGTCGCCGCCGGGCTGTTCGACCTGCGCCCGGTCGACGACGAGGGCACCGGCTTCGTCACGGCCGACGCCGGGGTCTTCTTCCCCGACTACCACCCCGAGATCGACGACCCCACGGCCGAGCGCCTCGGGCTCACCGACGCCGCCGACGCCCAGGTCCTGCTCATCGTCACCGTCGCCGAGGACGTCACCCGATCCACCGCCAACCTGCTCGCGCCGGTCGTCCTCAACACCCGGACCCTCGACGCCGCGCAGGTCGTGCTCACCGGCCAGGACTTCCCGCTCCGCGCCCCGCTGATCGCCGCCTCGTGACCCCCGACCGACGACCCGGCCCCCGGCCAGGAGAGGAGTCCCCGTGCTGGTGCTGAGCCGACGGCCCCACGAGGGCATCCGGATCCGCCACGACATCGTCGTGACGGTCCTGGAGATCAGCGGCGACAAGGTGCGCCTCGGCATCGAGGCGCCGGCCTCGGTGCAGATCCACCGCGAGGAGATCTACCTGGCGGTGCTCAAGGCCAACGAGGAGGCCTCCACGACCTCCTCGGCGGCGGTGGCCGGGCTGGCGCAGGTCATCGGTGACCGGGTCGGCGGCACGGCGCCGCCCGCCGCACCCCCGGCGCCCGCGCCGGCCGCCCCGAACGCGGACGGCTCCCCCGCCGGCTGAGCGAGTCCGTCGCCGGCCGCGCAGGGACGCTGCACCGGATCAGAGCCGGCCGTCCTTGAAGCGCGCGAACGCGTTGCGCGAGGCGCTGTCGAGGACGACGATCGACTGCCCGTCCGGGCTCGTACCGAACCCGCCCTTGGCGGTGGCGTGCCCGACCTTGGTCGGGTTGATCTTGTAGAACGAGGCGACGAAGGTCAGCGCGTCGGCGGCGGAGAGGTCGGTCTCGGCGTACTTCGAGACGATCGACATCTCCTTCGGCACGATCGTCACGCCCTGGACACGGGCCGACACGGCGGCGGCCAGGAGCATCTCGGTCTGGTGGGCCGAGCGCCCGAAGTCGCCGTCGGGCAGCGACTTGCGCTCGCGCGCGTAGGCGAGCGCGAACTTGCCGGTGAGGATCTGCTTGCCGGCCTTGACGGTGGTCTTGCCCTGGAGGACGACCTTCTTCGCCACGGTCATGGGCAGGCCGCCGGACTCGTTGACGATGTCGCGGAAGCCGCCGAAGCCGGTGACGACGTAGCCCTCGATGGGGAGGCCGGTGACCGCGCGGACCGTCTGCACCTGGCCCTTGCCCCCGCCGTACGCGAAGGCCGCGTTGATCTTGGCCTTGCCGCCGCCGGGCATCGGCGCCCAGATGTCGCGGGCCATGCCCATGATGCCGCCGCCGCCCTTGCCGTCGATGCCGATGACCTGGAGGGTGTCGCCGCGGGTGCCCTTGAGCGGCTTGTCCGTGCGGGCGTCGGAGCCGATGACGAGGACGAAGCGCGGGCCCTTGCCGAGCGAGGTCGGCTTGTCGAGCGAGGGCCACCAGCCGCCGACGACCTTCCACTGCGGCCCGACGGCCAGGGTCACGTCGTCACCCGAGGTGACGACGGCGACCTTCTCCTTCTTCCAGGTGCCGAGGCTGGCCTTGGCGGTGATGCCCTTCTTCCCCGCGTAGACCTTCGCGACGGCCGCGGTGAGCTTCGCGTCGGCCCCCTCGACGACGACGTCGGGCGTGGGGGTCGGGGTGGCGGAGGTGGGTGCGGCGGAGGTGCTGCTCGTCGTGGGCTCGGGGTCGCCGGAGCAGCCGGCGAGGGCGAGGAGGGCGACGGCCAGGACCGCGGTGGGACGCATGCGCATGGCAGACGAGGGTACGTGCGGACCGGCGCAGGGCCCGAACCGGCCTCAGGCGTGTCTCAGCGCCGGAGCGGGTCGAGCAGCTCGATGGTGCAGGTGAGGCCGGCGGCACGAGCGAGTCGTGCGTCGCCGGTGAGCAGGGTGGCGTCCAGGATCTCGGCCAGCGCGACGTAGGCGCTGTCGTAGGTCGTCAGGTTCTCCCGCAGCTCCCAGCACCGCGGCAACAACACCAGGTGCGCGGCGCGGTGCATCTGCAGCGCCGCCAGGTCCGCCAGGGCCAGTCCGGTCCGGCGGTCGTCGATCGTCCCCAGGCGGTTCTGACGCCGCAGCACCGAGGCGACCTCGAGGTCGACGAGCTCAGGGGCGGCCAGTGTCTCCCCGGTGAGTCGGGAGCGCGCGGCATCCCCGTCTGGTCCGTCGTCGGCCAGGGCGACCACGAGGACGCTGGCGTCAACGACGAGCACGATCCTCCCGGACGGTCGTGACCGCGTCCGCCAGCGGCACCGACCCGCCCGATCGGCCGCCGGCCCGGGCGAGGACCTCCTCCACGGTGGGTCGGCCGGCCTCGGCGATCAGCCGGGAGCGCAGGTACTCCTGCAGGGACTGGTGTGCCTCGGCAGCCCGTCGCCGCAGCACCGCGTGGGTGTCCTCCGGGACATCCTTGATCTGCACGCTCGGCATGGCGCCATTATGGCGCCGTGAGCGCCGGATCGCCAGACGTTCCGACGCCGTCCGCGGGAGCGGTGGTCCCCGGGGGCTGCTCGCTCAGCGTGGCACCTGGTGCGTGCGGGGGCGGCGGCTGCCCCGCACGTGGCGGTCCCACGGGGCCGCGAGGTACTCGCCGAGCACGGTGCCGGTGGCGATGGCCAGCAGGACGCCGCCGGCGGACAGCAGGGTCGACAGGCCGGACTGGAAGGTGAGCAGCCCCGAGTTCTCGCCCTGGGCGACGAGCTCGTAGAGGCCGCGGAAGATCGTCAGACCGGGCAGCAGGCCGAAGCTGGCGGGCACGACGAGGACGAGGGAAGGGGCATCCATCCGCTGCGCCAGCAGCCGGCCGAGCACGCCGACCACGACGGCGGCGATACCGGTGGCCGTGACCGCCCCGACCCCGGGGCCGCGGGTGAGCACCGCCGAGACCGCGACGCCGACGATGGTCAGCAGCCCCATCGGGAGGATGAGCCCCCGGCGGCTCTGCACCGTGACGCCGGCGGCCAGCCCGACGACGAGCGAGGCGAGCAGGGCGGGGAGGATCGGCGCCTGGGTGACCCGCAGGTCCAGCACGTCCGGCGAGACGAAGCTGCTGCTGGTCCACCGGGTGAGCATGAGCATCGCGCTCAGCCCGGACGCGATCCCGATGATCAGCCCGGTGAGCGACAGCAGGACCGCGAGCAGCCGACCGGCGCCGGTGAGCGGGTACCCGAAGATGACGTCCTCGATCGCCGAGGCCATCGTGCGCCCGGGCAGCATCGCGACGATGCCGCCGGCCACCACGAAGGCGAACTCGCTCTCGCCGAACGGGATCGCACCGGTGGCACCGAGCGCGTACAGCCCACCGGCGAACAGCGTCGCGGCGAACGCGTTGATCGCGTTGCCGTAGAACTCCGGCAGGTCCAGCCGCGCGTGCAGCCGGGCGACCGCGGCGACGCCGAGCACCACCCCGATGGTCGCCAGCGCGGCCAGCGCGCTCGCCCCGATGACGACCGCCACCGCCGACGCGAGGAGGGCGTTGGCCAGCGTGACCGCCCACTTCGGGTAGTTGCGCGGGTGCAGCTTGATCTCCTGGATGCGCGCCGCGGCCTCGGCCGTGGTGACCTCGCCGGCGACGAGCGACTCGACGAGCCGGTGCACGGCCACGAGCCGGGCGTAGTCGAAGCGGGTGTGCCGCACCACGCGCAGCAGCGTGTGCCGGCGGCCGGCGCTGCTGCGCGCCTGCACGACGATCGACTGGAGCGTGATGTCGAGCTCGACCCGGTCCACACCGGCCGCCGCGGCCGTGGCGGCGATGGCGCCCTCCACCTGGGGAGCGCCGGCGCCGCAGCGCAGCATCAGCTCGCCGACGCGCACCGCGAGGTCGAGGGCCTGCTCGAGCGCGGCGTCCTCGGCGGCCGCGCCCGGGATGCGGGCGTGCCGGTACGGCGTGCGGCGCAGCAGGTCGGCCATCGGCATCGGCTCGGTCGGCAGGTCACCGCGCAGGATGCGGGGGCGGCGGGTGCGAGGGTCGGTCACAGGCCGGGCACCACCTCGTCGACCCAGCCGGGCGGGGTCGACAGCGGCCACCACGAGGGCGCACCGCGGCTGACGGCGAGGGCGACGAGCGCGGCGCCCCCGAGGAGGAAGGCCGCCACGAGGACCTGGCGCACGGTGTCGTGCCCCGTGAGCCCGCGCACGAGGCTGCGGCTGCCCCGGCGCAGGGCGGCGCCGCCCGGGCCCCACCAGGCGGTGAGCGCCGTGAAGCCGCCCGCGGCGAGGAGCGGGACCACGGCGTCGGCGCGGGTGGCGTCGCCGGTGACCCCACCGACGACGAGGGCGCCGGCGAACATCGCGCAGACCCCGACGAGCAGCGGCACCGCGAGGGTCACGAGCGAGCCGACCGCGCCGACGACCAGGTGCCACGGGCTCGCGGCCACCGCGACCGCGACGTCGCTGCCCCGCGCCCCGCGGGCGTGCCGGCGCATGACGAGCGAGGTGACCGAGCGGTCCGACGTGCGCGCGAGCACCATCCACGCGGCGAGCAGCAGGAGGCCGACCAGCGGCGCGGCCGCGGTGACACCCCCGAGCAGGGCCAGCAGCGCGAGGAGCACGCCCGAACGGGTCGGCAGGCCGATGCGCGGGTCGGCGGAGACCTGCACGGCGTCGTCGTCGTCGCGCTCGCGCAACGGACCGGGTGGGAGCGCG
>NZ_JBNVZV010000014.1:0-114543 GCF_050496545.1 Phycicoccus avicenniae | reverse complement strand
CCCCCCCCCCCCCCCCCCCCCCCCCCCCCCCCCCCCCCCCCCCCCCCCCCCCCCCCCCCCGGCACTGAGGTCGGGGCCACTCAGGGGTTCGGCGCCTCCTGGTGGATCGGCGTCGGCAGCTTCTCGACGCGCGGGTCCCCGGCGTCGGCGAAGTAGTCGCCGCGGATCGTCTCGTCATCGCCCTGCGGCACCTTCGCCACCCGCAGCACGAGGGTGCCGACGACGGCCACGAGGACGTTGATCACGAACGCCGTCATCGCGATGTAGCCCATCTGCCCGATGATCGGGATGGTGTCGAGCGAACCGCCGAAGTGGTTGATGCCGGCCCGCGGGTTGGCGACGCTCCAGGCCTGCCAGGTGCCGTAGACCATGCCGACCGCCCAGCCGGCGGTCAGCGCCCAGCGGTGCAGCCATCGCGTGTACAGCCCCACGACGACGGCGGGGAAGGTCTGGAGGATCCAGATGCCGCCGAGGAGCTGGAAGTTGATGGCGTTCTGCTTGTCGAGCGCGAGGACGAAGACCAGCGCGAAGCCCTTGACGACGAGCGAGACGAGCTTGGAGACCTTGGCCTCCTGCTTCGGGGTGGCGTCGGGCTTGAGCCACTCCTTGTAGATGTTCCGCGTGAAGGTGTTCGCGGCCGCGATGGACATGATCGCCGCCGGCACCAGCGCACCGATCGCGATGGCCGCGAACGCGATTCCCGCGAACCACGACGGGAAGGAGTCCTCGAACAGCTGCGGGATGACGAGCTGGGCGTTCGGCTTGCCGTCGAGGCCGATCGGCTTGGTCCCGGCGGCGATGGCGACCCATCCGAGGAGCGCGAGCAGACCGAGGACGAACGAGTACGCCGGGAGGATCGCGGCGTTGCGCCGGATGGTGTTGCGCGAGCTCGCCGACAGGCTGGCCGTGATCGAGTGCGGGTACATGAACAGCGCGAGCGCCGACCCGAGGCCGAGCGTGGCGTAGGCCCACTGGGCCTGGGCCCCCGGGATGAACGCGCCGGTCGGCTTGCCGTCCACCGGGTTCGGCGTCGCCATCTTCTGCTCGGCCGCCGAGAAGACGGCATCCCACCCGCCGACCTTGCTCGGCAGGTAGACGATGGCGACGATGATCACGAGGTAGATCAGCGTGTCCTTGACGAAGGCGATGACCGCCGGGGCGCGCAGGCCGCTCGAGTACGTGTACGCCGCCAGCAGGGCGAACGCGATGAAGAGCGGGAGGTCCTTGGCGATGATGTTGCTGCCGCCGCCGAGGCCGATGACCTCGAGCACGGCCTGGATGCCGACGAGCTGGAGCGCGATGTACGGCATCGTCGCGAGGAAGCCGGTGACCGCGATGGCCAACGACAGTCCGCGCGAACCGAACCGGCCGCGCACGAAGTCCGCGGTGGTGACGTAGCCGTGCCGGTGGCTGACCGACCAGAGGCGGCCCATGAAGACGAAGATGATCGGGTACAGCACGATCGTGTAGGGGACGGCGAAGAAGCCGGAGACGGCGCCGGCGGCGAACATCGCGGCGGGCACGGCGACGAACGTGTACGCCGTGTAGAGGTCACCGCCGAGCAGGAACCACGTCACCCACGTGCCGAACGAGCGTCCGCCGAGGCCCCACTCGTCGAGGGACTCCATCGACGTGGGCCGCCGCCACCGGGTCGCGAGGAACCCCATGACGGTGACCAGGAGGAAGAGGACGACGAGGACGGCCAGGGCGACGCCGTCGATGCCGCTCACGCCCGCTCCCCCGTCCGCTCGCCGGTACCGGTCATCGGTCGGTGGGGCCGGGCCACGAGGACGATGCGGTACGCCGTGTACGTGAGCGCCGAGCAGAGGAAGACCCAGAGGAACTGGTACCAGATGAAGAACGGGAAGCCCCAGAGCCGCGGCTCGACCCGGCTGTAGCTGCTCACCCACAGCAGGGCGACGACCGGGATCGCGAGCAGCACGCCGGCGAGCACGAGCAGGCCGGTGCGAGCGGGTGGGACGGTGTCGTGGTCGACCTCGTCGCGGCGGGTTCCGCCGGCGTCGGCCTGGTCTGCGGTGCTCACAGATGCCTCCTCGTTCCCCCGGGTGCTCCGGCGGTCGCCGGGCCACAGCACACCGTAGGGACTCCGCCTCCCGGAGTGGGGGTTGCGTGCGGGGTGATCGGTGCCGTGGACCCGCGCATCGGCGACCGGCATGTATCAGCGCACCGGCCACCGCCCTCCTCACCGCCGACCACCCCGCACGACGAAGGACGGCACGATGACCGACATCAGGTTCGACGGCGACTGGATCCACCTCGAGGCCGCCGTGACGAAGTCCGCGACGAGCGACTTCATGCTCGACACCCCCTCCCGGCGCAGGACGAACAGCCCGTACCGCCGGGCCCTCGTCCACGACTTCGAGGACGGGCTCACCCTCAACTGGGACCGCGACTACCCCGGGGGCGTGACGATCAACGACCTCAAGACGGTGCACGGGGCGACCAACGGCGACTGGCTCGTCGTGCGCTCGCGCATCGTGCAGCAGTTCGGCACCGACCTCATGCTGGACGGTGGCAGGGAGCGCCGGGCGACGACGACCATCATCCGCCCCCGGCGACCCAACCCCTACCGCCGCGCCCTCGTGCACGCGTGGGAGGACACGCTCGTCGTCAACTACAACCGTGACTACCTCGGCGGCGTGCTCATCGAGGGCCGCGTCACCTGCCCGGGCTCGCTCAGCGTGGCCGGCCAGGACGTGGCGACGGTCCTGGCCTCGCTGCAGAGCCAGGTCACCGCGCTCACGAGCCAGGCCACCGCGCTCACCGCCCGGGTCACCGAGCTCGAGGGACGGGTCGGGCCGTGACCGTCGCGTCCGTCCGGCAGGCGCTGGCCTGCATGGGCCTCGGCGGGACGGCGAACCCCTCGGTGATGCGCGAGGTGCTCGGCTTCTGGCGCGGCACCCCTCCCACCGACCCCGCCACCTCGACGCCGGTCGCGGTCTCCCTCGGCCAGGCCTTCGACGGCCTCTCCCGCGGGCACGTCAACCTCAACCTCGTCGAGGTCGGGCTCGACCTCCTCTCCGCCACCGAGATGGCGGCCGCCGACGACAAGGTCGACTACGCGGTCCACCGGACGCGCCAGATCTACGCGACCCGTCAGCTGGGTCTCGGTCGGGTGCAGTACTTCTGGGTCACGGCAGCGGCCTCCAACGGCCGTGACGACCTCGGCAGCGAGTCCGAGGCGGACAGCCTCTCGGACGAGTGGAGCGTTGGCAACGACGGTGTCGACATGTTCATCGTGCGCAACATCAGCGACACCGACTTCGTCGGCATCTCGCCCGTCCCGGGTGACTGCGACAAGGGCGACAAGGACGACGGCCTGATCGGTGGCGAGATCGGTCGGGAGCCGGAGGGGTTCTCCCGCACCGTCGCCCACGAGCTCGGCCACTTCCTCAACCTGTCGCACAACCACGGGGACGACTGCCCCACCGCCACGAGCGCGCGAGAGAACCTCATGGCCCAGACCCGGTGCGCGGTGAGCACCCGCAGCTCTGTGCTGCTCACCTCCGCCCAGGGCTCGACGATGCGCGGCCGCTGCCAGGTCCGCGGCGGCTGCTGACGAAGGAGCACCATGCCCACCGACACCACCCCCCTCGACCAGCGCAGCGATGCCGCCCTGGGCCGACTGGCCCGGGCCACCCGCCCGGACGTGGCCCGCGAGAGCCTCGCCGTGCTCGCCCGGCGCGACGCCGGCACCCTCCCCGCCCTCGGACGCGAGCTGGTCGTCGGCCATCCCGACGAGCGCGTCCGGGCACGGGCCGCCGTCGTCCTCGGCCGCGTCCCCGGTCGCGCCAGCCAGGATGCCCTCGAGGCCGCGCTCGGCACCGACAGCCCGACCGTGCTCCGGCGCGTGGTCGGCGCCCTGGGGCGCATCGGCGACGCCGGCGCCCTCGAGGCGCTGGCTCGCCTGCAGCTCGACCCCGCCACGCCGATCGGCCGCGAGCTGCGGATGGCCCGCACCCTCGTGGCGTACCGGCACGGCCTCGACGCAGCACCCGTCCAGCCCGAGCCGATGACGTCGTACTCCGCCGAGCGCGGGCGGACCATCGAGTGGTCCAGGGGCGGCAGGATGCCCAAGCGGGCCATCGTCGCCTCCGCCGAGCGCGAGCTGCCCGGGCTGAGCGTGGCCCAGGCCTCGGTGCACCCGTACGTGTGCTCCGGGCACCCGGGAGCCCTGGCGCTGGATGCCGGGCTGCGCGGCGCCCCCGCGGAGGAGGCCCTCGGCGCCCCGCGGCTGCTCGGCGCGATCCTGCGCGAGCGGGTCTGTTCCGAGCGCTACAGCCTCGACGCCTACCTCCTCGCCGACCAGCGCGACGGCGGCCGGGTCTGGCTGGTCCGACCCGACGGCACGCTGGTGCACGGCGGCCGCACCTCGGTCGACGGCGACGTCGTCTCCTTCGTCGTCGACGAGTCGCGGGCCCCGTACGGGTCGCCGGTGCGCGTCACCGGCAGCTACGACCTTCGCTCGGGCGCGCTCGTCGTCGACGAGGCGCTCGTCGCGTCCCGCTCGACCCGCGCTGCCCGCGCCACTCCCCCGGAGCAGCGTCCGGGTCGCTGAGCCCCCTGCCGGCCGTCCCCCTGTCGGGGGCGGTCGGCATGATGGGTGCCGTGTCGACCATCGTCTTCCTCCACGCCCATCCCGACGACGAGGCCTCGCAGACCTCCGGCTCGATGGCCCGCGCCGTCGACGAGGGCCACCGTGTCGTCCTCGTCGTCGCGACCGGCGGCGAGCACGGCACCGCCCCGGCCGACCTCGCGCCCGGTGAGACGCTCGTCGACCGCCGGCGTCGCGAGCTCGAGGCCTCGGCCCGCGCCATCGGGCTGCACCGCGTGGAGTGGCTCGGGTACAGCGACTCCGGGATGACCGGCTGGGAGCAGAACTCGCACGAGGGCGCGTTCACCGCCGCCGACCTCGACGAGGCCGGCCGCCGGTTCGCCGCGGTGCTCGACGACGAGGACGCCGACGTCGCGGTCGGCTACGACTGGCACGGCGGCTACGGCCACCCCGACCACGTGCAGGTGCACCGGGTCCTGCACCGCGGTGCCGAGCTCGCGGCCCGCCGCCCGCGGGTCCTCGAGTCCACGATGAACCGCGACGCGATGCGCGAGATGTTCGAGGCCGCCCGCGCCGCCGGGATGGAGGACGACTGGGACCCCGACGCCCCGATGGACGACGGCAACCCGATGGGCACCCCGGCCGCCGAGCTGCACTGGCGGGTCGACGTCCGGCCGCTCATCGAGCGCAAGCGGGCGGCGCTCGCCAGCCACGCGAGCCAGACCAGCGACGTCGGGATGATGCTCGCCATGCCGCCCGAGGTGTTCACCGCCGCGTTCGGGTTCGAGCACTTCGTCGAGCCGGGGCGCAGCGAGGCGATGGTCGAGGGCTGGCCGTTCGCCCCGGTTGCGGGGTGAGCCCGCGCGGGTGAGCATGAGCGCACCCGGGGCGGCACGGTCGCCCGAGACGCCGCACGAAGGAGTGCCCGTTGTCCGCTCGCCCCCGCCTCAGGTCCCTGGTCGCCGCCGTCGCGGCCCTCCCCCTCGTGCTCACCGCGACCCTGCTGCCCTCCGCCGCAGCGGCATCCGCCGCCGAGCCCGACCAGTACGTCGCACTCGGCGACTCCTACGCCGCCGGCAACGGCACGGGCTTCCCGGACCTCAGCCTCTCCTGCTACCGCAGCAGCCTGGCCTACGCCCCGCTCGTCGCGAAGGCCCGCCCGAACACGACCCTGTCGTTCAAGGCGTGCTCCGGCGCGAAGACCGGTGACGTCACCGGCGGTCAGACGGCGGCGCTCTCGGCGTCCACCGACTTCGTGACGGTCAGCATCGGCGGCAACGACGTCGGCTTCACCGACCTCATCCTCTCCTGCTTCAGCAGCTGGGACGAGCTGCTCTGCCGCTCCACCGTCTCGAAGGTCAACGCCCGCATCGACGCCGAGCTGCCCGCCAAGCTCGACGCCACCTACGCCGACATCCGCACCCGCGCCCCGGGGGCCAAGGTGATGGTCGTCGGTTACCCCAAGCCGTTCGGGGCGTCGGTGTCGTGCACGCAGGCGAGCGGCGTGAACTCGCGGGAGTCGGTGCTGCTCAACGATGTCGCCGCCCACCTCGACCGCGTGCTCGCGGCGCGGGCCGCTGCGGCCGGCTTCACCTACCTCGACCCCGTGCCGTCCTTCACCGGTCACGACGTCTGCGCCTCGACCCCCTACGTGTGGGGCAAGGCGACCGGCCTGCTCGACATCTACCACCCGACCCGCGCCGGCTACCGCGACGGCTTCGTCCCGCTCGTGCGCGCCGCGATGGGCTGAGCCTCACAACCGACGACTGACCGGCCGCGGGTCCCTGCGGCCGGTCAGTGGTCTCGGGGACCGATCGGTCAGGGGATGACCGCGAGAGGCACGGAGGTCCGCATCGCGACGGACCGGCTGACGCTGCCCATGAGCAGTCCGCCGATCCCGGTGCGGCCGCGCCGGCCGACGACGAGGAGGTCGGCGTCGGCCTCGCGCGCCACCTCGAGCAGTACCGTTGCGGGCTTGCCGTGCCGGACGACGACGTCCACGGGCACCTCGGGCCGAGCCGCGTGGGCCGCTGCGAGGGCGTCGCGCGTCGCCGCCGCGAGGCGGGCCTCCACGCGCCCCCACCGCTCGGACCCGGGCTCGGAGACGACGACGCCGTCCTCCACCTCGACGGTCCAGGCGGTGACGGCCGAGACCCGGCCGCCCACCGACGCGGCCTCCTGGACCGCGTGGGCGACGGCTCGGGCCCCGGCCTCGCTGCCGTCGGCTCCGACGACGACACGGTGGGGTTCCACCGGCGGCAGCGACTCGGGCACGACGACCACCGTGCCGTGCCCGTGGGCCACGACCGCGAGGGCGGTCGATCCCATGACCAGCCTCTCGAGGCGGTCGTGGGAGGAGGTCCCCACGACGACCGTCGCCCGCTCGGAGAGCCCGACGAGGACGGCGGCCGGGGAGCCGTGCGACGCATGCACGGCGACCTCCAGGCCCGGGTGCCGCGCACGGAGCCGGCCGGCGAGAGCATCGAGCCGGGTGCGGGCACTCGTCATCAGCTGCTCGCCGTACCACGGCGCCTCGGCGGCGAAGACCGAGAACGGGGTCAGGGCGATGCCCAGCTCGATGACGTGGACGAGGTCGAGCCGTGCCCCGCGACGGACCGCGGTGGCGGCGGCCCACGCGACGACGGCGTCCTCGTGGGACGAGCCGTCGAGCGCGGCGACGACGGGTGCGGGGTCCGTCCCCTCGAGGGGGTGGGCCTCGTGCCTCGGGAGCACGTCCTCGGCCATGTCCCCACTGTGCTCCGGTGCCCGTTGGTGGCGCCGTCTCGTGGGTCACACCCGGGGTGTGACGTGGGGAACCCCGTGGGCCGGCCGTGGACGCGTGTTGCCCCCACCGGGAGGCGCACCGGAGACTGCTCGGGACCGGCCGATCGCGCCGGCTCCGCACGACGAGGAGACACCCGGATGACGTCGCAGGCCCTGCTCGAGCGCCTCGCCCACCTCTCGACGACGAGCCTCGTCGATGCCTCGCCGGCGCTGCGCGTGCTGCCGCACCGGCTGCGGCCGGTCGTGGCCGGGCGACACCTGGTGGGCCGGGTCGTGACGGCGCGGGCCGAGCGGGACCTCGTGCCGGTCATCCACGCGCTGCGAGCGTCCGGCCCGGGGGACGTCCTCGTGATCGACGCCGGCGGAGACGAGCGGGCCGTGGCCGGCGAGCTGTTCGGCACCGAGGCGCAACGGCGTGGGCTGGCCGGCCTGGTGGTCGACGGACGCACCCGGGACACCGCAGCCCTCAGCAGGCTGTCGATGCCCGTGTGGTCGACCGGGTTCGCGCCCAACGCCTTCGGCGCCGCGCGGGTGCCGGAGGAGGGCCTGACGCTGTCCCTCGACGGTGTGGCCGTGGTACCGGGAGACCTGCTCGTCGGGGACGACGACGGGCTCGTCACCGGGTCCGAGGAGGACTTCGCGGCGGCGGTGGACGGGGCCGAGGCCATCGAGTCGCGGGAGAAGGCGCTGCAGGAGCGCATCCTCGACGGCACCTCGCTCTTCGACGTCATGACCTACGACGAGCACCTCGCCGCGCTGCGCGAGGGACGGCCGGGCGGACTGGCCTTCGGATGACGTCCTTCGCACGGCGCGCCGAGCGCCTCAAGCCGTCCGCCATCCGCGAGTTCCTCTCCCTCGCAACGAACCCGGACATCACGTCGTTCGCCGGGGGCTACCCGGACCCGACGCTCTTCCCGGTCGACGAGCTGCACAAGGTCTACGACGCGCTGCTGACGCCCGAGAACACGTCGGCGCTGCAGTACACGGCCTCGGACGGCATCCCCGAGCTGCGGGCCCTGGTGGCCGACCGGCTCACCGCCGACGGGATGCCCTGTGCCGCCGACGACGTGCTCATCACGCAGGGCGGGCAGCAGGGGCTCGACCTCACCGCCAAGCTCTTCCTCGACGCCGGCGACGTCGTCGTCACCGAGCGACCGACCTTCCTCGGGGCACTCATCGCCTTCGACCCGTGCGAGCCCGCGTACCGGTCGGTGCCGATGGACGACGAGGGCATGGACACCGTTGCGCTGGAGGAGGTCCTGCGCACGACCGACCGCGTGAAGCTCGTCTACACGGTGCCCGACTTCCAGAACCCCACCGGCCGGACGATGAGCCTGGAGCGACGGCGCCACCTCGTCGAGCTGGCCGAGCGCTACGACGTGGTCGTCCTCGAGGACACGCCGTACCGCGAGCTGCGCTACGAGGGCGAGCGGCTGCCGACCATCCGCAGCCTCGACCCCAACGGCCGTGTGGTGCACCTCGGCTCGTTCTCGAAGATCCTCGTGCCGGGGCTGCGGCTCGGGTGGGCGCTGGCCGAGCCGGAGGTCCGCGACAAGCTGGCGCTGCTCAAGCTCGCCGCCGACACCCAGAACGGCACGCTCAACATGCGGGCGACCACGGCGTACCTCACCGGGTTCGACGTCGACGCGCACGTCGCCGACATGCTGCCGACGTACCGGCACAAGCGCGACCTCATGCTCGCGACGATGGAGGAGCACTTCCCGCCGGGCACGTCGTGGACGCGCGCCGAGGGCGGTCTGTTCACCTGGGTGACCTTTCCCGAGTCGCTCGACCTCGCCGCGTTCCAGCGCGACGTCCTCATCCCCCGGGCCGGCGTCATCCTCGTGCCCGGCGCACCGTTCTTCTCCGAGCGGCCCGAGGCCCACCATGCGCGGATGAGCTTCTCGGGCGTGCCCGACGACCGGCTCGTGGCCGGGGTGCGGGCGATGGGCGCCCTGCTGGCCGAGGCCCTCGCCTGAGCGCGACGGTCGACGGTCAGGGCGCCAGCGCCACGGTGCGCACGAACGTCGCCGCGTCGCCGGGACCCATCCGGTCGTTGCGGTACGCGTAGGGCCGGTCGCTGCGCAACGTCGCCGAGCCGCCGGCCCGGACGACGTGGTCGACACCCTCCGTGTGGATGGTCAGCTCCCCGGACAGGACGTGGAAGAGCTCGTGGGAGCCGGCCGGGTCCGCGTGCCCCTGGTAGGTGTCCCCCGGCGCGAGCGACCAGAGCCACAGGTCCGCCCGCCGAGCGTCGCCCGTGACGCCGAGCAGGTGCGCGGTGGACCCGCGCTCGGTGGTCCAGACGACCGTGTGGTCGCCGGGAGCGGTGACGAGGCAGGCCGCCTCGGCGGTCGGGGTGAGCAGCGAGGTGAAGTCGACACCGAGCTGCCGGGCGATGCGCGTGACGGCGACGAGGCTGGGGTTCGCCTGACCGTGCTCGATCTGGGTGAGCAGCCGGCGGCTGACGCCGGAGGCCTCGGCGAGGTGCTGGACCGTCAGGCCCTGCCCCTTGCGCAGGACGCGGATCCGTTCGCCGACCCGGCCGAGGAAGTCGTGGTCCAGCTCGCCGTGGAGCGTGGAGTCGTCGAGCTCGGTCATGCGGCTTCCTCCGTGACTCGTCGGCCGGGCCGATCGGCGATGGCTCAGACGGCGAACAGCATCGACGGGTCGCGGAACGCCTTGAACTCCAACGCGTTCCCCGAGGGGTCGAGGAAGAACATGGTCCACTGCTCGCCGGGCTCGCCCTCGAAGCGCACGTACGGGTCGATGACGAAGTCGGTCCCGGCGGCCTCGAGCTGGGCCGCGAGCTCCTGGAACCGCTCGACCGAGAGCACCAGCCCGAAGTGCGGCACGGGCACCTCGTGGCCGTCGACGTGGTTGTGGCCGGCGACGGGCGCGGAGTACGCGTCGACCTGGTGGGTGACCACCTGGTGTCCCTCGACGTCCCAGTCGGTCCACCGCTCGGCGGAGCGGCCCTGCCCGAAGCCGAGGGTCTGCCCGTAGAAGCGCCGGGCGTCGGCGATGTCACCGACGGGGATGGCGAGGTGGAACGGGGGCAGCGACTGCCGGGTGGTCTCGTGAGCGTCCATGTGAGCACTCTACTGCGCGCCGATGCGCAGTGCAATGCTCACGTCGGAGTCATCGGCACGTCGACGCCCTCAGACGTTGAAGCGGAACTCCACGACGTCGCCGTCCTGCATGACGTACTCCTTGCCCTCCATGCGCGCCTTGCCGGCGGCCTTCGCGGCGGCCATCGAGCCGAGCTCGTCGAGGTCGGAGAACGAGACGATCTCGGCTTTGATGAACCCGCGCTGGAAGTCGGTGTGGATGACGCCGGCCGCCTGCGGGGCGGTCCAGCCCTGACGTATCGTCCAGGCGCGCGACTCCTTCGGGCCGGCGGTCAGGTAGGTCTGCAGCCCGAGGGTGTGGAAGCCGACGCGCGCCAGCTGGTCGAGCCCGGACTCCTCGGCACCGAAGGACTGGAGCATCTCGAGGGCGTCCTCCGCGGACATCTCCATGAGGTCCATCTCGAGCTTGGCGTTGAGGAAGACGGCGTCGGCGGGCGCGACGAGCGCGGCGAGCCGGGCGTGCAGGTCGGTGTCGGCGAGCTGGTCCTCGTCGAGGTTGAAGACGTAGATGAACGGCTTGGTCGTGAGCAGCCCGAGCCCGGCGGCCAGCGCGAGGTCGACACCGGCGGCCTCGCCGTGCGCGTACAGGGTCTTCCCTTCCTCGAGCACCGTCTGCGCGGCGAGCGCGTTCTCGAGGAGCGGCTTGGACTCCTTCTTGATGCGCGCCTCCTTCTCGAGCCGGGTGACGGCCTTCTCGAGGGTCTGGAGGTCGGCGAGGACGAGCTCGGTGTGGATGGTCTCCATGTCCGACTCGGGCGAGACGGCACCGTCGACGTGCACGACGTCGCCGTCCTCGAAGGCCCGCACGACCTGGCAGATGGCGTCCGCCTCACGGATGTTCGCGAGGAACTTGTTGCCGAGCCCCTCCCCCTCGGACGCGCCGCGGACGATGCCGGCGATGTCGACGAAGGAGACGGTGGCGGGGAGGATCTTCTCGCTGCCGAAGATCTCGGCGAGCCGGCCGAGCCGCTCGTCGGGCAGCGGGACGACCCCGACGTTGGGGTCGATCGTCGCGAACGGGTAGTTCGCCGCCAGGACGTTGTTCTTCGTCAGGGCGTTGAACATCGTCGACTTGCCGACGTTCGGCAGGCCGACGATTCCGATGGTGAGCGCCACGGCGCGTCCTCCTGGGGCTGGTGCAGGCGCCGGCCGGACGGGCGGGCACGACCACCCATCGTGCCGCACCGGCCCCGGCGGGCCGAAATCGCGAGGGTGGCCGAGCGCGGACCGGCGGACGACACGATGGTCGCGCGGGCCACGCGTCCCCGCACGGACGGGGGTCGCGGAGCGGCTTCGTGTCGTCGGTCGGACCGGCCGACGCCGGAGACGCGCCGCGGGAGGCGTCGCTCAGGCGGTGAGGGCCGAGACGACGATGTAGCCGAGGATGCCGACGCTCACGAGCGCGAGCGCCCCGAGCAGCACGAGCGCCAGACGGTTCTCGTCCTTCACGCGGCGCCCCCCGGCAGCGAACCGTCCTCGAGGTAGAGGGTCTCCCCCGGCGACCACGAGGCGACGGCGGCGAGCATCCGGGCCGTGTACGGCGCGACGTGGTCGGCGACGGCCGCCGGGTCCACCCAGTGCGCCCCGGCGATCTCGCGGGGAAGGAAGCGGGCGGGGTCGAGCTCGCCGTCGAAGACCCCGAGGTCGAAGAGGAAGAGGTGCGCATCGTCCCAGCCGCGCCACGGCGGCAGCCAGTTGACGGCGACGAGCCCGCCGACGGCGACCTCGAGCCCCAGCTCCTCGTCGATCTCGCGCGCGACCGTCGTGGCCGGCGGCTCACCGGGGTCGACCACCCCGCCCGGGAGGTCCCACTCCTGCTTGTACGACAGCTCGCACAGCAGCACCAGACCGGCCGGGTTGCGCAGCAGTCCCTGGGCGATGTTGCGCTTCTTCGGCAGCCGGTTGTTGAGGATGGCGATCCGGCGCAGGCGCTCGGCCTCGGTCTCCTCGCGTCGCGCCATGGCCCGACCCTACGCGAGCGCAGTGACCACGTTGCCGCCCAGCCGCTCGTGCAGCCGCTGTGCGACGAAGGCCGCGTTCTCGGCCCAGACGTCGAGCGGCAGCGGCGGGAGGAAGTCGTCCCAGTCGACCATGAAGGAGCCGAAGACCATCGGCAGGCGGGCCGGGCGGGCGAGGAACCACCAGTGGGCGTGGACCCCACCGTCGCCGATCCGCATCACGTGGCAGCGGCCGACGCTCGGCAGCTCCTCGACGGACGCGACGAGCGCGACGTGGAGCCGCCCGAAGGCCGCCGCGAGGTCGGCGCCCATGTCGGGCACGTCGAGGTGCCCGCGGGTGACGGCCGAGAGCATCAAGGGCGCGCCGGAGGGCGGCGGCGCCTTGACGAGGAAGTTCTCGTCCTCCCAGACCACGCCGAAGGGTTCGCGGGGCCCGCGGGCGGGGGGTTGCGCGCACTGGCAAGTGGCGGGGTCCTCCCCCGAGCGCACCCGTTCGTCGCCGGGTACCGGCCCGGGCTTGAGCCGGAGCCCTTCGGTCTCGAACGGGAAGACGTCCCAGACGAGGACGCCGTCGGGGTCGAGCGGGATGCGGCCGTCAGCGTCCTGCGCGGCGGCGACGCGGGCGAAGTACTCCTCGGGGCTCTCGGGCATGCCCGCGACCCTAGGCCGGATCAGGCGGCGAGGGCCTTCTCCACGGCGTCGCGGAGCTTCTCCGGCTTGGTGCTCGAGCCGAAGCGCTTGATCGGCGTGCCGTCGCGGCCGACGAGGAACTTCGTGAAGTTCCACTTGATCTTCTCGCTGCCGAGCGCGCCCTTGGCCTCGCTGCGCAGCCACCGGAACAGCGGGTGGGCGTCGTCGCCGTTGACCTCGACCTTGTCGAACATCGGGAACGTGACGCCGTGGTTGACGCGGCAGAACTCGCCGATGTCCTCGGCACTGCCGGGCTCCTGGCCGCCGAACTGGTTGCAGGGGAAGCCGAGGACGACGAGGCCGTGCTCCCGGTACTCCTGCCACAGGGCCTCCAGCCCGTCGTACTGCGGTGTGAAGCCGCACTGCGAGGCGGTGTTGACGACGAGCACGACCTTGCCGCGGTAGGCCGCGAGGTCCTGCGGTGCGCCGGAGAGGGTGGTGGCGGAGAAGTCCTGGAGCACGGGCACGGAGGGGTCCTTCCGGTCGGGAGGGCGCGCAGGGGTCACGCCGGTCGAGCACTGTTCGTCGCGGCCCCGCGGCGTGGATTGCCCGGCCTGTCGGTGGCGGCTGCGAGCATCGCGCCATGGACGGATGGGTGTGGGTTCTCCTCGGGGTGGTGCTCGGCGCGCTCGGGGCGTGGGCGGTCGCCCGGCTGGTGTTCGCGGCCCGGGGCGCGGCGGTCGAGGCCGAGCGCGACCTCCTGCGCGAGCGCGTGCTCGACCTCGAGACCTCGCTCGCCGAGGACATGGAGACCGCCGCCCTGCTCGCCCCGCTCAAGGACGCGCTCGTGCGCGTCGAGCAGCACGTCGGCGTGCTCGAGCGCGACCGGGTCGAGCAGTTCGGCTCCCTGCGCTCGCTGCTCGGACGGGTCGAGTCCGAGACGCAGGGGCTGGGCCGGGCCACGGCCTCCCTGGCGGGCTCACTGCGCTCGTCGTCGGTGCGCGGGGCCTGGGGCGAGGTCCAGCTGCGGCGCGTCCTGGAGGCCTCCGGGATGCTCTCCCGCTGCGACTTCGACGAGCAGGTCACCGCGCTGAGCGCCCACGACCGCCGCGTCCGGCCCGATGTCGTCGTGCGCCTGCCCGGA
Source organism: Phycicoccus avicenniae (assembly GCF_050496545.1). Taxonomy (GTDB): domain Bacteria; phylum Actinomycetota; class Actinomycetes; order Actinomycetales; family Dermatophilaceae; genus Phycicoccus; species Phycicoccus avicenniae_A. The sequence continues at coordinate 100,320 of NZ_JBNVZV010000014.1, read as the reverse complement.
GGCAAGTCCCTCGTGGTCGACGCCAAGGCCCCGATGACGCACTTCCTCGACGCCCAGGCCGAGGACCTCCCCGACGACGAGCGCGGCGCGCTGCTGCGCCGGCACGCCGACGGCCTGGCCTCGCACGTGGCAGCCCTCGCCGGCAAGGAGTACTGGTCCGCGTTCCGCGACGGCCCCGAGGTCGTCGTCTGCTTCGTCCCCAGCGACGCGATGCTCGCCGCCGCGCTGGCCGCCCAGCCGTCCCTCCACGAGAAGGCCTTGGCCCAGCGGATCGTCCTCGTCGGCCCCGGCGCGCTGCTGGCGCTGCTGCGCACGGTCGCCTTCACGTGGCAGCAGGACGCGCTCTCGACCAGCGCCCGCGAGCTGCTCGACCTCGGCCGCGAGCTGCACGCCCGCCTCGCCACCCTCGGCGGGCACACGGCCAAGCTGGGCCGCAGCCTCCAGGGCAGCGTCGAGGCCTACAACGCGATGGTCGGGGCGCTGGAGTCCCGGGTCCTCGTCACCGCCCGCCGGATGCGCGACCTCGACGTCGTCACCGACGACCTCGACACCCTCGAGCCGGTGCGCTCGGGCCCCCGGCCGCTGACCGCCCAGGAGCTGATCGACGCCGTCACCGGTCCCGACGCCCGGCCCGAGCTCGTGCTCGACGAGCCGCTCGGAGGTGGCGAGGAGGGTCAGAGGTCGATCTCGTAGTGGAAGGTCGTGGGCCCGCCGACCCCCTCGGTGGCGTGCAGGCCCTCGCTCTCGTAGAGCCCCCGCGCCTCGGGGTCGTCCTCGCTCGTCGAGAGGTCGAGCAGGTCGCAGCCGCGCTCGCGCGCCCGCTCCAGGCAGGCCCGCAGCAGGGCGCGGCCCAGGCCCGTGCGGCGCACCGACGGGCTCACCCAGAGCTCGGCGAGGTAGGCCTCGTCGGCCGCGCTCCACAGCGACGGCCGGTACCGGACGACGGCCACCCCGTGCTCGTCACCGAGCAGGACGTCGGTCTCCCCCCGGGCCACCAGGCCGGTCAGTCGCGCCGCGAGCGCGTCGGCCCCGGGCGTCGGGTCGTCGTACGCGGTGTTGAACTCGTGGAGCAGGCGCCCGGCCAGCGCGAGGTCGTCCGCGGTGAGGGCCAGCGCCACCCGGTCGTCCATCGCGGCCTCCGTCAGTGCAGCGAGCCGGCCTCGGCGAACGAGCCGTCGTGGCGCATCTTGTCGGACATGCCCGCAGCCTTGAGGTCACGACGGATCTCGTTGGGGAGGGCGAACATCAGCGACTCCTCCGCGGCGACGACGGGCGCGACGTCCTCGTACCCGCGCGCGGCGAGGTAGTCGAGCACCCCGCGCACCAGGATCTCCGGCACCGAGGCACCCGACGTCACGCCGACCGTGGAGACGCCGTCGAGCCAGGACTCGTCGATCTCCTCGGCGAAGTCCACCAGGTGCCCGGCGCGGCTGCCGTGCTCGAGCGCGACCTCGACGAGGCGCACCGAGTTCGAGGAGTTGCGCGAGCCGACGACGATCATCAGGTCGCAGTCGGCGGCCATCTGCTTCACGGCCAGCTGGCGGTTCTGCGTGGCGTAGCAGATGTCGTCGCTCGGCGGGTCCTGCAGCGAGGGGAAGCGCTCGCGCAGCCGGCGCACGGTCTCCATCGTCTCGTCGACCGACAGCGTGGTCTGCGAGAGCCACACGACCTTCTCGGGGTCGCGGACGGTGACGTTGTCGACGTCGTCGGGGCCGTCGACGAGCTGGATGTGCTCGGGCGCCTCACCGGCGGTGCCCACGACCTCCTCGTGGCCCTCGTGGCCGATGAGGAGGATGTCGTAGTCGGAGTCGGCGAAGCGCACCGCCTCGCGGTGGACCTTGGTGACGAGCGGGCAGGTGGCGTCGATGGTGCGCAGGCTCAGCGCCCGCGCCTCCTCGTGGACGACCGGCGCGACGCCGTGCGCGGAGAAGACCACCGTGGCGCCCTCGGGCACCTCGTCGGTCTCGTCGACGAAGATCGCGCCGCGCTTCTGGAGGGTCGTGACCACGTGCTTGTTGTGGACGATCTCCTTGCGCACGTACACGGGCGCGCCGTAGAGCTCGAGAGCCTTCTCGACCGTGACGACGGCTCGGTCCACACCCGCGCAGTACCCGCGCGGGGCGGCGAGCAGGACGCGCTTCGGGGAGTCAGCCATGCCTCCATCGTAGGTCGGCCCCCGCGCAGGCCCGAATCGCCGGGACGGCTCAGAACGCGTTGGGCCCGAACCGCTGCCAGGCGACGAACACGGCGAGGAGCAGCAGGACGACGTTGACGGGCAGCGCCTGCTTCTCGCCCCTGCGCAGGTGCACCGGGATGGCGAGCAGCTGGACGACGGCCAGCCCGACGGCCGCGAGAGGGGTCAGCCACGGGAGGATGCCGGTCGCGGCGGGCAGGACCAGCCCGATCGCCCCGAGCGCCTCGACGGCCCCGATGAGCTTGACGGTCCCGTCCGAGAAGTCCTCGACCCAGGCCAGGCCCTTGGCCTTGAGGGCCTCGCGGGACTGCGTGGTCTTGAGGACACCGGCCGCGAGGTACGCGACGGCGAGCAGGACCTGGACGACCCAGACGGCGATGTTCATGTGTGGCTTCCTCTCGTGGAAGCGGAGGCCCTCCTCCGCTTGCTGTCGGGCGCAACGCGAGCAACCGGAGGATCTATTCCACTTATGCTCGACGGGTGACGGACCGGACCGGAGGATGCGGCGCGAGCGGCCTGCGGGCCGACGCCGCCTCGAACCGCGAGCGCCTCCTCACCGCCGCGCGCCGCGTCTTCGGCCGCGACGGGGTCGGCGCCCCCCTCACCGCCGTCGCCGACGAGGCGGGCGTGGGCATCGCGACGCTCTACCGCCGCTTCCCCGACCGCGACGCGCTCGTCTCCGAGGCCTTCGGTGAGGCCCTCGAGGCCTTCGACGTCCTCCTCGACGCCACCCTCGCCGACCCGGACCCGTGGCACGCCTTCGTCTCGATGGTCACCGGGATGAGCGAGCTGGAGGCGCGCGACCGCGGGTTCACCCACCTCCTCCAGTCGGCCGGCCTCCCCGGGCGTGACCACGAGGGGACCCGCCAGAAGGGCTACACGACGGCCGTCGAGGTGGTCCGCCGCGGCCAGGAGGCCGGTGTCGTGCGTCCCGACCTCAGCCCCGAGGACCTCCCGGTCCTCACCTTCGCCGTCGCCGGCATCCTCGAGGCCACCCGCGACGACGCCCCCGAAGCGTGGCGGCGTCACGTCGATCTCTTCCTCGAGGGCTGCCGCGCGACGCCGGGGGCACCGGCCCTCGCCCCGCCCGTCCCGCCCCGTGACCTGCGCCGCGCGATGATCCGGGCCGCGCGGCGGCGCACCGGCCTCGGCTGACGGCGCCCGCGCCTAGAGTGCGGTGCCATGAGCACCCCGGCGCGACCCCCGCTCCCGGAGAAGGCCGCCGACACCTCCGCCGAGCACCCGTGGCCGGTGCGCCTGCTCTCGATGAAGATCGGCGAGTACGTCGAGAAGATGTCGGTCCTGTGGGTCGAGGGTCAGGTCGTCCAGCTGACGCGGCGTCCCGGCGCCCGCACCGCCTACCTCACCCTGCGCGACCCCGACGTCGACATGAGCCTGTCCTGCTCGGTCCACGTCAACGCCCTCGACGCGATGCCCGGGCCGCTCACCGAGGGCGCGCGGGTCGTCCTCCAGGCCAAGCCGTCGTTCTGGACCCAGCGCGGCTCGCTCGTCCTGGACGCCCGCCAGATCCGGCCGGTCGGGGTCGGCGAGCTGCTGGCCCGGCTCGAGTACCTCAAGCGGCACCTGGCCCAGGAGGGCCTCTTCGACCGCGACCGCAAGAAGCCGCTGCCGTTCCTGCCCCGCCGCATCGGGCTGGTCTGCGGCCGGGCCAGCGCGGCCGAGAAGGACGTCGTCGAGAACGCCCGCCGGCGCTGGCCGAGCGCGGTCTTCGAGATCCGTCAGGTCGCGGTGCAGGGGACGGCGGCGGTCACCGAGGTCACCGCCGCCCTCGCCGAGCTCGACGCCCACCCCGAGGTCGACGTCGTCGTCATCGCCCGGGGTGGTGGCGGGGTCGAGGACCTGCTGCCGTTCTCCAACGAGACGCTGCTGCGTGCGGTCGCCGCCGCGGTCACACCCGTGGTCAGCGCCATCGGGCACGACGTCGACACCCCGCTCCTCGACCTCGTCGCCGACCACCGCGCCTCCACCCCGACCGATGCGGCGAAGGCGATCGTGCCCGATGCCGACGCCGAGCGGCGCGGGCTGGACGCCGCCCGGGCGCGCGGGCACCGGGCGCTCGGGGGGCGGCTGCACCACGAGCGGCGCCGGCTCACCGAGCTCGGAAGTCGTCCCGTGCTCGCCGACAAGGGCGCCTTCGTCCGCGGCCAGCGCGAGGTGGTCGACGCGCTCGTGGCCCGCGCGCACCACCGGGTCGAGGCCGGCCTGCACCGCCAGCGCGACCGCGTCGACCACCTGGGCGTCCAGGCCCGCACCCTCTCGCCGCAGTCCACCCTCGACCGCGGGTACGCCGTGGTCCAGCGGGTCGGCGGAGCGGTGGTGACCTCGCCCGAGGAGGTCGAGGCCGACGAGCTGCTGCGCGTGCGCGTGGCCCGTGGTGACTTCGGCACCCGCGTCGTCGGCTCGAGCACCTAGTCGGTGCCGGCCGTTAGGCTCGCCGCATGCCGAAGGACAGCAGCGCGCCCGCGCCCGCCGAGGACGCCAACGCCGACGTCGCCTCCCTCGGGTACGAGCAGGCCCGTGACGAGCTCGTCGACCTCGTCGCCCGGCTCGAGAGCGGCCAGGTCGGCATCGAGGAGAGCATGACGCTGTGGGAGCGCGGCGAGGCGCTCGCGGCGCACTGCCGCCAGTGGCTCGACCAGGCCGAGGAGCGCATCACCGCCGGCGACGAGTGACGCGCTCCGGCCCGGTCGCCGCCCGGCCGGTCAGTCGGTGGGCCGCAGCGCGTAGGTGAGCAGCACGTTGCCCGCCGAGGTGGGCACCGCCTCGAGGAGCTCGAGACGGGTCACCGGCACCGACTCGTCGAACAGCCGCCGCCCGCTGCCCACCGCGGGGTGCATCGTGAGGCGCAGCCGGTCGACGACGCCGCCGAGGAAGAGCGTGCGCACGGTCTCGACGCCACCGCCCACCGAGATGTCGCCGCCCTCCCCCTCCTTGAGCGCGCGGACGTACTCGACGGGGCCCCCCTTGATGCGCGTGGCGTTCCAGCCGAGGTCGCCGGTGAGCGTGCTGGAGACGACGTGCTTGCGCACTCCGTTGACGAACCGTGCGAACGGGTCGTCGGCCGGCATGGTGGGCCAGAACTCGGACCACTCCCGGAAGAGCGTGGCGCCGAGCACCATGTCGGTGACCGGGCCGATGACGCGCCCCATCATCTCGCCCTCCTCGGGCCCGAACGCGCCGAACTGGAACTCGTTCGGGGACTCGCAGACCCCGTTGACGGAGGTGAAGAGGTGGGCGGTGACGAGACGGGACATCGGTGCTCCTGGGTCGGTCCGGTGACGGGTACCAGCATGGACCGGAGCGGGCTCCGGAACTCATCGGTCGGGCCCCCGAGGACCTCCGCCAGTCCGCGTGGCCCAGCCCCCGGAGCACCTGCACGCTTGACCCAGCATCTGGGTCAGATGTGTTGTGCCTCAACGAGATTGACCTGCGGTGACCATTGTCAACCATACGGATGTTCGGTAGGATGAGGCATGGACAGGGGGACGATCTCGAGCCGCATCGCGGCACTGCGCGATGAGTGCGCGCGGCTGGGTCGTGAGCTGGTCGAGTCCGGTCGGGGGCTGTCGTCGGAGGACGCGTTCGCGCTGGCCGGGGAGGCGCAGGGGCTGGCCAACAGTGCTGATGCCCTGGTGGCGGTGTCGGCGGCGTGGGGTGCGCGGTTCGAGACGCGGTTGTCGGGTGATGGCCCGGCGGAGCGGGTGCACCCGGTGGGGTTCGTGGACCAGATGTCGGGGGTGATGTTCTGCCTGGAGGCCGGCCTGACCGAAGGCGTGGCGGCGCGGAAGGTGGCCCTGGGTGCTGCGCTCGGGGAGCGTTTCCCGTCGACCCGCGACCTCTTCGTGGCCGGGTCGGTCACGGCGATCAGCGCGCACAAGGTCATCGACGCCTGCGCCGGTCTGGACGTGGAGGCGTGCGGTCGGGTGGATGCCGAGCTCGCGCCGCGGCTGCCCGGCCTGGACCCGGCCCGGGTGATGTCCGAGGCGCGCCGGGTGGCGACGCGGGTGGCGGCGGACCAGGTCGCGGTGCACGTGGCGCTGACGAAGACGGGCCGGCGGGTGGAGGTGTGCGCCGGTGCGGACGGCCTGTCGGAGTGGTTCGCCTCGCTCCCGACCGCGACCTCGGCGGCGATGTGGTCGGCGGTGGAGCAGCTGGCCGGGGAGTACCGCCAGGTCGACGAGTCACTGTCCGTGCCGGAGTCCCGCGCCGACGCCCTGACCGACCTCGTCCTGCGCAACGTCACCGTCACCGCGCAGGTCACCCTCGGGGTGCCCGTCGTCACCGACCGTCCGGCTCCGGAGACGGTCACGGGTGAGCGGTTCCGGGTCGACTGGGACGACGACGACACGATCATCGACCACACCACCGGCGCCGAGACACGCTACGGAGACCTCGACCCCGCCACACGCGAGGAGCTCTCGTGGGTGACGATGTCGCCCGAGTCGTTCAGCGACCGCGCCGACGTGATGGCCGAGGTGAGCCCCGGCTTCGCCGTGTCCGGGACGCACCTGCCGAACGTGGGCTGGGTCGACCCCGCCACCCTGGCCAACCTCCTCAAGCTCCTGCCGATGGAGGTCGCCCGCGCCGTGCTCGAGGCCGAGACCGGCACCCTCGCCTCGCTGACCACCAGCGCGTACAAGCCGACCAAGGCCATCACCGAGTTCGTCAAGACCCGCGACGGGACCTGCCGGATGTGGGGCTGCACCTGCCCCGCCGAGCGCTGCGACCTGGACCACGTCCGAGCCTGGCCCGACGGAGAGACCGCACCGACCGGCCTGGAGGACCTGTGCCGTAGACATCACCGCTTCAAGCAGCTCGGCCGCTGGCGACCCGTCCTGTCACCCGACGGCACCATCACCTGGCACGGCCCGAACGGCCGGACCCGCACCACGGAACCCCAGCACCGGGTCGACGCCTGACGCTCGGTCAGGCGAGACGACTGCGCCGGGCGGCTTGCGCCATCCCCGCACTGCGGCGACCGGGCCGGCGGCTCCGCGCCACGGACGTCAGCGGCGCTGCATCTCCCAGGCCGCCCGCAGTGCCGCACCGAGCGCCCCGAGGTCTCCCGCCGAGACGTCGGCGAGGACCTTCTCGTGGGCCTCGAGCTCGGGGCGCACGGAGAAGGTCTCCGGGTGCGCGGCCAGCAGCTCCTCGCGGGGGCCGAACGCGCACCGCACCAGCAGGGTGGAGTCGTCGACCTGCCGGGCCACGAGCCGCTGCCCCACGCACCAGCGCCGGCCCCGCGGGTCCTCCTTCAGCCGCACCCCGTCGAGCCCGTCGAGCAGCCCCTCCACCTCGCGCCAACGGCTCCCCCGGGACATGCCCCGATGCTCCTCCCCCGGCGCCGGTACCGCCAGCGTTCAGCGCGCCGCGTCGCGGCAGGCGCGCAGGTAGCGGCCGGCCATCCAGTGCTGGGCCGCTCGCGCGACCGGCCCACCCACCCGAGCCGGCCAGGAGGCCGGACGGGAGGTCGCCGCGACCGTGAAGCGCACCCGGCCGTCCGGCAGGGCCTCGAGCACGAAGCTCTCCTCGCCGTCCTCGGGGTGCCCGGGCAGCGTGCCGTACGCGAAACCACGACGGCCGGGTTCGTCGACCACGTCGACGACCCGCACCGGCGCGACCGGAGCGACCCGACCAGCCGTGAGGCCGAGTCCCAGCTCGGCGACGACACCCTCGTCCACCCGTGGCGCCGATGCGCGTACCGCCAGCCCGGCCCCGGTGTGCGCGCGCCAGCCGAGCAGCGCCTCGGCGGCGGCCTCCATCGACACGCCGTCGAGGACGAGGGAGCGGCTGAAGGTGTGGAAGCCCGGCCGGCTCGTCCCCGCGAGGCGGCCCGGGCCGTCGTAGGTCAGCGGCAGGGCGGACAGGGCGGCGGCGCGGTCGGCGCCGAGCACCCGGACGCGGCTCACTGCACCGGTCGGAGCGACTCGATGTAGGTGGCCATGTCCTCGAACGACGCCGTGCCGGTGACCAGCGTCGCGAGCTCACCGGAGCCCTGCGCCGGCACCGACAGCAGGCTGTTCTGGACCTTGTTGTCGCGGACGAACTTCTCCCACGTGCGGCCCGCGACCTCGACGGTTCCCTCGCGCGGTGCACGGTTGGTCTGCGCCGAGATCCACTCCCGGTTCGGGTCCTTCGTCTGCTCGACGGCGACGAACGTGCCGGACGGCGTCTGGTAGCCCACGTGCCAGGTGAGGAAGCCCCCGGTGACGCCGACGTAGCGGACCGACGTCGGGCTCCATCCCTCGGGCAGCCCCGCCGGCTCGACGATCGGCCAGCCGGAGCGCTCCTTGACCTCGAGCGCCTGCGTGTGGACGTCGACCGGCGGGCCGCCGACGCGGTCGACGCGCGGCACGAGGAGGACGAGCACGAGGACCATGCCGAGGACGGCGAGCAGCGACAGGACGAGGTTCTTGGTCGACCCCATCGAGTAGCGGCTCTTCGGCGCGGCGGGCGTGCTCACGCCCCCATCGTCCCCGACGGACCGCGGAGACTCCCAATCGGACCCGGCGATAGGGTTCGACAAGCCGCCCACGACCGTCCCCCCGGCCGTGCCCGGCACGTCGCCTGCAGAGAGGTTGGGATGCCGTGAGCGCCACCGCGCCGCCGGTCGTCGTCGTCGGCGAGCTGCTCGTCGACATCGTCAGCTACCCCGACGGGAGCACCGCCGAGCACGTCGGCGGCTCGCCGGCCAACGTCGCCCTCGGGCTGGCCCGCCTCGGCCACGACACCCACTTCGCCTGCCTCGTCGGCCAGGACACCCGGGGCCACCGCTGCGCCGAGCACGTCGAGTCCGGTGGCGTCCGGCTCCTCCCCGGCAGCCGCAGCGCGGACCACCCCACCTCGACCGCCCTGGCCACCATCGACGACGGCGGTGCCGCCTCGTACGTCTTCGACCTGCACTGGGACCTCCCGCCGGTGCAGCTCCCCGACGGCACCGCCCACCTGCACACCGGCTCGATCGCCACCACCCTGCGCCCCGGCGAGGCCGAGGTCACCGCCGCCGTCCTGCGCGCCCGCGAGCAGGGCACCGTCTCGTACGACCCCAACGTGCGGCCGACGATCATGGGCGACGTCGAGGACGTCCGCCCCCGCGTCGAGGAGCTCGTCGCCCTCGCCGACGTGGTCAAGTGCTCCGAGGACGACATCGAGTGGCTCTACCCCGGCGACTCCCCCTCGACCGTGATGGCCCACTGGGCCGCCCTCGGCGCCTCGTTCACCGTCGTGACGCTCGGCGGCGACGGCGTCGTCTGGCGCGCCGCGTCCGGCGAGGAGGGCCGCGAGGCCGCCCGCATCAAGGACGTCGTCGACACCGTCGGCGCCGGCGACTCGTTCATGGCCGGCCTCGTCTCCGGCCTGCTCGACGACGGGCTGCTCGGCAGCACCGACGCCCGCGCCCGCCTCGCCGCCGCCACCCTCGCCGACGTGCAGCCCGCGGTCGACCGCGCCCTGGCCACGAGCGGCGTCACCGTCCGCCACGCCGGCGCCTACGCGCCCACCCGAGAGGAGATCCGATGACCGACTTCGCCTACGAGAACCTCCTGCCCGTCGGCGCCGACGAGACCCCGTACCGGTTGCTCACCACCGAGGGCGTCGAGGTCGTCGACGGCCCGGGCGGCCGCAGCTTCCTCCAGGTCGCGCCCGAGGCGCTGCGCCTGCTGTCCGAGACCGCGATGCACGACATCGCCCACTACCTCCGGCCGGCGCACCTCCAGCAGCTGGCGAACATCCTCGCCGACCCCGAGGCCAGCAACAACGACCAGTTCGTCGCGCTCGACCTGCTGAAGAACGCCAACATCGCCGCGGGCGGCATCCTCCCGATGTGCCAGGACACCGGCACGGCCATCGTCATGGGCAAGCGCGGCCAGCACGTGCTCACCGAGGGCACCGACGAGGAGGCCCTGAGCCGCGGTGTCTACGACGCCTACACGCGCCTCAACCTCCGCTACAGCCAGATGGCCCCGGTCACCACGTGGGAGGAGAAGAACACCGGCTCCAACCTCCCGGCCCAGGTCGAGCTCTACGCCGACACCGCGCCCGGCCACGAGAGCACCTACAAGTTCCTCTTCATGGCCAAGGGCGGCGGCAGCGCCAACAAGTCGTTCCTGTTCCAGGAGACCAAGGCGATCCTCAACCCCGACGCGATGATGCGCTTCCTCGACGAGAAGCTGCGCGGCCTCGGCACGGCGGCCTGCCCGCCCTACCACCTGGCCATCGTCATCGGAGGGACCAGTGCCGAGTTCGCCCTCAAGACAGCCAAGTACGCCAGCGCGAAGTACCTCGACCACCTGCCCAAGCAGGGTGACCCTGCCACCGGCCACGGGTTCCGCGACACCGAGCTCGAGGAGCGCGTCCTCGAGCTGACGCGCCAGTTCGGCATCGGGGCGCAGTTCGGCGGCAAGTACTTCTGCCACGACGTGCGCGTCGTCCGCCTCCCCCGCCACGGCGCCAGCCTCCCCGTCGCCATCGCCGTCTCCTGCTCCGCCGACCGGCAGGTGCTCGGGAAGATCACGCCCGAGGGCGTGTTCATCGAGCAGCTCGAGACCGACCCCGCCCGCTTCCTCCCCGAGCAGACCCACGACGGCCTCGAGGAGGCCGAGGGCGTCAGCGGCACCGGTGCCGGCGCGGTCGTGCCCATCGACCTCAACCGGCCGATGGACGAGATCCTCGCCGAGCTGACGAAGCACCCCGTCAAGACCCGGCTCAGCCTCACCGGCCCGCTCGTCGTCGCCCGCGACATCGCCCACGCCAAGATCAAGGAGCGGCTCGACGCCGGCGAGGAGATGCCGCAGTACCTCAAGGACCACCCGGTGTACTACGCCGGCCCGGCCAAGACGCCCGAGGGCATGCCGTCCGGCTCGTTCGGGCCCACCACCGCCGGCCGGATGGACTCCTACGTCGACCAGTTCCAGGCCGCCGGCGGCTCGCTCGTGATGCTCGCCAAGGGCAACCGCAGCCAGCAGGTCACCGACGCCTGCAAGGCGCACGGCGGCTTCTACCTCGGCTCGATCGGCGGCCCCGCCGCGCGGCTCGCCCAGGACTGCATCCGCAGCGTCGAGGTGCTCGAGTACCCCGAGCTCGGCATGGAAGCGGTCTGGAAGATCGAGGTCGAGGACTTCCCGGCGTTCGTCGTCGTCGACGACAAGGGCGAGGACTTCTTCGCCGCCGTGACCAAGCCGGTCGCGTTCACCATCGAGAAGAGGACCGGACTGCTGTGAGCGACACCCCGACCGACTTCACCGACCTGCTCGCCGCCAACGAGGAGTTCGCGCAGACCTTCGACCTCGCCGGGTTCGACGGCGTCGCGCACGCGGGCATCGCCATCGTCACCTGCATGGACAGCCGCATCGCCCCGCTGGCGATGCTCGGCCTGCACCCCGGCGACGCGAAGATCTTCCGCAACCCGGGCGGACGCGTCACCCCGCAGGCGCTCGAGGCCCTCGTCCTCGCGGTGCACCTGCTCAACGTCGACCGTGTCCTCGTCGTCCCGCACACCCGCTGCGCGGTCGCGTCGAACTCCGAGGAGGAGCTCCAGCGCCGCGTCGGCGAGTCCGCCGGCGTCGACGCCTCGTGGCACGACTTCAACGTCGTCACCGACCAGAGGGCCGCGCTCGAGCACGACGTCCACGTCCTGCGCTCGCACCCGCTCATCGGTGAGCGCGCGCTCGTCGGCGGCTTCATGTACGACGTCGACACCGGCCGCCTCGACCAGCTGGCGTGAGCGCCACCCTCGAGGGCCTGGCGCTCCACCCCGTCAAGAGCACCGCGGTCCGGCACGTCCGGGCCGCCACCGTCGAGCCGTGGGGGCTGCGCGGAGACCGACGGTGGATGGTCGTCGACGCGTCCGGCGAGTGCCTCACCGCGCGCGAGGAGCACGCGATGCTCGCCCTCGTCGCCGACACCCCGGACACCGACACCGGCCTCCGGAACACGTTGCGGCTCAAGGCATCCGGCCACGACGACCTCCTCGCCGACGAACCCCACGGCGACCCGATCCCCGTCACGGTCCACGGCCGGGGCCTCACCGGTCGCGACGCCGGGCCGGAAGCCGCGGCGTGGCTGCGCGCCGCCCTCGGCCGCGACGACCTCCGCCTCGTGCACGTCGCCGAGCCCCGTCCGCTCAACCCGGCCCTCAACCGTCCCGGCGAGGCCACCGCGTTCGCCGACGGCTACCCCGTCACCCTCGCGACGACGCGCTCCCTGCGGCGGCTGCAGGACTGGGTCGCCGAGACGGCGCTCGAGCGCGGCGAGGAGCCGACCGACCTCGCGATGACGCGCTTCCGCCCGAACCTCGTCGTCGACGGCGACCTCGAGCCGTTCGAGGAGGACGGCTGGACCTCGGTCACGGTGGGTGCGGTCACCTTCCGCGTCGTCAAGCCGGTCGACCGCTGCGTCATGACCACCCTCGACCCCGACACGCTCGCCCGCGGCCACGAGCCCATCCGCACCCTGGCCCGGCACCGCCGCTGGGAGGGCGCCACGTGGTTCGCCGTCCAGCTCGTGCCCGAGGTGGCCGGCGAGGTCCGCGTCGGCGACGAGGTGCGCCCCGCCCGGTAGGTTGCCGTCATGACGAGCACCCCCACCTTCCCGGCCGACTTCCTCTGGGGAGCGGCCACGGCGAGCTACCAGATCGAGGGCGCGACCAAGGAGGACGGGCGCGGCCAGTCCATCTGGGACACCTTCTCCGCCGCCCCCGGCAAGGTCGCGAACGGCGACACCGGCGAGGTGGCCTGCGACCACTACCACCGGGTCCCCGAGGACGTCGCCCTCATGAAGGACCTCGGGCTGGAGGCCTACCGCTTCTCCGTCGCGTGGCCGCGCATCCAGCCCGACGGCGTCGGCCCCGCCAACCCCCTCGGCCTCGCCTTCTACGACCGGCTCGTCGACGAGCTGCTCGGCGCCGGCATCCGCCCGGTCGTCACGCTCTACCACTGGGACCTGCCCCAGGCCCTCGAGGACCGCGGCGGCTGGCGCTCGCGCGACGCCGCAGGCTGGTTCGCGGACTACACGGCCCACGTCGTCGGCGCCCTCGGCGACCGCGTCCGGAACTGGACCACGCTCAACGAGCCGTGGTGCTCCTCGATGCTCAGCCACGCCATCGGCGCCCACGCCCCGGGCCACCAGGACCCGATGGAGGGCCTGCTCACCGCCCACCACCTGATGCTCGCCCACGGCACCGCCGTGCCGGTGATCCGCGAGCACTGCGCCGACGCCGAGGTCTCGATCACCCTCAACCCCACCCAGGTCCACGGGCCCGAGGACGCCACCGACGCCGACCTCGACGCCGTGCGCCGTGCCGACAACGCCCTCAACGGCGTCTTCTTCGGCCCCCTCTTCCACGGCGCCTACCCCGAGGGGATGCTCGACGACGTCGCGCACCTCACCGACGGCTCGTTCGTCCACGACGGCGACCTCGAGACCATCTCGGCGCCGCTGGACAACCTCGGTGTCAACAACTACTTCCCGAGCCGCGTGCGGGCCACCCCCGAGGGCGCCGAGCCCACCGGAAACACGCACCTGCTCCCCGGCTGCGAGCGGGTCGACGAGATCCCGCCCCGCCCCCCGGTCACCGCCATGGGCTGGGAGCAGTCGCCGGAGTCGCACCGGCAGATCGTCGAGCGCTCGGCGCGCGAGTGCGGGCTGCCCGTCTACATCACCGAGAACGGCTCGGCCTGGGACGACACCGTCTCCGACGGCGCCGTGCACGACCCCGAGCGGGTCGCCTACCTGCAGGGACACCTCGCAGCGCTCGCCGACTCGGTCGCCGCCGGCACCGACGTCCGGGGCTACTTCGCGTGGAGCCTGCTCGACAACTTCGAGTGGGCCTACGGCTACGACAAGCGCTTCGGCATCGTCCACGTCGACTACGACACGCAGGTGCGCACCATCAAGGACTCCGGCCGCGAGTACGCGCGCATCATCGGCGAGCACCGGGACCGGTGACGCGGAGGTGACCCGTCGGGTCGTCGTCGTCGGCGGCGGCATCATCGGGCTGGCCGTCGCCGAGCGGCTGGTGCGTGACGACCCGTCGTCGCGGGTCACGGTGCTGGAGAAGGAGACCGGCTGGGCGACGCACCAGACCGGCCGCAACAGCGGTGTCGTGCACTCCGGCCTGTACTACGCGCCCGGCAGCGCCAAGGCCCGCTGGTGTCGCGCCGGTGCCGAGGAGCTGCTGCGCTTCGCCGCGGCGGAGGGAGTCCCCCACGCGCGCACGGGAAAGCTCGTCGTGGCCACCTCCGCCGACGAGCTCCCACGCCTCGCCGTCCTCCACGAGCGCGGCCTCGCCAACGGGCTCGACGTCCGCCGCCTCGACGGCGACGAGGCCCGCGAGCACGAGCCCCACGTGGCCGCCCTCGCCGCGCTGCACGTCGCCGAGACCGGCGTCGTCGACTACCCCGGCGTGTGCGCGGCGCTCGTCCGCCGGCTCGAGGCGGCCGGCGCCGACCTGCGGCTCGGCACCGCCGTCACCGGCGCCCGCCACCACGCCGACGCCACCACCGTCGAGACCACCGACGGTCCGGTGACCGCCGACGTCGTGGTCAACTGCGCCGGTCTGCGGACCGACCTCGTCGCGCGGCGGCTCGGCCACCGGCCGTCCGTGCGCATCGTGCCGTTCCGCGGCGAGTACCGGTCACTCACCGCGGCCGCGGAGCACCTCGTGCGGGGCCTCGTGTATCCGGTGCCCGACCCGGAGCTGCCCTTCCTCGGCGTCCACCTGACCCGCGGCGTCGACGGGCACGTGCACGCCGGCCCGAACGCCGTCCTCGCCCTGGTCCGCGAGGGCTACCGCTGGCGCGACGTCGACGCCCGCGATCTCGCCGACACGCTCACCCATCCCGGCTTCTGGCGGCTGGCCCGACGCCAGGTGCGCACCGGAGCGGCCGAGGTCGCCCGTTCGCTCTCGACCCGGCGGTTCGGTGACAGCCTGCGCCGGCTCGTCCCCGCGCTGCGCGACGAGGACCTGCTGCCCGCCCCCGCCGGCGTGCGCGCCCAGGCCGTCCGCCCCGACGGCACCCTGGTGGACGACTTCCTCGTCGAGCGCTCGGGTCGGTGCGTCCACGTCCTCAACGCCCCCTCCCCGGCCGCGACCGCCGCGCTGGAGATCGCCCGACACGTCACCGGCCTCCTCCCGTCGTGACGGGAGGAGGCCGGAAGACGCTGCGGGGGAAGCGGGTCAGGCAGGCTTCCCCACGACGGTGACGTCGATGTTGCCCCGGGTGGCCTTGCTGTAGGGGCAGAACTCGTGCGCCTTGTCGGCGAGGGCCTGCGCGGTCTCGGCGTCGACACCGGGGATGGTCGTGACGATCTCGACCGCGAGGCCGACGCCCGTGGCCGTCTCACCGAGCGTGACGTCGGCGGTCGTCTCCGCGCCGGTGACGTCGACGCCGTCACGCTGCGCGACGTGGGCGAGCGCGCCGTTGTAGCAGGCGGCGTAGCCGGCCGCGAAGAGCGTCTCCGGGTTCGCGACGGGGTTCGAGGTGCTCGGCTTGCCGAGGCGCACGTCGACGGTGCCGTCGGCGCTCTTCGTGTGGCCGTCCCGCCCACCGGTGGAGGTGGCGGAGATGCTGTAGAACTTCTTGGTCACGGACTCGTGGGGCACGGAGGCTCTCCTTCGACGTCGACAGGTGGTCCTTCAGGCCAACCCACCGCACCCCGCGGCCATTCCCCGCTCAGAGCGAGAGCCGCTCCTTGACGACCGCCGCGAGGCGGGTGGCGGTGTCCTGGGCCTCGTCGTGCGTGCCGGCCTCGACCATCACGCGCACGACCGGCTCGGTGCCCGACTTGCGCAGCAGAACGCGTCCCGAGCCGTCGAGGACGTTCGACGCCTCGCGGACCGCCTCCTGCACACCGGAGTCGGCCTCGACCCGGCTGGTGTCGACGCCCTTGACGTTGACGAGCACCTGCGGCAGGCGGGTCATGACGGTCGCGAGGTCGGCGAGCGGGCGGCCGGTCTCGGCCACGCGGGCGGCGAGCATCAGGCCGGTGAGCACGCCGTCGCCGGTCGTGCCGTGGTCGAGCATGATGACGTGGCCGGACTGCTCGCCGCCGAGGGCGTGGCCGGAGCGGCGCATCTCCTCGAGGACGTAGCGGTCGCCGACGCCGGTCTGCACGACCGAGATCCCGTTGCGCTCCATCGCCTGCAGCAGACCGAGGTTGCTCATGACGGTCGCGACGAGGGTGTCGTGCGCGAGCTCGCCGCGGTCCTTGAGGGCCACCGCGAGGATGCCCATGATCTGGTCGCCGTCGACCTCGGTGCCCGTGTGGTCGACCGCGAGGCAGCGGTCGGCGTCGCCGTCGTGGGCGATGCCGAGGTCGGCGTGCCGCTCGATGACGGCGGCCTTGAGGCGGTCGAGGTGCGTCGAGCCGTAGCCGTCGTTGATGTTCAGGCCGTCGGGGTCGGTGCCGATCTCGACGACGTCGGCGCCCGCGAGGCGGAAGACCTCGGGCGAGACGGCGCTGGCGGCACCGTGCGCGCCGTCGATGACGACGGTCAACCCGTCGAGGCGGTTCGGGAGGGTGCGCAGCAGGTGGGCGACGTACCGGGCCTGGCCGGCGCGGTTCTCGTGGATGCGGCCGACCTCGGCGCCCACCGGGCGCTCCCAGTCCTGCCCCATCCGGGCGGCGATCTCGTCCTCGACCCGGTCGGGCAGCTTGTGGCCGCCCTCGGCGAAGAACTTGATGCCGTTGTCGGGCATCGCGTTGTGCGAGGCGGAGAGCATCACGCCGAAGGTGGCGCCCATGTCGGCGGTGAGGTAGGCGACGGCCGGGGTCGGGAGCACGCCGACGTTGTGCACGTCGATGCCCGCCGAGGCCAGCCCGGCGCACACGGCGGCGGAGAGGAACTCGCCGCTGGCGCGCGGGTCGCGGCCCACGACGGCGCGGGGCCGGCGGCCGGCCGCGTGGTCGGGCTCGCCGAGGACGTGGGCGGCGGCGATGCTCAGGTCGAGCGCCAGCTCCGCCGTGATGACGGGGCCGTTGGCGAGCCCCCGCACGCCGTCGGTGCCGAAGAGTCGGGACATGGGTCAGCCTTTCGCGTCGCGATCGGGGACGAACCTACTCCGCACACGCCGGAGGCGGCACCGACGTGGTGCCGCCTCCGGGGTGCGGGTCGCCGCGGGTGCGGCGTCGCGGATCAGCGCTTGCTGTACTGCGGGGCCTTGCGGGCCTTCTTGAGACCGGCCTTCTTGCGCTCGGGGACGCGGGCGTCGCGGGTGAGCAGCCCGGCCTTCTTGAGCGCCGGACGGTTCAGCTCCTCGTCGACCCCGTTGAGCGAGCGGGCCACGCCGAGGCGGACCGCGCCGGCCTGGCCGGAGGGGCCACCGCCGTGCACGCGGACGAGCACGTCGTAGGCGCCGTCGAGCTCGAGGACCTTGAGCGGCTCGGCGACGATCTGCTGGTGCACCTTGTTCGGGAAGTACTCCTCGAGGGTGCGGCCGTTGACCTTCCACTCGCCGGTGCCCGGCACGATGCGGACGCGGGCGATGGCCTGCTTGCGGCGGCCGGTGGCGGCGCCGGGCGCCGAGGCGCTCGGGCGGCGGACCTCGCCGTCGACGACGGTGCCGTCGGACTCGGAGGTGTACTCGGTGACGGCGAGGTCGTTCGCGTCCGTCCCGGCGGTCTCGTCGATCTGGGCGTTCTCGGACATCACTGGGCCACCTGGGTGATCTCGAAGGGCTTGGGCTGCTGGGCCGTGTGGGGGTGCTCGGCGCCGCGGTAGACCTTGAGCTTGGTCAGCTGCTGGCGACCGAGGGAGGTCTTGGGGAGCATCCCGCGGATGGCCTTCTCGATGGCCTTCTCGGGGTTCTTGGCGAGGAGCTCGGTGTAGGACGTGGAGCGCAGGCCGCCCGGGAAGCCCGAGTGGCGGTAGGCCATCTTCTTCTCGGCCTTGGAGCCGGTCAGGACGACCTTGTCGGCGTTGACGATGATGACGAAGTCACCGGTGTCGACGTGCGGGGCGAAGGTCGGCTTGTGCTTGCCGCGCAGGAGGACGGCGGTCTGGCTGGCGAGCCGGCCGAGGACGACGTCGGTGGCGTCGATGACGTGCCAGGCACGGGTCACCTCGGCCGCCTTCGGGGTGTAGGTACGCATGGGGGCTTCCTCATGGTTCGTGGACGGGGGCGTGATGCCGAGTGCTCCCGGGAGGGAGTGGAGCCCTCGCGAGGGCACACGGCACAACAGCCACCCAGTCTACGGGGGTGGCAGCGGCCCCCCAAATCGCCACCGGGGCCGCGTGATGGGGTCCTGACCTGCACGGATGCCGCGCGTCAGCATCGTGCACGCCTCTTGTGCAAACAGACTGTGCAAAGGTACTGTGCACACCATGACGGACTCGACCCCGGTCCCGGGCTCCCCCGACGACGGCTCGCTGACCGGCCTGCGGCTCGACGCCCAGGCCCTGAAGACCCTCGCCCACCCCCTGCGCAGCCGCCTGCTGTCCTCGCTGCGGGTCGGCGGCCCGGCGACGGCCACCGACCTCGCGGGCGCCCTCGGCACCAACTCGGGGGCGACGTCCTACCACCTGCGCCGCCTCGAGGCGGTCGGGCTGGTCACCGACACCGGCGAGGGCGCCGGCAAGCGCCGGCTCTGGCGGGCGGCCACCGAGAGCCACCAGTGGGAGCCGAGCGACTTCGTCGGCGACGACGACGCCGAGACGGCGCTGGGGTGGCTCCAGCGCGACTACTCGCGCCACCTCGCCGAGCGCTACGAGCGGTGGCTCGACGTCGAGCACGCCTGGCCCCCGGAATGGCGGGACGCGATGGGCATGGACGACTCCTGGGTCCTCGCCACCCCCGAGCAGGCCGTCGCGATGCGCGCCGAGGTCGACGCCGTCGTCGCGCGCTACCGCCGGGTCGGCCAGGGCAACCCCGCCGCCCGCCGCGTGTCCGTCTACGCCGTGATGTACCCGGTCGACCTCGACCGGGCGCCCCGGGGCGGTGACCGGCGGTGAGCGCCGCTCCGCTGACCGCGCCGCAGGCCCGGCGCGTCCTCCTGCTGCTCACCTTCACGCGGTGGTTCCCGGTCGGGCTGGTCATCGGCGTCACGACCCTGCTCGCCCTCGAGCGCGGCATGTCGCTCGCCCAGCTCGGCGTCATCCTCTCGATGCAGGGCTTCGTCGTGCTCGCCCTCGAGCTCCCGACGGGTGGCTTCGCGGACGCGCTGGGGCGCCGGCCGCTGCTCGTCGCATCCACCGTCGTGTCCCTGGTGTCGGCCCTCGTGTACGTGTTCGCGCAGACCTTCCTCGCCTTCTGCGTCGCCCTCCTCCTCCAGGGCGTCTTCCGGGCGCTGGACTCCGGGCCGCTGGAGGCCTGGTACGTCGACACCGCGCAGGCCGACGACCCGGACGTCGAGGTCGAGCAGGGGCTGGCCCGCGCCGGCACGGTGCTGGGGACCGCCATCGCGTCGGGCGCGGTGCTGTCGGGCGGGATCATCGCCTGGCACCCCGTGCGCTCGCTCACGGCGCTCGAGAACGCCTACTGGCTCTCGATCGTCTTCGTCGTCGTCAACCTCGTCGCCACCGCGCTGCTCCTGCGCGAACCGGTGACGCACCTCGACTCCCGCGGCCTGCACCGCGCCCTCGCCTCGGCCCGGGAGGCCCCGCGCGTGGTCACCGGGGGCTTCCGGCTCCTCGGCAGCAACCGCGTGCTGCGGGCCCTCGTCCTCGTCGAGGTGTTCTGGAGCGTCGGGATGATCGCCTTCGAGACCTTCATGCCCGTCCGGCTCTCCGAGCTCGTCGGTGGCGAGGCTCAGGCGGGCGCGCTCATGGGCCCGGTGTCGGCCGCCGCGTGGGGGTTGTTCGCCGCGGGGTCGGCCGCCGCGGGGCTGGCGGCGCGCCGGGTGGGCGTCACGTGGACGGCCATCGCCTCGCGGGTCCTCCAGGGGCTCTTCGTGGTCGTCATGGCCCTGATGACCGGGCCGGTCGGGCTCGTCACCGCCTTCTTCGTCGTCTACACCCTCCACGGCACGGCCGGTCCGGTGCACTCGACCCTGCTGCACCGGCAGGCCGAGGCCGCCAACCGCACGACGGTGCTCTCGATCAACTCGATGGTGGCCGGCGGCTGCTACAGCCTCGGCCTCCTCGTGCTCGGACCGCTCGCCGAAGCCACGAGCACCGCCACGGGCATCCTCGTCGCCGGCGCGTTCAGCATCCTCGGCGCACTCTGCTACCTCCCGGCGCTGCGCCAGGAACGGCGCAGGACCGAACCGGTCGTGGCCCCGGCGGCCTGACTCTCCACCTCTTGACGCAACCTTTCGGTTGCCATACTGTTGCAACCAACCAGTTGCTACCCAGGGAGTGATGACGATGGGCTTCCCCGACCGGATCGAGCGCACGGTGGAGCTGCGGCACCCGCCGGAGCGGGTGTGGGACGCGATCACGACCGCCGACGGGCTGGCGTCGTGGTTCGGCGACAGGGTGCAGATCGACCTGCGCCCCGGGGGCGAGGCCACGATGACGTGGGACGAGTCCGGTGACGTCGCCAGGATGCGCGTCGAGCGCGTCGAGGAGCCCTCGGTCTTCGGCTTCACCTGGCACGTGTACGGGCTGCCGCAGGACGACCCGCGGCGCACCTACGTCGAGTTCGTCCTCGAGGCGACCTCCGACGGCACGCGGCTCACGGTGTCCGAAACCGGCTTCGCCCAGCTCTCGCCCGAGCAGCACGACGCCGCCTTCGGCGGGAACACCCGCGGGTGGCAGCACGAGCTCGGCGAGCTCGTCGCGCACCTCGATGCGGCCTGACCCGGCGGGCGCGCCCGACGCGGAGGCGGTCGCCGAGGCCGTCTTCGCCGCCCTGGCCGATCCCACCCGCCGCGCGGTGCTCGCCGCCCTCGCGGAGGCCGGGCCGTCGACCGCCACCGACCTCGCCCGCACGCTGCCGATCAGCCGGCAGGCGGTGTCCAAGCACCTCGGGCTGCTCGCCGACGCCGGCCTCGTCGTCGCCGAGCCGGGCGAGCGCCGCCGCGTCCGGTTCCGCCTGCGGCCCGCTCCGATGCAGGTCGCCCAGCAGTTCCTCGCCGCCCTCGCCCGCGACTGGGACGGTCACCTCGCCCGCCTGACCGAGCTCCTCGAGGAGGAGACATGACGCGTCACACTCCCGACACCACGCCCGTCGCCCCCGCCCTCCCCCGCCCGACCGGGCGCGCCGAGTACGAGGCCGCCGTCGAACGGCTGCGGGTGCGCGAGAAGGCCCACACCCGTGAGGGCTCTGCCGTCGCGGCCGCCCGGCGCCGCCTGCCCGCCCTCGAGGTCGACGCCTCCCTCCCCGTGGAGGGGCCGGCCGGGCCGGTCCCGCTCCTCGAGGTGTTCGAGGGCCGCCGTCTCCTCGTGGCGTACTACTTCATGTGGCACACCGGGCAGCCGGCGGCGCGGCAGTGCGAGGGCTGCACGTTCTTCACGAGCCAGGTCCGCGAGCTCTCGAGCCTCCACGCCCGGGACACCACCTACGCGACGATCTGCGAGGGACCGTTCGCCGAGAGCCACCGCTACCGGACCTTCATGGGCTGGGAGCAGCCGTGGTACTCCGTGGCCGGCTCCGGCCCCGCGCTGCTCAGGGGCCGACCCTTCGGCTCCCTCGTCTGCTACCTGCGCGACGGCGACCGGGTGCTCGAGACGTACTGGACCCCCCGCGGCCGGGGTCTCGAGGTGATGGCCCCCGCCTACGGGCTGCTCGACCTCACCCCGTACGGCCGGCAGGAGACCTGGGAGGACTCACCGGCCGGGTGGCCGCAGCCGTACACCGCGGACGGCAGCCAGTTCGCCACCGACGGCCGCCCGAGCGCGCAGTGGCCGCGCCTGGCCGCCGGGGTCTCCGACGACCTCGGCACCTCCGCGACCGATCTCGGACCCCGGGGCTGCTGCCACTGACGCGGCCACGCGACCTGCCCGGTCGGGCAGGTGCCCGCTGGCCCTCGGGGCGACCGGTTCGGGGGGTGCGCCGGCCCGGTCGGAGGGTTACCGTTGCCGGGAACCGACGGGGCGATGGAGGCCGGATGACGGGGACGCACGGCAACGGCGCCGGGACCGCCACCACGTGGCCGGTCGACTCGTCCGCGCTCGTGAAGTTCCAGGCCCCCGAGATCGTCTTCGGCATCGGCGCGCTGGCGGAGGCGGGGTACGCCGCCCGCCGCCTCGGTGCCCGGCGGCCCTTCGTCGTCACCGACCCCGGCATCGTCGAGGCCGGCTGGGTCCGCGAGCTGCTCGGCCACCTGCGCGACGTCGGCCTCTCCCCCGTCGTCTGCAGCGACGTCTCGCCGAACCCCCGCGACGTCGAGGTCGCCGCCGCTCACGACCTCTACCGGGCCAACGACTGCGACGTCATCATCGGCATCGGCGGCGGGTCCTCGATGGACGCCGCCAAGGGGGTGGCCGTCCTCGCCGGCAACGGCGGCTCGATCCTCGACTACCGCGGGGTCGACCAGGTCCACCGCGAGATCCCCCCGCTGCTGATGATCCCCTCCACCTCCGGCACCGGCGCCGACGTCAGCCAGTTCTGCATCGTCACCGACACCGCCCGACACGTGAAGGTGACGATCATGGGGCGCGCGCTCGTGCCCGACATCTCCATCACCGACCCGCGGCTGCTCACGACGATGCCCGAGTGGCTCAACGCCGCCACCGGCCTCGACGCGCTGACGCACGGCATCGAGGCGTTCGTCTCGCGGGCCCACAACGCGCTCGCCGACGTGCACGCCCTCAACGCCGTCGGGCTGGTCAACCAGCACCTGGTGACCACGATGATCGACCCCGGTGACCACGAGGCCCGCACCGGCATGGCCGAGGCGGCGCTGGCCGCCGGGCTCGCCTTCACCAACGCGATCCTCGGGGCGACGCACGCGATGAGCCACCAGGTCGGCGGGCTGCTCGACGCCCCGCACGGCGTCATCAACGGCATCCTGCTGCCGCACGTCATCCGGTACAACGCCGCCTCCTCCCCCGACCGCTTCGTGGCGCTGGCGCGGTCGGCGGGCATCCCGGTCGACGGCGTCCCGGCCGACGAGGTCGCCGAGGCGCTGGCCGTACAGGTGCGCGCGCTCGCCGACGAGGTGGGGGTGCCGCGCTCGCTCCGCTCGCTCGGCATCACCGAGGAGCACCTCGCGGTGCTGTCCCGCAACTCCCTCGAGGACGCCTGCCTCACCACCAACCCGCGCCCCACCGACGCCGAGGACATCGAGCGCATCTTCCGGGCGGCGCTGTGACAGAGGGCGCCTCGGACCTCGCCCGGCTCACCGGGGTGCGGTCCGGCAAGAACTCGTACTACCCGGCGTACGTCCGCTCCACCGAGCGCACCCAGCGGGCCGTGCGCGCCATGGACACCATCAGCCGGGCGGTCGTGCGCACCGTCGAGGGTCCTCGCGGCCTGCTCGAGGAGGTGGCCCGGGCGGCGGCCGACCACCTCGACGCCGGCTGGGCCGTGCTCGCGCTCGCCGACAGCCACCTCGAGAACGCCCGCCCGCGCTTCGTCGTGATCGGCCCGGACCGCCGCAGCGTCGGGGACCCGACCCTCGTCCCCGAGAACGTCCGCCTCGAGCTGTCGGCCATCC
Source organism: Phycicoccus avicenniae (assembly GCF_050496545.1). Taxonomy (GTDB): domain Bacteria; phylum Actinomycetota; class Actinomycetes; order Actinomycetales; family Dermatophilaceae; genus Phycicoccus; species Phycicoccus avicenniae_A. The sequence continues at coordinate 76,568 of NZ_JBNVZV010000014.1, read as the reverse complement.
GGTCGGGGTACGCCGGGCCGTCGGCACGCACCGACGTGTGGGTGCGCGTGCCGATGTACCTCGAGGGGCGGCGCGTGGGCGGGCTCGCGGCCCGGCACGGCCTTGCCGAGGACCCGGAGCCGGAGGACCTCGCCGTGCTGCGCATCCTCGCCAACCAGGCCGCCGTGTCGCTGCACACGAGCGAGCAGTACCAGGCCGGGCTCTCGCTGCACCGCCGGGCGCAGCGCCTCCACGAGGAGGCCCGGGCCCAGGCCCGCGACCTCGCGGCCCGCACCGCCGAGCTCGAGGCCGCGGAGCACCGGCTCGCCGTCGCCGAGCAGCGCGAGCTCGTCGACGCCGAGCGGCACCGCATCGCCCGCGAGCTCCACGACAGCGTCACGCAGTACGTGCTGTCCGCCGGGATGGCCGTCGAGGTGGCGCGGGGGGAGGCCGTGCACGACGGCGCCGACGCGCTGGCCGCTCAGCTGGAGAGTGCGAAGTCGCTGACGCAGACCGCCGTCGAGCAGCTGCGGTCGGCCATCTTCGCGCTGACCCGTCCGCACAGCGACTCCGTCGCCTCGCTCGAGGACCTGCTCGGCGAGGTCGTGCAGCACCACCGCTCGCTCCTCGACATCCGCGTCCTCGTGGCCGGCCGGGCCGTGGCGCTCGGCCACGACGTGCACCACGAGGTGGCCCGGGTCGTCGGGGAGGCGCTCTTCAACGTCGTCACGCACGCGTCGGCTGGCCGGGCCGTCGTCCGGGTGCGCTGGCTGCCCGAGGCGCTCGTGGTGTCGGTGTCCGACGACGGCGACGGTGAGCCCGCCGCGCTGCGCCGGATGCTGCGCCTCGAGCGCCGCACGGTGCGCGACGGGCGGCACCAGGGGCTGGCCAACATGGACGCGCGGGTCCAGGGCCTCGGGGGCACCCTGACCTTCCGCCGCTCCCGGCTCGGCGGCGTCCGCCTGACGGCACGCATCCCCCTGCCCGTGCTCCGTTCCCGTCCCGGTCTCGACCTGTCCGACCCCGAGGAGGCCACGCCGTGCTGAGCACCGCCGATCCCCGCACCGATCCCGCCACCGAGAGCGAGCCGATCGGGGTCATGCTCGTCGACGACCACGCGATCGTCCGGCAGGGGCTGCGCTCGGTGCTCGAGCGCGAGCCCGACATCGCCGTCGTCGCCGAGGCCTCGTCGCGGGGCGAGGCCCTCGCGGTGCTGGAGCGGGTGACACCGCGTGTGGTGCTGCTCGACCTCAAGCTGTCCACCTCGTCGGACACCGAGGGCCTGGAGCTCGCCCAGGCCATCAGCACCGGCCATCCGTCCGTGGCGGTGCTCGTCCTCACGACGTTCCTCGACGAGCACCTCGTGCTGGAGGCCGTACGGGCCGGGGCGCGGGGGTACGTCGTCAAGGACGTCGACACCGCCGCGCTCGTGCGGGCCATCCACGACGTCAGCCAGGGCGAGTCCGCGTTCGACGCGCGCTCGGCGGCGGCGATGGTGCGCGGGATGCAGGCACCCCCGCCGCCCACCCGGCCGACGCTCTCGGCACGAGAGGACGAGGTGCTCCAGCTGCTGGCGCGAGGGTTGTCCAACAAGGAGATCGGCAAGCGGCTGTACATCTCCGAGACCACCGCCAAGTTCCACGTCGGCAACATCCTGCGCAAGCTCGACGTGTCCGGGCGGGCGGAGGCGGTCTACGAGGCGACCAAACGCGGGATGCTCTGAGGCGTCGCGGGGCGCCGCACATCCTGCGCGCGGGCGCAGCAGCTGCCGGGTCCGGGCGCAGGATCCCCGGCCGTCAGTCCTCCTCGACCGGGCGGATCTCGACGACCGGGTGCGCGCGGACGAGGACCTCGGCCGCGGTGACGAGATCGTCGTACCGGTCGCAGGCGACGAGGTAGAAGCCGGAGAGCTGCTCCACGGTCTCGGAGAACGGTCCGTCGGTCACGAGGGGCCGCGCGTCGGGGCCACGCCGGAGGGTGCGGGCCATCCCGCTGGCCGCGAGCGCCGCGCCGCCGGTCACGGCACCGCCGCGAGCCCGCAGGGCCGCCACGAACTCCGCGTCCGTGTCGTAGGTGCGCTGGTGGTCGGCCGCGGTGCCGGCGCTCCACTCCTGCTCGTCGTCGGCGGGGAACATCACGACGTACTGGGGCATGGTGGGTCCTCTCGGGAGATCGGTCTGACACCACCCTGACGCGCGGGACCGGCCGGGATCGACACCGCGCCCGCGACAAGGTGGGTCAGCGCACCCGGAAGGCGTCGACGTTCAGGCGCCCGCTGAGCCGCTTGAGCGTCAGCGTGTGCTTCCCGGACGCCTTCGTGGGGCCGGCGAACACGCGGCCGTCCACGATGGTCGGGCTGTACAGGTCGACGGTCCGCACGAACCGGCCGTCGACGTACAGGCCGACCTTGCCGCCGTTGGGGCCGGTCGAGGCGACCCAGTCGGCCCGCGTGCCGGTGTACGTGAGCGTGGCCCGGGCCCCCGCCGCGGACGTGCTCGTCTGCCGGTTGCCGGGGCTGCACGTGGACGAGCCGCACCGCCCCGCGCGCCAGGTCCCGGAGTACCGGACGGCCGCGCCGTTCTCCTCGACGACGGTCGGGGCCGTCGGCGTCGTCGTGAAGGTGACCTCGGTGCCCTTGGCGGGGGTGCCGCCGCAGCCGCCGCTGGAGTGGCCGAGCCCGTCCTGTACGGCCGTCGACCCCCGCCACGGGGCGGGGCTGGTGCGGACCCAGGTGTCGTTCGGGCCGAGGTCGTTCTCGTAGCTGTCGCCGAACACGGCGCTCACGGTGGAGGACCCCTCGACGAACCGGGCCTCGAAGTCCCACTCCGCGTATGGGTCGTCGAAGCTGAGGCCGGCCAGCCCGGCCCGCCACTCGACGACGAAAGTGCGGTGCGGCGCGGTGCCGTGGACGCCGGTGAAGATGCCGAAGGTCGGCTTCTCGGCGGTCTGCATGGCGTACCCGGTGTGCACGGCGAAGGCCGGCCCGAGCTCGGGGTCGGGGAAGCAGGTGTCGGACTCGGTGCGCGTGGCGTCACCGCCGAACTGGATGTTGCCCGCGGTGTCGGCGAGCGCGGAGGTGTAGGTCTTCCCGTAGAACTTCACCGGGAAGGGGAACTGCAGCGGCGTCGTGCACGGGCTGGTGTTGTTCCAGTCGTCGTAGCTGCCGCAGTGGTTGCCGGTGTCGGTGGTCCCACCGAGGAGCCCCACCCCCGTCCGGACCGACGTGGTGTAGGCCGGCGACGCGGCTGCGGCGGCCGACGAGACCGTCGGCGCCGGGCGGGCCTGCGCCGACGCGAGCGCGATCGTGGGCGCGCAGAGCCCGATGGCCGCTGCGAGCGCGAGCATGGTTCGACCAGTTGGTGTCACGGCGCCTTCCCCTGTCAAAAGCCGCTGTACACGGGCAGGCTAGCCGGTCCACGGCCATCCCGACACCCGGATGCGGATCTCAGGCGCGGTCGAGCACGAGCCAGCCGCCGTGGTGCTCGTGGACCTCCGCCCGCCAGCCGGTGGCCGCCGCTCCCCAGGCCCGCAGCGCGTCGAGGTGGACCGCCCACAGGTGGCCGAACTGCTCGCTCGGGGTGTCCTCGAGCGGCACCGCGACGACCACCCGGCGGGCCGCGAGCCGGCAGGCCTCGGCCACCACCCGCCCGGCGTGGTCGGGCTCGAGGTGCTCGAGCAGGTGGACGGCGAGCACGGTGTCGGCCCAGCCGTCGGGCGCCGGGACGTGCGCGGCGTCGCAGGTGAGGGTGTCGACCTCGACCCCGAAGCGCGGGGCCATCGCCGACAGCAACCGCATCGTCCCGGCCGACACGTCCGAGGCCGTCACCGGCCGGCCGGATGCGGCGAGCCGCAGCGCGAGGAACCCGAAGCAGCTCCCCAGCTCGAGCACCGACCCGGGGCGGACGAGCGACTCCGCCTGCGCGTACACCGGCGCGTAGTCGCGCACGCAGCCGTGCCCGTCCGGGCGGGCGCCGTCGGCCGGCACCCCGGCCCGGGCGTGCGCGCCGACGGCCGCGAGGGTGTTGGCGTAGAACGCCTCCCAGGCCACCTCGGGGTCCTCGGCGCAGGTGAGCACCACCCCCGTGAAGACCCGCTCGAACATCTCCGCGCCGCGCAGCCATCCGGGCTCGAACAGCTCGTCCGACAGCAGCCCGGCGAGGTCGTCGTCGACGCGCTCGAGGGTCAGGGAGTGCTCGACGACCAGGTCTCCACGGGCGTCCCGGCCGAGGTCGAAGTGCGGGGTCCGTGCGGCGCCGAGGCGGCGCGGGGCGGTCGTCCCCCGCCGGCGCACCGTGACCACCCCGTCCCGGTAGCAGCCGCCGACGGCCGGGGACAGCGCGTCGATGGGAGCGACGCTCACACCAGCACCTCCCCCATCCGGTGCGAGAACGACTCCAGCGCGCCGAGGTTGCGCACCACCTCGACGTGGTCGCAGTGCTCGGCGTAGAGCGGCAGGTCGCAGCGGCCGAGACCCCAGGAGTACCGCGGCTCCGGCGTCAGCCAGACCACGTGCCGCGCCCGCCGCGCGATCTCCTCGAACGTGCCGACCGCCGGGTCCTTGCCGTTGCCGCGCCCGTCGCCGATGACGACCACCGTCGTGCGCCGCGTGATCGCCGACCCGTACTCGTCGAGGAACTGCCGCAGCACCGCCCCGTAGTCGCTGTCGGCGTCGACGTCGACCGACCCGCCGTCGCCGCGCCCGGCCATCACCATCGCCAGGGCCTGCTGGACGTGGTGGTCGTCGAAGAGGTCGGTGACCTCGGCCACCTCGTCGACGAACGCGAACGAGCGCACCTTCGACGCGACCGACTGCAGGCCGTGGACGAGGTGCAGGGCGAACCCCGAGGTGGCGCGCACCGAGAGCGACACGTCGCAGAGGACGAGCAGCTGCGGGCGGTCCTCGCGCTTGCTGACCAGGACCGGGCGGAACGGCACGCCGTCGTAGCGCATGTTCGTCCGCATCGTCCGGCGGCTGTCGATGACGCCACGCCCGGCCACGTGCCGCCGGGGCCGGGGCGCCCCGCGCAGGGCCCGCAGCAGCCGGCGCACCGACTCCTCGAAGGCGAGCCGGTCCGGCTCGGCGAGCACCTCGGCGCGCGCGGTGTCCAGCTCGCGCTCCTCCACCTCGGCCTGCGCGGAGATCAGCTGCTCGAGGTGGCGCTTGATCTGCTCGGGCAGGCCGGCGAGCAACGGCGCGAGCTGCGCACGCAGCGCGGCGACGTCCGGATCCTCGAGCACGCGCTCCAGCTCGTCGTCGGGCTCACCGAGCCAGCTGAGCAGGGCGAGCTCCTCGGCCACCGTCAGCTCGACGTCGAGCTCGGCGCCACGCGCCTCGGTGAGCCGGCCGGGCGTGCCCGGGTTGTGCAGCCGCGACGTCGACACCTGCACCCGCGCGGCCTCGCCCTGCGGCGTCACGCCGTCCTTGGAGAGCACGACCTCGTCGGTCATCGAGGCCATGTCGATCTTGTTGGCCTCCTGGTGCAGGTTGTACTGCTGCGCGAGGTCCTCGGGCCGGAAGAACTCCCGGATGTCCTGCGGCTTCCCGTGGCTGTGCCCCTGCTGGGGGGTGTCGGAGAGCTCGTCGGAGATGGTCAGCCCGGTCAGCTCGCCCTCGTCGGAGAGGTCGTCGTGCGCGTGCCCGTGGCCCTCGGCCTCCGGCACGACGGCGCGCAGCCGGAAGAACCGGTCGAAGACGGCGTCGAAGACCTCCTGGTCGCGGCGGTCCTTGACGAGGGTGACGGCCAGCGCCGAGCGCAGCACCTCGCGCTCGGCCATGATGCCCGGCTGCGACGCCGCCTCGAGGGCGTCGACCGCCTCCGCGACGCTCACCCGCATCCCGTGCAGGCGCAGGAAGCGGATGAAGCGGTGCAGCGAGCTCTCCACCGGGCGCCGCCTAGACCGGCCGCCGCTTGGCGCCGCCACCCCGGAACGAGCGCTGCCCCTGGCCGGGCGCGACCCGCTTCGGTTCTGCCGCAGCCGCGCTCGGTGACCCGTAGTAGGCCTCGTCGTGCCGGCCGGGGGCATCCTTGGCGGCGCGGACGTCACGTCCGTCCGGCCCGTCGGTGTCGTCGTGGGAGTGACCGTGCCCGTGGCCATGACCGTGGCCGTGCCCCTGCCCGCGGTCCTCGGGGACGGTCTGGTTCGGGTCCACGAGGCGTGGCAGCTCGCGGGTGGCCAGCCCGAGGTCGCGCTCGTACTTCGTCACGACGTTGAGCGTCTCGGCGAGGACCGGCGCGGACAGCTCGGTGACGCCGAGGACGGCGAGCGTGCGGGCCCAGTCGATGGTCTCCGAGATGCTCGGCGCCTTCCGCAGCTCGAGCCCACGCAGTCCCCGCACGACCCCGACGAGCTGCTCGGCGAGGGCGTCGGCCAGACCGGTGTCCTTGGACCGGATGATGTCCAGCTCGCGCTCGGCGGAGGGGTAGTCGAGGAACAGGTGCAGGCAGCGCCGCTTGAGGGCCGCCGACAGGTCCCGGGTGTTGTTCGACGTGAGGACGACGAGCGGGGTCTGCTCCGCCACGAACGTCCCGACCTCGGGCACCGACACCTGGAACTCCGCCAGCAGCTCGAGGAAGACGGCCTCGAGGGCCTCGTCCGCCCGGTCGACCTCGTCGATGAGCAGCACGACCGGCTCGTTCGAGGTGATCGCCTCGAGCAGCGGGCGGGCCACGAGGAAGCGCTCGGAGAAGAAGACGCTGTCCTGGGCGGCGATCCGTTCGACGGCGCTGCCGATGTCCGGGGCGTCCTCGACCACCTGCCCGATCTTGTCCCGCAGCATCTGCGTGTAGAGGAGCTGCTTGCCGTAGTCCCACTCGTACAGGGCCTTGGTCTCGTCCTGGCCCTCGTAGCACTGGAGCCGCAGGAGCCGCCGACCGGTCGCGTCGGCGACGGACTTCGCGAGCTGCGTCTTGCCCACGCCCGCCGGCCCCTCGAGGAGGAGCGGCTTGCCGAGGGCGGACTGGAGGAAGGCGGTCGTCGCCAGCCGGTCGTCGGTGAGGTAGCCCACCTCCCGCAGCCGCTCCCGCGCGTCCTCGACGCTCGTGAAGGTGTTCGCCACGCCCTCGCTCGTCCCCTCGGTGTCGGTCACGGTCTCCTCCAGCGTCGTCGGTGGGGATGCGGTGGTGCCGATGCCGCCCGGCGGCGTCGCGTCGCGCGCCGGGCGGCACCGGGGCTCAGGTGAGCAGGTCGTCGAGGTCACCGTTCATGCAGTGGTCCACGACCGGCCGCACCGTCTCGAAGGTGCACTCCTTGGCGTTGCCCGGGGTGCAGGCGTCGCCGAGGACGTGGTTCGTGATGCGGTCGACGTCGGCCTCGTCGCCGGTGATCGTCTTGGCGTTCTCGTAGAACTTCGTCGGGCCCTGTCCCAGACGGTTCTTCGAGTAGCTGTCGGCGGTCACGTCGGTGAACTTCTCGGTGATGCCCACGTCGCGCAGCAGCCGGATGGCGGCCTCGAGCGCGGCGTCCGCGGCTTGCACGTCGGTCATCCCGTAGGTGTCGACGCCCATCGCCTCGGCCATCTCGGCGAACCTCTTGTACTGGGTCGGCATGTTGAACGCCCAGACCCGCGGCAGCGCGATCGCGTTGTTCAGCCCGTGGTGGGTGTCGTAGAACGCCGACACCGCGTGGCTGATCGAGTGGATGATGCCGAGGCCGCCGGAGTTGAACGCCTGCGCGGCGATGTACTGCGCGTACATCATCCCCTGGCGCCCGGCGAGGTCCTGGCCGTTCCACACCGCCTGGCGCAGGTTCTCGGCGGTCAGCTTGATCGCCCGGAGCGCGTTGCCGAGCGAGGGCTCGAAGTTCAGCCGCGAGACGTACGGCTCGCTCGCGTGGGCGAGCACGTCGAAGCCGCACTGGGCCGTGTAGTCGACCGGGCAGTCGTAGTAGAGGACCGGGTCGTCGATGGCCAGCGTGGTGACCGAGGCGTCGTCGAACGCGACGTACTTGTGCGGGTTGTCGGGGTCGGTCGTGGTGTCCGTGATGACGTAGGCCCACGAGGTCTCCGAGCCGGTGCCGGCCGTCGTCGAGACCGCGATGTGCGGCGGGTTCTTCGGGTTCTCGGACTTGTTGAAGCCCTCGAACTCGTTGACGTTGCGGCCGTCGTGGGCCACCGCCACGCGGGCGCCCTTGCACGCGTCGTGCGAGCTGCCTCCGCCGATCGACACGAACGAGTCGCACTCGTTGTCCTGGTACAGGGACACCGCGTCCATGACGTTGTAGTCCTTGGGGTTGGACTCGACCTTGTCGTACACGACGACCTCGAGGCCGTGGTACTTCATCGACTCCACGATCTTGTGGACGACGTCCGTGCCGCGCAGGCCCGACGTCATGACCAGGGTCTTGCGGAAGCCCAGCTTGAGCGCCTCCGGGCCGATCATCTCGTGCGCACCGGGACCCATCAGGGCCCGCGGGAAGGGGTGGAACTCCTTGATGGGGAACGGTTTCAGTAGCTCGTCGACCTGCATGGAACATCCTCCTCGTTGAGGCAGTCGCCTACCAGCGCCGCCGACGCTAGGGAGGGCCACGCGGGCTTGACCAGACGAGGATCCGGAAACCGCCCGCCCGCCCCGGGCCCGGCCCGTTCGCCGGAGGGTGGGTGCGCCCCGCCGTCCGGGCAGGTCGCCACCTGTCCCCTGCCCGGACGGCGGGGCGGCGCCCGTGCGGGCGAGGGGTGCTCGCCCGCGGCCGCCGTTCCTAGCGTGGAGGAACGGCTCCACGAGGGGCCGGCCACCACCGACGCAGCTGGGAAGGAGTCGCCATGACCCCCGAGGAGACGGTCGAGCAGACCACCACCGAGGCCCCCGAGCGCGAGGAGCTCCTCGCCGACGCCCTCGTCGAGGACGTGTCCATCGACGGCATGTGCGGCGTCTACTGAGGCCGCCGTGCTCGAGCAGCCCTGGGAGCTGAACGGCTCGGTGGCCATCCGCCCCGAGCCGTTCGGGGCCCTGCTCTACGACTTCACCACCCGCCGGCTGACCTTCCTCAAGGACCGCCGGCTCGTCGCCGTCGTCGAGGGCCTGGCCGCCGCCCCCACCGTCGGGGCCGCCCTCGAGCGGGCCGGCGTCCGCGACGACGAGCGGGCCGGGTTCGACGCCGCGCTGCACCGGCTCGCCGAGCAGCGGATGATCACGAGGAGGACCGCATGACCCTCGCCCCCGAACGCCCCGCCGTCCCGACGACGGGCACCCGGCTCGTCGACCACTTCGAGCACGGCCTCGACGCCCCGATCTGCCTCACCTGGGAGCTGACCTACGCCTGCAACCTCGCGTGCGTGCACTGCCTCTCCTCGTCCGGCCGGCGCGACCCGCGCGAGCTGACGACCGCGGAGTGCTTCGGGCTCATCGAGGAGTTCGAGGCCATGAAGGTGTTCTACGTGAACATCGGCGGCGGGGAGCCCACGGTGCGGCCCGACTTCTGGGAGATCATTGACCACGCCGTCGCCCACCACGTCGGGGTCAAGTTCTCCACCAACGGTTTCCGCATCACCCCCGAGCGTGCCGAACGGCTGGCGCGCACCGACTACGTCGACGTCCAGGTCTCCCTCGACGGCGCCACCGCCGAGGTCAACGACCGCGTCCGCGGAGCCGGCACCTTCGACGCCGCCCTCCGCGCGCTGCGCAACCTGCGCGACGCCGGTATGCAGGACACGAAGCTCTCCGTCGTCTGCACGCGCGAGAACATCCCGCAGCTCGACCGGTTCAAGGACATCGCCGACGAGCACGGCGCGATGCTCCGCCTCACCCGCCTGCGCCCCGCCGGCCGCGGCGCCGACGTGTGGCACGAGCTGCACCCGCTCCCGGAGCAGCAGCGCACCCTCTACGACTGGCTCGTCGCGCGTGGCGAGGGCGTCCTCACCGGCGACTCGTTCTTCCACCTGGCGGCCTACGGCGACGCCCTCCCCGGCCTCAACCTCTGCGGAGCCGGCCGCGTCGTCTGCCTCGTCGACCCGGTCGGGGACGTCTACGCCTGCCCCTTCGCCATCCACGACCGCTTCCTCGCCGGGAACGTGCGCGGCGACGGCTTCGGCAGCGTCTGGCGCGACGCCCCGCTGTTCCGGGAGCTGCGTTCCCCGCAGACCGGTGGCGCGTGCACCCGGTGCTCGGCCTACGACGCCTGCCGCGGCGGCTGCATGGCCGCCAAGTTCTTCACCGGCCTGCCCCTCGACGGCCCCGACCCCGAGTGCGTGAAGGGCAACGCGGCGGGCGCCCTCGCCGCCGTGGCCGACGGCAGCCGCCCGGCCCCCTCGCAGGACCACAGCCACACCGGTCCGGTCCGCAACGCCCCGGTCCCGGTCACCATCGCCCGCCGCCCGCCGGCCTCGCCGTGCGACGAGAACCCCCTGGCTCCCGGCCGGGACGCCGTCGCGACGGGCTGACGTCGGTGGACCTCGGGCCGCGGACCTCCGGCGCCGCGCTGCGCGGTGCCACGGTCCTCGTGCCGTTGGGCGCGGTCGAGCAGCACGGCGCCCACCTCCCGCTGCACACCGACTCCCTCGTGGCCCGGGCCGTCTGCGACGGTGTCGCCGAGCGGCTGGCCGACCTCCCCGCCGTCGTGGCCCCGACCGTCGAGTACGGCGCGAGCGGCGAGCACGAGGGCTTCCCGGGCACCGTCTCGATCGGCACCGACGCCCTCCTGCACCTCGTCGTCGAGCTCGTCCGCTCCGCGCGCCGGTGGTGCGGGCCGGTCGTCCTCGTCACCGGGCACGGCGGGAACGCGCAGGCCCTCGTCCACGCCGTGCGGCAGCTGCGGTGGGAGGGCCACGACGTCTCGTGGACCTCGTGCGCCGAGCCCGGGTGGGACGCGCACGCGGGCCGGGCGGAGACCTCGATGGTGCTGGCCCTCGACCCCGCGAGCGTACGGACCGAGGCCGCCGCCCCCGGCCCGACCCGACCTGTCGGAGAGCTGCTGGCGCGGCTGCGGGCCGAGGGCGTGGCCGCCGTCTCGCCGAGCGGCGTCCTCGGTGACCCGAGGGGCGCCTCGGCGGCCGAGGGCCGTGCGCACCTCGAGCAGCTGGTCGAGCGCGTGGCGCGCCAGGTGCGCGCCGCGGCGGTCGACGAGGACGGGTGCCTCGTCCGTCCGCAGGGCTCCGGGGTGCCGGCGTGAGCAGCGGGCCGGAGGACGCCGCACGGGTGGCCGTCGTCGGCGGGGGCGCCCGGGGCATCGGTGCGGCCGTCGCCCGGCGGCTGGCCGCACGCGGGCCGGTCGTCGTCCTCGACGCGCTGGGCGGCGAGACCGTCGGCTACCGCCACGCTGCCGACATCGATGCGCAGGCGTTGCGCGACAGCGGGATCGAGGTGCGCTCCGTCGACCTGCGCGACCTCGCGGCCACCTGCGCCGCGGTCGACGAGGTCACCGCGCGGTACGGCCGGCTCGACGTCGCCGTCGCCTGCGCCTCCGCGATCGCGGGTGGGTCCCCGCTGTGGGAGACCTCCTCCGACCTGCGCGACGGGTTGTGGGCGGCCGACGCCACGACGGCGTGGAACCTCGCGAGCGCCACCGTCCCCCACCTGCTGGCCCGTCCGGCCGCCGACCGGCCCACGGTGTGCGTGGCCACCTCCGTCGCCGGCGACCGCGGGCTGTACGGGCTCTCCGCCTACGTCGTCGCCAAGCACGCCGCGGTGGGCGTCGTCCGGGCGCTGGCCGCCGACCTCGTCGGCACCTCCGTGACGGCCTGCGGCGTGGCCCCGGGAGCCACCGACACCGAGATGCTGGCCGCCACGGCGCGCATCTACGGCCTCGACGACGTGCACGAGCTCGCGCAGCACCAGCACCCACCCCGGCCGTTCGACCCCGACGACGTCGCGGCGGTCATCGAGTTCGGCTGCACCGCAGGGACATCCGTCCACGGTGCGATCCTCCCGGCCGACGGGGGGTTCGGCCGTGCCTGACCTCCCCCGCGGTTTCCGGGTGCGCCTGGCCGACGACACGCACCGCTGCGACGACGGCCGCACGCTCTTCGGGGGCTCGTCGGGCCGGCTCGTCCACCTCCGCCCGGCCGCCCTCGAGCGGTTCGACGAGCGCGGCGCCCTCGTCGTCGACGACCCCACCTCGGGCCGCGTCGCCCGGCTCCTCCTCGACCGCGGCCTGGCGCACCCGTGGTGGAACGGCACCCCGCCCGCCCCACTCACCGACGTCACCGTGGTCGTCCCCGTGCTCGACCGCCCGGCGGCCCTCGACCGGCTCCTGCGGGGGCTGCCCGGTGTGCCCGTGGTGGTCGTCGACGACGGCTCCCGCGACCCCGCGGCCCTCGTCGAGGTGTGCCGGAGCCACGACGCCCGCTACGTCCGCCACCCGGAGTGTCGCGGGCCCGCCGCCGCGCGCAACACCGGCCTGCGCACCGTCACCTCCGGCGTCGTGGCCTTCGTCGACTCCGACGTCGTCCTCGACACCACCGCCCTCGCCGCGCTGCGCCGGCACCTCGAGGACCCCGCGGTCGCCCTCGTCGCGCCCCGGGTCCTCGGGCTCGACGACCTCCGGGGAGTGCTCGCCCGCTACGAGTCGGCCCGCTCCTCCCTCGACCTCGGCGCCGCACCCGCCCGGGTGCACCCGCACGGACGCGTCTCGTACGTGCCGAGCGCCGTCCTGCTCGGGCGCCGGGAGGCCCTCGGCGACGGCTTCGACGAGTCCCTCGAGGTGGCCGAGGACGTCGACCTCGTGTGGCGGGTGGCCCGTGACCACGTCGTGCGCTACGACCCGTCCATCGTCGTGCGGCACGAGCACCGCACGACTGCCGGAGCCTGGCTGCGGCGAAAGGCGTTCTACGGCAGCGGCGCCGCCCTGCTCGCCACCCGCCACGGCGAGGCCGTCGCCCCCGCCGTGCTCGCCCCCTGGGCCGCCGTCACCGCCGCCGCGCTGCTGGCCCAGCGCCGCTGGAGCCTGCCTGTCGCCCTCGCCGCCGCCGCGTTCGCCGAGCAGTCCCTCGCCCGGCGGCTGACGGGCAGTGACCAGCCGCACCGTGCCGCCCGAGCGGTGCTCGCGGTCGGCCTGCACGCCACCCTGACCCAGACCGCGGGTCTCGTCGTCCGCCACCACTGGCCTGTCACCGTTGCCCTGCTGCCGATCTCGCGGCGTGCCCGGCGGGCAGCGGTCGTCGCGGCCGTCGTCGACGGCGTCCTCGACCACCGTCGCGTCCGCCCCGACCTCGACCTCCCGCGCTACGTCGCGCTGCGCCGCGCCGAGGACCTCGCCTACGGCGCCGGCCTCTGGTGGGGCTGCCTGCGCGAGAGGTCGGCCCGCGCCCTCCTGCCCTCCGTCCGCACCCGCACCACCACCGTCACCGCCCCGCCCGTCAGCACCGCCCCCCCCACGAGAGGCCACCCCATGAGCAGCACCGGATGGTTCGAGACCGTCGCCGAGGCCCAGCGCCGCGCCGAGAAGAGGCTCCCGCGCTCGGTCTACAAGGCCCTGCTCGCCGGCTCCGAGCGCGGCCTGACCTACGAGGACAACATCGCCGCGTTCTCCGAGCTGGGGTTCGCACCGCACGTGGCGGGTGGGCCGGCCGAACGCTCGCTCGCGACCTCGGTGATGGGCGTCGACCTCGCGCTGCCGGTCATCATCTCCCCCACCGGCGTCCAGGCCGTCCACCCCGAGGGCGAGGTGGCCGTGGCCCGCGCGGCAGCCGCCCGCGGCACCGCCATCGGGCTCAGCTCGTTCGGGTCGAGCAGCATCGAGGACGTCACGGCGGTCAACGACAAGACCTTCTTCCAGATCTACTGGTCCGGGGGCCGCGACACCATCGAGCAGCGGTTCGAGCGGGCCCGGGCAGCCGGAGCGAAGGGGATCATCGCCACCCTCGACTGGACCTTCTCGCACGGGCGCGACTGGGGCAGCCCGACCATCCCGGAAGCCCTCACCCCCCGGGCGATGATGTCCTTCGCGCCCGAGGTGGTCCGCCGGCCACGGTGGCTGCTCGACTTCGTCCGCTCCGGCGCCCTCCCGGACCTCACCACCCCGAACATGGGGGCGCCGGGCCAGAAGGGCCCCACCTTCTTCGGCGCCTACGGCGAGTGGATGACCACGCCGCCGCCGTCGTGGGAGGACATCGCCTGGATGCGCGAGGCGTGGGGCGGCCCGTTCATGCTCAAGGGCATCTGCCGGGTCGACGACGCCCGCCGCGCCGTCGACGCCGGCGTCACGGCCATCTCGGTCTCGACCCACGGCGGGAACAACCTCGACGGCATCCCCGGCGCGATCCGGATGCTCCCCGGCATCGCCGAGGCGGTGGGTCACGACGTCGAGGTCGTCTTCGACTCCGGCATCCGGAGGGGCGGCGACGTCGTCAAGGCCCTGGCCCTCGGCGCCCGCGCCGTGATGATCGGCCGGGCCTACCTCTGGGGTCTCGCGGCGAACGGCCAGGCCGGTGTCGAGAACGTCCTCGACATCATGTCCGGCGGCATCTCCTCCGCGCTGCTCGGGCTCGGGAAGGCGTCCGTGCACGACCTCACCCCGGACGACGTACTCGTGCCGGAGGGGTTCGCCCGGACGCTCGGGGCGATGCGGGCGTGACACCCTGACCGGGTGAAGCGCTTCCTCCTCGGTGTCGTCACCACCCTCGTGGTCCTCGCGGCGGCGGCCGGCGCCCTGCTCCTCTCGATCGGGTCCGGCGCCCCGCCGGCGCCCGTGCCGCCCGCCTCCCCCACGTCCTCGACGGCTCCCACACCGCCCGCGGACCTCGCGGCGGACGAGACCTGGCTCGGCGCGGTGCGCCTCACCGGTGAGGACGTCGTCGCGGCCGACGGCACGCTGACCGACGTCACCGCGACCGGCTCGGGAGTCCGCTTCGGACCGGCCGGGCTGCGGGCCGCCCGCCTCGACCTCTCGGCGACCCTGCCCTTCGACACCGTCGCGCGGCAGGTCGGCGAGGGCGTGCGGCTCTTCGACGCCGGCCGGGGCCGCGCCGGGGTCGAGCGGACCGCCACGGTGCTCGGGCGCCAGGTCACGGTCCGCGCCACCGGACGGGTCCGCGCCGACGCCGGCGGGCTGCTCCTCACGCCCGAGACCGTCGACCTCGGCGGGCCGGGTGTCGTGGACTCGGCGGCGAGCGCCCTGGTCCGCGAGCTGGTCACCATCCGCCAGGAGGTGCCCGGCGTGCCGGACGGGATGGTGCTGCGCGAGGTGCGGGTGACCCGCGCGGGCTTCGCCGTGCGCCTCGACGGCCGCGACGTCGTGCTCGGCCCGACCGGGCGCTGACGTCCGCCTCAGAAGCGGCCGACCACCTCCACGCCGGTGGCCTGCACGACCCGTCCGAGCTCGTCGTAGGCGACGACGGCCACCTGGCCGGCCCGCGAGATCTTCCGCGCGTCCCGGGCGTCACGGCTGCTCAGCCGCAGCACCTCCTGGTCGGCGAGGTCCGGGTAGCGGTCCGCCAGCCAGGTCGGCAGGCCCCGCCGGTCGAGGGTCAGCGGGACGGAGGACCCGCCGACGGTCTCGGTGTCGAGGGCGAGCGAGCCCTTCGGCCCGTAGTGCAGCCGGTAGGTCCAGCTGCCGCGCTCGTCGGGCAGGTTCCACGACACGCGGTTGGGGGTCAGCCACGAGGCGCGCGCGGTGCTCAGGTCCGGCCCGAGGTCCGGGACGAAGGTGTCCACGCCGATCGTCGAGGTGGCGCGCTGGAACGAGATCGTCGTCGCCTCCCCCTCCGCGACCGTGAACGACTGCGGCCCGCTCGAGCCGACCGAGACCGACCAGGTACCCGCCGGGATGCCGATCGTCGAGAACGAGTACGTGCCGTCCCGGTCCGGGTCCTGCAGCCAGGAGCGCATGCAGGAGGCGTCCCCGTCGGTGGGGCAGCCCAGCTCGGACTGGAAGTCACCGGTCGCGACGAGCACGGGGTCGAGCTCGGTGTTCGTCACCCACTTCGTGCGGTAGTCGAAGTAGAACGACACCGGCCCGCCGTCGGTCGTGTACGCGATGTCCGAGCCGTTGCGCTTGGCGCCCGACCCGTAGTTCTCGTCCCACGACCGGTTGACGGCGGCCTTGAACGCGTACTGGCCGGCCTGGGGGCTGAAGGTGCCCTTCCAGACCTGGTCGTCGTCGAGCGCGAGCTGGATGTCCTCGCACGGCGGGTCCCAGTCGGCCCCGCAGCCGATCTCGCTGCCGTGGCTGCCGGGCACCGACACCGCGTCGGGCTGCGTGATCGGGCCAAGGACGACGCCGTCCTCCTCCGGCGGCTGCGGCTGGCCGACGACGGCGCTCGTCGAGACCACCCCGAGGTCGCCGTCGTGGTCACGGGCGATCGCTCGGTACTCCACCGGCGTGCCCTGCGCCAGGCCGCGCACGTCGTGGAAGACGCGGTAGGGCGCGTTGTCGTCGGTGCCGAGCGGCGTCCAGCCCGTCGTGCCGACCCGCCGCCAGGCGAAGGTCACCTGCGTGAAGTCACCACCGGGGACGGTGACGCCCACCTCCGCCCGGCCGGTGACGATGCCCGCCGCGCCCGGGGCGCTGAATGCGGGGCGCGGCGCGACGCGGTCGCCCCGCAGCTTCGCGGTCGCCCGGTAGACGACGCCGGAGAGCGGGGGGACGTTCACGGTGACCCGGCCCTCGGCGTCGGTCCGCAGCTGCTTCGGGGCCGAGGCCGGCCACACCGCCTTGAGGGTGCTGCGGCCCGGCTGGTAGGTCGCGAAGGTCGCGCTTTTCGCCGTCTCGGCGTTGTTCACCGCGACGACGTACTCGACCTTCTCGTCCGGGTCCATCCGGCTGAAGGCGAAGATGCCGGCCTCGTTCGAGGCGTACCGGTGCACCTGCGCCCCGTCGGCGAGGGCAGGGTGCTTGTCTCGGAGCTTCGCCAGCTCGGCGATGTGCCGGTACAGCGGGTGCTTCGTGTCGTAGTTCGCGTCGGCGGTCGTGGCCCGGGTGCCGATGAGGTCGTAGGTGTCGTTGTGCAGCGCCACCTTGCTCGGGAACATGTCCTCGCGCGCGCGCTGGTCGCCGATGCCGCCCGGGACGTCCGACGGGGCCGAGAATCCCTGCTCGTCGCCGTAGTAGACGACCGGCTGCCCACGGGTGAGGTACATCAGCGAGTGCGCCAGCTCGTCGCGCCGCAGCAGCTGGGCATCGGTCCACGAGGTGCCCTGGCGCAGGAAGCTGCCGACCCGGCCCATGTCGTGGTTGCCGAGGAAGGTCGGCAACGAGTAGGCGTTGGAGTCGGTGTCGGTGAAGTAGTCGTCGAGGGCGTAGAAGTCGCGCATCTCGCTGGTGGGCTTGCCCTTGGCGAAGTTGACCCCGCTGCCCTGGAACCCGAAGTCGACGGTGGCCTGGAGGCGGCCCTCGGTCGTGTACTGGGACATGAAGCGCGGGTCGGCGTCGTAGACCTCGCCGAACATGAAGAAGTCCTTGTTGCCCACCTGTGCGGCGTAACCCTGGAGGGCCGGGCCGAACTGCTTCCAGAAGTCCATGTTGACGTGCTTGACGGTGTCGATGCGGAAGCCGTCGACGCCCGCGTCCTTCACCCACGTCTTGTAGACGTCGATCATCCCCTGCACGACCTGCGGCCGCTCGGTCCACAGGTCGTCGAGGGCGGAGCGGTTGCCGGACGGGAAGTCGCCGTACTCGCTGTTCTCGCCGGAGAAGGTCGAGGTGCCGCGGTTGTGGTACATCGTCGGGTCGTTGAGCCAGGCCGGGACCTTGGCCGTCTTGTCGGCCTCGGTGCGGAAGGTCGGCACGTACGGGAACGAGGTGGCGGCGTCGACCTCCGGGAAGTCGTCGCCGATCATCGTGAAGTCGCGGTCGTCGAAGGGCGCCCCGGACGCGTCGGTGTACGGCGACTCGGCCTTGGTCTTGTAGGGCACCTGACCGGTCTCGTCGTAGGCCGAGGACGGGTAGTCGAGCACGTCGGCCGTGTGGTTGGTGATGATGTCGAAGAAGACCTTGATGCCCCTCTTGTGCGCCAGGTCGATGAGCTGCTTGAGCTCGGCGTTGGTGCCGAGGTGCGGGTCGATCTGGGTGAAGTCGGTGACCCAGTAGCCGTGGTAGCCGGCCGACTCCGAGCCCGGCTCGCCCTGCACCGGCTTGTTCTTGAACGAGGGCGTCATCCAGATCGCGGTCGTGCCGAGGCCCTCGATGTAGTCGAGCTTCTTCATGAGGCCCTTGAGGTCGCCGCCGTGGTAGAAGCCCTGGTCGCTCGGGTCGAACCCGGTGGCGCTGCGCGAGCCGGTGAGCCCGCCGCGGTCGTTGCCGGCGCTGCCGTTGGCGAACCGGTCGGCCATCACGAAGTAGAAGTTCTCGCGGGTCAGGTCCTTGCGCAGGCCGTCCTTCGCGAGCCGGGCGTCGGTACGGGTCGGCCGGCTCGACGGGGCCTCGGCGGGCCCGACCCGGACGCGGTGGGTGGCGTGGTCGTAGGTGAAGCGCAGCGTCGTGGGGGCCGTGAGCGGCAGCGGGATGTTGCCGTCGGCCACCCCGAAGGTCGCGTCGCCGTAGTTCTCGTCCCACGAGCCGTTCAGCCGCACCTTGTAGAGGTAGTCGCCGGCCGGGACGGTGAAGGTGCGCGCGAAGAGCCCGGGCGACCCGGCGACCGGCAGCAGGTCGGTGGACGTGCAGTCCTCGGACCAGTCGGCGGGACAGCCGAGCTCGCTCATCAGCGTGCCCATGAGGGTCACCCGCGACGGGGTGTCGGTGTGGTCGGCCGTGGCGGGGGCGATGCCCACCACGGCGCCGGCGAGGACCAGGGCCCCGGCGGCGAGGACGGACAGGCGTCGACGGGGACGAAGCATCGGTGCTCCTCGGGGTGGGTCGGCGGCGGGGCCGTCCGGCTCGGTGTGCGAGTCGCCCAACCTAGGTGCGTAAACGCTTTACATGAAGATCCGGAGCACAGGCTTGAAGAACTCTTTACCCTGCCGGCGGCGTCCACGCCGGGTCGCGTCCGATGAACCCGAGCAGCCGGGTCTGCGGGTCGGCGTCGTCGGGCACCGGGACGCGCGGTCCGTACTGGCCGGAGGAGCGCATCGACTCCTCGACGCCGGCCATCCCCTCGACCAGGCCGGCGCAGACCTCGGGGTCCATCCGGTCGTCCTGCCCGGTGGCTCGGGCGAGGTCCCAGGTGTGCAGGAAGACGTCGGTCGTGTAGATCATGTCGGTCGCCGCGCCGAGGCTCATCGAGCCGATGTGCGGGTTGTCCAGCGGCTGCTCGACCCGCTCCGGGTCGTCGAGCAGCGCCTGCACCGCGGCCACGTGCCCCTCCCACGCGGCGAGCGGGTCCTCGGCCGCGCTGGGCTGCGGCGGGAAGGCCACGCCGCTGCCGGCCAGGAAGGCCGGGTACCAGGTGGTGAGGTGCTCCACGACCGAGCGGGCGGTCCAGCCCTCGACGGGCGCCGGGACGTCCCAGTCGCGGGTGCCGCGCACCCGGTCGGTGAAGACGGCGGCCACCTCGCGGTGGCGCTCGGCCGGTGACTGCGGACCCATCGCGTGCTCCCTCATCTCGGCCGGCGGACCCGGCCCTCGTCCCAGACCGGCTCGTCGGTGGCCGCCACCGTACCGTCGGCGCGGAAGACGAGGAAGCGGTCGAGGTCGCGGGCGAACCAGCGGTCGTGCGTGACGGCGACGACCGTGCCCTCGAACGCGGCGAGGGCGTCCTCGAGCGCCTCGGCCGAGTGCAGGTCGAGGTTGTCGGTCGGCTCGTCGAGGAGCAGCAGGGTCGCCCCGGACAGCTCGAGCAGGAGGATCTGCAGCCGCGCCTGCTGGCCGCCGGAGAGCGAGTCGAAGGACTGCTCGGCGGCCGCGGCGAGCCCGTAGCGGTCCAGCGCGCGAGCGGCGAGGTCGCGGGGCATCCCCGCCCGGTGCTCGTCGCCGCGGTGGAGGATCTCCAGCAGCGTGCGCCCGTGCAGGGCCGCGTGGTCGTGGGTCTGCGCGAACCAGCCCGGACGCACCCGCGAGCCGAGCACGACCCGGCCCGCGTGCTCGACCGGCTGCGGCCGGATGTCCCCGACGGGCTGGTGCTCGCGGTCGGGGTCGCTGCCCCCGGCCGCCAGCAGCCGGAGGAAGTGCGACTTGCCCGAGCCGTTGCTGCCGAGCACGCCCACCCGCTCGCCGAACCAGATCTCGGCGTCGAACGGCTCGACGAGGCGCTGCCCGTCGACGCGCAGCTCGAGCGCCGTCGCCACGACGGCGCGCTTCGCCGTGCGGCCACCGGTGAGCCGCATGGTCACCTTCTGCCGCAACGGGACCGCCTCGGGCGGGCCGGCCTCCACGAACTTGCGCAGGCGGGTCTCGGCGGCGCGCAGCCGGGAGGCGAGCCCGTCGTTGTACGTCGCCTTCTGGCGGTACATCAGGACGAGCTCCTTGAGCTTGACGTGCTCCTCGTCCCAGCGGCGGCGCAGCTCGTCGAGGCGGTCGTTGCGGTCGATGCGCGCCTGCTCGTACGTCGAGAAGCGGCCGGGATGCACCCACACCGTGTTGCCCCCGTGCCCCGGCTCGAGGGTGGCGATGCGGGTGGCCACCCGGTCGAGCAGCTCGCGGTCGTGGCTCACGAAGAGCACGGTCTTCGACGACTCGACCAGCCGCTCCTCGAGCCAGCGCTTGGCCGGCACGTCGAGGTAGTTGTCGGGCTCGTCGAGCAGCAGCACCTCGTCCGGGCCGCGGAGCAGCGCCTCGAGGACGAGCCGCTTCTGCTCGCCGCCGGAGAGGGTGGAGACCTTGCGCCACTGGGCCTGCTCGAAGGGGATGCCGAGCGCGGCGACGGTGCAGACGTCCCAGAGCGTCTCCCACTCGTACCCACCGACGTCGCCCCAGTCGGCGAGCGCCTGCGCGTAGTCGAGCTGGTCCTGCTCGGACTCGCGCTCCATCATCGCCAGCTCGGTGCGGTCGACCGCCTCGGCGGCGAGGCGCACCGGCTCGGGGGCGACCGAGACGAGCAGGTCGCGCACGGTCGTGTCGTCGCGCACCTTGCCGATGAACTGACGCATCACCCCGAGCCCGCCGCTGCGGGTCACGGCGCCGTCGAACCCGGTGAGGTCACCCGCCAGGATGCGCAGCAGCGTGGTCTTGCCGGTGCCGTTCGGCCCGATGAGGGCGGTCTTCGCGCCGTCGCCGACGCGGAACGTCACCTCGCGCAGCAGGGGCCGGCCGTCGGGAAGCGAGAAGCCGACGGCGCCGATGTCGAGGTGTCCCACGAGCAACCATCCTCCCGGATCCCCCGCCTCCCGTTCACCCACTTATTGCGCATCCCCCACCTCTCCGGGGCCCCAGAGGCCCGGTCGAGGTGGGAGATGCGCAATAAGTCGGGTCGGGGCCGGCTCCGGGTCAGGTGCGCGGCTGCGCGTGCGGTCAGGCGGGGAGCAGCGCAGATCGCACGGAGTCGGGACGCCCCGACCTCGCGTCGGTCCCGCTCGGGTCCGATCTCCCGGGCGGCGGTGACTTCTCGCCGCCATCCGGCGCATCGGACCAGAACCCACGCCCCGAACCAGAACCGAGCGCGACGCCGACCGATGCCGGTGTCAAGCGGTCCGGGCGTCGAGCTCGGTGATGAGGCGCGCGGGAGCGGTGGCCCGGTAGGAGGACTCGACGAGCTCGGCGACCTCGCCCCAGTCGACGTCACCGCGCAGGTCGAGGGCGAGCCAGCCGTACGTCCCCTCGTACCCGGGCACGCTCACCCGGGGGTCCTCGAGCAGGGCCGGCCGCTCGTCGGCCTCGGGCAGGAACACAAGCGCCTGCCGCAGCGCGTCGGAGCCGTGGTCACCCTTGACGACGCCGCCGAAGATGGCGAAGACCTTCTTCGTGAAGAAGGTCGGCCGGCCGTGGCTGACCTTCTCGTCGGCGCCCGGGAGGCCCAGCGCGATGTCGCGCACGCGCACGAGCAGCGGGTCGTCGTCGTCGAAGCGGGCGGGATGGGCCATCGGCCCACGGTAGGCGCTGCGGACCTCAGCCGGGGAGGGTGCGGGTGGCGCGGGCCTCCTCGGCGCGAGCGGCCAACGCCTCGTCACCGGGGTAGACGACCTCCTCGAGCGAGAGGCCGTGCGCGGGCATCACCTTCACCCGGGGGTCGCGGGCGCCGGCCCGCAGGACCTCCTCGGGCCAGCCGGATGCCTCCCGCCCCTCCCCCACGGGCACGACGGCCCCGACAAGCGCCCGGACCATGCTGTGGCAGAACGCATCCGCGACCACCGTGCCCTCGAGCACGCCGCCCCCACCCCGACGCCACGAGTACTCGAGCAGCGTCCGCACGGTCGTCGCCCCCTCGCGCCGCTTGCAGAAGGCGGCGAAATCACGCAGCCCCACCAGCCGGCCGGCCGCCTCGTCCATCGCCGCGACGTCGAGGTGGTCCCGGACGACGACGGTGTCCCGGCGGCGGAGCGGGTCGACCGCAGCGGAGTCGTCGCACACGCGGTACAGGTAGCGGCGGCGCAGGGCCGAGAACCGGGCGTCGAAGCCGTCCGGCGCGACCGCGACACGGCGCACCACGACGTCGGCGGGCAGCACCCCGGCGAGCCGGGCCACGGCCGCGACCTCGGGCGGCCGGTCCGAGCGCCCGGGCAGCCGCGCGAAGGCATCCTCGTCGACGTCGGCGTGCACCACCTGGCCGCGGGCGTGCACCCCGGCGTCCGTGCGTCCGGCGACGGTGAGCCGCACCGGTTCCGTAGCCCGCAGCACCGTGGTCAGGGCCTCGGACAGCACGCCCTCGACGGTCCGTAGCACCGGCTGCGCGGCCCAGCCGGCGAAGTCCGTGCCGTCGTACCCGAGGTCGAGGCGGAGGCGCACGGTCACCCGGGCAGCCTAGCCAGCGACCGGACGCCACGAGGGCCGCCTCCAGCGCGGGAGACGGCCAGGCGGGCCAGCCGGAACCTCGAGGACAGCGGTCCGCTCTCCGCCATCGGAGGAGACCCGTGGCCCGACCGGCGCGCGGTGGTCGGGCACGGCGGTTCATCGGCGCTCCCCGTCGTGCCGCCGGGGTCCTGCCGGCCCATACCTCACGCGACACCGACGTCGTACCGCACTGCATCTGGACGCCGTACCGGGTGGGGGGAATACTGCGTGTCACGTCGTAAGGGGTGCGCTCATGGGGCGACAGGCTGTCGTGGTGATCCACGGAATGGGTGGGCAACGACCGCTGGACACCTTGACCCGGTTCGTCGACTCGGCTCTGGAGCCGGACGTCGCGGGCAAGCGACAGTTCTACTCGCGGCCGGAGTCCGTCACGGGGTCGTTCGAGTCGCGGCGATTCCTGGCACCGTACGTCGACCTCGAAGCAGACGGCGATGGCACGGAGAGAGTCCGCCCGCAGACCGAGTTCTTCGAGTACCACTGGGCCGACAAGATGCAGGGCAATCGGCTTGATGACCTGTGGCCCACCTTCCGCCGGATGGTGCTGTGTCGCCCGACCCGGGTCCCAGCCGGCCTGCGAGGCGTCTGGTTGGCTGCCTGGCTCGTGATCGTGGGTCTCGGTTGGGCCGTCGGGTGGGGGCCGCTCAGTGGCGTCTGGCGACCGGGCGACGACCTGGCGACAAGCCTCGTGGCGAGCCTGGTCTCCGGTGCATTGGCCTCCGCGGCGCTCAGTTACGTGGTGTCACGGCTCCTGCCGCTCTGGCTGACCGCGAGCTTCGTCGACGTGGTGCGTTATCTCGATACCAGTCCACGCTCGTACGGCGTGAGGAGGGACATCCGGAAAGGGCTCGTCGAGATGCTGCAGGCTCTGCACGCACGCAGCGCGCGCGGGGACCAGCACTATGACCGCATCGTCATCGTCGCGCACAGTCTCGGTGCCTACATCGCCTACGATGCCATCGCGTACCTGTGGGGCCTGACCAACGCCGAGACGGCCAGTGCCGGGGCCACCGACCTGGCGGGGCTCGACGACCTGGAGCAGATGGCCCATGCGGTGGAGCGCGGGGAGAGTGATGCGACGAACTATCAGGACGCCCAAGCGCTCCTGTTCGAGGGGCTGCGCGCTACCGGGAACCCATGGCTCATCACCGACTTCGTCAGTGTTGGCACTCCCATGTACTTCGCCGACCGCCTCCTCCCGGGGAAGGGCGCTCTCGGATTCGAGCGGCGCAAGGAACGGCACGAGCTGCCGACCTGTCCACCGCTGATCGAGGAGGAAGGGAACGGCCCCACCCGGGGCCGAACCCGGTACTCCTGGCGCAAGAAGGACGGCAACCGCCAAGTCCTTCACGAAGGCGCCCCCTTCGCGGTTGTCCGCTGGACCAATGTATTCTTCCCGACCCGGGGGGGCTTCCTCGGCGACTGGTTCGGGGGCGCACTGGCGCCGTTGTTCGGCGCCGGGATCAGGGACGTCGAGGTCACCGGCAATACCCCGCAGCGACTGATGCCCGCTTGGGCGCATTCCCTCTACTTCAGTTTCCCCGACGACGTCAGTCCCGACTCGGTCACCGAGGCACTCCGCGACGCGATGGGACTGCCCCGACGGAAGAAGACCAGACCCGCGCCCGGCGCGGTGGCTGGTTCCGGGACGAACGAAGGCCGCACACGGCCGAGCTCCGGCGATCGGCCGGCGTCGGAGCAGGCGACGGCCATCGGGGCGAAGTGATGGCAGGTCAGTACGCGTCGCAGCCGAAACGCAGCAGCGTGCCGAAACCGAGGCAGGTCACGCAGACGGGCCAGTGCGCGACCCCTCAGCGCCAGACGACGCTGACTGAGCGACTCGGGTCGATGGACGCTGCGCTGAAGCGTAGCGGGCAGGTTGCCAGCACGGCGCTCGCGGAGGACGCGGAGTTCGAGAACAACCTGTTCACCAAGGCATCGTTCTTCACCAGCTCGCGCCGAGACGTGCGGCGTGAGGAACTGCTGGACCAGCTGATCGATGCCGGCCGAGGCCTGGCCGCGACCTATCGAGGTCTCCTCGACGATCAAGAGATCTGGAGGCACCTCGCCCGCGGGGAGGTGAACAGGCAAGAGGTCGGGCTCCGTGGCCAAGTGCTGCTCGTCGAGGCGGCACGGCAGAACGTCGAGGTAGTGCTTGACGTTCTGGGCTACCAAGGGCCGCCGCCGGCGTACGAATGGGTCGACCGGATCCAGAAGCCCCTGATCTCCCTCTTGGCCCATGGCGTGACCCCTGACCACGCTGCGGTTCTCGCAGCAGACACCGAGTGCCAGCTGCGTCAGCTCGTCGCGCGCCTCGAGGACCTGACCGACGAGGCCGACCGGGTAGCCCGAAGCCACGAGGCCGGAGGAAGACGCGACGTGAAGTCGAGGCTTCGCCGGATGGTGGCAGCTGCGCACGACCGGGTGACTCCCACGCGTCTGCTCTTGGTCGCAGTCGTCAGCGACATGGTGGGCACCGGTCTCATGGAGGGCGTTGGTGAGGGCGCCACGGCAGGAGTGTCCACCCTGATCGCCGCCGGCGTCTGCGCCGCGCTGACGCATCGGAGCAATCCTCCGGGCGGTGACATGGTCGCCGATCTGAAGTCGGGGCTCACGACCTTGTACGACGTCATCAAGCGCGCCGGCGAACCACCCCGGCAGGACTACGACGGTCTACTCATCAGGCGCGCGGCGATGCAGCTGGCCCTGGACGCAGCACGGCTTCCAGACCCGGACGCGACCAGGCGCTGGCAGGACTGGGTCGAGGACGTCGACGAGCTAGTCACAGATGCGAGCTTCACCGAGGGCGGCGCGTTGCGACTGCACGATGACGCGAGCCGCCTGATCAATATGGCCAGTTGATCGGCCGCCATGGCCCGGTACCGGGGAGTCGCACCGCCATCAGCACCGGCGGGGCGCGGCCTTCATGGCTCTGCCATGGCCCCGGTAGCACGTGGACGGCCCCTCTCCTGTCGCGGGAAAGGGGCCGTTCACATGCCGGGCGAGAAGAGGTTCAGTCCTCGTCCTCGACCTGCTGCTTCTCGGCGCCACCGGCCGGCTCGAAGCCGGCGGCCTCGGCGGCCTCGGCGCTCTCGAACCAGAACTCGGCGACCGTCTGGTCGTACCACTGCGAACCCTCGACGTGGTACTTGCCGGAGTCGGCGTTGCCCTTGACGGTGTAGCCCTCGGGAGCCGAGCCGTCCTCGGTCGCGGCGACGGCACCCTCGGGGAGCTCGACCGCGGCCGTCTCCTCCGTGGTCTCCTCGACGGGGGCCTCCCCGGCAGAGCCGGGGGCCGGAACCTCGGCCTCGGCGGCCTTCCGGTCCTTGGCCGAACGCTTGGTGGCCGCCTCGGCCTCCTTGACGGTGGCCTTCTTGGCGACGGGCTCGCGGACGAGCTCGATGACCGCCATGGGGGCGTTGTCGCCCTTGCGGGCGCCGATCTTCGTGATGCGGGTGTAGCCGCCGTTGCGCTCGGCCATGTCGGGCGCGATCTCGACGAAGAGACGGTGCACGACGCCCTTGTCGCGGACGACGGTCATGACCCGACGACGCGCCGAGAGGTCACCGCGCTTGGCGAAGGTGACGAGGCGCTCGGCCAGCGGGCGCAGCCGCTTGGCCTTGGCCTCGGTGGTCGTGATCGAGTCGTGCTCGAACAGCGAGGTCGCGAGGTTGGCCAGGATCAGCCGCTCGTGAGCCGGGCCGCCTCCGAGGCGGGGACCCTTGGTGGGGGTAGGCATTGATGATCTCCTTGGTTAAACGTGCCTGGAGGCGCGGGTCAGAGCTGCTCGTCCTCGGCGAACGCCGAGTCGTCCTCGCCCTCACCGAAGGTGAAGTCGTCGTAGCGGTCGGCGATGAGGCTCGGGTCGAACCCGGGGGGGCTGTCCTTGAGCGCCAGGCCCATGCCGGCGAGCTTGGCCTTGACCTCGTCGATCGACTTCGCACCGAAGTTGCGGATGTCGAGCAGGTCGGCCTCGCTGCGCCCCACGAGCTCACCCACGGTGTGGATGCCCTCGCGCTTGAGGCAGTTGTAGGACCGGACGGTGAGGTCGAGGTCCTCGATCGGCAGCGCCAGGTCGGCGGCGAGCGCGGCGTCGGTCGGCGACGGGCCCATGTCGATGCCCTCGGCCTCGACGTTGAGCTCACGGGCCAGGCCGAAGAGCTCGACGAGGGTCTTGCCCGCGGAGGCGAGCGCGTCGCGCGGGGCCATCGAGGACTTGGTCTCGACGTCGACGACGAGGCGGTCGAAGTCGGTGCGCTGCTCGACGCGGGTGGCCTCGACCTTGTAGGTGACGTTGAGGACCGGGCTGTAGATGGAGTCGACCGGGATGCGGCCGATCTCCTGGTCACCGGCCTTGTTCTGGACGGCGGAGACGTAGCCGCGACCGCGCTCGACGGTCAGCTCCATCTCGACGGTGCCCTTGTCGTTGAGCGTCGCGATGTGCAGGTCGGGGTTGTGGACCTCGACCCCGGCCGGCGGGGCGATGTCGGCCGCGGTGACCGCGCCGGCGCCCTGCTTGCGCAGGTACATCACGACCGGCTCGTCGTGCTCCGAGGAGACGACGAGGCTCTTGATGTTGAGGATGATCTCGGTGACGTCCTCCTTGACCCCGGGGATCGTGGAGAACTCGTGGAGCACGCCGTCGATGCGGATGCTCGTGACCGCGGCACCCGGGATGCTCGAGAGCAGGGTGCGGCGCATCGAGTTGCCGAGCGTGTAGCCGAAGCCGGGCTCGAGGGGCTCGATGACGAAACGGCTCCGGGCCTCGGAGACGACGTCCTCACTGAGGACGGGACGCTGTGCGATGAGCACGGTGATTCTTCCTTCCCACGGGCGACCGCTATATGACGCCTCGTGAAACGCGGGAGTCTCCTCCCGCCGGTGACCTCACATCCGTCCGTGAGGCCACCCACGGTCCGGGACGCCGCACGCGCCTGGCGCGCGGCGTCCCGTCCCGGTCAGTTCTTCGAGTAGAACTCGACGATGAGCTGCTCGGTGAGCACGGTGTCGATCTGGGCCCGCGTCGGCAGCTGGTGCACGAGGACCTGGAGCGAGCCCGGGACGACCTGGAGCCAGGCCGGGGTCGGGCGGTCGCCGTAGGTCTCGCGGGCGAGCTGGATCGGGAAGGTCTCGACCGACTGCTTGCGCACGGTGATGATGTCGTACTGCTCGACCCGGTAGCTCGGGACGTCGACGCGCACGCCGTTGACCTCGAAGTGGCCGTGCGTGACGAGCTGGCGGGCCGCACGGCGGGTGCGGGCCAGGCCGGCGCGGTAGACGACGTTGTCGAGGCGGGACTCGAGGATCGTCAGGATGTTCTCGCCGGTCTTGCCGGGGCGGTTGGCCGCCTCCTTGTAGTACCGACGGAACTGCTTCTCCATGACGCCGTAGGTGAAGCGGGCCTTCTGCTTCTCCTGCAGCTGGGTCAGGTACTCCTTCTCCTGCATCCGGCGACGGCCGTGCTGGCCGGGCGGGAACGGGCGGAGGTCGAAGTTCTTGTCACCACCGACGAGGTCGGTCTTGAGGCGACGCGACTTCTTCGTGATGGGTCCGGTGTAACGGGCCATGTCTCTCTCTTACCTTTCGCGAAGTCTGTCGGCGCTCAGACGCGGCGGCGCTTGGGCGGGCGGACGCCGTTGTGCGGCTGCGGGGTGACGTCCTGGATCGAGCCGACCTCGAGGCCGGCAGCGGTCAGGGAGCGGATGGCGGTCTCGCGACCGGACCCCGGGCCCTTGACGAAGACGTCCACCTTGCGCATGCCGTGCTCCATGGCACGACGCGCAGCGGCCTCGGCGGCCGTCTGCGCCGCGAACGGCGTGGACTTGCGCGAGCCCTTGAAGCCGACCTGCCCGGCCGAGGCCCAGCTGATGACGGCCCCGGTGGGGTCGGTGATCGAGATGATCGTGTTGTTGAACGTGCTCTTGATGTGGGCCTGGCCCACCGCGACGTTCTTCTTCTCCTTGCGGCGCACCTTCTTGGCGCCGGTCGTGCGGCCCTTGGGAGGCATGTGTTTCTCCTACTGAGTCTTCGGGGAGGGTCGGTGTGAGCGCGGCGTCAGCCGCAGGTCACTTACCGGCCTTCTTCTTGCCGGCCACGGTGCGCTTGGGGCCCTTGCGGGTGCGCGCGTTGGTCTTGGTGCGCTGCCCGCGGACGGGCAGGCCACGACGGTGACGCAGGCCCTCGTAGGACCCGATCTCCACCTTGCGGCGGATGTCCGCCTGCACCTCGCGGCGCAGGTCACCCTCGACCTTGAGGTTGTCCTCGATCCAGTCGCGGAGCTTGACGAGGTCCTCGTCCACGAGGTCCTTCACGCGGGTGTCGGGGCTGACCCCGGTGGCCGCGAGCGCCTTCTGCGCGCTGGTCTTGCCGACTCCGAAGATGTAGGTCAGTGCGACCTCGGCGCGCTTGTCGCGCGGGAGGTCGACGCCCATGAGACGTGCCATCTGTGGATGGTTTCCTTTGCTGGTTGTCGGAGGTCTGGCACAACACCGGTCCGGCCCATCCTGGTCCGGTCCCCGGCCTCCGTGCCGGGGGTGACGTCCCGCGTCCGCCTGCTGTTCCAGGCGACCCGTCGGGGGTCGGGTGCTGCGTGCTTCTGTGTGTTGCGTCTGCTCGAGGATCGGTGACCTCGTGCGGCCTCTCGCGAGGCGGTGCTGCGTCTGACTCGCGTCAGCCCTGGCGCTGCTTGTGGCGCAGGTTCTCGCAGATCACCATGACCCGACCGTTGCGGCGGATCACCTTGCACTTGTCACAGATCTTCTTGACGCTCGGCTGAACCTTCATGTCGCCTTTGCTGTCTCGTCGATTCGTTCTCAGCGGTAGCGGAAGACGATGCGGCCGCGGGTCAGGTCGTACGGGCTCAGCTCCACCACCACGCGGTCCTCGGGGAGGATCCGGATGTAGTGCTGTCGCATCTTGCCGGAGATGTGCGCGAGCACCTTGTGACCGTTCGTGAGCTCGACCCGGAACATCGCGTTCGGGAGTGCCTCGACGATCGTGCCCTCGATCTCGATGACGCCGTCCTTCTTGGCCATACCCTCTCAATCCGCCGTGCGGCCAGCCCCTCGGTGAGGTCGGGCTGGCTCATGGAAATCGGCCCCGTGCTGCTCCTGGCAGGGATGCACCCATGCAGGAACGCACACGTGACCGACGTTCAATGCTACGGCAGGAGGGGGGCGGACACGAAATCGGTGCCCCGGCCCGGAAACGAGTCCACCGGGCCGGCCGTTGCAGGGTTGGCCGACCCGGTGGACTGGACGGGACCGGAGACCGTGCAGGGGGCGGCTCCGGGCCCTGCGCCCGGTGGACAGGGCCGGACCGTGGGGTCCGGATCACCGGGTGCGGAATCCACGATGCCCGCCCGGGAGCGGGATCTCCAGCCCCGCCTCCCCGACCTGCCGTTTCGGCCCTCCACGCACGGCCGAGCAGTGGAGGGCGCATCGGCCGAACGGATGATGCCGGGCTCAGCCTTCGGAATCCGCGGCGCGCAGGTCCGCGGCGTAGAGCTCGAGGAGCCGCGCGCTCCCCTCCACCGCACTGGTCTCCCCGGCGCGCACGGCGGCTTCGAGGTCGGCCCGCTCGGCGCGCACTGCCTGCGAGGCACGGATTCCGTCGCTGAGGGCCGAGTCGACGAGCGCCCACATCCAGTCCTGCTGCTGCTGGGCGCGACGCTGCGCCAGCCCGTGCTCGGCCTCGAGATGGGATCGGTGGTCGAGGACGGCCTGCCACACGTCGTCGAGCCCGTCGCCGGTGACGGCCGAGCAGGTGAGGACCGGGGGCCGTCGCACGCCGGCGCCGGGCATCATCAGGCGCATCGCCCCGGCCAGCTCGCGGGCCGCACCCTTGGCGGGGAGCTCGCCGTCGCCGTCGGCCTTGTTGACCGCGATGACGTCGGCGAGCTCGAGGATGCCGCGCTTGATGCCCTGGAGCTGGTCGCCGGCCCGCGCGAGGGTGAGCAGCAGGAAGGTGTCGACCATCTCGGAGACGGCGATCTCGTTCTGCCCGACACCGACGGTCTCGACGACGACGACGTCGTAGCCGGCCGCCTCGAGGACGAGCATCGACTCGCGGGTGGCCCGGGCCACACCGCCGAGGTGGCGCCCGGAGGGGCTCGGCCGCACGAACGCGGAGTCGGAGGCGGCGAGGCGGGCCATCCGGGTGCGGTCGCCGAGGATGGAGCCGCCGGTGCGCCGCGAGCTGGGATCGACGGCGACGACGGCCACCCGGTGCCCCTGCTCGACGAGCCGGACGCCGAGGGCGTCGATGAACGTCGACTTGCCGGCGCCCGGCACCCCGGTGATGCCGACCCGCACCGCTCCCCCGGTGCGGTCGGCGACCGCGGCGAGGAGCTCGCGGGCCTGCTCGCGGTGGTCGGGGCGCCGCGACTCCAGGAGGGTGATGGCCCGGGCGACCTGCTGGCGCTCCCCCGCGAGCACGCCCGCGACGAGCTCCGCGGTGGAGGCCGGCTGCCTCACCCGAGCCGCTCGCGCAGCTCGGCGACGAGGGTCAGGGCGGCCTTGCTGATGACCGTGCCCGGCGGGTAGATGGCGTCGGCACCGGCGGCCCGCAGGGCCTCGTGGTCCTGGTCCGGGATGACGCCGCCGACGACGATCATCAGGTCCTCGCGGCCGAGGTCGTCCAGGGCCTTCCGGAGCGCCGGCACGAGGGTGAGGTGCCCGGCGGCCAGCGAGCTGACGCCGACGACGTGCACGTCGGCCTCGACGGCCTGGCGTGCGACCTCCTCGGGGGTCTGGAACAGCGGGCCCACGTCGACGTCGAACCCGAGGTCGGCGAAGGCGGTGGCGATGACCTTCTGGCCGCGGTCGTGGCCGTCCTGGCCCATCTTCGCGACGAGGATGCGGGGGCGGCGGCCCTGCTCCTCCTCGAACTCCTCGACGGCCTGCTGGGCGGCGTGGACGGTGGCGTCCTCCCCCGCCTCGGCGCTGTACACGCCCCCGATCGTACGGATCTGGGCGGTGTAGCGGCCGAAGGCCTCCTCCATCGCGCTCGACATCTCGCCGACGGTCGCCTTCGCGCGGGCCGCCTCGATGGCGAGGGCGAGCAGGTTGGTGCCGAGGGTGCCGTCGGAGCCGGAGCGGGCGGCGTCGGTCATCCGGGACAGCGCTGCGCGGCAGGCCTCCTCGTCGCGCTCCGCGCGCAGCCGCTCGAGCTTGGCGACCTGGCTGGCGCGCACGGCCGCGTTGTCGACCTTGAGCACCTCGATGGGCTCGTCGACGTCGACGACGTAGGTGTTGACGCCGATGACCGGCTGGTGGCCGGAGTCGATGCGCGCCTGCGTGCGGGCGGCCGCCTCCTCGATGCGCATCTTCGGGATGCCGGCCTCGATGGCCTTGGCCATGCCGCCGGCGGCCTCGACCTCCTCGATGTGCTGCCACGCGCGCTCGGCGAGGTCGTGGGTCAGCCGCTCGACGTAGGCCGAGCCGGCCCACGGGTCGATGACGCGCGTCGTGCCCGACTCCTGCTGGAGGAGCAGCTGGGTGTTGCGGGCGATCCGGGCCGAGAAGTCGGTCGGGAGGGCGATGGCCTCGTCGAGGGCGTTCGTGTGGAGGGACTGGGTGTGGCCCTGTGTGGCGGCCATCGCCTCGACGCAGGTGCGCACGACGTTGTTGAAGACGTCCTGGGCGGTGAGGCTCCATCCGGAGGTCTGGCTGTGCGTGCGCAGGCTGAGCGACTTCGGGTTGG
The DNA here is from genome assembly GCF_050496545.1 of Phycicoccus avicenniae. GTDB lineage: Bacteria > Actinomycetota > Actinomycetes > Actinomycetales > Dermatophilaceae > Phycicoccus > Phycicoccus avicenniae_A. The sequence continues at coordinate 44,141 of NZ_JBNVZV010000014.1, read as the reverse complement.
TCGCGCCCTGCTCGCGCACGAGGCGGGCCCAGAGCAGGCGCGCGGCCCGCATCTTCGCGACCTCCATGTAGAAGTTCATGCCGATCGCCCAGAAGAACGACAGGCGCGGGGCGAAGCGGTCGACGTCGAGGCCCACGGCCTTGCCGGCGCGCAGGTACTCGACGCCGTCGGCGAGGGTGTACGCGAGCTCGAGGTCCTGCGTCGCCCCGGCCTCCTGCATGTGGTACCCGGAGATCGAGATCGAGTTGAAGCGCGGCATCTCCTGGCTCGTGAACGCGAAGATGTCGCTGATGATCCGCATCGACGGCTCGGGCGGGTAGATGTAGGTGTTGCGGACCATGAACTCCTTGAGGATGTCGTTCTGGATGGTCCCCGTCAGCTGGTCCGCGCCCACCCCCTGCTCCTCGGCCGCCACGACGTAGAGCGCGAGCACCGGGATGACGGCGCCGTTCATCGTCATCGACACCGACATCCGGTCGAGGGGGATGCCGTCGAAGAGGGTGCGCATGTCGTAGATCGAGTCGATGGCCACACCGGCCATCCCGACGTCGCCCGAGACACGCGGGTGGTCGGAGTCGTAGCCGCGGTGGGTCGCGAGGTCGAAGGCGACGCTCAGGCCCTTCTGGCCGGCGGCGAGGTTGCGCCGGTAGAAGGCGTTGGACTCCTCGGCCGTGCTGAAGCCCGCGTACTGCCGGATGGTCCACGGCTGCGTCGTGTACATCGTCGGGTACGGGCCGCGCAGGTACGGCGGGGCGCCGGGGACGGTGTCGAGGAAGTCGAGCCCCTCGAGGTCGTGCTCGGTGTAGAGCGGCGGGACCTCGATGCCCTCGGGCGTGGTCCAGCTGGCGGTGTCCGCGGCGGTTCCCGCGTCGGGCGCCGGGGTAGCCGGTGCGGCTGCGCCGAGGTCGATCGCGGTGAAGTCGGGGACGGCGGTCATCGGGGCTCTCCTTCCGCCGGGGCGCCGAGTCGGTCGAGGAGGTCGTCGAGCAGTGCCACGACGTCGACGCCGTCGTAGAGCTCTCCGTCGACGACGTCGGCCGCGTCGCCGAGCTCGCGGGCCCGACCGGCGACGAGGACGTGCGTGGCTCCGGCGGCGCGCAGCTCCTCGACAGCGGCGCGCCCCTGCTCGGCGTACTGCTCGCGGCTGCTCGCCAGGACGGCGACGGCGGTGGGCTCGTCGGTGGTGGCGATGCCGCCCGCCGCGAGCAGGTTGGCCGTGAACGCCTGTCGCGGACCGAAGTCGCGCTGCGTGCCGAGGGTGCGGACCGTCACCGCCGCGTGGTCGAGGCGGCGGGCGCGGTCGCGCAGCGCCTCGTAGGCGGCGGCGTCACGGCGTGGGACGAGGGCTTGGTCGGTGGCGGCGACGACGGCACGGGGGCGGCGCTCCGGGGCGGTGTCGGCGAGGTCGGGGAACATCGAGACGCCGGTCAGGGGCCGGGCGCGCGTGGCGAGCAGCCGCTCACGCTCGGTGGTGGCGGCCTCGACCCACGCGTGGAGGAGACCGGCGTCGAGCGCCGCGAGCACGCCACCGGCCCGCTCGACCTCCTGGAACCGGGCCCACGCGTGCTCGGCCACCTCGTCGGTGAGCGACTCGAGGTACCACGAGCCGCCGCCGGGGTCGGTGACGCGGCCGACGTTGGACTCGGCGGCGAGCAGGATCTGGGTGTTGCGGGCGAGCCTGCGCGAGAACCGTTCCGGGAGGCCGGCGATGGTGTCGTGGGGCAGGACGGTGACGGAGTCGGCGCCGCCGATCGAGGCGCCGAAGACCGCGAGGGTGTTGCGCAGCACGTTGGTGAACGGCTGCTCGCGGCTGGCCATCCGCAGGCTCGTCACGGCGTGCGTGCGGGCGCCGCGGTCCTCCTCGGGGACGCCCACCGCCTCGCCGACCCGCGCCCAGACACGGCGGAGGGCGCGCAGGACGGCGGCGGTGAGGAACTGGTCGGCGGTGGCGCTGACGCGGAACTCGACGTGCTCGAAGGCCTCGACCGGGTCGATGCCGTCGGCCTCGAGCCGGCGCAGGTACTCGACGCCCGTGGCGACGGCGACGGCGAGAGCGTCGACCTCGCTCGCGCCGGCGTCGTGGAGCACCCGGGCGTCGACGGTGACGGCCCACCAGCCCGCACGGCCGGCGCAGGCGCGGACCATCCCGGCGAGCGGTGCCAGGTCGGGGGCGGAGCCGGTGCGCAGGGCCGCGCCGACGGGGTCGAGGCCGAGGTTGCCGCCGACCGACCCGGCGTCGCCGACGTGGTCGAGCAGGGCCCGCGCCGCGCCGGGCTGGTCGGTCCACGAGCTCACGACGACCGGCGCGAGGTCGAGCCGGACGTCGGCGAGCACGCTCGGCAGGTCGGAGGCGGCGACGCCGTCCTCCCCCACGTGCACCCACACCGAGGTGACGCCGTGCTCGAGGTCGTCGAGCACGGCCTCGCGCGAGCGGGCGGCATCGGGGTCGTCGTGCAGCTGGCGGACGTCCCACGGCAGCGTGCCGTCGCGCAGGGCACGCCCCCGGGTGAAGGGCATCGCGCCGGGCCGGCCGAGGGTGCGGTCCTCGCGCAGGTAGAGGCCCTCGGTGGAGAGGCCGCCGTCGAGGGCGGTGCGCAGGGCCGCCTCGGCGTCCTCGGGCGCGACGGGGTCGTCGTCGCGGCGGCGCTTGTTGAGCACGTCGGCGACCAGCCCGAGCCAGTTCTCGCGCGTGCGGGGCTCGAAGCCGTCGGCGAGCGCCATGAGGTCCTGCGCGGGCGACGGCGTCGTCATCGGGCTCTCCCAGGGTCGTCGGTGGTCCGCATCAACCCTAGCCACGCCGGGGGCGCGGCTCACCGAGAGATCGGTCACCCGGGCTCGCGCCGAGGGGTGCTCAGGCGGGGGCGATCTCCGCGTACGGGGCGCCCAGGGCGGTGAGCCGCTCGCGGCCGCCGTCGAGCGCGGTGAGCACGCAGAGACCGGCCTCGGTGACGGCCACCGAGTGCTCCCAGTGGGCCGCCCGCGAGCCGTCGCGCGTCACGACGGTCCAGTCGTCGTCGAGGATCGTGTTGTCCTGGTCGCCGAGGGTGACCATCGGCTCGATGCAGATGGTCAGGCCGTCGGGGACCTTCGGGCTGCGGCCCTGGACGCGGTAGTTCGGCACCTGCGGGTCCATGTGCATCGAGGTGCCGATGCCGTGGCCGACGTAGTCCTCGACGATGCCGTACTCGCGGCCACGGCGGGCGCCGGCCTCGACCACCGCGTCCTCGACCGCGGCCCCCACGTCGTAGAGCGGCACGCCGACGCGCAGCGCGGCGATGCCGGCCCAGAGCGAGGTCTCGGTGTCCTCGCTCAGCGCGAGGTCCTCGGGACGCGCCGCCTCGGTGCCGCCGACCACCACGGTGAGCGCCGAGTCGCCGTTCCAGCCGGCCACCTCGGCGCCGCAGTCGATGGAGAGCAGGTCGCCGGCCTCCAGGACGCGCGGGCCCGGGATGCCGTGGACGATCTCCTCGTTGACGCTCGTGCAGAGGGTGTGGCTGTAGCCGGGGACGAGCTGGAAGTTCGGGATGCCGCCGTGGTCGCGGATGTGCGTCTCGGCGAGGGTGTCGAGCTCGAGGGTGGTCACGCCCGGGCGGACCGCGGCCACGACCAGCTCGAGGGTGCGCCCGACGAGCAGGCCGGCGGTGCGCATCATCGCGAGCTGCTCGGGCGTCTTGCCCTCGCACCGGTCACGGCTGAACAGTCCCATGCCGCGACCCTACCCGCGGCCGGTCCCCCGCCCGAAACCCGTCGAAAGTACAGAACACGCCGTGCGCACCCGGGGCACCACGGCGTGTTCTGTACCTTCGACGGGGTCAGATCTGCAGGTGGCGCGGGTCGATGCCCAGCTCTCGGGCGAAGCGCAGCAGGCACGCGGTCCGACGGCCCCCGACGAGCACGTCCTCGGCCCAGATCTCCAGGACCGTCCAGTCCTCCTCCGCCAGCCCGGCCTGCCGGGAGGAGTCAGCGCTCCTGCGACGGCGGGACGCGTGGTGCGCACCCTGGTACTCACCGACGACCCGCTGTTCCTCCCACACGAGGTCACCGTCGGCCAGCCACTCACCGGCCCGGTCCGTCAGGGGCGCGTTCACCGCCGGCTCGGGGAAGCCGGTGTGCACGAACATCAGCCGCGCACGACTCTCCATCGGCGAGCGCACACCCGGCCGCACCAGCGTGAGCGCCTCCACCAGGCGCACCTTCCCCCGGGGCCGGACCCGATGCTCGAGCGGCCGGCGGAGCATCCACTGCGCGTCGGCAGTCCCGGTCTCGACCCCGGCCACGACGGCGTCGCCGGCGACCACGAGGTCGTCCACGGTCAGCACGTGACCCAGCTCGCCGAGGTCGCACCAGGTGTCCTCGGGCGAGACCAGCGGGAGCCCGTGGACCTCGGTGGTGCTCCGCCACTCCAGCCCGCGGTGACCGGTGCACCCCCGGCGCCGGGTGTGCCCGTCCGTGGTGGGCGCCATGACGTGCAGCGGCCCGTCGTCGGCCTCGCGCTCGAGATGGCCCGGGAGCGGCAACCCCCGCAACCGAGCCGCCGTCAGGTGCGAGAAGGCCCGTCCGTCCGGGAGCCCCGCGAGGTGGCCCGCCGCCCGGTCGACGAGTGCGGTCGGCACCGACCGGACGTGCGCGCCCCGGGTGGGGTGGTGCAGGTCCGCGCGGCGCAACCTGCTCGCCGGCACCCCGGCTGCCCGTGCGGCGCTCGTGCTGAAGGCACCGCTGCCGAGGCTCGCGGGCAGGTCGGACGGGTGCATGCAGGCAGCGTCGCGGCCGCGGCCCCATCGCCCACTGAGTTCTCCACAGGACCCCGTCGAAAGTACAGAACACGCCGTCCGGCACCAGGCGCAGACGGCGTGTTCTGTACTTTCGACGGGTTGGACCCGCCCGGGTGAGGTCAGGCGGGGGCGAGGGTGGACGTGATGCGCCCGGTCACCTCGTCGACCGCGCCGGCGCCGTCGACGCGCACGAGCAGGCCGCGCGCGTCGTAGGTGTCGGAGAGCGGACGGGTCTCGCGGTGGTAGATGGCCATCCGCTCGCGGATGACGTCCTCGGTGTCGTCCGAGCGACCCTCGACCTCTGCCCGCTTGAGCAGCCGGCCGACCACGACGTCGTCCTCGACGGTGAGCTCGAGGACCCGGTCCAGCGAGGCCCCCGCGGAGGCCAGCATCGCGTCGAGCGCCTCGACCTGGGCGAGGGTGCGCGGGTAGCCGTCGAGCAGGAAGCCCCGTGCGCAGTCGTCCTGGCCGAGGCGGTCCTCGACGATGGCGTTGGTGATCTCGTCGGAGACGTACCCGCCGGAGGCGAGGATCTCCTTGACCTGCTGCCCGAGCGGCGTCTCGTTCTTGATGTTGGCGCGGAAGATGTCGCCGGTCGAGATGGCCGGGATGCCGAAGTGCTCGGCGATCCGGGACGCCTGCGTGCCCTTACCGGCACCGGGCGGCCCGAGGATGATGAGTCGCATTATGACGGGGCCCCCGTGAAGTATTCGGAGGAGCGGAGCGGGGGAGAAACTTTACGGGGTGTCATTTACCTGAGGAACCCTTCGTAGTGACGCTGCTGCAGCTGGGCCTCGATCTGCTTCACCGTCTCCAGGCCGACACCGACGATGATCAGGATCGAGGTGCCGCCGAAGGGGAAGTTCTGGTTCGCCTCGACCAGGACCAGCGCGACGAGCGGGAGGAGCGAGATCAGCGCGAGGTAGATCGCGCCGGGCACGGTGATCCGGGTCAGGACGTAGTTGAGGTACTCGGCCGTGGGTCGCCCGGCGCGGATACCCGGGATGAAGCCGCCGTACTTCTTCATGTTGTCGGCGACTTCGGTCGGGTTGAACGTGATCGACACGTAGAAGAACGTGAAGAAGAGGATCAGCCCCGTGTAGAGGGCCATGTAGTACGGGTGGTCACCGCGCACGAGGTGGGCGTTGATCCAGTCGACCCACCCAGGGTTGACGCCGGTCGGGCTCTGGTTGAACTGTGCCACGAGGGTCGGCAGGGTCAGCAGCGAGGAGGCGAAGATCACGGGGATGACGCCGGCCATGTTGACCTTGAGCGGGATGTACGTGGACGTCCCGCCGTAGACGCGCCGGCCGACCATCCGCTTGGCGTACTGGACGGGGATGCGGCGCTGGCTCTGCTCGACGAAGACCACGAGCGAGATGACGACGAAGCCGAGCAGGATCACGCCGAGGAAGGTGGTCCAGCCCGAGCGCTGCTGGATCTGCCACAGCGAGGACGGGAACTGCGCGGCGATCGAGGTGAAGATGAGGAGCGACATGCCGTTGCCGACGCCCTTGTCGGTGACGAGCTCACCCATCCACATGATGACGCCGGTGCCGGCGGTCATCGTCAGGACCATGATGAGGATCGTGACGACCGAGTCGGACGACAGGATGTTCGTGCACGACGGGTTGTTGAACAGCGTCGCGGGGTTCTGCGCGAAGGTGATGAGCGTCGAGCTCTGCAGGACGGCGAGCCCGATCGTCAGGTAGCGCGTGTACTGCGTCATCTTCGTCTGGCCGGCCTGGCCCTCCTTCTTGAGGGCCTCGAACCGCGGGATGACCACGGTGAGCAGCTGGACGATGATGCTCGCCGTGATGTACGGCATGATCCCCAGCGCGAAGATCGAGAGCTGCAGCAGCGCGCCGCCGCTGAAGAGGTTGATCAGGCCGAGCAGCTGGTTGCTGTTGTCCGCGCCCTTGATGCACTGCTGCACCAGCGGGTAGCTGACCCCGGGCGTCGGCACGTGCGAGCCGAGCCGGAACAGCACGATGATGAACAGCGTGAAGAGCAGCTTCCTGCGCAGGTCGGGCGTCTTGAACGCGCGGCCGAAAGCGGTGAGCACAGGGTCCTCCAGGGTGCGGCCGGGGATGTGGCCACGTCGTCAACGAACCGTCACAACATACCCGCTGCCCCGGCGTGGGGCAGGACGGGTGGGTGGGGTGGACGCGGCGCAGGGCCGGCACCGGGACGAGTCCCGGAGCCGGCCCTGCGACACGCGGTCATCGAGGGGGGTCAGGCGGTCGTCGCCGAGCCGCCCGCAGCCTCGATCTTCTCCTTGGCGCTGGCGGAGAACGCGTGCGCCGTGACGGCGACCTTGACGCTGATCTCGCCGGTGCCGAGCACCTTGACCGGGTGGCCGTCGCGGACGGCTCCCTTGGCGACCAGGTCCTCGACGCTCACGTCGCCACCGTCGGGGTAGAGCGACGACAGCTTGTCGAGGTTCACGACCTGGTACTCGGTCTTGAACGGGTTCTTGAAGCCGCGGAGCTTCGGGAACCGCATGTGCAGCGGCGTGGTGCCGCCCTGGAAGCCGGCGGGGACCTGGTACCGGGCCTTGGTGCCCTTGGTGCCACGACCCGCGGTCTTGCCGCGCTTGCCGCCCTCACCGCGACCGACGCGGATCTTGGCGGACTTGGCACCCGGCGCCGGGCGCAGGTGGTGCACCTTCAGCGCCGGAGCGGTGTCCGTCGCGGCCTTCGCAGCGGCCTTCTTGGTGTCAGCCATGCTCACTCAACCTCCTCGACGGTCACGAGGTGCGGGACCGTCTTGACCATCCCGCGGATCTCGGGACGGTCCTCCTTGACGACGACGTCGCCGATGCGCTTCAGACCGAGCGACCGCAGGGTGTCGCGCTGGTTCTGCTTGCCCCCGATGCCGGACCGGGTCTGGGTGACCTTGAGACGAGCCATCACGCACCAGCCTTGGCCTCGGCCAGGCCGGCGGCCTGGGCGCGGAGCATCGCGGCGGGGGCGACCTGGTCGACCGGCAGCCCGCGACGGGCGGCGACGGCCTCGGGACGCTCGAGACCCTTGAGGGCCTCGACCGCGGCGTGGACGATGTTGATCGCGTTGTCCGAGCCGAGGCTCTTGGACAGCACGTCGTGGATGCCGGCGCACTCGAGGACCGCACGCACCGGGCCACCGGCGATGACACCGGTACCGGGGCTGGCGGGGCGCAGCATGACGACGCCGGCGGCGGCCTCACCCTGGACGGGGTGCGGGATGGTGCCCTGGATGCGCGGGACGCGGAAGAAGTTCTTCTTCGCCTCCTCGACACCCTTGGCGATCGCCGCGGGCACCTCCTTGGCCTTGCCGTAGCCGACACCGACGGTGCCGTCACCGTCGCCGACGACGACGAGGGCGGTGAAGCTGAAGCGACGACCACCCTTGACGACCTTGGCGACACGGTTGATGGTCACGACACGCTCGAGGTACTGGTTCTTCTCGGCCTCACGGGAGTCGCGGCCGCCGCGACGGTCGTCACGGCCACCCCGGCGGTCGCCGCGCTCGGCGCCACCGGTCCCGGTGCCTCGACGCTGGGGTCCTGGCATCAGATGTTCCTCTTCTCGACGTTCGTGGTGGTACGGGCAGCGTGGGTCACAGGGCCAGCCCGCCTTCCCGAGCGCCGTCCGCGATGGCGGCGACGCGACCGTGGTAGCGGTTGCCACCGCGGTCGAACACGACGGCCTCCACACCGGCGGCCTTGGCCCGCTCGGCGACGAGCTCGCCGACCTTCTTGGCCTTGTCCCGCTTGTCACCCTCGAGGGTGCGCACGTCGGCCTCCATGGTCGAGGCCGAGGCGACGGTCTTGCCGACGGTGTCGTCGACGACCTGCACGAAGACGTGGCGCGAGGAGCGCGAGACGACGAGGCGGGGACGCACGGCGGTGCCGGCGACCTGCTTGCGGACGCGGGTGTGACGGCGGACGCGTGCGGCCGACTTGCCCTTGGCGCGCTTGACGATCATGGCCATCGGTTACTTACCAGCCTTTCCGACCTTGCGGCGGATGTGCTCGCCCGCGTAGCGGACGCCCTTGCCCTTGTACGGGTCGGGCTTGCGGAGCTTGCGGATGTTCGCGGCGACCTCGCCGACGAGCTGCTTGTCGATGCCCTGGACCGAGAACCGGGTCTGGTTCTCCACCGCGAAGGTGATGCCGGCCGGCGGCTCGACGGTGATGGAGTGCGAGTAGCCGAGAGCGAACTCGAGGTTGGAGCCCTTGGCCAGCACGCGGTACCCGGTGCCGTGGATCTCGAGCTTCTTCTCGTAGCCCTCGGTCACACCGAGCACCATGTTGTTGATGAGCGAGCGGGTCAGGCCGTGCAGCGAGCGCGACGCGCGCTCGTCGTCCGGGCGCTTGACCTCGAGGGTGCCGTCGGCCTGCTCGACCGAGATCGGCTCGGCGACGGTGTGGGTGAGCTCGCCCTTGGGGCCCTTGACGGTGACGGTGCGACCAGCGATGGTCACGTCGACACCGGAGGGGACGGTGACGGGGAGTCGTCCGATTCGCGACATGTCAGCTGCCCCTTACCAGACGTAGGCGAGGACTTCCCCGCCCACACCCTTGGTCGCCGCCTGGCGGTCCGTGAGGAGCCCAGACGAGGTGGAAATGATCGCGACGCCGAGCCCGCCGAGGACCTTGGGCAGGTTCGTCGACTTGGCGTAGACGCGCAGGCCGGGCTTGCTGACGCGGCGCAGGCCGGCGATCGAGCGCTCCCGGTTGGGGCCGTACTTGAGGTTCACCGTGAGGGTCTTGCCCACCTCGGCGTCCTCGACGGTCCAGCCGGCGATGTAGCCCTCGGCCTCGAGGATCTCGGCGATGTGGCTCTTGAGCTTCGAGAACGGCATGGAGACGTCGTCCTTGTGCGCCGAGTTGGCGTTCCGGACGCGGGTCAACATGTCCGCGATCGGGTCGGTCATGGTCATTGGGCTTCTCCGCCCTCTCTCAGCACGGTTTCCTCCGGACGGTTTCTCCGGCGGACCTGCGCTGTAGATGGTCTGTGGATGGGGGTGCCGCGCGGGGCGGCGGGGTGAGGACTTACCAGCTGGACTTGGTCACACCGGGGAGCTCGCCCGCGTGGGCCATCTCCCGCAGGCAGATCCGGCAGAGGCCGAACTTGCGGTAGACCGAGTGCGGACGGCCGCAGCGCTGGCAGCGCGTGTAGCCACGCACCGAGAACTTCGGCTTCTTGTTCGCCTTGTTGACGAGGGCGGTCTTGGCCATGCTCAGTTCTCCTTGAACGGGAAGCCGAGCGCCTTGAGCAGCGCGCGTCCCTCGTCGTCGTTCGTCGCGGTCGTGACGACCGTGATGTCCATGCCGCGGACGCGGTCGATGCGGTCCTGGTCGATCTCGTGGAACATCGACTGCTCGGTGAGGCCGAACGTGTAGTTGCCCCGGCCGTCGAACTGCTTCGGCGAGAGGCCACGGAAGTCGCGGATGCGCGGGAGGGCGACGGTCACGAGACGGTCGAGGAACTCCCACATGCGGTCACCGCGGAGGGTGGCGTGCGCACCGATGGGCATGCCCTCGCGCAGCTTGAACTGCGCGATGGACTTGCGGGCCTTGGTGACGACCGGCTTCTGGCCGGTGATGGCCGTCAGGTCGCGGACCGCGCCCTCGATGAGCTTGCTGTCCTTGGCGGCGTCGCCGACGCCCATGTTGACGACGACCTTGACGACGCCCGGCACCTGCATGACGTTCGGGTAGCCGAACTGGTCGCGCAGGGTGGACTTGATCTCGTCCTGGTAGCGCGTCTTGAGACGCGGCTTGGTTGCGGTGTCAGCCATCTCTCTCACAGGTCCTTGCCCGAGCGCACGCCGACGCGGACGCGGGTCGCCTTCTGGCGCCCGTCCCGCTCGACGGTCTCGACGCGGGTCTTCATCCGGGTCGGCTTCTTGTCCGAGGGGTCGACGATGGCCACGTTGCTCACGTGGATCGGCGCCTCCTGCACGATGAGGCCACCGGTGCGGCTGCCCCGGCCCGACTCGCCCGCCTTGGTGTGCCGGGTGACCCGGTTGACACCCTCGACGGTCACGCGACCGGTCTCACGGTTGACCGCGATGACCTTGCCGGTGCTGCCCTTGTCCTTGCCGGCGAGCACCTGGACGGTGTCGCCCTTCTTGATCTTCGCCATGGGTCAGAGCACCTCCGGGGCCAGGCTGATGATCTTCATGAACTTCTTCTCGCGCAGCTCGCGGCCCACGGGGCCGAAGATGCGCGTGCCACGCGGGTCTCCGTCGTTGCGGAGGATGACGGCGGCGTTCTCGTCGAACTTGATGTAGGACCCGTCGGCGCGACGGCGCTCCTTCTTGGTCCGGACGATGACGGCCTTGACGACGTCACCCTTCTTGACGTTGCCGCCGGGGATCGCGTCCTTGACGGTGGCGACGATGGTGTCGCCGATACCGGCGTACCGGCGACCGGAACCGCCGAGAACACGGATGCAGAGGATCTCCTTCGCACCGGTGTTGTCGGCGACACGCAGTCGCGACTCCTGCTGGATCACTGTCTAACTCCTACTCGTCGTGCTGGTTCTCGCCGGGGCGAGCCTTGCCGAACTGACTGGGATTGCCTTGCGGCAGAGGCTTACTTGGCCTTCTCGAGAACCTCGACGACGCGCCAGCGCTTCGTCGCGGACAGCGGCCGGGTCTCCATGATGAGGACGCGGTCGCCGACACCGGCGGCGTTCTGCTCGTCGTGGGCCTTGACCTTGCTCGAGCGGCGGATGACCTTGCCGTACAGCGCGTGCTTGACGCGGTCCTCGACCTCGACGACGACGGTCTTGTCCATCTTGTCGCTGACCACGTAGCCCTGGCGGGTCTTGCGGTAGCTGCGGTCGATGGTCGCGGTCACGGTCTCGTCCTTCTCGTTGCTCACTTGGCCTCACCCTTCACGCCGATGCCCAGCTCGCGCTCGCGCATCTCGGTGTAGATCCGGGCGATGTCCTTGCGGACGGCGCGGAGCCGGCCGTGGTTGTCCAGCTGGCCGGTGGCCGACTGGAACCGGAGGTTGAACAGCTCCTCCTTGGCCTTGCGGAGCTCGTCGACGAGACGCTCGTCGTCGAGGCCCCGCAGCTCCTTGGAGGTCAGGTCCTTGGAACCGACTGCCATCAGAAGTCACCACCCTCACGCCGGACGAAGCGGCACTTCATCGGCAGCTTGTGCATCGCGAGGCGGAGCGCCTCGCGCGCGACGTCCTCCGGGACACCGGAGAGCTCGAACATGACACGGCCCGGCTTGACGTTCGCGATCCACCACTCCGGCGAGCCCTTGCCGGAACCCATGCGGGTCTCGGCGGGCTTCTTGGTGAGCGGACGGTCCGGGTAGATGTTGATCCAGACCTTTCCGCCACGCTTGATGTAGCGGGTCATCGCGATACGCGCGGACTCGATCTGACGGTTCGTGACGTAGGCGGGCTCGAGGGCCTGGATGCCGTAGTCGCCGAACGCGATGGTCGTACCGCCCTTGGCCATACCCGAGCGACCCGGGTGGTGCTGCTTGCGGTGCTTGACTCGACGGGGAATCAACATGGTCAGGACTCCTCGGTGCTCGGAGCGGCCGGGGCCTGCTCGGCCGGGGCCTGCGCGGCGGCGGGGGCGTCGGTGCGACGGGCGCGGGCCGGACGGTCGGCGCCGTCACGACGCGGGCCACGACCCTGGCGCGGAGCGGTGGCCTGCTGGGCCGCGAGCTCGCGAGCGGTCATGTCGCCCTTGTAGATCCACACCTTGACGCCGATGCGACCGAACGTGGTCTTGGCCTCGTACAGGCCGTAGTCGATCTGCGCGCGGAGGGTGTGCAGCGGCACGCGCCCCTCGCGGTAGAACTCGGTACGGCTCATCTCCGCGCCGCCGAGGCGGCCGGAGACCTGGACGCGGATGCCCTTGGCGCCGGCGCGGGTGGCCGACTGCATGCCCTTGCGCATGGCGCGACGGAACGAGACACGCGCCGAGAGCTGCTCGGCGATGCCCTGCGCGACGAGCTGGGCCTCGACCTCGGGGTTCTTGACCTCGAGGATGTTCAGCTGGACCTGCTTGCCGGTGAGCTTCTCGAGCTCGCCGCGGATGCGGTCGGCCTCGGCGCCGCGGCGGCCGATGACGATGCCCGGGCGGGCGGTGTGGATGTCGACGCGGACCCGGTCACGGGTGCGCTCGATGTCGACGCGCGCGATGCCCGCGCGGTCCATGCCCGTGGACATGAGCTTGCGGATCGCCACGTCTTCCTTGACGTAGTCGCGGTAGCGCTGACCCTCCTTGGTGGAGTCGGCGAACCAACGGCTCTTGTGCTCCGTGGTGATCCCGAGACGGAAGCCGTGCGGGTTGACCTTCTGACCCATCAGCGGGTGCCTCCGTTCGTGGTCTTGGCGGGCTTGGGGGCGACGACCACGGTGATGTGGCTCGTGCGCTTGTTGATGCGGCCGGCGCGACCCTGCGCGCGCGGACGGAATCGCTTCATGGTGGGGCCCTCGTCGACGAAGGCCGCGGAGACGACGAGCTCGCGCTCGTCGAAGCGCTCGGCGGTCTTGTCGGCCTTGACCCGCGCGTTGGCGATGGCGGACTCGAGGACCTTGAGGACCTGCTCGCTCGCCGCCTGGGGGGCGAAGCGCAGGACCGAGACGGCCTCGGGGGCGGCCTTGCCGCGGATGAGGTCGACGACCCGGCGGGCCTTCATCGGCGCGATCCGCGTGTGGCGGGCGACCGCCCGCGACTCGACGGTGGTGTTCTCGGACATCAGCGACGACGCCCCTTCTTGTCGTCCTTCACGTGACCCTTGAAGGTGCGGGTCGGCGCGAACTCGCCGAGCTTGTGCCCGACCATCGCCTCGGTGACGAACACCGGCACGTGCTTGCGGCCGTCGTGGACGGCGAGGGTGTGACCGAGCATGTCGGGCGAGATGACCGACCGGCGCGACCAGGTCTTGATGACGTTCTTGGTGCCCGCTTCGTTCTGGACATCCACCTTCTTCTGAAGGTGGTCGTCGATGAAGGGGCCCTTCTTCAGGCTACGAGGCATTCCAGGCTCCTATCAGCGCTTCTTGCCAGTGCGACGGCGACGGACGATGAGCTTGTCGCTCGGCTTGCCGGGGCGGCGGGTGCGGCCCTCGGGCTTGCCCCACGGGGACACCGGGTGGCGTCCACCGGACGTGCGACCCTCACCACCACCGTGCGGGTGGTCGACCGGGTTCATGACGACACCACGGACGGTCGGGCGCTTGCCCTTCCAGCGCATGCGGCCGGCCTTGCCCCAGTTGATGTTCGACTGCTCGGCGTTGCCGACCTCGCCGACGGTGGCGCGGCAGCGCACGTCGACGTTGCGGATCTCACCGGACGGCATGCGCAGCTGCGCGTAGGGGCCGTCCTTGGCGACGAGCTGCACGCGCACACCGGCGGAGCGGGCGATCTTCGCGCCGCCACCGGGCTTGAGCTCGACGGCGTGGATGACCGTACCGGTCGGGATGTTGCGCAGCGGCAGGGTGTTGCCCGGCTTGATGTCGGCACCCGGACCGTTCTCGATCGTCATGCCCTGCTCCAGGCCGCGCGGCGCGAGGATGTAGCGCTTCTCGCCGTCGGCGTAGTGCAGCAGCGCGATGCGCGCGGTGCGGTTGGGGTCGTACTCGATGTGCGCGACCTTCGCGGGCACGCCGTCCTTGTCGTGACGACGGAAGTCGATCACGCGGTAGGCGCGCTTGTGGCCCCCACCGATGTGACGGGTGGTGATGCGGCCGTTGTTGTTGCGGCCACCGCTCTTGGTCAGCGGGCGGACGAGGGACTTCTCGGGGGTGGAGCGGGTGACCTCGACGAAGTCCGCCACGCTCGACCCGCGACGCCCCGGCGTCGTCGGCTTGTACTTACGGATACCCATGTGTTGTCAGTCCTCAGTTCCTCAGGCGCCGGCGCTGCCGAAGATGTCGATCGAGCCCTCGCGGAGGGTGACGATCGCGCGCTTGGTGTCCTTGCGCTTGCCGATGCCGAACCGCGTCCGACGGGCCTTGCCCTTGCGGTTCATCGTGTGGACGGAGTCGACCTTCACGCCGAAGACCTGCTCGACGGCGATCTTGATCTCGGTCTTGTTCGAGCGCGGGTCGACGATGAAGGTGTACTTGCCCTCGTCGAGGAGCCCGTACGACTTCTCGGACACGACCGGCGCGATCAGGATGTCGCGGGGGTTCTTGTCCTGGCTCACTTCTCGTCCTCCACATCAGCCTTCGCGCCGGCCTTGGTGAAGCCGGCCTTCTCGGCCGCCGCGGCCGTCTTGAACCAGAACTCGGCGACGGTCTGCTCGTACCACTGGCCGTCCGGCTCGTGGTACTTGCCGGAGTCGGCGTTGCCCTTGACGGTGTAGCCCTCGGGGGCGCTGCCGTCCTCGAGCGCGGCGACCGCACCCTTGGGCAGGTCGGCGGCCGGAGCCGCCTCGGCGACCTCGGTCTCCGCGGCCTTCTTCGCCGGGGCCTTCTTCGCCGGGGCCTTCTTCGCCGCGGCCTTCTTGGCCGGCGCGGCCTGGACCGTCTCGCCGGTGAAGGTCTCGTAGGCGGCCTGGGTGAAGACGACCTCGTCCGCGCACAGCACGTCGTAGGTGTTGAGCTGGTCGACCGCGAGCACGTGCACGTCCGCGAGGTTGCGGACCGACTTCATCGACACGATGTCGGTGCGGTCGAGCACGACGAGCAGGTTCGGGCGCTCGGTGAGGCCGGCGAACAGCTCGCGGGCCGCCTTGGTCGAGGGGGCGTCGCCGCTGGCGATCGCCTCGACGACGTGGACGCGGCCGTGGCGGGCCCGGTCGGAGAGGGCACCGCGCAGGGCGGCGGCCTTCATCTTCTTGGGGGTGCGCTGGGCGTAGTCACGCGGCTGCGGGCCGTGGACGGTGCCACCACCGGCGAACTGCGGCGCCCGGGTCGAGCCCTGGCGGGCGCGGCCGGTGCCCTTCTGGCGGTACGGCTTGCGACCGCCACCGCGGACCTCGCCACGCGTCTTCGTCGCGTGCGTGCCCTGGCGGGCGGCGGCGAGCTGCGCGACGACGACCTGGTGGATCAGCGGCACGTTGGTCTGGACGTCGAAGATCTCCGCGGGGAGGGTGACGTCGAGGGTCTTGGTAGCCATGTCAGGCCCCCTTCGCGGCCGAGCGGACGAGGACGACCGCGCCGCGGGGACCGGGAACGGCACCCTTGAGCAGCAGCAGGCCCTTCTCGGCGTCCACGGCGTGGATCGTGAGGTTCTGCGTGGTCTGGCGCACGCCGCCCATGCGGCCGGCCATGCGCATGCCCTTGAACACGCGACCGGGGGTGGCGCACCCACCGATCGAGCCGGGCTTGCGGTGGTTCTTGTGCGCACCGTGCGAGGAGCTGACGCCGTGGAAGCCGTGACGCTTCATGACACCGGCGAAGCCCTTGCCCTTGGTCGTGGCCGTCGCGTCGACGGACTGGCCGACCTCGAAGGTGTCGGCGCCGAGCTCCTGGCCGAGCGCGTACTCGGCGGCGTCCGCGGTGCGGATCTCGACGAGGTGGCGGCGCGGCGTGACGCCGGCCTTCTCGAAGTGGCCGGTGAGCGGCTTGGTGACCTTGCGCGGGTCGATGGCGCCGTAGCCGAGCTGCACGGCGGCGTAGCCGTCGGCCTCGGCGGCGCGGACCTGGGTCACGACGTTCGGGCCGGCCTGGATGACGGTGACGGGCACGAGTCGGTTGTTCTCGTCCCACACCTGGGTCATGCCGAGCTTGGTGCCCAGCAGACCCTTCTGGGTCTTCGTGGCAGTGGTGGTCATCGCGAGCCTCAGAGCTTGATCTCGATGTTGACGTCAGCCGGGAGGTCGAGACGCATCAGCGAGTCGACGGCCTTGGGCGTCGGGTCGATGATGTCGATGAGGCGCTTGTGGGTGCGCATCTCGAAGTGCTCGCGGCTGTCCTTGTACTTGTGCGGCGACCGGATGACGCAGAAGACGTTCTTCTCCGTCGGGAGCGGCACGGGGCCGACCACGGTCGCTCCGGCCCGCGTGACCGTGTCGACGATCTTGCGCGCCGAGCTGTCGATGACCTCGTGGTCATACGACTTCAAGCGGATGCGGATCTTCTGTCCCGCCATCTGACGTTCCCGTCTCTCTACTCGCCGTCCATCTGTCAAAGGCCGGTTCCGGCGGAACCTCCGACCCCCGCGGTCGGGCGTGTCGCCCTTCTTCCGCAGTCCGGGTGGCGCACGGTCTCCCGTGCCTCATCCTGGGGTTCGGCTGTCCCGGTGGAACCGGGGCCTGGCTCTTCGCGGACGAGCCGCCCCGCCGGGTGGGCGGTGCGAGTTCCTCGTCGCGGTGGGCGCGATCGACCCCTCGGGGTCGCTCACGCACGCCAAGCAACCCGTCCAGTGTGCCAGAGGGCGGAGGCTGCACCAAATCGGCCGCTACACCCGCGGCCGCCGTCCGGTGCGCACCCCCGCTCGCGTGGCGCGTCGCCGACCCCCCAAGAAGTCCTTGACGGTCCAGGGCTCCGGCTGTCAGACTCCCCAACGACCCTTTGGAGGTACTGATGAGCGAGCACGCCCCCCTGCGCGCCCTGGCCCACCCCGTGCGGCTGCGCATCCTGTCGCTGCTCACCGGCGCCGAGCTGACCGCCGCCGAGGTGGCGCGCGAGCTCGACCTGACCCACGCCAACGCCTCCTACCACCTGCGGGTGCTGCGCGACGCCGGCGAGATCGTCGTCGCCGGCGAGGAGGTCATCCGGGGTGGCAGGGCGGTGCGCTACCGGCACCCGTGGCGCGAGGTCGACCGGCCGGACGCGGCCTCCACGGGGCCCGCGCCGGACCCCGCGAGCGCCCGGCTGGTCGTGCGCGCGGCCACCGAGGAGCTGCACCGCCGGTACGCCCTGCGGCGACGTGGCGCGCCGGGCATCGTCACCGACGCCGAGGTGTGGGTGGACCCGGCCACCTGGTCCGAGGCCCTGTCCCTGCTCGAGCGGGCGGCCGCCCTGGTCCACGACGGTGCCCGCCCGCCGCGGACGGACGGGGCGGTGCCCGTCAACGTCTCGATGTTCGCCTTCCCCCTGGAGGAACAGTGAGCCCGGCGGCCGAGGCGCTCGCCCCGCTGCGGCACCGCGCCTTCGCCTGGTACCTCGCCTCGCGCACGGCCAACCTCCTCGGGAGCACCGCGGCCCTCGTCGCGATGGCCTTCGCGGTCCTCGACGTCGGGGGGTCGGCGACCGCGCTCGGCCAGGTGCTCGCGGCCCGCATCCTGCCGATGACGCTGCTGCTGCTCTTCGGGGGCGTCGTCGCCGACCGGCTCCCCCGGGCGCTCGTGCTGCAGGTCTCGAACCTCTCGAGCGCCGCGCTCCAGGGAGCCACCGCGGTCCTCCTGCTCACCGGCGACGCCCGTCTGTGGCAGCTCGTCGCCCTCCAGGCGCTCCAGGGGGCGGCCTCCGGCGTGGGCTTCCCGGCCATGGCGGGGATGGTGCCCACCCTCGTGCCGTCCTCCGCGCTGCAGCCGGCCAACGCCCTCGTCAGCATGTCCCGGGGGCTGACGACGATCCTCGGGCCGAGCCTCGGCACCCTGCTCGTCGTGACCGTGGGGTCGGGCTGGGCCGTTCTGGCCGACGCCGCGCTCTGGGGCGTGGCGGCCCTCCTCCTCCTGCCCGTGCGCCGGGCCACGCCGGCCCGGCCCACTCCCGACGGGCCGCGGGCCTCGCCGTTGTCCGAGCTGCGCGAGGGCTGGGTCCTCTTCCGCAGCACGACGTGGCTCTGGGTGGTGGTCGCGGCCTTCGGTGTCCTCAACGCGGTGGGGTCGGGGGCCTGGCTCACCCTCGGGCCGGCCCTGGCCGGCGAGACCATCGGACGAGCGGCCTGGGGGTGGGTGCTGTCCGCGGAGGCGGCCGGCGCCGTCGTGGCCACGGTCGTCCTGCTGCGGGTCCGGCTGGGGCGGCCCCTGCTCGTCGGGATGCCCGCCGTCGCCCTGCTCGCCCTGCCGCTGGTGCTGCTCGGCACCGTGCCGCACACCGGCCTGCTCATCGCGGCCGCCGCCCTCGCCGGCGCCGGCCTCGAGGTGTTCGGGATGGGCTGGAACCTCGCGATGCAGGAGAACATCGAGGAGTCCCAGCTGTCGCGGGCCTACTCCTACGACGCGCTCGGGTCGATGGCCGCCGTTCCGCTCGGCCAGCTGGCGATCGGCCCGCTCGGGGACCGGTTCGGGTACGCCTCCGTGATCACGGTGTGCGGCGTGGCCGTCGGGGTCGTCGCCCTCGGCGTCCTGGGATCGCGCGCGGTGCGGACCCTCCCCCGCCGGCCGCAGCCGCCGGCGCGGCCCGACGTCGTCGCGGTCGACGCCGGCTGACGCAGGTCCGGCGGGCTCAGAAGCACTGGAGGACGAGGTGCGCCCGCTCGAACGCGCGCTCGCGCAGGTCCTTCCGACGCATCCACACGTAGAGGAAGCCGGAGTCGCCCCACATGAACCCACGGTCGTCGTCCGAGGCCACCTGGAGGACGAGGACCCACTCCGGGGCCTCCTCCTCGGCCGCCGCCCGGACCACGGGGTCCTCGAAGGCCCGGCCGTCGCCGGTGGAGTGCCCGGCCGAGACCAGCGCGCACTCCAGCTGCATGTCGCCCTGCACCTGGTGCGGCCAGCCACCGACCTGGTGGGTGTCCCAGCCCGGCTCGTCCATCGCCGTCATCGACCACTCGTGGTAGGCCTCGGCGTCGTGGTCGGGGAGGAGACCCTCCAGCACACCGGCGCCCGGAGGAGGGGCCGTCAGCGTGGCCCGCGGACGGAGCACCACCTCGGGGAGCACTCCCTCGGACCCGAGCGCGACGAGGTCGGCGGGCGGGTCGCGGCGCACGAGCGCGCCGACGTCGGTGTCGTCGTGGAGGACCCGCGACCCCACCGCGTCACCCGGGGCGAAGCCCCACGGCATCTCGAGCAGGTCGTAGAAGAACAGGAGGCGACCGGTGGTCGGGAGCTCGGGATGGGTCTCCCCCGTCGCCGCCACCTGCGCGAGGTCGACCTGCGCGACGAAGGACAGTGGGGCCGTGCCGGCCACCCGGTGCGCCCGCACGCGGTGGTCCTCGGCGATGCGCTCCTGCTGCGCCGCGTCGAGCCGGCGCCACCACTGCGTGGGGTCCTCGTTCGCGGCGAGGTAGGCCGCCGCCGTGGCCGCGCCGTCCTCGAACGCGGGCCGCTCGGGCCACGCGAGGTCCGGCGGCAGGTCGGGCGAGCCGCCCAGACGGCTCGCCCCGGACCCGCTCGGGGGATGCTCCGCCGGCTCGAGGACGACGGCCGGCCGGACCCGGTCGAGCACGGCCGCGACCCCTTCCGCGGACAGCCCCGCCGCCTCGAGCCGGCTCCTCAGGTCTTCGCGCTCGCTCACGGCCCGAGCGTCCCACGGCCCCTCACCGCACCGCGTGCGACCCGCCCGCGGACACCTCCACCGGGGCAGCCGGCCGGCGGCGCCACCGGGGCCCCAGGGTCACGAGCGCGACGCCCGCGACGAGGAGGACGCCGCCGGTCACGACGAGCGCGGTCGGCACCTCGCCGTCGGCGAGCCAGGCCGTCGCGATGCCGACCGGTGGCACGAGCAGGGTGAACGGCGCGACGTCCGAGGCCGGGTGGTGCTCGAGCAGCCGGTTCCAGATGCCGTAGCCGACGAGGCTGGCGAGCACGGCGGTGTACGCGGTCGAGAGCCAGTTGACGAGCGAGAGGTGGGTCAGCGCGTGGCCGACCGCGGCCGGGCCGTCGACGACGCAGGCCAGCGCGAGCAGCGGTACCGGCACGACGAGCGCCGACCACACGGTCAGCCCCAGCCCGCCCGGCACCCCGAGCCGCCGGACGAGCACGTTGCCCGTCGCCCACGACACCGCGGCGAGCACGCAGAGGACCAGCGCCACCGCCGGCACGTGCCCACCCCGCCCGACGGCCACCACCCCGAGCCCCACCACCCCGAGCCCCACGCCGGCGAGCTGCACCCGCAGCGGCCGCTCGCCGAGCACGAGGGCCGCGAGCGCGACCGTCACCACCGCCTGGGCCTGGAGGACGAGCGAGGCGAGGCCGGGCGGCATCCCCACGGCCAGCGCCGTGTAGAGCAGCCCGAACTGCCCGAGGCTCATGAACACCCCGACCGCCAGCACCTTGCGCAGCGGCGCCCTGGGCCGCGCGACGAACGGCAGGGCGAGGAGCACGACGGCGAATCGCACCGCGACGAACACCAGCGGCGGGACGCCCACGAGGCCGCGGTCGATCACGACGAAGTTCATCCCCCAGACGAGCATGACGAGGGTGGCGGCGAGGACGTCCTTGAGCGGCACGCAGCCATCGTCGCCCCACAGGACCGTTCAGCACCAGCGATGTTCCGCACCCGGAACCGTGTAGCGTCGCTACATGATCGACCTAGACCACCTCGTGACGCTCGCCGCCGTGCGGCGCACCGGTTCGATCGGCGGGGCGGCCGCCGAGCTCGGGTTCACCCCCTCGGCCGTCTCCCAGCAGGTCAAGCGCCTCGAGCGCCGGGTCGGCGGGTCGGTCCTGGACCGGGTCGGGCGCGGGGTGATGCTCACCGAGCTCGGGCGCCACCTCGTCGACGAGGGCGCGGACATCCTCGCCCGCCTCGCGGCCCTGGAGTCCGGGCTCGGCCGGGTGGCCGGCGGCCCGGTCGCCGGCACGGTGCGGCTCGTCGCCTTCTCCACCGCGGTCCGCGGCCTCGTCGCCCCGGCGCTGCGGACCCTCGCCGACGCCGCACCCGGGCTCGAGGTCACCCTCGTCGAGCACGACCCGCACGAGGCCATCGACCTCGTCGCGACCGGCGCCGCCGACGCGGCACTGGTCCACAACTGGGGCGACCTGCCGCTGCCCTTCCCCGCCCACGTCGAGGTCGTCGGGCTGGGGGTCGACACCGCCGACGTCCTCGTCCACCGCGACCACCCGCTCGCCGCGGCGTCCGGCGTCAGCGCCCTCGAGCTCGTCGACGAGCACTGGGTCTGCCCGCCCGAGGGGTCGGTGTGCCACGGCTGGCTGACCCACATGTTCGACCGGCACGGCGCCCGCCCCGACATCCGGCACTGGTCGTGGGAGTTCGCCTCGCACGTCGGGCTCGTCGCCGAGGGGGTCTGCGTCAGCCTGGTGCCGCGCCTGGGCCGCGAGCTGCTCCCGCCCGAGGTCGTCGCGGTCCCGGTCACCGACCCCGTCCCGACCCGGCGGGTGATGATGACCTGGCGGCGCTCGATGGCCCCCTCCCCCGCCATCGGCCGGCTGCACGAGGAGCTCGACCGCGTCGCGGCCGACCGGCTCGCCCGCTGACCGCACAGCTGGCGGCACGGCGAAGGGCCCGCACCCCCTGCTGGGGATGCGGGCCCTTCGACGAGCTGCCGGTGCGGGACCGGCGTCAGGTCACTTGGTGATCTTGGTGACCCGGCCGGCGCCGACGGTGCGGCCGCCCTCGCGGATGGCGAACTTGAGGCCCTCCTCCATCGCGATGGGCTGGATGAGCTCGACGGCCATCTCGGTGTTGTCACCGGGCATGACCATCTCGGTGCCCTCGGGCAACTTCACGACACCGGTGACGTCCGTGGTGCGGAAGTAGAACTGCGGGCGGTAGTTGTCGTAGAACGGCGTGTGACGGCCACCCTCGTCCTTGGACAGGATGTAGACGTTCGCGTCGAAGCCGGTGTGCGGGGTGATCGACCCCGGCTTGACGACGACCTGGCCACGCTCGACGTCCTCGCGCTTGATGCCACGGAGGAGCAGGCCGACGTTCTCGCCCGCACGACCCTCGTCGAGGAGCTTGCGGAACATCTCGATGCCGGTGGCGGTGGTCTTGGTGGCCGGGCCCTCGTGGATGCCGACGATCTCGACCTCCTCGTTGACCTTGAGGACGCCACGCTCGATGCGGCCGGTGACGACGGTGCCACGACCGGTGATCGTGAAGACGTCCTCGACGGGCATGAGGAACGGCTTGTCCGTGTCGCGCTCCGGCTCGGGGATGTAGGTGTCGACGGCGTCCATCAGGTCGAGGACGGTCTGGCCCCACTCGGCGTCGCCCTCGAGCGCCTTGAGCGCCGAGACCTTGACGACGGGGAGGTCGTCACCGGGGAACTCGTAGGAGCTCAGCAGCTCGCGGACCTCCATCTCGACGAGCTCGAGGATCTCCTCGTCGTCGACCATGTCGGCCTTGTTGAGCGCCACGACGACGTAGGGGACGCCGACCTGGCGGGCCAGGAGGACGTGCTCCTTCGTCTGCGGCATCGGACCGTCGGTGGCGGCGACGACCAGGATCGCGCCGTCCATCTGCGCCGCACCCGTGATCATGTTCTTCACGTAGTCGGCGTGGCCCGGGCAGTCGACGTGGGCGTAGTGACGACCCTCGGTCTGGTACTCGATGTGCGCGATGGAGATCGTGATACCGCGCTGCTTCTCCTCGGGCGCCTTGTCGATGTCGTCGAACGCGAACTGCGGGTTCAGGTCCGGGTACTTGTCGTGCAGGACCTTGGAGATCGCAGCCGTCAGCGTCGTCTTACCGTGGTCGATGTGACCGATGGTGCCGATGTTGACGTGCGGCTTGGTCCGCTCGAACTTTGCCTTCGCCACTTGATGTCCTCCTCAGGACTCTTCTTGGAAACGCACGACCGGGCAGGACGTGGCGTCGTTCTGGGTTGGTTTGATGCTTCTCTCAGCGGAGACCAGCGACCACTCTAGCGGTCACTCGCCCCGGGTCTTCTTGATGATCTCCTCGGCCACCGACTTGGGGACCTCGGCGTAGGAGTCGAACTCCATGGAGTAGTTCGCCCGGCCCTGGGTCTTGGACCGCAGGTCGCCGACGTAGCCGAACATCTCCGACAGGGGGACGACGCCGCGCACGATCTTGGCGCCGCTGATGTCCTCCATGGCCTGGATCTGGCCACGGCGGGAGTTGATGTCGCCGATGACCTCGCCCATGTAGTCCTCGGGCGTGCGGACCTCGACGGCCATCATCGGCTCGAGGAGGACCGGCTCGCACTTGCGGACGGCCTCCTTGAGCGCCATCGAGCCGGCGATCTTGAACGCCATCTCCGAGGAGTCGACGTCGTGGGCCGCACCGTCGAGCAGCGTGGCCTTGATGCCGACCAGCGGGTAGCCGGCGAGGACGCCGTACTGCATCGCGTCCTGGATACCGGCGTCGACCGACGGGATGTACTCGCGCGGGACGCGACCACCGGTGACCTTGTTCTCGAACTCGTAGAGCTCGCCCTCGGCGGTGTCGAGCGGCGCGAGCGCGATCTGGATCTTCGCGAACTGGCCGGAGCCACCCGTCTGCTTCTTGTGGGTGTAGTCGAAGCGGTCGAGGGTGCGCTTGATGGTCTCGCGGTAGGCGACCTGCGGCTTGCCGACGTTGGCCTCGACCTTGAACTCGCGCTTCATGCGGTCGACGAGGATGTCGAGGTGGAGCTCGCCCATGCCGGCGATGATCGTCTGGCCGGTGTCCTCGTCGAGGTGCACCTGGAAGGTCGGGTCCTCCTCGGCGAGCTTCTGGATCGCGGTGCCGAGCTTCTCCTGGTCACCCTTGGTCTTGGGCTCGATGGCCACCTGGATCACCGGCTCGGGGAAGGTCATCGACTCGAGGACGACCGGCGCGTTGAGGTCGCACAGGGTGTCACCCGTGGTCGTGGCCTTGAGGCCGATGGCGGCGTAGATGTGCCCCGCCATCGCGTCCTCGACCGGGTTCTCCTTGTTGGCGTGCATCTGGAAGAGCTTGCCGATGCGCTCCTTCTTCACCTTGGTGCTGTTGAGCACCTGGGTGCCGGCCGAGATGTGGCCGGAGTACACGCGGATGAAGGTCAGCGTGCCGAAGAACGGGTGCGAGGCGACCTTGAAGGCCAGCGCCGAGAACGGCTCGTCCTTGGACGGCTTGCGCTCGACCTTCTCGTCCTCGTTGCCCGGGGCGTGACCCTCCATGGCCGCGACGTCGAGCGGCGAGGGGAGGTAGTCGACGACCGCGTCGAGCATCGGCTGGACACCGCGGTTCTTGAACGCGGAGCCGCAGAGCACGGGGTAGAGCTCGGAGGAGATGGTCAGCTGGCGGATGCCGGCCTTGATCTCCTCGGGGGTGAGCTCGCCGCCCTCGAGGTACTTCTCCATGAGGGCGTCGTCGGTCTCGGCGACGCGCTCGACGAGGTGGTGGCGGTACTCCGCCGCCTTCTCGGCGAGGTCGGCCGGGATCTCCTGGATCTCGTACTTGGCGCCCAGGGTGACGTCACCCTTGGCGTCGCCGGGCCACACGAGGGCACGCATGTAGACGAGGTCGATGACCCCGACGAAGTCGTTCTCGGCACCGATCGGCAGCTGGAGCACGAGCGGCTCCGCGCCGAGGCGGTCCTTGATGGTGTCGACGGTGAAGTAGAAGTCCGCGCCGAGCTTGTCCATCTTGTTGACGAAGCAGATGCGGGGGACGTTGTACTTGTCGGCCTGGCGCCACACCGTCTCGGACTGGGGCTCGACGCCCTCCTTGCCGTCGAAGACGGCGACGGCGCCGTCGAGGACGCGCAGCGAGCGCTCGACCTCGACGGTGAAGTCGACGTGACCGGGGGTGTCGATGATGTTGATCTGCGACCCCTCCCAGAAGGAGGTGACGGCAGCGGAGGTGATGGTGATCCCCCGCTCCTTCTCCTGCTCCATCCAGTCGGTGGTCGAGGCGCCGTCGTGCGTCTCGCCCATCTTCCGGTTGACGCCGGTGTAGAAGAGGATGCGCTCCGTCGCCGTCGTCTTGCCGGCGTCGATGTGCGCCATGATGCCGATGTTGCGGACCTTCGTGAGGTCGGTCAGGACGTCCTGTGCCACGTTCTGTGCTCTCGTCTCGTCGCTTCGGGGGTGCTGCGGGTTCGGTGCGCGTGCCACCGGTGGGCCCGGGGAGCCGGCCACGGTCGTGGCGGCTCCCCGGGTCGGGTCACCAGCGGTAGTGGGCGAAGGCCTTGTTGGACTCGGCCATCTTGTGCGTGTCCTCGCGACGCTTCACGGCGGCACCGAGGCCGTTGGAGGCGTCGAGGATCTCGTTCATGAGGCGCTCGGTCATCGTCTTCTCGCGACGCTGACGGGAGTAGCCGACGAGCCAGCGCAGCGACAGGGTCGTCGCGCGGTTCGGCTTGACCTCGATCGGGACCTGGTAGGTCGCACCGCCGACGCGGCGGGACTTGACCTCGAGGGTCGGCTTGATGTTGTCGAGCGCGCGCTTGAGCGTCTGCACCGGGTCGGTGCCGGTCTTCTCGCGGCAGCCCTCGAGCGCGCCGTAGACGATGCGCTCGGCGGTGGACTTCTTGCCGTCGAGGAGGACCTTGTTGACGAGCGAGGTCACCAGCGGGGACTGGTGGACCGGGTCGGTGACGAGCGGCCGCTTCGGTGCGGGACCCTTGCGCGGCATCAGCTCTTACCCTTCTTCGCGCCGTAGCGGCTGCGCGCCTGCTGACGGTTCTTCACGCCCTGGGTGTCGAGGGCGCCACGGATGATCTTGTAGCGCACGCCGGGGAGGTCCTTCACGCGACCGCCGCGGACGAGCACCATCGAGTGCTCCTGGAGGTTGTGGCCGACACCGGGGATGTAGGCGGTGACCTCGATGCCGCTCGTGAGGCGCACGCGGGCGACCTTGCGGAGGGCGGAGTTCGGCTTCTTGGGGGTGGTCGTGTACACACGCGTGCACACACCGCGGCGCTGCGGGGAGCCCTTGAGGGCAGGGGTCTTGGCCTTGACGGCCTTGTCCTGCCGGCCCTTGCGCACCAGCTGGTTGATGGTAGGCAACCTGGATCCTTCGTCTTGTCTCGTCAAGCCACGGCGTCGGCGCCGCGGCTCCTTGTCATGGCCGGTGCTCGACCCCCGCGTTCGGGTGTGTCGCACCGGCTGCTCGTCCCTGCACTCCCCATGGGCCAGCCTCGGGAGGATGGTGGTGGGGCGCCCGGCACGAGGTGGGCGAGGCCGTTCCCGTCACCTCGCGGCGCCGGTCACGGCTCGTGGGTCCGGACCTAGCCAGACACAGCACTCAAGGATACCGGCCCGCGGTGCGGCACCCAAATCGGTTCCCGCGCCGGACCCCGCCGGGCGGCCGTGCTCAGAGGACGATGTGCTGGCGCCCGTCGAGCAGCTCGCGCACGGCGTCGAGGTGACCGGCGTGGGTCGCGGTCTCGACGAGGACGTGGAGGACGACCGAGCGCACGTCCGGGAAGGACATCCCGACCTGCTCCCACCACGGGTCGGTCCAGGCGGGGGCGGCGTCGAGGTCGGTGGCGGCGAGCACCGCGTCGGCCGCCTCGACCGCGGCTCGGTAGGCGTCGACGACGGCGGCGGCCGGCTCGTCGGGGCCGACCACCCAGTCGGCGTTCCGGCCCTCGGGGAAGAAGTCCGACGGTCGGCCGGCGACGACCACCTCGAACCAGTACCGCTCGTCGGAGAGGGTGAGGTGGCGCAGCAGGCCGAGGCAGCTCCAGCCCGACGGCAGCACCGGCCGGCGCAGCTGCTCGTCGTCGAGACCCTCCACCTGCTCGAGCACGTGCCGGCGGACACCGCCGAGGCGGCCCAGGAGGACGTCGCGCTCGGTGCTGCTCACGCCGTCTCCTCGGCCCGCTCGAAGGCGGGCGCGTACCGGAAGGGGCCGGCGAGCTCGGGGCGCCAGGCGCGCAGGGTGAGCACCTGGAAGTGCTCCTCGGGCCAGGTCCCGGGCGAGCCGATGCCGTGCCGCACGGCGGGCACGAAGCCGAAGGCGCCGTAGTAGCCGGGGTCGCCGAGCAGCACCAGCGACGGCTCGTGGGCCTGCTCGGCCGTGGCCACCACCGAGGCGACGAGCGCCGAGCCGATACCCTGCGCCTGGTGGTCGGGCCGGACGGCCAGCGGGCCGAGGCCGACCGAGGCCCCCTCCCCCATCGTGGCCCGGCTGCAGACGACGGAGCCGACGACCTCGCCGTCGAGCTCGGCGACGAACGTCAGCGTGGGCAGGACGTCGCCGTCGGCGCGCAGCCCGTCGACGATGGCGACCTCGGCCGTGCCGTCGGAGTAGGTGGTGCCGGCGAAGGCCGTGTGGACGAGATCGCGGACCGGACCCTCGTCCCCGGCTCGCTCGGGACGGATGACGAGGTCGCGGCGCATGGCCCCATCCTCGCGCACCCGTCCCGGTCCGCGCGTCAGGGTCTGGCGCAGGTGACCGTCCAGGCCACGGCGTCCTGGCGGGTGCTGTCGCCGTGGACGCTGCGGCCCTCGGCCCGTCCACGGCCGCTCACGAGGGGCACGGTGGCGTCGACGGAGACGAAGTCGAACACCGACACGTCCTTGAACCAGCCGATCGTGACGTCCTGGCCGACCACCGCGGCCCCGAAGCTCTCCTGGCGGGTCGGGGTCGAGACGTCGTCGGTGAACCCGGTCGTGGT
Source organism: Phycicoccus avicenniae (assembly GCF_050496545.1). GTDB lineage: Bacteria > Actinomycetota > Actinomycetes > Actinomycetales > Dermatophilaceae > Phycicoccus > Phycicoccus avicenniae_A. The sequence goes on along the minus strand of NZ_JBNVZV010000014.1, from coordinate 16,044 downwards.
GGTGACCGTGAAGCGCTTCGTGTAGGTGGCGGTCTGGACCACCGGGTCGGCGCCCGGGACGTGGGTGGTCCCCGTCCAGTCGATGGTGGCCGAGCACCGCTCACGGACGGTGCCGGCGGCCTGGCTCTGCAGGGGCACGAGCACGGCGACGGCGGCCACCGGGACGGCGGCGAGGGCGAGGTGACGGACAGGGGTGCGTCGCATGGTGGATCTCCTCAGGGGTGGGCCGCCCGGCGAGGGCGACGGGGTGAGTCGACACCCGACCTCCGTCCGGCCACCAGTGCCCGAAGGTCGTAGACCCCCTGGGGTATGTCAGGGAGGAACGGCCCTACCCTGCGGCCCGCCCCAGGTGGTACAGGGCGTAGTCCAGCGACCGGCCGTCGCGGACGACGGGCAGCACGGTCTCGAGCACCGTGTCGCCGGGGCCGGCGACGGCGTGCAGGGCGGCGAGCAGGGCCGGCGCCACGTGCGAGGACCAGACGACGAGGAGCCCACCCGGAGCCAGCGCCTCCCGCGAGGCGGCCAGCCCGGCCGGTGCGTAGAGACCGGCGTTGCCTGCGTGGACGAGGAAGTCCGGCCCGTTGTCGACATCGAGGAGCACGACGTCCCACGGCCCGGTGGGTCCGCCCTCCCCCCGCAGGACGGCCGCCACGTCGGCGACGTGCAGGCGGCAGCGCTCCCCCTCGAGGTCGGCCAGCTCGGGCGCGAGACCCGCCCGGGCCCAGCGCACCAGCGGGGCGGCGAGCTCGACGACGTCCACCCGCCCGACCCGGGTGTCCCCCAGCACCGCCCGCGCCGTGAACCCCAGGCCGAGCCCGCCGACGAGCACCCGCGCGGGTGCGGGGTGACGCCGCAGGGCCTCGGTGGCCAGCAGGACCTCCGTGGAGGTGTCGACGGTGTCCATCGCGAAGGCGCCGTCGACGACGAGCTCGAGGACGTCACCGCGCCGGCGCAGGGCCACCTCGCCGGAGGGGGTGTCCTCGCGGCCGAGCATCACTGGCGGCTGGTCCATGCCGGCCACCCTAGGCACCGGCGGTCGAAGGTACAGAACACGCCGTGTGGGATCGCCCGGCACGGCGTGTTCTGTCCTTTCGACGGGTCAGGCAGGGTCAGCGGGGACGTCGCGTGCGCCGACGTCGTGCGAGGAGCCAGACCGCTGCGAGCACCAGGACGAGCCCCAGCAGCGGGAACCACCCGGGAACCGCCACGAGCGGTGCCGCGGCGCGGGGGTCGTCGGACCGGGGGACGAAGGGCGCGAGGACGACCCGCGCGACGAGCGGCGCCGCGGTCACGAGCAGCACCCCGACCACCAGGCCGGCGACGACCCCCCTCTGACGACGCATCGGCCCATGGTGCCTCACCCGAGCGAGGCAGGCCCGCCGATGCGGTCAGGCGGGGACCGGCGGGGCGGGTGCCCGAGGGGCCAGGGCCCGGACCACGTCGAGCACGCCCCCGACGGCCAGGACCAGCGCCGCCGGAAGGAAGAGGACCCCGATCGAGAGCAGCGCCAGCACGGTGAGGACCCCGTGCACCCCGACCGCCGCGACCCGCACGCCCCACCACGGGGTGCACCACGCGAGCAGCCCGAGCCCGAGGAAGAGCGCCAGCGGGACGAGCACCCCCGGCCCGTTGACGGCGAGCAGCGTCGCCGAGCCGTCAGCGCCCGAGCCGTCGGAGGTCGAGTACAGCGGGAGGGTGAGGCAGGCGAGCACGGCCAGGAGGTCCAGGGCCGCACCCGCCGCGAGGAGCCGGCGGTGTCGCACCCGCTCATCGTCCTCCCGGGTGCGGCACGCCGTCCAGCACCCCGCAGACGCCGCGAGGGCGGGCGACCACGTGGTCGCCCGCCCTCGCGGGGTGATGCCCTGGCTCAGAGCCGGTCGAGACCGAGCTCGGAGTCGTCGAGGCGGACGGCCTCGCCGGACCCGGGGCCGAACGAGAACGCGTAGTCCTCGTAGTTCGGCATCGAGTACATGGCGGCCTTGGCCTCCTCGGTGGGCTCCACCGCGATGTTGCGGTAGCGCGGCAGGCCGGTGCCGGCCGGGATGAGCTTTCCGAGGATGACGTTCTCCTTGAGGCCGAGGAGGGAGTCGGACTTGCCCTCCATCGCCGCCTCGGTGAGGACGCGGGTGGTCTCCTGGAAGGAGGCCGCCGACAGCCACGACTCGGTCGCGAGCGAGGCCTTGGTGATGCCCATGAGCTCGGGACGACCGGAGGCCGGCTTGAGGCCCTCGGAGACGACGCGACGGTTCTCCTCCTCGAAGCGCCCGCGCTCGGCGAGCATCCCGGGGAGCAGGTCGGCGTCGCCGGACTCGATGATCGTGATCCGGCGCAGCATCTGCCGGACGATGACCTCGATGTGCTTGTCGTGGATCGACACACCCTGCTGGCGGTAGACGTTCTGCACCTCGTCGACGAGGTGCTCCTGCGTCTTGCGCGGGCCGAGGATGCGCAGCACCTGCTTGGGGTCGATCGACCCCTGCGTCAGCTGCGTGCCGACCTCGACGTGCTGGCCGTCCTGGACGAGCAGGCGGGCCCGCTTCGTCACCGGGTAGGCGTGCTCCTCGGAGCCGTCGTCCGGCGTGAGCAGGATGCGACGCGCCTTGTCGGTCTCCTCGATCGTGACGCGGCCGGAGGCCTCGGCGATCGGCGAGACACCCTTGGGCGTGCGGGCCTCGAAGAGCTCGACGACACGCGGCAGACCCTGCGTGATGTCGTCACCGGCCACACCACCGGTGTGGAAGGTGCGCATCGTCAGCTGGGTACCGGGCTCACCGATGGACTGCGCCGCGATGATGCCGACGGCCTCACCGATGTCGACGAGCTTGCCGGTGGCCAGCGAGCGGCCGTAGCACTTCGCACAGGTCCCGACCTTGGAGTCGCAGGTGAGGACCGAACGGACCTTCACCGAGTCGACGCCGGCCGCGAAGAGCGCGCCGATGACCACGTCACCGAGGTCGATGCCGGCCTCGGCGAGCACCTCGCCGTCCTTCTCGACGTCCGCGGCGAGCGTGCGCGCGTAGACCGAGGTCTCGACGTCGTCGTGGACGGTGCGGTTGCCGGTGCGCTCGTCGCTCGCGGCGATCGGCATCGGCAGGCCGCGCTCGGTGCCGCAGTCGTCCTCGCGGATGATGACGTCCTGGGAGACGTCGACGAGGCGACGGGTCAGGTAGCCCGAGTCGGCGGTGCGGAGCGCGGTGTCCGCGAGGCCCTTTCGCGAACCGTGCGTCGAGATGAAGAACTCGAGCACGGTCAGGCCCTCGCGGAAGTTCGCGCGGATCGGACGCGGGATGATGTCGCCCTTCGGGTTCGACACCAGGCCACGCATACCGGCGATCTGGCGCAGCTGCATCCAGTTACCGCGAGCACCCGAGGACACCATCTTGAAGATGGTGTTGGTCCGCGGGATGTTGGCCTCCATCTCCTTGGCGACCTCGTTGGTGGCCTGCGTCCAGATCTCGATGAGCTCCTGGCGGCGCTCGTCGTCGGTGATCAGACCGCGCTCGTACTGCGTCTGGACCTTCGTGGCCTTGGTCTCGTAGCCGTCGAGGATCTCGAGCTTGCGCGGCGGGGTGACGACGTCGGAGATGGCGACCGTGGTGCCGGACCGGGTGGCCCAGTGGAAGCCGTACTCCTTGAGCGCGTCGAGGCTCGCCGCGACCTGCACCTTGCTGTACCGCTCGGCGAGGTCGTTGACGATCGTCGACAGGCGCTTCTTGTCGACCTGGTCGTTGACGTAGGGGTAGTCCTCCGGCAGCGTCTCGTTGAAGAGCGCGCGGCCGAGGGTGGTCTCGAGCGTCATCGAGGCCACGAAGCCGTCGGCGTCGGTCTCGACACCCTCGGGCAGCTCGGAGAGCGGGGTCGGGACGAACCGCTCGAGGCGGATCTTGACCGGCGAACCGAGCTCGATCTCCCCGGCGTCGAAGGCCATCCGCGCCTCGAACACGTTGTGGAACACGCGCCCGGAGCCCTTGCCCTCCTCGACCGCGGAGGTGAGGTGGTAGAGGCCGATGATCATGTCCTGGGTGGGCATGGTCACGGGGCGGCCGTCGGCCGGCTTGAGGATGTTGTTCGAGGACAGCATGAGGATGCGGGCCTCGGCCTGGGCCTCCGCCGACAGCGGCACGTGCACGGCCATCTGGTCACCGTCGAAGTCCGCGTTGAACGCGGTGCAGACGAGCGGGTGGATCTGGATGGCCTTGCCCTCGACGAGCTGCGGCTCGAAGGCCTGGATGCCGAGGCGGTGCAGCGTGGGCGCACGGTTCAGCAGGACCGGGTGCTCGGTGATGACCTCCTCGAGGACGTCCCACACGACCGGGCGCTGGCGCTCGACCATCCGCTTGGCGGACTTGATGTTCTGCGCGTGGTCGAGGTCGACGAGCCGCTTCATGACGAACGGCTTGAAGAGCTCGAGGGCCATCTGCTTGGGCAGCCCGCACTGGTGCAGCTTGAGCTGCGGGCCGACGACGATGACCGAGCGGCCGGAGTAGTCGACGCGCTTGCCGAGCAGGTTCTGGCGGAACCGGCCCTGCTTGCCCTTGAGCATGTCGGACAGCGACTTCAGCGGGCGGTTGCCGGGGCCCGTGACCGGGCGGCCGCGACGGCCGTTGTCGAAGAGGCTGTCGACGGCCTCCTGGAGCATCCGCTTCTCGTTGTTGACGATGATCTCGGGCGCGCCGAGGTCGAGGAGTCGCTTGAGGCGGTTGTTCCGGTTGATGACCCGGCGGTACAGGTCGTTGAGGTCCGAGGTCGCGAAGCGGCCACCGTCGAGCTGCACCATGGGGCGCAGGTCCGGCGGGATGACCGGGATGGCGTCCAGGACCATGCCGGAGGGCTGGTTGGTCGTGGTCTGGAACGCCGAGACGACCTTGAGGCGCTTCAGGGCGCGGGTCTTGCGCTGGCCCTTGCCGGTGGCGATGGTCTCGCGCAGGGACTCGGACTCGGCGTCGAGGTCGAAGGTCTGGAGGCGCTTCTGGATCGCCGCGGCGCCCATCCCGCCCTCGAAGTACAGGCCGAAGCGGTCGCGCATCTCGCGGTAGAGGACCTCGTCGCCCTCGAGGTCCTGGACCTTGAGGTTCTTGAACCGGTCCCAGACCTGCTCGAGGCGCTCGACCTGCTGGTCGGCCCGCCGGCGGATCGCGTTCATCTCGCGCTCCGCGGAGTCGCGGACCTTGCGCTTGGCGTCGGACTTGGCGCCCTCGGCCTCGAGCGCGGCGATGTCGTTCTCGAGCTTCTTGGCCCGGGCCTCGACGTCGGCGTCGCGACGGTTCTCGATCTCCTTCTTCTCGACCTGGATCTGGGCCTCGAGCGACGGGAGGTCGGCGTGCCGCTGGTCCTCGTCGACGGAGGTGATCATGTACGCCGCGAAGTAGATGACCTTCTCGAGGTCCTTCGGGGCGAGGTCGAGCAGGTACCCGAGGCGGCTCGGGACACCCTTGAAGTACCAGATGTGGGTGACGGGGGCGGCGAGCTCGATGTGGCCCATCCGCTCACGACGGACGGCCGCACGGGTCACCTCGACGCCGCAGCGCTCGCAGATGATGCCCTTGAAGCGGACCCGCTTGTACTTGCCGCAGGCGCACTCCCAGTCACGAGTGGGGCCGAAGATCTTCTCGCAGAAGAGGCCGTCCTTCTCGGGCTTGAGGGTGCGGTAGTTGATCGTCTCGGGCTTCTTGACCTCGCCGTGGCTCCAGGCACGGATGGAGTCGGCCGTCGCGAGGCCGATCCGGAGCTCGTCGAAGAAGTTGACGTCGAGCACGTGGTTCCTTCTTTCGTTCTACGAAAACTGTGGTCTGACCGGTGGGTGATCGGGCGGGATCCCCGGCCCGGGTGCTGGTGGGCACCCGGGCCGGGTCACCTGTCAGACCTCTTCGACGCTGCTCGGCTCGCGCCGGGACAGGTCGATGCCGAGCTCCTCGGCGGCGCGGAAGACGTCGTCCTCCGCCTCGCGCATCTCGATGGTGGAGCCGTCGCTGGACAGCACCTCCACGTTGAGGCAGAGGCTCTGCATCTCCTTGATGAGCACCTTGAAGGACTCGGGAATGCCGGGCTCGGGGATGTTGTCGCCCTTGACGATGGCCTCGTACACCTTCACGCGGCCGTTGACGTCGTCGGACTTGATGGTGAGCAGCTCCTGGAGCGCGTAGGCCGCGCCGTACGCCTCGAGGGCCCAGACCTCCATCTCACCGAAGCGCTGGCCACCGAACTGGGCCTTACCGCCGAGCGGCTGCTGGGTGATCATCGAGTACGGACCCGTGCTGCGCGCGTGGATCTTGTCGTCCACGAGGTGGTGCAGCTTGAGGATGTACATGTAGCCCACCGACACCGGCTCGGGGAACGGCTCGCCGGAGCGGCCGTCGAAGAGCCGGGACTTGCCCGAGCCGTCGATGAGGCGCACGCCGTCACGGGTCGGCCGGGTGCTGTCGAGCAGCCCGACGATCTCGTTCTCGCGGACACCGTCGAAGACGGGCGAGGCGACGCGCGTGCCGGCCGGGGCCTGGCGGGCGTCCTGCGGGATGAGCTCGGCCCACTCGGGCTGGCCCTCGATCTCCCAGCCGCGGCTGGCGGCCCAGCCGAGGTGCAGCTCGAGGATCTGCCCGACGTTCATACGACCGGGGACACCGAGCGGGTTGAGCACGACGTCGACCGGCGTGCCGTCCTCGAGGAAGGGCATGTCCTCGACCGGGAGGATCTTGGAGATGACGCCCTTGTTGCCGTGGCGGCCGGCGAGCTTGTCGCCGTCGGTGATCTTGCGCTTGTTCGCGACGTAGACGCGGACCAGCTGGTTGACACCGGGGGGCAGCTCGTCGCCCTCGTCCTTGTCGAAGACCTTGACGCCGATGACGGTGCCGGTCTCGCCGTGGGGGACCTTGAGGGAGGTGTCGCGGACCTCGCGGGCCTTCTCGCCGAAGATGGCGCGCAGCAGGCGCTCCTCCGGGGTCAGCTCGGTCTCGCCCTTGGGCGTGACCTTGCCGACGAGCAGGTCGCCGTCGCGGACCTCGGCGCCGATGCGGATGATGCCGCGCTCGTCGAGGTCGGCGAGCACGTCCTCGGAGACGTTCGGGATGTCCCGGGTGATCTCCTCGGGGCCGAGCTTGGTGTCGCGGGCGTCGACCTCGTGCTCCTCGATGTGGATCGAGGAGAGGACGTCGTCCTGCACCAGGCGCTGGCTGAGGATGATCGCGTCCTCGTAGTTGTGGCCCTCCCACGGCATGAACGCCACGAGCAGGTTGCGCCCGAGCGCCATCTCACCGCCCTCGGTCGCGGGACCGTCGGCGATGAGCTGGCCGGCCTCGAGCCGCTGGCCCTCGTTGACCCGGACGACCTGGTTGTAGCTGTTGCCCTGGTTCGAGCGGTCGAACTTGGCGATCCGGTAGGTGCGGGTCGTGCCGTCGTCACCGGCGACGGTGACGAGGTCGGCGGAGACCTCCGTGACGACGCCGGCCTTCTCGGCGACGACGACGTCACCGGAGTCGACGGCGGCGCGGAACTCCATGCCGGTGCCCACGAGCGGGGCCTCGGCCCGCACGAGCGGGACGGCCTGGCGCTGCATGTTCGAGCCCATGAGGGCGCGGTTGGCGTCGTCGTGCTCGAGGAACGGGATGAGCGCGGTGGCCGCGGAGACCATCTGGCGCGGCGAGACGTCGATGTAGTCGACGTCGACGGCCGGGACGTACTCGACCTCGCCACCCTTGACGCGCACGAGGACGCGCTCGTGGGCGAACGTGGCGTTGTCGTCGGCGAGCGTGGCGTTCGCCTGCGCGATGACGTGCTCGTCCTCCTCGTCGGCCGAGAGGTAGTGCACCTCGTCGGTGACGACACCCTTGGTGACCTTGCGGTACGGGGTCTCGATGAAGCCGAAGGAGTTGATCCGCCCGTAGGAGGCGAGCGAGCCGATGAGGCCGATGTTCGGGCCCTCAGGGGTCTCGATCGGGCACATGCGGCCGTAGTGCGACGGGTGGACGTCGCGGACCTCCATGCCGGCGCGGTCACGGGAGAGACCACCCGGGCCGAGGGCCGACAGACGCCGCTTGTGCGTCAGGCCCGCGAGCGGGTTGTTCTGGTCCATGAACTGCGACAGCTGGCTGGTGCCGAAGAACTCCTTGATGGAGGCGACGACCGGCCGGATGTTGATGAGCGTCTGCGGCGTGATCGCCTCGACGTCCTGGGTCGTCATCCGCTCGCGGACGACGCGCTCCATCCGGGACAGGCCGGTGCGGACCTGGTTCTGGATGAGCTCGCCGACGTTGCGCAGGCGACGGTTGCCGAAGTGGTCGATGTCGTCGGTCTCGACGCGCACGTCGACGGCCTCGCCGCGGCGCTGGCCGGGCATGGCCTCCTCGCCGGCGTGCAGGGCGACGATGTACTTGATCGTGGCGACGACGTCGTCGATGGTCAGCGTCGACTGCGCGAGCTCGCTGTCGATGCCGAGCTTCTTGTTGATCTTGTACCGGCCGACCTTGGCCAGGTCGTAGCGCTTGCCGTTGAAGTAGAGGTTGTCGAGCAGGGTCTGCGCGGCCTCCTTGGTCGGCGGCTCGCCCGGACGCAGCTTGCGGTAGATGTCGAGCAGCGCGTCGTCCTGGTCGGTGGTGTTGTCCTTCTCCAGGGTGAGCCGCATCGACTCGTAGTCGCCGAACTGCTCGAGGATCTCGGCCTCGGACATGCCGAGGGCCTTGAGCAGGACGGTGACCGACTGCTTGCGCTTGCGGTCGACGCGCACACCGACCATGTCGCGCTTGTCGATCTCGAACTCGAGCCAGGCGCCGCGGCTCGGGATGACCTTGGCCGAGTAGACGTCCTTGTCGGAGGTCTTGTCGGGGGTGCGCTCGAAGTAGACGCCCGGGCTGCGGACCAGCTGGGAGACGACGACGCGCTCGGTGCCGTTGATGATGAAGGTGCCGCGCTCGGTCATGAGCGGGAAGTCGCCCATGAACACCGTCTGGCTCTTGATCTCGCCGGTGGTGTTGTTCATGAACTCGGCGGTGACGAACAGGGGCGCGGAGTAGGTCTGGTCGCGCTCCTTGCAGTCCTCGATCGAGTACTTGACGTCCTCGAAGCGGTGGTCGCGGAAGCTCAGCGACATGGAGCCGCTGAAGTCCTCGATCGGGGAGATCTCCTCGAAGATCTCCTCGAGGCCGGAGCGCTCGGGGACGTCGTCACGGCCGGCCTCGAGGGCCTTGGCGACGCGCTCCTGCCAGCGCTCGTTCCCGAGCAGCCAGTCGAAGCTCTCGGTCTGGAGGGCCAGGAGGTCGGGGACCTCGAGGGGCTCCCGGATCTTGGCGAAGGACAGACGGCCCGAAGCCGTCCGGGCGGAGTTCATGGGGTTCGACGTGGTGCGCGAGGCAGCCAAGGAGAGTTCCTTCCACGGGCCTGGTTCATAACTGCGGTCCGGCCGCTCCCGACCGTCCGAGCACCGAGCTCCGCTCCGACCGCGGGTCTCCCGGGACAGCCGGGGGCATGGCGGTGGAACGACTCATCGACGAGCGGGGGAAGGTTAGGGGCAGCGCAAAGTGATAGCATACCCGAAGAAGGCAGCACCGTCCAACCGCGTCAAACCCTTCGGCTCCCGGTGCGGGCGCCCGCGTGAGCGGGCGACGCGAACAGGATGGCCCGCGCACCCCCGCCCGTCAAGCGATACGGGGAATCCGGGCGTGCCGCGGCGTGCTCTCCGGGCCCTCAGTAGGCCGAGAGCTTCTCGATCAGCCAGCGCCCGTCGACCCGCTTCATCGTCGCGATGACGCGGTTCTGGTCGACCGAGGGCTGGTCCTCGCCCTTGGCGGTCTTGGCCTGGTCGAGGAAGACCTGGACCGTCACCGTGTCGGGGGTCTGGCCCATGACGCCGGCCTCGTAGCTGCGCGCCCGGACGGTGACCTCGTCCTTCTGCGCGGCCGGCGCGATGGTGCGCGCCATCGTCTGCGCGTACTCGCCGCGGAAGGAGCCGGTGAGCAGCTGGGCGTTGGCCGCCGACTGCTGGTCCAGGGTCTGCCAGCTGTAGGAGAGCAGCTGCTCGAGGGAGGTGCGGGCCTGGGCGGTCGCCGCGCGGGCGTCACGCTCGCGGGCGCCGGTGTCGCGCAGCGCGACGGTGAGCACGAGCGCGAAGGCGACGAGCGCGAGCACACGGTGAGGTCGAGGGCGGGGTGCGTGCGCTCGAGCGGGATGGTGCCGTTCTCGCGCAGCGGCGCGGCGTTGCCGGGCTCCTGGGTGAGAGCGACGTAGCGCTCCCCCACGAGGTTGCGGTACTTGATGGTCGCCGCCGTGCCCTGGGTCAGGCTGGTGGAGCGCAGGACGTCGAAGGTGACCTCGGCGTGCAGCCGGTCCTTCGCGACCGCGATGTCGCGGACCGTGCCGACCCGCACGCCGGCGATGCGAACGTCCTGGCCGGCGGAGAGACCGGTGACGTCGGTGAAGACGGCCTTGTACGACGCCTTGTCGCCGGGCAGGACGTTGGCGATGGTCGCCGCGAGGATCCCCGTGGCGAGCACGGTGACGACGACGAAGACGAGGAGCTTGACCAGGCTCGAGGTGGTCCTCACTGGTTCACCACCTTCCCGCGGAGCATCGGCCCCGCGAGGAGTGTGGTGAGCGCGTTCGGCTCGCCGGCGCCCTCGGGCGCGAGCGCGATGGCGACGACCCGCTGCTCGGCCTCGGTGCCGGCGAGCCCGGAGTCGACGTTGCCGACGGCGAGGCCGGTCGGGGCGAGCAGGGCCGAGGGCAGCGCCGAGCGGGCCGAGCCGCCGGTGCCGTCCGCGAACGTGGTCGGGCCGCGCGGGTTCTTCTGGCTGCCACCGGGGTTCGGCAGGCCGTTGCAGTTCGGCCCGCGGTCGTCGTTCCACGCCGGCTCCTGGCCGGGGCGGTAGCCGCTTCGCTGGCGCGGGGTCTCGAGGGTGATGTGGAACTGACCGCCGGCGAAGATGCCCTCGGCGCGCGGGATCCAGTCGACCAGCCCCTTCGCGAGGCAGGGGTAGACCGGTGCGTGCTTCGCGAGGACCGCGAGGGTGGGGCGCTGCACCCGGCCGACCTGGATGATGCGGTCGTCGTTCTTCTCGAGGAACTCGGCGGTCGTGTTGGCGAACCCGGCCGTGCCCGCGAGAAAGCCGGCCAGCTGGTCCTTCTTCTCGACGATCGTCGCGTTCGTCGTGCGCAGCGCGTTCGCGGCGGTCAGGAGGTTCGGGGCGGCGTCGGCGTAGGTGCTGGCGAGGTCGGCGAGGCCGCTGATGTCGGCCTGGATGAGCGGCATCTGGGGGTTGAGCTCGGTGAAGTAGCGGTTGACGAGGACCAGGTTCTCCCCGAGCTTGGTGCCCCGGCCGTCGAGGGCGGTGGCGAGCGCGTTGAGCGTCGCGGCGAGCTTCTCGGGCTTGACCGTGCGCAGCAGCGGCAGCAGCTCCTCGAAGACCCGCTCGAGCTCGATGGCCACGCTCGTGCGGTCCTGCGGGATGACGTCGCCCTCGCGGATCGCCCGGCCGGGCGCACCCTGCGGCGCCACCAGGTCGACGAAGCGCTCGCCGAAGAGGGTCTTGGGCAGCAGCCGCGCGCTGACCTTCGCCGGAACCTGGTCGACCGATGCGGGGTCCAGCGCCAGGGTCAGGGTGGCACCGTCGGGACCGGAGGTGATGGTGCGGACCTCACCGACGATGACGCCGCGGATCTTGACGTCGGCCGCCTCCTGCATCTGGCTGCCGATCCGGTCGGCGCGCAGGGTGACGGTGACGACGTCGGTGAAGACCTTCTCGAAGGCCGCGATCGAGAGCGTCACGCCGAGCGCGACGACGAGCAGGAACGCGACGCCGAACGCACGCTCCCGCAGCCCTGCAAGGACGCGGCTCATCCCGCGATCCTCACGGTGGTCGTCGCCCCCCAGATGGCCAGGCTGAGGAAGAAGTCGACGAGGTTCACGGCGACGATCGAGGTCCGTACGGCCCGGCCCACGGCCACGCCCACCCCGGCCGGGCCGCCGCTCGCGGTGTAGCCGTAGTAGCAGTGGATGCCGATGATGACGACGGCGAAGATCAGCACCTTGGCGAAGGACCAGAGGATGTCGCCGGGTGGCAGGAAGAGATGGAAGTAGTGGTCGTAGGTGCCCTTGGACTGCCCGAAGTAGTCGGTGACGATGAACCTCGTCGCCGCGTAGGAGGAGAGCAGGCCGAGCACGTAGAGCGGGATGACCGCGACGAAGCCGGCGATCATCCGGGTCGTCACGAGGAACGGCAGGCTGGGGATGCCCATGATCTCAAGGGCGTCGACCTCCTCGCTGATCCGCATCGCGCCGAGCTGGGCGGTGAAGCCGCAGCCGACCGTGGCGGCCAGGGCGAGACCGGCGACGAGCGGCGCGATCTCGCGGGTGTTGAGGTAGGCCGAGACGAAGCCGGCGAACGCGCCGGTGCCCAGCTGGTCGAGCGAGCTGTAGCCCTGGAGGCCGACCTGGCTGCCGGTGAAGAAGGCCAGGAAGGTCAGCACCCCGACCGTGCCGCCGATGACGCTCAGCGCCCCGGTGCCGAGGGAGACCTCGGCGAGCAGGCGGAGCACCTCCTTGCGGTAGCGCGTCAGGGTCCGCGGCACCCAGCGGACCGAGGAGACGTAGAAGCGCATCTGCGCGCTCAGCTCGTCGAGCAGGCGCAGCGGGGCGCGGGCGGCGGAGGAGACCTTGGACATCGGCGTCAGATCTTCTGCGGGACGACTTGGAAGTACACGGCGCTGATGACGAAGTTGACGACGAACAGGAGCATGAAGGTGATGACGACGGCCTGGTTGACGGCGTCGCCGACGCCCTTGGGCCCGCCGCCGGCCGTCAGCCCCTTGTACGAGGCGACGAGCGCCGCGATGGCACCGAACAGCAGCGCCTTGATCTCCGAGGTCGCGAGGTCGGCGAGCTGGGCCAGCGCGGTGAACGAGGCGAGGTAGGCGCCCGGGGTGCCGCCCTGGACGAGGACGTTGAAGACGTAGCCGCCGGCGACACCGACGACCGAGACCAGCCCGTTGAGCAGCGCGGCGACGAGCATCGTCGCGAGGACGCGCGGCACGACGAGGCGCTGGATCGGGGAGATGCCGAGCACCTCCATCGCGTCGATCTCCTCGCGGATCTTGCGCGAGCCGAGGTCGGCGCAGATGGCCGAGCCGCCGGCGCCGGCGACGAGCAGGGCGGTGACGAGCGGCGAGGCCTCGCGGACGACGGCGAGCACCGAGGCCGCGCCGGTGAAGGACTGGGCGCCGAGCTGGCGGGTCAGCGTGCCGAGCTGGAGGGCGATGACCGCACCGAACGGGATGGCCACCAGGGCCGTCGGGACGATGGTCACCGACGCGACGAACCACGCCTGCTGGATGAACTCCTTGAGCTGGAACGGCCGCTTCGGCGTGGCCCTCGCGACGTCGAGGACCAGCCCGAAAAACGAGCCGGCCTGGCGCAGGCCGTTGGTGACGACGCTCATCCGCCGGCCCCCTGGTCGACACCGACGATGCCGGCCGTCGTGGACGCGAAGCTGCCGGGGGGCGGGGTGACACCGTTCGCGGTGCACCACTCCCCCGGCTCGCGCTCGGCCCGGCGGGGCGTGCCGTCACTGGTCGGGAGCTGGAGCGGGATGGGCGGGAGCGGCGGCAGCTCCTGGCCGGACTCGGCGGCCAGCTCGTCGGCGTCCTTCTCCTCCGACATCCCGATCGGGCCGACGGTCTGGGCGTTGAGGAACTGGCGGACCACCGGCTCCTCGGAGGAGAGCAGCATCTCGCGCGGGCCGAACATCGCGAGGTGGCGGTGGTAGAGCAGGCCGATGTTGTCCGGCACCGTGCGGGCGGTGTTGATGTCGTGGGTGACGATGAGGAAGGTCGCGTCGATCTGGGCGTTGAGGTCGACGAAGAGCTGGTTGATGTAGCTGGTGCGCACCGGGTCCAGGCCGGAGTCGGGCTCGTCGATGAGCAGGATCTGCGGGTCGAGGACGAGGGCGCGGGCCAGGCCGGCGCGCTTGCGCATCCCGCCGGAGATCTCGCCGGGCAGCTTGCCCTCGGCGCCGGCGAGGCCGACGAGCTCCATCTTCTCGCGGACGATGTCCGCGACCTCCTTCTCGCTCTTCTTCGTGTGCTCGCGCAGCGGGAAGGCCACATTGTCGAACAGGCTCATCGAGCCGAAGAGCGCGCCGTCCTGGAAGAGCACGCCGAAGAGCTTGCGGATCTCGTAGAGGTCGTCGCCGCGCAGCCGGACGACGTCCTGGCCCTCGATGACGATGGAGCCGGCGTCGGGGCGGATCAGGCCGACGAGGGTCTTGAGGAAGACCGACTTGCCGGTGCCGGACGGGCCGAGGAGGACGGAGATCTCGCCCGCGGGGAGGGTGAGGGTGACGTCGTCCCAGATGAGCTGGCTGCCGAACCGCTTGGTCAGCCCGCTCACCGCGATCTCGACACCCATGTCGCCCTTCCCGAACCGTCGTCACCGTGCACGCGGCCCGGAAGTTACCTACCGGTAGCCGGGCCGCGGACCATCAGACCATGCCGACCGCGGCGAAAGTGCTTTGCGGACCTATGGCTTTTCTCAGGCTCCGCCGGGCCCCCACGGGAGGTCAGGCTGCCACGGGATCGGGTTCGGAGCCGGGGCTTTCGGCGGATTGGTCCGGGCACGCGAGCGGGGCCCGACCGCGAACGGTCGGGCCCCGCTGGTGCGAAGCGAGTCCCCTCACGGGGACGGGCTCACTTGAGGGTGACGGTGGCGCCGGCGCCCTCGAGCTGCTCCTTGGCCTTCTCGGCCGCGGCCTTGTCGACCTTCTCGAGGACGGGCTTCGGGGCGCCGTCGACGAGGTCCTTGGCCTCCTTGAGGCCGAGGGAGGTCAGCGCGCGGACCTCCTTGATGACGGCGATCTTCTTGTCGCCGGCAGCCTCGAGGACGACGTCGAACTCGTCCTGCTCCTCGGCGGCGGCGGCGTCACCCGCACCACCGGCGGGGGCGCCGGCGGCGGCGACCGCGACGGGCGCGGCGGCGGTGACGTTGAAGGTGTCCTCGAACTCCTTGACGAACTCGGAGAGCTCGATCAGGGTCATCTCCTTGAAGGCGTCAAGGAGCTCGTCGGTGCTGAGCTTGGCCATGATGGCGTCCTTTCGTGTGGTGCCGTGGTGGCGTTTCGGTGGTGAGCCGACCGTGAGGTCAGCTCTCGTCGCCACCCTCGGCGACGTCGGTGGCCTCGGCCGCGGGGGCGTCGGCGGGGGTCTCCTCCGCAGCGGCCTCGGCCGGGGCGTCGGCGGTGGCCGCCGGGCCCTCGGTCTCGACCTTGGCCCGCAGCGCGTCGACCGTGCGAGCGGCCTTCGAGAGCGGGGCGGCGAAGAGGTAGACGGCCTGGCTGAGCGAGGCGTTCATGGCGCCGGCCAGCTTGGCGAGGAGCACCTCGCGGGACTCGAGGTCCGCGAGCTTGGTGATCTCCGCGGCGGAGAGGGTCTTGCCCTCGAGCACGCCGCCCTTGATCACCAGGAGGGGGTTGGCCTTGGCGAAGTCGCGCAGACCCTTGGCCGCCTCCACGGGGTCGCCCTCGACGAAGGCGATCGCGGACGGGCCGACGAGCTGACCGTCGAACGCGGTCACCCCGGCGTCCTTGGCGGCGAGCTGGGTCAGCGTGTTCTTGACCACGGCGTAGGTCGCGTTGCCACGCAGGGTGTTGCGCAGCTCGGTGATCTGAGCCACCGAGAGCCCCCGGTACTCCGTGAGGACGGCGGCGTTCGAGCTCTTGAACTTCTCCGAGAGCTCGGCGATCGCCGAGACCTTGTCGGCACGTGACATTCGGGCCTCCTTCCGTCGGGTCGGACCGTCGGACTGTCGGACCCGGGAACGAGAGAGAGCCCCGGCGCAGGGCACGGGGCTCGGGAGGCGCGGTGGCGCGGACGCCATCGGTGTTCCGGTACTTCGTGGCCTGCGCTGGACGCCCGCTCTCGGCGGGACCTTCGGTCACGAGCGGGAGCCCGTGACGACCGGCGGTCTGTGGTCGTGCACCAGCGTACGGGACGCGGTCCCCCGCCCCCAAATCGCCGGCCCCGCACGGCGGCGGGGGGGGGGGGGGGGGGGGGGGGGGGGGGGGGGGGGGG
>NZ_JBNVZV010000013.1:0-114748 GCF_050496545.1 Phycicoccus avicenniae | reverse complement strand
CGGGGGGGGGCCCGGCCCCCCGCCCCCCCCCCCCCCCCCCCCCCCCCCCCCGACCGGCCCCTCCGGGTCGCGATGGTGGGGCAGAAGGGTGCTCCGGCCACCTTCGGCGGCATCGAGCACCACGTCGAGGAGCTGGGAGCCCGGCTCGCGGAGCTGGGGGTCGAGGTCACGGTGTACTGCCGACGGTCCTACGCGTCCGAGTTTCCCCGAGAGCACCGGGGCATGCGGCTCGTCGTCACCCCCACCGTCGCGAGCAAGCACCTGGACGCCATCGTCCACAGCGTCACCTCGACCCTCCACGCGCTCGTCACCGGCACCGACGTCGTGCACTACCACGCGCCCGGCCCGGGGCTGGCGGCCCCGATCGCCCGGTACGCGTCACGGGCCGACGTCGTGCTCACCATCCACGGGCTCGACCACGAGCGGGCCAAGTGGGCAGGGGCGGCCCAGCGGGTGCTCGGCTTCGCCTACTGGATGAGCGGGAAGGTCCCCGACGCCGTCGTCACCGTGTCGCGCGCGCTCGCCGACCGGTACCGCGAGGACTCCGGGCGCCGCGCCACCTACATCCCCAACGGGGTCGCTCCCGCCCGCCGCGGCGAGCCGCTCGGGCGCCTCGCCACCGAGCACGGGCTCGAGCCCGGCCGGTACGCCCTGTTCGTCGGGCGGCTCGTGCCGGAGAAGCGGCCGGACCTGCTCATCGAGGCGGCCCGGTATCTCCCGGACGGCGTGAAGATGGTCCTCGTCGGCGACTCGTCGTTCAGCGACGAGTACGTGGCCGGCCTGCGCGAGGCGGCCGCCGGTGACGACCGCGTCGTGCTGCCGGGCTACCTGTACGGCCGCGAGCTGAGCGCGGTGTACGCCAACGCGGCCGTGTACGTCCAGCCCTCCGACGTCGAGGGTCTCCCCCTCACGCTGCTCGAGGCGCTCTCCCACGGCGTCCCCGTCGTGGCCAGCGACATCCCGCCGCACCGTGAGGTCGTCACCGCCTGCGGCTGCGGCGGCCACCGCACCTTTGCGGCCGGCGACGCCGAGCACCTCGGCCGCGAGCTGGTCACCGCCCTCCGGCGCGGTGAGGAGGCGGCCGAGGCCGTCGCCGACGACGCCGCCTCGCTGCTGGCGCCCTACGACTGGGACCTCGCCACCGGAGAGCTCCTGGCGCTGTACCGGGACCTCACCGGGCACCCCACGCCGGCCGTGGTGGCGCCGGCGGTCGTCCCCGTCGCCTCACCCCGGACCGCCGAGCGGGTGCCGGAGGCCGTCCTCGTCGGCGACCGGTCGGGGGGCTGAGTGCGGACCGACACCGGGGGGGCCGGTCGGGTCCTGCGCCGGGCCCGACGAGCGGTCCACGAGCGGCTGGCCCGTCCGGGCACCGTCCCGGTCGACGTCGCGGCGCTCGTCGCGCCGCTGCGCTACGACGTCGTGGTCCGGGCCCGGCTGTTCGACCTCCTGGCCGAGCACGCCGGCGCCCCCGAGCACGTGCTCGTCGAGGCCGCCTCGCACTCGGCGTACGCGACCTGGTTCGAGCACGTCGAGTGCGCCCGCTACTTCCCCGAGCTGCTCGCGGATCCCGAGGGACGCGAGCAGCGGTTCGCCGCGCGGGTGCGCGGAGCCGCGGCCCTGCTGCGCTCGGTGGAGGAGCGCGGCATCGACCGCTCCCACCCGGTCACGCTCATCACCGCGCCGGAGGGCACCGAGTCGGAGTCCGGGGCACCGGCGCTCGGCGGGCTGCACATCGGCGACGGGTGCCACCGGCTGGCCCTGCTGCTGCGGGCCGGGGCGACCCTCGAGCCGTGGATGTACAAGGTGCGGCCCAGCCTCGGGCCGCTCGTGGACAACACGGTCGTGCTCGCGGCGCGGGGGGCCCTCACCGAGTCCGAGTACGTGCGCTTCCTCGGCGCGCGCTTCCCCGTGGGGGCCGCGCGCACCGTGTCGAGGGCGTTGGCGACCGTCGAGGCGGTCGACGCCCAGGCGGCGCCGACCCTGCGGACGGTGATCGCGGCCCAGTGGCCGTCGGGCCCGGCCGCCGACTGAGTCGCGGCCGCGGGGGCGGGGGTCAGCGGGTGGCGTCCGGACCCACCGGCGTGGCGCCGGCGGGCTGGGGAGCGTCCTGCACTGCCGGCCGGTCCCCGTCAGCGGTGGCGTGCGGGCCGGGGTCGAACGCCCGGACGGTCGCGAACACGGCGGCCAGGAAGGCCCAGCCGACGATGATCCCGCCGATGATGTCGGTGAGCCAGTGCTGGTTGAGGCGCCCGCGGAAGTACGCCTCGGCGACGCCGAGCAGGAACACGACGGCGTAGCCCGCCCGCTGCCGGCCGCGCGACCACCCGCCGTAGTACGACGCGATGAACACGGCGGCGCCGGTGACGGTGATGATCCGCATGACGCCGCCGGACGGGAACGCCCCGACGTTGGTGCCGAGCAGCGAGATCGCGTCGCGGTCCCGGTCGACGATCGCCGCGACCCCGAACTGCATCACCCGCGAGACGATCCAGGTCAGCGGCAGCACCACGAGGGGCATCCACCACCGCTGGCCCCGCCGCCAGAGCCACACGGCGAGGACGATGGCCAGCACCGCGGCGAGCCGCTGCGTCTGCCAGACGTTGCCCATCTTCGTCAGTGTGGACAGCACGTCGGTCCACCCGTTGGTGCCGGCCCGGTCGATGGCGGCGAAGACCGGCTCGTCGACGAGGGTGGTCAGCGACTTGGCGACGAAGCCGACGAGGATGGAGAGCACGGTCACCCCCGCCAGCCACACCGCGGCGGTCCGCAGACCCGCCAGCCAACGCAACCCGGCGAGCCCCCGCTGCGAGGCCGGTGTCCTGTCCATGGCGTGACTCTAAATGTCCGTGACCTGCGGCGGGAAGGGTTCGGGCGGTTCGTCTCCACGGACGGACGGCCCCGGTCCTCCCGCCGTGCTGCGGGGGGACCGGGGCCGTCGATCCGGCGCGGACCGGTTACCTCACGTTGGCCTTGAGGCCGGTGTCGAAGACCGCGGCCTCCTCGACGGTGAAGTAGCCCCAGCTGGCGTGCTCGAACCAGCGGGCACCCATCCGGACGGCCTCGTCGGCGGCCGCGCGGGCGACCTCGGCGGTCGGCTTCGTGGTGCCGGCGGCGGTGCCGGGGGCGAGGGTGGCCTGGAGGGCGATCGGGCGGCCGAGGTCGGCGCGCTTGTGCATCCAGGAGTACAGGTTCGGCGCCGTGGTCAGGCTGGTGGCGGCGGCGGTGAAGTCGCCGGCTCCCCATCCGTAGTCGGTGAAGACGACGCGGTTGCCGTACTGGGCGTCCCAGGCGTTGGCCAGGCCGATGCCGTCGGCCCAGGTGCCCTTCTGCCCGCCGGCCACGGGGTAGGTGAACTGGCCGTGCAGGGGCATCTCGACCACGGTGTGCGGGAAGGCCTTGACGGTCGCGGACAGACCGGCGTTCTGGGCGGCGATCACCTTGTCCTTCGTGAGCCCGGCGGTGTACAGCGCGGCGCCGGAGGCGGTGCCGCCGGTGATCCACGGCTCGTCGTAGATGAGCGAGGTGCCGAACATGTTGACCGAGGCGATCCGCGGGTTGGCGTCGAACTTGGCGCCCAGGGCGGTCACGAAGCGCTGGTAGGCGCTCGTGTAGCGCGGGGTCCAGTACTGGCCGACGGTCGCGGTGATGCCGTCCTTGGCGTTGGTGACCGAGACGATGCCCGCGGCGTTCTTGAGCCACTGCGGGGCGAACTGGCCGCCCTGGACGTGTACGCGGACGACCAGGTTCGGGTCCGAGGCCAGCAGGTTGCTGATCGGCGCCCAGTTGTACACGCCCTCGGTGGGTTCCAGGTCGGACCAGCGGACCTTGAGCCACTGCTGGTTCACGCCACGGCGCAGGCGGTCCGTCGAGGTGGCGCCGTAGAGGCCGCCGTAGTTCGTCTTGGTGACGGGGACCGGTGTCGGGGTCGGCGTGGGGGTCGGCGTCGGCGTGGGCGTCGGCGTGGGCGTCGGCGTGGGGGTCGGCGTGGGCGTCGGCGTCGGGGTGGGGGTCGTCGTGGTGGTCGTCTTCTTCGCGACGACGACGAGACTGTCGAGCGACCACGTGCTGCCGGTGCTGGACGAGCTGCGCTGGCCGAGGACCGTGACGCGCGCGGTGTGGGTGCCCTGGGTGAGCGTCCGGCCCGTGTAGAGCAGCGCCTGCTGGCGCAGGGTGGGGGCGTAGGAGTCGATCACCGTGGCGGCGCCGCCGTCGACCGAGACGCTCGCCCGGCCGAGGGAGGGACCCTTGGGCCCGTAGAGGAGCAGCTGGGAGCCGGTCCACGTGATCACGGCGCTGGCGCTGCTCTGGGCGCTGTGCTGGGTGTTCTGGTACGCGGCCGAGCCGGTCGCGACCTGCCAGGTGCCCGCGTAGCGGAGGGCGGTCTGGCTGGTGCTCGTCGCCGAGTCGTCGACCTTCTGGACGGTCATGCCGTACGGCACCCGGACCAGGTCCGGGAAGGGGAGGGGGCGGGCGGCCGCACCGGCCGGGACGGCGATCCCGAGGGCGATGACGGCGAGCGAGCCGAGGGATGAGGCCGCGCGGCGGCGGCGAGGGGACAGAGGCGTGCCCATGGCTGACTACTTCCTTGGCGCCTCATGCGCGACTCCCCTGATGGTCTCTCGCATGTGACCGCGCGTGGCGCCTCGGGTGCAGGGACGCGATCTGGTATGGACGCTATTGCGGGGGTTCGCCTGTCCATGACCGAAACTGGGGTCATATCGGCCGTTCGGTCGAGCGTGAGGTGAAACACACGAGGCAACGGTCGACGAAACGCTAAGGACTTCGTCCGAACGGCCGATCGGAACCGGCGCCCTTCCTCCCCGGAGGGCCCGGTCGGGCCGGCTCGGTCCCCCTCGGTGCGTCCCACCGTTCGCGCCCACCGCGCGTCCCCCGGTGTCGGTGCGCGACCGTAAAATGGCACCGACATGCCCTCACTCACCTCGCTGCGCACCCGCGTCGCCGCGCTCCCCGGTCCCACCCGTCTCGCCGAGGCCCTCGCCGTGCCCTCGGCCGAGGTCGAGGCGAGCGCCCCGCCGGGTGCCCGGGCCGCCGTCGTGGCCGCCCTCGCCCCGCGCCCGTCCGGTGCCCCGCTGCTCGCGGTCACCGCCACCGGCCGCGAGGCCGAGGACCTGCACGCCGCCCTGTCCGCGCTCCTCGGCCCCGACGCGGTCGGCCACTTCCCCTCCTGGGAGACGCTCCCGCACGAGCGCCTCAGCCCGCGCAGCGACACCGTCGGACAACGACTCTCGGTCCTGCGTCGCCTCGCGCACCCGGATGCCGAGGACGCCTCGCACGGCGCTCTGGCCGTCGTCGTCGCCCCGGTGCGTGCCGTGCTCCAGCCGATCGCCAAGGGCCTCGGCGACCTGCGCCCCGTCGCACTGTCGGCCGGCCAGGAGGTGCCGCTGGAGCAGGTCGTCGAGGACCTCGCCGCCGCGGCCTATGCCCGGGTCGACCTCGTCGAGCGCCGGGGGGAGTTCGCCGTCCGCGGCGGCATCCTCGACGTCTTCCCGCCCACCGAGGAGCACCCGCTGCGCGTGGAGTTCTGGGGCGACACCGTCGAGGAGATCCGCTGGTTCAAGGTCGCCGACCAGCGCTCCCTCGAGGTCGCCGAGCACGGGCTGTGGGCCCCGCCGTGCCGCGAGCTGCTCCTCACGCCCGCCGTCCGCGATCGGGCGGCCGCGCTCGCCGACCAGCTGCCCGGTGTCGCCGACATCCTCGAGAAGCTCGCGCACGGCATCGCCGTGGAGGGCATGGAGTCCCTCGCCCCCGCCCTCGTCGACGGCATGCAGACCGTCCTCGAGGTGCTTCCCCCCGATGCCGTCCTCGTCGCCTGCGACCCCGAGCGGGTGCGCACCCGTGCCCACGACCTCGTCTCGACGAGCGAGGAGTTCCTGCAGGCCGGCTGGGCCAACGCGGCCGGTGGCAGCGCGGTCCCCATCGACCTCGAGTCCGTCCTCGGCACCGCCTCCTTCCACACCATCGCCGACCTGCGCGAGCAGGCGCGTGGCCTCGGGGTGCGGTGGCTCGACCTCACCCCGTTCGCCGGGGACGGCGAGGACGACACCCTCGACCTCGGCCTCACCGTGTCGCCGACCTTCCGCGGCAGCACCGAGGACGCCGTCGCCGAGCTGCGGCGCCTCGTCGCCGAGGACTGGACCGTGCTCGTCGCCACCGAGGGCCCGGGCCTGGCCAAGCGGGTCGCCGAGGTGCTGGGCGAGAACGAGGTGGCGAGCCGCCTCTCCGCCGGAGACCTCGAGCCCGAGCCGGGGGTCGTCACGGTCACCACGGGGGCGCTCGGCCACGGGTTCCTCGCCCCCGCCGAGCGGTTCGCGCTCGTCACCGAGTCCGACCTCACCGGCGCGGCCGCCGGCTCCGGCACCTCCACCAAGGACATGCGCCGGATGCCGTCCAAGCGGCGCAACCAGGTCGACCCGCTCCAGCTGCGACCCGGCGACTTCGTCGTCCACGAGCAGCACGGCGTCGGCCGCTTCGTCGAGATGATGCAGCGCACCGTGCAGGGCGCCACCCGCGAGTACCTCGTCCTCGAGTACGCGGCCTCCAAGCGCGGCCAGCCCGGGGACCGGCTCTACGTGCCCACCGACCAGCTCGACCAGGTCACCCGCTACGTCGGCGGCGAGCAGCCCACCCTCAACAAGATGGGTGGCTCGGACTGGCAGCAGACCAAGGGCCGGGCCCGCCGCTACGTCAAGCAGATCGCCGCCGAGCTGATCCGCCTCTACTCGGCCCGGATGGCCAGCAAGGGCCACGCGTTCGGCCCGGACACCCCGTGGCAGCGCGAGCTCGAGGACGCCTTCGCCCACGTCGAGACCCCCGACCAGCTGAGCACCATCGACGAGGTCAAGGCCGACATGGAGCGCGAGGTCCCGATGGACCGCCTCGTCTGCGGAGACGTCGGCTACGGCAAGACCGAGATCGCGGTGCGCGCGGCCTTCAAGGCCGTCCAGGACGGCAAGCAGGTGGCGGTGCTCTGCCCCACCACGCTGCTCGTCCAGCAGCACCTCAACACCTTCTCAGAGCGCTACGCCGGGTTCCCGGTGGTCGTCAAGGGGCTCTCCCGCTTCCAGACCGACGCCGACGCCAAGGCCGTCCTCGCGGGGCTCGCCGACGGCTCGGTCGACCTCGTCATCGGCACGCACCGGCTGCTCTCGAAGGAGGTGCGGTTCAAGGACCTCGGCCTCGTCGTCGTCGACGAGGAGCAGCGCTTCGGCGTCGAGCACAAGGAGCAGCTCAAGGCGATGCGCACCTCCGTCGACGTCCTCGCGATGTCGGCGACGCCGATCCCGCGCACCCTCGAGATGGCGGTGACGGGCATCCGCGAGATGTCAACCCTCGCAACGCCGCCGGAGGAGCGGCACCCGGTCCTGACCTACGTCGGCGCCTACGACGAGAAGACCGTCACGGCGGCCATCCGCCGCGAGCTGCTGCGCGAGGGCCAGGTCTTCCTCGTCCACAACAAGGTGTCGACCATCGAGAAGGCGGCGGCCCGCATCCGCGAGCTCGTGCCCGAGGCCCGGGTCGCCACCGCGCACGGGAAGATGGGCGAGCACAAGCTCGAGCAGGTCGTGGTCGACTTCTGGGAGAAGCGTTTCGACGTCCTCGTGTGCACGACCATCGTCGAGACCGGGCTCGACATCTCGAACGCCAACACCCTCCTCGTCGAGCGCGCCGACCGGCTCGGGCTCTCCCAGCTGCACCAGCTGCGCGGCCGCGTCGGTCGGGGGCGCGAGCGCGCGTACTCGTACTTCCTGTACCCGCCGGAGACCCCGCTCACCGAGACCGCCCTCGACCGGCTCCAGACCATCGCGAGCAACACCGACCTCGGCGCCGGCATGCAGGTCGCGATGAAGGACCTCGAGATCCGCGGCGCCGGCAACCTGCTCGGCGGTGAGCAGTCCGGGCACATCGCCGGGGTCGGGTTCGACCTCTACGTGCGGCTGGTCGGCGAGGCCGTCGCGTCCTTCCGTGGGGAGGGCGAGGAGGCGCCGGCCGAGATCAAGATCGAGCTGCCGGTCGATGCCCACCTGCCGCACGACTACGTGCCGCACGAGCGGCTGCGGCTCGAGATGTACAAGAAGCTGGCCGCCGTCGTCGACGAGCAGCAGCTCGCCGAGATCGAGGGCGAGCTCGTCGACCGCTACGGCACGGTGCCCGAGCCGGTGCGCAACCTGCTCGAGGTGGCCCGGCTGCGCACCGTCGCCCGGGCGGCCGGCATCGCCGACATCTCGGTCCAGGGCCAGCACGTGCGCTTCGGGCCGGTCGACCTGCGCGAGAGCCAGCAGCTGCGGCTGAACCGGCTCTTCCCGAAGTCCATCCTCAAGGCGGCCACCGGCTCGATGCTCGTGCCCGCGCCCAAGACGGCTCCCGTCGGTGGCCGACCCCTGCGCGACCGTGACATCCTCGACTGGGCCGCGGCGGTGGTGCGCTCCGTCGTCATGGACAATGTGGGCGAGGCCGCCCGTGCCGCGACCGCCCCCGCCCGGGGGTGACCCGATGAAAGGACTGCTCGTGACCCTCCCGGTTCGCCGCGTCGCCGCGGCGCTCGCCCTGGGCGCCGCCCTCGTCACCGCCGGCTGCGGCACCACCGAGGCCGGCCGGGCCGCCACGGTCGACGGCCGCGTCATCACCCAGGACCAGGTCGCCACCGCGCAGGCCGAGATCAACAAGGCCTTCCCGAACGCCAACCTCAGCAGCTCGGCCGTGCTCGCGCGGCTCATCAACGCGCCCTACCAGCTCGACTTCGTCGCGCAGCAGGGCAGCCCGCAGTCCGAGTCGGTCGCTCGCGCCAACTTCCCCGCCGGCACCGACCCCTCGCCCGAGGCGGTCGAGGTCCTGCGCGGCGAGCTCGCCATCGCCTACCTCCAGCAGGCGGGCGTCTCCATCCCGATGGCGGTCTTCGAGAAGCTGAAGGTCGAGGTCAACCCGCGCTACGGCACCTACGACCCCTCGACCGCCTCGCTCACGCCGACGACGCCCAGCTGGATCAAGCCCGCCGGCGCCCCTGCCGCGAAGTGAGCACCGGGCGGCTCGCCCTCCTCGTCACCTCACCCCGCGTCGCCCCGGGGCTGCTCTCCCACGCCGCGTGGTCCGCGGTGGCCGGTGCCGACCGGCGCCTGGCGCGCAGCGCCGACGAGCCGCTCGTCGAGGCCCTCGCGGACGCCGGGGTCGAGGTCGAGTGCGTCGGTGAGGTGCCGCCCCCCGCGCTGGCCCGCCGGCTCGTGGAGCTGGCCGGCACGGAGGCGGTGGTCTGGCTGGGGTCCGCCGACGCCGATCCCGGGCTGTCCGACGCCGTCGCCACCGAGGTCTCCCGGCTCGAGGTGCCGCCGGACGTCGAGCTCGTCGTCGGGTCCTGGGACGTGCAGGGCGGCCGGCTGCTCGACGTCGTCGCCGCGATGGACCGGCTGCGCTCGCCCGGTGGGTGCCCGTGGGACGCCGAGCAGACGCACGCCTCGCTCGCGCCGTACCTCGTCGAGGAGGCCCACGAGGTGCTCGAGGCCATCGAGCTCGGCGACCCGCGCGCGTTGGCCGAGGAGCTCGGCGACGTGCTGCTGCAGGTGGTCTTCCACGCCCGGGTGGCCGAGGACGCGGGGGAGGACGCCTTCGACGTCGACACCGTGGCCGGTCTCCTCGTCGAGAAGCTCGTGCGGCGGCATCCGCACGTGTTCGCCGACGGCGCGGCGGCCACACCCGACGAGGTCGAGCAGGAGTGGGAGCGGATCAAGGCCGAGGAGAAGCCGGCCGCCTACGCCGAGGACCTCCTCCACGGCGTCCCGGCGTCGCTGCCCGCCGAGCTGGCGGCCACCAAGGTCCTGGCCCGGCTGCGGCGCCGCGGCCTGGTCGCCGACGACGCCGCCCGCACCGAGCTCGACGAGGCCCGGGCGGCCCTCGCCGCCGCCGAGGCCCGCACCCGGGCCGCCCTGGCCGATCTCGCAGCCGGCGCCCACCCCGAGGCCTGACGGCACACCCGGCGCCTGGTCCCTACCGCGCGTCCACCGCGCCGGGGCGGCCCTCCCACCACGCCTGCGCCGCGGTGTCGAGGGCGGCGAGCTCGTCGTCGGCCATCCCGTAGGTCGTGAGCACGGCCATCGCCGTGTTCCTCGCGGGGATGTGTGCGGTGACCAGCAACCCGTCCCCCCACGCGGGCACGCGCGTACCGACCTGCTGCTGGGAGCGGAACCACGTCGAGCCGTCGGCGAGGCCGGCCGGGTCGGGTGCCTCGCCGGGGCCGGCGAGGAAGAGCGTGCGTCGCGGCGCGTCGCGGTGGTGCTCAAGGGCGAACCGGAGCTGGTGGAGGAAGGTCACCCAGCCCTCGGTGATGTCGTCGTAGTAGGCCGCCCACTCGTCGTCGTCCGAGACCGGTGGGCGGGTCAGCCGGACCCGGGTCGCGTCGCCGTCGGGCAGGAGCTCGAGCCGGTCGCCGCCCCCGAGGGTGAGGGTGTGGGCGGCGCCGTCCTCGACCACCTCGTCGGAGAAGTAGATCTGCCCGATCTCGTCGTCCAGGCCCTCGGCCTCCCACCCGTGCCAGTGGTGGACCCGCTCCCGGTCGCGCAGGGCCTGCCAGACCTCGGCCACCGGGGCGGCGATGGTCACGACGAGCACCGGGGTGTCGTCGGGGTCGCTGGGGTGAGGGGTCATCGTGCGGCTCCCGGGTGGGTGAAGGCGACGAGCCGGTGGCGCCGGCCGCGCGGGGTGTCGTAGCGGGTGACGAGGTCCTGGAGGAGGGCGGTGAGCTCGTCGGTGAAGTCGCGGACGGCCGCGGGGGAGGCGAAGCGGGCCTCGACCTCGACCGTGGCGGTGAGCAGGCGGGTGCCCTCCGCCTCGGCGGCGGCCTGCATCCGGCTCACGTCGCGGACCGCGTCGGCCGCGGCGCCGACGAGGTGGTCGGCGGCGAAGCGGTCGGCGACCCGCTCGAAGTCGTCGGACACGAGGCCGGGGTCGATGACGAACCCCGGCCGGGCCCGCAGCACGCGCTCGCGGAAGCCGCGGCGCTGGCGCTCCTCGACGAGCTCGACCAGGCCGGCGGCCTCGAGCGCGCGCAGGTGGTAGTTGACGTTCTGGCGGGAGAGCCCGAGGGCCGCCGCGAGCTCGGGGGCGGAGGCGGGCTCGCGCAGGTGGGCGAGCAGCCGCCGCCGCACGGGGGAGAGGGCGGCGCGGACCGCCTCCGGCTCGTCGATGAGGGTGGGCACGGCTCGATGGTCCAATGGACAGGAAATCCTGTCAAGTGGTCAGGTCGCTCGCGTCGCTTGCTTTGGATGTGCAAGATCGCTTAACGTCTGCAACGTGAGTCTGACTGCGCGGGAGCGGGAGATCGTCGCGCTGCTGCGCGCCGAGCCGCTGCTCGACGCCTCCGCCCTCGCCGAGCGCCTCGGCTCGACCCGCGCGGCGGTGTCGGTGCACCTGAGCAACCTCACCCGCAAGGGGGTGCTCCTCGGCCGCGGCTACCTCGTCCGGCCGGAGGCGCAGTCCGTGCTGGTCGTCGGGGGAGCGGTGCTCGACGCGAAGATGCGGATCTCGGTGCGCCCGGTCATCGGGTCGAGCAACCCCGGGGTCTCGACCTCGGCCGTCGGCGGGGTGGGACGCAACATCGCCGAGAACCTCGCCCGGCTCGGCAGCCCCACCGTGCTCGTGGCGGCCGTCGGCGACGACCTCGCGGGGCGCACCGTGGCCGCACGCACCGAGGCCGCGGGGGTCGACTGCCGCCACCTCGTCACCTCGACCTACCCCACGGGCACCTACGCCGCCGTCCTCGACGACGAGGGGGACCTGCTCGTCGCCGTCGCCGACATGCGCGCCACCGACGAGCTGACCGTCGGCGAGCTCGGCGTCGTCCCGTCGCTCCTCGAGGGTGCCGACGCCGTCGTCGTCGACGCCAACGTGAGCCCGACCGTGGTGCGCTGGGTCCTGGCGGCCGCCGCCGAGGCCGGCGTGGTGGGCGTCTTCGAGCCGGTGTCGGTGGCCAAGGCCACCGAGGCCGCCGCGGTCTTCGACGGCACCGTCCCGGTCCACACCGTCACCCCGAACCTCGACGAGCTCGCGGCCCTCGTGGGGCGGCACGTCGACCCGGAGGTCGACGGGGTCGTCGAGGCGGCCGGCATCCTCCACGACCGCGGCGTCGAGCACGTCTGGGTGCGTCGCGGGACCCGCGGCAGCCTGCTCTCCGTCGCGCCCCGGCCCACGGCCGAGGACCCGGCGCCGGAGCGGCGCGTCTACCTCGTCAGCGCACCACCGACCTCGGTCGCCGACGTCACGGGGGCCGGTGACGCGATGACCGCCGGCTACGTGCACTCCCTGCTCGCGGGCGACGGCGTCGTCGAGGCCGCCCGCTTCGGCCAGGTCCTCGCCGCGCTGACGGTGGCTTCCCCCGACACCGTCCGCCCCGACCTGACCCCCGCGCTCGTCGCGGCCCACCTCACGCCCGACCAGCCGTCCACCGAGGAGCGTTCCGCATGACCACCGCCAGCCCGGCCACCCCGCACCCGATGCTCGCCGTCGCGCCCGAGGTGCGCGAGGCGCTCGCCGCCGGCCGCCCGGTCGTCGCGCTCGAGTCGACGATCATCAGCCACGGCATGCCGTACCCCTCGAACGTGGCCATGGCCCGCGAGGTCGAGCAGATCGTCCGCGACCACGGAGCCGTCCCGGCGACCATCGCGATCCTCGACGGCCGCCCGACCGTCGGCCTCTCCGACGACCAGCTCGAGCTCTTCGGTGCCGACGGCGGCATCCGCAAGGTGAGCGTCCGCGACCTCCCGCACGTGGTCGCCACCGGGGTGCACGGCGCCACGACGGTCGCCAGCACCATGCGGATCGCGGCGCTGGCGGGCATCCGGGTCTTCGTCACCGGCGGGCTCGGCGGCGTGCACCAGGGCGCCGAGACCTCGATGGACGTCTCGGCCGACCTCACCGAGCTGGCCCGCACCGAGGTCGCGGTCATCTCGGCCGGCGTGAAGTCGATCCTCGACATCGGCCGCACCCTCGAGGTGCTCGAGACCCTCGGGGTGCCGGTCGTCGGCTACGGCACCGACGAGTTCCCCTCGTTCTTCTCGCGCTCCAGCGGCCTGCCCGTGCCGATGCGCGTCGACACCCCCGAGCAGGTCGCCGCCCTGATGCGTGCGTCCTTCGGGCTGGGGCTGGGCAGCGGGATCTCGATCGCCAACCCGGTGCCCGAGGCCGACGAGATGCCCCGCGCCGACATCGACGCGGTCATCGAGCGGGCCCTCGCCGACTGTGCCGAGCGCGGCATCACCGGCAAGGACATCACGCCGTACCTGCTCGGCCGGCTCGTCGAGCTGTCCGACGGGCGGTCGCTGAACACCAACCTCGCGCTCGTGCGGAACAACGCCGTCGTCGGCACCGCCATCGCCGTCGCGTACGCCGCCGGCGCCTGAGCGCGGGACGGGGCGGCCCGCGCGGTCACGCCAGCGGAGCCTCCTTCCCGCGCTCGAGCCCCGTGCAGGCGGCTCCCGTGCCGGAAGGCGGCTCGCATCAGACGGAGGCCGCGGCGGCGAGCGCGGCGCGGACCCGTGCCAGGACGACGGCCGGTTGCCGGAGCTCGGACCAGAGCACCCGCACGACGCGGTACCCCGCATCGCGCAGCCGCTCCTCGCGCCGCTTCTCGCGCGCCAGCGCCTCCCGTCCGTCGGCCCCCTCGTACTTGACCATCCCGTCGAACTCGACGACGACCCGGTCACCGACCAGCAGGTCGACCCGCCCGATGTGACCGTCGGCGTCGAAGAGGTCGACCTGCGAGCGGACCGGGACCCCGAGCCCCGACAGCAGGATCCGCGTGCGGGACTCGCCGGGCGACTCGGCAGCACCGTCCGCGAGCCGCAGGGCCTCGCGGGCCCGGCCGATGCCCGTCCGCTCACCGAGGGCCTCGATGGCGGCCTCCAGCTCGGCGGTCGAGCAGGCCGTCGCGTGCAGGGCGCCGTCCATCGACACCACGCCGGACTCGACGCCGCTCGCGCACGCCAGCACGGCGCAGGCGTGCGCGACGGGGACGGCGGGCAGCCCGGTCGCCTCGACGAGGTCGGTCTCCAGCCGGTGCACATGGGTGCCGCCCCGCCGCTTGCTCGTCCCGACCTCGGCGGCGACGTCGACGAGCGCGAGGTCGACGCCGTGCACCGGCAACCCGTGCAGGACGCCCGCCGCGTGGTGGGAGGCGGCCCAGCCCGGTCGGGCCGTGAGCACGCCGCGGACGAGGAAGCGGTAACGGACCCACGGGGTCGCGGACTGCCAGGTCGCGTGCTCGACGTAGATCCCTCGGCGCACGCGCTGCAGCCGGCCGCCTGCCGTCGCGCGCCGCAGGTCGTCGTCGGTGAGGCCCGCCGCGGTCGCGGCCCGGGTCGTCAGGACGCCGGACCCGGTGGCGAGGAGGCGGTCGAGATCGGGCACCGGTCCACTGTGCCCACGTCCCGCCGGACGGCCGCGGGGTTCTCCACAGGCCCGGTCGAGCCGGGTTCCCGGGCGGGAGCCGGTTCCCGGGGGCTCGCGCGCAGGAAGGCGGCTCGCGCGTCCACCTGGGTCGGGGCGGAGGCAGGGCGTCCGGGGAGCGGGTCGGTCCCCGGTGACCCTCGCCCGCCCGGCTACGCTCGGGAGGAAACCTGTTCCTCCCCTCCCAGGAGTTCCCCGTGGCCAGCATCGAGGCAGTAGGCGCGCGCGAGATCCTCGACTCGCGCGGCAACCCCACCGTCGAGGTCGAGGTCGCCCTCGACGACGGCACCGTCGCCCGCGCGGCCGTCCCCAGTGGCGCCTCCACCGGCGCCTTCGAGGCCGTCGAGCGCCGGGACGGCGACAAGAACCGCTACGGCGGCAAGGGTGTCGAGAAGGCGGTCGACGCCGTCATCGACGAGCTCGGCCCCAAGCTGCTCGGCTTCGAGGCCAGCGAGCAGCGCCTCGTCGACGCCGAGATGCTCGCCATCGACGGCAGCGCGAACAAGGAGAAGATCGGCGCCAACGCCATCCTCGGCGTCTCGCTCGCCGTGGCCCGTGCCGCCGCCGACTCCGCCGACCTGCCGCTCTTCCGCTACGTCGGCGGCCCGAACGCGCACGTCCTGCCCGTGCCGATGATGAACATCCTCAACGGCGGCAGCCACGCCGACTCCAACGTCGACATCCAGGAGTTCATGATCGCGCCGATCGGCGCCGAGACCTTCCGCGAGGCCCTGCGCTGGGGCACGGAGGTCTACCACGAGCTCAAGGCCGTCCTCAAGGAGAAGGGCCTGGCCACCGGGCTCGGCGACGAGGGCGGCTTCGCCCCGAACCTCGAGTCCAACCGCGCGGCGCTCGACCTCATCGTCGAGGCGATCGGTCGGGCCGGCTACACCCCCGGTGAGCAGATCGCCCTCGCGCTCGACGTCGCGGCCTCCGAGTTCCACGAGGACGGCTCGTACACCTTCGAGGGTGGCTCCAAGACCTCCGCCGAGATGGTCGACTACTACGCCGAGCTCGTCGCGGCCTACCCGCTCGTCTCTATCGAGGACCCGCTGGACGAGTCCGACTGGGACGGCTGGAAGGCGATGACCGACCGCCTCGGAGCGCAGGTCCAGCTCGTCGGCGACGACCTGTTCGTCACCAACCCCGAGCGCCTCGCCCGCGGCATCGAGACCGGCACGGCCAACGCACTCCTGGTGAAGGTCAACCAGATCGGCTCGCTCACCGAGACCCTCGACGCCGTCGACCTCGCGCACCGCAACGGCTACCGCTGCATGATGAGCCACCGCTCCGGCGAGACCGAGGACGTCACCATCGCCGACCTCGCGGTCGCCACCAACTGCGGCCAGATCAAGACCGGCGCACCGGCCCGCTCCGAGCGAGTCGCGAAGTACAACCAGCTGCTGCGCATCGAGGAGGAGCTCGACGACGCCGCGGTCTACGCCGGCGCGGGCGCCTTCCCGCGGTTCACCGCCGGCCGGGCCTGAGCCCCAGGACGCCGGGGGAGCAGCCGATGGCCACGAGCCGCAGCACCGGACCCGCAGCGCGCCCACCGCGCCGCGGGTCCGCGGCGCGCCCGTCGGCGTCCTCCCGCACGTCGGGGTCCGCGCGGGGGACGGGCAGCCGCGGCCCCTCCCGTCCGGCGTCCGCGTCGCCCCGCCCCTCCAAGGCGTCGACGACCACGGCGAAGGTGGTGCGCCGCACCCCCTCCGGCTGGCGCGGGCGGGTCGGCGGCGCAGCCTCGAACCGGATGCTGCGCCGCGGCGTCGTCCTCGCCACGATCGGCGTCTTCATCGTGGTGCTGCTCGCATCGTCCGTGGCGGCGTGGGTGCACCAGCGCGGGCAGATCGCCGCCCTTC
This sequence comes from Phycicoccus avicenniae, assembly GCF_050496545.1. Classification (GTDB taxonomy): domain Bacteria; phylum Actinomycetota; class Actinomycetes; order Actinomycetales; family Dermatophilaceae; genus Phycicoccus; species Phycicoccus avicenniae_A. The sequence continues at coordinate 98,441 of NZ_JBNVZV010000013.1, read as the reverse complement.
GTGACAAGGTCGCGACGCAGCAGGCCGACGTCGCCGAGCTGCGCGCCGAGCGCGAGCGCTGGGAGGACCCCGCGTACGTCGAGCAGCAGGCGCGCCAGCGGCTGAAGTTCGTCCGGCCGGGGGAGCGAGCCTTCACCGTCCTCGACCCCGAGCCGCAGACGCCGGGTGCTGCGGCCGCGGTGGGTCCCGGTGCGGCAGAGCAGAAGTCGACCCTGCCGTGGTACTCCACCGTGTGGCAGTCGGTCCGCACGGCCGACGCCCCCGGGGCGGTGCGGTGAGCGGTCCGGAGCGGCCACCGGTCGCGCAGGCGGACCTCGACGCCGTCACCCGTCAGCTCGGCCGCGAGGCGCGAGGCGTCGTCGAGGTGGCGCACCGTTGCCCCTGCGGCGACCCCGACGTCGTGCGCACCGAGCCCCGTCTGCCCGACGGCACCCCCTTCCCGACCTCGTTCTACGCCACGTGTCCTCGCCTCACGGGCGCCCTCTCCACGCTCGAGAGCCGCGGCGTCATGAAGGAGATGTCCGACCGGCTCGAGGCCGACCCCGAGCTGCGGGCCGGCTACGAGCGGGCCCACGCGGACTACCTGGCGCGGCGGGCCGAGCTCGGCGACGTCCCGGAGGTCGCCGGCATCTCGGCCGGTGGGATGCCCACCCGCGTCAAGTGCCTGCACGTGCTGGCGGCCCACTCGCTCGGGGCCGGGCCGGGCGTCAACCCCCTGGGCGACGAGGCGCTGGAGCTCCTCGGTCCCTGGTGGGACCGCGCCCCCTGCTCGGAAACGCTTGCGGGAGAGGGTCAGTGACGCGCAGGGTCGGTGCCGTCGACTGCGGCACGAACTCGATCCGCCTGCTCGTCGCCGACGTCGGTGACGACGGCCTGCTCACCGACGTCGACCGGCGCACCGAGGTGGTCCGCCTCGGTCAGGGCATCGACCGCACCGGGGTCATCGGCGCCGAGGCCATGGAGCGCACGCTCGCCATGAGCCGCGAGTACGCCGCCCGGTGCCGAGAGCTGGGCGCGGAGGCGGTCCGCTTCGTCGCCACCTCGGCCTCGCGCGACGCCCGCAACGCCGAGGAGTTCGTGGCCGGCGTCCGCGAGGCCTTCGGGGACCTCGACGTCGCGCCCGAGGTCGTGGCCGGTGACGTCGAGGCCCGCCTGTCCTTCACCGGCGCCACCGGCGACCTGCGGCGCCGGGGCATCGACGGCCCCTACCTGGTCGTCGACCTCGGTGGCGGCTCCACCGAGCTGGTCCGCGGCACCGACGACGTCGAGGCCGGCCGCTCCGTCGACATCGGCTGCGTCCGGATGACCGAGCGGCACCTCGCCGGCGACCCGCCCACCGACGACGAGGTCGCGGCCGAACGCGCGGACATCGCGGACGCCCTCGCCGAGGCCGAGCGCGTCGTCGACCTCGGCGACCTCGGTGCCGTCGTCGGGCTGGCCGGGAGCATCACGACCGTCACGGCGCACGCCCTCGGGCTGGACCGGTACGACCGCGACGCCATCCACCTGGCCGAGGTCCCCCTCGACCTGCACCGGGTGGCCTGCCGCGACCTGCTGGGGATGCCCCGGGTCGAGCGCGGGGCCCTGCCGTACATGCACCCCGGCCGGGTCGACGTCATCGGGGCCGGCGCGCTGGTGTGGCACGAGGTGCTCGCCCGGGTGGCTCTGCGCTCGCCCGGCGTGCGCGTCGTCACGAGCGAGCACGACATCCTCGACGGCATCGCCCTCTCGGTCGCCGGCTGACGCCGAGCCGCTGCGCGCTACGGTGGGCGCGCCCCCGTGGCCCAACCGGCAGAGGCAGGCGCCTTAAAAGCGCCACAGGTGCGGGTTCGACTCCCGTCGGGGGCGCGCCAGCGCACCCGGAGGGAGTCGGGAGTCGCTCGAACGGAGTGTGAGCGATGGTGCCCCGTCGGGGGCGCGCCAGCGCACCCGAGGGGAGTCGGGAGGCATCCGAACGCAGTGACGTGGCCGGTTCCCGTCGGGGGCGTGAGCGGTGGCCCGACCATCGCGAACGTGGGTGAGATCCTTCGGCAGGGCGACGGTTTTCACCCACGTTCGCGAGGGACGTGGTGGGCGGGCGAGAACGCCGTCCACTGCGGCTCTCAGCGGGAACTCAGGAAGATCGTCGAACGTCTACGCTGGTACGGACGACGGTGAGCCTCACCGCCACGACACGCACGGAGGATCGATGGCCAACAACCCGGCCTTCAACCGGCTCGAGAAGGACGCCCGCAGCGGCTACGCGGGCTTCGGCGGAAGCGGCAGCGGTGCTGCCGGCGCCTCGCACGCCGCCACCGACCAGCTGAGCGCCCAGCAGCTGCAGGAGATGTACTCGGCCCCCTCGGCCCTGCGCCCGGGCACCGACCGCGCCCTGACGATGGACGACGTCGTCATGAAGACGCTCGGCCTCTTCGCCCTCGTGGTCGGCTTCGGCGCCGTCGGCTGGGTCGTCGCCGCCACGAACCCGGCCCTCGGGATCGGGCTGTGGCTCGGCGGCATGATCGCCACCCTGATCCTCGGCCTGGTCATCGCCTTCAAGAAGACGCTCAGCGTGCCGCTCATCGTCGGGTACGCCGTCGTCGAGGGCCTCTTCGTCGGCGCCGTCAGCCAGTTCTTCGAGCAGCGCTACCAGGGCATCGTCGCGCAGGCCGTCCTCGCGACGCTCGCCACCTTCGTCGGCATGTTCATCGCCTACAAGGTCGGCCTCATCAAGGTCACCCCGAAGTTCCGTCGGATCGTCACGATGATGATCTTCGGCTACGCGATCTTCGCCGTGGCGAACTTCGTCTTCGCGATGGTCACCGACACCGCGTTCGGCTTCGGCGGCTCCGGCCCGTGGGGCATCGCCATCTCGCTGTTCGCCGTCGGCCTCGCGTCCGTCAGCCTCGCGCTCGACTTCGACATGGTCGACCGGGCGATCGCCACCGGTGCGCCGCAGAAGTACTCGTGGCTGCTGGCCCACGGCATCATCGTCACGCTCGTCTGGCTCTACATCGAGTTCCTGCGCCTCATCGCGCGCATGCGCGAGTGACCGACGCACCACCGGCCGGCGCCGGGGCGGGGGATCCCGCCCCGGCGCCGTCGTCTGCGGACCCGGTGCCCGCCGCGGCGCGCATCGAGCTCGACCGCATCGCCCGTCGTTGGTCCGAGCTGCCGCTGACCCGTGCCGAGCCGGCAGCGCCGCTCGTGCGCGAGCTCGTCGACGAGGTGGCCGCCCGCACCGCCCCCGGGGTGGACGTCCCGGACCTCGGCGCCGCGGCGCTCGTCGACCAGCTGGCCGTCGTCGTGTGGGATGCCTACGCCGCCGGCCGCGCCCAGGGGCTCACCGAGCAGCTGACCGACCTGCGCCGCGCCCTCCCCTAGCCGACCTATTGCCCAGAACCCACATCCCGAGCGCCGTACGAGGCCTCGAGAGGTGGGTTCTGGGCAATGAGTGGGGGAGGCGGGTCAGGAGAGGCGCTCGACGACGATGGCCATGCCCTGGCCGCCGCCGACGCACATCGTCTCGAGGCCGAAGGTGCCGTCGCGCTCCTCGAGGCCGTTCAGCAGCGTGGTCATGATGCGCGTGCCGGTCGAGCCGAACGGGTGGCCCAGCGCGATCGCGCCGCCGTTGACGTTGAGCTTGTCGAGGTCCATCCCAAGGTCGTCGGCGCTGGGCAGCACCTGCGCCGCGAACGCCTCGTTGATCTCGTAGAGGTCGATGTCGCCGATCGAGAGCCCCGCGCGCGACAGCGCCTGCCGGGAGGCCTCGACCGGGCCGAGACCCATGATCTCGGGCGAGAGCCCCGAGACGCCGGTGGAGACGATGCGCGCCAGCGGCGTGAGGCCGAGCTCGCGTGCCCGCTCGTCGCTCATCACGACGACACCGGACGCGCCGTCGTTCAGCGGGCAGCAGTTGCCCGCGGTCACGGTGCCGCCCTCGCGGAAGACCGGCTGCAGGCCCTGCACCGCCTCGAGCGTCACTCCGGCGCGCGGGCCGTCGTCCCGGGACACCACGGTGCCGTCGGCGAGCGTGACCGGCAGGATCTCGCGCTCGAAGAAGCCGTTCGCGATGGCCTTCTCGGCGCGGTTCTGGCTCGTGACGCCCCACTCGTCCTGGCGCTCGCGCGTGACACCGCGCAGCGTCGCGACGTTCTCGGCGGTCTGGCCCATCGCGAGGTAGACGTCGGGCAGCGAGCCGCTCTCGCGCGGGTCGGACCAGGTCTCGTTGGCGGACGCCATCGCGGCCGAGCGCTCCATCGCCTCGGCGAAGACCGGGTTGAGGGCGTCGGGGTCGGACTCGCCGGCGCCGCGGAACGCCGCGTTGGTCGAGACCGACTCGACGCCGCCGACGACGAAGGTGTCGCCCTCGCCGGCCTTGATGGCGTGGAAGGCCATCCGCATCGTCTGGGTCGAGCTGGCGCAGAACCGGTTCACGGTGGCGGCGGGCAGGCCGTCGAGGCCGGCGAGCACGGCGATGACGCGGGCCATGTTGTTGCCGGCCTTGCCGCTGGGGTCGGCGCAGCCCCAGTAGAGGTCGTCGACGGTCGTCGGGTCGAGGCCCGGGAGCTGGTCGAGGAGGCCGCGGACGACCTGCACCGACAGGTCGTCGGGGCGCATCTCGCGCAGCGACCCCTTGAACGCCCGACCGATCGGGGTGCGGGCGGTGGCGACGATGACGGCCTCGGGCACGGGGTCCTCCAGGGGTCGGGTGGCCGGTCGTGGGGCGCCGGCCCGGGAGGTGAGCAAGCGCTCACCACTGGCCGTCCAGCGTAGGCGCTCGCCCCGCCCGAGGGAACCGGGCCGGCCCTGTGGGCTGCGTCTCGACCACCGGCACCCGGTCCGACCCATCGGGGGGTCGTGCGTACGCCGCCGGAGGGACAGGATGAGCCCATGGACACCACGCGCAGCCGGGCATCGTCAGGGTCTCCGTACGAGGGGAGCGTCGGGTTCGCCCGCGCCGTCCGCGTCGGCCAGCACATCGCCGTCTCCGGGACGGCACCGATCGGTGAGAACGGGGCGGTCAGCCCCGACCCCGGGGCGCAGGCCCGCCGCTGCTGGGAGATCGCCCTCGGCGCGCTCGCCGAGCTCGGGGGCCGGCCGGAGGACGTCATCCGCACCCGGCACTTCGTCACCGACCTCGACGTGGTCGACGCGGTCTCCGCGGTGCACGGGGAGATCTTCGGCGAGATCCGGCCGGCGAGCACGATGGTGCTCGTGGCGGGCCTGCTCGATGCCCGCTGGCGCGTGGAGGTCGAGGTGGACGCGGTCGTGGCCGAGGGCTGACCGCGGCCGGAGGCCTCAGCCGGCCGGTGTGGGGGAGCCCGCCGGACCGGCGGTCTCGTCCTCGGCCACCGGGTCCGCGGCCGGTCCGGCGGCGTCCGGGCGACGGCGCAGGAGCACGGCCCAGCGCCCGCGCGGGCCGCGCGACTGACCGGCGATCTCGGTGGGGGCCACCTCGGTGCCGGCCTCGCGCACGGCCTGCCCGGCGGCGACGGCGACAGGGCCCACGCCCTCGCCGCGGCGGGGTTCGGGGGCACGGTCGTCGGTGTCGGCGCCCCACACCCGCAGCGCCGCGCACACGCTCGGTAGCAGGGCGGCGCCGGCCCGGGCGTAGCCGGCGGCCGACGGGTGGAACTGGTCGCTGCTGAACATCTCGCGCGGCGACGCGGCGAACTCCGGTCCGAGCAGATCCCCGAGCGAGACGGTGCGCCCGCCGGCCTCGACGACAGCCACGGTCTGGGCGGCCGCGAGGTCGCGGGACCAGCGCTTCATGAGCGAGCGCAGCGGCTGGCGGATCGGCTCGATGGTGCCGAGGTCGGGGCAGGTGCCGACGACCACCTCGCTGCCCAGGGCTCGGACGCGGCGGACGGTCTGCTCGAGGTGGCGCACCGCGGCGGCGCGCTCGATGCGGTGCGTGACGTCGTTGGCGCCGACCATGACGAGGACGACGTCGGGGCGCATGACGTCCTCGAGGGCGTTGGCGAGCTGGCGCTCGAGGTCACCGGACTCGGCGCCCACGACCGCCCGGTTCGTGAGCCGCACGGCGCGCCCGGTGAGCGCGGACACGCCGTTGGCGACGATCGCGCCCACCGTCTCGTGCGGGTGGTCGGCGCCCATGCCCGCGGCCGAGGAGTCGCCGATGACGACGATCTCCCACGGGGCGCCGCGCCCCGCGCCGTAGAGGCCGTTGTCGTCGGGGGAGGTGTCGAAGGGATGACCGATGGCCCGCCGCGCGAGGACCGCCTCGGCCTTGATGACGCCCCAGCCGAGCGCGGCGAGCGCCGTTCCGGCAGCAGCGACCCCGCCTCCGCCGTACGCGGCGGTGGAGGCGATCCGGCGGGCCCGGCGTGCGCGTCCCATCCCCGTGGGTCCTCCTCCTCGGTTCGGACGTCCACGGTAACGCCGGGCGCCGAGGACGTGGACCGGATTCGCACGGCACCGGCCTACGCTGACCGGATGGACCCCCACCCGCGCCGATCGGCCGAGGTGGTGCGCACGGTGGCGGGCGGGGACACCGCCGCGGCGCTCGGCTCGGGTGACCTGCCGGTGCTCGGCACGCCGAGGCTGCTGGCCTGGGCCGAGGCGGCGACCGTGGCGGCCCTCGACGGCGCGCTGCCCGGGGGCAGCACCAGCGTCGGGACGGCGGTCGCCCTCGACCACCTCGCCCCCAGCGCGGTCGGCGACGTCGTCACGGTCGGCGCCCGGATGCTCTCGGACGACGGCCGGAGCGTGGTGCTGGAGGTCGTGGCCACCGGGGCCGACGGCACGGTGCTGGCGCGCGGCACGGTCGAGCGCGCCGTGGTCGACGTCGCGCGCTTCACGGCCCGGGTGGCCCGACCCTGACCGCGGGGCTGCTCGTCAACCAGGGTTGACACGCGGACCGGTGTCAACCTAGGTTGACGCCATGGCGAGCGACGACCGGGGCGCGGGCGGCGAGGCCCTGCCGGCACCGACCGGCGAGGTGCTCGACCCCGCCGCCGGGCTGCGTGCCGTGGCCCGGCTGCGCCAGCAGACCGTCGCCCTCGAGCTGCAGCACGTCGAGGCCGCGCTCGAGGCCGGGATGACCTGGGCCGACATCGCCGCGTGCCTCGGGGTGTCCCGGCAGGCGGCGCACAAGAAGTTCCGGGGGCGCGTGCGCCCCGACGCAGGACGAGGCAGGAGCAGGACGTGAACGGTCGGTGGGGCGCGAGCATCGGACTCAGCCAGACGGCGTGGCGCGAGTGTGCCCTCCTCGGGCACCGGGAGGTCGACGTCGAGCACGTCTTCCTCGCGACGTTGCACGACCCGGTGGTCGGACGGGCGCTGCGCGAGCGGGGTGTCACCCTCGAGGGCACGCGCGGCGCCGTCGACGCCGTCGTCCGGGCCGAGGTGGAGCGGCTCGGTATCAGCGTCCCGGTCGCGCCGAGTCAGCCGCGACCTCCCCTCGCGGACCTCCACCACGGCGCGGTCGGCGACCTGACCTTCGCCCAGCGGGCGATGGAGGCCCTCGTCCCGGGCGATGCGCTGCCGGCGGTCCTCCTGCGGCTGGTCGACGAGCCCGGCGGCACCGTCCGCGCCCTCATCACCCACCAGGGTGCGGATCCCGATGCCGTGCGCGAGGCCGTCGTGACGCTCGACGTCCCGGTGGCCCGCGGCACCGACGAGGTCGACCCCTCGACCCTGCCGGGGGTCGAGCTGCTCGTCGGGTCGCCGGGGCAGGCGGTGCGCCGCGTCGTGGTGCTCGAGAGCCCGGTGGAAGCGGTGTGGCGCCGCTGCTCGACCGCCGCCGGCTCCACCGGATGGCTCGGCGTGGCCGGCGAGCGGGTGGTGTCCGAGGTCGAGGCGCGCACGGTGCCGGACCCCGGCCGGCGCCGCCTCCCGTGGCGGGAAGCGACGCTCGTGCGTCGCCTCGTCCTGGCCCGGCCCCCGCAGGGCGATGAGCCGGGCCTCGTGGTGTGGTCGGTCTCCCGGGAGCAGGCCCGGTGGGGGCGCACGGGGCTCACGCAGTGGTCGCACGTGAGCATCGGGGCCGAGGCGGACGGCGCGACACGGGTGGAGCTCGTGCGCGGCGGCCTGCTCGCGCGCCGGACCGGTCGGCCGGCCCGGCGGCTGGTCCTCGGCCTGCTGCGGGTGGGCGCCCGCGCGTCCACCGACGCGCTGACGGTGCTCGCGGGCGAGGACGAGGAGCCCCTGCGGCCGTGACAGGATGGCCGGCGTGAAGTACGCCGAGCACATCGCAGACCTCGTCGGGAACACCCCGCTCGTCAAGCTCAACTCCGTCACCGACGGCATCGGGGCCACGGTCCTGGCCAAGGTGGAGTACCTCAACCCCGGCGGGTCGGTGAAGGACCGCATCGCGCTGAAGATGGTCGAGGCGGCCGAGGAGTCCGGCGAGCTGCAGCCGGGCGGCGTCATCGTCGAGCCGACCTCGGGCAACACGGGCGTCGGTCTCGCGCTGGTGGCCCAGCGCAAGGGCTACACCTGCATCTTCGTCTGCCCGGACAAGGTCTCCGAGGACAAGCGCAACGTGCTGCGCGCGTACGGCGCCGAGGTCGTCGTCTGCCCGACCGCCGTCGCCCCGGACCACCCGGACTCCTACTACTCCACCTCGGACCGGCTCGTCCGCGAGACGCCGAAGGCCTGGAAGCCGGACCAGTACTCCAACCCCAACGGCCCTCTCTCGCACTACGAGTCGACCGGTCCGGAGATCTGGCGCGACACCGACGGCCGCATCACGCACTTCGTCACCGGCGCCGGCACCGGCGGCACCATCAGCGGTGCGGGCCGCTACCTGCGCGAGGTCTCGGCCGAGCGCGACGGCGGGCGCGTCCAGGTCGTCGCCGCCGACCCCGAGGGCTCGGTCTACAGCGGCGGCACGGGCCGGCCGTACCTCGTCGAGGGCGTCGGCGAGGACTTCTGGCCCAGCGCCTACGACCCCGACCAGGTCGACCGCGTGGAGGCCGTCTCCGACGCCGACTCCTTCGAGATGACCCGCCGCCTCGCCCGCGAGGAGGGCCTGCTCGTCGGCGGTTCCTGCGGGATGGCCGTCGTCGCCGCGCTGCGGGTGGCCCGCGAGCTGCCGGACGACGCGGTGGTCGTCGTCCTGCTCCCGGACTCCGGCCGCGGCTACCTGTCGAAGATCTTCAACGACGACTGGATGGCCTCGTACGGCTTCATGAAGGCCGAGGGCGAGCGCACCGTCGGCGACGTGCTGCACGCCAAGGCGGGCGACCTCCCCGCCCTCGTGCACACGCACCCGAACGAGACGCTGCGCGACGCCATCGAGATCCTGCGCGAGTACGGCGTCTCGCAGATGCCGGTCGTCAAGGCCGAGCCGCCGGTCGTCTCCGGCGAGGTCGCGGGCGCGGTCTCGGAGCGGGCGCTGCTCGAGGCGCTGTTCACCGGGTCGGCGCACCTCGCCGACCCCGTCGAGAAGCACATGGGCCCGGGCCTGCCGCTCGTCGGCGCCGGCGAGCCGGTCTCCACGGCGCGCCACGAGCTCGAGGGCTCGGACGCCGTGCTCGTCGTCGAGGACGGCAAGCCGGTCGGGGTGCTCACCCGCGCCGACCTGCTCTCCTTCCTCGCCGACTGACCCGCGGGCCCCGTCGAGGGGCGCTCCCGGGTGAGACTGGGGGGCATGGTGGAGCGGCCCCGCTACGAGTCGCCGGTCGAGCGCGCCATCCGCGAGGCGCAGGAGCGGGGCGAGTTCGACGACCTGCCCGGCGCCGGGAAGCCGCTGCGCATCGAGGGCACCGACGACCCGCTGTGGTGGGTGCGCCAGCTGGCCGAGCGCGAGCAGATCGACTTCACCGGGGCCCTCCCGCCGGCCGTCGCCCTCCGCAAGGAGGCCGCGACGTTCCCGGAGAGCCTGCTCGAGCTGCGCACCGAGGAGTCGGTGCGCCGCGTGCTCGAGGACTTCAACCACCGCGTGCGCCGCGACCGGCTGCGCCCGCCGGAGGGCCGGATGCCACCGCTGCTCGCCCCGACCGTCGACGTCGAGGAGATGGTCGGGCGCTGGCGGGAGCTGCGAGCATCCTCACAGCCCCTCGAGGTTGACCCGCCGGTAACAACGGGAGAGGCTCGCCCGAGGCGCCGCTGGTGGCGCCGCCGCCGCTGAGGCCGCGACCCGCCCGCCGGGACCGCGCCGCGCGCCGGTGCCCGACGAGGAAGGCCCGATGAGCGACCACCCCCACCTGCTCGCCCCGCTCGACCTCGGCCACGTGACGTTGCCCAACCGGGTCGTCATGGGGTCGATGCACACCGGGCTCGAGGACCGGGCGAAGGACTTCCCGAAGCTCGCCGCCTACCTCGCCGAGCGCGCCCGGGGCGGAGCATCGCTCATCGTCACCGGCGGGTTCGCCCCGAACCTCGAGGGCACGCTGTACCCGGGGGCCTCGAAGCTGACCTCGCGCCGCGAGCTGGCCCGCCACCGCCTCGTCACCGACGCGGTGCACGCCGAGGGCGGCCGGATCGCGCTCCAGCTGCTGCACGCCGGGCGGTACGCGTACACGCCGTGGTGCGTCGCGCCGTCCGCGGTCAAGAGCCCCATCAGCAAGTTCCGCCCGAGAGCGTTGTCGGACAGGGGTGTTCGTCGTCAGGTGCGAGCGTTCGCGCGGGCCGCGCGGCTCGCGCAACAGGCGGGCTACGACGGCGTCGAGGTGATGGGGTCCGAGGGCTACCTGATCAACCAGTTCCTCGCCCCCCGCACGAACCGACGCACCGACCGCTGGGGTGGCTCGCCGGAGAACCGCCGGCGCCTCGCGGTCGAGGTCGTCCGCGCCGTGCGGGAGGCCACCGGCCCGGACTTCCTGCTGGTGTACCGGATCTCGGTGCTCGACCTCGTCGAGGACGGGCAGACCTGGGACGAGGTGACCGCGCTCGCGCGCGAGGTCGAGGCGGCCGGGGCGAGCATCCTCAACCTCGGCATCGGGTGGCACGAGGCGCGGGTGCCGACCATCGTCACGTCGGTGCCGCGCGCGGCGTTCACGGGGTACGCGGCCCGGCTCAAGGAGCACACGTCGCTCCCGGTCGTCGCGACCAACCGCATCAACACCCCCGACGTCGCCGAGTCGGTGCTCGCCGGCGGGGCCGACCTCGTCTCCCTCGCCCGGCCCTTCCTCGCCGACCCCGAGTTCGTCCGCAAGGCCGCCGAGGGGCGCTCGGACGAGATCAACACCTGCATCGCGTGCAACCAGGCCTGCCTCGACCACACCTTCGTCAAGAAGCGGGCGACCTGCATGGTCAACCCGCGCGCCGGCCACGAGACCGAGCTCGTCATCGGACGGGCTCCGGTGCGGCGCAAGGTGGTCGTCGTCGGTGGGGGACCGGCCGGGATGGCCGCCGCGGTCACCGCGGCTGAGCGAGGGCACGAGGTCGAGCTGGTCGAGGCGCGTGACCACCTCGGCGGGCAGTTCGACATCGCGATGCGCATCCCCGGCAAGGAGGAGTTCTCCGAGACCATCCGCTACTTCACGCGGCGCCTCGAGGTGCTCGGGGTGCGGGTGCGGCTCGGCGAGCGGGCCGACGTCGACTCGCTCGTGGCCGCCGGCGTCGACGAGGTCGTCGTCGCGACCGGCGTCGCGCCGCGCCTGCCGGACATCCCGGGTGTCGACCACCCGATGGTCATGACCTACGACCAGCTGGTCCGCGGCGAGCGGACGGCCGGGCGCCGGGTGGCCGTCATCGGGGCCGGCGGCGTCGGGGTCGACGTCTGCGAGTTCCTCACCAGCGATGCCTCCCCGACCCTCGATGCCCCCGCGTGGCGGCGCGAGTGGGGGGTCGGTGACCCCGCCGAGACCCGTGGCGGCGTCGCCGTCGCCGAGCCCGGGGCCAGCCCGCGCGAGGTCGTGCTGCTCCAGCGCAAGACCACCTCCATCGGCAAGGGGCTCGGCAAGACGACCGGCTGGGTGCATCGGGCGTCGTTGCGCGCCAAGGGCGTCGAGCAGGTCACCGGGGTGCACGCCTACGAGCGCATCGACGACGACGGGCTGCACGTGGCCCTCGGCGAGGACGGTGCCGAGCGGCGGGTCGTCGCCTGCGACACCGTCGTCGTCTGCGCCGGGCAGGAGTCGGTGCGGGGGCTCGCCGAGCCGCTGGAGGCCCACGGCATCCGGGTGCACGTCGTGGGTGGTGCCGACGTCGCCGCCGAGCTCGACGCCAAGCGCGCCATCCGCCAGGGCACCGAGGTCGCCGCCGCCCTCTGACCCCGGCCACGCCGGTCGAGAGACGAGAACATGCCGTGCGAACCCCGGACCGCACGGCATGTTCTCGTCGTTCGACGGGTGGGTCAGGGGCGGCCGCCGCCCTGGCCGCCGGAGGACACGTCGGCCGTCACCGTGCCGAGCTTCGTGCCGCCGTCGGTCGAGCCGCCGAGGGCCAGCCCACCGACCGCGGTCCCGGACGGCGTGCCGTCGACCCAGATCTCGTAGGACTCGCCCGAGGTGATCGCCGACGACGAGAAGACGACCGACGAGAAGGTCTTGCTCGCCGTGAACGAGGCGATGACCTCCCCGTCGTTCACCACCTGGACGACGGTGCCCTCGGCGTACCCGGAGTCGAAGGTCGCCGACAGCCAGCCCTGCTCGGAGTCGGTGGACGGCGCCTCGGCCATCCCGGAGGACCCGGCCGCCAGCACCGTGCCGCCGGAGACGGTCAGGCCGCCGTTGGTGTCGAGCGCGCCGTTGCCGTTGCCGGTCGGGCCGCTGACGACGACGGTTCCGCCGGTGATCGACATCGAGCCGTTGGAGTCCAGGCCGTCGCCCTCGGCGTCGACGATGACCGTGCCGCCGCTGATCGTCACGGACACGCCGTCCTGGGCCGACATCCCGCCACCCCCGCCGCCGCCTCCGCCACCGGAGCTCGAGCCGTCGGTGGCGTTGACGGCGTCGTCCGAGCTCGTGATGTCGAGGGTGCCACCGGAGACGGTGACGACCTTGCCCTCGAGGCCCTCGGCGGACTTCCTCACCGTCGTCGTTCCGCCGCCGACGGTGGCGCTGACGTCGCCGTGGATGCCGTCACCGGTGGCCGAGATCGTCGTGGTGCCCCCGCCGATCACGGCGTCGGTGGCGGCCTGGATGCCGTCGTCGCCGGCGGTCAGCTCCACCGTCCCGCCGAGCACCGCGACGTAGCCCCGGTCGCCCTCCTCGGCGTTGTCGGACGTCAGGGCGTCGCCACCGGCCTTCGCGGTGAGCGTGCCGCCCTCGACGCGCACGTAGTCCTTGCCGCGCACGGCGTCGTCGACGGCGGTGACCGTGACGGTGCCGGAGAGGATGACCAGCCCGTCCTGTGACCCGATGCCGTCGTTGCTGTTGCCGGTGACGGTCAGCGACCCGGTGCCGGCGATGGTCAGGTCGGCCGCGGAGTAGAGGGCCGCGTTGGGCTCGCCCTCGCCGTCCCCGTAGCCGGAGCCGTCCTCGAGGGTGTTGGTCGAGCCGTCGGCCAGCACGACGACGACCTCGTCGGCGGCGGTGACCGAGACGGCCGGGCCGGTCGAGGAGGTGATGTGCGCGTCGTCGAGGACGAGCTGGACCGTGCCCTCGACGGAGGAGTCGACGACGACCTGCCCGGCGAGCGTGCCGGTGAGCACGTAGGTGCCGGGGGCGCTGATCGTCACCGTGGAGTCCTCGACCGTGACCCCGTCGCCCGAGGCGGTGGCCGTGGACCCCGACAGGGTGACGGTGACGGCGCCCGAGGCGTCGTAGCTGCCGTCGTCGGTGTCGGCGTGCGACTCCTGGTTCGCGGCGAGCACGGCCTCGACCGTGGCGCCGGGGGTCGCGGTGGCGTTGGTCGTCGTGCTGCTGTCGTCGACGGAGGCGCCGGTGACGGCTCCGGCGACGCCGCAGCCGGCGAGGGTGGCGGCGAGCAGGGCGGCCGTGACGGCGGCCCGGGCCTTGGTGAGCTTCATCGTGGTCTCCTCAGGGACGGACGTGGTCGCGCAGGGTGCGCGCCCAGCGGTTGGCGGGAAGGGCGGGGTCGAGCGCGGCGAGGCCGGTGGCGTACTTGCTCATCCGCCGGGGGCGGTGGCCGAGCGACCAGAGAGCCCGGTCCAGGGACGAGGGCCGTCCGGGGCTCTTCGTCTCGACGACGACGAGGTCGGGCCGCTCGAGCCGCAGCCCGTCGGGGCGCTCCCAGCCGAGGGCGCGGTCGACGGTGACCCGGGTCCCGTCGTCGGCGAGGTGCAGCGTCGTGCGGTCGTAGCGGATGTCCAGGGCCGGCGCGAGGTCGGGGACGACGGCCGGGTCGATGCCCGATGCCGCCAGCGACTCGGTGACGAACCGGGCTCCGGCGCAGTCGATCCGGCGCTCACGGATGTGGTCCCCCGCGAGGCGGGTCTTGACCGTGTGCTCGCCGGCCCGGGTCTTCACCTCGAGGTACGACGCGCCGGTCAGCTCGTAGCGCCGTGAGCGCACCTTGAAGCGGCGGCGACGATTGTGCGCGGCGAGCCGCTGGGTGAGCAGGTCGCCGGTGTCGAGGTACCGGGTCGTGTAGCCGAGGGTGCGGTACCCGTCGATCTCCAGGACGCGGGTCCCGGCCGGGGCGAGGTCGGTGAGCATCGTCGCCTCGGTCGCCGTGAGCACGTACTTGCGGTCGACCCGGGTCAGCAGGTCGCTCGTCGCGACGAGCTCGTCGAGCGCGATGGCCGGCAGGTCGTCGAACCGGGCCGGCGCGGTGGCGCTCACGGGACCAGGACCGTCGTGCGGCGGACCGGTGCGGCCGCGTCGGGAGCGGAGGCCGGCGTCACGGGCACGCGGAAGCGGACGTCGACGGTCGTCGAGTCGTTGACGTGGTCGACCTTGAGGACCGTGACCCCGATGACCGGGCCGCCGAGGCGCTTCTCCAGGGCGGTGGCGACGTCGCGCTCGTCGTCGTACGCGCGGTCGAGCACGACGACGCGGCGACGGTGCCGGGACAGCATCCGGGGGTGGTCACCGAGCCAGAGGGCGCCGACGATCAGGGCCATCAGGGCGACGGGGAGCCACACCGGGCCGACCGCCAGCCCGCTCAGCAGACCGAGGGCCAGGGCCGCGAAGTAGTAGGCGACCTCGTGCTGGGCCAGCTCCTCGGAGCGGAGCCGGATGATCGACAGGACGCCGAACAGCCCGAGCCCCAGGCCGGCCCCGACGGCGCTGTCCAGCAACGCGGACGCGACGGCCATCACCCCGATGTTCACGCCGAGGTAGGCGACGACGAGGTCGCGGCGGCCGTGCCGGGGGACGTAGAGGGCGAAGACGAGCAGGCAGATGGCCGCGACGTCGGCGGCGTAGACGATCAGGGTGCTCACGGGAGGCTCCTGGGTCGGGGGAGGGGTGTCGGGAACCATCAGGCCCGCCGCGGCTGTGGGGCCTCTGTGCGAGGTCGGTGTGGCGACTTTGGGTATGGCGTTGTCGCCGAACGACATCCGCTCCAGCGTCTCCGCAGGACGGTCATGAGGGACCCACCGGCAGGGGACAGCGGGTGCACAGCCGACGGCCCGACGGTGGCTCCCATGAACGAGCCCACGAGCACCCTCGCCCCCGACCGCACCCCGCCGCCGTCGGTGGGTCCTCCCCGTCGTCGCGTCGGCCGCCGCGCCCTCCTCGGCGGAGGCGCCGGCCTCGCCGCCCTCGCCGCGACGGGGACCGGCTGGGCCCTGGAGCGGTACGTCGTCGACCACGTCGAGGTCGCCTCGGCCAGCGCCTACGAGGCGAGCCAGGGCGTCGCCTCCGCGGCCACCGCGTCGACCGGCGGCACGGTCTCCGGCACCACGTACACGAGCGATCTCGCGACGATCGACATCTCCAGGACGGTCGTCGGGAGCGGCGACGACCAGCTCGTGTACTTCACGGCCGACCTGCGGCTGGAGGACGCGACGGTCCTGCGCTCGGCCTTCGCGAACGACGAGTTCGGGCAGAACATCATCGAGGTCCCGAGCGCCATCGCCTCCGCGGTCGACGCCGTGTGGGCCGTCAACGGCGACTACTACGGGTTCCGCGACAACGGGATCGTCGTCCGCAACGGGGTCGCCTACCGCGACGAGGGCGCCCGGCAGGGCCTGGCCTGGTACCGCGACGGGTCGATGCGGCTCTACGACGAGACCGCGACCACGGCCAAGGCCCTCGTGGACGACGGTGTCTGGCAGACGCTCTCGTTCGGTCCCGGGCTCGTCGACGGCGGTGCGGTGGTCGACGGCATCGACTCGGTCGAGGTCGACACGAACTTCGGGAACCACTCGGTGCAGGGCAACCAGCCGCGGACGGGCATCGGCCTCGTCGAGGCGAACCACGTGCTCGTCATCGTCGCCGACGGCCGGTCCACCGGGTACAGCCGCGGCATCGGGATGAGCGAGTTCGCGCAGGTGTTCGTCGACCGCGGCGCGCAGGTGGCCTACAACCTCGACGGCGGCGGGTCCTCGGCGATGGTCTTCGACGGCGACCTCGTCAACGACCCCCTCGGCAAGGGCCAGGAGCGCGGCACCTCCGACATCCTCTACATCGGGGCCTGAGGGGCGCGCCGTGATCGTCCTCGTCCCCGCCTACGAGCCCGACGGGCGCCTCGTCGACCTGGTGCGCGACCTGCGAGCCGCCCGCCCCGACCTCCACGTGCTCGTCGTCGACGACGGCAGCGGACCGGACTTCGCGGCGGTGTTCGCCCGGGCCGCGCGCGCCGGGGCGGTGGTCGTGCACCACGACGTCAACCGGGGCAAGGGACGGGCGCTCAAGACCGGCTTCGCCCGCGCCGGCGTGCTCTGGCCGGGCGAGGACGTCGTGTGCGCGGACAGTGACGGCCAGCACCGGCCCGAGGACGTCCTGACGGTCGCGGACACGGTGGCCCGATCCCGCCGGGCGATGGTCCTCGGGGCGCGCCGGTTCACCGGGGCGGTTCCGGCGCGGAGCCGCCTCGGGAACGGTGCGACCCGTCGGCTCTTCATGCTGGCGACGGGGATCGACCTGTCCGACACCCAGACCGGGCTGCGGGCCTACCCGTCGGAGATGCTCGGCTGGTTGTGCGAGGTCGAGGGCGAGCGCTTCGAGTACGAGCTCGAGCTGCTCCTGCGGGCGCACGGCGCCGGGCACTCGGTGGTGGAGGTGCCCGTCGCGACCGTCTACCTCCAGGGCAACGCCTCCTCGCACTTCCGGCCGGTCCGTGACTCGCTGCGCGTGTACGCGCCGATGGCCCGGTTCGCGGCGTCCTCGCTGCTGGCGACCGCCGTCGACTACGCGCTGCTGTTCCTCGTCCACGTGCTGACCGGCAACCTGGTGCTCTCCGTCGTCTCGGCCCGGCTGGCGAGCGCCACCGTCAACTACCGCACCAACCGTCGCTTCGTCTTCGGACCGGCGGGGAGGGGTGCCGCGCTGCGGTACGCCGCCCTCGTCGCGGCGGTGCTGGCGGCCAACGCGGCCTCGATGCAGCTGCTCGTGGCCGGGCTGGGGATGCCCCTCCTCGTCGGCAAGATCCTCACCGAGGGGTTGTTGCTGGCGGTGTCGTACACCGTCCAGCGGCGCGTCGTCTTCGCGCCGTCGGCCGGCAGTGGCCTGCGCGGGCCCACGACGGCGGCAACGACCCCGCCGGCTCCCCGTCCCCGCGAACGTGTGTGAACTCGCCGGAGACCCCCGGCGCGTTCACACACGTTCGCGAGGAGTCAGCGCAGTCCGGCGGCGTCGAAGGCGCTGGAGAGGCGGTCGGCGAGCGAGCCCTCCTGACCCGCGAGGCGGTGCTGCTGGTAGGCGGCCCGCACCGCCGCCATCGCGACCCTGGCGGTGAGCCCCGTGACGAGGTCGTCGGCCGGGTCGGTCCCGGTGCGCGCGTACGCGGCCTCGACGAGCGCGGCCTCGAAGCGGTCGCCCGCCCCGGCCGCGCGGGCGGTGAGCCCGGGGTTGCGTGCCGCGAGCTCGCTGCGCATCCGCCACAGGTCGCGGTCGGCCTCGAGGAGGCGCATGTGCTCGGTGAGGACGGCACGCAGGGCGGCCGCCGGGGACTCCTCGGGCGGCCGGGCCAGGACGGCGTCCCGGACGCGCGCCGTGCGGGCGGGGTCGGCGTCGACGAGCGCGTCCTCCTTCGTCGCGAAGTAGTTGAAGAAGGTGCGGGGGGAGACCTCGGCCGCGGCGGCGATCTCCTCGACGGTCACGGCTCCGACGCCCCGCTCGACGGCGAGCCGCAGCGCCGCGGTGTGAAGTCGGAGGCGCGTCTCCTCCTTCTTGCGGTCACGGAGGCCGGGGACACCGCCCGTACCGGTACTCATGACCCCAGTATGCCGTCAGCGCAATTTTGCAGCGAGTGCAGATAGTTATATGCTTGCATCATGCAACCAAACGCCGACCCGCTCGTCACCGAGCACCTCTCGGCGCTGTTCACCCTCCTCAGCCGCAGCCACGTCGTCGACGGGCCGGTGACGCGGGGGGAGTACGCGCTGCTGGCCCTGGCCGCCAAGCTCGGCCCGCGCCGCGCCTGCGACCTCGCCGACGCCGGCGGGCTCGACCCCTCGACGACGAGCCGCCGGGTCTCCGCCCTCGTCGAGCGCGGCTTCCTCGACCGCAGCCCCGACCCCGAGGACGGCCGCGCCCAGCGCATCGGGCTCACCGACCCCGGGTGGTCCGTGCTCGCCGCCGAGCGCCGTCGCCGCGAGGAGCTGGTCGGCATCGCCCTCGAGGACTGGTCGCCCGCCGACCGCGGCACCCTGGCCGACCTGCTCGGGCGGCTCCAGGGCTCGCTGGCGGTCGTCGCCGGCTCCCACGACACCACCGCTCGCAGCGTCGCGGGCCCCGCCGCCACCGGAACGGGTGCGGCCCACCGT
Source organism: Phycicoccus avicenniae (assembly GCF_050496545.1). Lineage (GTDB taxonomy): Bacteria > Actinomycetota > Actinomycetes > Actinomycetales > Dermatophilaceae > Phycicoccus > Phycicoccus avicenniae_A. The sequence goes on along the minus strand of NZ_JBNVZV010000013.1, from coordinate 79,711 downwards.
GAAAGGACTCCCGCATGACCTCCGCGACCATCGCGAAGACACCGGCGAAGCAGCCGTACAAGCTCAGCCCGGAGGCCTCCCGGGTCTTCGTCGGGCTGATGCTCGGCATGCTCGTCGCCTCCGTGAGCCAGACCATCGTCGGGCCCGCGATGCCGCGCATCGTCTCCGAGCTCGGCGGGATGGACCACTACAGCTGGGTCGCCACCGCCGCCCTCCTCGTCTCGGCGATCACCGTCCCGATCGTCGGCAAGTTCTCCGACCTCTACGGCCGCCGCGGCTTCTACATCGCCGGGCTCGTCGTCTTCATGCTCGGCTCGCTCGTCGCCGGCTTCGCCCAGAGCTTCTGGGTGCTCGTCGCGGCCCGCGCCATCCAGGGCCTCGGCATGGGCACGGTGATGCCGCTGTCGCAGACCATCATCGGCGACATCATCCCGCCGCGTCAGCGGGGCAAGTACCAGGGCCTGATGGGCGCCGTCTTCGGCGTCACGTCGGTCGCGGGGCCGCTGGCCGGTGGCTTCATCACCGACCACTGGGGCTGGCGCTGGCTGTTCTTCGCCGGCATCCCGATCGGCATCGTCGCCACCGGCTTCATCCTGCGCTTCCTCCACCTCCCGCACGAGCGGCGCGAGGCGAAGGTCGACGGCTGGGGCATCGCCACCCTCGCCGTGGGGCTCACCGCGGTCCTGCTCGCCACCTCGTGGGGCGGCACGTCCTACCCGTGGGGCTCGGCCACCATCATCGGGCTCTACGTGGTCGGCGTCCTCGGCCTGACCGCCTTCGTGTTCGCGGAGAGCCGCGCCGAGGAGCCGGTGATCCCGTTGCGCCTCTTCCGGTCCCGCGTGTTCACGGCGGCCAACCTCGCGAGCTTCGGCCTGGCCATGGTGATGTTCGGCTCGATCATCTACATCCCCGTCTTCGCCCAGGGCGTGCTCGGCGTCGACGCGACGAACTCCGGCCTCATCCTCGCCCCGCTCATGGTCGGCCTCATCGTCATGGGCATCGTCACCGGCCTGGTCATCACGAAGACCGGTGTCTACAAGCCGTTCATGGCCGTCGGGGTCGTCGTCATGGGCGCCGGCATCTGGCTCCTCACCCGGCTGACCGCCGACTCGACGCAGACCCAGCTCACGCTGGCGATGGTCGTCCTGGGCATCGGGATCGGGATGGCGATGCAGCAGTACACGCTCGTCGTCCAGAACGCCGCCGAGAAGCGTGACCTCGGGGTGGCGACCGCGTCGAGCCAGTTCTTCCGCAACGTCGGCTCGACGGTCGGCATCGCGGTCTTCGGCACCGTGCTGACGAGCGGGCTCGGCAGCGCCATCGCCTCCCACCTGCCGGCGGGCGCGGCGGCCTCGATGCCCGAGGGTGCGGCCAGCGCCGGCTCGGTGCTCGACCCGGCGGCCCTCTCCCAGCTGCCGCCGGCCGTCGCCACCGCCGTCCGTCAGGGCCTGGCCGACCAGCTGCACGCGGTCTTCCTCATGGGCCTGCCGATCGTCGTGCTCGTCCTCTTGGCGACGCTCGCCATCAAGGCGCTGCCGCTGCGCGACAGCAACCACGCGGACACCCCGGCCGAGGCGGCCGAGGAGGCCGGCACCGAGCTCCTCGACACGATGTCGTCGAGCGCCCCGGCTGAGCACGACGTGCGGGCGGGCGAGCCGGCCGGCGTGCGCTGAGCCCCGGCCGGGACGACCTCGCGCAGGAGCTCCCGCGGCACCGGGGAAGGACCCGGAGCGCGGGGGCTCCTGCATGCTGCGGCCGGCCCTAGAGTGAGGCGCCATGAGCGTCCGGGTGGGGTTCCTACGAGCGGTCAACGTCGGGAAGCGGCGGGCGCCGATGTCCCGCCTCGTCGCGGTGTGCGAGGGGCTCGGGTACGCCGACGTGTGGACCTTCGTCAACAGCGGCAACGTCGTCTTCGACGCCACCGGGGCACGGGCGTCCCTCGAGCGGGCGATGGAGCGGGCGTTCGAGGACGACCTCGGCTTCGAGTGCACGACCTTCGTCCGGACCGCGGCCCAGCTGCGGAACGTGCTGGCCGCCGAGCCCTTCCCCGTCGAGGCGGGCGACACGCACATCGTGACCTTCCTCAAGGAGGCCCCGGCGGCGGCCGACGCGAAGCGGCTCGAGGCCCTGTCCAACCCCTTCGACGCGCTCGTCGTCGACGGGGCGGACGTGCACTGGCGGATGCGCGGGAAGTCCACGGACTCCCGCCTCACGGGGCGCGACTGGGAGAAGGTGCTCGGACCGCTGAGCACCAGCAGCCGCAACGTCACGATGCTCACCCGGCTCGTGGCGAAGATCGACGCGCGGTAGGGCCCCGCCGCGGCGTCGCCGGTCCTGACCAGCGGCGAGAGCACGAGGAAACCCCAAGGTCGCCCTCGGAGACTGCTGAGAGTCGCCCGTTCCGTCTGCGGCGGCACCCACGTCCAGGGGAGTGCATCGTGCCCGAGAACATCGTCCAACCAGTCCGCCGAACGCCGCGACGACTGCTGTCCCTGACCGGGGCCTTCGGCCTGGTCGTCGCCGGCATCGCCGTCGCCCAGCCCGCCAGTGCCGCGGTGCCCGCCTTCCCCGACAACGTGGTCGTCTTCCCCGACCGGGACTTCGTCTCGGTCGAGGGCTACGAGCGCTACGCCGGGGAGCGCGCCGTCGTGCGCGTGGTCCGCGACGGCACCGTGATGGGGTCCGCCGAGGCCGTGGTCTCGGGCACCGACGTCGCGTTCGAGATCAACCACCCCGGCGGCGAGTGCTGGGGTGCGGGGACCTCGCTCAAGGTGACCCCCGACATCCGCGCCGGGGACGTCGTGTCGGTGACCTTCCCCGACGGCAGCGTCGAGGAGACCACGACGTCCTCCGCGACGGCCAGCGACATGGTGCAGGACGGCAGCACCATCACCGTCGCCGGCACCTTCGGGCCCGGGGTCGACCCGAGCTTCCTGGAGCAGCGCATCATCCAGCCCGACCTCGTCGGCACCGCCGTCGGCAAGCGCGACGTGCGCGCCCTGCCCGGCCCCCTGACCCGCGCGCCGCGCGGCGGCTACTCCTCGGGCATGTCCATCGACGCCGCCGCCGGCACCTTCCTCGCGACCTACGTCTTCGACACCGTCGAGCTCGCCGACACCACCGCCGCGGCCGACCTCGGCGAGCGGGCGATGAACTGGCAGGTCCAGGACGCCGACGGCAACCGGCAGAGCCTGACCATCTCCGAGTTCGGCGAGGCCGGCGGCCCGGGCATGGGCGGCTGCCCGCTCGGGCCCTCGCAGCAGGAGGCACCGGCCGGCGGCGCCACCGCGATCCGGTCGGCCGACAAGGCCTCGATGCAGGTCAACTGGACGCCCGTGGCCCCGCAGCCCGGTGCCGCCGCCGTGACCGGCTACGACGTCGAGGTGATCGAGCAGGGCTCGCTCCCCGCCGCCACCTCCGGCCGCCGCTTCGGACCCGATGCGCGGTCGACCAACCTGACCGGCCTCGACCCGAGCAGGGACTACACGGTCGAGGTCCGCTCGATGACCGGCGACCGGCTCAGCGTGCCGTTCACGATGGGAGGGACCGGACCCCAGCTCGGTGACACCACGGTGCCGACGCTGTCCATCACCCCGGACTCGGGCGGGACCACCCAGACCGACCAGGTCACCGTGAACAGCGACGGCCAGGTCTTCTACACGACGACCCCGATCGGCGGCCCCGACGTGCCGGTGGTCACCGGTGGCGTGCCCACCGACGAGGCGGTCCTGCTCCCGAGCCCGCTGCCCCGGTCGATCCCGATCACCGCACCGGTCCACCTGTCGGTCGTCGCCCTCGACCAGGCCGGCAACCTGGCCACCTTCGCCGGCGACTTCGAGCCGCGTCCGCTGCCGCCCCTCGCGGCCGCCCCCACCGGTCTCGCCGGCACCGCGTCGCAGAGCGCGGTGGCGCTGACCTGGAACGCCAGCACCGACACCACGGTGACGGGCTACCAGGTGCGGGTGACCACCCCCGGCGGGACCACGGTCACCACGCCGCCGGTCACGGCGCTGCCGCGGCAGACCATCAGCGGGCTCGCGCCGGGGACGCCGTACGTGTTCTCCGTCGCGGCGATCAACGCGGCCGGGGTCGGCGACTTCTCCGCACCGATCACCGTCAGCACGCCGGTCCCCACCGACCGGATCACGATCAGCACCGCCGTCTGGAAGACCGGTGACTTCAAGATCGTCGGCACCGGCTCGCAGCTGGGCACGACGGTGACGCTCTACCGGGTCACCGCCACGGGCACCCAGGGCGCGGCCATCCCGGGCGCGGTCGCGACCGTCGTGGCCGCCGCACCCCCGGGCGTCGGCGACTGGACCATCCGGCTGCGCAACGCGGCGGCGGGCACGTCCAGCCCCGGCCGGGTCATGGCGGTCTCCAGCGGCGGCGGAACCACCCCACCGTTCACGGTGACCAGCAAGTAGCGGCCACCACGGTCCACGGACTCCCGGCGCCCTCGGCGTCGGGAGTCCGTGCGTGCGGGTCCGGTGCCGGGGGCGCTCAGGCCCGCGGCGGCTCGACGTCGGTCTGCGCGGGGAGGTTCGCGACGCCGACGGGGCAGGTCAGCCCGTTCGGGCCGTGGTTGCAGTAGCCGCCGGGGTTCTTGTGGAGGTACTGCTGGTGGTAGTCCTCGGCGTACCAGAACGGCCCGGCCTGCTCGGCGCTCGCGATGGTCGTCGTGATCTCGCCGCGGCCGGCCTCGGTGAGCACGCCCTGGAAGGCCTGCCGGGTCGCCTCGGCGGCGGCGGCCTGACCGGGCGTGGTCGTGAAGATCGCCGACCGGTACGCCGTGCCGACGTCGTTGTACTGGCGGTTGCCCTGCGTCGGGTCGTGGTTCTCCCAGAAGGCCTTGAGCAGCAGCTCGGGGGAGGTGACCGCGGGGTCGTACGCCACGAGGACGGCCTCGGCGTGCCCCGTGCGACCGGTGCAGGTCTCCTCGTACGTCGGGTTCGGCGTGTAGCCGCCCATGTAGCCGGCCGCGGTGGTCACGACGCCGGGGAGCTTCCAGAAGATGCGCTCGACGCCCCAGAAGCAGCCCATCGCGACGTAGAGGACCTCGGTGCCGTCGGGCCACGGGCCCTCGAGCGGCGTGCCGAGCACCTCGTGGGTGACGGGCACGGGGAAGATCCGGTGGTCGCGGCCGGGGAGGGCCTCGTCGCGGGTGGGCAGGGTCGTCTTCGCCTTCGAGCCGAACAGCATGTCCCGTCCAACGCCCGGGGGATGGCACGGTGTTCCTCGTGAGCGACCTCGTCCCCCGTCTCGTGCCCGTCTCCGGCCTGGACACCGACCCCGAGGGCATCGCCCGCTTCGACGCCTGGGCCGGCGTGCTCGTCGACGTGGCCCGTCACGAGCAGGGCGAGGACCACGACGCGTGGAGCGCCCAGGAGCTGCGCGAGATGGAGGCCTCCCCCTCCAAGCGCCGCCTGCAGGTGCTGGCGGTGGTCGGCGGGGAGGCCGTCGGGGCGGCGGGGGTCATCGCACCGCTCCGCGACAACCCGACGGTCTGCTGGGTGGTCGTCGCGGTCCTGCCGGGCCACCGGCGGCGGGGGCTCGGTGACCGGCTCCTCGGGTGGGCGCACGAGCGGGCCCGCGAGCTGGGGCGCACGACGCTGCACGCCGAGACCGAGTGGACGGCCGACACGGACCGCGACCCGCAGGGGCCGTGGGTGGAGCGCCACGGGTTCGTCCTCGCCCAGCGGGTGCTGCGTTCGGACCTCCTCGTGGCGTCGGCGGAGCTCCCCGGTGCCCCCGTGGCGCCGGGGTACCGGCTCGAGACCCACGTCGACGCGATGCCGGAGACGGACCTCGCGGACCGCGCCGTCCTCGCGCGGAGGATGTCGACCGACGCCCCGCTGGGCGACCTCGAGCTCGAGGAGGAGCAGTGGGACGAGGAGCGCGTGCGCGGCGAGGACGAGCGCACCCGCGCGATGGGCCGACGGGTCGTGTCGACGTTCGCCCGGGACCTCGCGAGCGGCCGGCTGGTCGGGTACACGAGCATCCAGGTGCCGCAGGACGCCCCGCACCTGGCGTTCCAGCACGACACCCTCGTCCTGCGCGAGCACCGTGGGCACGGCCTCGGGCTGGCGCTCAAGGTCGCCAACCTCCGCGCGCTCGCCGACGGCGTGCCGGACGTGCGCACCGTACGGACGTGGAACGCGGCGACGAACACCCACATGCTGGCCGTCAACACGGCGATGGGCTTCCGGGTGGGTGCCCGGGTGTCCCAGTGGCAGAAGCACCTCCCCAGGGCCGGCGCACCCCGCGCGGAGCCGCCCGGCCGCCCGGGTCCTACCCTCGGAGCATGACTCCCGAGAACCTCGGCTTCTCCTCCCGCGCCATCCACGCCGGGCAGGAGCCGGATCCCACGACCGGTGCCGTCGTGCCGCCCATCCACCAGGTGAGCACCTACAAGCAGGACGGCGTGGGCGGTCTGCGCGGCGGGTACGAGTACTCGCGTTCGGCCAACCCGACGCGCACCGCCCTCGAGGAGTGCATCGCCGCGCTCGAGGGCGGCGAGCGCGGGTTCGCCTTCGCCAGCGGCCTCGCCGGCGAGGACACCGTGCTGCGGGCACTGCTCTCCCCGGGTGACCACGTCGTCGTCCCGTCCGACGCGTACGGAGGCACGTACCGGCTCTTCAACAAGGTCCTCAAGCCGTGGGGCGTCGACCACTCCATCGCCCGGGTCGCCGACGTCGAGTCGGTGCGCGCGGCGGTCCGTCCCGAGACCCGGATGATCTGGGTCGAGACGCCGACCAACCCGCTGCTCGGCATCGCCGACATCGAGGCCATCGCGGCCGTCGCCCGCGAGGCCGGCGCGCTGCTGGTCGTCGACAACACCTTCGCGTCCCCGTACCTGCAGAACCCGATCGCGCTCGGTGCCGACGTCGTCGTCCACTCGACGACGAAGTACGCCGGCGGCCACAGCGACGTCGTCGGCGGTGCGGTCGTCGTCGCCCCGGGGGCCACGACGCGGGGCGGCGAGTCCGTCGTGGAACGTGTTGCCTTCCACCAGAACTCGATGGGAGCCGTCGCCGGGCCCTTCGACGCCTGGCTCGTCCTGCGCGGGCTGAAGACCCTCGCCGTGCGGATGGAGCGCCACTGCGACAACGCCGAGACCGTCGTCGACTTCCTGCAGTCGCACCCCGGGGTCACGGCCGTGCACTACCCGGGCCTGCCCGACCACCCGAACCACGACGTCGCCGCGCGCCAGATGAAGCGCTTCGGCGGCATGGTCGCCTTCCGCGTCCGGGGCGGCGAGGACGTCGCGGCCAAGGTCTGCGGGGAGACGCGGCTGTGGACCCTCGGGGAGTCGCTCGGCGGCGTCGAGTCGCTCATCGAGCACCCGGGCCGGATGACGCACGCCTCGGTCGCCGGCACCGAGCTCGAGGTGCCGGCCGACCTCATCCGGCTCTCGGTCGGCATCGAGGACGCCGAGGACCTGGTCGCCGACCTGCGCCAGGCGCTCGACCGCCTCACCTGACGTGGGCACCCGGGCGCGTAGAGCCCGTCGAGAGTACAGAACACGCCGTGTGCGGAGCTCGCACGCGGCGTGTTCTGTACCTTCGACGGGTGGGGGAGCCGGCGGCGCGACGGGGCCGGCGTCACAGGAGGCGCACAGGGAACGCACACCGGATGCCTCGGCGGGCTGCCTACGGTCGTCGGGACGACACCGACCCGGAGGTTCCGATGACCCGCACCGACCGCTCCCGTCCCACGTACGAGGGCCGCGTCCTGCCCCACCCCGAGGAGGAGGTGGTCGACCAGGGGCTGGCCTTCGACCTCGGCACGCTGTTCGACCGGCGCCGCGCGCTGCAGGTCCTCGGCATCGGCGTCGCCGGCGGCGCGCTGGCAGCCTGCGGCAGCGGCTCGTCGACGAGCGCCTCCTCCACCTCCTCGGCCTCGGCGACGAGCAGCGCCACCGCGAGCGCGACGGCATCCGGTGCGCTCACCGAGATCCCCGACGAGACGGCCGGCCCCTACCCGGGGGACGGCTCGAACGGCGCCGACGTCCTCGAGCAGAGCGGGGTCGTGCGCGACGACATCCGCAGCAGCTTCGGCACCTCGACGACCACGGCCGAGGGCGTGCCGATGACGTTGACGCTCACCGTCCTCGACATCGCGGCCGGAGGCGGCCCGATGGTCGGCGCCGCCGTCTACGTCTGGCACTGCGACCGCGAGGGCCGGTACTCGATGTACACCGACGGTGTCACCGAGGAGAACTACCTGCGCGGCGTGCAGGTCACCGACGACGCCGGTGCCGTGACCTTCACGAGTATCTTCCCGGCCTGCTACTCGGGGCGCTGGCCGCACATCCACTTCGAGGTCTACCCGGACGAGGCGAGCATCACCGACTCCACGAAGGCCATCGCCACCTCGCAGGTCGCGCTGCCGAAGGCGACCTGCGACACCGTGTACGCGACGAGCGGGTACGAGCAGTCGGTCTCCAACCTCTCGCGGCTGTCGCTGACCAGCGACAACGTCTTCGGCGACGACGGCGGCGTGCACCAGCTGGGCACGGTTTCGGGCAGCGTCGCGGCGGGCTACGCCGTCTCGCTCACCGTGCCGGTCGACACGACGACGCAGCCGACGGGCGGGTCGATGGGCGGACCGGGCGGCGCGCCGCCGTCGAGCTGACGCCGGGGACCGGCCGCCGGGGACCGCATCCACACCGACCACTAGGGTCGGGCCCCGTGGGTGCGGTCCTGTGCGTCGACGTCGGGTCGACCTTCACCAAGGCGCTGCTCGTCGGCGACGACGGCGTGGTGCTCGGTCGGGCGTCCCACCCCACGACGGTCGCCACCGACGTCATGGACGGCGTCGACGCCGTACGGGACGCGCTCGGGGTGGCCCACGACCCGGAGCACCTGTTCCTGTGCTCCAGCGCCGGGGGCGGGCTGCGGCTCGCCGTGGTCGGCTACGAGCGCGAGGTGACGGCCGAGGCCGGCTTCCGGGTGGGGTTGTCGGCCGGCGCGCGCGTGGTCCACGTCGCCTCCGGACCGATGTCCGGCGCCGACGTCACCGCCCTGCGGGCCGCCCGCCCCGACGTGGTCCTCCTCGTCGGCGGGACCGACGGCGGCAACGCGGACGTCCTGCTGCACAACGCCCGTCGCCTGGCGCGCGCCCGCACCACGGCCCCCGTCGTGGTCGCCGGCAACGCGGCGGTGGCCGAGGCCGTGGCCGCCGAGCTGGCCGGGACGGGGCGGCGGCACGTCGTCACGGCGAACGTGCTGCCGCGCATCGGCGAGGTCGCCCCCGAGGGGGCGCGGGCCGCCATCCGAGAGGTCTTCCTCCGGCACGTCATCGGGGGCAAGGGGCTCTCCCGCGGACGCGGGTTCGCCGACCTCGTGCGGGCCGCGACACCCGACGCCGTGCTCGGCGGGGTCGAGGTCCTCGCCGACGTGCGCGGCGAGGACGTCCTCGTCGTCGACGTCGGGGGCGCCACGACGGACGTCTACTCGGTCATCAGCCCCCAGGGCGAGGACGCGGCCATCCACCGCGAGGTCGTCGGCACGATGTGGCACGCCCGCACCGTCGAGGCCGACCTGGGGATGCGGTGGAACGCCGAGGGGGTGGTCGAGGCCGCGGCCCGTGAACGGGTGCCCGTGACGGACGAGGTCGCCCGCTACGCCGAGCGGGTCGTGGCGGACACCGGCCACGTGGCCGCCTCCGCCGACGAGTGGAGGTGCGAGGAGGCGCTGGCCCGCTCCGCGGTCACGGTGGCGCTGCGGCGGCACGGGCGGCCGGCGCCGGGGGAGCGCCCGCGCCCGCTCGCCGAGGTCGGCCTGCTCGTCGGGTCCGGTGGGGTGCTGCGGCACGCCGACCCCGCCGTTGCCGACCGCGTGCTGGCCGCCGCACTGACCGACCACGGCGGCGGCTGGCGGGTGCCGGACCGGGCCGCGCCCGTCGTCGACCGCGACTACGTGCTCTTCGCCGTCGGGCTCCTGGCCGCGTCCGACCCCGTGCGCGCGCGAGCGCTGGCGGCGAGTCTGGCGGGGCGCGCCGAACTCGGGTGACGGCTGTCGGTGCCACCCCCTAGCGTCGGGGCATGAGCGCAGAATCCCCGCCCTCCGCCACGTTCCGGCTCGACGTCGTCGTCCTCGACTGCCCCGACCCCGCGGCGCTGGCGTCCTTCTACGCCGGCCTCCTCGGCTGGCAGGTGCAGGACGGCTCCGACGACTCGTGGACGACCATCGTGCCCGCGGGCACCCCGGCCGACGCGCCGGCCGGCTCGGTCCCCGCGCTCGCCTTCCAGCGGGCCGACGACTTCGAGGCCCCGACCTGGCCCACGGGCGGGCACCCGCAGCAGTTCCACCTCGACCTCCTCGTCGACGACCTCGCGGCCGGTGAGCAGGGCGTCCTGGCCGCCGGAGCGGTCCGTCACGACCACCAGCCGTCCGAGGACGGCGGGTTCGTCGTCTACCTCGACCCCGCAGGACACCCGTTCTGCCTCGTCCGATGAGCACCCCGGCCATCGAGGCGGTCGACCTCGTCAAGCGGTTCGGCGACTTCACGGCCGTCGACGGCGTGAGCTTCTCGGTCCCGGAGGGCACGGTCTTCTCGATGCTCGGCCCCAACGGCGCCGGGAAGACCACGACGGTGCGGATGATGACCACGCTCTCGACCCCCACCAGCGGCACCGGCCGGGTCGCCGGTCTCGACGTCGTCCGCGACGCCGACGCCGTGCGCCAGCGGATGGGGCTGACGGCGCAGTCGGCGACCGTCGACGAGCTGCTGACCGGCCGCGAGAACCTCCGCCTCGTCGGGGACCTCTACGGCCTCGACCGCGCCACCGTGCGTCGCGTCGCCGACGAGCTCCTCGAGCGGTTCTCGCTCGCCGAGGCGGGGGACAAGGTGGCCAAGGAGTACTCCGGTGGGATGCGGCGGCGGCTCGACCTCGCGGCGAGCCTGGTGGCCACCCCGCCGGTGCTCTTCCTCGACGAGCCGACCACCGGCCTCGACCCGCGCAGCCGCGTCGAGCTGTGGGGCGTCCTGCGCGACCTCGTCCGCGAGGGCACGACGCTCTTCCTCACGACGCAGTACCTCGACGAGGCCGACCAGCTCGCCGACCGCATCGTCGTCGTCGACCACGGCAAGGTCATCGCCGACGGCACGCCGCTCGAGCTCAAGGACCGCTCCGGGCGGGCCAGCCTCGTCGTCGCGGTCAGCCGGGCCGAGGAGGTCCGGGCCGCCGAGGAGATCGTGCGCGCCGAGGTCGGCGACCTGCACGTCGACCCCGACGCGCGCCGCATCACCGCCCCCGCCGAGGGGGTCGCCGCGCTCACCCGCATCGCGGCCCGCCTCGACGAGGCCGGCATCGACCTCGACGACATCGGTCTCCAGCGGCCCAGCCTCGACGACGTCTTCCTCCACCTCACCGGCCACCGCGCCGAGGAGCGCACCGACACCACCGACGACGAGGCCGGCGAGCCGGCCGAGGAGGCCGTGCGATGACCGCCACCCAGCAGCAGCACTTCCAGGCCGTGCACCCCGGCGAGCGCCGCCCGAGCCCCGTGCGCCAGGTGTGGGCGCTGGTGCGGCGCAACCTCACCCACATCAAGCGCCAGCCCGAGATGCTCACCGACGTCACCATCCAGCCGGTGATGTTCGTGCTGCTCTTCGCGTTCGTCTTCGGCGGCTCGATCGCCATCCCCGGCGTCGACTACAAGGAGTGGCTGCTGCCCGGGATCATGGCCCAGACGATGACGTTCAGCGCGTTCATCGTCGCCATCGGGCTCAACACCGACCTCGGCAAGGGCATCGTCGACCGCTTCCGCTCGCTGCCCATCGGGCGCTCGTCGGTCGTCGTCGCGCGCAGCATCTCCAGCGTCATCCACTCGATGATCGGCATCGTCGTCATGTCGGTCACCGGGCTCTTCGTCGGCTGGGGCATCCACGAGGGCGTGCTGCGCGGGCTCGCCGGCTACGGCCTGCTCGTGCTCTTCGGCTTCGCGATGATCTGGGTCGGCATCCTCTTCGGGTCGGCGCTGCGCTCGGTCGAGGCCGTGCAGGGCGTCATGTTCACGACCGTCTTCCCGATCACGTTCCTGTCCAACGCCTTCGCCCGCACCGACGTGATGCCCGACTGGCTGCGCTTCCTCGCCGAGTGGAACCCGATCAGCGCGCTCGTCCAGGCGCTGCGCGAGCTGTGGGGCAACGACGGCATCCCGCTGCGTGAGGGGGCCGCCCTTCCGCTGCAGCACCCGGTGCTCACCACGGTGATCTGGGCGGTGGGGCTCTCCGCCGTGCTGGCGCCGCTCGCGGTGCGCGCGTTCGTCCGGCGCACGAACGACTGAGGACCCGGCCCACCGCAGTCGGCGCGGTGTCCCGCCCGGCGTGCGAGCCCTGCTCGCCGGCGTGGTCCCGCCTCGCCGGCGTGTTCCCGCCTCGCCGGGGCGGCCCCGTCCCGCCGGGGTGCTGTGGCACCCCGGCGATGCAGGCGGACCCCGGCGACAGGCCCGGCTCGAGGACAAAGGGTGTCGCCCCGAACTCCGGTCGCGATGACCGGTTTCCCGGTCGCAACGTCGGGTATCGCGGTCGCGAGGTCCGGTATCGCGGTCGCGGCGTCCGGTTTCGCGGTCGCGATGACTGGTTTCGCGGTCGCGAGGTCCGGTTTCCCGGTCGCGGCGTCCGATATCGCGGTCGCGACGTCCGGTATCGCGGTCGCGGCGTCCGGTATCGCGGTCGCGATGACTGGTTTCTGGGAGCACGCACCACCGGACGGTCGGGCCGGCCGGGACTCGGGGGACGGCGTCGGCGTGCTTCGATGGCGGCATGCCCGCCGTTCGCTTCGTCGATGTCTTCTCCGACCGCCCGTTCCGGGGCAACGCCCTCGCCGTCCTGCACGACGCCGACGACCTCTCCGACGAGGAGATGCTCGCCGTCGCGCGGTGGACCAACCTCTCCGAGACCACCTTCCTCCTCGCCCCGACCGACCCCGGCGCCGACTACCGCGTGCGCATCTGGACCATCGGGGGCGAGCTGCCGTTCGCCGGGCACCCCACGCTCGGCAGCGCGCACGCCTGGCTCGAGGCCGGCGGCACGCCGCGGCGGGAGGGTGTCGTGGTCCAGGAGTGCGCGGCCGGGCTCGTCGAGGTCCGCCGCGACGGCGGCCTGCGCTTCGCCGCGCCGCCGCTGACCCGCTCGGGCCCGGTCGAGGACGCCGAGCTCGCCGAGATGGTCCGGGCCCTGCGCCTCGACCCGGCCGACGTGCTCGAGGCGGCCTGGGTCGACAACGGGCCGGGGTGGATGGGCCTGCTGCTGCGATCCCCCGAGGCGGTCCTGGCCTGCGACCCCGACCGGATGCGCTTCGCCGGCATGAAGGCCGGACTGGCCGCCCCCTACCCCGACGGCGCCCGCGACGACGACGTCGCCCTCGAGGTGCGGGCCTTCTACTCCGACGGCCGGGACTTCGGCGAGGACCCCGTCACCGGGAGCCTCAACGCCGGCCTCGCGCAGTGGCTGGTGCCGGCCGGCCACCTCCCGTCGCGCTACGTCGCGGCGCAGGGCACGGTCATCGGCCGCGAGGGGCGGGTGCACGTGACGGTGGAGGACGGCCACACCTGGGTCGGCGGCGCCACCCACACCCTCGTCACCGGCGAGCGCCCCGCCTGACGGGCCGCTGCCCTCGACACCTCGTGCGAGGTCGACGCGCACCGGGTCCGGACGCAGGTCGGCCCGGCGCCTCCGGGGAGGGGCCGGGCCGACCGCGGTGATGCGGGCGTCAGCCGGTGTAGGGCGTCGCCTTGAGGATCTTGACCTCGATCTGCTTGCCGTTCGGGGCCTCGTAGGAGACGGTGTCGCCGACCTTGTGGCCGTTGACGGCCCCGCCGATCGGGGACTTCTCGGAGAACACCTGCATCGAGGAGTCGGTGATCTCGCGCGAGCCGAGGAGGAACTCCTCCTCGTCGCCGAACATGTCGACGGTGACGATCATCCCGGGCTCGACGACGCCGTTGTCGGCCGGCGTCTCGCCGATGACGGCGTTCTCGAGGAGCTGGGTCAGCTGGCGGATGCGGGCCTCCATCTTGCCCTGCTCCTCCTTGGCGGCGTGGTAGCCGCCGTTCTCCTTGAGGTCACCCTCCTCGCGGGCCGCCTCGATCTTCTTGGCGATCTCGGTGCGCCCCGGGCCGGTGAGCTCCTCGAGCTCGCCCGTGAGCCGGTCGAACGCGGCCTGGGTCAGGTAGCTCTGGTTCGTCGTGGTCTCGGTCACGGCTGGTCAACTCCTGCTGGGTACGTGGGCGCCGGACCCTCGCGGGCTGCGCCGAGGGTGCTACGGCAACGGGCCCGGACCGACCGCTGCTGCTCAGCGACATCTCGGACCCGGACCCGAACGTGAAGCCACCATTCTAGCAACGCGAGCCCCGTGAAGCACATCCGTCGGCACAGGTCAGGCCACCGATGCTCCCTCCCGGAGCCCGGAAGGGGTGCGCCGGGCTCAGCGCACGCGGGTGCAGGACTCCACGACGCCGGTCACGGCCCGGGCGCTGGTGCGCACCTCGACCACCCGGTGCAGCGTGGCGCCACCTGCGGCAGGGACGCGGTCCTCGACCACGCCCACCCGCCCCTTGCCGGCGTCGAGCGCGGCCACGCGGCAGGTGACCGCGGTGCCCTCGGGCCGGGCGAGGTCGTAGCCCACGCGGGTCAGCTCGTCGGACACCACCTCGTACCCCGTGACGTTCGGCAGCACCTGCCCCGCGGTGCTCGTCCAGCCGTACCAGGCGACGGCGACGACGGCGGCCAGCACGGCGAGCAGGCCGGCGAGCGCGCGGCGGCCGGCGGGAGTGCGCGGGTCGGGCAGCGGCACAGGGTGTCCTCGGGGCGTCGTCGGGCAGTGAGAGGATGGGATCCGTCCCATTCTCGGCTACGCCCGAGACCACTGCACCGAAGGGTCCCGCATGTCCGAACGGCTCCGGCTCATGTGCGTCCACGCGCACCCGGACGACGAGTCGAGCAAGGGCGCGGCGACGATGGCGAAGTACGTCGACGCCGGCCACGAGGTCCTCGTCGTCTCCTGCACCGGCGGCGAACGAGGCGACATCCTCAACCCGCGGCTGAAGGAGGACATCCACATCCTCCGCGACCTCGCCCAGGTCCGCCGCGACGAGATGGCCCGCGCCCGGGACATCCTCGGCGTGCAGCACACGTGGCTCGGCTTCGTCGACTCCGGCCTGCCCGAGGGGGACCCGCTGCCGCCGCTGCCCGAGGGCTGCTTCGCGCTCGAGCCCCTCGAGGTCACCACCGAGGCCCTCGTCCGCGAGATCCGGCGGTTCCGCCCGCACGTCGTCACGACCTACGACGAGAACGGCGGCTACCCGCACCCGGACCACATCATGTGCCACGACGTCTCGGTGTCGGCGTTCGAGGCCGCCGGCGACGCCGGCCGCTTCCCCGACGCGGGCCCGGCGTGGCAGCCGCTCAAGCTCTACTACAACCAGACCTTCAGCCGGGGGCGCATCGAGGCCTTCCACGAGGCGCTCACCGCGCTCGGCCAGGAGAGCCCGTACGCCGAGTGGCTCGAGAACTGGACGCGCCCGGACCGGGTCGTGACCACGCGGGTCGAGTGCTCGGCCTGGTACGACCGCCGGGACGCCGCGCTGCTGGCGCACGCCACCCAGGTCGACCCCGACGGCACGTGGTTCCAGGTGCCGCGGGAGGTGCAGGCGGAGGTCTGGCCGGTCGAGGAGTACGAGCTCGCCGCGTCCTTCGTCGCCACGCCGGAGGGCGAGGACGACCTGTTCGCCGGCCTGCCGGTCGACGTCGCCGAGGCCGACGCCCTCGCCACCTCGGGCGGCCTGACCCTCGTCCACGACACCCGTACGGAGCGTGCCGCATGAACGACACCCCGCCCGACGTCACCACCGGGTTCCTCGCCTTCCTCGCCTTCGCGTTCCTGGCGCTGGCACTGTGGTTCCTCATGCGGAACATGAACGCCCGGATGCGGCGGATGTCCTACCGCCAGCAGGCGGCCCACCGGGGCAAGGACGACCCGCAGGCCGGTCCCTCGGACGTCGGGGCGGCGGCCGCCGGCGGGACGCTCACGGACGACCGGGGTCGCGGGGACGACGGCGGAGGGCACGGCTCGCACCACGAGGGTGGTCACCACGGGGGAGCCCACGACGGTGGCGCCGACTCCGGCGGCGCGGACTCCGGGGGCAGCGGGTCCGGCGGCGACTCCAGCGGTGGGGGCGGCGACGGCGGTGGCGGAGGCGGCGGGGACTGACCCGCTGCGCCTCAGGCCGCGGGGCCGGTGAGCGCGAGCGAGGCCGCGATGAAGTGCGCGGCGAAGGCCAGCACGGTCAGGGCGTGGAAGACCTCGTGGAAGCCGAACCAGCGCGGGCTGATGTTCGGCCGCTTCGTCCCGTAGACGAGGGCGCCGATGCTGTACAGCGCGCCGCCGATGACCACCCAGGTCATCACGGCGGCGCCGGCGTGCTGGAGCAGGGGGCCGAAGTAGAAGACGGCGACCCAGCCGAGCATCAGGTAGGCCGGCACGTAGAGCCAGCGCGGTGCCCCGGCCCAGAACACCCGGAAGAGGACGCCGAGCACGGCGCCGCTCCAGACGATGACGAGCATCCGGCGGGCCTGGTCGGTCGGGAGCAGCAGCGCGAAGGGCGTGTAGGTCCCGGCGATGATGAGGAAGATGTTGGAGTGGTCGAAGCGGCGCAGGAAGCCGCCGACGCGGGGGGACCACGTGCCGCGGTGGTAGACGGCGGAGGTCCCGAAGAGGAGTACCGCGGTGCCGGCGAAGACCGCGGCCGAGACCTTGCCCTCGGTGGTCGTCGCGAGGACGACCAGGACCACGCCGGCGACGAGCGCGACGGGCGTCATGCCCAGGTGGAGCCAGCCGCGCAGGTGCGGCTTGACCTGCTGGAGGGCGGCCTCGACGCGGCTCTCGAGCACCTCGAGGCGCCCCGCGTCGGGGGTGGGGGTCTCGGAGGCGTCCATGACCCGAGGATAACCTACGCGACCGTAGGTTACGACTCCGTCGGTCCGGGAACCGGCCGTCCGGAGGATGTCGGGGGGATGTGTGCGCACCCCCTGGAGGTTCGTCGCCGGGTGGCGTCGCCGGGCGGCCGGTGGCCCCCGGCGGAGTAGCGTGGGCCGCGCCTCCCGGGTCTCCGGGAGCCGGTTCCGGAGCACGCGGGAGGTCGTGAGGCATGCGTCGGCTCAGCGACGTCGTCTACGCCGCGTACGCGAAGCGGCTCACCCGCCAGCTCGGCCCGGGCCCGATCCCGCGCCACGTCGGCGTGCTGGTCGACGGCAACCGCCGCTGGGCGAAGCTGCGCGGGGCCGGGACCGAGGAGGGGCACCGCGCCGGGGCCGACAACATCCTCAACGTCCTGGCCTGGTGCGAGGAGGTCGGCGTCGAGGTCGTCACGCTGTGGCTGCTGTCCACCGACAACCTCAACCGGCCCGAGCGCGAGCTGCGTCCGCTGCTCGGCATCATCGAGGACTCGGTCGACGCCTTCGCGGCCACGACCCGCTGGCGGATCAACCCGGTCGGCGCGCTGGACCTGCTGCCGGCGGCGACCGCCACGCGGCTCAAGGCCGCGGCCGAGCGCACCCGTGAGGTCGACGGGATGATCGTCAACGTCGCCGTGGGCTACGGCGGGCGCCGCGAGATCACCGATGCCGTCCGCAGCCTGCTCCAGGAGCACGCCACCCGCGGCACGAGCATCGAGGAGCTCGCCGAGATCATCGACGTCGAGCACATCGCCGAGCACCTCTACACCAAGGGTCAGCCCGATCCCGACCTCGTCATCCGGACCTCGGGCGAGCAGCGGCTCTCCGGCTTCCTGCTCTGGCAGAGCGCGCACAGCGAGTTCTACTTCTGCGAGGCGTACTGGCCCGACTTCCGCAAGGTCGACTTCCTCCGTGCGCTGCGCGCGTACGGGGAGCGCCACCGCCGCTTCGGCACCTGAGGGTCCCGGGGTCGCCCCGGGTCGGGTGAACGGCCGGGGTCGGTGGGGGTCGAACGGGTGACATCTCGTCCCACCGGTCACACGAGTCCCACAGGTCCCGCGGGCCCCGACACGCCGGACGCCGCCTCCCGCCGCGGCCCCGGAGCGGTCGTAGCGTCGAGGCACGATCCTCCTTCGACCACCAGGAGCGGCAATGGCCTCGAGCACCCGGACGGCAGGCACCACGCGACAGGGGAAGGAGCCGCGCCGGACCTTCGTGCTCGACACCTCGGTCCTCCTCTCGGACCCGAAGGCGATCCTGCGCTTCGCCGAGCACGAGGTCGTCCTCCCGGTCGTCGTCGTCACCGAGCTCGAGGGCAAGCGCCACCACCCCGAGCTGGGCTACTTCGCCCGCCAGGCCCTGCGCATGCTCGACGACCTGCGGATCAAGGCCGGTCGCCTCGACGCGCCGGTCGAGGTCGGCGAGGCCGGCGGCACGCTGCGCGTCGAGCTCAACCACACCGACCCGATGTCGCTGCCGGCCGGGTTCCGCCTCGGCGACAACGACACCCGCATCCTCGCCGTCGCGCGCAACCTCGCGAACGAGGGCCACGTCGTCACCGTCGTCAGCAAGGACCTGCCGATGCGGGTCAAGGCCTCGGCGTGCGGCCTGGAGGCCGAGGAGTACCGCGCCGAGCTGGCCGTGGAGTCGGGCTGGACGGGCATGGCCGAGCTCGAGGTCAGCGTCGAGGAGATGGACCACCTCTACGAGTACGGCCGCCTCGAGAGCGTCACCGCGGCCGAGATGCCCTGCCACACCGGGCTGAAGCTGCTCTCGCCGCGCGGGTCCGGGCTCGGGCGGGTCGGCGCCGACAAGCAGGTGCGCCTCGTGCGGGGCGACCGCGACGCCTTCGGCCTGCACGGCCGCAGCGCCGAGCAGCGGATCGCCCTCGACCTCCTCCTCGACCCCGACATCGGCATCGTCAGCCTCGGCGGCCGGGCCGGCACCGGCAAGTCCGCGCTCGCGCTGTGCGCCGGCCTCGAGGCGGTGATGGAGCGCCGTCAGCAGCGCAAGGTCGTCGTCTTCCGCCCGCTGTACGCCGTCGGGGGCCAGGAGCTGGGCTACCTGCCGGGGTCCGAGGCCGAGAAGATGAACCCCTGGGGCCAGGCCGTCTTCGACACCCTCTCGGCGCTCGTGTCGCGCGAGGTCGTCGAGGAGATCCTCGACCGCGGGATGCTCGAGGTGCTGCCGCTCACCCACATCCGCGGCCGCAGCCTGCACGACGCCTACGTGATCGTCGACGAGGCCCAGAGCCTGGAGCGCAACGTGCTGCTCACCGTGCTCTCGCGGATCGGGCAGAACTCCAAGGTCGTCCTCACCCACGACGTCGCCCAGCGCGACAACCTCCGGGTGGGGCGGCACGACGGCGTCGTGGCCGTCGTCGAGGCGCTCAAGGGGCACCCGCTGTTCGCGCACGTGACCCTCACGCGTTCCGAGCGCAGCCCCATCGCGGCCCTCGTGACCGACCTGCTGGAGGGCATCGAGGTCTGACGCCGAACGGCTCCTGACCTGCTCGTCTGTGTGGTTGCTCAGCGCTCGATTTCGCCCTCGACGCCGCGTTCCCTAGGCTAAGGTCTCGATTCCGTAACGCCCTGCCGTGGCTCAGCCACGCCCCGAGACACCCCTGCCGGAAGGTCCCACCCCGTACTCATGGCTCGCTACACACCCCGTCACGCCCCGCGCCACGCCGCTCCCAAGCGGTCGCTGGGGCGTACGGCCGTCTCGGTCGTGGGGCGTCCGCTGGTCTCGACGAGCCTGGTCGCGGCCGTCGTCACGGGCGGCGTGGCGGTCAGCGGGGCCTTCGAGGACACCGCGAACGCGGACCCGCTGAGCCTGGCCGTCGACGAGCTGACCTCCAGCACGTCCACGGAGCAGAGCGAGGTCGCGCTCCAGGACGATGTGCGCGTCGCCGCCGACCGCTCGGCCACGAACGGCCAGCGAGCCGTCGTCGCGGCCGCCGCCGCCGAGGTCGACCGCGCCAAGGCCGCGGCCCTGGCCAAGCAGCGCCGCGAGAAGCAGGAGCGCGCCGCTCGCGCCGCCGAGCGCAACCGCGTCCTCGAGAACGCCCAGGACGACCCGAAGTCGGTGGCCCGTCTCCTCCTGCCCGAGTTCGGGTTCGGCGAGTCGCAGTGGTCCTGCCTCGAGCAGCTGTGGATCGGCGAGAGCGACTGGCGCTGGTGGGCCTCCAACCCGTCCTCGGGCGCCTACGGCATCCCGCAGTCGCTGCCCGGCAACAAGATGGCCAGCGTGGCACCGGACTGGCGCACCAACCCGGTCACCCAGATCACCTGGGGCCTGGACTACATCAAGCGCTCCTACGGCAGCCCGTGCAACGCCCTCAGCCAGTGGCAGGCCCGCTCGCCGCACTGGTACTGAGCCGCACGACCCCCGACACCGCACGACGAACGCCCCGACCACCGGCCGGGGCGTTCGTCGTCGCGCGTGGGGCGCGGGTGGGACGGGGTCAGGCGCTGAAGAGCGGGGAGGTGCCCTGCGGGGCCGGCGAGCGGTCGCCCTCCTCGGCCTCGAGGCGGGCGCCGGCGGCCGACGCGCGCTCGCGCAGGGCGGTGACGAAGTCGCGGACGCCGGGGTTCTTGATGTCCTGGAAGGGCGCGACCATCCGCACGTAGAACGCCGAGCCGTCCCCGGTGGCGACCCACAGCTGGGACGCGGGGGAGAGCGCGACGCGCACGAGGTCGGCCAGGGCCACCTCGCGCCGGGCCACGCGGCCCTGGACGACCATCCGGTCCTGCGTGACGGTCACCTTGCGGCGCAGGTCCGTGAGCCCGTAGAGGCCGAGCAGCACCAGCGCCATCCCGAAGAGCCAGGTCCCCTTGGTGAGCAGCACGACACCGATCACCAGCGCGATGGCGCCGACCACGGCCTGCGCGAACCGTTTCGAGCTGTGCGGGCGTCCGACGAGGGGGGTGCTGGGTGAGCTGTCCATGTGGCCGATCGTAGGCGCGCGGAGCCCGCCGGGCCGTACCATGCGGCACGGGGAGTGCTCCCCATCGCACGAGGGGGCGGGCCTGCCTAGGCTGGCCCGCGACATCGCTCGAGGGCCGTGACCCCACCGGGGTCCGGCCCACGCACGTCCTGGAGGGGACCGCACGTGGCAGCTTTCTCGGTACAGTCCGGCACGCTCACCGACTTCGCGGGAGTGCTCGGTCAGGGTGGGCACAGCATCGACCTGGCCTCCGCGTTCACGGGCAAGGCCCGCACGTACGTGGACACCTACATGCCGGTGCCGTACGACAGCGGCGACCTCTACGCCGACGTGTACCTGAACAACCGCCAGGTCGTCACCGCCCTGCAGTCCTCGACGACGGCGGTCGGCCAGCTGCTCCAGCAGAGCGGGCAGGCCCTCACGGCCTCGGCCACGCGCTACGCGAAGCTCGACGCGGCGGCGGCCGCCCAGCTCGACGCCTCCTACCCGGGCGGCCAGGCGTCGGTGCCGGCGCCCTCGTCGGGGCTGGACGCCACGGGCGGGGCGCTGGAGAACCCCGAGCCGGCGCTCAACGGTGAGCCGAGCAAGGACGCCCCCGTGCCGGACATGGTGCAGTGGATCATGGACAAGGCCGGCTGGGCCTCGATCACCGGCCTGGCCGTCAAGCTCGCCTCGCTGTTCGGCCTGGACCCGTGGGCCGCGCTCACCAAGTGCGTCGTCGGCGACTACGGCGAGCTGGCCCAGGCCGGGCACGCGGCCAAGGCCCTCGGGGACTTCGAGAAGATCGCGGCGCAGACGCTCGTCACCGGTGCCGGGGCGATGGTCTGGACCGGCGAGGCCGCCGAGCACGCACGCCAGTGGTTCGTCGAGGCCGCCAACGCCCTCGAGGAGCACGCGGACAAGCTCGACGACCTCAGCCAGAAGTACGCGCTGCTCGTCCAGCACTGCGCCGAGCTCGCCGCCGCCCTCGGTGGCCTGCTCGAGACCGCGATCGACGAGATCCTCATCTGCGCAGCCGAGCTCGCGGCGGCCGGCTGCCTCGCGAGCGTGCCGGGCATCAACGTCATCATCGGGCTCATCGGCGCCTACCAGGTGTGGAAGACCACCGAGGCGGTCGCGGCCTTCCTCAAGGTGACCGGCAACGTCTACATGGGCGTGACCGGCCTGCTCGCCGCCGTGACCGGCCTGGCCAGCTGGGCCGAGGACGGCGACGTCACCACGAAGCTGCCCACCGCGCCCTACGTCAACGCCTCCCTCTGACCCGAAGGCCCCGCATGAGCGACCAGCCCGACCACAGCGGCATCGACAGCATCGTCCGCGGTGATGCCGACCGCGCGCGCCGGCTCCGCGCGACCCTCGCGGTCGTCGCCCGCCGCACCGACGACGAGGACCTGCGACGCACCGTGCGCGAGGTGCTCGCCGGCCGCGTGAACGTGCGCCGCGCCCTGCTGCACCCGGCCCTGAACGCGATGGCCGCCAAGAACCTCGAGAACCTCGAGAAGGGGCTGGAGCGGCTCGACCCCGAGCAGCGCGAGGACGTCCTCTCGCGCGTGGGGAAGGAGCGCACCCCCGACGAGGAGATCGAGGAGATGCGCGAGCCCACCCCGACCTCCGACGGGCGCCGGGCGCCGGGCGAGGACCCGGGGCGGCCGCGCGGCCCGCAGCCGCCGGCCGGTGGCGGGGGCACCTGGTAGCACCCGCGCGAATGCCGGTGGGCGGCACGCCGGTCGGCACGCAGGCCGGGCGCGCTCAGATCTTGCGCAGCCGGATGCTGGTCACGGCGTGGTCCGCGCCCTTGCCGAGCACGAGGGTCGCGCGGTCGCGGGTCGGTTGGATGTTCTCGACGAGGTTCGGCTCGTTGATCGCCGCCCAGATGCCGGCGGCGGTCTCGCGGGCCTGGGCGTCGCTCAGCCCGGCGTAGCGGTGGAAGTAGGACTGCGGGTCGGCGAACGCGGTCTCGCGCAGGCGGAGGAACCGCTCGACGTACCAGCGGCTGACGTCCTCGACGGGGGCGTCGACGTAGACCGAGAAGTCGAAGTAGTCCGACACCGCGCTCGCCGGGCCGCCGTCCGGGCGGACCCCGGGGGGCTGGAGGACGTTGAGCCCCTCGACGATGAGGACGTCCGGCTTGCGCACGTGCACCGGCTCGGGGAGCACGTCGTAGGTCAGGTGCGAGTACTGCGGCGCGTCGACGACGGGCATCCCGGACTTGACGTCGGCGACGAAGCGCAGCAGGGCGCGGCGGTCGTAGGACTCCGGGAAACCCTTGCGCTGCAGCAGTCCCCGACGCTCGAGCTCGGCGTTCGGGAGGAGGAAGCCGTCGGTGGTGACGAGCTCGACGCGCGGGGTGTGCGGCCAGCGCGACATCAGCTCGCGGAGGATGCGCGCCGTCGTCGACTTGCCGACGGCCACCGAGCCGGCGACCCCGACGACGAAGGGCACCCGGCTCGGCCGCTCGCCGAGGAACTCCGAGGTCGCGAGGCGTAGCCCGTGGACGGCCTCGACGTAGAAGTGCAGGAGGCGGGAGAGCGGGAGGTAGACGTCCTCGACCTCGCGCAGGTCGAGCCGCTCGCCGAGCCCCCGCAGCCGCGCCAGGTCGTCCTGGGTGAGGCTCATCGGGTGCTCCTCGCGCAGCCGCGACCACGCCTGGCGGTCGAGGTCGACGTAGGGCGTCGGCGCGCCGGTGTCGCCGGCGACACCGAGGTGCGCGAGGGCCTGCTCGGCAGCGGTCACGCGGCCATCATCGCGCATGGTCGCGCGGCGCCGGGGGAGGCCCGGTGGCCCCCCGTGCAGCGGCTAGGCTGCCCGCCATGTGTGGAATCGTCGGCTACGTCGGCCGGAGCATGGACGGGACGGCGCTCGACGTCGTCATGGAGGGCCTGGCGCGCCTCGAGTACCGGGGGTACGACTCGGCCGGCGTCGCGCTCGTCACCGACGACGGCGTCGCCACCGAGAAGCGCGCCGGCAAGCTCGAGAACCTGCGCTCCGCGCTCGAGGCGCACCCGCTGGCGGCCTCCCGCACCGGCATCGGCCACACCCGCTGGGCCACGCACGGCGGCCCGACCGACGGCAACGCCCACCCGCACCGGGGCGGTGACGGCGACCGGCTGGCGCTCATCCACAACGGCATCATCGAGAACTTCCACGCGCTGAAGAAGGAGCTCCTCGCCGAGGGCGTCGAGTTCCGCTCCGAGACCGACACCGAGGTCGCCGCCAAGCTCGTCGGCCGCGAGTACGACCGCCTCGGCGACCTCACCGAGGCGATGCGGGCCGTGGTCGGCCGGCTCGAGGGCGCCTTCACCCTCCTCGCGGTGCACGCCGACAGCCCGGGCGTCGTCGTCGGGGCCCGCCGCAACAGCCCGCTCGTCGTCGGGCTCGGCGACGGCGAGAACTTCCTCGGCAGCGACGTCGCGGCGTTCATCGGCTACACCCGGCACGCCCTCGAGCTCGGCCAGGACCAGATCGTCACCATCACGCCGGACGGGCACTCGGTCATCGGCTTCGACGGTGCGCCCGCCGAGGGCAAGGCCTACGAGGTCACCTGGGACGCCGCGGCCGCCGAGAAGGGTGGCTACGCGACGTTCATGGAGAAGGAGATCCACGAGCAGCCGCACGCCGTGGGCGACACCCTCCTCGGGCGCACCGACGAGTCCGGCGCGCTGGTGCTCGACGAGGTCCGCATCCCCGAGGAGCGGCTGCGCCAGGTGCGCCGCATCACGATCGTCGCGTGCGGCACGGCGTCGTACGCGGGCATGGTCGCGAAGTACGCCATCGAGCACTGGACCCGCATCCCGGTCGAGGTCGCCCTGGCCCACGAGTTCCGCTACTGCGACCCGATCGTCGACGAGGA
The DNA here is from genome assembly GCF_050496545.1 of Phycicoccus avicenniae. GTDB lineage: Bacteria > Actinomycetota > Actinomycetes > Actinomycetales > Dermatophilaceae > Phycicoccus > Phycicoccus avicenniae_A. The sequence goes on along the minus strand of NZ_JBNVZV010000013.1, from coordinate 54,950 downwards.
CACCCTGGTGGTCTCGATCAGCCAGTCCGGCGAGACGATGGACACGCTCATGGCGGTCAAGCACGCCACCGAGCTGGGCGCGATGACGCTGTCCATCTGCAACACCCACGGCTCGACCATCCCGCGCGAGTCCGACGCCGTGCTCTACACGCACGCCGGTCCCGAGATCGCGGTCGCCTCCACCAAGGCCTTCCTCGCGCAGATCACCGCCTGCTACGTCCTCGGCCTCTACCTCGCCCAGCTGCGCGGCGAGACCTACGCCGACGACGCGAAGGCGGTCATGGCCGAGCTCGGCGAGATCCCGGCCAAGATCGAGGACCTCCTCGGCCGGATGGACCGCGTGCAGGAGATGGCCGAGTTCATGGCCGACACGCGCACGGTGCTCTTCCTCGGGCGCAACGTCGGGTTCCCGGTGGCGATGGAGGGCGCGCTGAAGCTCAAGGAGCTCGCCTACATCCACGCCGAGGGCTTCGCGGCCGGCGAGCTGAAGCACGGCCCGATCGCCCTCATCGAGCCCGGGCAGCCGGTGTTCGTCGTCGTGCCGGGGCCGGACACCCCGCACGAGCTGCACAAGAAGGTCGTCTCGAACATCCAGGAGATCCGGGCGCGCGGGGCCCGCACGCTCGTCATCGCGCACGACGGCGACGAGGACGTCGAGCCGTTCGCCAGCGAGGTCGTCCGCATCCCGCAGTGCTCGCCGATGCTGGCGCCGCTGCTGGCCGTGGTCCCGCTGCAGGTCTTCGCGCTGCACCTGGCCTCGGCCAAGGGCCTGGACGTCGACCAGCCCCGCAACCTGGCCAAGTCGGTCACGGTCGAGTGAGGCCGGTGGCGCGGTGATCGTCGGCGTCGGGATCGACGTCGTCGACGTCGCGCGCTTCGGCGCCTCCCTGGAACGCACCCCGGCCCTCGGGGACCGCCTCTTCACCGAGTCCGAGCGGGTGATGCCGCTGAACTCCCGCGCCGCCCGGTTCGCCGCCAAGGAGGCGCTGGCCAAGGCGCTGGGGGCGCCGGTGGGCCTGCAGTGGCACGACGCCGAGGTCACCCGGGGCGAGGACCGGCGGCCGGCCTTCGTGCTGCGGGGGACGGTGGCGGCAGCCGTCGCGGAGCTGGGCATCACGAGCATCCACGTGTCGCTGTCGCACGACGCGGGCATCGCCTCGGCCGTCGTGGTCGCGGAACGGGAGGGGTCGGCGTGATCGAGGGGTACGGGGCGGAGGCGGTGTACGCCGCCGAGGCCGCACTGATGGAGGTGCTCGAGGACGGCGAGCTGATGGCGCGGGCCGTCGAGGGGCTGGCGGCGGTCGCCGATGCGCGGCTCTCCGAGACGGGCGGTACCTCGGTGGTGGCGCTCGTGGGGCCGGGCAACAACGGGGCCGACGCGCTCTACGCCGCGGCCCGGCTGGCCGAGGCAGGGTGGAGCGCCGTCGCGGTGCACCACGAGACGGTGCACGAGGGCGCGCGGGCGGCGGCCGAGGCCGCCGGGGTGGTGCTGACCACCGACGCCGCGGCCGTGGGCGAGGCCGACCTGGTGCTCGACGGTGTGCTGGGGATCGGGGCGCGCCCCGGGCTGCCGGAGTGGGCGGCCGCGTGGGTCGAGGCCGTGCCGGACTCGGCGTACGTGCTGGCCGTCGACCTGCCGTCGGGCCAGGACCCGGCGGGCGGGGTGCTCGACGCCGACGGGGTGATGGCCGACGAGACGGTCACCTTCTCGGTCGCCAAGCCGGTGCACCTGCTGCCGCCCACCGAGCAGGCGTGCGGTGTGCTGACCGTCGTCGACATCGGGGTCGAGGTGGAGGCCGAGCCGGTGGTGCGGCGGCTGGACCACGACGACGTGGCCGCGCTCTGGCCGGTGCCCGGCGCGGGGGACGACAAGTACTCGCGGGGGGTGCTCGGGGTCGTGGCCGGCGGGGAGTCGTACACGGGCGCGGCGGTGCTCTGTGTCACCGCGGCGGTCGGGGCCGGGGTCGGGATGGTGCGCTACGTCGGCACGCCGGCGCCCACCGGGCTCGTGCGCGCCGCCGTGCCGGAGGCGACGCACGGTGCCGGGCGGGTGCAGGCGTGGGTGGTCGGGCCCGGGCTCGACACGCAGTCGCGCGCGGTGGGGTCCAAGGCACAGCTCGACGTGGCGCGCGACGCGCTCGGGGGCGAGGAGCCGGTCGTCCTCGACGCCGGCGGGCTCGACCTGCTCGACGAGGGGGTGGTCCGGCGGCGCCGCGAGCGGGTGACGCTGCTGACGCCGCACGCGGGGGAGTGCGCGCGGCTGCTCACGCGGCTCGGTGGCTCGGAGATGTCGCGGGCCGAGGTCGAGGGCGCGCCGCTGCGCTCGGCCCGGCGGCTGGCCGCGCTGACCGGTGCGACGGTGCTGCTCAAGGGCGCGACGACGCTGGTCGTGCCGCCCGGGGAGGGGGCCACCGTGTGGTCCCAGGCCGATGCGCCGCCGTGGCTCGCGACCGCCGGGGCCGGGGACGTGCTCGCGGGCGTGCTGGGGGCGCTGCTGGCGGCGGGGCTGCCCGCCGACGAGGCGGGGGCGCTCGGAGCCCTCGTGCACGGGGTGGCCGCGGACCGGGCCAACCCCGGGGGCCCGGTGCGCGCGCTCGCGGTGGCCCACGCCCTGCCGGCGACGGTGGCGGGGTTGCTGAGGCGCTGAGCGGGGCTCCATGCGCGGGGCGCGTCCGGCGGGAGCGATGGGCCACGGCGGGCCCGGCGCGACGGGTGTCCTCCGGAGAACCGGACGCTGCGACCGGGATCCCTGACGCGGCGACCGGTATCGCGGTCGTGGCGACCGGGATCCCTGACGTGGCGACCGGTATCGCGGACCTGGGAACCGGGATCCCTGACGTGGTGACCGGTATCCCTGACGTGGCGACCGGGATCCCTGACGTGGCGATCGGTATCGCGGACCTGGCGACCGGGATCCCTGACGTGGTGACCGGGATCGTGGACGTGGTGACCGGGATCGCGGACGGGGCGACCGGAGTCCGGGACGGACACCCTTCTGTGCCGGGGTGGCCCCTCCCGGCCGGGCCGCCGGTCCTAGACTGGGCGGGCTCATGACCGACGACCACGGCGCCGCCGCACCGCACCTCGCGCCCACCCCTGCCCCCGCGCCCGCGGGTGCTTCCGCGTGGGTGAGCGTCGATGCCGCCGCCATCCGCGACAACGTCGCCGAGCTGGTCCGCCGCTCGGCCCCGGCCCAGGTCCTCGCCGTCGTCAAGGCGGACGCCTACGGCCACGGCCTGGTCACCGCCGCCCGCGCCGCCCTCGCCGGCGGCGCCTCCTGGCTCGGCGTCGCCCAGCTCGACGAGGCCCTCGCCCTGCGCCGCGCGGGCGTCGAGGCCCCGCTCCTCACGTGGATCTACCCGCCGCAGGCCGACATCGCGGCCGCCGCCGACGCCGGCATCGACGTCACCGTCGGCAGCGCCTGGAACCTCGAGGCCGTGCTCGCCGTCGCCCGCGAGCGCGGCCGCCCCGTCCGCGTCCAGGCCAAGGTCGACACCGGCCTGGGCCGCGGCGGAGTCCTCACCGACTGGAGCGAGTTCACCCGCGCCCTGGCCGGCGCCGTCGCCGAGGGCGCCGTCGAGGTCACCGGCACCTGGTCGCACTTCGCCTGGGCCGACGCGCCGCAGCACCCCACCGTGCGGGCCCAGCAGGAGCGCTTCGTCGAGGCCGTCGCCGAGCTCGAGCGTGCCGGCGTCGACCCCGGCCTGCGTCACCTCGCCAACTCCGCCGCCACGCTCACCAACGCGAGCGCCCACTTCGACCTCGTCCGCCCCGGGCTGGCGGTCTACGGCCTCTCGCCCGTGCCCGACCTCGGCAGCCCCGCCGACTTCGGCCTGCGCGAGGCGATGCGCGTCACGGCGCGGCTCACCCAGGTCAAGCGCGCCCGCGCCGGGCAGGGCGTCAGCTACGGCCACGAGTACACGACCGACCGCGACACGGTGCTCGGCCTCGTCCCGCTGGGCTACGCCGACGGCATCCCGCGCCACGCGGGCAACGCCGGTCCGGTGCAGGTCCACGGCCGCCGCCACCCCATCGCCGGCCGGGTCTGCATGGACCAGTTCGTCCTCGACCTCGGCCCGGACTCCGACGCGGCGCCCGGCGACGAGGTCACCGTCCTCGGCCGGGGTGCCGACGGCGAGCCCACCGCGCAGGACTGGGCCGAGGCGGCCGGCACCATCAACTACGAGGTCGTCACCCGCATGGGCCCCCGGCTCCCGCGGGTCGTCACCGGCGCCGAGGGCGAGGCCTGATGGGCCGCGGACCGGTCGGCCTCGCGCTCGGGGCCGTGACCTCCCGAGGGCTGCGTGGCCGCGCCCCCCGCACCGACGGCACCTCGCCGCTCGGGTGGGCGCACACCGCCACCGAGGCCCTCGTGGTCACCACGGACGACGGCGTCGACCTCCACGTCGAGATCGACGCCCCCGGGCAGTCCAGCCGCGGACGCCGCCACCTCGCGGGCCGCGCGCCCACGGTGGTCCTCGTGCACGGCTTCGCCCTGACGATGCGCTCCTGGGTGCTCCAGCGCCAGGCGCTCGTCGAGGCCGGGATGCGCGTCGTCAGCTACGACCAGCGCGGGCACGGCCGCTCGGCGCAGCCCGACCTCGCCTCCTGCACCATCGAGCGGCTCGGTCGCGACCTGGCGCAGGTGCTCGAGGCGGCCTGCCCCACCGGCCCGGTGGTGCTCATCGGCCACTCGATGGGCGGCATGAGCGTCATGGCCTTCGCCGGCCACCACCCCGACGTCGTGCGCGACCGCGTGCTCGCCGCCGCCCTCGTCTCCACCTCGCCGGGCGGCCACGAGGTGACCGAGTTCGGGCTCGGGCCGCTGGCGGGGCGCATCGTGGGCTCGGTCGGCCCGGGCCTGCTGACGCGGCTCTCGCGGCACGCGGGGCCCATCGGCCTGATCCGCAAGATGGGCAAGGGCGTCCAGGACCTCGCGGTCGCGCGCTGGGCCTTCGACTCGCCCGTCGAGCCGGAGGTCGTCGACCTCGTCGCCGAGATGATCTTCGCGACGCCGTTCGACGTCATGGCCGCCTTTCTCCCCGACATCGATGCCCTCGACCTCTCGCCCCTCCTCACCGGCCTCGCCGGTGTCGAGGTCCTCGTGATGAACGGCGCCGGCGACCTCATCACGCCCGCCTCGCACTCCGAGGAGATCGTGCGGCTGCTCCCGGGCGCGGAGCACGTCGTCGTCGAGGACGCCGGGCACATCCTCATGCTCGAGCACCCCGAGGTCGTCACCGAACAGCTCCTCGCCCTGGTGCACCGGGCGCAGCGCGCGGTCGCCGAGGGCGTGGCCGTCGGCAGCAAGCCCCGCGTGCGCCGCACCGTGCAGGACATCTCCAAGAAGCGCCGGGCCTCCCGCGCCCGCAAGGAGGCCGCGTCGTGAGCGCCCGACGGTTCGTGCTGCCCGAGGTCGAGGACACCCAGGCCCTCGGGGCCGCCCTCGGGCGGATGCTGCGCGCGGGCGACCTGCTCGTCCTCACCGGCGGGCTCGGCGCGGGGAAGACGACGTTGACGCAGGGACTCGGGGAGGCCCTCGGCGTGCGGGGCGCGGTGACGTCGCCGACCTTCGTCATCGCCCGGGTCCACCCGTCCACCGTCGGCGGCCCGCCGCTGGTCCACGTCGACGCCTACCGGCTCGGCGGTGGCCTCGAGCTCGACGACCTCGACCTCGACGCCTCCGTCGAGGAGAGCGTCACCGTCGTCGAGTGGGGGCACGGGCTCGCCGAGGGGCTCGCCGAGGACCGGCTCGAGGTCGTCCTCGACGTCGACCCGGCCACCGAGGTCCGGACCGCCACCGTGACCGGCATCGGCGGCCGGTGGACGGCGTCCGATGTGGCCGGCGTCGAGGACGCTGGTTCCGCTGCGCCGCAACCCGACCCGCTCGATCCCCTTGGAGGAGAGCCGTGCTGATCCTCGCCCTCGACACCTCCACCGCGATGATCTCGGTGGCGCTCCACGACGGCACCGACGTCGTGACCAGCGCCGGCGTGGAGGACCCGCGCGGGCACACCGAGCGCCTCGCGCCGCTCGTCGCCGACGTCCTCGACGCCGGCGGGGTCACGCCCGGCGACCTCACCGACATCGGCGTCGGAACCGGCCCCGGCCCGTTCACGGGGTTGCGGGTCGGGATGGTCACGGCCGTCACGATGGGGTACGCGCTCGGCATCCCCGTGCACGGTGTCTGCAGCCTCGATGTCATCGCCCACGGCTGTCGGGGTGACCTCGAGGGCGACATCCTCGTCGCCACCGACGCCCGGCGTCGCGAGGTGTACTGGGCCCGCTACGCCCTCGGGCCGGACGGCGCCCGCGCGCTCACGGCCCCCGCCGTCGACCGCCCCGCCGACCTGCCCGCCGAGGTGCGCGCGCTGCCGACCGCCGGTGCCGGGCCGGTGCTCTACCCCGAGCTGCTGCCGCACCGCGTCGGATGGGTCGAGGCGGTGGCCGCGGACCTCGCCGAGCTCGTCGTCGGCGGGCTGGCCGAGGGCCGCGACATGCCGGTCGAGCCCCTCTACCTGCGCCGCCCGGACGCCCTGACGACGGCTGAGCGCGCCGCCCGATGAGCACGCTCGACACGGTCGTCGTGCGCGACGCGCGGTGGACCGACCTGTCCGGCCTCGCCGCGCTCGAGGTGGCCCTCTTCCCGGACGACGCCTGGTCCGAGCGGTCCTGGTGGTCCGAGCTGGCCGGGCGACCGCGGCGTGACTACGTCGTGGCCAACGCGGTCCCGGGTGCGGACGTGCCCGCCGACCTCCTCGGGTACGGCGGGCTCGACCACGGTGGCGAGGTCTCGGACGTCATGACCGTGGCCGTCGCCCCGGCCGCCCGCGGGCTCGGCCTCGGCCGCCGCCTGCTCGACGAGCTCGAGCGGCGGGCCGGAGGGCGCGGTGCCGAGCACGTGATGCTCGAGGTCCGCGCCGACAACGAGCCCGCGACCTCGCTGTACGCGTCGTCCGGGTACGCCGTCGTCAGCCGGCGTCGCGGCTACTACGACCAGGGCGCCGTCGACGCGCTGGTCATGCGGAAGTCCCTCCAGCAGAACGGAGACCGGTGATGACCGACCAGCCCCTGGTGCTCGGCATCGAGACCTCCTGCGACGAGACCGGCGTCGGCCTCGTCCGCGGTGAGACCCTGCTCTTCGACGCCATCGCGAGCAGCGTCGACGAGCACGCGCGCTTCGGTGGTGTCGTCCCGGAGGTCGCCTCGCGCGCCCACCTCGAGGCGATGGTGCCCACGATCGAGCGGTCCTGCCGCGAGGCCGGGGTGACGCTGCGCGACGTCGATGCGGTCGCCGTGACGTCCGGGCCCGGGCTGGCCGGGGCCCTGATGGTCGGCGTGGCGTCGGCCAAGGCCCTCGCCCTGGCCCTCGGTGTGCCGCTGCACGGCGTCAACCACCTCGCGAGCCACGTGGCCGTCGACATCGTCGAGCACGGGCCGCTCCCCGAACCGACACTGGCCATGCTCGTCTCCGGCGGGCACTCCTCGCTGCTCCTCGTCCCGGACGTCACGCACGACGTCCGCAGCCTCGGCTCGACCATCGACGACGCCGCCGGCGAGGCCTTCGACAAGGTGGCCCGGGTGCTGGGCCTGCCGTTCCCCGGGGGGCCGCACATCGACCGGGCGGCACGCGACGGGCAGGTGAGCATCGACTTCCCGCGCGGTCTCACCTCCGGCCGGGACATGGAGCGCCACCGCTTCGACTTCTCGTTCTCCGGGCTCAAGACCGCCGTCGCCCGGTGGGTGCAGGCCAAGGAGGCTGCGGGAGAGGCGGTCCCGCTCGCCGATGTCGCTGCCAGCTTCCAGGAGGCGGTCACCGACGTCCTGACGCGCAAGGCGATCGACGCCTGCCGCGAGCACGGCGTCGGGCACCTCCAGATCGGGGGCGGGGTCGCGGCGAACTCGCGGCTGCGCGCGATGGCCCAGGAGCGGTGCGACGCGGCCGGCATCGAGCTGCGTGTGCCCCGGCCGGGGCTCTGCACCGACAACGGCGCGATGGTCGCGGCACTCGGCGCGCAGATGGTCCTCAAGGGGCGGACGCCCTCGGAACTCACGATCCCCGCCGACTCCTCGATGCCGGTGACCCGCGTCTCCGCGTGAGGCGGCTGTCGGGTCAGGCCTCGCCGGGCGACAGCCAGGCGTGGACGAGCGGCACCACGGAGGCGCCCTCGCCCGTGGCCGCCGCCACCCGCTTCATCGAGCCGGCCCGCACGTCGCCGGCGGCGAAGATGCCCGGCGCGCTCGTCGCGAGGTTCTCCGGCGGCAGGCCGTCGGCCCAGAGCCCCTTGGGCACGTCGCGCCCGGTGAGCACGAACCCCCGCTCGTCCCGCGCCACGACGTCCGGCAGCCACCCGCAGTGCGGTTCGGCGCCCAGCAGCAGGAACAGGCCTCCGACGGAACGGCGCTCGCGCGCCCCCGTGGTGGTGTCCTCGAGCTCGAGCCACTCGAGCCGGCCGTCCCCGCCGCCGTCGACGACCCGCGTGCACGGGGAGACGGTGATGCGGGGGTTGAACTCGATCTCGCCGACGAGGTAGGCCGACATCGTCTCGGCAAGGGCCGGTCGGCGGACGGCGATCGTCACCGAGCGGGCGAACCGGGCGAGGTGCACCGCGGCCTGGCCGGCGGAGTTGCCACCGCCCACGACGACCACGTCCTGGTCCTCCATCTCGCGCGAGAGCGACATCGCGGCCCCGTAGTTGACGCCGCGCCCTACCAGCGCCTCGACGGACGGCACCCCGAGGTGCCGGTACCGCACGCCGGACGCGACGACGACCGAGCGGGCGGCCAGCTCGAAGTCGCTGCCCCGCAACAGGTGTGGCGCGCCGTCGGTCCCGGCGACAAGCTCCTCGACCTCCCAGCCGGTGTGGAAGCGGGTCCCGAAGCGCAGCGCCTGGTTGCGGGCGCGCTGGGCGAGCCGCATCCCGGAGACGCCGCGCGGGAAGCCGAGGTAGTTGCGGATCATCGAGCTGGTGCCGGCCTGGCCGCCGATGGCGCTGGAGTCGAGGACGACGGTCGAGAGACCCTCCGACGCCCCGTACACCGCGGTCGCCAGCCCGGCCGGACCGCCACCGACGACCGCGAGGTCCACCACGCCGGTGCCGTCACCGGCCGCGGCGTCGAGGTCGCGCTCGGCCGAGGTCTCGAAGAACGACCGGGCGACGTCGCGCACGGACGTCGCGACGACGGGGTCGCGGTTGACCGCCCAGATGCGCGGGTACCCGTCGTCGGGCCCGAAGTGTTCGCCGACGTGCCGGCCGATCTCGCTGTCCGGCAACACGACCCGGCTCGGCAGACCCATCCGGTCGAAGAAGTCGCGGATCTCCACGGCCAGCGGGTCGCCGGCCGGCGCGACGACCTTGGCGACGACGACGTCGGGGTCGGTGGTGGTCCAGCCCCAGTCGCTGAGCAGCTCGGTGACCGAGTGGTGGAACTCCTCGTCCCGGGTGCCGCGGGGCATCAGGAGGTAGGCGTCGTACTTGCCCTTGGCCATGCCTGCCCGCAGTCGTGGTGCGTCGGCGAGGAAGCGGTCGTACGGGGAGACGATGAGCCGGCGGGCCGTGGGCACGAGCGCCCGCCAGCGACCGAAGGCGGCGAGGACGTTCTCCTCGTCGGGCAGCTGCGAGTCGCTGACGAACATCGCGACCCGGCGCCCCTCGGCGAGCGCGGCCGCGGTGGCCGCCTCGGCCTCGGAGCACGAGGTGGTCGCGCGCAGGTCGTACTCGCGCGAGTAGCGCCAGAACTCCTCGCGCAGGGTCTCCGCGTGCTCGCCGGAGACGAGGACGATGACCGGGGCGTCGGGGGCCGGCGTGCCGCTGGGGGCGGGGGCTGCGGTGGAGGTGTCCGTCACCCCGTCGAGCCTAGGCGAGCCGGTCAGTCCTGGGGAGTGCCCGAGCAGGGCAGCAGCCCCATCCGGTCCTTGAGGGTGAGGACCCGCTCGACGGAGGCGTCGAGCGTGGCCGCGAAGTCGTCGTCGGCCGTCGCCTGCGCCTTCAGCGCCTTCAGCATCGCGGGCGCCGTCGAGGCGTCACCGGTGAGGACGATGTCCCCGCCCGCGGCGAGCACCTTCACGGCCCGCTCGCCGGGCGGCGTGGCCCGGACCGACTCCGCGTTGACGTCGTCGGTGATGACGACCCCGTCGAAGCCGAGCTTCTCGCGGAGCAGGCCGGTGACGATCTTCTCGGAGAACATCGCGGGCACGCCCGGGTCGAGCTTCGTGTACTTCGCCGAGCTGGTCATGACCAGGCCGGCACCCGCCTCGACGCCCGCGGCGAACGGCTCGAGGTACGGGTCGTCGGCCGAGGTCGTCGCGTCGGTGATGCCGCTCGCGTTGAAGTCGGTGTTGTTGCGGATCCGCCCGATGCCGGGGAAGTGCTTGACCGTGGCCTCGACACCGCCGTCGAGCATCCCCTCGATGAAGGCGGCCGACGCCTTCTCGACCGTCTTCGGGTCCGACCCGTACTGCCGGCCGTACTTGCCGATGGGCTCGTTGCCGCGGCCGAGGCTCTCGGGCACGGTGTCGGTGACCGGCGCGAGGTTGACGTTGACGCCGACGGCCCGCAGCTCCTTCGCCCAGCCGGTGGCGGCCTTCGTGAGCTGTGCGGACGACATCTGCGCCTGGTCGCGAGCGGTCGGCGGGCGGGTGAACCCCTCGCCGCGCAGCTGGTGGACCTCGCCGCCCTCCTGGTCGGCGGCGACCATCAGGCCGACGTCGCCGGTGGCCTTCTCGGACACCAGCCCCTGGAGGTGCTTCGAGGTGCGCTCGACCTTGTCCGCGCCCTCCCAGCCGCCGAGGTAGATGACGTTGCCGACGTGGTCCTGGCCGATCTCCTCGTCGAGCGAGGACAGGTCGGCGTTGGTGTCGAAGCCGACCATGAGGAGCTGGCCGAGCCGCTGGTCCTCGTCGAGGGACTCCAGCGTGGTCTCGACGCAGGTGGGGGTGGGCGTCGGCGTCGGGCTCGCGGTGGTCGGGGTGGCCGACGGGGTCGTGGCGCTCGGGCTCGTGGCGGCGGACGGCGAGCCACCGGAGCATCCGGTCAGGGCGACGGCCAGGGCGCCGGTGAGGGCCAGGGCGGCGGTGCGAGGGCGGGGGGTGGGTCGCGAAGGCACCCGACGACGCTACGTGAGGGGGCTGGGAACCGCGGAATCGCGCAGGTCACGGCGCCGGGCGAGCCCCTTGGCGGTCTCGGCGACCCGTGCGCCGACCGGCAGGACCAGACCGAGCACGAGCACCGTGGCCGCACCGTGGACGGACGTGGACCACGACACGACGACCGCGACGACCAGCAGCGCGACGCCGAGCACGGGCAGCAGGAGCAGGGCCAGGACGACCTCGGGCCACCGTGGCGGCGCGCCGGGTGCCGCCCTGAGCGTGGTGGCGAGCAGGCAGGCCAGGGCCCCGAGGGCCCACGGCAGCCAGGCCGCCTGCCACCGTGCCGGGTCCTCGAGGGTGCCGCACGGCGCGACCTCGCAGGCGCCGCTGGTCAGGACCTCGGGCTGCGCGGGGGCCCAGAGGCTCGCCCCGACCATCAGGACGACACCGAGCGCCAGCAGCGCCCATCCCGTCCGTCGGCCACCGCGCCGGCCCATCCCGCCCTCCTCCGCTCGCACCTCCACCCGTCGAGAGTAGAGAACACGCCGCGGGACGCTGGACGCAGGCGGCGTGTTCTCTCCTCTCGACGGGTGGGCAGGCACAGCCGCTGACAGGATGGCCGCATGGTGGCACTGGCGGACGCGGGGGAGGCGACGTGCTGCGGGTGACCCTGCGCGGTGGGGGGCTGCCCACGGTGGTGCTCGGCACCGGCGAGACCCTGTGGTTCGGGCGCGCCCCGCACCGGGCGCTCGACGACCTCGATGCCGACCACCAGCTGCGGGCCACCGCCCTGGCCCTGCCCCGCTGCGCGCCGCACGTCTCGCGCGTCCTCGGCGCGCTGGAGGTGGGGGAGGAGATCGTCCGGCTGCGCTGGCGCGGCTCCACCGAGGCCCAGCTGTCCAGCCTCTTCGACGCCCCGGGCGGTGCCCGCCGCGTCACCGTCACCGACGGGATGTCCGCCCTGCTCGACGAGGGCGAGAACGCGCTCGTCGTGCTGCGCGGGCGCGAGCGCGAGCCGGGGGTCTTCGACGACCTCCAGGTCGTCGTCGACGTCGCGTCCGAGGACCCCGAGCCGGCCGGCCCGCCGCCGGAGCGCGCGCTCGCCGGCGAGGACGGCGCCACCGCCCCGGCACCCCGGCTGGAGGCCCGCACGCGCGAGTGGTTCGTCGCCCTCGCGCTCGCCGAGCCCTGGCTCACCGGCACCGACGACTACCCGCGCCCGCCGTCCAACCGCGAGATCTACGAACGAGTCCTCGGCTGGCACGGGTACGCGTGGAACCTCGACCGCAGCCAGCGGGTCGACGACAGCATCCGCTCGATCAGCCGGCTGGCCTTCGGGCCGGACGACCCCTTCCTCCTCGGTGGCGGGCGCGCGCAGAACGTCCGCTTCGCCATCGGCCGGCGCGCCGCCGAGGTGCGCCTCGTGACCGTCGAGGACCTCGAGGACGTCGAGCAGGCCGCGAGGACCCGGAAGGTTCCGCCCGCCTGACCCTCGCGCCGGGTGGGCCGCGGCGCCTACCGTCCCGGCATCGGGTCGACCGGCGACCCGCACCGACGAGGAGGGACGCCATGACCGCTCGCATGCAGGGCATGGACACCGACGAGGCCCGCCAGTACGCGCGCGGCATGGACAGCCACGCCCAGGGGGTGGCCCAGATGTTCGGCACGCTCGTTACGCGCGTGCAGGGACTCGGCTGGGAGGGAAGCGACTACAAGAGCTTCTGCGCCGACATGGAGACCTGCGCCCCCCAGGTGCACGCCGCGACGGCCTCCATCGAGGAGAACGCGCACGCGATGCGCCGGCAGGCCGACGCCCAGGACGCCGTCAGCTCCTGACCCCCGCCTCACTCGCAGGGCCCGTCCTCCGACCGGAGGGCGGGCCCTGTCGTGCGTCCGGACGTCGTTGTGCGACAGGCGATCCACGAGCAGCAAGGCGGAATGTTCCTCCGTCCGAACCCTTGTCGCCGTCGGATTGCCACGCCTAGCGTCCTCGACGTCAGCCAGAACCCTCACACCACGAAGGAGGTGCACGATGATCCTCGGAGCCGACACCGACGAGATGCGGGACGTCCAGAAGGACTGCCTGGAGGCGGCCAAGGTCGCCGACCAGGTGACGATGTTCCTCACCGCGCTCGTCGTCGTCCTCAAGGCCATGTCGTTCTGGACGGGGGGCTCGAGTGCCGCGTACGCCGCGTACCTCGAGGGCACCGTCATCCCGTGGCTCAAGAAGATCTCGATGGCGCTCAAGGCCTTCGCCCAGGTCCTCGGCGCCAACGCCCAGGCCCAGGACGAGGTGAGCGCCGGCAAGGACGTCGACCTCTCGGCGCTCCCGCGCTACCAGTCGCCGCAGCTGCCGCAGACGAACGCCACCGACACACCGCCGGTGATGAGCTTCCCCGGCGGCACCGGTGCCGGGGCCACCGTCCCCGGCGCCACCGGGTCGAGCGACCCGGGCGCCACCCCGGGCACGCCCGCCGCGAACGGCTCGACCTACGACGGCTCGTCCACGACCGGGGTCGGCGCGAGCGCCGGCACGGCCGGCGCGACGTCGGGCGCGAGCACGGGCAGCGGCACCGGTGGCACGTTCACCGGGGGCGGCGCCGGCGGAGCCCTCGGCACGGGCGGCTCCGGCGCCGGAAGCAGCGGCGGCGGCGCCGGGACGAGCACCGGCGGGGGCGGTTCGACCCTCGAGCCGGGGACCTCGACCGGCAGCGCCCTCGGTGCCGGTACCGACACCACCGCGGGCACGGCCGGAGGGTCGGCCGCCGACACCAGCTCCTACGACGGCGGCCAGGTCGGCTCCGGCGCGGCCCTCGGCGCGGGGTCGACACCGGTCGCCGGCGCGACCACCGGTGACGGTGCCAGCACCGGCACCTACGCCGCGGCCGGCACCGCAGGGGCCCTCGGCGTGGGCGGTGCGGCAGCCCTCGCGGGACGCGGTGGCCAGGGAACTGGCCTCACCTCGCCGAACGGCTTCGACTACACCCGGATCAAGGGCGTCGAGGGCAACGAGCGGGTCACCCCCGAGTTCCTGCGCCGCACCGAGCAGATCGCCACGAAGCTCGGGTGCAAGCCCGAGGACCTCATGGCGGTCATGAGCTTCGAGACCGGCGGCTCGTTCGACCCGGCGCAGCGGAACATGGCCGGCGGCAGCGCGCGCGGGCTCATCCAGTTCATGCCCGACACCGCCCGCGGGCTCGGCACGACCTCGGCCGCGCTGACCCGGATGACCCCCGTCCAGCAACTCGACTACGTCGAGAAGTACTTCGGGAACGGCCGGTACACCACCGTCGAGGGCCTGTACTCCAAGGTCCTCGCCGGCCACGCGGTCAACGACCCCGACGGCGTCCTCTTCCGCGAGGGCACCAGGGCCTACCGGGCCAACCGGGGCGTCGACCTCGACGGCGTCGGCGGCATCACCGCGGGGGAGGCGGCCGCCAAGGTGCGCTCGCGCATCCTCCCGGCCCGCTGACACCGCGCACCACCTGACCCACCCGCACGACCACCGCACCACCCACACCCGGGGGCGACCCCACCACCACGAAGGAGAACGACATGTTCAAGGGAATGGACGTCGACGGCGGCCGCAACTGCGCCGTGGTCCTCGACGCGAAGGCCGGCGAGCTCGAGCAGACCGCCACCCAGCTCACCCAGGCCATCCGCGGGTTCGACTGGCGCGGACCGGATGCCGACCGCACCCGGCAGAGCTGGGACACCGACCAGGTCCGCGCGCTGCAGAGCGTCGTCGAGGCGCTGCGGGCGTTCTCGACGCTCATCAAGACCCAGGCCGAGGACCAGGAGAAGGTCTCCGCGGCCTGAGCACGCGGGACGGGGTGCCGACCAGGGGGCCGGCACCCCGTCCGACCGTCCCGACCACACCCGACCGAGAGGACCATCGCCGATGCCCACCTGGACGCTCTCGGTCAGCCCCGCCGCGGAGACCGACCTGCCGGCGGTCGACGTGACCGTCGAGGCCCAGCCGCACGCCACGGTCGCCGACCTGGCCCGGGCCCTCGGCGGGCACCTCGCCCCGGACCGGCGTGACCTGCTCGTCGTGCCGACCAGCGCCGGGCGCCCCTGGCCGGCCGCGGCCCGGCTCAGCGAGTGCGCGATGCGCACCGGTGACCTCGTCGACGTCGTCACCGTCCCGAGCGGATGGCTGGAGCGCCCGGCGCCCTCGCGCGAGGTCCGCGCCGTGCTGCGCGTCGTCGACGGCCCGGACGCGGGGCGCACCATCGGCATCACCACCCCCTCCGTCGTCGTCGGCCGGGCCACCGACGCCACCGTCCGCCTCACGGACCCGCTGGTCTCCGCCCGCCACGCCCGCCTCGACCTCACCGGTGAGCCGACCGTCGTCGACGAGGGGTCGGCCAACGGCACGCTCGTCGACGGCGTCCCCGTCACCCGCGCGACGCCGTTGCCCGTCGGGACGCCGGTGGTCGTCGGCGGCACGACCTTCGTCCTCG
This sequence comes from Phycicoccus avicenniae, assembly GCF_050496545.1. GTDB lineage: Bacteria > Actinomycetota > Actinomycetes > Actinomycetales > Dermatophilaceae > Phycicoccus > Phycicoccus avicenniae_A. Next base: position 39,395 of record NZ_JBNVZV010000013.1, on the reverse strand, counting down.
ACCGCGATGCCACCGCCGACCCGGCGTCGGTGTCCGTGTACCGCAGCCCGCGCTTCGGCGCGGCCCTCGAGGTCGACGACGTCGAGGTGCCCTCGCCCCCGACGAAGCCGAGGCCGACCCCCCTGCAGTGGGCCATGGTCGCGCTGCCGGTCGTCATGGGCGTCGGCCTCTACCTGCAGACCCGCAGCCCCTTCGCGCTCACGTACGTCTTCGCCTGGCCACTCGTGATGTTCGCCGGCTGGTGGCAGCAGCGGCGCACCGCCCGCAAGGAGCACGAGGCGGCGCTGGCGTCGTGGCGCCGCCGGGTCGCGCTCGTCACCGACCGGGTCGACGCCCAGGCCGCCGAGCAGCACCACCGAGCCGTCACCGACCACCCGGACCCGCCGGTCCTGCTGCGCCGGGCCGGCAACCGCGACGGCACGCTGTGGGCCCGCCGCGAGGACGGCCCCGACTACCTGGCCGTCCGTGTCGGCCGCGGCCCCGTCCCCGCCCTGCTCACCGCCACCCTGCGCGAGGGCGGCGACGAGGAGGTCACCGAGGAGGTCCAGGCCGAGCTCGAGCGCCGCCGCACCATCCCCGACACCCCCGTGCTCGCCCCCCTCGCGGCCGGCCTCGTCGCGCTCGTCGGGCCGGACGACGCGGTGGACGCCGCGGCCCGGGCCCTGCTCGCCCGGGTCTGCCTCGACCACTCGCCGGTCGACGTCTCGGTCGCCGCCGTGCTCTCGCCGGGACGCGCGCACCACGAGACCTGGCTGCGGTGGATGCCGCACGCCCGCCCGCGCGTCGGCGGCGAGCCGTCGATCGCCGTGGGGGCCTCCGACGGCCAGCGCCTGCTCGACCGGCTGCTCGCGGAGGACGGCGGCCACGGGCACACCGTGCTGCTCGTCGACTCCGCCGCGGGGCTCCAGCGGCGCAGCATCGAGGCCGCCGCCGCGGTCGCCGCCGAGCGCCGGCTGCACCTCGTCCTCCTCGGTGACGACCCGTCCACCGTTCCCGCGAGCACGGGCCTGCTGCTCGACCTGGCCGGCCGCCACCTGTCCGTCCGCGACCGCGGTGGCCGCAGCGACCTCGACACCACGGACGCGCTGGCGCTCGGGGACGCTTGGCGCGCAGCCCGACTCGTCACCGGCAAGGTCGACGAGGCCGCCGTCCTCCCGGCCGACTCCGCCCTGCCGTCGCGCGTCCGGCTCCCCGACCTGATGGCCGACCTCGCCGATCTCGACGACGTCGAGGCGGTCATCGGGCGCTGGGGGGCGAGCACCGGGCTGCGGGCCCAGGTGGGCGCCGGGGTCGACGGGGTCGTGACCCTCGACCTGCGCGAGGACGGCCCGCACGGCCTCGTCGCGGGGACGACCGGGTCGGGCAAGTCCGAGCTGCTGCAGACCCTCCTGTGCTCGCTCGCCGCGAACACCCCGCCGAGCCGGCTGACCTTCCTCCTCGTCGACTACAAGGGCGGCGCCGCGTTCCGCGAGTGCGCCGACCTGCCGCACACCGTCGGCTACATCACCGACCTCACGCCGGCGCTCGTCCAGCGGGCGCTCACCTCGCTCGGTGCCGAGATCGCCCACCGCGAGGAGCTGCTGGCCGAGCACGGGGCCAAGGACCTCGTGCACCTCGAGCGCGAGCACCCCGAGCTCGCACCGCCCGCGCTGCTCATCTGCATCGACGAGTTCGCCGCCCTGACCGCCGAGGTGCCCGAGTTCGTCGAGGGGATGGTGAACCTGGCGCAGCGCGGTCGCTCGCTCGGGATGCACCTGCTGCTGGCGACCCAGCGGCCGGCGGGCGTCGTCACCCCCGCCATCCGCGCGAACACCGACCTGCGGATCGCGCTGCGCATCGCCTCCGACGAGGACAGCCGCGACGTGATCGACACCCCGGACGCCGCGCACATCTCGCGTCGGACGCCGGGACGGGCCTGGGTGCGGCGCACCGGCCACGGCACCGCCGAGATGGTCCAGGCCGCATGGGTCGGTGCGCGCGAGCCGCTGCGCACCGAGAGCGCGGCGGCCCTCGTCCGGCCGTTCACCGCGGCGCGGAACGGGGACACTACGGGGACCGGGACCGACCGGCTCGACCCCCGCACCGACCTCGACCGCTGCGTGCGAACCATCCGGAGCGCCCACGAGCGCCTCGGCTCGCCCGCCCCTCGGCGCCCCTGGCTGCCCGCGCTGCCGACCGAGCTGCTCCTCGACCCGGCCGGCCTCGTGGCGTCGGCACGGCTGTCCCACAGCGGATGGGCGCCGCTCGGCCTCGCCGACGACCCGCAGCGCCAGACCCAGCCGCGGCTGGCCGTCGACTACGCCGCCGCCGGCCACCTGCTCGTCCACGGCGCGTCCGGCAGTGGCAAGACCGAGCTGCTGCGCACGGTCGCGGCCACCGCCTCGCTCGTCGATGCGCACGCCCCCGACGGCGTCGCGCCCTACGTCTACGGCATCGACATGGCCGGCGGCGGGCTCGGGGTCCTCGAGGCCCTGCCGACGGTCGCGAGCGTCGTCGGTGAGCAGCACGTCGGCCGCATCCTGCGGCTGCTCCGCGTGCTGCGGGCGACGGTCGAGGACCGCTCGGCCGCGCTGGCCGCCGCGGGGGCGGCGGACCTCGCGGCGCTGGCCCGCGCGGGGCGCCCGCTGCCGCGCGTCCACCTGCTCGTGGACAACCTCCCCGCCCTCGTCGACCTGCTCGACGGCGGTGGCGCGGTGCGGCGTTCGCACACCGACATGCTCCAGGCCGTGCTGCAGAACGGGCGGCGGGTCGGCATCCACGTCACGGCGACCGCTCCCGGCCGCGGTGGCGTCCCGACCGCGATGGCCGCAGCGTTCGGCTCGCGCCTCACCCTGCGGATGCCCACCGAGGACGACTACGTGATGCTCGGGGTCCCGCACCGGCTGGTCGACGCCGAGTCGCCCGCCGGAGCGGCCGTCTGGTCCGGCCGGCGCGGCCAGGTCGCGACGGTCGCCGGGGGAGCGGGCACGGTCGAGCCGGGCCAGCTCGAGGAGGTCGCCGCGCTCCTGCGCCCGGTCGTCGACGGCCGGGCATCCGGCACCGTCCCCCCGATGCCCGGCCTCGTGCCGGCCCACGCCCTCCCGGTGCCGGAGGGCCCGCGCGTGGCGGTCGGCGTGGTCGCCGACGACGTCTCCCCGCTCGTCGTGGACCTGCTCGCGGGACCGGTGCTCGTGGCCGGGCGCTCCCGGTCCGGGCGGACGTCGGTGCTCGCCGGGCTGTCCTCGCTCTCGGTCCGGTCGACTGAGCCGCCCACCACCGCAGCCTGGTTCGGCCGCAGTGCGCCCCACGGCATCCACCACCTGGGCGACTCCGAGGCGCTCGCCGCGTGGCTCGAGGAGCGGGTCGCCGCCCCGCGCGACGGCGCCGGGTGGGACCTGCTGCTCCTCGACGACGCGCACCGGCTCGACCGCGAGCTCGAGCACCGCCCGGAGCTGACGGCGCTGGTCGCCCTGCTCGAGCGGGCCGCCCAGCACCGCGTGGCGGTCGTCGCGGCCACCGACGCCGACGACGCCCGCACCCGCTCGATGACCCCCGGCGTCGTCCAGCTCGTCCGGCGATCACGTCGCGGCGTCCTGCTGCAACCGGACGGTCTCGACGGTACGGTCATGGCGGTCACGGTCCCCACGCAGTCGGTGGAGCCGCTGACCGGCCCCGGGCGGGGGATGTGGTGCGCCGACGGAACCGTCACCCTCGTCCACGCCGTGACCGACGTCGAAGGAGCTCCCCGATGACCGCCGCCGCCACGACCCCGTGGGCCACCGAGACCGAGGTCGCCGCGTTCCGCGAGGTGCGCGAGCGGGTGGCGGACGCCGTCGAGGTCGCCGTGCACGGCAAGCGCCACGTCGTCGACCTCTGCCTCCTGGCCGTCTTCGCCGGTGGGCACGTGCTGCTCGAGGACGTCCCCGGCACCGGCAAGACGACCCTCGCCCGCGCGGTCGCGCAGGCCCTCGGCGGCACCGCCCGCCGCGTGCAGTTCACCCCCGACCTGCTGCCCTCCGACGTCACCGGCACCACCGTCTTCCACCCGGCAGACGGCTCCATCCGCTTCCGCCCCGGGCCGGTCTTCGCCAACGTGCTGCTCGCCGACGAGGTCAACCGGGCCGCGGCCAAGACCCAGGCCGCCCTCCTCGAGGTGATGGAGGAGCGCACCGTCACCGTCGACGGCACGGCGCACCCCGTGCCGCGGCCCTTCCTCGTGGTCGCGACGCAGAACCCCGTCGACCTCGACGGCACCTACCGGCTGCCCGAGGCCCAGCTCGACCGGTTCCTCGTGCGGACCGCGCTCGGCTACCCCGACTCCGAGCACGAGCTCGACGTCCTGCGGCCCGGCAGCACGGCGGGTGACGTGGCCGACGTCCCGACCGTCAGCGGCCCCGACGAGGTGCAGCGATGGTCGGCCGTCCTCGAGCGGTTGCACGTCGCCGAGCCGATCCTCCGCTACGTCCGCGAGCTCGGGGCGGCCACGCGCGCCGACGACCGCGTGCGGCTCGGCGCCAGCACCCGTGGCCTGCGCTCGCTCGTCCGCGCCCTCCAGGTGTACGCCGCCGCGCAGGGCCGCCACTACGTCGTCCCGAGTGACGTCCAGCGCCTCGCCGAACCCGTTCTGGCGCACCGGATGATGCTCACCCGCGACGCCGCGCTGGCCGGTCACACGACCGCCGACGTCCTCGGCGCGGCCCTCGAGCAGGTCCCCGCCCCGCAGCCCACGGCGGGGTGAGGACGCCGCGATGGCGCGCCGCTCCGGGCTCGTGCGGGTGCTGCGCCGGTCGTCGCTGACCGGGCGCGGCGTCGTCGCGCTGCTCGCCGGCGTGCTCCTCGTCGCCCTCGCGCTCGGCACCCGGTGGTGGGCGCTGCTGGGGGTCGGCGCGGCGCTCGTCCTGCTCGTCCTCCTCGAGGCGGCGGTCGTCCGGGGTGACCGCCGGCTGGTGGCCACCCGCACCGTGGAACCGCTCGTCGTCCCCCGCGGCACCCCGGCGCGCTGCGTCGTCACGGCCCACCTGCCGGCCGTCCGGCTGCCCCTGCGCCGGGAGGCGGTCGACCTCGTCGACGGCGTCAGCCGGCCCGTGCCGCTCGACGCACCGCGGGAGGGTGGGCCGGCCGAGTCGGTCTACGAGGTCGAGACCCCCCGGCGCGGGCTGGTGGCGGTCGGGCCCCTCGTCGTGCGCAGCCTCGCGCCACTCGGCCTGGCGGCGCTGACCCGCGAGGTGGGGCAGGTGCGGCAGCTGCGCGTGCTGCCGCGCCCGGTGCGCCTCGACACCCTCCCGCGGGGCACCCGCCGCGCCGCCACCGGGCAGGACGAGAGGGTCGAGCTCGGCGGCACCGACCTCGTCGGGCTCCACGAGTACGTCCCCGGCGACGACCTGCGCCGCCTCCACTGGGCCAGCAGCGCGCGGACCGGCTCCCTCATGGTGCGCGACGACGCCGACCCCGCGCTGCCCCACGTCCTCGTCCTGCTCGACGACCGGTCGCCCTCGTACCGCGACGACGACGAGTCCTTCGAGGAGGCCGTCGACTTCGCTGCCGGGCTCGTCGAGCGGGCGGTCGGCGACGGCCGGCACGTGCGCCTGCAGACGCTCAGCGGTCAGGTGGACGTCGACGTCCCGGCGCGCAGCGCCCTCGTCGGCGGCGCGCTCGACCGACGCGCGTCGCACGCGCTCGCCGAGGTAGCCCTTGCCGCCACGCCGCACGTCGCCTCGGTCAGCACGCGCGACCTCGACGTCGTCGTCCTCGTCACGGGTCAGGGCATCGCCGCGGCCGAGGCCGCCGGGGTGCTGGCCGCCGCCGCCGTCCCGGTGGTGGCCCAGGTCGAGCCGGCGCCGGAGTCGCCGTTCGGTGCCGTGGGGTCGGTGGCGGCCGTCCGCGGCGCCCGCGCCGGGATGCTCGCCGCCGCGTGGGACGTGGTGCACGGATGAGCGCCGCGCCGCCCACCGCACCGGACCGCGGCTCGGCCGGCCTCGCCGAGACGGGCTGGGCCGTGCTCGTCCTCGCCGTGGGCGCCGTCGCCCTCGGCCAGGCCTACCGCGGATGGCTGCCGGCCGTCGTCCTCGCGGGGACGACCGCGGCCGGGGTGCTCGTCGTGCTGGCCGGGCGCGCGCTGCGGGCATCGACCACGGTGACGACGCTCGCCGCGCTGGCCGTGCTCGTCCTCGGCACGACGCTGCTGCTGCGGTCGGGCGACGCGGCGGCCGGTGAGCCGCCGTGGCGGCTCCTCGCCGACGCGGTGCCGCGCCTCGCGACCGGTCCCCGCCCGGCTCCCGCCGCGCCCGACCTCCTCGCACCGGCCGTGCTCCTCACCGGACTGGTCGCGGTGCTCGTCGGTGTCCGTCTCGGGCGCGCACCACGACTCCGGGCGAGCGCGCCGGTGGGGGCGGTCGTGCTCGTCGTGGCCTCGGCCGCGCTGACCGCCGGCAGCGCCGACCGCTTCGGCCTGCTCGCCGCGCTGCTCGTCGTCGTGACCGTCCTCGGGTGGGGGCTGCTCGACCGGGTGGCGCCCGCACCGGGGACCCGCCGGTCCGGGCGGCGTCCCCGCGACCTCGTGGTCGCCTCCGCCGCACTGGCGCTCGTGTCCGTGCCGGTGGTCGTCGGCGGGTCCGTGCTGGCGCGCGACGACGCCTTCGACCCGCGGCAGGTGCTCGAGCCGCCGGTCACGGAGGTCACGGTCGCCAACCCGATGCCGATGCTCGACGCCTGGGCCCGCGACCCGCAGCGCGAGCTGTTCACGGTCGAGGGGCCGGTCTTCCCGCTCCACCTCGCGGTGCTCACCGAGTACGACGGCGCGGCGTGGGCGGCACCGTCCGCGTTCCGACCCGTCGGTGAGGCCGAGTCCGCGCTCGCCCCGGGGGAGCGGCAGGCCGAGGTGGACGCCGCGGTCACCGTCGTCAACCTGCCCGCGCCGTGGCTGCCCGTCAGCGGCTCGCCGACGAGCGTCGACCGGGCCGGGGCCCTCGTCGACGTCGACTCCGGCTCCCTCGTCGACCCGCGGGTCGCGAGCGGGACGTCGTACCGCGCGCTGGGGCTCGTCGACGCACCGGACCTCGCTGCCGCCACCGCCGCGGGCCTGCCGGACCCGGCGACCGTGCCCGGGCTGCTCGCGACCCCCGGCCTCCCGGACGCGCTGCGGCAGTACGCCGAGTCCGCCGTCGAGGGCACGGCCGCACCCTTCGCGCGGGCCAAGGCCGTCGAGGCGGCGGTGCGCGGCACCCGGACCCTCGACCCCACCGCGCCCGGCGGCTCGTCCTACCGCCGGCTCGAGACCTTCCTTCTCGGCGAGGAGGACACCCCCGGCGCGCAGGCCGGCGGGTCCGAGCAGTTCGCCACCTCCTTCGCCGTGCTGGCCCGCGCGGTCGGGCTGCCGACACGGGTCGTCGTCGGCTTCACCCCCGGGACGCAGGACCAGCGCACCGGCGTGCGGACCGTGCGCGGCGAGGACGCGCTGGCCTGGCCCGAGGTGTACTTCAGCGGCGCCGGATGGGTGCCGTTCTCGCCCACCCCGGACCTCGCCGAGCTCGGCCCGGACGTGCCGGACGACGCCCCCATCCCGAGCGCTGCACCGACGCCCGCGCCGGTGCCGTCGACCGCGGTCACCGTCGAGGTCACGGCGCCGGGGGAGGCGGCGGCCGGCCCGGACCTCACGCCGCTCGTCCTCGGGGGCGCGGCCGTGCTGGTCGTCGTGGCCGTCCCGCTCGTCGTCCTCGGCGCCCTGAGGGGACGGCGCCGCGGCGCCCATCGTCGCGCGGGGGCCCGCGGGGCGTGGGCCGAGCTCCTGGACGTCGCGGCGCTCGCCGACCTGCGGGCGCACCCGGGGCAGGACGCCCGCGAGCTCGCGACCGCCCTCGACGCCCGGTCCGGGACGGGGTCGGGCGCGACCGCCGTGCTGGCCGCCGCCGAGGCCGAGGCGTGGTCCCCGGAGGGGACGTCGGACGGTGCCGACGGCACGTGGCGGGCCGCCCGTGGCGTCGCGCGCGCGGTGCGTCGGCGGGCCGGCACGGGCCGCCGGCTGGCCTGGGGTGTGCACCCGCGGCCGTTGCGCCGGCGCGACGGGCGGAAGGTTCCGCCCCCGCAGCGGTTGGGGGAAACGGTTCCCGTGCCTGAGGATGACCACGAGCGGTGGGCCCCGGCCACCGTGGACCGGAGGGACTGACGATGCGCCTGCTGCCGAAGCGACTGGTGCCTGCCCGGCTGCGTGGACGCGGCGACCGCGGCTCGGCCGAGGTCGGCGTCGCGCTCGTGGCCGCCGCCGTGGTGGCCGGCTCGCTCGTCGGCACCGGGGTCGCGCGCACGGCGGTCGAGGTCACCGACGGCGTCACCTGGCTCGCCGACTCGCCGACCGGTCAGGTCGTCGAGATCAACCCGGCCACGCTCGAGCCCCAGTCCGCCGCGCTCGTCGGGCTCCCCGGGCAGCAGCTCGTCCTCTCCCAGGACCGGGGACGGCTCGTCGTGGCGAACAAGGTCACCGGGGCGCTGACCTCCATCGACCTCGCCACGCTCCTCGCGTCCGGCCGGCGCGACGCCGCGCCGGGGGACGCCGTGACCGTTCTGCTCGACCGCGGGCGCGCCTTCCTCGTCGATCGGGAGAACGGACTGGTGGCCAGCATCGACCCCGTCACGCTGGCCACCCGCGGCCGGGTCTGGCTGGCGCCGAAGGGGCTGCGCGATGCCACCGTCGACGGCAAGGGCTCGATCTGGGTCGCCTCGGGTGACGACGCCCTGACCCGGCTCAGCTGGTCCGACGAGTCGCTGACCTTCACCTCCGAGGAGTCCCGCACGCTGACCCGGGTCGGCACCTCCGTCCGGCTCGTGGCCCACGAGCGCGGCGTCACGGCCGTCAGCCCGAGCACCGGCGCCATCGTCCAGGTCGGCACCGGTCACGACCTCGTGAGCGCGGCCCCGCAGATGCGCGGCCCGATCCAGCCGGCCCAGTCGTCGTCCAGCACGCTCGTGCCGGTCTCGGTCCCGGGGCGCGACGTCGTCGTCATCGTCCGCGACGGGGCGGCCGTGTCCGAGGTGCAGACCGGGCGGCTGAACTGCCCGCGTCCGGGTGCGCCGGTGGAGCTGCACGGCGTCGTGTACGTGCCGTGCCCGACCACCGGCCGGGTCATCCGGCTCGGGGGCGACGGCGCGAAGGCCGGCCCCGACATCCTCACCGGCAAGGGTGCCCCCGAGCTGGTCGTCGACGACGGTGCCCTGCTCGTCAACGTCCCCGGCAACACCAAGGGCGTCCGGGTCTCGGCCGACGGCACCACGACCTCCTTCGTCCGCTTCGACGAGAAGCTGCAGCCCGCCGACGTCGACCGCGACCCGACGAAGGACGACGAGAAGGCGCAGGACAAGGCCAAGAAGGACCGCGAGGAGGACCGCGACCGGCCCAAGAAGGACCCACCGCGCTACGACCCCGGGGCCGGCGGCCTGCCGACGAACGCGCCCGAGGGCCCGCGGCCGACCCACACGACCACCCGGACCGGCACGACCGCCCCTCCGGCCACCGCCGCGCCGCCCGCCGACGGTGGCGGCACCGAGCCACCGTCCACGCCCTCCGCGCCGGCGCCGAGCGCGCCGGTCATCACCGACGCCCGCGCGAGCGGCGCCGGGTCGGCGGCGGTCACCTGGACCCAGCCCGGCGCGGCCGCCTCGGCCTACGACGTGCTCGTCGGCGGGTCCGTCGCGGCGACGGTGTCCGGCTCGACCACCTCGACCACGCTCACCGGCCTGGCCACCGGATCCGCCGTGCAGATCACGGTGCGCGGCACCTTCGCCGGCGGCAGGACCGTCGTGTCGGCCCCGGCCACGGTGACCCCGGCCGGGGCGCCGGGAGCCCCCGGCGGGGTGGCGATGTCCGAGACGGCGCGCAGCCGCACGTCGGTGACGTTCGCCGTCTCGTGGAACGCCGCCGCGGACAACGGCAGTGCGGTGACGCGCTACGCGGTCTCGGCGTCCGGGCCGCACGGCTCGGACGCGTGGAGCGGCTCGACGCGCTCGGCGAGCGTCACGGTGGCCTGCGACGCCGGCCAGGCGACCTGCGGCACGGTGTCCGTGTCGGTGACGGCCGGCAACGGGGTGGGCACCGGACCCGCCGGCTCCGCGTCGGCGGCCTCGAGCCCGACGCCCGGACTGCCCCTGCCGGAGGCCGGGGCGACCGTCGTCGCGTCGCAGTCCTCCGAGGGCGCCGAGGACGAGTTCGACGTCGAGCGCGGCACCACCCTGACCCTGGCGCCGCCGGCGTCGTGGGCGGGCTTCGGTGGGGTGTGCGCCGTCGACTACACCGGCCCCACGACGGGCCCCAGCACGGTGCCGTGCAACGCGACCAGCCTCCAGGTCCTCTCGAGCCGGGCCGCGGAGATCACGCGGCGCAGCTCCCACAGCGTCACCCTGCGCGCCTACGACCCCGCCGCTCCCGGGACGGTCGTCCGGTCGGCGACGTTCTCATGGAGCCTGATCTGGCCCTACGACATGTGCGGCACGAACGGCAAGATCTGCCCCTGACGTCGTCCCGCGGTCAGGTGGGCCTGCGCCCGAACAGGATCGCGCCTGGTACGTCGTCGTCCGGCCGCAGGACGAGCTCGGCATCGATGTGGAAGCCGCTGTCCCGCAACCAGGTCGACACCTTCTCGGGCGTTCGACGATGCGTGTCGACACCGATGGTGCGGCCGCTGTGGCCCTCCGTCGTGCGCTCGGTGGCGTCGCCGACGTGGAAGCCGACGAGCACCGGGGCGCCGGGCCGCAGCACCCGGAGGAACTCGTCGAACACCCCGGGGACGGCGTCGTCGGGCACGTGGATGACCGACCAGTACGCGAGCACGCCGCCCAACGAGCCGTCGGCGAGGGCGAGGCCGGTCATCGTCCCGACGGTGAAGTCGAGGTCCGGGTGGTCGCGGCGGGCGCGGGCGGCCATCCCGGGGGAGAGGTCGATGCCGAAGGCCTCGACACCGAGGTCGTGCAGGTGGCGCGTGACGTAGCCGGGCCCGCACCCGACGTCGGCGACCGGCCCGCCGCCGGCTCGTTCGACGAGGTCGGCGAAGAGGGCCAGGCTCGCGCGCAGCGCCGGGTTCGCGTCGAGGAGGCCGGTGACGACCTGGGCGTACGCGTCGGCGTCGGCGTCGTAGGAGTGGCGGGCCTCGTCGAGCCAGTCGGCGGGCATCAGTCGATGGCCTCGATGCCGAGCTCGGCGAGCTCGCCGGACGCGTCACGGAGCCGTTGCACCAGGGCGGCGTCCGGCGGCTCCCAGCCGAGGACCTCCTCCACCACGCGGAGCGGCTCGGTGGTGCGGTAGGAGCGGGTCGGGTTGCCGGGGAAGCGCTTGTCGGTGACGTTCGGGTCGTCCTCGAGCTCGCCGAGCGGCTCGACCCGGTAGACGCGCGGCGGGCCGTCGCCGCGGGCGAGCTCGGCGGCGAGCGGTGCGCCGGTCGACGACGCGGTGACGTAGATGTGCTTCAGCGGACGACCGGTGCCGTAGTTGGAGCGCCACCCCGGGCTCAGCAGGTCGCCGACCCGCACGTCGGCGCGCGTGCCGTGGAAGAACGGCCCGGGTCGTCGACGACGCGCTTCGGCGGGGGCGGGTCCCGCAGCAGCTGGTCGAGACGGTGCATCAGGACGCCGATCCGGTTGCGCCCCAACGGCACCCGTGGGTAGCGGCCGAGCACGTCGAGCATGTGCGGGGTGGCTCGCGCCGCCGCCGCGGTGACGACGTACTCGGCGACGACGGGGTCGTCTCCGCGATGCAGCTCGGCGGCCCGGGCGGCGTGCGCGGCCGCACCGAGGACGTGGCGCACCTGCGTGGCGTTCGCCAGGGGGTGGAGGTAGGCCGCGGCGGAGGCGTCGCCGGCCGCCGTCGCCGCGTGCCGCGCCGCCTCGGTCGTGGCCTCGCGGCCGGCCCGGTGGGCCTCGGTGGCGGCGGTGCGCTGCAGCCGGGTTCGTCGGGCTCCTTCGGCGAAGATACGGGCCGCCTCGAGCGCGGCGGCGGGCCTGGGGTCGTCGGGGTGGACCGCGGTGAAGACGACGAGCGCGGGCTCGGCGCACGCCAGGGCGTACGCGGCGACCGCGCGCAGGTCGTCCGTGCTCAATTCGAGGTCACCCACCCGCTCGAGTCTGGCACGACGGAGCGGCTCGGCCCCGGCGGAGGATGGTCCGGCGGCCCACCCGGACGATCCTCCGACCCGTGGCCGCTGCCCTAGGGTGGGTGGCTCGCAAGCGACTCGAGGGGATGCGTCGATGGGGCCGGACGAGTACCTGCGGACACTGGCCGAGGTGAACCGCAACGGGTTCGGCTTCCTCCTCGCCTACGGTGCGACGTGGTCGGTGGCCGCCGTAGTCGGCCGGCGGTTCGGTGCGCGGGCCGGCGCCTACGCGGTGCTGTTCCAGGGGATGGTCGGCCTGCCGCTCGGCCTCCTGCTCACCCACCTCGGGGCCACCGGGGCGCGGCCCGAGGACCCGACCCTGGGCCCGCTCTCGGTCTACCTGGCCGCCGGGCAGCTGCTCGCGCTGCCCTTCGTGGCCGTCCTCCTGGCCGCCGGGCGGCACACCCCCGCGGTCGCGCTCGTCGCTGTCGTGCTCGCCGTCCACTTCGTGCCCTACGCGTGGCTGTACGGCACGGTCCTCTACCTCGTCGTCGCCGCGGTCGTGGCCGTCGCGGCCGCCGCCCTCTCGAGGCGGCCGGAGGACGACGACGCGGTCCAGCGGATCTGCGCGGTCACCGGGGTGACGCTGCTCGCCGGGGGCGTCGCCGCGCTCGCCGTCTGAGCCCGCCGACCGCCCCTCGGGCGGCGCGGGTCGTGGCGGCCCGGCGCCTGGACGGGGGTCGACGTCGCCGCCCCACGCACAGGTATCGACGAAGGCCGGGTGCCGGGCGGATGATCGGTCGATGGAGGTCCGACCGGTCCTCGTCGGTCGCGAGCCCGAACGCGAGGCTCTGCGAGCGGTGATCGACCGCGCGGCGTCCGGGGAGCCGGGCCTGTTGCTCGTCCACGGCGAGGCGGGCATCGGCAAGACGAGTCTGGTCCGCGAGGCCGCCGAGGCGGCCGGTGCCGGGGGATCCCACGTCCTGTTCGGGCAGTGTCTCCGGTTCGGTGCGGACGTCACGAGCTTCCTGCCGTTCACGCAGGCCCTCGGCCAGTGGCTGCGCACCACCGACACCGATCAACGCCAGCGGCTGGCACCCCGTGGCGTCGTCGACGATCTCGTCCCCGCGCTGCACGACCCGACGGGTGGGCTCGCGCTGCTCCAGATCGGCGCGGCGGTCGACGCCATCCAGTCCGACGGCCCGACCGTCCTGGTGGTCGACGACCTGCAGTGGTCCGACCCGAGCTCGTTGGACGCGCTGTCCTACCTCGTCGCGGGGTTCACCGCCGGCCAGCGACTGGCGGTCCTCTGCACGTACCGCGACACCGAGCTCGACGACGGCCACCGCCTGCACGGCTGGGTCGCCGACGCCCTGCGGATGCCGTCGGTGTCGCGCGTCGCGCTCGACCGGATGGACGCGTGGACGATGGAGGAGATGGTCCTGGCCCGAGGCGGCCCGGGGAGGGCCGGGGTGCGGGCCGAGGACGTCCTGCGCCGCTCCGGCGGGAACCCCTACCTGGCCGACCTGCTCATCGAGGAGGCCAGCACAGCGCAACGCGGTGACCAGCCACGGGTCGGGCGGCTGGCCGACGCGCTCTCGGCGTCCTGGCACCGTCTGTCGCCGTCCGGCCGAAAGGTCACCCAGCTCCTCGCCGTGGCCGGTGCGCCCGTGGCATTCCACGTGCTGCAGGACCTCGCGGTCCCCCACGGAGTCTCGCCGCAGGAGGCCGCACGGGCCGTGGGGGAGGCTGCGACACAGGGCATCACCATCGAGACCGCCTCCGGCGCCGTCTGGTTCCGACACCCGATGCTCGCCGAGACCATCGCGGCCGGCCTGCGTCGCCAGGAGCGGGCCGACCTGCACAGCGACCTGGCCGCTCGATGGCAGGAGGCGGTCGGCGTCGACGAGCGGGACCGGGCCAACTTCCTCGCGCTGCACCACGTCGAGGCCGGGGACAGCGACCTGGCGTTCACCTGGTCGCTGCGGGCCGCGGACGAGGCCGCCACGATCCGCGCACGGGAGGAGGAGGCCCAGCACCTCTCGACGGCGGTGTCGCTCATGCCGCGGCTGTCCGACCAGGTGGTGGCGGACGTCGACGTCATCGGCCTGCTGACCCGGGCGGGGCGGGTGTGCGAGAACGCCGGCGACGACCGCAACGCCCTGAGGCACTACGAGGCCGCGTTGGCGCGGGTGGAGTGCTCGCCCGATGACCCTCTGACGGAGTCCCGGATCCTGCTCGCGCTGCACCTCGTCCGCAGCCGGATGGGCGACGTGCAGCACCTGACGACAACCGAGCCGCGACAGGTGCTCGCACTCACGGAAGCCCTGCCCCACAGCGAGGAGCGAGCGCGTGCCTTCGCGCAGCTCGCCTTCGCCGAGGTCTTCGCCGGCAGCGACCGAGCCACCGCACACGCCGAGAGCGCAGTGCGGCTGGCAGAGGTGGTCGACACCGCTCCTGCCCTCGTCTGGGCCTACGGCGCGAGAGCGCAGAGCCGGTGGGGCAGCGACCTGGGCGTCCGGGATGCGCAACGGGCGTTCGCCGTGGGGTCGGGCGCGGACGACACCCAGCTCTTCGGCTGGTCCGCGCTCTTCCTCGGCAACAGCCTCGAGGCCGCAGGACGCTATGTGGAGGCCGCCGACACGGCGGCCTTCGCCTATCTGACCCTGCGCGACGCCGGGGCCTTCGACGACGCCGCCTTCGCCGGGAGCTTCACCACCCGATGGAACCTCGCGCTCGGCCGCTGGGACGAGACCCGGCCGATGGTCCGGCAGACGTTGACGTTCGCCCGCAGTGACAACTGCGCGGCTCAGTCACGCTGTGCCGCAGCGCTGTTGTGCGCCTTCGAGGGCCGGCGTGCAGCAGCCTTCATGCACCTGCGCCGTGCCGAGGAGCTGATGCCCAACGTGACTCCGGTCGGCAACCCCTTGATCCCCGCGCGTATCCAGGTCTATCTCGCGGTGGACGACCCGATGGGCGCCCTGGGGACGATCGCCCAGCACATGGCCGAGGTCGTGCGCGTCAGCCGGGTGGACGCCGACGAGTGGCTCCTGTACGCGTCGCAGGCGGCCGCCCAGCTGGCCGACCGCCCTGCGGACAGCCCCGAGCGACAGGCCGCGCTCCGCCTCCTCGACCTGGTCGAGGCCACCCGCGGTGACGACCCGCCGCCGTTCACCCCGGTGAACCGGCTCGACGTCGTCCATCCCGCCTTCGCTGCGCTCCATGCCGCCCAGCGGGCTGAGTGCACCGGGGCCGGCGCCGCACTGGACGAGCTCTGGGACGCGGCCTGCGCCGCCACGGCGGAGGCGGGTCTGGTGTACGACCAGGCCCGCGCGCACTACAGCCTGGCCCGCCACCTGCTGACCCGCGGGCACGACCGGTCCCGGGCGGCCCGGTCCCTCGCCACCGCACGGGGCATCGCCGCCGACCTCGGGGCATCGCCACTCCTGCACCGCATCGACGACCTGGCCGCCCAGTCCCACATCGTCCTGCCGCCCCGGGGGGCCGACGGACCCGGGACGACCGGGCGGACGGTCCACCTGTCGGCCGACCCACCGCTCACCCGGCGGGAGGAGGAGGTCCTCGACGGCCTGCTGGCCGGACTGACGTACACCCAGATCGCCACGCGCCTGTTCATCAGCGACAAGACCGTCAGCAGCCACGTCTCCACCATCCTGCGCAAGACCGGTGCCGCGAACCGCATCGAGCTGGCCGAGCGGGCCCGCCGGGGCGGGGACCACGGGGCCACATCCGAGGGGTCCGGCACCGGGTCCTGAGGGGGCTGTCCGGATGTGGGTGGGGCGGGGGCCGCAGGACCGTGGAGGAGTCGGAAGACGCCACAGTCCTGAAGGAGACCACCATGGTCCAGCACCACAACGCCCCGCGCTCCCAGCAGCTCCTGCGGGGCCTCGCCGTGACCACGTCGGCCGCCCTCACCGTGCTCGCCCTCGGGTCGGGACCGGCCGCGGCCCGACCGGACGTCGGACCCGCGGCCGCCACGGTCGGCCACGCCGGCCAGTGCCCGCTCCAGCGCGTCGGGACCCAGTACGTCCGGTGCGACGACCACACGGGGAACGGGGTGCCGGCCCCCGGGTGGGTCGCCGAGCGGTGAGCCGGCCCGGCACGCGCGGCCTGACCCGACCCGGCGCCACGGACCGATCTGAGGGGGTCGGGGTCCCTTTCTGAGGGGGTTCGCCGGATGCCGGCGAGGTCACGCTCGCCGGAGCGTGGGGGAGTCGGGCACCCCACCACGCACCAGGAGACGTCATGGTCCAGCAACAGGAGCGCCAATGGCTCAGGAGAGGGCGGGCCGCCATCGTCATGACCGCGTTCGTCGCCATCACCGGAGTGACTGCCGCCGAGGCGCATCCCCGCGAGCGCCCCCGGGTGACAGAGCTCGCCACGTTCGTCACCGGCCCCTGCGCCGACGACATCTGCAGCACCGGCAGCACCGTCGGACCGGATGGCGGCCTGTACGTCACCGACTCCACCGCGGGGCGGATCCGACGTGTCGACCCCCGGCGGGGCACGGTGACCACGTTCGCCGACGGACTCCCGAAGGCGATCCCGGGTGTGGTCGGCGGGGGCCTCACCGACATCGCGTTCCGGGGTACCACCGCCTACGTCCTGGTCACGGGGGTGAGCGCGTTCTGGACCGACCTGATCGGGTCCTCCGCCGCTCCGGCCGCCGAGGGTGTCTACCGGCTCGACAGGGTGGGTCGCGGAACGACGCGGGCGACCCTGGTCGCCGACCTCTACACCTGGAGCGAGGCGAACCCGCCGCAGCACCCGGGGTTCTTCATCCCCGGCGGGTTCACCTACGCCATGCAGCCGTACCGTGACGGCTTCCTCGTGACCGATGCCCACCACAACCGGGTCCTCCGCGTCGGACTCGACGGGGACATCAGCGTGTTCCGGGACTTCGCCGCCGACCTCGTGCCCACGGGCCTCGACCTCGTCGGCCACCACGTCCTCGTCGGCCAGGCCGGGCCGGTGCCCCACGTCCCCACCACGGGACGGGTCGTCGCCCTCCGCCGTGATGGTGGGCCGGTCGCCGAGGTTGCCTCCGGTGCACCCCTGCTCGTCGACGTCGAGGCCCGCGGGCACACCGTGTTCGGGCTGGCGCAGGGGTACTGGCCCTACGCCGGTCAGGAGGGCAAGGAGGGCTTCCCGGCCTCGCCGGACACCGGCCTGCTGATGCGGGCCGACGGGCACGGCCTGTTCCGGCCCGTGGTGTCCGGGCTGGACCGCCCGACGACCTTCGAGCTCGTCGGGAACACGGCCTACGTCGTCACCATCACCGGCAAGGTCCTCGAGGTCACCGGCCTCCAGCGCGGTCACGGGGGCGGCCGGTGAGGGCTCAGGGGGAGGGGTCGAGGCAGCGCTGGGCGCTCGTCGCGGCCGACGAGCCGTCCGAGGCGCCCACGACGTAGCAGACCTGGCGCGCAGAGGGGTCGACCCCCTCCACGACGCCCTTCGTCGTGCCGGGCGGGAAGGAGGCCACGATCCTGGGCTCCGGCAGCCCGACCTGGGTGACGAAGAACGTCGCGACGCCCTTCGACGGATCGGTCCACTCCAGCGCGACGCTCGTGCCGCTGCCGCGCGCGTCGACGACGACCGGCCGCAGGGCGGGGTCCTGGACCGGCGGCACGGGGGTCGCGGACAGGCTGGGACCGAGCGAGACCGTCGGCACCGTGTTCGGGGTCGGTGTCGTCGACGGCGCGGCCCGCGGCTCCGCCGGGCGGTCGAGGACGAGCACGAGGGAGACCCCGATGGCCGCGCCCGCCGCGAGCCCGAGGGCCACCCGGCGTCCGGGGGTGCCCAGCAACCCCTTGCCCGTCGGGGACGCGGGCGACACGACCGACGACGGGTCGTCGGCGAGGGCCGTCGGGGCGGTGCCCGTCGGCTCGGCGTCGAGGGTCTCGGGGGCCGTGTGCGCCAGCGCGGACACCGCCGGCACCGCGGCAGCGGGGGCGCCGAGCGCCGGTCCGGGGGGTGCCGCGGGCGTCCGGGGCTCCGCGACGGGCTCGGGCGGGGGTGGCTCGCTCTCACCGAGCCGGACCCATTCGCGCTCGTTCGTCGCGGGCTCGCTGTCGTTGGGAACGGCTGTCGCGGAGGCGGACTCGACCGCGGGCTCGGCCACGGATCCGCTAGCGGCACTCGGCGCCCATCCGCTCGAGGCACCCTCGACCCGGGCGAGCTCGTGCATCAGCTGCTCGGCGGTCGCGGTCCGGCCGGCGGGGTCCTTGACGAGGCACCGCGCGATGACCTCGGCCAGCCCGGGAGGCAGGTCGGTGCGCGACAGCTCGCGGGGAGCCTCGGTGCGAACGCGACGCAGGTAGGCGAGGGCGGTGTCGTCGGCAGGGTCGTCGCTGGCGAAGGGCGGGCGGCCGTCGAGCAGCGTGAAGAGTGTCGACCCGAGCGACCACACGTCGTCGGCGGCGGTCGGCGGCACACCGTCGAGCACCTGCGGCGCCGCGTGCCGGTACGAGAACTGCTCGACCGACGCCGTCGCCCCGGAGTCGGCCAGCCGGGCGATCCCGAAGTCGGCCAGCACCCACGAGGTCGGCAGCACGAGGATGTTCTGCGGCTTGACGTCACGGTGCAGGACGCCCTGGCCGTGGGCGAAGGCGAGCGCGTCGGCGATGACCTTCCCGACCCGCACGACGTCGGCCGCGGGCAGCGGCCCGGACGCACGGAGGGTGTCCTGCAACGATCCCCGCTCCAGGTACTCCATGACGATGGCGGGCCGCCCGTCCGCCGTCGTGCCGGTGTCCAGGACCGTGACGACGTGCGGGTGCAGTCGTCCGAGCCGCACCGTCAGCTCGAGCTCGCGGCGGAAGCGCGCGGCCGTCGCGGCGTCGTCGACCTGGAGGACCTTGACGGCCACGTCGCGCCGGAGCGCCTTCTGCCGGGCGCGGTACACGACGCTGTCGGCGCCCCGGGCGACCTCGACCGCTCCGTCGTACCCGGGCAGCAGCTCGGGGCCGGCGGCGGGCACGGCCGAGGGCTCCGGGGGACGCCAGGCGTCGTCGGTGCTCATCGCACACCTCCCGACAGGCTCGTCTCCACCGGTCCCCTTCCTCGTCCGCTCCGACTCGCCGTCATGGTATGGCCCTGACGCCGGAGCCGCCCGATCGGCCATGATCATCCCCGTGCAGGGAATTCCGGTGGTCCTCGACGTCGACACGGGTGTCGACGACGCCTGCGCGCTGCTCCTCGCCGCGCTCCACCCGTGCCTCGACCTGCGGGCCGTCACCTGCGTGGGCGGCAACGCCCCGCTCGTCGACGTCGTCCGCAACACCCTCACCGTCCTCGAGCTGGTCGGCCGCACCGACGTCCCCGTCGGCGTCGGAGCCACCCGTCCGCTCCTCGAGGACCCGGTCGACGCCCGGCACGTGCACGGGTCCGACGGGATGGCCGACCTCGGCCTCCCACCGCCCGCCCTCGAGCCCGACCCCCGCATCGCCGTCGAGCTGCTGCGCGAGACGGTCGAGTCCTCTGCCGCCGAGGGGCGCCCCGTCACGCTCGTGCCCCTGGCCCCGATGACGAACATCGCGCTCTTCGCCCGGCTGCACCCGTCGGCGTTCGGGAAGCTCGGCCGCGTCGTGTTCATGGGTGGCGGCGCCAACATCAGCAACGCCACTGCCGCAGCCGAGTTCAACGTCTTCCATGACCCGGAGGCGGCGGCCGTCGTCCTCGACGCCTGCGCCGTCCACGAGGTCCCGGTGACGATGTACGGGCTCGACGTCTTCTACGAGCCCAAGGTCACCGACGCCCAGGTGCAGCGCCTGCGTGCGGTCGACACCGCACCGGCACAGCTCGCAGCGGCGCTCATCTCCTTCCACCACCGGCGCTTCGCGAGCGACGGCGCGACCATCGGCGACGCGGGCGCCGTCGCGATGCTGCTCGCCCCCGATGCCGTGCGCACCGAGCGACGACCCGTGCGGGTCGAGCTCTCCGGCACCTGGACCCGCGGCCGGACCATCGTCGACACCCGGGACTGGAGCGGTGACATGGCGCACGACCCCCACGGGCTGTCCCCGGCGATGGTCGACGTGGCGCTCGAGATCAACGGCCCGTGGGTCGCCGACCTGTGGCTGCGCACCGTGGGAGGAGAGCAGTGGTGAGCGGACGCGTCCTCGTCCTCGGGTCGCTCAACGTCGACCTCGTGACCCGGGTGGAGGCCCACCCCCGGCCCGGGGAGACGGTGCTGGGGGAGGGGCTGTCGCGGCTCGCCGGCGGCAAGGGCGCCAACCAGGCGGTCTCCGCCGCCGCCGCGGGTGCCGCCGTGGCGATGGTCGGCTGCGTCGGCGACGACGACGGCGGCCGCGCCTACCGGGAGCGGCTGGCCCGCCTCGGCGTCGACGTCGCCGCGGTCCGCGTCGTCGAGGGGGCCACGACCGGCCACGCCCTCATCCAGGTCTCCGACGACGGCGAGAACTCGATCGTCGTCGTGCCCGGCGCCAACGAGGAGGTCGGCGCCGCCGAGCTCGACGCCGTCCGGTCCCTCGGTCCCGGCGACGTCCTGCTGCTCCAGCTCGAGATCCCCCTGCACGTCGTCTGCGAGGCGGCGCGCCTCGCCGACGGCCGCGGGGCCCGGGTGGTCCTCAACGTCGCCCCCTACGTGGCGCTGCCCCCCGACGTCGTCGCGCTCGGCGACCCCGTCGTCGCCAACGAGCTCGAGATGGCCGCGCTCGCCGAGGCCGGCGCCGAGACGGGGTCGCTCCTCGTGACGTTCGGGGCGAACGGTGCCTCGTGGGACGGCGACACGGCGCCCGCGCACGCGCTCGAGGGTGGCCGGGTGGTCGACACCACCGGGGCCGGTGACGCGTTCTGCGGGGCGCTGGCCGCCGCCCTCGCGCGGGGTGAGGATCGCCCGGCGGCGCTGCACGCCGCGCTGGCGGCCGGCGCCGCCGCGGTCCAGCGCGAGGGTGCGCAACCCGATCCCTACCTGTGAGTAACTTCTGCGTCACGGACGGCCTCTGCAGGTGGGGTGCCGTGCCATCGTGACGACATGGCCGCCACCGACGCCGTCCGCACCGACGACCCGACCCGCCGCGCGCCGGCGCCACTGAGCGCCGACGCCTCCGTCCTGCGCGCCTTCCTCGACGGGCCGCACGCCGCCGCCCGCGACGAGGTGCGTGCCGCGCTCGTCGAGCACGTGGCCGTCCTCGACGAGCGGGTCGACCTCTCCCGAAGCGAGCTGCGCCGGCGGGTCCGCGACCTCGTCGTCGAGATCGGCACGAGCGGCCGTGCCGCGCACGGCTTCCCGCCCGCGTACGGCGGGGGCGGTGACATCGGGGCATCCATCGCGTCGTTCGAGACGCTCGCGTACGGGGACCTGTCCGTCCTCGTGAAGTCCGGCGTCCAGTTCGGGTTGTTCGGTGGCGCGGTGCTCCAGCTCGGCACCCGCAGCCACCACGAGCGCTACCTGCCGGACATCCTCACCGGCCGCCTCCTCGGCTGCTTCGCGATGACCGAGACCGGCCACGGCAGCAACGTCCAGGCCCTCGGCACCACCGCCACCTACGACCCGGCCACCGACGAGCTGGTGGTCCGCACACCCGACGACGCCTCGCGCAAGGACTACATCGGCAACGCCGCCGAGGACGGCGAGCTGGCCGTCGTCTTCGCCCAGCTCGAGGTCGGTGGCGAGGGGCACGGCGTCCACGCCGTCCTCGTCCCGATCCGTCGCGCCGGCGAGGTCCTGCCCGGCGTGCGGGTCGAGGACTGCGGCGCCAAGCTCGGGCTCGAGGGCGTCGACAACGGCCGCCTCTGGTTCGACGACGTGCGGGTGCCGCGGGCCAACCTCCTCGACCGGTTCGCGAGCATCGACGACGACGGCCGCTACCGCTCGGACATCGAGAACCCGAACCGTCGCTTCTTCACGATGCTCGGCACGCTCGTGCAGGGACGGGTCAGCGTCGGGGGTGGCGCGATTGCGGCGTCGAAGGTCGCGCAGGAGATCGCGGTCCGGTATGCGTTGCGGCGCAGGCAGTTCGAGACCGGCGCCGGTGAGGAGGAGCAGCTGCTCCTCGATTACGGGATGCACCAGCGCCGCCTGCTGCCGATGCTCGCCCGCACCTACGCGCTGAGCTGCGCCCAGCAGGAGGTCGCCCGTCAGCTGCACGACGTGTTCTCGCACGACACCCCCGAGGCCGACGACCGCGCCCGCCGCGCGCTGGAGTCCCGGGCCGCCGGCACCAAGGCGCTGGCGACCTGGCACGCCAGCGACGCCATCCAGGAGTGCCGCGAGGCGTGCGGCGGCGCGGGCTACCTCTCCGCCAACCGCTTCGCCGCGCTCAAGGCCGACACCGACGTCTTCACGACGTTCGAGGGCGACAACCACGTCCTGCTCCAGCTCGTCGCCAAGGGCCTGCTCACCGACTACTCCTCCGAGTTCGAGGACCTCGACCAGCTCGGGATGGTGCGCTTCGTCACCGGGCTGGCCGTCGACACCCTCGTCGAGCGCACCGCCGCCCACCAGCTGCTCGAGCGCATCCGCGACGTGCTGCCCGGCGGCCGCGACGCCTGGGACACCGAGGCCGGCATCCTCGACTCCGACTACCAGCTGGCGATGCTGCGCTTCCGCGAGGAGCACCAGGTGGCCGGCGTCGCCCGCCGGCTCAAGGCCGGTGTGGGGGCGGGCCGGCCGCCCGGCCAGGTGTTCAGCGAGGTGCAGGACCACGTCATCACCGCCGCGCGCTCGCACGTCGAGCGGCTCGTCCTCGAGGCCTTCGTCGAGCGGGTGCGCGCCGAGCCGCCGTCGCCCAGCCGCGACGTCCTCGCCGCCCTCTGCGACCTGCACGCCCTGTCCGTCATCGAGGCCGACCGCGGCTGGTTCCTCGAGCACGGGCGGCTCTCGGCGCCGCGCTCGAAGGCCATCACCCGCGAGGTCTCGGTGCTGCTGCGGCGGCTGCGGCCGGTCGCGCTCGAGCTCGTCGAGGCGTTCGGCATCCCGCCCGAGGTCCTCGGCGCGCGCGAGCTCGTCGGGCCCTGAGCCCGACGGTCAGTCGGCGCGCGGCGGCGCGAGCGGGACGGGGTCGACGACGATCGCCGTCTGCTGGCCCGCCACCCGGGTGAGGATGACCGTCGCCTGCGCGCCGTCGCCGGCCTTGCGCCCGATCTTCAGCTGGCGGCGCAGCTCGTCGTCATCGAGGCGCACCCCGCGCTTCTTGACGGTCAGGCCGGTCACCCCGTGCTGGGCGAGCCACGCCCGCAGCGTCTTGACGGTGAACGGCATCGACTCGAGGACCGCGTACCGGCGAGCGAACGGCACGTCGACCTCGGCGTCGGAGAGGACGTACCCGAGCCCGCGGTCGACCTCGACCCCGAGCGTCGCGGCGGTCACCGCCCCGAGGAGGCCGGCCTGGGTGACTGCGCGGTCCGGCTCGTAGAGCCAGGCACCGATCGAGCCCGACCCCTCGGCCACCGGCGGCTCGGGCTCGGCCATCGTCTGGTCGACCTCGACGGGCGAGCGGCCGGCGGAGAGGATGCGCGCGCTGCGCCCGGGGCGCTGGGCGAGCGGGCCCCACCAGACGGCGCACTCGAGCACCTCGCCGCCGAACGAGGTCCACTGCGCCTCGGTGCCCAGCGGGATGGCGTCCTGCGGCATCGAGGGCGAGAGCTTGGCCCCGGTGGCCGGGACGGCGGTCGCGACCTGGAGGACGAAGTCCCAGGACGGGCGGATCTCGTCGAGGCGGAAGACCCGCTTGATGCGCCCGTGCCGGCCGGTCTTCCCGGGGACGCGGCGTGCGGGGTCGAGCCACACGCCGACGCGGGAGCGCAGGGGGTCGCGGGGCGGCTCGAACTCCTCGGCGTATCCCTCGCGGGCGCGCGAGTCGGGCCAGGGGCGCAGGTTGGTGTCGGCGACGGCCGCGGTGACGGGGTCGATGTCGACGCCCTGCACGGTGACGCCGAGGGCCGACATCGCGACGGCGTCGGACCCGATGCCGCAGCCGAGGTCGTGGACGGTGGCCAGCGAGGCGTTGTAGAAGCGGCCCGCGTGGGTGGCGGCGACCTCGAGGCGCGAGGCCTGCTCGAGGCCGTCCGGGGTGTAGAGCATGTCGCCCGCGAACTCGCCGAACTTGGCCTCGGCCCGGGCGCGCAGGCGCTGCTGGGTGAGGAGCGCGGCCACGACCTCGGGCGGATGGCCCGCGCGGCGCAGCCGGTCCTGGAGGGCGAACACGGCCGACTCGTCGTACGGCGGCAGCGAGCGGAGGAGGGCCTTGCCGTCGGGCGACCCGAGCGCTCTCACGGTGCCGACGTCCACGGCCGGACATCCTGCCATCCGCTCCCGACCGTGGCCGGTGGGCCCCGGTGCGCCCGGCGCGGCGCCCACCCGCTGGCACTCGAGTTGACCGAGTGCTAACGGCGTCCTAGATTTGCCTCATTGGCACTCGTCACCGGCGAGTGCCAGCGCAGCCCGGTCCGGGGATCGACCCCCGCGACGGCGTGACACGGCCCGGCCCGCGCAGTCCCCGTCCACTTCGACTCATCCCACAGGGGAGGAGCACACCGTGTCGGTTTCCATCAAGCCGCTCGAGGACCGCATCGTCATCAAGAGCCTCGAGGCCGAGCAGACCACCGCGTCCGGGCTCGTCATCCCGGACACCGCCAAGGAGAAGCCCCAGGAGGGCGAGGTCCTGGCGGTCGGTCCGGGTCGCATCGACGACAAGGGCAACCGCGTCCCGCTCGACGTCAACGTCGGCGACCGCGTCATCTACAGCAAGTACGGCGGCACCGAGATCAAGCACGGCGGCGAAGAGTACCTCATCCTCTCCGCCCGTGACGTGCTCGCCGTCGTCGGCTGACGCACGCACCACCAGCCGTGACCGCGCCCCGGTGTGCACCCGACCGGGTGCCACCGGGGCGCGTCCGGCTCCCCTGACGCACAGCACCCACCGCCGGCGGGCGTCTCGTCGCCCCGGCACCCCCCACCGAGAAGGACAGCAATGGCCAAGGAACTGGAGTTCAACGACTCCGCCCGCAAGTCGCTCGAGCGCGGCGTCGACGCGCTCGCGAACGCCGTCAAGGTGACGCTCGGCCCCAAGGGCCGCAACGTCGTCATCGACAAGAAGTGGGGCGCCCCGACCATCACGAACGACGGCGTGACCATCGCCCGTGAGGTCGAGCTCGAGGACGCCTACGAGAACCTCGGCGCCCAGCTCGCCAAGGAGGTCGCCACCAAGACCAACGACGTCGCCGGTGACGGCACCACCACCGCGACCGTCCTCGCCCAGGCCATGGTCAAGGAGGGCCTGCGCAACGTCGCCGCGGGCGCCGCCCCGTCCGGCCTCAAGCGCGGCATGGACCGCGCCGTCGAGGCCGTGTCCGAGCGCCTGCTCGAGACCGCCCGCGAGATCGAG
Organism: Phycicoccus avicenniae; assembly: GCF_050496545.1. Lineage (GTDB taxonomy): Bacteria > Actinomycetota > Actinomycetes > Actinomycetales > Dermatophilaceae > Phycicoccus > Phycicoccus avicenniae_A. The sequence goes on along the minus strand of NZ_JBNVZV010000013.1, from coordinate 13,975 downwards.
TCCAAGGACGAGATCGCCCAGGTCGCCTCGCTGTCGGCCCAGGACCAGGAGATCGGCGGCATCATCGCCGACGCGTTCGACAAGGTCGGCAAGGACGGCGTCATCACCGTCGAGGAGTCCTCGACCGCCTCCACCGAGCTCGAGTTCACCGAGGGCATGCAGTTCGACAAGGGCTACATCTCCCCGTACTTCGTCTCCGACCCCGAGCGCATGGAGGCCGTCCTCGAGGACGCCTACGTGCTCGTCAACCAGGGCAAGATCTCGGCGATCGCCGACGTCCTCCCGGTGCTCGAGAAGGTCGTCCAGGCCGGCAAGCCGCTCGTCGTCATCGCCGAGGACGTCGACGGCGAGGCCCTCTCGACCCTCGTCGTCAACAAGATGCGCGGCACCTTCACCGTCGTCGCCGTCAAGGCGCCCGGCTTCGGTGACCGCCGCAAGGCGATGCTCCAGGACATCGCGACCCTCACCGGCGGCCAGGTCGTCGCCGAGGAGGTCGGCCTCAAGCTCGACCAGGTCGGGCTCGAGGTGCTGGGCCAGGCCCGTCGCGTCGTCGTCACCAAGGACAACACGACGGTCATCGACGGCGCCGGCGAGGCCGCCGACGTCGAGGGCCGCGTCGCGCAGATCAAGCAGGAGATCGAGCGCACGGACTCCGACTGGGACCGCGAGAAGCTCCAGGAGCGCCTCGCCAAGCTCGCCGGCGGCGTCTGCGTCATCAAGGTCGGCGCGCACACCGAGGTCGAGCTCAAGGAGAAGAAGCACCGCATCGAGGACGCCATCTCGGCGACCCGCGCGGCCATCGAGGAGGGCATCGTCGCCGGTGGCGGCTCGGCCCTCATCCAGGCCGTGTCGGTGCTCGACGGGCTCGGGCTCGAGGGCGACGAGGCCGTCGGCGCCCGCATCGTGCAGAAGGCCGCGGCCGAGCCGCTGCGCTGGATCGCCGAGAACGCGGGCCTGCAGGGCTACGTCGCCGTCGCCAAGGTCTCCGAGCTGGGTGCCGGCCAGGGCCTCAACGCCGCGACCGGCGAGTACGAGGACCTCGTCAAGGCCGGTGTCATCGACCCGGTCAAGGTCACCCGCTCGGCGCTGCGCAACGCCGCGTCCATCGCCTCGATGGTCCTGACGACCGACACCCTCGTCGTCGAGAAGAAGGAGGACGAGGAGCCGGCCGCCGCCGGTGGCCACGGCCACGGGCACGGCCACTGAGGCTGCTCCCTCCCTCGCACCACCGCACGCCGCCCGGTCCCGCCCAGGGGCCGGGCGGCGTCGTGCGTGCGGGCGTCTGACCCGCCGCCTCCTCATGGTGGGCCGCGCGTAGGGTCGGGGGATGCGGCTGCTCGGGGTGCTCGGCGGGATGAGCTGGACCTCGAGCGAGGCCTACTACCGCGGGCTCAACGTCGGGGTGGCGCAGCGGCTCGGGGGACTGCACTCGGCGCGGCTGCTGCTGCACTCGGTCGACTTCGCGCCGGTGGCCGAGGCGCAGCACGCCGACGACTGGGACGCCACCGCGCGCATCCTCGGGGACGCGGCCCGGGGTCTGGCGGCCGGCGGGGCCGAGGCGCTGCTCCTCGCCACGAACACGATGCACAAGGTCGCCGGCGACATCGAGGCCGCGGCGGGCGTGCCGCTGCTCCACATCGCCGACCCGACCGCCGACGCGCTGCTCGCCGGCGGGCACCATCGGGTCGGGCTGCTGGCCACGCGCTTCACGATGGAGCAGGACTTCTACGTCGAGCGGCTGCGCGGGCGGGGGCTCGACGTGGTCGTTCCCGGTGCCGGCGACCGCGACCTCGTCCACCGGGTCATCTACGACGAGCTGGTCCACGACGTCGTGCGCGAGGAGTCACGGGCCGCCTACCTCGAGGTCGTGCGGCGCCTGGTCACCGACGGCGCGGACTCCGTCGTCCTGGGGTGCACCGAGATCGGGCTGCTGCTGCGCGACGGCGACGCCGACGTCCCGCTGCTCGACACGACCGCGCTCCACGTCGCGGCCGGCGTCGACTGGCTCTGCGCCACCGACTGATTGCCCATCCGCCACCTCCCGGGCCCCGATCCGGGCTCGCGGAGGTGGCGGATGCGCAATGAGTCGGGTCGGGCGGCGCGGCCATCCTCCCCTCGTTGCGAGTTCTCGCAGTTCCGCTGGCGCCAACTACTCACACAGTGAATAGTGGCGGCATGACGACGGGACACGTGCTGCTGGGGCTGCTGTCGAGGGGGCAGCAGCACGGCTACGACCTCAAGCGCGCGCACGACGCGCTCTTCCCGTCGGCGCGTCCCATCGCCCCGGGGCAGGTGTACGCGGCCCTCGACCGGGCCGCCGCCCGGGGATGGGTCGAGCTCGCCGCGGTCGAGCGCGACGGTGGCCCGGACCGCCGGGTCTACGCGCTCACCGCGGCGGGCCGCGCGGAGCTGGAGCGCTGGAGCGCCGCCACCGAGGCGCCCGACGCCCTGCTCTCGCACCCGCTCGCCACCCGGGCCGCGGTCGCGATGCTCGCCGGCGGCCCGGAGGCGGCCCGTGACCTGCTCGACCGCCAGCGGGTGGTCGTCGTGGGCCGGATGCGCGAGCTGACCCGCCGCAAGACCGACTCCGGGCTCTCCGTCGGGGAGCTGCTCGCCACCGACCACGCCATCGCCCACCTCGACGCGAACGTGCGCTGGCTCGAGGCCGCCGCCGCCCGCGTCGTCGACCTCGCCGAGGAGCTCCGATGACCCCGCAGCCGCACGCCACCACCGACGTCGGGACCCCGGCACCGGCCGTCCCGCGCCTCACGGCGAGCGGGCTGGTCGTGCACCAGGGCCGCACGCGCGCCCTCGCCGGCGTCGAGCTCGAGATCGCGGCCGGGGAGCGGGTGGCCGTCACCGGGGCGTCGGGCTCCGGCAAGTCGACCCTCCTGCTGGCGCTCGGCGGGGTGCTCGTGCCGACCGAGGGCCACGTCGCGCTCGACGGTGCCACGCTGTCGCACCTCGCCGAGGCCGAGCGGGCCCGGCTGCGGCGCACCCGGTTCGGCATCGTCTTCCAGTACGGCCAGCTGATCCCCGACCTCACCGCCGTCGAGAACGTCGCCCTGCCCCTCCTGCTGCTCGGTCGGCCCCGACGGGAGGCCCTCGAGTCCGCGCGGGCGGTGCTCGCCGAGCTGCGGGTCGACGACGTCGCGGACCGCCGGCCGATCGACATGGCGGGCGGTCAGTCGCAGCGCGTGGCCATCGCCCGGGCCCTCGTCACGGCGCCCGACGTCGTCCTCGCCGACGAGCCCACCGGCTCCCTCGACACCGTCTCCGGCGAGCGGGTGATGGCCACCCTCCTCGGCGCCGTGCGCGAGCGCGGCGCGACGCTCGTCGTCGTCACCCACGACGCCACGGTCGCGGCCTACTGCGACCGTGAGGTGCGGCTGCGGGACGGGCTCGTCGTCGGGACGGAGGCCGGGCGATGACCTGGGCCGGCGCCACCTGGCTGGCCTTCCGCGGCGGTCGCTCGGACCGGCTGCGCATCGTCCTCACGGTCGCCTCGACGGCGCTGGCCGCGGTGCTCGTGCTGCTCGCCGGGGCCGTCGCCACACCACCCGGGTCCGAGCCGTCGTTCTACTCGAACCCCACGCTGTGGAACGAGGAGGGGCTGCGTGGTGGCACGGTGTTCGCCCTGGCCCTGCTCTGCCTGCCGTTCCTCGCCTTCGCCGCGCAGTGCTCGCGGATCGGGGCACCGGAGCGCCAGCGCCGCCTCGAGGACCTCGCGCGCCTCGGCACGACGCCGCACGAGCTGCGCCGCGTCGTCGCCCTCGAGGCCGGCATCGCCGCGGCGGGCGGGGCTGGGCTCGGCATCCCGCTCTACGTGCTGCTGGCGCTCGTCGTGGACAGCATCGGGGCGCCGGTCCCCATCACGCCCGACCTCGAGTTCGCGCCCACGTCGACGCAGTGGATGGCCGATGCCCTGTTGCTCCCGACGGACCGGGTGCCCGCGTGGTGGGTGGTCCTCCCGGGCCTGCTCCTGCTGCCGCTGCTCGTGACGGTGGCCGCCTCCGTGGGGGCCGCCCGCCGGGACCGCCGGGGGGATGCGCCCCGCGCCACCCGGCGCCGGGTGCTGCGTTCGGGTGCCGCGGTCGTCCTCGCCCTGCTGGTCGCGTCTGTCGCGCCCACCGTCGTCGCTGGCGCGTCGCGGGGCAGCACGATCGCCTTCTCGGCCCTCCTGCTGCTCGCCGTGGTCGCGTTCTCGGTCGGGGCCGCCGGCCTCGCGGGCGAGCTCGCCGTGGCCGTGGGCGGCCGGCTCGCGGTCGCCTCCGGCCGGGCCGACCTGCTGCTGGCGGGCCGCCGGATGACCGCGCAGCAGCGGCGGGGCGCATCCCGGCTGACCCTGCTGCTCGGGTGCCTCATCGGCGGCGGGGCGCTCGTGCTGCGCGCCGAGGCCCTCGCGATGAGCGCGCAGCAGGGCGATACCGACGGGTTCTTCGGGCAGACGTACACGCTGGTGCTCGTCGCCCTCGGCCTCGCCACGGCCGCGAGCGCGCTGGGGCTGCTCGTCGCCGAGGTCGAGGGTGTGGTCGAGCGCCGGCGCAGCCTGGCGACGGCGGTCGCCGCGGGCGTCCCGCGCGCCGTCATCGCCCGGGCGGTCGTCGTCGAGGCGGTGCTGCCCGTCGTGCCGGCCGTCCTCGTGACGACCCTGGTCGGCGGGCTCGTAGCCAAGACCTACCTGCTGTCCGTCGCCGAGCCGTACGCCGACTTCCCGACCGGCACCGTGCTCGGCTTCGTCGGTGTGGTGTGTGTCGTGGCGACCGCAGCCGCCGCCCTCGCGACCCTCGCCCTCCCCGCGAGCACCGACGTCTCCGAGGCCCGCGTCCCCGCCTGAGCCCGACCGATTGCCCATCCGCCACCTCGCGGGCCCAGATCCGGGCTCGTGGAGGTGGCGGATGCGCAATGAGTCGGGTCGGTGCGGCGGGGATCAGGCGCCGGAGGTGACGCGGAGACTGCCGCCGCCGTCGAGCGTCACGACGTCACCGACCCGGACCTGGCGGCCCCGACGCGTGTCGACCTCGCCGTTGACGGCGACCAAACCGCGCTCGACGACCTCGCGGGCGTCGGCGCCGTCGTCGACCAGCCCGCTCAGCTTGAGCAGCTGGCCGAGCCGGATGGACTCGTCACGGATGGGGACCTCGAGGGCGTCGTCGGGCACGGCGTCAGGCTACGGCGTGGCCGTGGACGGGACACCGCGCGTCCCCGGGGACATCGCCCCGGACGTGGCCGCGCCCGGGCGGCACTGGCCGCCCGGGCGCGTTCCCACGGGTGGCCGCAGGTCCGGTCGTGGGCTCTCGCCCCCACGACCGGCGCCTGCGGCGGGTGGACCTGCGCGCGCGCCGTGGGCTCTCGCCCCCACGGCGCGGCGGGTCCGGATCGGCCCCCGGAGGGCCGAGCGGCGCCCGTGTGGGCGGGCGCCGGGTTCGGTGGGCGTCGGTCAGGACGCCAGGTGCCGCTCGCGGGCGTAGACGCTCTCGCGCTCGTCCTCGGTGAGGCCGCCCCACACGCCGTAGGGCTCACGGACGGCCAGGGCGTGCTCGCGGCACTGCTGGATCACGGGGCAGGCGAGGCAGACGTCCTTGGCGGCGGTGGCCCGGCGGTGGCGCTTGCTGCCGCGCTCTCCCTCGGGGTGGAAGAACACCTCGGGACCGACCCGACGGCAGGAGCCCTCGAGCTGCCAGTCCCACAGGTCGGCCACGGGGCCCGGGAGCCGGGTGATCTCGGCCATGTGTCTACCTCCACGCGATCGTCTGCCACATCCCTCCAGCGGCAACGAAATCTCACGCTAGGTGGCGTTTGTGAAGGGGTGGGCAAGCGCTGGGTAAGGCTTTGGTCAAGGCGTGGCAACGGGGGCTCAAGACCTGGCCCGAACGGCCGATGCGGCCTCCTCCGGTGGGGGGAGGAACGGCCCCGGGAAGGCTCCGGGGCGTCGTCGGGACGGTGGTCGGCCCCGGGGCCGCGGAGACGTAGAATCGGGTGATGAGCCTCGGACTCGACGAGACCGCCACCACCCCCGCCGGCACCACCCCGGGTGAGCCCGTCACCGTGCCCGCCGCCTCGGCCGAGCCCGCGCCGTCCAGCCCCTTCGCGGAGCTCGGGCTCACCTACGACGACGTGCTCCTCCAGCCGGGCGAGACCGACGTCATCCCGAGCGAGGTCGACACCACGGCGCGCCTCACCCGCGAGATCTCGCTGCGGGTGCCGCTCGTCTCGGCGGCCATGGACACCGTCACCGAGGCCCGGATGGCGATCGCGATGGCGCGCCACGGTGGGCTCGGCATCCTGCACCGCAACCTCTCGATCGAGGACCAGGCCTACCAGGTCGACCTCGTGAAGCGGACCCAGACCGGGATGATCTCCAACCCCGTCACCATCGGCCCGGACGCCACCCTCGAGGAGCTCGACGAGATCTGCGGGCGCTACCGCGTCTCCGGCCTGCCGGTCGTCGACCCGGGCGAGCACCTGCTCGGCATCGTCACCAACCGCGACCTGCGCTTCACGCCGGTCGCCGAGTGGGGCCACACCCTCGTCCGCGACGTCATGACGCCGATGCCCCTGATCACCGGTCACGTCGGCATCGGCCACGACGAGGCCACCCGGCTGCTGCGCCAGCACAAGCGCGAGCGGCTCCCGATCATCGACGACGAGGGCCGGCTGCGCGGGCTCATCACCGTCAAGGACTTCGTGAAGTCCGAGCAGTTCCCGCACGCCAGCAAGGACGGCGACGGCCGGCTGATGGTCGGCGCGGCCGTCGGCTACTTCGGCGAGGCCTGGGAGCGGGCCGCCACGCTCGTCGAGGCCGGGGTCGACGTCCTCGTCGTCGACACCGCGCACGGCCACGCGCGGCTGCTCCTCGAGATGGTCGAGCGGGTCAAGAAGGACCCCGCGCTGCGGCACGTCCAGGTCATCGGCGGCAACGTCGCCACCCGCGCCGGGGCGCAGGCGCTCGTCGACGCCGGGGTGGACGCCGTCAAGGTCGGCGTCGGGCCGGGCTCGATCTGCACCACCCGCGTCGTGGCCGGGGTCGGCGTCCCGCAGGTCACGGCCATCTACGAGGCCTCGCTGGCCTGCCGCCCGGCCGGGGTGCCCCTCATCGGCGACGGCGGCCTCCAGTACTCCGGGGACATCGCCAAGGCGCTCGTCGCCGGCGCGGACACCGTGATGATCGGCTCGCTGCTCGCCGGGTGCGAGGAGTCGCCGGGCGAGCTGGTCTTCATCAACGGCAAGCAGTTCAAGGCCTACCGCGGGATGGGCTCGCTCGGGGCGATGTCCTCGCGCGGCAAGAAGTCCTACTCCAAGGACCGCTACTTCCAGGCCGACGTCGCCTCCGACGACAAGATCGTCCCCGAGGGCATCGAGGGCCAGGTCGCCTACCGCGGGCCGGTCGGGGCCGTCGTCCACCAGCTCGTCGGGGGGCTGCACCAGTCGATGTTCTATGTCGGCTCGCGCACCGTCCCCGAGCTCAAGGCCCGCGGGCGCTTCATCCGCATCACGACCGCCGGGCTGCGCGAGTCCCACCCCCACGACATCACCGGCATCGTCGAGGCGCCGAACTACAGCGGCCAGGGCTGACCGCCGGGTCGTGCCCGGCGCCTCGCCGACGTAGGGTCTGGCGCGTGCGCCGCGTCCTGATGCTCCTCCCGCTGCTGGCGCTCGCCCTCGCGGGCGGGTGCGGCACGGCGGGCCGGTCGGTGGCGCCCTCGGGCAGCACGTCCGCGTCGGCCACCGGCGACCCCGTGCCGTCCACGGCCCCGACGCCCTCCCCGCGACCGGCCGCCACGAAGGCCGAGGAGCTCGTGCGGGCCGTCCCCCAGCCCACCGAGGCCGCCCCGCCGGCGTCCGGCGGGGGTGGTGACGATGACGGCGCCCCGTCGCAGGGCAGCGGGACCGGCGGCCTGACCTCGCTCAGCGGGAACACCCGCAACCAGATCGTCTGGGCGCCGCTGTCGAACCCCTCGGCGGTGCGCTCGGAGGGGTCGGTGTCGCGGTACAAGGCGTGGTCGACCTCGAAGGTCCTCGTCGTCGCCGCCTACCTCGACACCGTGGTCGACGGCGACCCGTCGCGGATCAGCAGCGGCGACCGCAGCCTCATCCGGGCCGCCCTGACCCGCAGCGACGGTGACGCCGTCGTGGCCATCCGCGAGAGGATCCCCGGCAGCCCCGGCTCGGCCATCACCTCCGTGCTGCGCTCGATCGGCGACTCCTCGACGTCGGCGCCCGACCGCTCCCAGGGCGCGATGTCGTGGAGCCCGCGCGAGCAGGTGCGGTTCATGGCCGCGCTCGCCGCCGGGCGCGTGGTCAGCGCCGAGGCCAGCGCGTGGCTGCTCGGGCAGATGCAGCCGATCTCCGCGCACCGCTGGGGGCTCGGGACCATCGGTGCGTCGTCGTTCAAGGGCGGCTGGCTGACCTCGGACTCCGAGACCCGGCAGATGGGCATCGTCGGGGGCTACGCGGTGGCCATCATCACCGTCGGCGAGGGGCCGGCCGTCGTGCAGACCGACGGTGACTCCGCGCACGTGCAGCAGATGAACCGGCTCGCGGCCCTGCTCGCCAAGCGCCTCGGCTGACCGAGCGTCCACGAATCGTCACATTCGTCGAGTGCTGGACGGGTGGGGCTGGTGGGCCGGAAGCGGCGCGTCCACGAATCGTCACATTCGTCAGTTCGTGGACGCGCCCTCTCTGGCGTGACAGCGTCAGTCGGTGGTGAGGGCGTCGCGCCAGGAGCGCGCGACCAGCCCTCCGTCGGCGGAGCGGTCCACCGACGTCGAGGCCAGCAGGGCCCGCACGACCGCCCGGGTGACGCAGCGCGCGGCGGCGTCGTGGAGGTCGACCAGGTCGAGGCCCACCGGCGCGGGCCCGGCACCGGTCGCGAGGGTGAAGACGGTGTCGCCGTCGAAGGGCGTGTGCACCGGGGAGATGGCGCGCGCGATGCCGTCGTGCGCCACCGTGGCCAGCCGCCGGCAGCCGCCCTTCCCGAGCGCCGCGTCGGTGGCGACGACGACGAGGGTCGTCGCCCGCCCGGCGCGCATCGCCTCGGCTTCGGCGCGTCGCTCCTCCCAGTAGGCCTGCGCGGCAGCCGGGTCCGGGGACGGCAGGTCGGCGAACTCGCCATCGAGGCCCCACTGCGCGCCGAGCAGCGCGCCGTCGGCGCCCACCGGCGACCCGACCGCGTTGACGGCGACCAGCACCCCGACGGTCTGGCCCGAATCGAGCACCGCCGAGGCCGTCCCGACGCCTCCGCGCAGCCCGCCCGCGCGTGCGCCGGTGCCCGCGCCGACCGCCCCGCACGTGACGGGACCGTCGACGGCCACCGCGTACGCCGAGGCGCCGTCGGCCGGGCCGGGATGGTGGCGCCACGTGCCGGCCCGCCCGAGGTCGAAGAGGATCGCGGCGGGGACGATCGGTACGCGCTCGTCCGCGCCGGGTCCGACCGGCCATCCGGCTCCCGCCGCCCAGGCTGCGTCGGCGACCCCGTCGGCGGTTCCGAGCCCGAAGGCGCTCCCGCCCGAGAGGACGACGGCGTCCACCGCGTCGACGGCGTTCGCCGGATCGAGCAGGTCGGTCTCCCGGGTGCCGGGACCGCCGCCGCGGACGTCGACGCCGCCGACCGTGCCCGGGGGTGGCACGACGACGGAGACTCCCGTCAGCCAGCCCGGCTCGTCGCGGGTGACCTGCCCGACGCGCACGCCGGGCACGTCGGTGATGGCGTTGTGGGGTCCGGGTCGCACGCCCCCAGCATTCACCACGGCTCCACCCCCGACGCGACGGTGCCGGCCCCGCGGACGCGGGACCGGCACCGGTCGGGAGGTGAGGGCGGGCCTCACCGGGCGGTCGTCAGTGGACGATCACCGGGGGAGCGACCTCGTCGGCGTCGGCACCCTCGAGCAGGTGCGACTCCTCGTGCTTGCGCGGCAGGAAGGCCGCCGCGACGAGCGTGAGGGTGACGAACCCGGCCGCGAACCAGAAGGTGTGCGCGTAGGCGTCGGCCGCGAGGTCCGCGACCCGCGCCCCGAGGGCACCGACCGCGGCCTGCGGGTCGCCGCCCTGCTGGGCGAGGAAGTCACCGACGAGCGGCAGCTTCGCGAGCGCACCCTGGGCGGCCTCGGGACCCTGCGTCTGCACGGTCTCGAGGTACTGCCCGCCCTGGCCGACGAGCGGCCGGTCCTTGAACGCGTTGGTGAGGATGACCGAGAACGTCGCGACTCCCACCGAGCTGGCGATCTGCTGGGTGATGTTGAGCAGCGTCGTGCCGCGGGCGACCTCGTGGTGCGTCAGCGTCTTGAGTGCCGAGGTCATGATCGGCATCATCGTGCCGCCCATGCCGAGGCCCATGACGAAGAGGATCGGGATGAGGTAGCCCCAGTGCGAGGAGTCGGCCTCGATCTGGGTCAGCGCGAACATCCCGCCGGTGATGAGCAGCAGCCCGAACGGGACGATGCGGCCGACCGGGAACTTGTCGACCAGCGCGCCGGCGATGGGCATCGTCAGCATCGCGCCGAGGCCCTGCGGGGCCAGGAGCCAGCCCGCGGAGAGCGGCGTCTCACCCTGGACCTGCTGGAGGAACTGGGGGACGAGGAGCAGGCCGCCGAAGAAGGCCGCGGCGAAGATGAACATCGTGATGATCGCGACCGTGAGGTTGCGGTTCTTGAACAGCCGGAAGTCGAGCAGCGGGTGCTCGGGACGGAAGCTGTACAGCACGAAGGCGATGATCAGCGCGAGCCCGACGAGGCCGGGGACGAGCACCTTGGCGTGCCCGACGCCGCCCTCGCCCGGGATGGACGAGACGCCGTAGAGGAAGAGGGCCAGGCCGGGGCTCATCATCAGCACACCGCGCCAGTCGAAGGACTCCGACGGGTGCGGGCGGTCGCCGGGGAGGGCGAACCAGGCGTAGCCGAGGGCGAGGACGCCGATCGGCAGGTTGATGAGGAAGATCCAGTGCCAGCTGTAGTGGTCGATGAGCCAGCCGCCGAGGATGGGGCCGAAGATCGGGCCGAGGAGCATCGGGATGCCGAGCACGGCCATCAGCCGGCCCATCCGCTTCGGGCCGGCGGCGCGGGTCATGATCGTCATGCCGAGCGGCATGAGCATGCCGCCGCCGAGGCCCTGGAGGACGCGGAAGCCGACGAGCATCTCGATGCTCGTGGCGGTGGCGCACAGCACCGAGCCGGCGACGAAGAGGCCGACGGCCAGCATGTAGAGGCGCTTGGTGCCGAACCGGTCGGCGGCCCAGCCGGTGAGCGGGATGACCGTGGCCAGGGCGAGCGTGTAGCCGGTGACGGTCCACGCGACGGTGGAGTAGTCGAGGGGCACGCCGTCCTTGGCGAAGTCGACCTGCAGGGTGCGCAGGGCGACGTTGACGACGGTGATGTCGAGGATCGACATGATGGCGCCGAGGACGACGACGCCGGCGATCTTGAGGACCGCGGCGTCGATCTTCTCGGGGTACTCGGGGGGCGCCGAGGGCGCTGGTGCTGCAGCGGACACGCGTGGCTCCATGTCGGGTGGTCTGGGCGGTGGGACCGCCCGGGATGACGGCGGCCGTCGGCCCGTGGTGGGCGGGTGGCGACGGTGCCGGGAGAAGTCTGCCGGAGGGGTCCGACAGGCCGGAAACGTTTTTGGGTTCCCGGCTCTTCCCGGGGCCCCGGACACCGTCCGAACGGCCGATGCCGGCCTCGGTAGGCTGCACCGGTGAGCGAGATCGAGATCGGCCGTGGCAAGCGGGGGCGCCGTGCGTACTCCTTCGACGACATCGCCATCGTGCCGTCGCGCCGGACCCGTGACCCCGAGGAGGTGTCCACCGGCTGGCAGATCGATGCCTACCACTTCGAGCTGCCGGTCATCGCGGCGCCGATGGACTCGGTGATGTCGCCGGAGTCGGCCATCGCCTTCGGTCAGCACGGCGGGCTCCCGGTGCTCGACCTCGAGGGCCTGTGGACCCGCTACGAGGACCCCGCGCCGCTGCTCGCCGAGATCGCCACGCTCGAGCCGGCCCGGGCCACGCAGCGGATGCAGGAGATCTACCGCGAGCCGATCCAGCCCGAGCTGGTCACCGAGCGGCTGCGCCAGATCCGCGCGTCGGGCGTCACCGTCGCCGGGGCCCTGAGCCCGCAGCGCACCCAGGAGCTGTGGAAGACCGTCGTCGACGCCGGCGTCGACCTCTTCGTCATCCGCGGCACCACCGTCTCGGCCGAGCACGTCTCGGGGCGCGCCGAGCCGCTCAACCTCAAGCGCTTCATCTACGAGCTCGACGTGCCGGTCATCGTCGGTGGCGCGGCCTCCTACTCGGCGGCCCTGCACCTGATGCGCACCGGCGCGGCGGGCGTGCTCGTCGGCTTCGGCGGCGGCGCGGCGCACACGACCCGCACGACGCTCGGCATCCACGCCCCGATGGCCAGCGCCATCGCCGACGTCGCGGCCGCCCGCCGCGACTACCTCGACGAGTCCGGCGGCCGCTACGTCCACGTCATCGCCGACGGCGGGGTCGGAACCAGCGGCGACGTCGTCAAGGCCGTGGCCTGCGGCGCCGACGCCGTGATGCTCGGCGCCGCCCTCGCCCGCGCCACCGACGCCCCCGGCCGCGGCTTCCACTGGGGGCCCGAGGCCCACCACCCCGAGCTGCCGCGCGGCGAGCGGGTCGAGGTCGGGGCCGTGGCGCCGCTGGCCGAGCTGCTCTTCGGCCCCAGCCGGCTCGCCGACGGCACGACGAACCTCGTCGGCGCGCTGCGCCGGGCGATGGCGACGTCGGGCTACCTCGACCTCAAGGAGTTCCAGCGCGTCGAGGTCGTCGTCGCGCCGTACCAGCGCAGCTGAGGGCCGGCCGGGGCCGGCCGGCGTGACGGGGAACGCACTGCGCGGGACCTGCGCGGCAGGTACCCTCAGGGGTATGGGGAGCGCCGTGCCGGAGGGCCGGAGCCGCGTCGTGCGGGCCGGTCTGCTCCTCCCGCTGCTCCTCCCGCTGCTCACCGGCGTGCTCGCGATGCACGTGCTGCTCCTGTGCTCCGACGGGGCGGGGGCGGCGGGGCACGCGGGCCATGCCTCCGCGACCCACGGCATGCCCGCCCACTCGGTGCACCTCCTCGGCGCCGACCCGGTCACCGTCGGGTCGGCGGCCCCCGGTCCCACGGCGGAGGCGTCCTCCACCGCCGAGCTAGTCTGCGTCGCCGTGCTCGGGGCCGTCGTCGTGCTCGTGCTGCGACGGCGCGGGGTCCTCGCGCCCGCGGCCACGGGTACCGCGGCCCCGCGCACGGTGGTCCTGCGCCGGCTCTCTCGGCCCCCACCATCGATCCGGCTGCCTGTCCTCCTCTGCGTCTCGCGGACCTAGCCGCTCTCCGGCTCCGTTCCCGCACAGCACGTCCCAGAGAGAGGCAGTTCCATCATGCGCACCACCACGACCCGGCGCGCCGTCCTGCTGACGGCTCCCGCCCTCCTCGCCCTCGGCCTCGCGGCCTGTGGCGGCGATGACACCGGCACCCACGGATCGATGATGGGGTCGCGCTCGTCCGCGGTCCCGTCCGCCGCCGGTGACCACGACCAGGCCGACGTCATGTTCTCGATGATGATGGTCCCCCACCACGAGCAGGCCCTGGAGATGGCCGCCCTCGTGCCCTCGCGCAGCAAGGACGTCACGCTGCTCGACCTCTCCCGCCGCATCGAGGCCGGCCAGCAGCCCGAGATCGACCGCATGCAGGGCTGGCTCGACGCCTGGGCCTCGGACGCCTCGGGCGCCATGGGCTCGATGGACCACGGCATGGGCGGGATGATGTCCGCCACCGACCTGCGCGAGCTGGCCGCGCTCATCGGCGCCGCGTTCGAGAAGCGTTGGCTGGAGATGATGGTCGAGCACCACGAGGGCGCCATCGACATGGCCGAGGACGTGCTGAAGCGCGGCTCGCACGCCGGCACGAAGGACCTCGCGCTGGCGATCATCGAGGCCCAGCAGCGCGAGATCGACGAGATGCGCGCGATGCTCGCC
>NZ_JBNVZV010000012.1:0-128063 GCF_050496545.1 Phycicoccus avicenniae | reverse complement strand
CCCCCCCCCCCCCCCCCCCCCCCCCCCCCCCCCCCCCCCCCCCCCCGACGGGCCTGTGGACGGCCGCGGACGGGATGTCGTCCCGGGTGCGTACGGTGGGCGGACCATGACGACACCGACGCAGGCGCCCGCCCCCGCTCCCCCCACGCCGGAGCTCACCGACCGCGCCCGCGTCGCGCTGCGCCGGCTCGTCGGGCGCGAGGACGCCGACTTCCGCGACGGCCAGCTCGAGGCGGTCTCGGCCCTGGTCGCCGAGCGCTCCCGCGTCCTCGTCGTCCAGCGCACCGGCTGGGGCAAGTCGGCCGTCTACTTCGTCGCCACCGCCCTGCGCCGGGCCGAGGGCGCCGGCCCGACCGTCATCATCAGCCCGCTGCTCGCCCTGATGCGCGACCAGATCGCCGCCGCCGGGCGGGCCGGCATCCGCGCCGTGACGATGAACTCCGCCAACGCCCAGGACTGGGACGAGGTCCGCACGGCCCTCGCCGAGGACGCCGTCGACGTCCTGCTCGTCAGCCCCGAGCGGCTCAACAACCCGCGCTTCCGCGACGAGCAGCTCCCCGACCTCGCCCGGCGCTGCGGCCTGCTGGTGGTCGACGAGGCGCACTGCGTCAGCGACTGGGGCCACGACTTCCGCCCCGACTACCGCCGCATCCGCGACCTCCTCGACGGCCTGCCCACCGACGTCCCCGTCCTCGCGACCACCGCCACCGCCAACGCCCGCGTCGTCCACGACGTCGAGGAGCAGCTGGCCACCGGTGGGCGGCCGGTGCTCACCGTGCGCGGTGGCCTGGCCCGTGACTCGCTGCGGCTCGGGGTCCTGCGCTCGATGTCCCCCGAGCAGCGGCTCGGCTGGCTGCTGGCCCACCTCGGCGAGCTGCCCGGCTCCGGCATCGTCTACGCGCTGACCGTCTCGGCCGCCGAGGACGTCGCCACCGCCCTGCGCGAGGCCGGCCACACCGTCGCCTCCTACACCGGCCGCACCGACCCCGCAGACCGCGAGCGCCTCGAGGAGGCGTTGCGCGCCAACGAGGTCAAGGCCCTCGTGGCCACCTCCGCCCTCGGCATGGGTTTCGACAAGCCCGACCTCGGCTTCGTCGTCCACCTCGGCGCCCCCAGCAGCCCGGTCGCCTACTACCAGCAGGTCGGCCGCGCCGGTCGCGCCACCGACCGCGCCGACGTCCTCCTCCTGCCGGGGCCCGAGGACAAGGACATCTGGCAGTACTTCGCGAGCGTCTCGATGCCGCGCGAGGACCAGGCCGCCGCCGTGCTGCGGGCCCTCGCCGAGGCCGGGCGCCCGCTCTCCACCGCCGCTCTCGAGACCATCGTCGACGTCCGGCGCACTCGCCTCGAGCTGCTGCTCAAGGTCCTCGACGTCGACGGCGCCGTGCAGCGGGTCTCCGGCGGATGGACCTCCACCGGCGCCCCGTGGGACTACGACGCCGAGCGCTACGAGCGGGTCGCCGCGGCCCGTCGTGCCGAGCAGCAGCTGATGGTCGACTACGAGCGCACCGACGACTGCCGGATGGCCTTCCTCCAGCAGACGCTGGACGACGACACCGCGGTGCCGTGCGGGCGCTGCGACGGCTGCGCCGGGCCCTGGTACCCCACCGACGTCCCCGACACCGTCATCGGGGCGGCCCGCGAGCGGCTGACCCGCGTGGGGGTCGAGATCGACCCGCGCGCCCAGTGGCCCACCGGGATGGACCGCCTCGGCGTGCCGGTCAAGGGGCGCATCGCCGCCGACGAGCAGCTCGAACCCGGCCGCGCCCTGGCCCGGCTCTCCGACCTCGGCTGGGGCCAGCGGCTGCGCGAGCTGCTCCGCGAGGATGCCCCCGCATCCCCCGAGCTCCTCCGCGCCTGCGTGCCCGTCCTCGCCGAGTGGGGCTGGGCGCAGCGACCGGTCGGCGTGGTCGCGATGCCCTCGCGCCGCCACCCGCAGCTCGTCGCGTCGCTGGCGTCCGGGCTCGCCGAGATCGGGCGGCTGCGCCACCTCGGCACCCTCGACCTCGCCCACGACGGGCCCACCGGCGAGATGGGCGGCAACAGCGCCTACCGCCTGGCCGGGGTCTGGGACCGCCTCGTCGTGGGCCCGGAGCTCGCGGCCGCTCTCGAGGGGTGCCCGGGCCCGGTGCTCCTCGTCGACGACGTCGTGTCCTCGCGCTGGAGCCTCACCGTCGCCGGCCGGGCCCTGCGGCAGGCCGGGGCACCCGGCGTGCTGCCGCTCGTTCTCGCCGTCGACGGCTGAGCCGTGCCCTGAGCCGGTCGGGTCAGCGGCCCTCGCCGAGCCGGTCCATCGCCGCGACGAGGTCGGCCAGGGCGGCGCGGACCTCGGCCGCGCGCCGCTCGCCGAGCTCCTCGACGAGCCGGCGCGCCGCGGCCCGGTGCTGCGGACCGATGGCCCGGATGGCCGCGACGCCGGCGTCGGTGGCCGCGACGAGCTTGGCCCGCCGGTGCGCCGGGTTGTCGCGGTAGGTCGCGAAGCCGCGCGCGACGAGCAGGTCGGCGACCCGCTGCACGCTCTGCCGGGTCAGGCCCATCTCGCGGGCGATCCCGGAGACGGGCAGCGGGTCCGGCAGTACCGCGCCCAGCACCTGCCACCACGCCGCGGTCAGCCCGGCGGGCCGGGCCAGCTCCTCGGCGAGGGTGAGGAACTGCCCGTTGAGCCGGAAGACGGCGAGAGCGGTGTCGGACAGCAGGATCTGCCGCTCGTCGGGGCCGCTCACGCCGACATGAGCTCGAAGAAGCCGGCGGGCTCGCGGTCCGCGTACAGCCGGCCGTACGACGCGATCCGCCCCTCCGGGTGCGCGCCCAGCCGCTCGAAGACGGCCATCGCGAAGTGGACCGGCGCGATGCCGGTGGCGGTGACGACGTCGCCGTCGACGACCGCCGGCGCGTCGACGTAGTGCTGCGCGCCCGCGTACCCGCTCGAGGCGAGGTAGCCGGGGTCGTTGCTCGTGTGCCGGACGTCGTCGAGCAGGCCGGCGGCGGCGAGGGCGAAGGTCGCCCCGCAGACCGCGGCGACCGGCCGGCCCGCGGCCAGGTGCGCACGGGCCGCCTCGACGAAGGGCGCGGCGACCTGCTCGTCCTCCCACGTGTGCGCGCCCGGCAGGACGAGCATCGCCGAGGTCGAGACGTCGAGGTCGGCGAGCGTGGTGTCGGGGAGCATCGTCACCCCGCCCATGGTCCGCACGGGGTCGGCGGAGACGCCGACGGTTCGCAGCTCGAGGTCGTTGGCGGGGCCGGGCCCGCCGAGGTGGCGCAGGTGGGCGACGAGGTACCCGACCTCCCAGTCGGCGAGGGTGTCGAGGACGGCGAGGTGGACAATGCGGGTCGTGGTCTCCATGTGCAGCATCCTGTCATCTCGACAGAATACTGTCAACTACCGTCGGCCAACGCCGGTGTCCGGTGGGCGGCGGAACCGGCCCGGATCCCGGAGCACATGGACCTGTCCTCCGGGGTGTGGGTCGCGGCTCCCGGCCTGGGTGCGGGGACCCCGGCCCGAAGGCGGCGCACATCCCTCACCAGCGGACGTCACCCCACGACCCCGCGGCCCCGCGGACGGGGTCGAGCACCTAGCGTGGGCGGGTGAGCCAGGAGACCGAGGAACGCGCCGAGACCACCGGCGCCGACGAGCCCGACCCCCGCCGCTGGCGCATCCTCGGCGTCACCCTGACCGTCGGCTTCATGGTCCTGCTCGACGTGACGATCGTGAACGTCGCGATCCCCTCGATGCGCACCGGCCTCGACACGAGCGCCGGCACCATCCAGTGGGTCGTCTCCGGGTACGCGCTCGCCCTCGGGCTGGTCCTCGTGAGCGGCGGCCGGCTCGGCGATGCCCACGGCCGCCGGAAGATGATGCTCATCGGGCTCACCGGTTTCGTGCTGGCCTCCGCCGCAGCGGGTTTCGCGCCCCACGTGTCCGTGCTCATCGTGGCCCGGCTCGTCCAGGGGCTGGCGGCGGGCCTGCTCACGCCGCAGAGCTCCGGCCTCATCCAGTCCCTCTTCAGCGGTCCGGAGCGCGGGATCGCGTTCGGGCTGTTCGGGTTCACGGTGTCGGTGTCCTCGGCCATCGGCCCGGTGCTGGGCGGGCTGCTCATCGCCGCGTTCGGCGAGGAGACCGGTTGGCGCTGGATCTTCCTCGTGAACGTCCCGATCGGCGCCGTTCTGCTGGTGGCCATCGCCCGGCTCGTCCCCGGGCGGGTCGATGCCGACGCCCGCCGCGACACCGGCCTCGACACCCCCGGCGCGCTGCTCCTCGGCGGCACCGTGCTCGCCCTCCTCTACCCCGTCGTCAGCCTCGAGACCGGCCAGCGGCTGCCGCTGCTGCTCCTCCTGCTCGTCGTCCCGCTCGGCATCGCCTTCGTCCGGCACGAGCGGCGCGTCGTGGCGGCCGGGCGCTCCCCGCTGCTCGACCTGTCGCTGCTGCGCACGACCCCCGGGTACGCGAGCGGCATCCTCGTCGGCAGCCTGTACTTCACCGGCTTCACCGGCGTCTTCCTCGTCCTGAGCGTCTACCTCCAGGACGGGCTCGGGCTCACGCCGCTGCGGGCCGGCCTGCTGCTCACGCCGTTCGCGGTGGGGTCCGCCGTCGCGGCGCCGCTCGCCGGGCGCATCGTCAGCCGGGTCGGCCGGCCGCTCACGGTCATCGCCCTCTCGGTGATGATGGCCGGGCTCCTCGCCCTCGCGCTGCTCGCCCCGGCCGCGTCCGACGGCGGACGGGCCTGGCTGCTGCTCGCGGTCCCGCTGCTCGTCGCCGGGCTGGGAGGAGGCGCCGTCGTCTCGCCGAACATCACGCTCTCGCTGGCCGACGTCCCGCCGAGCATGGGCGGCGCGGCCGGCGGCGCCCTCCAGACCGGCCAGCGCATCGGCGCCGCCATCGGCGCGGCGGTGCTCATGACGACCTACCAGGTCGCCGTCTCGCGCACCGACGACCCCGGCACCTCGCTGCGCTGGGCGCTCGGGGCCTCCCTCGTCCTCCTCGCGGCGGCGTGGGCGGCGGCCGTGTGGTCCTGGCGCTCCGAGCCCGATGCGCGGATCGCGGCCGAGGGCTAGGAGCGCTCCGGCGGCTGCACCCGCACAGTGAGCAGCGGGAGGAAGGCCTGGACGACCGGCCCGATGAGCAGCGCGTACAGCACGGTGCCGATGCCCAGGATGCCGCCGAGCAGGAAGCCGAGGACGACGACGGTGACCTCGAGACCGGTGCGCACCAACCGGATCGAGCGACCCGTCCGGCGCGACAGTCCGGTCATCAGCCCGTCGCGCGGGCCGGGCCCCAGCTGGCTGCCGATGTACATGGCCCCCGCGATGCCGTTGCCGACGATGGCCAGCAGCATGACGAGCACCCGCCAGCCGAGGCCCTGCACGTCGGGTACGACCGCCAGCGTGGCGTCGATGGCCAGGCCGATGACCACGGCGTTCGCGACCGTGCCCACACCGGGCCACTGCCGCAACGGGATCCACAGGAGCAGCACGACGAACGAGACGACGATGCTCATCAGGCCGTAGGACATCGGGATGTGCCGGACCAGGCCGTACTGCAGGACGCCCCACGGCTCGAGACCCAGCCGTGCCCGCAGGAGCAGCGCCATCGAGATGCCGAAGAGCACGAGCCCGACGAGGAGCTGGGCGAGCCGGCGCGGCAGGTGGCCGGCGCGCAGCTGCTCGAGCGGCGTCATCGGGACGAGCTCGACCCGGCGGGCGGCGCCGCGGCGCACGAGCTGGAGTGGGGTCATGGGTCCATCGTCGGTCGAATTGGCACTTGATTCGAGGGCCAATCGTGCCACAGTGGCCACCATGAGCGAGGCCACCGCGTCCGTCAGCGCCCACCGCACCGCCCGCCTGGTCGGCGGGCTCGACGGCGGGCGCCCGGCCTATCGGGCCCTGGCCGACGCCCTCCGGCTCGCGGTCGCCGACGGCCGCATCCCCGCCGGCACCCGCCTGCCGAGCGAGCGGGACCTCACCGGCCCGCTCGGCGTCAGCCGCACCACCGTGACCCGCGCCTACGACGTGCTCCGCGAGGCCGGCTACCTCACCTCGCGGCGCGGCTCGGGGTCGGTGGCGACCCTCCCCTCGGGCTCGCTGCGCCGGGGCCCGGCGGGGCTCTTCCCCGCCGACCCGGCCGAGGGCGTCATCGACCTCACCTGCGCCGCCACCCGGGCACCCGCCGGGGTCGTCGAGGCCTACGAGCGCGCCGTGCAGAGGCTGCCCGCCCACCTGTCCGGCGCCGGGTACCTCACCCACGGCGTCCCGGACCTGCGCGAGGTCATCGCGCAGCGCTACCGCGACCGCGGCCTGCCGACCTCGGCCGACGACGTCATCGTCACCTCGGGCGCGGTGGCGGGCCTCGGCGTCGTCGCACGGGCGATGCTGCGCCCGGGCGACCGGGTCGTCGTCGAGGACCCGTCCTACCCCAACACCGTCGACGCGCTGCGGGCCGCCGCCGTCCGGCTGCGCCCGCTCGTCGTCGACCCCGGCGGCTGGGACGTCGAGGCCGCCGAGCGCACCCTCACCGCGGCGTCGGCGCGCGCCGCCGTGCTCATCCCCGACTTCCAGAACCCCACCGGCGCGCTCATGCCCGACGAGGTCCGGGCCCGCCTGGCCCACCGGCTGCGGGCCACGTCCACCGTGCCCGTCATCGACGAGTCCATCGTCGAGATCGACCTCGAGGGCGGGCCCGCACCGCTGCCGTTCGCGGCGCACGCCCGCGAGGCGGTGAGCATCGGCAGCGCGTCGAAGTCGCACTGGGGCGGCCTGCGCACCGGATGGGTGCGGGCACCGCGCGGCGGACTGCGCGACCTGGTCGAGGCGCGCGTGTCGGGCGACCTCGGCGCCCCGGTCCTCGAGCAGCTGGTGCTCGCCGACCTCATGCAGCGCTCCCCCGGCCTCACCCCCGAGCGCCGCGACGGCCTGCGGGCCTCGCGCACCGCGCTCGCCGAGGCGCTCACCGCCCACCTGCCCGACGTCCGGTTCCGGGTGCCGCGCGGCGGCCTGTCCCTGTGGTGCGAGCTGCCGGACGGGCTGTCCTCCACCGCGCTCACCGCCGCCGCCGAGGACGAGGGCCTGCTCGTGGCCGCCGGGCCGCGGTTCGCGGTCGCGGGCGGCCTCGACCGCTGGCTGCGCCTGCCGCACCCGCTCGCGCCGGAGACGATGACCGAGGCGGTGCGGCGGCTCGCCCGGGCCGCGGAGCAGGTCCGGGCCGGGCGACCGGCCGGCGGCGCCCGGCGGACCGCTCCCCGGCGCCCGCGCCGACCCCTCGTGGCCTGACCCCCACCCGGGGGCTGGCTATCGTGGCGCCCGTGACCAGCGCGCACCCGGACCCCCTCGTCGACCTCCTCCAGACCCTCGACCTCGAGGAGCTGGGCTCGGCCGAGGTGAGCGTGCAGCCGCGCGACCCCGCCGTGCCGTCACCGCTGGCCATCCCCGAGACCCTCGCCGAGGACATCACGCTCTTCCGCGGGAACAGCCAGAAGCAGCCGCACGGCCGGGTGTTCGGCGGCCAGGTGCTGGCTCAGGGGGTCGTGGCCTCCGGACGCACGGTTGCGGGTGTCGGTGACGAGCCGCGGCGCCTGCACTCCATCCACGCCTACTTCATGCGCCCCGGCGACGACACGCAGCCGATCACCTTCAGCGTTGAGCGGATGCGCGACGGCCGCTCGTTCTCGACCCGCCGCGTCCACGCGATCCAGCACGGCAAGCCGATCCTGTCGATGAGCGCCTCGTTCCAGGTGCCCGATGGCGGCCTCGACCACCAGGACACGGCGCCGGACGTCGCGGCCCCCGACACCCTGCCCTCGCTCGCCGAGCTCTTCGCCGGCGTCGACGACCCGCGCGCGCAGCACCTGTCACGGCGGGCCATCGAGCTGCGCCACGTCGAGGGCAACCTGTTCGCCCAGTCACCGTCCGAGCGCGTTGCGGCGCAGCACGTCTGGATGCGCGCCGTCGGTCGGCTGCCCGACGACCCGCTCGTGCACGACGCGGTGCTCGCCTACGCGTCGGACTATAGCCTGCTCGAGCCGGTCCTTCGGCGCCACGGACTGCCCTGGAGCACACCGGGACTCAAGATGGCCAGCCTCGACCACGCGATGTGGTTCCACCGCCCGGCGCGTGCCGACGAGTGGGTGCTCTACGCCGAGCAGTCCCCGTCGGCCCAGGGCGGTCGCGGGCTCGGCCTCGGCCGGATGTTCGCCGCCGACGGCACGCTCGTGGCGACCGTCGCCCAGGAGGGCATGGTGCGCGTCCCCGACTGAGGTCACCCCTCGACGAGGTGGCCGTCGGCGATCTCGAGGACCCGGTCGGCGGCGGACAGCAGCGCCGGGTCGTGCGTCGTGACCAGCGTCGTCATCGTCCGCTCCTTGGCGAGCCGGGCGATGAGCCCCATGATCTCGCGCCCGGTCTCGGAGTCCAGCTGGCCGGTGGGCTCGTCGGCGAGCAGCAGCCCCGGCTCCGAGACGAGCGCCCGGGCCAGGCCCACCCGCTGCTGCTGACCGCCCGACAGCTCGTCGGGCCGGTGCTCGGCGTGGCCGCCGAGCCCCACGTGCTCGAGTGCCTCGGCGACCCTCCTCTCCCGCTCCGTCGCGTCGATCTCCCTCAGCCGCAACGGGACCCCGACGTTCTCACGCGCAGTGAGGATGGGCACGAGCCCGAAGGACTGGAAGACGTACGACACCGGCCCGCGGCGCAGCCCGAGCAGCTCGGCGTCCGACATCCCGGTCACCTCGCGCTCCCCGAGGTGGACCGTGCCCCCGTCCGGCCGGTCGAGCCCGCCGATGACGTTGAGCAGGCTGGTCTTGCCCGAGCCCGAGCGGCCCCGCAGCGCGAGCAGCTCGCCCGGCTCCACCTCGAGCGAGACGCCGCGCAGGGCGTGGACCGCCGTCGCACCGGACCCGAAGGTCCGGTGCACCTCGTGGACCCGCAGCAGGTCACCGCTCACCGCTCCTCCTCCGCGTCGGGCCGGGCGGCCGGCTCCGTCGGCCGCACCGCGATGTGGTCGGCCTCGAGACCCAGCCGCACGCGGTCGCGCATCTCCAGAGCGCTCGTGAAGGCCCGCGGCAGCTGGAGGCGGCCCGCCCGATCGAGCACCGCGTACTCCTCCGCCACGCGGCCGAGGGCACCGTCGGCCCCCACCTCGTCGCGGCGCAGCACCTCGGTGGAGGTCCGCCCGTCACGGATGCCGACCGTGCGCGCCACCTGCTCGCTGACCAGCGCGTCGTGGGTCACCACGAGGACCGTCGTGCCGAACTCGGTGTTCGCCCTGCGGATCGCCTCGAAGACCTCGTCGCTGCTGCGGCTGTCCAGCTCACCGGTCGGCTCGTCGGCCAGCAGCACCCGCGGCCGGTTGGCGACCGCCACCCCGAGCGCGACCCGCTGCTGCTGGCCACCGGACAGCTCGCCCGGGCGCCGGTCCCCGCAGTCGGGGATGCCGAGCACCTCGAGCGTGGCCCGGGCCCGCGAGGCCCGTTCGCCCGCCCGTACACCGGCGAGCATCATCGGCAGCTCGACGTTCTCCGCGGCGGTCAGGTAGGGCAGCAGGTTGGCGGCCGCCTGCTGGAAGAGGAAGCCGACGGTCCGGCGCCGGTACGCGAGGCGCTCGCGACCGGCCATCGAGCCGAGGTCGTGCCCGGCCACCCGGGCCAGCCCGGCGGTCGGGGTGTCGAGCCCGGAGAGGATGCCGAGCAGGGTCGACTTGCCCGACCCGGACGCTCCGACGAGCGCGACCAGCTCACCGGCGGCGACCTGGAGGTCGAGCCCCTGGAGGGCGACCACCTCCAGGCCCTCGGCCCGGTAGATGCGGACCAGGTTGTCGCACAGGATGTCCGGGCCGTCGGTGCTGCGGTCGCCGCGACGGCGGGATCTCGTGCTCGGGGCTGTCGTGGTCATGCCGTGTCTCCCTTGCGCAGGTGGTCGGCGAGGCTGCTGCGGCGGGCGGCCGCGGCGTCGAGGACGAGGGCCAGGGCCCCCAGGACGAGGACGAGCGCGCCGGCGCCGGCGGCGGCGAGCGGCACGACGGGCAACGGGGGCCGCGGCGAGCCGCCGGTGAACGGGGCGAGGTCGACGGCGGCGGCGACGAGCGCGGGCGCGGCCGCTCCCACCCCCGCACCGGCGAGCCCGGCCACGGCGACCACCGGGAGCACCTCGGTCCAGGCGAGCGCCCGCTCGCCGCCGTGCGGCATCCCCATCGTGCGGAGCCGGATGACCAGGGCCGTGCGCTCGGGGCGGCTGGCCACGAGGAGCAGGGCGACGGCGAGGAGGGTGAGGACCGCCGCCAGCACCGCACCCGCGAGGTACGTGCCGGCGACGAGGCGGGGCAGCGCCCGGGCGGAGACCCTCGCCTCGGCCGCCTGCACGGTGTCGATCCCGGTGACCCGCCCGCTCGGTGTCGCGCTCGAGGGGTCGCGCAGCCCGCGCAGCGCGGCAGCCGCACCGGGGTCGGCCTCCACGAACGCGGTGTTCGGCTGGGCCGACGGCACGAGATCGGCGAGCCGGTCGAGGGGGACGAGCACCGCGGGCTCCTCCTGCCCCGTGCCGAGGCGGACCAGGCCGGGGTCGACGACGACGCGCTCGACCGGTAGGCGCGCCCCGCGGACGGTGAGCTCGAGGTCCCCCCCGGTGGCCGTCCCCGGCCCGACGAGCAGGGTGAGGCCCTCCCCCGTGGAGGCCGGTGGCTCGGCGAGCGCCACCGGGGTGTCGCGCAGCAGCGTGGCGTACTCGGCCGGGTCGACGGCGACGACGACGACCGCGGTGGCGCTCCGTCCGCTCACGAGGCCGGCGCCTGTCGCGACGTAGGCGCGCACGACCCGCCGCACCCCGGGGCGGGCGGCGATCGCCGCGGCGTCGTCGGCGTCGACCCGCACCGCATCGACCCGGACCTCGGCCCCGACGGCGCGGTAGGCCGCGACCTCCCGCTGCTCGGCGACGGTGACGGTGAGGGCGGTGAGCAGGGCGAGCACGACGGCGCCGACGACGACGGCGAGGACCGGCAGGGCGGCCGTGGCCCCCGTCCGGGCGGCGCGGGCCAGGCCGAGGAAGCCGACCAGCCCGCGCCGGCGGGCGGCCACCCGGGCGGCGGCCCGCACGAGGGGCGGCAGCACACGGAGCACGACGAGCGCGGCCACGGCCCCGACGAGCACCGGGGTGAGCGCGGCGTACCAGTCGGTGCGGCCGCCGGCGATCCGGTCCCCGCGGGCCCGCACGGTGCCGACCGCCGCCGCGGCGACGGCCACCACGGCGAGCTCGGCGACGACACGGCGGACGAGGCGCACGACCCGGGCGCGGCGCACGGTCTCCTCGCCGGAGTCGTCCCGTTCCACCGCGTGCACGGTGAGCAGCACGGCGGCGGTGGCGGCGAGCGCCGGGACCAGCGCGACGAGCACCACCTCCACCCACGTGCCGGCTCCCTGCGACCCGGCCACGAGCAGGACGCCGCCGACCACCGCCAGCGCCGCGAGCGGGACGGCCGGCAGCGCGGTCCCGCCCACCACCTGGCGTAGGAGCTGGCCGCGGGACGCGCCCCGGGCGCGCACCAGCCGGACCTCGCGGGCCCGGCCGGCGACGGCGACGACGGCCGTGAGGGCGAGCACGAGGGCGGCGAGCGCGCTCAGGCCGGCCGTGGCGAACGAGGTCATCACGCGCACGCTCGACACCGAGGCGTCGTAGCCGTCCAGGACGCTCCGGAGCCCGGTCGTCACCTCCACCGCCCCGCCGGGCAGCGCATCCAGCCGGGTGTCGGTGTCGAGACGGACGAGGAGACGCCGCAGCAGCGGTACGTCCGCCGCGACGAGCGCCGTGCTCCGGAGGGGGTAGCGCCAGGAGGCGGTGAGGGCCGGGGACCCCACCGGCCGGGTCGCCGGGTCGGTGCGCCAGAGGCCGTCCGAGACGGCGCCGTAGGAGTCCGCCGACGCGACGACCGCGCCCTCGGTGACGATCCCGCCCTGAGGGTCGGCGATGGCGGCCAGCCCGGTCATCCGGGGCTCGGCCTGCCAGAAGCCGTCGGCGGGGTCGGTGGCCGTGAAGGTCCCGCTGACCACGAGCGCCAGCGGGGTGAGCCGGCCGCTCGGGACGAGGGAGAGGGGGTCGCCGACCTCGAGTCCCCAGGCGCGGGCCGTGGTGTCCGCGACCGCCACCGGGACGACCGCCGTGACGTGGCCCGTCACGACCGGGGCGAGCGAGCGGGTCGTCGTCGGGGCGCCGGGGGCGCCGCCGCTCACCCACCGCACGTGCCGGTTCAGGTCGCTCTGGACGCGGACGACGGCGAGCGACCCGTCCGGCCGCAGGGTCGTGCCGTCGGGGCGGGCGATGGTGGCCGACTCGCTCTGCGCCGCCCAGCTCGGTGTCCCGAGCAACCGCTGCACCTCGGGTCCGGCGACGCTCCGCAGGGCCCGGTCCACGTCGGCGAAGGGCGCGCTCGGGCCGCGGTCGGGGGTCTCCGACACGAGCGGTACGTCGAAGGTGTCCGCGGTCGTGGCCCGCAGCCCGAGCTCGCGGGCCTGCGCCGGGGCACCGGCCACCGCGTCGCCGACGGCCTCGTCGAGCGCGACGGACTCGGCCCGCGGCGTGACGACGAGGAAGGCCGCCGTGAGGGCGGCGAGCAGCGCGAGGACGACGGCCGGCGCCCGCGCGGCGAGCAGCCCCCGCCATGCGAGCCGGCGCGCCGAGAGGACGGGCGGGCCGTCCCCCGGGTCCCGTCGTCCGGCGACGTGACGTCCGGCGCGGTGTCGGTCGCCGCCGTGGCGGCCGGTGCCGGTTCGCGTGGTCACGGCGCGTCCCCCTCGCGCAGCTCACCGGCGAGGTCACGGCTCGTGCTGCGCAGCACCACGGCCCCGACCGCGGCGAGCGCCACGAGCAGCAGCACGGCGTAGCCGGCGAGCAGGCCGACCGGGAGGCGGACGAGCACCGGCGGCACCTGCGGGTGGCCGTCGCCACCGACGAGGAGCGGGACGACCGTCACCGCCGCGACCACCCCGAGCACGACGCCGACCAGCACCGTCACCGCGACGACGAGGACCCGCTCGAGGACGAGCACGGTCCGGATGCGCGCCGGCGGCGTGCCGAGCGCGAGCAGCACGGCGTTCTCGTGCCGCCGGGCCCGCCCGAGGGCCGCCGTGCTCGCCGCGAAGCCGACGGCGGCGAGGAGCACCGCGGCGAGGGTCACGAGCAGCATCGCCGAGCGCATCCCGGCGTTCACCGGGTCCGCGAGACGGGTGCGGACCTCCTCGTCCGCGACGAGGACGGTGGTCCCGTACGGCGCCGCGTCGCGCACCGCCCGGGCGGCGGCCCCGGGGTCCGCCGGTGCGGCCCACCACTCCTGCGGGTCGAACACGCTGCGGCTGCGGACGGTGGACCCGCCGCCGACGCCCTCCGGTGTCGCCTCCACGGTCGGCAGGTCGAGGAGGATGCCCCGCCCCGGGCTCTGCGCGGTGGGGAGGGAGTCGACCACGGACACGACCGTCACCGGCAGGTCGCGCACCCCGAGCGGCAGGGTGACCCGGCGGCCGGCACCGACCTGGAGCGCGTCGGCCACCTCACGGGTGACCACGGCGGGCACCGGCCCGTCGGCGCCGGGCGCGGTGGCGAGCCAGAGCCCCAGCCGGTCGGAGGAGGGGCGCAGCGCGTTCCCCACCTCGACCGGGCGGCCGTCGGCGGCGAGCCCGGTGACGACGAGGTCGAAGGTCGGCTCGGGGAGGAAGAAGTACACGAAGTCCGGCAGCGGCACCGACACGCCGACCACCGCCAGCGGCGGCACCAGGCCGAGCCCGCCCAGGTCGGCCGTCAGCGTCTGCGAGCTCGTGGTCACCGCACCGATGGGCACCGACGTGACGAGACCGCGCGCGTCGCGGACCCGCACCGAGCCG
Source organism: Phycicoccus avicenniae (assembly GCF_050496545.1). Classification (GTDB taxonomy): domain Bacteria; phylum Actinomycetota; class Actinomycetes; order Actinomycetales; family Dermatophilaceae; genus Phycicoccus; species Phycicoccus avicenniae_A. The sequence continues at coordinate 114,216 of NZ_JBNVZV010000012.1, read as the reverse complement.
GCGAAGCCGTCGGGGCCGAGCGGCGAGTCGGTGACGATCCGGGCGGTCACCGACAGCCGCTGCGGCGAGCCGGGGACGGGCACGCCCCCGCCGAGGTCGCGGGCGGCGACCATCCGGCCGGTGACGTCGGTCCACGGGTCGTCGAGAGTGTCCGGCCGCGGCGCCAGGACGCGACCCGCCGCGCGGGCGTCGACGCCGAGCACCGTGACGCCGGTGACCCCGCCGAGGTCGACCGTGCCGCGCCACACCGGCGTGACGCGGTCGGCGCCCCCGGCGGCCCGGTCCACGACGGCGCCCGTGCCGGACGACCCCGGCCCCGAGACCTCGCGGACCACACGCAGCGGGGCGCCGGTCTCGAACTCCGACTGGTCGGTGACCGCCCGGTCGACCGTTGCGCGGTGGCCGAGGGCGATGGTGCCCATCGCGACGGCGAGCAGGACGAGCAGCAGCGTCCCGCTCTGGCCGGCCGCCCGGCGCGCGAACTGCCATCCGCCCCACGCGGCGTCGAACCCCGGCCGCCGGGCACCCCACGTGGCCGCGACCCGGGCGAGGAGGGGGAGCAGCCGGAGGCAGAGCACTGCCAGCCCGGCGACGACGAGGGCGGGTGCGGCGGTGGTCAGCGGGTCCACGGAGGTGTCCCCCGCCGCGTCGTACCGGCGCAGCTGGACGGCGGCGAGGACGCCGAGGAGCACGAGGACCAGGTCGAGCCCCGACCCCGCCGCCAGGCGGAGTCCCCCGGCCCGCGTCCGGCCACCTCCCCCGCCGCGGGGTCGGCCCACCCACAGGGTCGTCACGACGGTCACGAGCACGGCGAGCGCCGCGAGCGGCAGCAGGGTGCGCCACAGGACCGGGTCGCGCAGCGCCGCTGCCGACCACACCGGACCCGCGGCCCCCGACACGACACGGACGACGGGCGGGGCGGCGAGGGCCGTGCCGGCGACACCCAGCACGGCGACGACGGCGGCGTCCCCGAGCGCCAGGGCCGCGAGCCGCGAGGTCGAGGCACCCCGCGTGCGCAGCAGGCGGGTCTCGGTGTCGCGCACCGAGGCCAGCAGCGCGGCCGAGCCGACGAGGGCGACCGTGCCGAGCAGGACGAGCAGGACCGTGGGGGTGAGCAGCGACACGCGCACCCGGTCCCCGACGAGCCCGGCCCCGTCGAACAGCGCGGGGAGCCCGGTGCTCACCCGCGGGCTCCCGGCGGGGACCGACGCCGGGCGGGCGCTCTCCTGCTCCCCCTCGACGAGGGGGAGGCCGACCACGGTGCGCAGGCGGGTGACCGCGTCGGCGCTCGCCGCGGCCACCCGGCGCAGGTCCCCCACCCGCAGCCCGCCGAGGTCGGGCGTCGCCCGCCAGGTGACGGTCGAGCTGCCGACGAGCGGGCCGTCGAAGGTCCCGGCGGCGACGACGAACGGGCCGTAGGTGGTGAAGTCGGACTCGGTCACGCCGTCGAGCCCGAGCGGGAGGTCGGACCAGATGCCGTCCTGCGGCGAGCGCGGCAGGAAGGTCCCGACCACCTCGACGGTGACGACCGGAGCCGTGGTGTCGACCAGGTCGGCGAGGCGCAGCGTGCCGCCCACCCGCAGGCCCAGCGCGGCAGCAGCGGCGTCGGGCAGGACGACCTCGACCCGGCCGGAGCCGCGCGCGGCAGCGTCGCTCGGACGCACCGGCCAGCGGCCCGAGGTCAGCCGGGCGACCCGCTCGAGGCCGTCGACGTCGGCGAGCAGCGCCCGGTCGGTGGCCGCCCGACCGGGCAGCGAGCGGGTCGTCGAGGTGCCGACGCGGGTGACGTCCGGGCGGGGCAGCCCGGCGACGGCGCGGGTGAACGCGGCGTCGACCGCACCCAGGTCCCCCGGCCGCAGTGCGGCACCGAGGACCACCGAGCGGTCGGCCGGCGGCACGTCGAGGGCCGAGCGGACCCCGGAGTCGGTGATGGCGGCAGACAGCAGCTGGAGGGCGGTGACGACCAGGAGCGAGGCCAGGACGGAGACGACGATCGCGATGACCGCGACGGGGTGGGAACCGAGCCGGCGGCGCAGCAGCCGTGCACCGCCCACGTCACCCTGCCCTCCGCGGCGGACCCTCCGCCCCCGGGCAGGCTAGCCGCGGCTCAGGCCGGGGTCAGGGGGTGCACGGACACGGATCGACAACGATGTACGACGCCCACGCCGCTGACGGAGGTGCTTTCCGGCTCCCACTCGAGGTGCGGCGCACCGGCCCCCACGAGCGGGACCTCGGCCGCGCCGGCCAGCGTGGCGACGACCGCGTAGGGCTCCCCGCCGGACGGGCGGTGGCGCAGCACGACCCAGCGCCGCTCCTCGTCGACCTCGACCTCGACGTCGGCCAGCCGCGTCGGCCCGGGACCGAGCAGGCGCCGGCGCAGCGCGGTGAGGTCGGTGTACCAGCGCAGCATCCGGGCGTGGTCGGGCCGCTCGACCTCGGCCCAGTCGAGGACCGAGCGGTCACGGGTGGCCGGGTCCTGCGGGTCGGGGACGGCGTCGGCCGACCATCCGTGCGAGCCGAACTCGGCGCGCCGGCCGTCGCGGACGGCGTCGGCGAGCCAGTCCTCGGCGAAGCTCGTGAAGAACTGCCACGGGGTGGAGGCGGCCCACTCCTCCCCCATGAAGAGCATCGGCGTGGTGGGCGCCAGGAGGTACAGCGCGGCGCCGGCGGCCTGGAGGGCCGGGTCCTCGACCAGGGCCGAGATGCGTTCTCCCGTGGCCCGGTTCCCGACCTGGTCGTGGGTCTGGAGGTAACCGAGCAGGCGGCGGGCATCGAGGCGCTCGCGGTCGACGAGCGCACCCCAGTCGCGGTCCCGGAACGACGAGCGCGTGCCGTCGTGGAGGAAGCCGCGGGTCAGCACCTTGGCGAGCACGGCGAGCGGACCCTCCTCGTCGGTGCCGGGCGTCCCGCCGAAGTCGGTGTAGTAGCCCTGCACCTCGCCGGTCAGCGCGACGTGCAGCGCGTGGTGCACGTCGTCGTCCCACTGCGCCGTCATCCCGCGGCCGCCCTCGGCGGTGGGCATCACCATCACGGTGTCGTTGAGGTCGGACTCGGCGACGAGGTCGAGCGGTCGACCCAGCTCGGTGGACAGGGCGGCCACGGCGTCGGAGAGCTCGGCGAGGTAGTGGCGCGGCGAGTCGTCCTTGAGCTCGTGGACGGCGTCCAGCCGCAGCGCGTCGACGTGGAAGTCGCGCAGCCAGCGCAGGGTGCTCTCGACGAGGAAGCGACGCACCTGCGCCGACCCGTCGTCGTCGAGGTTGACGGCCGCGCCCCACGGCGTGTGGTGGCCCTCGGTGAAGTACGGGCCGAAGCGGGAGAGGTAGTTGCCGCTCGCGCCGAGGTGGTTGTGCACGACGTCGAGGCAGACGCCGAGACCGCGCGCGTGGCAGGCGTCGACGAACCGCGCGAAGGCGTGCGGCCCGCCGTACGCGTCGTGCACGGCGTACAGGCCGACGCCGTCGTAGCCCCAGCCGCGGTCGGTGGGGAAGGCGGCGACCGGCATCACCTCGACGACGTCGACGCCGAGGGCGACGAGGTGATCGAGGCGCTGGACGGCGGCGTCGAAGGTGCCCTCGGGCGTGAAGGTGCCGACGTGCAGCTCGTAGAAGACGGCGCCGAGGCCGCCGGCGCCGTCGCGCACGCCGCGCCAGGCTTCGTCGGTCCAGGGGAACGCGGCGGTGTCGACGAGGCGGCTCGGGCCGTGGACGGTGCCGGGCTGCCAGGCGCTGCGCGGGTCGGGCAGGGCCGGCTCGTCGCCGTCGAGGACGAAGGCGTAGTCGATTTCGCCGGCGCCCTCGGGCAGGGCGAAGCGCCACCACCCGTCGCCGGCCGTCATCGGCTCGCGCCGCTGTTCCGGACGTCCACCTTTCGACGAATGTGTCGATTCGTGGACGTCGGGGTGTCCAGGAACTGACACATTCGACGATTTCTGCACGGGGGACCACTCGATGTCGACCCGGGTCGCGTCCGGCGCCCACACCTCGATGACGCGCGCGCTCACGACGGGTGGCCCTCGGCGTCGTCGTCCTCGGCCGCCCGGGGTTCGTCATCCGCGGCCGACGGGTCCCGGCGGACGAGCAGGGCGACCGGACGGTCGGCGAGCAGGTCGGCGAGCAGGGCTGTGCCGGAACCCACCTCGCGCCCCGACAGCACCTCGACCCACTCCCCCGGCGGCACCTCGACCGACGCCTCGCCGAACCCACCGGCGTCGGCGAGCCGCCCGGCCGCGCGCGTCACGACGACCAGCGCCCGCGCACCCTCGGCGTCGCCACGGGCGAACGCGAGCGCGTGCTCGGTGCCCACCTCGAGCGCCGCGTAGGTCGCGTCCTCGCCGACGAACGCCGAGGGGTGCTCGCGCCGCAGCCGCAGCGCGAGCGCGGTGAGCCGCATCTTGTCGTCGTCGAGGTCGAAGCACGGCTCGTCGTCGTCGACCCGGGCCAGCCGCTCGGCGCGGTCGGCCCAGTCGACGGGCCGGCGGTTGTCGGGGTCGACGAGCGAGAGCATCCCGATCTCGCAGCCCTGGTAGACGTCGGGCACGCCCGGCATCGTCAGCTGGACCAGCTTCTGCCCGAGGATGTTCGCGCGCACCGACGCCTCGTGCGGGCCGGTCCAGGCGTCGACGTGCTCGTGCACCGCGAGGTCACGGCCGAGCGCGCGGGCGAACGCCACGACCTCGGCCTCGTACTCCTCGTCACCGTCGACCCAGGCCGTGTGCACCTTGGCCTCGCGGACCGCCTTCAGGAGGTACTCCTCGAGCCGTGCGCCGCTGACCGGCCAGGTCCCGACGAGGGTCTGCCACACGAGGTACTCGGTCGGGGCGTCGACGCGCGGGGTGCGGTGCGGCTCGGCGAGCTCGCGGGCCCGGGCCAGCCACTGCTCCCAGCCGCGGGCGTCCTCGGCGAGCACCATGAGCCGGGCCCGGGTGTCCTCGGAGCGCTTGGTGTCGTGGGTCGTCAGCGTCGTCATCGACGTCGGCCACTCGGCCTGCTGCCGCGCGCACCAGGTGTGGAACGCGTCGGCCCCGGTCGAGAGGACCTCGGGATGGCCGCCGACCTCGTTGGCACCGGCCAGCCGGAACCAGCGGTAGAACGCGGTGTCCTCGATGCCCTTGGCCATGACCGGTCCGCAGGTCTGCTGGAACCGGACCCGGAACTCGTCGGCGACCGGGCCGCTGTCGGTGACGGCCTCGGGGACCTCGCGGTCGAGCACGAGCCGGACGACGAGGTCGAGGGCGTCCTCGTCGCTGGGCGCCAGGACGCCGCGCGCCCGCTCGGCGGCCCCCTCGACGACGGCCGCCTGCTCGGGGTCCACGCCCCGGCCCGGCACGAGGTAGGCGCGGTAGCGGTCCATCGAGACGAGCAGCCCCTCGAGCGCCCGGCGCAGCGCGGCGGCGTCGGCGCCCGGGACCACCCGGCGCACGAGCCGCATCAGCCGGTCGACCTCGGCGGCCTGCACGTCGTCGACGACCAGCCGCTTGCTCTCGAGGACGACGTCGTCCAGGGCGGCGCGGTCAGGCGCCACCTCGGCCCAGAGCCGGTCGAGGGTGCCGGTGTCGTCCGGCGGCGTCAGCACCTGCTGGACCCGCAGCAGCGCGTCGTAGCCCGTCGTCCCGGCGCAGCGCCACGACTCGGGCAGCCGCTCCTCCCCCTCGAGGATCTTCTCGACGACGACCCAGGCGTCCCCGGTGGAGGCCGCGAGCCGCTCGAGGTAGCCGCTGGGGTCGGCGAGGCCGTCCGGGTGGTCGATGCGGAAGCCGTCGACCTCGCCGTGCCCGTGCAGGGCCAGCAGCAGCGCGTGGGTCGCGGTGAAGACGACGGGGTCCTCGACGCGGACCGCGACGAGCGAGGTGACGTCGAAGAAGCGCCGGTAGTTGAGGGCGTCGCCGGCCTCGCGCCAGCTGGAGAGCCGGTAGGCCTGGGCCTCGACGAGCTCGGCGAGCGGGAGCTCCTCGGTGCCGGCGGCCACCGGGAACTCGTGGTCGTAGTAGCGCAGCACGGGCTCGGCGCCGCCCGGGCCGCCGTCGGTCGCCAGCGATAGCTCGCCCCGACGCAGCACCTGCGCGAGGGTGTCGCCGAGCACCGGCATCAGCAGCCGGTCGTCCTCGGCGACCCAGTCGACGTCGAACCACCCGGCGTAGGGCGAGCGCCGCCCCTCGCGCAGCAGCGACCAGAACGGGGCGTTGAGGTGCTCCGGCGACGGCACGGCCATGTGGTTCGGCACGACGTCGACGACGACGCCGAGCCCGTGCTCGCGGCACGCCGCGACGAGCCGGTCGAAGGCCTCGCGGCCCCCTGCCTCCTCGCTGATGCGCGTGTGGTCGAGGACGTCGTAGCCGTGGGTCGAGCCCGGCGCGGCCTGGAGCACCGGCGAGAGGTAGACGTGCGAGACGCCGAGCGAGGCGAGGTACGGGACGTGCGCGGCGGCGTCGTCGAAGCCGAACCCGCCGTGCACCTGGAGCCGGTAGGTCGCCGTCGGGACGACGCGCGCGGGGTCGGGGCGGTGGGCCGGCACGCTCAGACCCTCGTCGCGCCGGCCGCCCCGGCGGCAGGGGTGAGGACCTCACGGGGGTTGCGCAGCACGATGACCGAGCGGGCCGAGACCCGCACGCTCGACCCGGCGTCGTGGCTCTCGGGCTCGACGCTGTCGGCCGCGGTGTCGATCTCGGTGGACCAGCGCTCGCCGTACTCCTCGCCGGGGAGCACGAGCTCGTGGTCCTCGTGGTCGGCGTTGAACAGGACGAGGAAGTCGTCGTCGACGACCGGGCGGCCGCGCAGGTCGGGGCTGGGGATGGCCGCACCGTTGAGGAAGACGGTCATCATCCGGGCCTGGCCGTCGGTCCAGTCCCCGTTGCCCATCGGCTCGCCGCCCGGCTGGAACCAGGCGATGTCGCCCATCTCGGACTGCCCGCCGTGGTCGGCGCTGCCGGCGAAGAAACGGCGGCGGCGGAAGACGGGGTGCTCGCGGCGCAGCCTCGCGACGGCGCCGGTGAAGGCGAAGAGGTCGCGCTGCTCCTCGTCGAGGTCCCAGTCGACCCACGACAGCTCGTTGTCCTGGCAGTAGACGTTGTTGTTGCCCTGCTGGGTGCGGCCGATCTCGTCGCCGTGGGCGATCATCGGCACGCCCTGGCTGAGCAGGAGGGTCGCGAGGAAGTTGCGCTGCTGGCGGCGGCGCAGGGCACGGACCTCGGGGTCGTCGGTCTCGCCCTCGACGCCGCAGTTCCACGACCGGTTGTGGCCCTCACCGTCGCGGCCGTCCTCGCCGTTGGCCTCGTTGTGCTTCTCGTTGTAGGACACCAGGTCCCGCAGCGTGAAGCCGTCGTGGGCGGTGACGAAGTTGATGCTCGCGATCGGCTTGCGGCCGTTGTGCTCGTAGAGGTCGCTGGACCCGGTGAGCCGCGAGGCGAACTCGCCGAGCGAGCCGGGCTCGCCGCGCCAGAAGTCGCGGACGGTGTCGCGGTACTTGCCGTTCCACTCGGTCCACAGGGGCGGGAAGCCGCCGACCTGGTAGCCGCCGTCGCCGACGTCCCACGGCTCGGCGATGAGCTTGACCTGGCTGATCACCGGGTCCTGCTGGATGAGGTCGAAGAAGGCCGACAGCTTGTCGACCTCGTGGAACTGACGGGCCAGCGTGGCGGCGAGGTCGAAGCGGAAGCCGTCGACGTGCATCTCGGTGACCCAGTACCGCAGGCTGTCCATGATCAGCTGGAGCACGTGCGGGTTGCGCATCAGCAGGCTGTTGCCGGTGCCCGTCGTGTCGTAGTAGTGCTCCTTGGCGTCGTCGACGAGCCGGTAGTACGCCGCGTTGTCGATGCCGCGGAAGCAGATGGTCGGGCCCATCTCGTTGCCCTCGGCGGTGTGGTTGTAGACGACGTCGAGGATGACCTCGATGTCCGCCTCGTGCAGCGCCTTGACCATCGCCTTGAACTCGGTGACCTGCTCGCCGCGGTCGGCGCGCGCGTAGGCGTTGTGCGGGGCGAGGAACCCGATGGTGTTGTAGCCCCAGTAGTTCGTGAGGCCCTTGGCCTGCAGCGAGGTGTCCTGGACGAACTGGTGCACGGGCATCAGCTCGATGGCCGTCACGCCGAGCGTGGTGAGGTGCTCGACGACCGCCGGGTGCCCGATGGCCGCGTAGGTGCCGCGGATCTCCTCGGGGATCTCGGGGTGGGTCATCGTCAGGCCCCGCACGTGCGCCTCGTAGATGACGCTCTCGTGGTACTCGTGGCGCGGCGGGCGGTCGTGGCCCCAGTCGAAGTAGGGGTTGATGACGACGCCGAGCATCGTCTTGCCGAGGCTGTCGTCGGTGTTGCGCTCCTCGGGGTCCTCGAAGTCGTAGCTGAAGAGCGCGGGGTCGTTCTCGACCTGGCCCTCGACGGCCTTGGCGTACGGGTCGAGGAGCAGCTTGCTCGGGTCGCAGCGGTGCCCGTTCTCGGGGTCGTACGGGCCGTGGACGCGGTAGCCGTAGCGCTGGCCGGGCTGCACCGCCGGCAGGTAGCCGTGCCAGACGAAGCCGTCGACCTCGGGGAGGTCGAACCGGGTCTCGGCGCCGTCCTCGCCCACGAGGCAGAGCTCGACGCGCTCGGCGACCTCGCTGAACAGCGCGAAGTTGACGCCAGAGCCGTCGTAGGTGGCGCCCAGGGGGTACGCCGTGCCGGGCCAGATCTCCACAGGTGGTGCCTTTCGTGGGGTGTCGCTGCAGGCCAGCGACGCTGCCGGCGGCGCGCGGCCGACCGGCGGCGCGAGGCTCCCAACCTACCCGTCGGGGCCGTCACACCGGACCACGCCGTCGAACCCGGGGGGCCGGGGCTCGGTTAGGGTCGGCGCGGACCCACCCGTGACCCCGAGGAGCACCCCCATGACCGAGCAGCGCGTCGCCGTCGTCACCGGAGCCGCCCGCGGCATCGGGGCCGCCACCGCCGAGCGCCTGGCCCGCGACGGGTTCGCGGTCGCCGTCCTCGACCTCGACGAGGCCGCCTGCGAGGTGGTCGCCGGCCGCATCCGCGACACCGGGGGCCGGGCCGTCGGCGTCGGGGTCGACGTCTCGGACGCCGCAGCCGTCGCCGACGGGGTCTCGCGGGTCGCCGCCGAGCTCGGCCCGCCGGTCGTCCTCGTCAACAACGCCGGGATCATCCGCGACAACCTGCTCTTCAAGATGACCGAGCAGGACTGGGACGCCGTGATGGGCGTGCACCTCAAGGGCGCCTTCCTCATGACCAAGGCCTGCCAGGCGCACATGACCGAGCAGCGCTACGGCCGCATCGTCAACCTCTCGTCGTCCTCGGCGCAGGGCAACCGCGGTCAGGCCAACTACTCGGCGGCCAAGGCCGGGCTCCAGGGCTTCACGAAGACGCTGGCCATCGAGCTCGGGAAGTTCGGCGTCACCGCGAACGCCGTCGCGCCGGGGTTCATCGAGACCGACATGACCCGCGCCACCGCCGAGCGGCTCAAGGTCTCCTTCGAGGACTTCCTGACGCACACCGCCTCGCAGATCCCGGTCGCGCGCGTCGGGCAGCCCGCCGACATCGCAGCGACCATCTCCTTCCTCGTCTCCGAGGAGGCCGGCTTCGTCAGCGGCCAGGTCATCTACGTCGCCGGAGGCCCGCTCGACTGACGGCGCCCGTCGGCGCGTTCCCGCCGCGGCCTTGGTGGAGGTCAGACCCGGGTCCGGACCTCACCGTCCTGCTCGTAGCGCACCTCGGCGATCCGCTCCCACTGGTCCGGGCGGACGGCGGCGACCAGCGCCGGCTCGCTGCCCTCGGTGTCGATCTTCAGGAGGTCGATCCGCTGCTCGACGGACAGGATCCGGTCGAGCAGGTCCGCGATGGACACGGTGTCGACCTCGACCGAACGCCGCTCGAGGTCGTGCTCGTAGTAGGCGGCGAGACCGCTGTAGCGACCGACCTCCTCGACCAGGAACTCGGCGCGCCCGCCCTCCGGCGAGACCGCACGCTCCTCGATCACGACCCGGTCCTCGAACGGCGCGACGTTCGCGCGGAGCCTCTCGAGGTTCGTGGCCACCGGCTCGCAGGCGTAGACCCGGGCGTCCGGGTTGCGCGACAGGAAGTACAGGCTGGCCAGCCCGATGTTCGCCCCGATGTCCACCACCACCTCGGGTGTGCCCGACCCGTAGTCGCGTCGGCAGAACACCTCGTTGACCGTGCGGACGTCGTGCGAGTGCGGCAGCTCGACCCCGATGCGACCGGCCGGCGTCCGCAGGTGGGTGCGCCACGGGTACGTGCCGTGGCTGCTGTCGACGTAGCGCCGGAGCGCGCCGAGCGGCTCGACGAAGACCCGCGTCATCGACACCAGGCTCCGGTAGCTGGTGAGGCGGGTGATCCCCCGCAGGAGGCGACGGCGGTCCGAGGGCCTGAACATGCGGGACAGCCTGCCATCCGTCGCCCGTGGCCCGGGGCGCCTCACGCACGACGCCCCCGGACCGCGCGGTCCGGGGGCGTCGTGCGTCAGGTGCTCAGAGGCCGAGGTCGCGGCCGATGAGCTCCTTCATGATCTCGTTGGAGCCGGCCCAGATCTTCGAGACGCGGGCGTCGCGCCACGCGCGCGCCACGCGGTACTCGTTCATGAAGCCGTAGCCGCCGTGCAGCTGGACGCACTCGTCGAGCACCTCGTTCTGCACCTGCGCCGAGAACCACTTCGCCTTCGCGGCGTCGACCGGGGTGAGCTTGCCCTCGGCGTGCGCGGCGATGCAGTCGTCGACGTAGGCCTGGGTGACCTCGAGCTTGGTGAGCAGCTCGGCCATCTTGAACTTGTTGTGCTGGAACGAGCCGACCGGCTGGCCGAAGGCCTTGCGCTCCTTGGTGTACTCGACCGTCTCGCGGAAGATCTGGAAGGCGTGCGCGGTGTTCGCGACGGCCGCCCCGATGCGCTCCTGCGGCAGGCGCTGCATCATCGCGATGAAGCCCATGCCCTCCTCGCCGAGCCGGTTGGCGTCGGGGACCCGGACGTCCTCGAAGAACAGCTCGGAGGTGTCGGCCTCCTCCTGCCCGACCTTGTCGAGCTTGCGGCCGCGGCTGAAGCCCTCCATGCCCTCCTCGACCATCAGCAGCGTGATGCCCTTGGCGCCCTTGGACGGGTCGGTGCGGGCGGCGACGATGACGAGGTCGGCCTGGTAGCCGTTGGTGATGAAGGTCTTGCTGCCGTTGAGGACCCAGTGGTCGCCGTCGCGCACCGCGGTGGTCTTCAGCGCGGCGAGGTCGGAACCGCCGGAGGGCTCGGTCATCGCGATGGCGGCGATGAGCTCGCCGTTGGCCATGCCCGGCAGCCAGCGCTCCTTCTGCTCCTGGGTGCCGAGGTCGACGATGTAGGGCGGGCACACGTCGGAGTGGATGCCGAAGCACGACGAGACCGCGAAGTTGAAGCCGGCGATGACCTCGGCCGCGATCGCGTTGAAGCGGTAGTCCTCGGCGCCCATCCCGCCGAACTCCTCCGGGATGTCCAGGCCGAAGAGGCCCTGCTTGCCGGCCTCCTTCCAGAGGTCGCGGTCGACCGACTTCACCTCGAGCATCTGCTCGGCACGCGGCTTCAGGGTGCGCTCCACGAACTCGGCGACGGAGGCGCGGAAGTCCTCGTGCTCGCTGGCGTAGACGTTGCGGGGCATGGGTCTCCTCGACTCGGCGGACGGGGCGGCGCCGGCGCGCCACCGTTGACTAAGCGCTTGCTTAGTGTGACCCGCGTGCGGCATGCTGTCAACCGTGCCCAGCACCCCGCCGCTCACCGAGACCGCCGTCCTCGCCGCGCTCGCGCCCGAGGGCGGTCGCCCCGGCGGCGCCACCGACGTCTCCGACACCGCCGTGCGCATCATGCTCGCCGCGGCCGACGCCTTCGCCGAGCACGGCTTCCCCGCGACGACGACCCGCGACATCGCCTCGCGCGCCGGCCTCTCCCCCGCGGGGGTCTACGTGCACTTCGCCTCCAAGGAGGTCCTCCTCTTCGAGATCAGCCGTCGTGGCCACGCCCGCGCCCGCGACCTGCTCGTCGAGGCGGCCCGCGACGCCGGCTCCCCCACCGAGGCCCTGCGGGCCATCGTCGGCGGGTTCTCGCGCTGGAACGCCGAGCACCACCAGCTGGGTCGCATCGTCCAGTTCGAGTTCCGGCACCTCTCCCCCGAGCACCGCGCCGAGGTGATCGAGCTGCGCAAGGACATCGACGGCGTCGTCGCCGACGTGCTGCGTGCCGGGGTCGAGTCCGGTGAGCTCGCGGTCGACGACGTCCCGGCCACCGCCCTGGCCCTGCTCTCGATGGCCATCGACGTCGCCCGCTGGTACGTCCCGGGCGGCCGGCGCACCCCCGAGGCCATCGAGCAGACCTACGGAGACCTCGCGGTCCGCCTCGCGACCGGACCCCTGTAGGGGACACTGGCCGCGTGAGCACGACGCCACGCGCGCCCGGGGTCACGACCGGTGGGCACCCGGTCGTGGACGACCTCGACCTCCCCCCGGCCCGGCAGGCCACCCGGATGGCCGAGCTCTGCCTCGGCGTCGTCGTCCTCTACGCCTGGGCCCCGCCCGGCGTCCCCGGCTTCCTCTCGCTCGGTCTCGTCGCCGTCGCCGGGCTGCTCGGCCTGGCCCTGCTCCGACCCCCCGGGCGCCCGCTCGCCGGGGGTGCGCTGGGCTGGCTCGGGCCCGCGCTCGTCCTCCTCGTCGGCTACCTCGTCCTCGTCTCGATCTCCTCCCCCGACGACTCGATCAACGGCTGGACCCGGCGCGCCTTCCGGCTGACGATGGTCCTCGCGCTCCTGCTGGCGCTGGTGTCCGGCCGGGTGCACTGGCCATCGGTCGTCCGCGGTGCGGCCCTGGGGCTGTTGGCCAACGCGGTGCTCTTCGTGGCCGGCGTCGCCCCCTCCCCCTACGGCGAGTACCTCTCGGGGTTCCTCCTCGACAAGAACCAGGCGGGCCTGGCCTACGCCCTCGTCACGCTGCTGTACCTCGGGCTCGTCGAGGACCGCAGGCGCCAGGTGCTCGTCGTGCTCATCGGCGGTGGGCTCGTGTGGCTCACCGGGTCGCGGACGTCGCTCGCCGCCCTGGCCTGCGGGCTCGCCTGGGTCCTCCTGCGGCCGCGGTTCGGTCCCGGCGGGCGGGTCGCGCTCGTCGCCGCGCTGGCGGCCGGGGTCCAGCTCCTGGAGAACAACTTCGCCCGCGCGGGGGTCTTCGCCAGCCGCGACGGCTCGGACGCCTTCCGCGCCCGCATCGACGAGGCCTCGCAGGCCAAGCTGGCCGCGAGCCCGCCCCAGGGCCTCGGCCTCGGCGAGTCGTGGGTGTTCATCGGTGACCGCCAGTACCTCTTCCACAACTCGTACTGGGCGGCCCTGGTCGAGGGTGGATGGGTGCTGCTCGCGGCCTTCGTCCTGCTGGTCGTCGTCGCCGTGGGGCTGTGGCGTCGTGGCCCCACCGACCCGGCCTGGGTCGCCGCGGAGGCGGCCAACATCGCCGTGCTCGTCTGTGCCCTGCGCCTCGGCGAGGTCTTCGGGGCGACCGCCGCGACGCTGGCCCTCGCCGGCGGGCTCCTGGGGCTGCTCGCGCACCGGTCGGCCCCCGGCACCGGGGGCGCGGGGAGCGGGCCCACCGGCTCGGTACCCTGACGCGGTGACTGTGAACGGCCACGGGGGCTCCCCGTCGATCGCGGCGCCCGACTACTGGTGGTACCGCGCCCGCGCCGACCTCCTCGAGGTGGCCCTGCGCGACCTCGTCGACGGCGTCGGCACCGCCCTCGACCTCGGCAGCGCCGACGGTCCGAGCGCGGCGTGGTTCCGCGAGGCGGCGGGGCGCGTTGCCTCCCTCGACATCGACCCGCGCGGTCTCGGCAGCGACGGCGTGTGCGGCTCGGCCCTCGAGCTGCCCTTCGCCGACGGCACGTTCGACGCCGTCGCCGCCTTCGACGTCATCGAGCACTGCGACCCCGAGGCGGGTGCCCTCGACGAGGTGCACCGCGTGCTGCGGCCCGGGGGACGATTCCTCATGTCGGTGCCCGCGTACACATGGGCCTGGAGCGACTTCGACGTCGCCAACGGGCACCACCGGCGCTACACCCGGCGGCGCGCCGTGGCCGCCGTCGAGCGCTCCGGCTTCCGCGTCGAGCGGGCCACCTACGGGTTCACCACGGTCTTCCCGATGTTCGTCGCCGAGCGGGCGGTCCGCAAGGTCACCCGTCGGAACACCGACGGGGCGCACGACATCGTCGAGGTCCCGGCCCTCCCCCGCGCGCTCAACACAGCGCTGCGGGGCCTGTGCACCGTCGACCGCGCCGCGCTGCGCCGGGTCGACCTGCCGTTCGGGTCCTCGGTGTTCCTCGCGGCGACCCGCACCGCCTGAGGGTGCTGCGCGCGGCTCAGCCGTCGAGCGGACCGCCCGAGACCACCCGGGCGCGCACGTCCGCCGCCGTCGCCGCCAGGCCGGCGGGCAGAGGGGTCGCGGCCAGGGCGTCGACCTCGGGCCAGCGCACCGAGCCCAGCCGGAGGTCGAGCACCTGGCCGGCGCCGCCGGGAGCCATGACCGTGCGCAGCGGGCGGTGGAAGACGCGGCGCGCCTCGGACAGGAGGTGCCCGACCGTGACGGGCCGCCCGGAGGCGATGACCTTCGCGGTGGTCGTGCCCGGCGGCTCCTCGAGCACGAGCTCGGTGCACCGCACGAGCATCCGCGCGAGGTCCGGGGCGAAGACGTAGTCGCGGATGGTGTCGAGGGAGACGAAGACCGGCAGCGGCCGGGGAGAGGCCTCGGACAGGCACAGCTGGGAGAGCAGCCCCTGCGGCTTGCCGAGGGTCTGGCCGGGGCCGTAGACGTTGGCCAGCCGCGCGAGGACGGCCCGCAGACCGGTGCCCGAGACGGCCGCGGTGAGCGCCTGCTCCATCGCCAGCTTCGTGCGGCCGTACGGCACGAGGGGCTCCGGCGGGGTCTCCTCGGTGAAGGGCGGGTCGGCCGACCCGGCGTAGAGGCCGCCGGCGGAGGACGCGAGCAGCACGACCCCCTCCTCGCCCTCGGTGAGGGTGCCCGCGAGCCCTCGCGCGAAGCGTTCGAAGACGCGCTGCTCGGCGGCGAGCGCGTCGGCCCCGGTCGCGACGACCCCGGCCCCCGCGCACCAGGCGAGCAGCCACGGCCTCCCGGAGCGCAGGGCCGCGAACCGGGCCGCCTCGGCCTCGAGGGTGGCATCGGTGGCGGCCTCGTCGGCCCAGGGCACCCGCGAGGTCATCACCTCGGTGCCCCGCGCGCGCAGGGCGGCCACGAGGTGGCGCCCGACGAGGCCACCACCGCCGACGACCCAGGCGGCCGCCGGGGCGGCGCCGGGCGCGGCGCTCACGTCCGGTCCCGCCCGAGCGGTCCGTCGAGACGGTCGCGGACCGGCAGGTAGAGGGGCTTGCCCATCGCCATGTTCACGGCCATCCCGACGTACTCGGCGATCACGCCGAGCGCGAAGAGGATGGCGCCGGTGGCCGCCATGAGCAGGACCATCGTCGAGGTCCAGCCCGGCGCCTCCCAGCGCCCGACCGCCCGTCCGACGACGAGCACGACGGCGATGACCGGCGCGAGGACGAGGGCGGCCAGTCCCGTCACGCTGACCCAGCGCAACGGGGTGGTGCCGCTGGAGAGGACCAGCCGCCAGAAGTGCGACAGCAGGCGGCGGGCGCTGTACCCCGAGGGGCGGTCGCCCTCGGCGCGCATCGGGACCGGAGCGGTGACGACCCGCCGGGCCACCCACGAGATGGCGACGTCGAGGTAGATGCCCGGGCCGGCGTAGGCCGCGACCGAGCGGGCCACCTCGCCGAGGACGAGCCGGTAGCTGTTGAAGTCGGAGGCGTGCGCACCGCGGGCCAGCTTGGCCACGAGCCACTTCGCCGACCGCGACGCGAGGTTGCGGACGGCACCGTGCGGGGGTTCGTTCGTGGGGCGGGCGTAGACGACGTCGGCCTGCTCGGACATCGCGGTGTCGACGAGGACCGCGATGTGCGCCGGGTCGTGCTGGCCGTCCTCGTCCATCGTCACGACCCAGTCGCCCCCGGAGGCCGAGACCCCGGCCAGCGTGGCCGCGTGCTGGCCGAAGTTGCGGCTCAGCCAGACCGGGCGGACCCAGTCGTGGCCCGCCGCGAGCTCGCGGACGACGGCGTCGGACCCGTCGGGCCCGCAGTCGTCGACGAGGAGGACCTCCTCGACGACGAAGGGGCGGCCCCCGGGCGTCGTGCCCACCGTGGTCAGCGGCGCCAGCTCGGCGACCAGAGCGGCCAGCGTGCGGCGCCCCTGGTACACCGGCACGACGACGGAGACCCGGTGCGGCGCCGGGGTGCTGCTCTCGCTCTCCACGTCGGACACAGTAGTGGCGCGTCGCCCGCCACCCGGCCGGGGCCGGGTGGGGGGCTCAGTCGCGGGTCAGCTTGCGGTAGGTGACGCGGTGCGGGCGGGCGGCGTCCGCCCCGAGGCGCTCGACCTTGTTGGCCTCGTAGGACTCGAAGTTGCCCTCGAACCAGTACCAGCGCGACGGGTCCTCGTCGGTGCCCTCCCACGCGAGGATGTGCGTGGCGACGCGGTCGAGGAACCACCGGTCGTGGCTGATGACCACGGCGCAGCCCGGGAAGTCGAGCAGCGCGTTCTCGAGGGAGCCGAGGGTCTCGACGTCGAGGTCGTTGGTCGGCTCGTCGAGGAGCAGCAGGTTGCCGCCCTCCTTGAGGGTCAGCGCGAGGTTGAGGCGGTTGCGCTCGCCACCGGAGAGGACGCCGGCCTTCTTCTGCTGGTCCGGGCCCTTGAACCCGAACTGGCTGACGTAGGCGCGGCTGGGGATCTCGACCTGACCGACGTTGATGTAGTCGTGGCCGCCCGAGACCGTCTCCCAGAGGTTCTTGTTCGGGTCGAGGCCGCCGCGGCTCTGGTCGACGTAGGACACCTTGACCGTCTCGCCGACGTCGACGGTGCCGCCGTCGGCCTCCTCGAGGCCGACGATGGTCTTGAAGAGGGTCGTCTTGCCGACGCCGTTGGGGCCGATGACTCCGACGATCCCGTTGCGCGGCAACGTGAACGACAGGTCGTCGATGAGGACGCGGTCCCCGAAGCCCTTCGTCAGGCCCTTGACCTCGATGACCTTGCTCCCGAGGCGCGGGCCCGGCGGGATCTGGATCTCCTCGAAGTCGAGCTTGCGCGTGCGGTCGGCCTCGGCCGCCATCTCCTCGTAGCGCTGGAGGCGCGCCTTGGACTTGGTCTGCTTGGCCTTGGCGTTGGAGCGCACCCACTCGAGCTCCTCGGCGAGGCGCTTGGCGAGCTTGGCGTCCTTCTTGCCCTGGATGGCGAGGCGGGCCTGCTTCTTCTCCAGGTAGGTCGAGTAGTTGCCCTCGTACGGGTAGGCGCGACCGCGGTCGAGCTCGAGGATCCACTCGGCGACGTTGTCCATGAAGTACCGGTCGTGGGTCACCGCGACGACGGCGCCGTGGTAGGCCGCGAGGTGCTGCTCGAGCCAGAGCACCGACTCGGCGTCGAGGTGGTTGGTCGGCTCGTCGAGGAGCAGCAGGTCGGGCTTCTGCAGCAGCAGCTTGCACAACGCGACGCGGCGGCGCTCACCGCCGGAGAGGACGGTGACGTCGGCGTCCGGCGGCGGGCAGCGCAGCGCGTCCATCGCCTGCTCGAGCTGGGAGTCGAGGTCCCAGGCGTCGGCGGCGTCGATGGCCTCCTGGAGCTGGCCCATCTCGGCCATCAGCGCGTCGAAGTCGGCGTCCGGCTCGGCCATCTCGGCGGAGATCGCGTTGTAGCGGTCGACCTTGGCCTTGATCTCGCCGGCGCCCTCCTCGACGTTGCCGAGGACGGTCTTCTCCTCGTTGAGCTCCGGCTCCTGCATGAGGATGCCGACGGAGTAGCCCGGCGTCAGGCGCGCCTCGCCGTTGGACGGCTGGTCGAGGCCGGCCATGATCTTCAGCACCGACGACTTGCCGGCACCGTTCGGGCCGACGACGCCGATCTTGGCGCCGGGCAGGAACGAGAGGGTGACGTCATCGAGGATGACCTTGTCGCCGTGCGCCTTGCGGGCGCGCGACATGACGTAGATGAACTCGGGCATGGGGTCAGGGTATCGAGCACCCCGGCCCCGGCCCGAATCGCCGCCTCAGGCGGCCCGCTCGTCGTCCGGCCGGAGCAGCGGCCCGGTGTCGGCCTCGGCACCCTCCGCAGCCCCGGACGCCACCGCCACGCCCGCCGGCTCCTCGCGGACCACGTACGGGTCGTGCTCGGGGTCCCCGAAGCCCAGCGGGTCGGGGCCGGGCGAGTCCCCGCCGAAGGACGGTGCGAGGTCACCGTTGCGCGTGTAGCTGGTGCAGCCCCACCGCAGGTCGTGGCCGAGCGAGTACGCCTCGAGCTCGACGGCGGTGCCGGACGGGCCCTCGTCACGTGGGTAGTACCGCACGGACAGCTTGCCGTTGACGACGACCGGATGGCCCTTGCGCAGCGAGCGGGCGGCGTTCTCGCCCATCGCCCGGAACACCTTGACGTCGTAGTAGCTGGCCTCGGAGTCCTCCCACCGGCCGGGCTCGCCCCGGACCGGGCGACGCTCGGACTGGGCCACCCGGAAGACCGTGAACGGGCCGGCCCGTCCCTGGCGCACGACCGGGTCGGCGACGAGGCGCCCCTGCACGGTCACGTGGGTCTCGTACATCGTGTCCTCCCTCCGGCGGCACCGACCCTCGGTGCGCCGTGACCACACTCCGTCGCGACATCCCTGTCGGACAACGGGTCCCGACCGATCTGTGGACAACCGGCTCGCCGAGGACGCCCTGTGGACGACGCGGACCGCCCAGGGCGCACGCGGCGGCCCCCGGACGTCCGGTCGTTCGTCCCGCGCGAACGACCGTTGACACGGGCCGTCGCGAGGGTGCAGATTCCGACCCGTCGAGGGCACCGTGGCCCTCGACGAGTCCTGAGGAGAGCCCATGGACCGTCGCGGAACCCTCGCCGCCGTCGCCGCCGCACTCACCGCCGGCACCCTCGCCCTCACCCCCGGCGCCTCGCAGGCCGCGGGCCATCCGAAGCCCTCCCCACCGCCGCCTCCGAACCGGGTGCTCATCGTCCTGTTCGACCAGATGGTCCCGCAGTACGCGGACCGGTTCGCGATGCCGAACTTCCGCGCCCTGCGCGACTCCGGCACCAACTACGCGCAGGCCCACCTCGGGTACATGGCCTCCGAGACGGTGATGGCGCACAACGTCATCACCTCCGGGCTCGAGCCCCGGCACATGGGCTGGACCGACGAGGCGTACCGCGACCACGCGAACGTCTTCGGCAAGGGCGCCGACCAGATGCACATCACCGGCGACCTCAGCCTCGCCGACTTCGCCCTGATCGAGAAGAACAACGGGGTGGCCTACCCGAAGCTGGCCGACTACCTGCACGCCCGCTACCCCGGCACGAGCTTCATCACGGTCGGCGAGAAGTCCTACGCCGTCGAGTCCGCCACCGGCATCAGCGGCGACATCGCGGTCCGGATGTCGAGCCGGCGCAGCAACGTCACCGACGACGCGCCCACCGGCTGCCGCAACCTGTCCATCCCCGGCGTCCCCGGCAACGGCCAGTGGCGCTCCCCCGCCGGCAAGAACGTCCCGGCGTACCTCACCCGCCCCGACCCCACCGACCCCACCCTGTGCGGCCGGTACTTCGTCAACGCCGACAAGAACAACGACTACGGCACCAAGGCCGCCTTCCCGTCCTGGCTCTACCCGGGCGAGGGCAACCGCTTCGTCCCCGGCAACGACCCGGCCCACCTCGGCGGCGACACGTGGGTGGCCGACGCGGCCATCGAGATGATGCAGCGCGAGAACTGGTCCGGCATGTTCGTCACGATGGGCGGCATCGACAAGGCCGCGCACATGTGGGGCGCGCAGGCCGACACCGCACCCCAGGACTGCACCACCCTGGCGGGGATGACGCACACGCGGTGCGCGGCCGAGAACGCCGACGCGCAGCTCGGCAAGCTCCGCGCGGCCGTCGAGGCGGTCGACCGCGAGAAGGGCGGTCGCACCCTCGTCGTCCTCACCGCCGACCACGGCGCCACGTACGGCGAGACCTTCCTCGGCTCGCGGGCGGCGGACGCCGGCAACAGCAACTGGTACTACGCACCCCCGGAGCTCGGGGTCTGGGACGCCGGCACCAACGGCGTGCTCGACACGACCACCTACTCGAACCCCTCCCCCGCGATCGCGGCCCTGAACGCCGACGGCAACGTCCAGTTCTCCTACCAGTCGACGGCGATCGAGGCATGGCTCCTCGACCGGTCGACCACCGCCAAGAAGGCGACGACGGCCCGGATGCTCGGCCTGCCGGGCGTCATCGCGACGTACCGCAAGAACAGCGCCGGCACCGCGTTCGTCCTCGACGGCACGAACCCGATGACCCGGTCCGAGAAGAGGTGGTGGGCCAAGCACGCGCAGTCCATCGTCAACACGATGGCGGCGCCCGACGGCCCGGACGTGGTCGGGCTCCTGCACGACCGCACGAGCTACGGCGTGTACGGCGACCACGGAGGCGCTCAGGAGTCGGTCCAGCGTGTCCCGATGGTGTTCTGGACGCCCGGTGCCCGGCCTCGCACGACCGACGAGACCTTCCGCACCCCCGACCTCCTGCCCACGGTCCTCGCCGCGATGGGCATCCGCCCGACCGCGCCGATGGACGGCCGACCGCACGCGCTCCGGCGCTGACCGGACCGACGGCGGGAGCGGCGGCTACCCGCCGGACGTCGGCGCTGCCCGCCGCACCAGGACGGTGAAGCCGACCGACGCGTCGGTCGGCGGACCGCCCGTGTCGTCATCGACCATGTGGACCACCTCGAGCCCTGCGACGTCGCACATGCTGCGGAACGCCCCGGGCGCGTGCCAGTGGATGACCCACTCCCGGTCGGCGACCTCCGTCTCGCCGCCCGCGACGCGCTCGTACCGGCACGACGTCGTCCGGGTGCGCCGTTCGCGGTCGTAGGTCTCCGTCAGCGGGGTGTACCGCAGCTCGACTCCCGCGCGGTCGACGCTCGCCCGGGTGACGCCGAGGTCGTCGGTCGGCGTGGGGCCGGGAACCCACAGGGGGACCAGGGCCGCACCGTCGTCGGTGAGGTGCGTCCGGATGGCGCGCAGCGCCCGCGCGGCGGTCTCGTCGTCCGGGAGCAGGGTGAACGTCGGCCCCGCGAGGTAGATCGACGCGTAGCGACGCCCGATGGCCAGGTCCTCGACCCGCTGGTGGACCACCCGGGGCGCCACCCCGCGCGCCACCGCGTTCTCCCGGCAGCGCAGGACCATGTCCAGCGACGAGTCGACCCCGTCGGCGTCGAGCCCTGCGGCGCACAGGTCGAGCAACGGCTCCCCGTCGCCGCACCCGACCTCCAGGGCCGGCTCGCCGTGGGTCCTGACGAACTCGATGTACGGCTCGGCGTCGAACCGCGAGGCCTTCAAGCCGGCGTAGGCGTCGACGACGATCCCGGAGTAGAAGTCAGCAGGGTCCACGGAGGCACCGTCTCACGGTGGACCGGACGGCTCAGACGTCGGCGGCGTGCCGCAGTGCCTCGCGGGTGGCCGCGTGCCGCTCGAGGACGCGCCGCACCGGACCGAGCACCTCGGTGTCGGCGACCCCGGCGATGGACTCCCGCAGCCGGCGGTCCATGACGGCCCCCCGTCGCCGCGCACCCACCCGGGCCAGCCAGGCCGCGAGCGCGGCGAGCAGCACACCGAGCAGCAGCCCGCCGACCAGGAGCAGGAAGGGCACGGGCAGCACCCCGAGCCGCGGGACCTCGGGCACGACGGAGTCGAGCTGCAGCCATCCGGCCACGGCGTAGGCGCCCAACCAGAGGAGGCCCACGACCGCGGCGGCCGAGAGCACCATCTGCACGGCGCCGACGACGCGCCACCACACGGGCGCCCGCGCCAGGAGCGAGGTGCCGACGACGGCGCGGTCGAGGGCGTCGCCGAGGTCGGGACCGGGCGGCGTGGCGGCCCGCTCGACGGCCTCGGACCACGGCGTCGGCAGCTGCGCGCCCGCACGGTCGGCCACGCGCCGGGTCGCGAGCGCCACCGCGGCCCGCGCCGCCGGCGAGGGCGGCGGGAGCGAGGAGCGGCCGAGCACGGAGCGGACGTCGGACTCGGTGACCCGCACGTCGCGACCGTCGAGGCGCAGGCGACGCAGCGGCCGGGCGCGCAGGCGGTGCACCCAGCGCGCGAGCGGCCAGCTGGTGTGGCTCGCGGCCTCCATCCGGTAGTCGCGGGCGACGGCGTCGACGACGGTCGGTACGCCGGCCGCCCGGGCCAGGGCCTCGAGGAGCTCGGCGCGGGTGGGCTCGTCGACGGTCGGCTCGGCCGCGGCGACGTGCGCGGAGAGGTCGCCGGCGACCGAGCGGACGTCGGCGGCGAGCCGGGCCCGGGCGGCCGTGCGGCCGGCGACGGCGTTGGCGAGGCGCTGGCGCAGCTCGTCGACGCCCGCGCCGGTGCGGGCGGAGGTCGCGAGCACGGTGGCGCCGGGCAGGCCGTCGCGCTCCATCAGCCGGCGCAGGTCGGTGCGGCAGCGCTCGACGTCCTCGGGCGAGAGGCGGTCGGCCTGGTTGAGGACGACGACGGTGACGGCCTCGTGCGCGGAGAGGGTGGCGACGTGGTCGTCGTGGAGCCGGGCGTCGGCGTACTTCTGCGGGTCGGTGACCCAGACGAACAGGTCGACCAGCTCGAGGACCCGCTGGGCCTCGGCGCGGTTGCCGGTCTCGCGGGAGTCGACGTCGGGGAGGTCGAGCAGGACGAGGCCGTCGAGGGTGCCCACCTGACCCCCGGGGCCCTCGCCCTCGACGAGGTGGCGCGAGCCGACCCCGAGCCAGTCGAGCAGCTCGCCGGAGGGCTCGGCGCCCCACACGGCGGCCGTGGGGGTGGAGGTCGTCGGCCGGCGCACCCCGACCGCTGCGACGTCGCCGCCGACGAGGGTGTTGAAGAGCGAGGACTTGCCGCTGCCGGTGGCCCCGGCCAGCGCGACGACGGTGTGGCCACCGACGAGCGCGGTGCGCTGCGCCACCTTCGTGACGACCTGCGACGCCCGGGCCCCACCGGCGGAGGGCAGCTCGTCGCCGCCGGCCTCGACCGCGGCGCCGAGCGCGTCGGCGGCGGCCGCGAGGCGCTCGGGCGACACGACGGCGCCGCGGGACCCGCCCATGACCAGCGGGCTCACACCGACACCGTCCTCAGCCCGGAGGCGGCGGACTCGAGGTGTTCGGCCTGCTCCTCGGGCGGCGAGTGGAAGGCCAGGGCGTCGAGGAAGCGGGCCCGCTCCTGCGCGTAGAGGTCGTCGACGAGGTCGAGCAGCCGCGCGCGGGCCTTGGCGGCCATGTCGCGGACGGCCTGGTCGCCGAAGATCGCCTCCAGGACCCGTTGCGCGAGAACGGAGGTCCCGCCGGCGATGCCGATCTCGGCGCCGACCAGCCCGCCGGTCTGGGCGAAGGCGACGAGCATCAGGAAGAGCCCGATGGCGTTGACGCCGTAGGCCGCGATGCGCGCGTTGGTGCGCCGGCCCTGGCCCTCGGTGCGGACCAGCTCGAGGACCTCGCCCTGCCAGTCGCGCACGAGCCGCTCGACGGCGGCGCCCGTCTCGGGGGGTGTCGCGCCCACGGCGGGGACGTCGGCGAGCACGCCGGAGCCGCCGGGCATCCGGCGCCAGGAGCGGGCGGTGTCGGAGTCGGCGGCCTCGAGGTGGGCGAGCACGAGCGCGGCCACGCCGGTGTGGAGGGCCTCGCCGAGCCCCTCGGCCGGCGGTGGCGTGCCCTTGATCGCCGCGGTGATGCGGTCGCGCCAGCGGCCGATGGTGGTCTCGACCTGCCGGAAGAACTCGCCGGTGCCGACGAACTCCTGCCAGCGCGCGAGCACCTCGCCGCGCAGGAGCGTGCCGTCGGTCATCCCGTCGGCGACGCGGCGGCGGGCGTCCTCGAAGGCGGCGGTGGCGGCACCGGCCAGCTCGACGCGGGCGGCCTGCTGGTCCCGGCTGGCGGCGACGAGCTCGGCGGCCCGGCCGGTCAGCGAGGACACCGCCCCACGCAGCGTCTGCGACACGACGATGTCGCGGGCCCGGGCGTCGCCGGCCAGCGCCTCGAGCCAGGACCGCAGCCGGGCGAAGGCCTCCTCGGGGAGTCGTCCGCGGGGGTCGAGCGGCGTCTCGGGGACGGTGAAGATGGGCGCGGTGGGCAGCCCCTGCTCGCGCAGCATCGCGGCGAGGTGGGGGCGGATCTCGTCGACGGCCTCGGGCGGGATCCGGTCGAGGACGATGGCGACGGCCGTGCCGCGCTCGGCGGCGGTGCGCAGCAGGTCCCACGGGACGGCGTCGGCGTAGCGGGCCGCGGTGGTGACGAAGAGCCACAGGTCGGCGGCCGAGAGCAGCTGCGTGGCGAGCTCGCGGTTGGCCGAGACGACCGAGTCGATGTCGGGCGCGTCGAGCAGGGCCATACCCGCGGGCAGGGTGGTGGAGGCCGCGAGCCGCACGGTGCCCGGCTGGTCCTCGCCGGTGTCGGCGCCGGTGACGCGGGCCAGGCCGGGGAGGATGCGCTCCCCCTCGAACCAGTGCCGGTCCTCCGGGTGGTGCACGAGCACGGGCGAGGTGGTGGTGGGGCGCAGCACGCCGGCGCGGCTGACGTCCGCGCCGACGACGGAGTTCACGAGCGTCGACTTGCCGGCGCCGGTGGAGCCGCCGACGACCGCGAGCAGCGGGGCGTCGAGGGAGCGCAGGCGGGGCAGGACGTAGTCGTCGAGCTGGTCGAGGAGGCGGCGCCGGGCGGTCTCGGCGTCGGGGCGTCCGGGCACGTCGAGGGGCAGGGTCGCGCGCTCGACCTCTTCCCTCAGGACCTCGACGGCGGCGACCACGGCCTCCACGTCCCGGTCCGCACCCACGGTCAGAGCCTAACGACCGCGCCGTGTCCCGCCGGACATTCCCGGCGGATGCGCCGATGATGTCGCCCGTGAGTGTCTTCGTCGCGGTCCAGCCCCCTGCCGAGGTCGTCGAGCACCTCGAGGACTTCCTCGAGCCCCGGCGCGACGTCGAGGGGCCCCGATGGTCGGCGCCGTCGGGGTGGCACGTCACGCTGGCGTTCGCCGGCGCGGTGCCCGAGCGGGTGCTCGAGCCCCTCCTCGACGGCGTGCGGGCCGTGGCCGCCGGGCGGCCGCCGGTGGAGCTGTCGGTGGCGGGCGGCGGATGCTTCCCCGACGTCACGCGCGCCAAGGTGCTGTGGGCCGGCGTGGAGGACGGCGGCGCGCTGGAGCCGCTGGCCGCCGCGGTGCGCTCGGCGGTGGCGGTGGTCGGCGGGGCCCCGGAGGGCGGGCCGTTCGTGCCGCACGTGACGCTCGGGCGGTTCGGCCGGGCGGTCGACGCGACCCGCTGGCTCCGGGTGCTCGACACCTACCGGGGGCCGTCGTGGGTGGCCGACGAGGTCGTCGTCGTCCACTCGCACCTGCCCCGCGAGCGCGGTCACCGGCCGCGCCACGAGGCGCTCGCCTCCTGCCCGCTCGGCGGCTGACGCCGGACCGGACGGCGGATGGAGCCCGGGTTCCGTGCGTGGGAACAGACGGGACCCGGGCTCCACGGGTCGCCCCGTCGCGCGCCGGCGTCTCCCTAGACTGTGCGGCGGCGCCCCCGGGCGCCGGGCCCCCGTAGCTCAGCCGGATAGAGCAAGAGCCTTCTAATCTCGAGGTCGCAGGTTCGAGTCCTGCCGGGGGCGCCGCCTAACGATGCGCGGAGCGCATCGACGTCGGCGACCCCGGCGGGACGACGGGAGCGGACGCGGGTCCCGCGAGGCACGAGCGGGTGCCGCGACCGCGGATCCTGCCGGGGGCGCGCGCACGCCGAGCCAGGTCGTTCGAGGTATCCCGGCACCGCATCACGACGGCCGAATCCCTCGAACCAGCCGTGGCACCCATCGCGTCGAGGTGAAACCGGACCCGCTGACGGCCCGGCATCACCTCGACCCAGCGGGGGGTCAGCCGGTGGCGAGCTGTCGCGAGCGCCGCAGTGCGAGCTCGGCGAGCGCACCGGCCACGTCGGGCACGACCGAGTCGTCGAACGCGGCGCGCGGCGAGTGGTTGTCCTCGGCGAGCGTGTGGTCCTCGAGCGCGCACGCCGAGACGTTGAGGTAGGCGCCGGGCACCTCCTCGAGGACGAAGGCCATGTCCTCGGACCCCGCCTCGGGGTTGGCCATGTCGGCCCAGCGCTCCTCGCCGAACAGGTCGACCACGGTGTCGCGCGCGAACGCGAACTCGTCGGCGTCGTTGACGGTGACCGGGTACCCGTTGCCGATGGTCACCTCGGCCGACAGCCCGTGCGCCGCGGCGATGCCCTGCGCCACCTCGGTGACGACGCGGTGCGCCCGCTCGCGGTGCTCGCGCGAGAAGGTCCGCAGCGTCGCCTCGATGACGGCGTCGTCCGGGATGATGTTGTCCTTCGTGCCGGCCGCGACCTTCCCGACGGTCAGCACCACCGGGTCCCAGACCGAGAACTGCCGCGTCACGGCGGTGTGGAAGGCGAGCACGACCTCGCACGCGACCGGCACCGGGTCCTTGGCCCGCTCGGGCGCCGAGCCGTGCCCACCGACGCCGCGCACGACCACGTGCACCTCGTCGGCGGCGGCCATGAGCGGCCCGGGCCGCCCGAACCACGTGCCGCGCGGGTGGTCGGCCGAGTAGACGTGCACCGCGTACGCGGCGTTGACCCGCCGCCCGGCGGCCTCGAGCAGCCCCTCGCGGATCATCGGCTCGGCGCCGCCCGGGCCCTCCTCGGCGGGCTGGAACATCAGGACGACGTCGCCGACCAGCTCGTCGCGCATCCCGGACAGCACCCGCGCGGCCCCGACGAGCCCCGCGACGTGCAGGTCGTGCCCGCAGGCGTGCATGAGTCCCGTTCGCTCCGACCGGTACTCGACGTCGACCTCCTCGGCGACCGGCAGCCCGTCCATGTCGCCGCGCAGCAGCACGACCGGCCGCTCCCCCTCGTGCGGCGCCCGCCCGCGCAGCACCGCGACCACCGAGGACAGCCCCTCGCCCCTCGACACCTCGAGGTCGAGGCCCTCGAGCTCGGCGAGCACCGTCGCCTGGGTCTCGGGCAGGTGCAGCCCGAGCTCGGGGGCGCGGTGCAGGCGGCGGCGCAGCTCGACGAGCTCGGGGCCGATGCGGCGGGCGGCATCCAAGGCCTGGGACAACGGAACTCCTCGGGGACGGGACGGGGACCGACGGGACAGGGGCAGGAAGACGCAGGTGCAGGCGCCGACGGCGCTCAGCTCACCGGCAGGCCGACGAACTCGGTGCGGCGGGCGGCGAGCGCGGCGAGCAGCTCGCGCTCCTGCGCGAGCGCGTGGGCGTCGGCGGCGTCGTGGTGCATCCGGCGGCGCAGCAGGGCGAGCTCGCTCGCGGTGTCCTGGAAGGCGCGCATCGCCGCCAGCCCGCCGGCTCCTGCGTTCGTGCGTGCCCACACGCGCGCCTCGCGCCGGTGCGACATCGAGGCGAGCATCGTCACCTCGCCGCGCGAGAGCCAGCCGGCGTCGACGTACGGCCGCAGGAACTGCCCGATGAGGCGCCCCTCCCGGCTGCGGGCCCACACGACGAACCCGACGTACGCGAGGAAGACCGGCACCTCGACGAGCACGTAGACGGTGACCAGCCCGGTCCCGCCCGAGACCGCCGCGAGGTTCCACAGCGCGTGCGCGAGCACGGCCAGCAGGTAGCCGGCGACCGGCGCGAGGACCTTGGGCAGCCATCCGCGGCTGGTCGCGGCCACCCCGATGCCGACGCCGGTGAGGAGCGTGAACATCGGGTGGGCGAACGGCGAGAGCAGGCATCGGGCGACGAAGGTGGCGGTCAGCGCCTCCCCGCCGCCGTCGCTGTAGGCCTGCGCCAGGTACTGGATGTTCTCGGTGAAGGCGAACCCGGCCGCGCAGACGCCGGCGTAGACCATGCCGTCGGTGACGCCGTCGAACTCGCGGCGCAGGAAGAGCCACACGAGCAGGACGAGGAGCCCCTTGAGCGCCTCTTCGACCACGGGGGCGACGAGCACGGCGGTCGTGGCGAGCGCGGCGTCGGGGTCGGTGGCGCTCTGCAGGACGACGATCGCGCTGGTGTTGAACACGGCCGCCAGCAGGGCTGCAACGAGCGCGCCCCAGAGGAACGCGACGACGAGGTAGCGGGTGGGCTCGGACTCGAAGCGGTCCAGCCACAGGAAGGAGGGGATGACGATGAACAGCGGGACGAGGGCGACGGCGAGCGCGAGCAGGGCGGTCTGCACCCCGAAGGTCGCGCCGAGGTAGGCCGAGACGACGAGCGCGGCGAGCAGGAAGCCGACACCCCCGACCCCGAGGACCACCGCGCCGCGCAGCGCCGACCGGCTCGTGGGGTTCGCCCGCAGCGCCGCCGGTGCCGTCCGCAGGTCCCCGCTCATGGCCCGCACCCTAGCGGGGTGGGACCGTTCACCGCCCGGTCCCACCCCTGTGCGGCCTAGCATGGCCCGCATGTCCACGCCCTCCGACCGCGCGCACACCGACCGCATCGTCTGGATCGACTGCGAGATGACCGGGCTCGACCTCGAGGCCGACGCCCTCGTCGAGGTCGCCGCGCTCGTCACCGACTTCGAGCTGACCGTGCTGGGTGAGGGCGTCGACGTCGTCGTCCGCCCGCCGGACGCGGCCCTCGAGCAGATGAACGACTTCGTCCGCGACATGCACACCGGCTCCGGGCTCCTCGACGAGCTGGCCGGTGGCACGACGCTCGAGGAGGCGCAGGCCCGCGTCCTCGAGTACGTGCGCGAGTGGGTCCCCGAGCCGGGCAAGGCCCCGCTCGGCGGGAACACCGTCGCCACCGACCGCGCCTTCCTCGCCCGCGACATGGCCGAGCTCGAGGCCCACCTGCACTACCGCATCATCGACGTCTCCTCGATCAAGGAGCTCTCCCGCCGCTGGTACCCGCGGGCCTACTTCGCGGCGCCGACCAAGACCGGCGGCCACCGTGCGCTCGCCGACATCCGCGAGTCCATCGCCGAGCTGCGCTACTACCGGGGCGCGGTCTTCGTCGACCCGCCCGGCCGCTCCAGCGACGAGCTGCGCTCCATCGCCGCGCGCCACGTCGTCGACCACGGCTCCCCCGCCGCCGCGCCCGAGGCCGTCGCCGGCGCGCCCTCCGCCGACTGACACCCACCATCCGGGGGTGGTCCGGAGCACCCTCCCGGAGCGGGTAGGATGATCCGCGCAACGGGCGCACGACATGCCGTCGAAGGCGATGTCCGCGCCCGTCGTGGTGGGTGTAGCTCAGCTGGTAGAGCATCGCGTTGTGGTCGCGAGGGCCGCGGGTTCAAGTCCCGTCACTCACCCCACCCGGAGCCCCGGTCCGTGCGGACCGGGGCTCCGTCGCGTCCGGGGACTTTGCGAGGATGGGGGCATGTTCTCCCGCCGGACCTCCACCGTGGTCACCGTCATCGTCGTCGCCCTCGTGACGATCGGGCTGGTCGCCTCGGCCCTGCCCGTGTTCGCCTCGCAGGCCGCCGCGCTGCCGATGCACGCCCAGCTGGTGAAGTCCTCGCCGGCCGACGGCGCGACGCTCACGACGACCCCGACGGTCACGCTGACCTTCAGCGAGGAGGTCAACGAGCAGTTCCTCCAGGTGCGGGTCCGCGGGCCGGTGCGCGCCGAGGCCGACGGCGAGCCGGTCGTCGACGGCCGGACCGTCACCCAGGCCCTCGTGCCCGACCTCGTCGCCGGGAAGCACGTCGTCAGCTACCGGGTCGTGAGCGTCGACGGCCACCCGATCTCCGGCACGGTGACGTTCACCACGACCGAGGCGGCCGTCCCCGGCGCCGACCCGACCACGCCGGCCCCGTCGGCGAGCACCTCCGCGAGCCCGTCGGCGTCCGCGTCGGCATCCGTCTCCCCGAGCGCCTCGGCCTCCGCCACCTCGTCGCCCACCGCCACCGCGACCTCCGACGCCGACCCGGCGAGCGCCGACGAGGGCTCGGTGCCCTGGGTCGCCATCGTCGTCGGGCTGCTCCTCGGCGTGCTGCTCGGGACCGTCCTCGTGCGCCTCGTGCTGGCCCGCGCGCGCCGTGGTGCCGGGCCGCCCCCGGCCGGCGACTGACCGATTTCACGAGCGGGCCGGACGGCTGCTAATGTCTCCGATCGCGCGCCATTAGCTCAATTGGCAGAGCAGCTGACTCTTAATCAGCGGGTTCGGGGTTCGAGTCCCTGATGGCGCACCACCGCTCACCGAGCACGAGGCTCCCCGGTCCGCCGGGGAGCCTCACCCGTATCCGGACCCGCGGAGGACGCATGGAGCCGCGCGAGCAGGCCCCCGCCGCCACGGTCGTCGTGCCCACCCACCGTGGGGCACACCGGCTCCCGCTCCTCCTCGATGCGCTCGCGGCCCAGCGGGTGGACGAGCCCTGGGAGGTCGTCGTCGTCGTCGACGGCCCCGACGCCGCCACCGATGCCGCCCTCGCCCACGCCCCCCGCGAGCTGCCCCTCGTCGTCGTCCACCGGGCCGCCTCGACCGGGGTCGCGGCGGCCCTCAACGCCGGCACCGAGGCGGCACGCGGCCGGGTGGTCATCCGCTGCGACGACGACCTGACGCCGGCCCCGGACATGGTCCGACGGCACCTCGCGCACCACGTCGGTGACGAGCCGGTCGGCGTCGTCGGCCCGACCCGCGACGTCCTGCCCGACGGCCCCTACGCGCGGGCCTACGGGCGGGCCGCGACCGAGCGGTCGGTGGCCGGGGTCCTCGCCGCCCCGGAGGCCGAGGTGTGGCGGCACTGGGCCGCCCACACGTCGGTGCGTCGCGACGTCCTCGAGGCCGTCGGTGGGTACGACGCCGACTTCTCCTACCGCGAGGACTCCGAGCTGGGCCTGCGCCTCCACCGGCACGGCGTGCGCCTCGTCGTCGACCCCGACCTCGTCCTGCCGCACCGCGGCGCCCCCGCCGACGCGCGCACCAAGGTCGCCCGCGCCTGGGTGAGCGGCGCCTCGGAGGTGCTCTTCGCGCAGCGCCACCCCGACACCGTCACGGCAGCGCCACCGCGCCCCCACGGGGCCGCCGCGCGAGCCTGGTCCGGGGCGGTGGGCGCCCTGGCGGCCACGATGCCCACCCACGCGTCCGCGGCGCGGCTCGGGAGCGTCGTCGACCGCCTGCTCACGGTCCTGCCGACCCGACCGGCGGGGAGGGTCGTGGCGCTGGCCGTGGAGGCCGCCGCACGGGCCGGGCGCCGCCACGGGAGCCCGCAGCAGCGCGCGTACCGCGCGCAGAAGGACGTCGAGCTGGAGGGTGAGGCGCGCCGCGCGGGCGGCCCTCAGAGGTAGAGGCCGGTACTGCCCTCGTCGACGCGCTCGGCGGCGACGGCGTGGATGTCCTTCTCGCGCAGCAGGACGTAGTCCTTGGCCCCGATCTCGACCTCGGCGCGCTCCTCGGGGTCGAAGAGCACGCGGTCGCCGGTCTCGACCTGCCGGACGTTCGGTCCGGTGGCCACGACGGCACCCCAGGAGAGCCGCTTCCCCACGCTGGCCGTCGCCGGGATCACGATGCCGCCCCCCGAGCGCCGCTCCCCCGCCTCACCCTCGAGGCTGACGAGGACGCGGTCGTGGAGCATCCGGATGGGCAGGCGCGAGCGCCCGCGCGACGAGGTCACCTCAGCGGCGGCGCAGCGCGCGGTAGGCGAGGACCCCGCCGACCACCGCGACGACGGCGACGACCGCCGCGAGCCGCTCGACACGCAGCTCGCCCTCGGGCGTCTGGGCGACGTCGGCGAAGCGCGCCTTGGCGGCCTCGGTCTGCCGGCGCAGGATGGCCTTCGGGGTGGCCTTCTCGACGAGCTCGTCGACGGTGCGGGCCAGGCGCTCGCGCCGGGCGACGACCTCGGCCTCCAACGAGGCGATGGACGCGTCGGGCATCGTCACTCCCCTCCGTCGAGGCCGAGGTCGCGGCGCAGCTTGGCGACGTGACCGGTGGCCTTGACGTTGTACCAGGCGTGGGTGACCGTGCCCTGCTCGTCGAGGACGACGGTGCTGCGGATGACGCCCTGCACGGTCTTGCCGTAGAGCTTCTTCTCGCCGAAGGCGCCCCAGGCGTCCATGACGGCGCGGTCGGCGTCGGAGAGGAGGGTGATGGTCAGGCCCTCCTTCTCGCGGAAGCGGGCGAGCTTCTCGGGCTTGTCCGGGGAGATGCCGAGCACGGTGTAGCCCTGGCCGTCGAGGGAGTCGAGGGACTCGCTGAAGTCGCAGGCCTGCTTGGTGCAGCCGGGCGTCATCGCCGCCGGGTAGAAGTACACGATGACCTTGCGGCCGCGCAGGTCGCCGAGTGTCACCTCGGTCCCGGTGTCGTCGGGAAGGGTGAAGTCGGGGGCGGCGTCGCCGGCCTCGAGCCTCGCGCTCATCTGCTGCTCTCCTGCCGTCGGTTCGGGGTGCCTGGCTCCCGCCAACCTACCGTGCAGGGCCGCCGGCGCGGTGTGCGCCGGGTCACCGGGTCCGGACGCGGCGGGACGCCCGCGACGCGGAGGGTCGTCGCGGGCGCCCCTGGTGGCGCCGGGTCCCGGTCAGCGCGTGCCGGAGAAGGCCGCGGCGCCGAACGGCGAGGCCGCGAAGCCACCGCCGAAGATCGCGTCCACCGTGGCGCTCTCCTGGGCGTTCGGGTACGGGTTGGTGCACGAGGTGCCGGGGCCGCCACCGGACATCAGCTCGCTGCACGGGCCGGAGTAGTTGTCCGGCAGGCCGAGGACGTGACCGGTCTCGTGCGCGGTGACCCGCAGGCTGTCGTACTGCTGGTTCTGGGCGTAGTCGAGGAAGACGTCGCCGTCACCGGGGCCGTACACCTGGGCGTAGGAGCCGCGCGGGTCGTTGCCCTCGCTGTAGTAGAGGCTGGCGCTGCCCGAGGTGGGTACGAGGTTGACGTTGTTGGTCGAGGAGTTCCAGATCTGGGCGGCCTGCGAGATCTCGGTCTGGAACGACGGGGCGCCGCTCGCGGAGTAGTAGATCGTCGTCGCCGCGACGCGCCGGTCGATGCCCTTCTGCTGCTCGTTCTCGCGCTTGGCCAGCGCCTTGTCCACGATCGCCTGGAGGCGCGCGTTCTGCGCCGCGTCGGACGAGCTCGGGGTGTAGCCGGACGTTCCGCTGGTCGAGGGAGCCGGGGCGGGCGAGGCCTGGGCGACGGCCAGGGGGCCGACGGCGAGGGCCGCGGTCGCGGCGAGGGCGCCGAGGACGGTGCTGCGGATCTTCACGGTGTCTCCTTGGAGGGGTCGACTGCACCGGAACGGACCGGTGCCGGACGGGGCCGATGTGTGGCCCTGTTCCACCGTCATCACGGACTCCCCCTGTGCCGCAACGCGTCCTGACCGACTTGACGGAGTCTTTGACCACCCTGTCGGGTCCCTTGACGAACACCGGGCGTGTCCCAGAGGTGCTCCTGACCCGCCGTTGGGGCCCCGGACCGTGGTGCGCGAGGCGGGACTCGAACCCGCACACCCGAAGGCACCAGAACCTAAATCTGGCGCGTCTACCAGTTCCGCCACTCGCGCGCGGGGCTCACTGTAGTGGCGCGCCGCCACCCGCCGGCGCGGCACCCGGACGGCCGTACGCGGCGTCGAGCGCCGCCGCGAACGCCGCCGGGGAGTACGCGGCGACGGCGAGGTCCTGCACGGCCGCCGCCCGCTCCAGCGCGCCTCGCGGATCCGCCAGGACCGCCACCACGGCGTCGGCGAAGGCGCCGGGGTCGGCCGTCAGCCCGGCGAACCACGACGGCTCGCCGATGCCCTCCGCGCCGACCGGCGTCGAGACGACCGGGACACCGTGGACCAGAGCCTCCACCGTCTTGAACTTCACCCCGGCCCCGGTGCGGACCGGCACGACGCAGCACGCCGCGGCGGCGTACTCGGCGTCGAGGTCGTCGACGAACCCCGTGACGGTGGCCTCCGCCCGGGTTGCGGCCGCGACCAGCTCCGCACCCGCTCCGGCGCCGACGAGGCGCAGGCGGGCGCCCGGCACCCGTGCGCCCACGGACGGCCACACGTGCTTCAGCAGCCATCGGGCGCCGTCGTCGTTCTCCGGTCGTGCGAGGTGTCCCACGAGGAGGACACGCGGCCCGCCGGCCCCGTCCACGTCGGTGGGAGAGGCCGCGTGGCGGACCGGACGCTCGGGCGCCAGCGGCGGCGGGACGACCCGCGCGGTCGGCGGCGAGCCCAACAGGCGGGCGTCCTTGTCGCTGAAGACCAGCACGACGTCGAGCCGGCGCACCGCCCGGCGCTCGTGGGCCCGCGCGCGGGTCGCGCGCAACCGCCAGGCGAGCCGACCGGCCGCGGTCGCCGACGGCTCGCGGGCGAACAGCTGGGACTGCACGTCGTGGAAGGTGCCGACGATCCGTGCCCCGGGCGCCACCCGGCGCACGAGCCCCGCGAGCCGCGCCTGCTCGGACCACTGGAGGTCGACGACGTCGGCGGTCCGCAGCGCCCGGGCCGCGGGACCCGCCGTGAGCAGGTCGGCGACCAGCGCGAGGGACGGCATCCCCGGGTCCACAGGCCGCCACCAGCGCTCGGCCAGCGCCACCGCGCGGCCGAGCAGCCGGTCCCGCAGCGTGCGCCCGGGGGCGCCGCCCACGAGGAGGAGGTCCTCCGGCGCGCCCGGGCGCCCGGCGGCGTCGCGGGAGGCCGGCGTCGAGGGGGCCACGACCGTCACCGGCCCGTCGGCAGCCAGGTGGTCGACGAGCCGCGCCAGGTAGCGCCCGCCGGCGTGCGGCACCGCGTCGAAGGGCACGGCACCGGTGAGCACGACGACGCGACGGGACGGGGGCACCCGTCATTCATACCGGGCCGCGACCCGATGGGTACGGTGGACGGGTGATCCGCGTCATGGCGCCCGACCTCCCGACGCCGAGCGGCGGGATCAAGGTCATCTACAACTACGTCGAGCACCTCGTCGC
The DNA here is from genome assembly GCF_050496545.1 of Phycicoccus avicenniae. Lineage (GTDB taxonomy): Bacteria > Actinomycetota > Actinomycetes > Actinomycetales > Dermatophilaceae > Phycicoccus > Phycicoccus avicenniae_A. Next base: position 79,323 of record NZ_JBNVZV010000012.1, on the reverse strand, counting down.
GCTCGGGCACGACGCGCGGGTCTGGCACGGCACACCCGGCTTCGCCTACCCCGACTGGGGCAGCACCGCGCCGGTCGACACGGGGCTGCGGCTGCCGTTCGCGGCGGGCGACGTCATCGTCATGCCCGAGACCGGCGGCGGGCGCTGGAGCGACCTCAACCCCGGTGTGCCGCACGTGATGCTGTGCCAGGGCATGGACTTCGTCTTCATGGACGCCGAGTTCACCCGCGACGTCCCCGGCGACTACCCCGGCTGGCCGCAGGCCACCTGCGCTCTCGGGGTGTCCGACGCCATCGTCACCTTCCTCGAGCACGCCTGCCCGCCCGGGTTCCCCGTGCACGCGGTGCCGGTGGAGATCGAGCGGTGGTTCGTGCCGTTGGAGAAGGAGCGGCGCATCGCCCTGATGCCGCGGCGCCGGCGCGAGGACCTCATCGGGGCCGTGCAGCTGGTCCGGCGCTCGGGACGGTTGCGGGACTGGGAGATCGTGCTCATCGACGGGATGACCCAGGCACAGGTCGCCGAGGAGCTGGGCCGTGCCGCGATCTTCCTCTTCGGCGCCGAGCGGGAGGGCTTCGGGCTGCCGGGGGCCGAGGCGATGGCCGCGGGCTGCTACGTCGTGGGGTTCACCGGCGACGGCGCCAAGGAGTACCTGACCGACGACGTGGCGTCCGTGGTGCTGGACAGCGACGTCGTCGGGATGTCGGAGGCGACGCTCGCGGCGATGGACGCCTTCGACGGTGACCGGACGGCCCTGGACGCGAAGGTGGCGCTCGGGCGGTCCCGGGTGCTGGAGCGGCACTCGGCCGAGGCGGTGCGCGCGGCCCTGGGGCGCGCGTTCGCCGAGATCACGGCGGAGGGGTCGCCGTCCGTGCTCCCGGAGTCGACGACGCTGTCGCACTACGCCTCCCGCGGACCGCGATACGGCCGGGCGGGGGCCGTGTACGTGGGCGCCCGGAGCGTGGCCGGCGCGGCACTGCGCCGCGCGCGACGACTCCGCCGCCCCTGAGGGTGGACCGGCCGGCTCAGGCCGGGGCGTGGCGGCGCAGGACGACCTCCATCGGGTCGTCGTGGTCGACGAGCACCGTGACGATGGAGTCGCCGGTCGTCTTCTCGTGCTCGGACCACAGCAGCTCGATGCCCAGCTCGGCGAAACGTCGTTCGCCCTCGTCACGGATGTAGTCGCGCGCGCCGGTGCCCGACAGGTACGACGTGGCCCCCACCTCCTGGAGCACCTCGAGCACCCGCTCCAGCCCGGCCTGCTGCGGCGGGTCCGTCACGACGAGCTCGGCGTCGATCCCGAGCATCCGCTGCACCCCCCGGATGAGCTCGACGTTGATCTCGGCGAGGTTGTGGGTCTCGACCGACCGCACGAGCTCGACCACCTCGAGCCCCCGCGTGCGCCAGTGCTTCGCGTTGCGGTACCGGCCCTCCATCGAGCGCACGAGGTGCTCCTGCCAGCCCGGCTTGACCTCGACGGTGTTGATGGGCACGAGGTGCGGCTTGCCGACCAGCGGCAGCGTCACCCACGAGTCGCGCATCATCACCCGGCGCTGCACCCAGTGCTTCTGCAGCTGGTCGTGCACCGCCAGCACGAACCGGTCCGTGTGCGCCATCTTGAACCAGAACCCGGTCCAGGGCAGCAGGTCCGGCTGGTGGATGGCGACCCTCACCGGCGCACCTGGCGCACGAGCGCGTACTGCTCGGCGTAGGCCATCAGCCGCACCAGCCCGGCGGCCGCCGCGAGCTGCTTGACCGAGTTGATCGGGTGGATGTCGGTGGGGATCTCGGACTGGTAGGCCGTGCAGGCCAGCGCCTTCTTCGTCACCTGCTCCTCGGTGAGGTCCTCGAAGACGTTCCAGCGCAGGTCGGACGGGTAGAGGTTCACGTCGTAGGCGGCGATGTCGTAGACCAGCACGCTCGGGGGGAACCAGTGGTCGGCCGACATCGAGACGCGCGAGGACCGCATCCCGGCCTCGTACACCGCGATGTGGTCCTGGTGCAGCGACGGGAACGGCAGGTAGAGCTCGTCGGGCCGCACCTCCCCCATCACCGCGTCGAGCGCGCCGACCAGCTCGGTCATGTGCTGGCCGGTCACGCCGTCCTCGAACCCGAGGTTGCGGGTGACGGTGACGCCGAGGACCTCCATCGCCCGGTCGTGCTCGGCGGCGCGCACCGGCCCGCTGTCGGTGACGGTGACGACGACGCACTCGTCGGGGTACTTGGCCATCAGGCCACCGCAGCCCATCGACTCGTCGTCCATGTGCGGGGCCACCACGAGCCGCTTCACGTGCATCCCTTCGCCGGCCGGTCCGTGAGCACGGTCATCCTCGCACCGATGGCGCGCGCCCGCCGGGAGGACGGCCGGATGCGACGCGCCGCCGGCCGGTCAGGGCGCGGGTACCCCGAGCCGGCGCGCCTCGACGAGCTTGCCGGCCTCGAAGGCCATGAGCACGAGCCACGAGCGGCGATCGTCCGCGCTCCCCCGCCACGGGAACCGGCGCACCAGCAGCAGCTCGTGGTGCACCCGGCGGGCGAGCGACTTCGGCACCAGACCGGCCGGGCGCACGCGCGCGGCCACCGTCGCGGTCCCGCGCCCGGAGTCGTACTGCTGGCGCAGCACCCCGCGCAGGTCGGTCCGGATCCGGTAGTGCAGCACCGCCTCCGGGACGTAGACGGCGACGTGGCCGGCGTCGAAGGCCCGCCACGCGAAGTCGATCTCCTCGGCGCCGGGTGGGAAGTCCTCGTCGTAGCCGCCGGCGTCGTCGAACACCTCACGGCGGAACGCACAGTTGCCGCCGAGCGCGTACGGGCGTCCCTCCCAGGTGACGGGCAGCCCGGTGGACGGCGAGTCGACCGGCACCCAGGCCGCCGACCGCCCGGACAGGCTCTCGGTCTCGTGCGCCGCGCCGACGAACGCGTGGTCGTCGAGGGCGGTCGCCAGCGCCCGCACCCAGTCACGGTCGACGACGTCGTCGGCGTCGCAGACGAGGATGCGGTCCGTGGCCGCGGCCCGGACCCCCTCGTTGCGGGCCACCGAGACACCGCGGGCCCGGGAGGCGTCGACCCGCCGGAGCAGCGGGAGCCGGTCACGCCAGGCGTCGAGCACCGCGCCGAGGTCGTCGGTCGACCCGTTGTCGGCGACGACCACCTCGAAGGGCTCGGTGTACGTCTGGTCGGCCAGCGCCGCGAGCTGCTCCCCGATGGTCGCCGCCCCGTTGTACACCGGGATGACGACCGAGCAGACCGGGGCGGCGGCCATCGGCGTCAGGCCTGCGGGTCCGCGGCGAGGAGGGAGCGGAGCACCGGCTCCAGGGCGCGGAAGGCGTTGCCGCGGTGCGAGATCGCGTTCTTCTCGGTGTCGGTGTACTCCGCGAGCGTGCGGGTGTCGCCGGTCGGGTGGAAGACGGGGTCGTAGCCGAAGCCGTTGGTGCCCCGGGGCTCGCGGCCGAGTGCGCCCTCGACCCGGCCCTCCACACCCTCGACGCGCCCGTCCGGCATCGCGACGACCGCGGCGCAGACGAACGCCGCGGCGCGGTGCTCGTCGGGCACGTCGGCCACCTGCTCGAGCAGCAGCGACAGGTTCGCCCGGTCGACGTCGGCCCTCGGCGCCCCGGCCCCGGCGTGCGATCCCGACCAGCGGGCCGAGAACACCCCGGGCGAGCCGCCGAGCACCTCGACGGCCAGCCCCGAGTCGTCGGCGACCGACGGCAGCCCGGTGGCCTCCGCCAGCGCGACGGCCTTGAGCCGCGCGTTGCCGAGGAAGGTCACCTCGGTCTCGGGGACGTCCGGGCCGTCGACCTCGGCGGCGGAGACGATCTCGAGGTCGAGCTCGTCGACCAGGCCGGCGAGGATCTGGCGCAGCTCGTGGACCTTGTGCTCGTTGCGGGTCGCGAGGACGACGCGGCGGGTCACTGCACGCGCTCGCGGGCGGGGGCGTCGAGGGCGGCGGCCTGCGCGCGGGTGAGCTCGGCGCATCCGGTCGTGGCCAGGTCGAGCAGGCGACCGAGCAGCTCGCGGTCGAAGGGCACGCCCTCGGCGGTCCCCTGCACCTCGACGAACTTCCCGTCGCCGGTCATCACGACGTTCATGTCGGTCTCGGCGGTGGAGTCCTCGGGGTAGTCGAGGTCGAGCACCGGCTCGCCCTTGACGACGCCCACGCTGATGGCCGCGATCGACCCGGTGAGCGGCTCGGCGCCTGCCGCGACCAGCCCGCGCGCCTTCGCGTCGGCGACGGCGTCGGCGAGCGCCACGTACGCACCGGTGATGGCCGCCGTGCGCGTGCCGCCGTCGGCCTGAAGCACGTCGCAGTCGAGGACGATCGTGTTCTCCCCCAGAGCGGAGGTGTCGATGACGGCGCGCAGCGAGCGCCCCACGAGCCGGCTGATCTCGTGGGTGCGGCCGCCGACCTTGCCGCGGCGTGACTCGCGGTCGCTGCGGGTGTTGGTCGAGCGGGGCAGCATCTCGTACTCGGCCGTGACCCAGCCGGTGCCGCGGCCCTTGAGCCAGCGCGGCACGCCCTCGGTGAACGAGGCGGCGCACAGCACCCGGGTGCGGCCGAACTCGACGAGGACGCTGCCCTCGGCGTGGTCGAGCCAGTTGCGGGTGATCCGCACGGTGCGGAGCTGGTCGGCGGTGCGTCCGTCGTGTCGCGTCATGGGGGTCAGGCTATCCGCGGGGGTGGACGGCGTTCCGCGTCGGGCCGCGGGGTCGCCGGGCGGCGGCTACCCTCGCCACCGTGGCGACGCACGTGGACCGGCCGGTGACGCGCACCCTCCTGCTCACCGAGCACCCGCTCGCGACCTGGCGCACCCGCTTCGAGCGCGGGGAGGTGCCGGCGGCCCTCCCCTACGGCGTCGACGTCCTCGCCTCCCGCGGCCACCTCCTCGCCGGACCACCCGCGCCGGTCGGCGCGCCGTTCGCCAAGGTCCGCGACGTCCTCGAGCACCGCACCGGCATGCCGGTCGAGCGCACCGTCCGCTCGCTCGGCGCCGTGCGCCGGGCCGACCTCGTCCTCGCCCTCCTCGAGCGCGAGGGGATGCTCGCCGGCCTGGGTCGCGGCCTCGGGCTCCCGCCCTTCCGGTCGACGCCGCTCGTCGTCTGGTCCTGCTGGCTCGCCGACGACGTGCGGACCGCCGACCGCGACACCCGCGACCGGCTGGGCCGACGGATGCGCGGCGCCGACCTCGTGACCCACCTGTCCCGTCACGAGACCGAGACCCTGGTCGACCTCGGCATCCCCGAGGAGCGGCTCTTCCCCGTCACCTACGGTGTCTCGCACCGGTTCTACACACCGGGCGAGGGCGAGCGGGACATCGAGCTGCTCGCCGTGGGGCAGGACCGCGGCCGCGACTACGCCACCCTCGTCGAGGCGGTCCGCGGCACCGACCTCACCCTCGACGTCGTGTGCAGGCCCGAGAACCTCGCCGGCCTCGACCTCCCGCCGAACGTGCGGGTGCACGGCACCGTGCCGCTGCCGACCTACCGCGAGATGCTCCGGCGCGCGCAGGTCGTGGCCGTGCCGACCCGCGACCTCGCCTACCCCACGGGCTCGTCCGTGGCGCTCGAGGCGGCCTCCTCGGGCTGCGCGGTCGTCGTCACCGGCACCCGCGCCATGCGCGACTACTTCACCGACGACGACACCGCGGTGCTCGTCGGGGAGGGCGACGTCGACGGCTGGCGCGCCACCCTCCTCGCCCTCCGCGACGACCCGGCCCGCCGCGGGCGGCTGGGAGCGGCGGCGCGCCGGTCGGTGGAGCAGCGGTTCAACGCCGACCACATGTGGACCGAGCTCGACGGCGTCCTGCGCGCCCGCGGCATCGTCGCGCCCTCCTGACCGGCCCCGCCGCTCGCCCCTCAGTCGTCGGCGTGCTCGGGAGGCCAGACCACCCGGAAGCGCTCGAAGCAGACGTCGAGGTCGTCGGTGAGCGCGATGCCGATGCGCTCGCACTCGCGGCCGAAGAAGCGGCGGTGCTCGGTGAGCCAGTACGCGAGCGAGCGGTCGCCCTCGCCCTCGTCCCACGCGAACTGCTCGTCGACGCTGGAGAGCGGCCCGACCCGCAGCTCGGTCGAGCGCAGCACGACGCGCGGTCGCCCGGACCCGTCGCAGGCGACCCAGTGCGAGCCGACCCGCGGCAGGGCGTCGCCGTCGTGCTCGTAGGAGGCCACGAGCCCGGCCGTCGCCCGCTTCGGGCCGTCGGTGATGTACGCCAGCAGCTCGTCGGCGATCCGCGGACCGTCCCCGAAGTGGTCGACGTACACGTCGTCCTCGGGTGGCAGCCCCGGGCGCGCCGCCCGGTACTCGGCCCACATCCGCATCCCGGCCTCGCGGTCGACCGGGACGCCGAACGCGTTCGGGGCAACGGCACCGAGCTCGAAGACGTCGCCGGCGGAGGCCACCTCGACCGGGCCCGGCCAGAGCGCCGCCGCCTGCGCCCGGCACTCCTCGCGGTCGTTCCAGGCCGGGACGTGGGTGAGCACGAGGCGGCGCACCCCGCCGGCCCGCACCGCCGCGGCCGCCGCGCGCGAGCCCGAGAGGTGGATGCCGCGCGCGTCGTCGCGGCCGTCGACGAAGGCGGAGTCGAGGAGGGCGAGGTCGGCGCCCGTGAGGAGGGGCTCGAGGTTCGGGCAGTCGTCGGTGTCCCCGGTGAAGGCGAGCGCCGCGCCGTCGGCCTCGACCCGGTACCCGTACGCCTCGACCGGGTGGTTCACCGCGTACGGCGTGACGCGGAACGGCCCGACCGTGAAGGGGTCGGAGTCCGAGACGACCGCGAAGGCGAACTCGCCGTCCATCCCGCCGTCCTCGAGGCCGTGGTACATCATGGCGAGCCGCGCGGCCGTGGGGCCCGGGCCGTGCACGGGCAGCTTCGCCGGGAGCGGGCCGTCGGGGCGGTAGCGCCGCACGACGTAGAGCCCGAGCAGGTCGGCGCAGTGGTCCGGGTGGAGGTGGCTGAGCAGCACGGCGTCGAGGTCGGCGGGGTCGACCAGCCGCTGCAGCGGGCCGAGCGCGCCGCTGCCGAGGTCGAGGAGGATGCGCCAGGTGCGCCCCTCGTGCTCGGCCTCGACGAGGTAGCAGGACGCGGGCGAGTCCGGCCCGGGGAAGGACCCCGAGCAGCCGACGACGGTGAGCCTCACGCGAGCACCTCCCGGCGGACGAGCGGCGGCGACGGGAAGACGGTGCCGACCGAGGAGCCCACCCCGAGGAAGCGCACCGCCAGCCGGCGGAACTCGTCGGGGTCGCCGGTGGTCGTGAACCCGTGCCCGGGCGGCGGGAGGTCGTCGGCGCGGAGCATCCCGCGGTCGGCGAGCACGCGGTAGACGTCCTTGGCCGTCTCCTCGGCCGACGAGACGAGCGTGACGTCGTCGCCGAGGACGTAGGAGATGACACCGGTGAGCAGCGGGTAGTGCGTGCAGCCGAGCACCACGGTGTCGACGCCCCGCTCGCGCAGCGGGTCGAGGTAGCCGTGTGCCACCCGCACCAGCTCCTCGCCCCCGGTCACGCCGGCCTCGACGAACTCGACGAACCGCGGGCACGGGGTGGAGGTGACGTCGAGGTGCGGGGCGGCGGCGAAGGCGTCGAGGTAGGCACCGGACTGGTGGGTGCCGAGGGTCGAGACGACCCCCACCCGTCCGGCCCGGGTGGCCGAGGCGGCCCGGCGCACCGCGGGCCGGATGACCTCGACGACCGGTACGTCGTAGCGCTCCCGGGCGTCGTGCAGGACGGCGGCCGACGCGGTGTTGCAGGCGATGACCAGGACCTTGACGCCGTGGTCGACGAGCCGGTCGAGGCACTGGAGGGCGAGCTCGCGGGTCTCGGCGATGGGGCGCGGCCCGTACGGGGCCCGGGCGGTGTCACCGAAGTACGCCACCGACTCGTGGGGCAGCTGGTCGAGGATCGCCCGCATGACGGTCAGGCCGCCGTAGCCGGAGTCGAAGACCCCGATCGGTGAGTCGGTCACCCGACCCAGCGTAGGTGCGGACACCGACGCGGTCTCCACCGAGGACCGGTCGCGCGCGTCACACCGCCCCTACACTGGCGCCACTGGGACCACACCCGCCACACACCCCGGGAGGACGCGCGTGCTCGGTATCCCCCGTGGGATGTCCGTCCTCTTCTCCCCCGACACCCGCCGACGGCTCGTGCTCGCCGTCCTGGGGTCGGTGCTGACGGCCCTGCTCGAGGTCGTGGGCGTGGCCAGCGTCGTCCCCCTCATGCAGCTGCTCACGGGCGCCGACCCGACCACCGGCCTGCTCGGCCGCTTCTCCGACCTGTTCGGGGACCCGCCCCCGGACCGGCTCGCCGCGATCATCGCGCTCGTCGTGTTCGTGGCGTTCGTCGCCAAGACCGCCGTGGGGCTGGCCTTCCGGTGGTGGATGGTCGGCTTCCTCGCGGTCCAGGAGGCCGACACCGCCCAGTCGCTGCTGCGCCGCTACCTCGCGGCGCCCTACCGCGTGCACCTCGCCCGCCACACCGCCGAGCTCAACCGGGTCATGGGCGAGTCGGTCGGACAGACCTACAGCCTCGTCGTCGCCGGCGCCATCTCGGTCGTCACCGAGCTCGTGTCCGTCCTGGCCCTCGCCGTCGTCCTGCTCGTGATGGACCCGCTGCCGGCGATCGCGGCGGTGCTGTACTTCGGGCTCGCCGGCCTCGTCTTCCAGCGACTCGTCAGCGCCCGCTCCGAGCGCGTCGGCACGGTCTTCCAGGAGGCCTCGCTCGAGATGTCGCTGACGTCGTGGGAGACGATCCAGGGCATCAAGGAGATCCGCGTCCGGCGGGCCTCGGAGGTCTTCCTGCGCCGGTACCGGGCCGCCCGCATGCGCTACGCGAGCGCCCGCCGCACCAGCAGCTTCCTCACCGACCTGCCCAAGAGCGTCCTCGAGCTGACCTTCATCGGCGGGGTCGCGGTGCTCGTCGCCGTGGCCTTCGCGCAGGGCAACTCCACGAGCACGCTCACGACGCTGTCGCTGTTCGTCGCCGCCGGCTTCCGGATGCTCCCGAGCCTCACGCGCATCATGGCCTCGCTGCAGATGGTGCGGATGGGGCGCCCCGGCGTCGCGCTCGTGCTGGCCGACCTCACCGACCCCGACCTGCCCGACGTCCCCGGCGACGACCCCTCGGTCACCGACCGGCTGACCCTCGGCCGCTCCCTCGAGGTGCGCGACGTCGTGCACCGGTACGCCGACAGCGAGGACAACGTCCTCGACGGCATCTCGCTCACCGTGCCGGCCGGCACCTCGGTGGCCCTCATCGGCACGAGCGGCGCCGGCAAGACGACCCTCGTCGACACCGTCCTGGGCCTGCACACGCCGGTCTCGGGCGCGGTCCTCGCCGACGGCCTCGACATCGCCGGCGACGTCGCGTCGTGGCAGCGCTCCATCGGGCTGGTCCCCCAGGACGTCTTCCTCGTCGACGCCTCGCTGCGGGCCAACATCGCGCTCGGTGAGCCGCCGGAGCTGGTCGACGAGGAACGCCTCGCCGCCGCCGTGCGCGACGCCCAGCTGGGGCCCCTCGTCGGCGACCTGCCGGACGGCCTGGACTCCCGCGTCGGCGAGCGCGGCTCGCGGCTCTCCGGCGGGCAGCGCCAGCGCGTCGGCATCGCGCGGGCGCTCTATCGCGAGCCCGTGCTGCTCGTCCTCGACGAGGCCACCTCGGCCCTCGACAACGAGACCGAGCGCCGCATCACCGAGACCGTCACCGCGCTCCACGGACGGATGACCGTGCTCGTCGTCGCGCACCGCCTCTCCACGGTCCGCCACTGCGACCAGGTCGTCTTCCTCGAGCGCGGCCGGGTCCAGGCGTCCGGCACCTTCGAGGAGGTCCGCGCCGCGAGCCCGGAGTTCGCGCACCTCGTCCGGCTCGGCTCGCTCGACCCCGTGCCCGCCGGGAGCGCCCGTGAGCAGTGACCGGCCGGCCGTCTCGGTCGTCGTCCCGCACCACGGCGACCCCGCCCCGACGCTCGCCACGGTCCACGCGCTGCTCCGGCAGGAGGGCGTCGACCTCGAGGTCGTCGTCGCCGACGACGCCTCGCCCGACCCGTTCCCCGCCGTCGACGGCGCGCGCGTCGTGCGGCGCGCGCGCAACGGCGGGTTCGGGGCCGCCGTCGGCTCCGGTGTCGAGGCGGCCACGCACCCGCTCCTGCTCGTCCTCAACAGCGACGTCGGCTTCGGCCCCACGTTCGTCGCCGACCTCGTCGCGGCGGCCCGGCCGTGGATGCCCGCCGTGGTCGGGCCGCTCGTCCTCGACGAGGACGGCACGCCGGCCCCGACGGCCCGGCACTTCCCGACGACCACGCACCAGACCGTCGAGTGGCTCACCCCGCTCGCCCGCTTCCGGGGGCACCGCGCGCTGCGCGAGGCGGTGGGGCACGACACCCGCGCCGTCCCCGGCGCGGTGCTGCCCGTCGACTGGGTGGTGGGCGCGGCGATGCTGCTGCCCACCGACGCCTTCCGGTCCGTCGGCGGGTTCGACGAGCGGTACTTCATGAACTCCGAGGAGGTCGACCTCCAGCGCCGCCTGCGCGCCGCCGGCGTGCCGTCGGTCTTCGTCGGTACCGTGCCGCTCACCCACGTCGGGGGCGGCTCGTCCGACCCGGCGCTGCGCCGCCGGTGGCTCGTCGAGTCCCGGATGGCGTATGCGGGGCGCTGGGGCGGGCGGCGCCGGCTGGTGGCCGCCCTGACCGCCGCCACCGCCGTCAACGCCGTGGTCAACACGGGCCGACGACTCGCCGGGCGCGATGTCGCGCCGCTGGCCGTCGCCCGCGAGGAGCTGCGCCTCGTCCGCGGAGGACGCTCGTGAGCAGCGTCTCCCGTCGGCTCGTCGAGGCGGCGCCGTCGGTGCGCTGGCACCTCGCGCGGGCCCGTTCGCCGCTCTACCGCCGCGCGTTCGCCGGCTTCGGCGCCGGCACCGTCGTCGTCCGCCCCCGCATCCTGCGCGGCGTCGACCGCATCACGCTGGGCGACGGATGCGCCGTGAACGACGGCGTGTGGCTGCAGGCAGAGGGCGCCGACGGCTCGATCCGGTTCGGGGACAGGGTGTACGTGGGCCACGACGTCCACGTGCACGCCATCGACCCGGTCCGGATCGGCAGTGATGTCGTCCTCGCCGACGGCGTGTTCGTCGCGTCCACCGACCACGGCCGCTCCGACCGCTCGGCCGTCCACGGCACCGGCCCGGTGACCATCGGCGACCACGTCTTCGTCGGCCAGCGCGCGGTCGTGCTCGGTGGCGTGACGGTCGGCGACGGCGCGACCGTCGGTGCCGGTGCCGTCGTCACCCGAGACGTTCCCGCCGGCGCGACCGTCGCCGGTGTCCCCGCCCGCGTCGTGGAGGCCACCCGATGACCGTCCTGCTCACCGGTGGTGCCGGATTCATCGGGCAGCACCTCGCCCGCCGCCTCGTCGCCGACGGACACGAGGTGCTCGCCCTCGACCTGCTCCACCCCCAGGTCCACGCCGACCCCGACGCCGCCGTCGCCGCGTTCCCCGGCCCGGTCGTCGTCGGCGACGTGGCGGACGCCGCCGCCTGGGACGGGATCCCGGAGGGCATCACGTCGGTCGTCCACCTCGCCGCCGAGACCGGCACCGGCCAGTCGATGTACGAGGTCGAGCGCTACCGCCGCGTCAACGTCGAGGGCACCCGGCTGGCCGCCGCCTTCGCCCGCTCGGCCGGTGCGGCGCTGGTCTCGATGAGCTCGCGCGCCGTCTACGGGGAGGGACGCTACGAGTGCGCCGAGCACGGCACCACCTTCGGTGAGCGATGCTGTGCCGCAGCCGAGCCCGCGCCGTCGAACGAGGACGACCCCCACCGGCCGGTGTCGGTGTACGGCGAGACGAAGTCGCTCGCCGAGGCCGCGGCGTCCGCGGAGTGCGGAACCGACGTACCGCTCACGGTCGTGCGCCCGCAGAACGTCATCGGCCCCGGCCAGGCCCTGCACAACCCGTACACCGGCGTGCTGGCGGCCTTCCTCGCGATGCTGCGCGAGGAGCGCCCGCTCACGGTCTACGGCGACGGCCACCAGACACGCGACTTCGTCCACGTCGCCGACCTCGCGGCGCTGCTCGCGTGGTCGGTCGGGAACCCGGCGGCGGCCGGCTCGCTGCGGGTCCTCAACTCCGGCACCGGTGCCCGCACCAGCCTCCTCGACCTCGCCGACGCCGCGATCGCCGGCAGCCCGCTGCCCTCGCCGGGCGTGACGCACCTCGAGGTGCACCGGGCGGGCGACATCGAGCACGCGTGCGCCGACCTGGCCCGGCTCCGCTCCGTCGGTGCGCCCGAGCCCACGTGGACCGCCCGCGACGCCATCGTCGACTTCATCCGCTGGTCCTGGGACAAGCCCGGGGCCGGGGCCGCCGCGTGGGACGTCGCCCTCGACGAGCTCGCGCGCCGCGGCCTGACGTCGTGACGGCACCCACCCGGGTGCTCGTCCTCAGCCCGGTGTTCCACGGGTACTGGCGCTCGCTCGAGCGGGCCCTGACCGGTCGTGGCCACGACGTCACGACGGTGACGTACGACGAGCACCGCGGCGCCGCGCGGGTGGCCGCGAAGGTCACCCACGACCTCCCCGAACGGCTGGGTGGGTCCGACGCCCGGCGGCGGACGGTCCTCGGGGCGCGCGCCCGCGCGGCCCTGGCCGCCTACGACCCGGACGTCCTGCTGGTCGTCAAGGGCGACGCCTTCGACAGCTCGTTCTGGGAGCTCGTCGACCAGCGCGGCGGCCGGCGCCTGCTCTGGCTCTACGACGAGCTGCGCCGCACCGGCCACACCGAGCTCTCGCTCGCGGCGGCCCGCACCGTCGCCTCCTACTCCCCCCTCGACGTCGAGGCCCTCGGCGGGCGCGGCCTGCGGGTGGCGCACGTCCCGCTGGCCCACGACCCCGACCTCCCGGTCCCGGGGCTGCGCCGCGCCGACGAGGTGGTCTTCGTCGGCGCCCGCTACCCCTCGCGCGAGTCGCTGCTCACCGGTCTGGCCGCGCGGGGCGTCCCCGTGCGCGCCTACGGCCGCGACTGGTCCGGCCACCCGGTCGACCGCGTGCGCACCTGGCGGCTGGCCACCCCGGCCGTCCCGCACGGCCGCGACCTCCCGCGGCCTCAGGCGTACTCCGTGATGGCCGGCGCGCGGGCCGCGCTCAACGTGCACGGCGACCAGGACGGCTTCACGATGCGCACCTTCGAGGCCTGCGGGGTCGGGGCGCTCCAGCTCGTCGACCGGGCCGACGTGGCGCAGTACTACGAGCCGGGCCGGGAGGTCGCCGTGTTCGACGGTCCCGACGAGGCCGCCGAGCTCGCCCACCGCGCCACCACCGATCGTCCCTGGGCGACCTCCCTGCGCGAGGCGGGACGGGCGCGCACCCTCGCCGAGCACACCTTCGCCCACCGGGCCGAGGCCCTGGAGGCGCTGTGGACGGACTGACCCACCCCCGCGACCTCGCCGCCTGGCACCGCGCGCAGCTGGCGCGCCAGCCACTGCGGCGCCGGCTCGGCACGATGGCCGGCGTCCTGCGCACCATCGCCCGCCCCACGACGCGGCCCGGCGCGGTCACGCTCACCCGCGGCGGGCCGGGGCCGGTGCGCCTGCTCGTCTGCCTCGAGTCGCGCTCCCCCGGCTCGGTGCTGGCGCTGCTCGGGCCGCTCCGGTCGCTGCCCGACCTGCGCGGCGTCGCGGTCGTCTCCCCCGAGCCGGTCTCCGACCTCCTGCCGCCCTGGCCCTGGCGGGAGTCCACGGCGGTGCTCCACGAGGACGTGCCGCGCCTCGCGGTCGAGGCGGAGGTCGTGCTGTCGACCGGCCACTACCTGCCCCTCGGCCGCGCCGCCCGTGACGCCGTCACCGACCCGGCGCGCTTCGTCACGGCGCAGCACGGCCTGCTGACCCCCGACGCACCGCCGCTGGCCGAGGGCACCACGCTGCTGGCGTGGAGCGCCGCCGACGCCGCGTTCTGGGCCTCGGGCCGCGACGACCTCGCCCCGCCGGTCGTCGTCGGGTCGCAGCTGCTGTGGGAAGCCGGCACGCCGCCCCTGGCCACACCCCGGCCCGGCGCCGCCCCGGTCTTCCTCGGCCAGCTGCACGGCGCCGAGCTGCCGCGTGAGCTGCTCGCCGCGGCGGCCGAGTCGTTCTGCCGCGAGACCGGCGCGACCTACCGCCCGCACCCCGCCGAGCGGGACCGCACGTCCCGGGCCGCGCACGCCCGGTTCGAGGCCGAGGGCATCACCATCGACCGCTCCGGCCGCCCGCTGCGCGAGCTCGGCGCCCCGGTCGCCGCGGTGTTCTCCACCGGCGTCCTCGAGGCCGCTGCGGCGGGCCTCCCGGCCTACGTCCACTGCCCGGACCCACCGCCGTGGCTGGTCGCGTTCTGGGACCGCTACGGCCTCGCCCGGTGGGGCGGTGCGCCCACGCCCTCCCCCGAACGGCCCGCCGTGGAGCCCTCCCGGGCTGCGGCCGACGCCATCTCGGGGATGATGACGCGGTGAGGATCCTCTGTGTCGTCCCCGCCCGTGGCGGGTCCAAGGGCGTCCCCCGCAAGAACCTCCGGGAGGTCGCCGGCCGGCCCCTCATCGCGTGGACGGTCGAGCAGGCCCTCGCCGCCCGCCCCGCGATGGACGTCGTCGTCTCCACCGACGACGACGAGATCGCCGCCGCGGCCGAGGCCGCCGGCGCCCTCGTGCCGTTCCGCCGGCCACCGGAGCTGGCGCGGGACGACACCCCCACCGAGCCCGTCGTCCGGCACGCCATCGAGCAGGCCCGGGCCGCCGACGCCGCCCCGGACGCCGTGATGCTCCTCCAGGCCACCTCGCCGGTCCGCCTGCCGGGCACCGTGTCCCGCGCCATCGCGCAGCTCGAGGCCAGCGGCGTCGACTCGCTCGTGGGCGTCGTCCCCCAGGCGCCGTTCATCTGGACCGACGGTCCCGAGCCGAGCGCCGCCTACGACGTGACCGCCCGCCCGCGCCGCCAGGACCTCACCCCGCAGACCCTGCGCTACCGCGAGACCGGATCGCTCTACCTCACCCGCACCTGGGTGTACGACGAGCTCGACAACCGGATCGGCGGGCGCACCGGCCTCTTCGTCATGGACGAGGTCGAGGGCGTCGACGTCGACACCGAGCTCGACCTCGCCGTCGCCGAGCAGCAGCTCCTCACCCTCCGACCCTCCACCCCCGGGGACCCCGCATGATCATCGAGCGCACCGTCACCCCCTTCGTCGTCTACGGCGAGGACCCGGTCCTGCGCGCCCTGGAGAAGATCACCGCCAACAAGGCGCGCATCGTCTTCTGCGTCACCGAGCACGGCCACCTCATCGGCTCGATCACCGACGGCGACGTCCGCCGGTGGATCGCCGGCCAGGACCAGGTCGACCTCTCCCGGCCGTGCCACGAGGCGGCGAACACCGGGGCCGTCAGCGCCCTCGCCACGGCCACCCCGGCCGAGGTCCGCCCGCTCTTCGGCGGTGCCGTCGACCACGTGCCGCTCGTCGACGAGCACGGCCACCTCGTCGCGGTCGCGGTCAACCGCAGCGACGCCTTCCGGGTCGGCCGGCGCGAGGTGGGCAAGGGGCAGCCGACCTTCGTCATCGCCGAGATCGGCATCAACCACAACGGGTCGGTCGACCTCGCGAAGCACCTCGTCGACCTCTCCGCCGACGCCGGTGCCGACGCCGTGAAGTTCCAGCTCCGCGACATGGGCGCGCTCTACCGCGGCGGCACCGGCAGCGAGGGCGAGGACCTCGGCCCGCAGTACACGCTCGACCTGCTCTCCCGCTTCAACCTCCCCGCGGAGCGGCTCTTCGAGGTCTTCGACCACGCGAAGGGCCTCGGGGTCGACGTCATGTGCACCCCGTTCGACCCGCGCAGCCTCGACGCGCTCGTCGAGTACGGCGTCCCCGCGCTGAAGATCGCCTCCGCGGACCTGACCAACCACACGCTGCTCCGGCACGCGGCGGCCTCCGGCACCCCGCTCGTCGTCTCCACCGGGATGTCCACCGAGGCCGAGATCCGCGAGAGCGTGGCCCTGCTGCGCTCCACGGGGACGCCGTACGCGCTGCTGCACTGCCAGTCGACGTACCCGGCGCCGTTCAAGGACGTCAACCTGCGCTACCTCACGCGCCTCGCCGAGCTCGGCGACTGCCCGGTCGGCTACTCCGGCCACGAGCGCGGCTACCACGTGCCCGTGGCGGCGGTCGCCCTCGGCGCGACCATCGTCGAGAAGCACGTCACGGTCGACAAGGCGATGGAGGGCAACGACCACAAGGTCTCGCTGCTCCCCGACGAGCTGCGGGCGATGGTCGAGCGGATCCGCGAGGTCGAGGAGGCCCTCGGCTCCACCGAGCCCCGCGTCGTCAGCACCGGCGAGATGATGAACCGCGTCAACCTCGCCAAGAGCCTCGTCGCCGCCCGCGACCTCGCCGCGGGCGAGACCATCGACCTCGCCGCCGTCGACGTCAAGAGCCCCGGCCGCGGCCTCCAGCCCAACGCCCTCGACGCCCTCGTCGGTCGCACCGCGATGCGCGCGATGGTGGCCGGCGACTTCTTCTACGCCTCCGACCTCGCCGACGCGGTGCCGACCGGCCGCCAGTACGCGTTCCGCCGCCCATGGGGGCTGCCGGTGCGCTACCACGACGTCGCCTCGCTCACCGCCGACTGCACGCCGGACTTCCTCGAGTTCCACTTCTCCTACAAGGACCTCGAGATCGACCCGCACACCGCGGTCCCCCGGCCACTGCCGATGGGCTACGCCTGCCACGCCCCCGACCTCTTCGCCGGCGACTTCATCCTCAACCTCGCGAGCGATAACGACGCCCACTGGGACCGGTCCGTCGAGGAGCTGCAGCGGGTCATCGACATCACCCGCTCGATGCGCGACCGCTTCGAGCAGGAGGCCGACCCCGTCGTCATCTCGAGCGTCGGCGGCTTCACGAGCGACCGGCACGTCTCCCCCGACGAGATCCCCGACATGTACGCCCGCGTGGCTGCCGGCCTCGACCGGGTGGACGACTCCGGGGTGCGCCTCGCCTGCCAGACCCTGCCGCCGTTCCCGTGGTACATGGGCGGCCAGCTCTACTGCAACCTGTTCGTCCGGCCCTCCGACACAGCCGAGTTCGCGCAGAAGTACGACCGACGACTCTGCCTCGACGTGTCACACTCCAAGCTCGCCGCGACCTTCCTCGGCATCCCGTTCTCCGAGGCGGTCGACCTCCTCGCACCGCACGCCGACCACCTCCACCTCGTCGACGCCGTCGGGGTCGACGGCGAGGGCGTGCAGGTCGGGGACGGCGAGGTCGACTGGGCGGTCCTGGCCGAGCAGCTCGACGTCCACTCCCCCGGCGTCTCGTTCATCCCCGAGATCTGGCAGGGCCACGTCAACCACGGTGAGGGCTTCTGGGTCGCGCTCGAGCGGCTGGAGCAGTGGCTCTGACGGTACCGCCGCTCGCCCTCTGGGTCGTCCCCGTGGCCGAGCTCGGCGGGGTGGCGAGGCACGTGCTCGACACCGTCCTCGTCGGGGTCCCCGGGTACCGGCTCGTCGTCCAGTGCCCACCCGGCCCGCTCGCCGACCGGCTGCGTGAGATCGGGGCGGCCGTGACGACCGCACCCGTCGGGCCGGAGCACGGTGTGCGGGAGTCGGTCTCGGCCGTGCGCCACGCCGTGCGCTCGCTCGCACCCGCGGTCGTCCACTCGCACCTGGCGTGGGCGGACGTCGTGGTCGCGGCGGCCACCGTGGGGCACCCCGCGGCCGTCGTGTCGACCGAGCACGGCATCGCCGGCGACGACCTCGTCTACCACGGCACGGTCTGGCGCTCCCGGCTCCGCGAGGGTCTGCACACGGTCCGGCTGCGGCGCGCCGACGCGGTCGTCGCGGTGTCGGAGGCGACGGCCCGGACCCTGCGCGCCAAGTGGCACCCGGGACGCGGCACGTCGGTGCACGTCGTCCCCAACGGCGTGGACCCGCTCCCCGGTGCGGCACGGCGCGGCCCCGGCCTGCACGTCGTCTCGGTCGCGCGGCTGGCCCCCGAGAAGCGCCTCGACGACCTGGTGCGGGCGTTCGCCCTCCTCCACGAGCGGCACCCCGACGCCCGGCTGACGCTCGCCGGCACCGGCCCCGAGGAGGGGTCGCTGCGTGCCCTCGTCGGGCGCCTCGGCCTCGCCGGGGTGGTCGACCTCCCGGGCCATGTCGATGCCCCCGCCCTGCTCGACCGCGCGGACGTCCTCGTCCAGCTCTCGGTGTGGGAGAACTGTTCCTACTCGCTCCTCGACGCGCTCGTCCACGGCGTCGGTGCCGTCGCCACCCCCGTCGGCGGAAACCCCGAGATCCTCCCGCCGGACGCGCTCGTCGCCGCGGACGACCCGGCGGCGGTGGCCGACGCCGTCGAGCGCCAGGCCCTCGACCCCTTCACCCGTCCCCGGCTCCCCGACGCCTGGCCCACCCGCGCCGAGATGACCGCCCGGATCGCCGAGGTCTACGACTCCGTCACCGGGAGCCTGCGGTGACCGGCGTCGTCCTCGCCGCCAACAACGGCGAGGTCGGGGGCGGCGAGGTGATGCTCCTCGCCACCGCCGAGGTGCTGCGCGAGCTCGGCGTCGACGCCGAGGTCGTCGGGCCCGACGCCGAGGGCGGCGTCCTCGACCACGCCGAGGCGGCGGGCTTCCCCGTGCACCGGCTCGCCGCCGACCGCCGCCGGTACGCGCACGAGCTGCGCGAGTGGCACCGCGGTCGCGACGACGCGCTGACGTGGTGCCACGGCCTCGTGCCCTCGCTCGCCACGGCGGGCCGGCGCCACCGCGTCGTCCACCTCCACCAGCTGCCGAGCCGCACCCACCGGGCCGCACTGCTCGCGGCCCGCAGCGGCGCCACGGCGACCCTCGCCCCGTCCCGCTGGCTCGCCGCGCGGGTGTCCGGCGCGGCCGTGCTCCCGAACTGGACGGCCGACCCGTCCGCGATCCGTGAGGTCCGCGTGCGCCGCCCGGCCGACGGCCCGCCCCGGCTGGGCTTCCTCGGACGGCACACCGTCGACAAGGGCCTCGTCGTCCTCGCCGAGGCCCTCGCCGCCGTCCCGGAGGCCGACCGCCCGCACCTCGTGCTCGCCGGCGAGCCGCGCTTCACCGACGACGCCACCGCACGCCGCGTCACCGAGGCCCTCGAGCCGCTCGGCGCCGGCGTCGAGCGGCTCGGATGGGTCGAGCCGGCCACCCTGTTCGCCGCCGTCGACGGGCTCGTCGTGCCCTCGGTCGCCCCCGAGGCCTTCGGGCTAGCGGGCGCCGAGGCGATGGCCGCCGGCGTCCCCGTCCTGGTCACCGACGCCGGCGCCCTCCCCGAGCTCGTCGGCCCGGAGCACCCGTGGGTCTGCCCGGCCGGTGACGCCGACGCCCTGCGCGACACCGTCGCCGCCTGGGCCCGAGCCACGTGGGACGAGCTCACGGCGGTCGCCGCCGCCCAGCGCACCCGCTGGGAGCTGGAGTACTCCCCGCACGCCGGCCGCGAGCGCATCGCGACCCTCCTCCGCGACCTCCACGTCCGTCCGGCCTGATCACGCGCCGTCTGCGAGGATGGCGCCGACCCGCCACCGGACCGGAAGGCCCTGCCCCCCATGCCCACCGCGCTCATCACCGGCATCACCGGCCAGGACGGGCTCTACCTCTCCGAGCTGCTCCTGTCGAAGGGCTACGAGGTCCACGGCATCGTCCGCGGGCAGAACAACCCCAAGCGCGAGCTGGTCCGCCGCACCGTCCCCGACGTGCACCTGCACACCGGCGACCTGACCGACCTCTCCAGCCTCATCCGCGCGATGGCCACGGCCCAGCCCGACGAGGTCTACAACCTCGGAGCGGTGTCGTTCGTCGCGTACTCGTGGGAGAACGCCCGCGTCACCACCGACGTCACGGGCAACGGCGTCCTCAACGTCCTCGAGGCCGTCCGCCTCTACTGCGGCGACGACCTCTCCCGGGTGCGCTACTACCAGGCCTCCAGCTCGGAGATGTTCGGCAAGGTCCAGGAGGTCCCGCAGCGCGAGTCGACCCTCCTCTGGCCGCGGTCGCCGTACGGCGTGGCCAAGGTCTTCGGCCACTACATGACCATCAACTACCGCGAGTCCTACGGGATGCACGCCAGCTCCGGCATCCTCTTCAACCACGAGTCGCCCCGTCGCGGACCGGAGTTCGTCACCCGCAAGGTGTCGATGGCCGTCGCCCGCATCGCCGAGGGCCGCCAGGACAAGATCGTGATGGGCAACCTCGACGCGCAGCGCGACTGGGGCTTCGCCGGTGACTACGTCGAGGGCATGTGGCGGATGCTCCAGCAGCCCGAGGCCGACGACTACGTGCTCGCCACGGGCGAGACGCACTCCATCCGCGACCTCCTCGACGTCGCGTTCGCCCACGTCGGCATCGAGGACTGGTCCGGGCTCGTCGAGCAGGACCCCCGCTTCATGCGCCCGGCCGAGGTCGACCTGCTCGTCGGCGACGCGAGCAAGGCCCGCGACCGCCTCGGCTGGTCGCCGACGGTCGGTTTCGAGGACCTCGTGCGGATGATGGTCGAGCACGACCTCGCGCTGCTGCGCGCCGAGCGGTGAGCACCGCCCTCGTCACGGGGGCCACCGGCCAGGACGGCGGCTACCTCGTCGAGCGCCTGCTGGCCGAGGGCCACGAGGTGCACGGCCTGGTCCGCCGCGAGGACCTCGGCGGGAGGCTCCCCGACGGCCTCGTCGTCCACGAGCTCGACCTCGGCGCGCCCGACGACGACCTCGCCGGCCTCGTCGAGCACGTCGCGCCCCACGAGCTCTACAACCTCGGCGGCGTCAGCTCGGTCGCCCGGTCGTGGGCCGAGCCGGTCCTCACCGCGCGGGTCAGCGGCACCGCCGCGCTCGTCCTGCTCGAGGCCGCCCGCCGCGTCGGCGAGAGGCGCGGCCGCGAGGTCCGCTTCCTCCAGGCCGCGAGCGCCGAGATCTTCGGCGAGCCGCCCACGGCCCCCCAGGACGAGGACACCCCGGTCCGTCCGGTCAGCCCGTACGGCGCGGCCAAGGCCCTGGCCCACCACGCCGTCGGCATCGCCCGCTCGCGCGGCCAGTACGCCACCTCGGTGGTCCTCTACAACCACGAGTCGCCCCGCCGCCCGACGACGTTCGTCACCCGCAAGATCACGAGCACCGTCGCCGCGATCGCGGCCGGCCGCGCCGACCGCCTCGTCCTCGGCAACCTCGACGCCCGCCGCGACTGGGGCTGGGCGCCGGACTACGTCGACGCGATGGTCCGGGCCGTGCGCCACGACACCCCCGACGACTACGTGGTCGCCACCGGCGAGGCGCACACCGTCCGCGACTTCGTCGCCGCCGCCTTCGCCCGGGCCGGCATCGAGGACTGGGAGCCGCTCGTCGAGGTCGACCCCGCCCTGCTGCGCCCGGCCGACCCGAGCCTGCTCGTCGGCGACGCCACGCGCGCCCGGACCCGGCTCGGCTGGGCCCCGACGACGACCTTCGAGGGCCTCGTCGCCGCGATGGTCGACGCGGAGCGCTTCGAGAACTGAGGCCGCGCGGATTCCGTCCTGCCGCGACCCCGGCCGTTCGGACGATGCGACGGCGCACCGAACGGACCGCCACCGGAGGCGAACGGATACCACCCGGTAGCTGCGCTTTACGTTCCCTTTACCTTCCTCGGATGCTGGATCCGTGGCTCACACCCTGTCGGACGGACGCACCGTCGCCATCGCCCACGACTACCTCACCCAGCGTGGCGGCGCCGAGCGCGTCGTCCTGTCGCTGGCCAAGGCCTTCCCCGGCGCGCCGGTGCACACGACCCTCCACGAACCCGACGCCACCTACCCCGAGGTCGGCGCGCTCGACGTGCGGGCCTCCTCCTTCAACCGGATCGGGCCGGTCCGCCGCTCCTACCGCAGCGCGCTGCCGCTCCTGCCGTTCGCCGCCTCGTCGGTGCGCCCGACCGAGGACGTCGTCGTCGCCTCCACCTCCGGCTGGGCGCACGGCTTCCGCGCCGAGGGCGACGTCGTGGCCTACTGCCACGCCCCCGCCCGCTGGCTCTACCAGAGCGAGAACTACCTCGGCGGCCCGATGCACCGCTCCCCCAAGGGGATGGCGCTGGCGCTGCTCAAGCCCTCGCTGCTGGCCTGGGACCGCCGCGCCGCGCAGCGCCCCGCCGCCTACCTGTGCAACTCCCGCGTCGTGCGCGAGCGGATCGCCGAGGCCTACGGCATCGACGCGCTCGTCGTGCCGCCGCCGCACGCGATGGACTTCGAGGCCCCGCGCGAGAGCGTCCCCGTGCTCGAGGACTGGGCCGGCGAGGGCTACCTGCTCGTCGTCTCGCGCCTGCTGCCCTACAAGAACGTCGACGTCCTGGTCGAGGCCGTCCGCGGCACCGACGAGCGGCTCGTCGTGGTCGGCACCGGCCCGGAGAAGGCGCGGCTGCAGGCCATCGCCCCGCCGAACGTCCGCATGGTGGAGGGGCTCAGCGAGGCCCAGCTGCGCTGGGTCTACGCCCAGGCCCGCCTGCTGCTCGCGCCGAGCCTCGAGGACTACGGCCTGACCCCGCTCGAGGCCGCCGCGTTCGGTGTCCCCACCGTCTCGCTCGGCGAGGGCGGCTACCTCGACACCGTCGTCGACGGCCTGACCGGGATGTACGTCGAGGGCCCGACGGCCGGCGCCTTCCGCGCCGGTATCGCCGAGGCCGGCCGGCGCTCGTGGGACACCGAGGTCGTCCTCAAGCACGCCGACGAGTTCGGCGAGGCCCGGTTCGGCGAGCGGATGCGCGACGTCGTCACCGCCCTGCGGCCCGGCTCCCGCCGCCAGGTTCCGGCCCGGGTCCCGGCACCGACGCGGGCGCCCGCCCTGCCCTGGTCCTCACCCGTCGCCGCCCGGCTCGCGGACTGAGCATGGCCCTCGTCTCCCCCGTGCGGGTCGCCCCCCGCACCGGTACCCGCACCGCGTCCCACGGCCTCGTCGCCCCCGCCGCGGTCGTCGTCGACCTCGCCGGCATCGCGCTCGTCATCGTGCTCGCCGCGCTCGGCCGGATGCACCTGCCGCTCTTCGGCGGTGGCGGCGACGTGCAGGACCTGGTCGCCGTCGCGGCCCTCCCCCTGGCGATCGGCTGGGTGCTCCTCGTGGCCGCGCACGGTGGCTACTCCGGCCACCAGTTCGGCGCCGGCTCGACGGAGTACAAGATCATCGTGCGCGCCACCCTCGTCGGGGCCGGCGCCATCGGGGTCGTCTCCTACCTCGCCAAGCTCGAGTTCTCGCGCGGGTTCTTCTTCCTGCTCATCAGCCTCGGCGTCCCGGTGCTCGTCCTCGGGCGCCACCTGCTGCGCCGGGCCGTGCACGCCGGCCGCCGCCGCGGTCACCTGACCCACCGCGTGGTCGTCTCCGGCTCCCCGGACCAGGTCGACGAGGTCGCCGACGTCCTGCGCCGCGAGCCGTGGCTGGGCTACGAGGTCGTGGGGGCGCTGCTCCCCTCGCCGGGCGCGGGCATCACCCCCGGAGGCGTCCCCGTCCTCGGCACGACCGAGCGCACCGCCGCCGTCGTCGAGTCCGAGGGCTGCGACATCGTCCTCTTCGCCGGCGGGGCCGTCGGCTCCGGCCGCGAGATGCGCCGCGCCGCCTGGGACCTCGAGGACTCCGACGTCCAGATCATGCTCGTGCCGAGCCTCACCGACGTCGCCACCGACCGCGTCCGGGTCCGCCCGGCCGCCGGCCTGCACCTCATGGAGCTCGACCGCCCGCGCGCCCACCGCGCCAGCCGGTTCTCCAAGCGCGCCTTCGACGTCGTCGGGGCCTCGCTCGGGCTGCTGCTCGCCGGCCCGCTCCTGCTCGTCACCGCGTGGGCCATCCGGCGCCACGACGGCGGCCCGGTCCTGTTCCGCCAGCAGCGCGTCGGCCTCGGCGGAGCCTTCTTCTCCTGCTTCAAGTTCCGCTCGATGGTGGTCGACGCCGACCGGATGACCGCCCAGGTCGCGGACACCAACAAGCACGGCGCGGACCACGTCCTCTTCAAGGCCGAGCACGACCCTCGCATCACGCCGCCCGGCCGGTTCATCCGCCGCTTCTCCCTCGACGAGATGCCGCAGTTCCTCAACGTCCTGCGCGGCGAGATGAGCCTCGTCGGCCCGCGTCCGCCGCTGCCCTCGGAGGTCGAGCGGTACACGGACGAGGTCCGCACCCGGCTCGCGGTGCGTCCCGGCATGACCGGCCTCTGGCAGGTCTCCGGCCGCTCCGACCTCTCCTGGGAGGACTCGGTCCGCCTCGACCTCTACTACGTCGACAACTGGTCGCTGGTCCAGGACCTGACGATCCTCTGGCGCACGGTGTCGGCCGTCCTCACCGGCCGCGGCGCCTACTGACGAGAGGCGCCCCGGGCCCGGCTCAGCCGGCGCTCTTGCGGGCCGCGGTCCGCCGCGGCTTCGCCGCGGTCTTCGTGGCCACCGGCACACCCGGCCCGGCCGGGACCACGGGCTCGACCACCGCACCGTCGTCCTCCGGGGCCCCCTGCGCGTAGGCCTGGCGCGAGCTGTAGTCCGACGCGTACGTGCTGTAGCCGTACCCGCCGTACACGACGCCGCCGACCTTGCGCAGCGGCGCGAGGTTGAGGACGACCCCGAGCACGCGGCCACCGACCTGGGACATCATCCGGGCCGCGAGGCGGGACTGCTCCTTGTGCGTGCGTCCCACGGCGAAGACCAGCAGCGTGCCGTCGCAGAAGCCGGCGAGCACGCCGGCGTCGGTGACGGGCAGCAGCGGCGGGGCGTCGAGGACCACGACGTGGTCCTCGGAGAGCCGGGCGACGAGCTCGTGCATCCGCGCCGACCCGAGCAGCTCGCTGGGGTTCGGCGGTGTCCGCCCGGAGGTGATGAGCCGGACGTTGTCCTGGTCGGTCTCGAGGAGGACGTCCTCGACCGGCACCTGACCGGTGAGGACGTGCGAGAGGCCCACGGTCCCGACGACGTCGAAGACCTTGGTGAGGGTCGGGCGGCGCAGGTCGGCGTCGATGATGACGACCTTCTGGCCGGAGGCGCCGAGCACCCGGGCGAGCGTGGCGGCGACCGTGGACTTGCCCTCGCCGGCGTTTGCGCTCGTGACGACGATGCTGCGTGCGGGGTCGTCGACGCCGACGAAGCGCAGGTTGGTGCGGATCTGACGGAAGGACTCGGCTGCGACCCCGAGCTCGCCGACCCGGCCGCGGCCGCGCACGGCCCCGAGCTCCTTGGTCTGCGGGACGACCCCGAGCACGCTCGCGCCGGTCAGCTCCTCGACGTCGGCGACGGTGCGCAGCCGGGTGTCGAGCTGGCGGCGCAGGAAGACCATCCCGTAGCCGACGCCCAGCCCCACCACGAGCCCGACCAGGCCGTTGCGCCGCGGGTTCGGCGCGATCTTCCCGCCCGGCAGGGCCGACTCGATGGGCACGATCGAGACGATCGGCTTCGCGGACGGGTCGGCCGCGACCTCGATGGCGTTGGCCTCGGCGGCCGTCGCGGTGATCACGGCGTCGGCGAGTCGGCGGGACTCCTCGGGCGTCGGGCCGGTGGCGGTGACCTTGAGGACCACCGAGTTGGCCGCGACGCTCGCACCGACCCGGCCGGCGACCTCGGCCGGCGTGGCCTCGATGCCGGTGGCGGCGATGGCCCGCTCGGCGACCGCGCGGCTCGTGACGAGCGGCAGGTAGGAGTCGGCCTTGGAGCCGCCGAGCGAGTTCGCGGCCAGGCTGTCCCCGGTGCTGGTCTGGGTGCCGGCCACGCGCACGTAGCCGCTGGCGTCGGCGAGATAGACCTCCGGCATGCGCAGCGTCAGCCCGTAGGCCACCGCTCCCCCGACCAGCGTGAGGAACACGAGGCTGAGGAGGTGGGCCCGCGTGAGGCGGACGAAGTCGAGCAGGGTCACGAACGAGTCCTCCGGGATCGCCGCCCGCAGGGTGGGCGGATCGCTCCCTCGATGCTACCGGCGGACCCCGCGTCGCGCCGGTCGTCCGCAGGGGGCGCGCCCTAGAGTTGTCGCGTGCCCGACGCCCCCGACGTGCCCACCTCCGTCCGGGTCGCGCTGGCCCACGCGGCGGTGCAGCGGCTCGCCGACGAGGCGGGCGCCGACGTCCTCCACATCAAGGGACCCGCCGTCGCGCCCGGGCTGCGCCCGTGGAAGAGCAGCGGCAGCGACGTCGACGTCCTCGTCCGACCCGCGCACGTCGAGGCGCTGATGGCCGTGCTGGCCGACCACGGGTGGCGCAGCGAGACCACGTTCGAGTCCGGCTCGGCCTTCGACCACGCCGCGAACCTCTTCCACCCCGGGTGGGGGATGCTCGACGTCCACCGGCTCTACCCCGGGATGGAGGCCGACCCCGCCGGCGCCTTCGCGGTGCTCTGGGACCGACGCGGCAGCACCGACATCGCCCACGTCCCCTGCGTGGTGCCCGACCCGCTGGCCCAGTCGCTGGTCCTCCTGCTGCACGCCGCCCGGACGCCGACGGGCGGGGTGCACCCCGACATCGGGCCGAACTGGACCCAGCGTGCCGAGGCGGAGCGCGCGGCCATCCGCGACCTCGCCGCGCGCACCGGTGCCACGGTCGGTCTCGCCGCGGCCACGGGCGACCTCGCGGCGCACGCCGGCACGCCGGAGGCCGCCCTCTGGGAGGTCTTCACCGGGGACGGCGACCGCCTCGACGAGTGGCGGGCCCGCTGGCGCGCGGCCCGCGGACCACGGGCCAAGGCGTCGGTGGCGGTGCGCTCGCTCGGCGTCAACCGGTACTACCTCGAGCAGAAGCTCGGGCACCCACCGTCCCGACGTGAGGTGGCCGTCGAGGGGGTGCGCCGGTTCGCGCAGCTCGGTGGCGCGCTCGGGCGACGCGCGGCGGGGGTGGTCCGGCGGTGAGCCGCGTGGTCGTGGCCGCCGACGTCGCCTGGGTCGAGGCCGAGGACGTCGTGTACGCCGCCCGCCTCCCCGACGGGCCGCCGCTGGTGCTCGAGGGGCCCGGCGCGGTCGTGTGGCACGCCCTGCTGCCGGGAGGGACGGTCGACGAGGTGGCCGAGCGGGTCGCGCAGCGGGTCGGCGTGTCAGCCGAGGCGGTCCTCCTCGACGTCGCCGGCTTCCTCGACGGCCTGCTCCGGGCGGGCGTCGCGGCGCAGGAGTGAGCCCAGCCCGGCACCGATGAATGCGCCGGCGCCGTTGCACAGCACGTCGAGCACGCTCGGCTCGCGGTCCAGGAGGAACTGCACCAGCTCCACGCCGGCGCTGGCCAGGACGAGGACACCCGCGACATGGAGCGGCCGACGCCGGAGGAGCAGGACACCCAGCGCGGCGACGGGCACGAAGACCACGACGTTGAGCGCGTTCGCCCAGACCTCGGGAGTCACCCAGGTCGGCACGCCGCGGTGGAGGAAGAAGAGGTAGATGTCCAGGAGGGCCCGCTGGACGACGTCGCCCTGCGGCCAGAGCAGCAGCAGCGCGAGCAGCGCCGTGAGCACCACCGCGAGGACGGTGCCGGCCCGTCGGAGCACGTGCCTCAGCCCCGGAGCAGGGCGTCGGCGAGGGTCTCCTGGAGCCAGGTGAGGAAGTCGTAGAGCGCCAGCAGCTGGTGCAGCGGCTCCCCCTCCTCGAGGGAGGACGCGGCGCGCTCGAGGAGCTCGAGGTCCTCGTCGCCGCGCAGCTGGAGCCGCTCGCCGAGGACGAGACGCACGTCGGTGAGCGCCGTGAGGAAGGCCCGTGCCTCGTCCGCGTCGAGGCTGACGCGGTCCTCGTCGTGGCGCAGCGCCGCCGACGCCGTCGCCAGGGCGCCGGCCTTGCGGTGGCGCAGGCCACCCTCGGTGAGCCGGCGGAACTCGGCGGCGGCCTCGTCGTCCTCGCGGTTCGCCGTCGGGAGGAGACGGTCGAGGGCGGGGTCACGCTCCTGCGGCGGCTCGGCCGGAGCGGGGGGCGCGGCCGGCGCCGGCTCGCCACCGAGGTCGAGACCGGCGACGAGGTCGTCGAAGGCGTCGTCGCCGGTGCTCGTCGTCTCCGGCGGCTCGAGCAGGTCGTGGACCTGGTCCATCAGCGAGGCGAGCACCCGGCGCTCGTCGGCGTCGAGGGTCGCGACGTACCGGCGCTCGGCACCGCGACCGCGGCGCCGGAAGGCGGTGGCCATCAGGAGTCCTTCTGGAAGGTGGCCCACAGGCCGTAGCCGTGCAGCGCCTCGGTGTCGGCCTCCATGGCCTCGCGGCGGCCGTTCGCGACGACCGCACGCCCCTCGGTGTGCACCTGCATCATCAGCGTCTCGGCCTTCTCGCGGCCGTAGCCGAAGTGGTCCTGGAGCACGAAGGTCACGTACGACATGAGGTTGACGGGGTCGTTCCACACGATCGTCACCCACGGGGTGTCCGGAGCCACGTCCCCCTCGGGGACGACGACCTCCTCGGTCACGGGCGCGAGCGACACGCCCCAAGGATAGGAGCCCGCCGGGGTCAGCCTCGACCGCGGTTCCAGGAGTCCGCGTAGACGCCGTCGTCGACGGCCCGGCCGCCCTCGCCGAGCTCGAGCGGGCGGAAGGTGTCGACCATGACGGCGAGCTCGTCGAAGTACTCGGCGCCGATGGAGGCCTCGGACGCCCCCGGCTGCGGGCCGTGGGCGTGACCGCCGGGGTGCACCGACACCGACCCCTTCCCGATGCCCGAGCCCTTGCGCGCCTCGTAGTCGCCGTCGACGTAGAACATGATCTCGTCGCTGTCGACGTTCGAGTGGTAGTACGGCACCGGGATCGACAGCGGGTGGTAGTCGACCTTGCGGGGCACGAAGTTGCAGATGACGAAGTTCCAGCCCTCGAAGACCTGGTGCACCGGCGGCGGCTGGTGCACGCGGCCGGTGATCGGCTCGTAGTCGCTGATGTTGAACGCGTACGGGTAGAGGCAGCCGTCCCAGCCGACGACGTCGAGCGGGTGGAACGGCAGCTCGTGGACGGTGCCGACGATTCCGCCGGGGCCGTTACCGCGGTGCTTGATGAACACCTCGGCGGCGTCGGTGGCCTTCTCCCCCACGTCCTCCGCGAGCAGCGGACCCTGCGGGCCGCGCAGGTCGCGCTCGCAGTAGGGCGCGTGCTCGAGGAGCTGGCCGTACCGGCTGAGGTAGCGCTTCGGCGGGGCGATGTGGCTGTTGGCCTCGATCGCGTACGCGCGCAACGGGTTCTTGGTCGAACGCTTCGGCAGCCACCGGTGGGTGGTGGCGCGCGGGATGACGAGGTAGTCGCCCTCGGCGACGTCGAAGGCGCCGAAGACGGTCTCGACGCGGGCCGCGCCGCGCTCGACGTAGACGCACTCGTCGCCGACGCCGTTGCGGTACCAGGGGCTCGGGGCGCCGGCGACGACGTAGGAGATGCGCACGTCGCCGTTGCCGAGCACCAGGCGCCGGCCGGTGACGACGTCGGTGGTCCTGACGTCCTTCGGGGCGAAGAGGTCGTGGAGCTTCAGGTGCCGGGGCTTCAGCGGGTGGTTCGGCGTCGTCAACTGGTCCGGAAGCGTCCACTCGCGGGCGCCGGCGATCGTCGACGGGATGTTCCGGTGGTACAGCAGGCTGGAGTCGCTGCTGAAGCCCTCCTCGCCCATGAGCTCCTCGTAGTAGAGCTCGCCCTGCTTACCGCGCCCCGCGGGGCGCCGGTGCTGGGTGTGCCGCTTCGGGGGGATGCTCCCCATCGCCTGGTAGTGCGCCACGGTCGGTGTCCACCTCGCTGTGGGTCGGGGCCGGTCGGACCTGTCACCCGCCACCCTAGGACACCCCTCTCCACCGGGATGCCGCCGTCGGTGCGTCCAGCCATGATGGTCGCCATGTCCTGGCTCGTGCTGCTCCTCTCCTTCGCCGGCGGCGTCGTCGGCGCGGCGGGCGCGGCGTGGGTCGCGCTGCGCGGCCAGCGCCAGGACGCCCGCGGCGAGTGGCGCCAGCGGCTCGACCAGGCGATCGCCCTCGTCACCGCCGAGACCACGGCCGAGCAGCAGATCGGCGACGAGCTGCTCGCCGACCTCATCGGCTCCGACCTCGGCAGCGACGAGGACCGCGAGCTGGCCCGGCGCATCGCGCGCATCCGGCTCGGCCAGCAGATCACCCAGGGTGTCCGGCACGAAGAGGTGGACCTCGCGCTCCCGCCGGGGGACAATGGCAGCGTCGAGCAGGAGGAGGCGTGATGACCGCGACCACACAGCCGAACGGGATGTTCCGGCTGCCCTCCTCCACCGTGCGCCTCGCCCGGGCCCTCGTCCGGGACGCCCGGCGCCGCGGGACGCGCGAGGACAGCCGGGTCGAGGACGCCGCCCGCACGCCCCTCCCCGAGGACTCCGGCTCCTGACCCCGCCGACGCCCGGGGGGCGATGATGGCGCGCGCGTTCCCCTGGGTGCTGCACGTCGACCTCGACCAGTTCATCGCCGCCGTCGAGGTACTGCGCCGGCCCGAGCTCGCCGGGCGCGAGGTCGTCGTCGGGGGCCGTGGCGACCCCACCGAGCGGGCCGTCGTCTCCACCGCTTCGTACCCGGCGCGTGAGCGGGGAGTGCGCTCGGGGATGCCGCTGCGGGTCGCGCTGCGCAAGGCGCCGGATGCGGTGTTCCTGCCCGTCGACGGTCCGCACTACCTGGAGGTCTCGGCCGAGGTGTTCGCCGCGGTGCGGGAGCTGGGGCGGGTCGTCGAGGTGCTCGGGTGGGACGAGGGGTTCGTCGGGGGTGACGTCGCCGAGCCGGAGGAGCTGGCCCGCGCCATCCAGGCGGCGGTGCTCGAGCGGACGCGGCTGCACTGCTCGGTCGGGGTGGGCGACAACCGGGTCCGCGCGAAGATTGCCACGGACTTCGGCAAGCCGCAGGGCGTCTACCGGTTGACGGCCGAGAACTGGGCCGAGGTGATGGGGCACCGCGCGACGGTCGAGCTGTGGGGCGTCGGCTCGCGGGTGTCGGCACGGCTGGCGGCGCACGGCATCCACACGGTGTCCGAGCTGGCGGCGGCCGACGAGGCGCTGCTGGTCGGCGAGTTCGGGCCGCGGATGGGCACTTGGTACGGGTCGCTCGGGCGCGGCGAGGGGTCCGCCGAGGTCGACGACACCCCGTCGGTGGCCCGCGGGCACAGCCGGGAGACGACCTACCAGTCCAACCTCGTGTCGTCCGAGGAGGTGCGGGAGGCGGTGCGGGTGCTCACCGACCAGGTGCTCGAGGACGTGCGGCGCGAGGGTCGGCCGGTGGTGCGCATCGGGCTGAAGATCCGGTACGCGCCGTTCTTCACGGTCAACCGCAGCCGCAAGCTGCCGGCGACGACGTCCGAGGCGGCGCCGGTGCACGAGGTGGTCCAGGCCCTGCTGGCCGACCACCTCGAGGAGGGTCGCGAGGTCCGCCTGCTCGGGGTCCGGGCCGAGATGACGATGCCCGACGAGGGCGACGACGTCGAGCGCACCCCCGTCCGTGGCCGCGTCTGACCCCGCAAGGAGCCAGTGGTCCCCCTCCCCGACCACATGATGGAGGGCGCAAGCCCACCCACGAGGCGTCAGGGCCGGGCCCCCAGGGGCCCGTCGGATGAATCGTGGTGCATGCCGCGCGATGCCGTCCTAAACGACACTCGCCCTGTGCACGTCGAAGTACGGAGCATCGTGCTTCTCCAACATGAGGTCGAGGGCATCGAAACCTTCCCGCCCCAGGAAGTCGCGTTCACCATCACTGATGGGAAGGCCAACCAGCCAGTGGACGTCGCCTGTACCGTCGATCTGCATCGACCCCAGTTCGGGCCAAGTGAAGGGCGCCACCCACATCAGGTGCGGCACCGAGACACTTGAGTCGTACTCACGAAGCAGCTCCGGGAAGACCACCCCTGGCGCAGCGAGCCAGCCGTCCTTCATGACGTAAAAGGCGGCGGTGGACAAGAGATTTGGCGTCCACTCCACGCTTGACCGAGTCGTGAGCATCAGCTCGACGCGAATGTCAACTCCGTCCATGAGGTTACGGGTCATGTGCAAGCCGATGGTCGAGGAGCTCGACAGCCCCTCACTCGGGCGATCGCGGACGGTGAGTACATCGATCGCATGCTCGTCAGCGGTGTCCAAGTAACGGCCGACTTGCGGTCGCTCAACCTGCGTGACTTGTGCGAGCGCTCGGGCAACGGCCAACTGGGATGCAGAGATACTCATGGGCCGAAGTATGCATCGGTCTGGTCCTCCGCCAGATGACCTCTGTTCGAGCTTGGCAACTCAGGGCGGTAGTGCTCAGGGTTGTTGTGCTCCGTCAGGAACTCCGGGCGACTGATGCCCCGACTCTCCGCACTCGCCTGGTGCTTCCTGAACTCGAACCCTTCCTTGTGACCCATGTCCCACGGAGAGTCCTTTGACATGAACCGGCCCGTGAGCTTATCGCGCACACGTCCAGTGGCTGGCTCGATAGCGTTCTGCCACACCTTATCTCGCACCCCCGATCGATACCCGGATGGCCGTGCGTAGCTGACACCGCAACCACCGGTGTTGTGGACGAGGATGGCGTTGCGGCCCACGTGGTAGGTGTGGACGCCCTCGACGGTGAGGTTGTAGGCGAGCGCGAGGTGCTGCGTCCCGTCCTTCAGCCCCGAGACCGTCAGGCGCCGGCCGTCGGCCGTGAGGACCTTCTCGCCGGGGGCGAGGTCCTGGGCGTCCTCGAACGCCTGGTCGGTCTCGGACCAGAACGGGTGGTCCTCGGTGGTCGTGACGACCTCGCCGTCGACACCCAGGTCGACGACCTGGTCCTCGTGGAGCCAGACGCGTTCGACCTTGCGGACCGACCGCTCCCCCGTCTCGGGGTCGGTCGCGACGACCTCGTCACCGACGTCGACGTCCTCGATGGGTTTCTGGGAGCCGTCGCCCATGAGGACGAGCGTCGAGCCCGAGAACGACAGCATGCAGACCGACGCGAGGAACCGGTCGGCGGCCGCGGCCTCGCGGCGCCAGTCGAAGTAGGCGTCCCACGCCCGCCGCAGCGCCCCGATCACCTTGCCGGCCTTGGCGAGCTTGGTCCACGGGATGAAGCCGATGACCATGCTGATGCAGGCACCGATGTCGCCCTTGCCGAAGCAGGTCTGGATGTCCTTGATCCCGGTGACCTCGAGGAGGATGTCGGCGCCGGCGGTCATGACGATGTCCATGAGGTCGCGCTTCTTGACCTCCTGCGCCTTGCGCACCTTCTCGCGCATGACCGGGTCGCTCGGCGGTGAGCCACCGCGGTGCGTGCTCGACCCACCGGCGTTCTTCGGCTTGGTGTAGTGGATCTTGCCCGGGTCCGGCTCGTTGCGCTGGGTCTTCGGGTTCCACGTGTAGCCCATGACCGAGTCGTCGGTGGGACCCTGCGGCGCGAGGCCGGTCGAGTCCGAGTAGGTGACCGGGCTGTTGTTGGCGTACCCGTACCCGTTCATCTGCTGTGGGTCCGACAGGTCGAGCAGCGGGTCGGCCGAGACGAACGAGCCGATGTCCGGGTCGTACTCGCGCGCGCCGAGATGGGTCAGCCCGGAGGCGTCCGTATCGCCACCCACGAACCCCTTGCCCGCCGGCCACCCGGTCGAGCCCGAGGTGCCGCGCTGGCGTCCGAACGGGTCGAGGGTGCGCTGCGTCGCCGAGAGGGTCGTGGCGTCGATGCTCCACTGCCCGGTGCCCTGGTGGTCGTCGACCACGTAGGTGAGCGAGCCCGTGCTGCTCCGCACGACCGATGCCCCGCCGAGCCCGACGATGCGCTCGCCGGTGACGGTCTGGGTCGCCGTGTTGAGGGTCAGCTGCGTGCCGCCCATGTAGAGCGTCACCGCGCCCGGCTCGCGACGGAGCAGCCGCTCACCGGCGGCGTCGTAGAGGTAGGTGGAGGTGACGCCGCCCTTGGTGCTGGAGGCGAGCTTGCCCTCCGGGTCCCACGTCTGGGTGGTGCCGTCGCGCGAGGTCATCCGCCCGGCGGCGTCGAACGCGTACGACCGCGTGACCTGGCCCGACGGCCCGGTCTCGCCCACGGAGCGCACCGTGTGCGGCTGGCCCGCAGCGACGGACGGGTAGGTGTAGTCACGCACGACGTCGGTGCCCGACGCGGTCACCGCGTGGCGGGTCTCGATGTCCCTGTTGCCGGATCCGTCGTAGGTGTAGGTCTGCCAGTACGCCTGCGGCCCACCGACCGTCCCACCGGTGCCGACCGACGGCACGCCGGCGCAGGCGTCCGTCGACGTCCACGCCTCGCGCAGCCGGGCCAGGCCGTCGTAGGCGTAGCACTGCGAGTCCTTGACGCCCGCGACGGTGGAGGTCTGGCTGAGGATGTTGCCGCTCTGGTCGTACCCGAACGTGCGCTCCTCGACCCGGGTCGGCGCGACGTCGCGGTCGATCGCCATCTGGGTGAGGCGCCGGGTGACGTCGTCGTACTGGTACCCGACGTAGACGGTCTTCCCGCTGCCGCCGAGGTACAGCCGCCCGACCTCGCCGTAGCTGGTGCGCAGCACGTCGTTGAGGTAGGTCCTCCCGAGGTTGCTCGTGACCCGGGCCAGGTCCTCGTTGGTCGAGTAGGCGTAGGTGACGAGCTCCTGCGGCAGGCCGCCGGCCGCCGGCAGGAGCTGGCGCAGCAGGTTGCCGTTGGGGGAGAACACCTGCTGCAGGTCGTAGGACTTCCCGCCCAGCGCGCCCTCGTTCGCCGGGATGGTCCAGCGCGTCCCGGTCGTCCTGTATCCGTCGTCGTACCCGAGGACCGTCGTGCGGTACTCGTTCGCGCCCTGCCAGCGTGACGCAGAGGTCAGCTGGCCCTTCATGACCGTGTCGTAGACGAACGACGTGCGCGTCGCGCCGGTCTTCGTCGTGTCGTTGGTCGACGTGGGCCGGCTCAGGATGTCGTAGGTCGTGAACACGGTCTGCCCGACCGCGTTCCGCGACGACTCGACCCGACCGGCACTGTCGTAGGTGAGGTCGGTCGCCCCGGTGTCGGGGTCGGTGGTGCGGGTGGTGCGGCCACGCTGGTCGTAGGCGTAGGTCCAGCGCGCGCCACCCGGGGCAGTGACCGTGTCGAGCCGGCCCTTGGCGTCGAACGCGAAGAGCGTGCTGTCGAAGGCACCCGTGGGGGAACCGGAGGGGTAGCGCCGCCGCTCGGTGACCCGGCCGAGGGCATCGGTGACCTCGGCGGTCGCCGGGCTGCCGGTCGGCGGGTCGACCGTCGTCAGCTCACCGGCGTAGGCGGTCTTCGTGCGCCACTTCTCGGTGCCGTACCCGCGCAGGACGTCCGCGGTCGGACGCCCCATGCCGTCGAACTCGGTGACGTGCTGGGTGGGCACCTCGTTGTCCGCGGCGCTGAACCGCGTGGTGGCCGGCGTCCCGAGGGCGTAGTAGGGGGCGTTCGTTTTCAGGACGCGACCTGCGGTGTCGTAGAACGTGTCCGTGACGAGCCGACCACCCGTCGCCGCTGGTACCTGCGTCTGGATCTGGCGCAGCAGCCCGTCGAGCAGCTCGACGTTGGTCTCGTACGTACCGTCGTCCTTGAGCCGCTTCGTGGTCACCGACGACGGGGCCGTTGTCGACAGGACGTATGAGACGTCCATGCTCGGCGTCTGCGTGGCCTTGGCCCGCCCGGGCAGCCAGGCCTTCAGCAGCCGACCCAGTGGGTCGTAGGTCGCGTCGGTCCGCTTGCCGTTGGGGTCGACGAGGGCGGTCTCGTCCCCACGGGCCGCGTCGACGGTGCTCGTCGTCACGTGCCCGAGGGCGTTCGTCGACGTCGTCGAGGTGAGCGGGCCGCCGGCCGGCGTCTGGGTGTACCCGTACGTCGTCTTGGCCCCCGCCGCGTCGGTGCTGGTCGAGACCCGCCCGGTGGCGTCGTAGGTCGTCGTGGCCGACGTGGCGTAGGTCGCCGACCCGCCGGAGGGCCACGAGGCGAGCTCCTCGACCTTGGTGACGAGCCCGCGCGTCGGTGCGGCGGTCAGCGAGGTCGCGTTGTCGTAGTAGCTGCGGGCGTCGGCGACGACCTGGGCCCCGCTCGTCACGGTGGCAGAGCACGGGCCCACGGTGGTCCACGTTCGCGACGGTGACGCGCTGATCCGCGCCGCCCCCACCGCGGGGTACTCCATCCGGGTGCAGGTGTCGTCCGCGGTCGAGCCGGTGTCACCGCCGGCCTCCACGGTGAGCGGCACGCCGTCGTCGGTGAACGTCCGCGTCGTCCGCGTCGTCCGCCACGTCCCGGTCGAGAGCTTCTGCTTGGTGTCGACCCCCACCACCTGCACGGCGCGGGAGGTCAGCGCGCTGAGGCCGGACCGGGCCCGCGTCGCGAGCACCGGACTGCGCCACGGGGAGTTCAGGGTCGAGGAGACGATGGACCCGCCGTCACGGTCGTATGCAACGACCTCGCGCGCCGTCCCCGCGTACTCCTCGACGTCGGTCACCGCCGTGCCGAACGAGTCGGTGACGGTTGCGGACCGGGTCCCGGTCGGCAGCTTGTCGCCGTCCATCCCGCGGAAGTACCGGGCCTCGTTCAGCGTGACCGGGTCCGTCCCGGACCCGACGCGCGTCCGGACGGTGCCGTAGCCACGGAACTGGTTCCAGCTGCGGTTCTCCGGCTTCGTGGCCTCCGACTCGTCGTACGCCCACGCCGGGGCACCGACGTACTCGTACGCGGTGACCTTCGCCGGCTGCGTCCCCGTACCGTCCTGCTCGAGGACCTGGGTGACGAGGTACTTGTGGAAGTACTCCTTGATGGGGCTGCCGGTGCTGTCCGGCGGGCTCCAGGTGACCGGGTAGCAGCGCAGGCCGTTCGTGGAGTCGGACGTCGGCAGGTTCGTCGGGGAGCACTGGGGCGACGAGTAGCTGACACCGAGCACTCCACCGGACTCCGACCTGACGGCGTTGACCCGGTACCGGTACAGCGCCGGGATGCCATCGGTCCCCGAGTCGACCCGGTTGCTCAGCTGGACACCACTGAACGTGACCGGGTCGAGCGCGGCGGTGCCACCGACCTTGCCCGTGCGCGTGATCGACGAGAGCCACAGCGCCGGGCTCAGGCCGTCACCGCTGTTCGGGTACGACTGCGCCAGCGCGTAGGTGTCGACCGCGGCGTACGTGGTGGCCGACGCCAGCGCCTCGGTCCGGATCGCGGCGAGGCGCTTGCGGCTCCAGAAGGTCGGGGAGTAGCGGTTGGTGCACGCCTCACCGGACTTGCAGGCCTGGTCCATGGGCACGTCGGGCCAGCGCGCTGCGTTGGCGGCGACGAACTCGGCGTCCGAGCAGGTGAAGCCGGTCGTCGGAAGGCATCGCTCGGCGACGTCGAAGAGGACGCGGTCCGGCGCCGGCGTCGAGTACTCGGCGTTGAGGCGCCCGCCGTACTCGATGCGCGAGAGGTAGCCACCGCGGACGTAGGACACCCCGGTGGTCTTGAGGTTCCTGCCGTAGTAGTTGGTCTCCTTCGTGTACCAGTAGCTGGCGGTGTTGCTGCTGGGGTCCACGACGTGGTCGAGGTTCCAGCGCCACGCCTGCGTGCACGACGAGGCGTCGAAGGTGCTTGCGCGACAGGGCTCCCCCACCTGGTTGCCGAAGACCGGCACGGTGAACGTGGAGTTCGTCTCGGCCTTGCCACTCACCCAGCCGGGCAGGCGCTGCCGCCCGAAGTAGTACTGGGTCCCGTCCGTCGTGGTGACGCGCCAGTACTCGCCGTCGTTGTCCCCGTTGACAGCCCCGGTGAGGCGCTCGACGCGAGACCCGTCGTTCTCGGCGAGGCGCCACGCACCTGTCGTGTCGTCGCGGACGAGCTCGGTCGTCTTGCCACCCAGGCTGAGGACGGCGTTGTCCGAGTACCAGCAGAGGTCGGCCGTCTTGACGGTGTTGTTGCCGCCGGTCTGGTCCTCCGAGCAGGCCTTGTACTGCCGCTCGATGTAACCGGGGTTGTAGTCCCAGCCCTCCCCCACCCACGACGGCTGGTTGTTCGTCGAGACCTGCCGACCGTCGACGGCCGAGGACGAGTACGAGAGGGCGACCTGGGGCTCGGAACCGGCCGGAGCCGGCGGCATCGCGACCGGCATCGTCCAGCCGAAGCCGCCCGAGGAACCACCTGCGCTCCACGAACCGGACGGTGCGAGCGACGTCGCGGTGAACGTCCCCCCGCTCCCCGATGCGCTGGCGACGGCAGCGACGACGGTGGAGGCCGACGCGACGGCCCGCGCGCTGCCGGAGACCGGAGCGGGACGAGCCGGCACGCTGGCGGCGAGGGTGCGCGTCGTCGGGTCGTTCGTCGAGGGCAGGGGGCTCGCCCTGCGGCACTCGGTGCGGGTCGGCGTGCTCAGGGCGCACGAGGGCAGCTCGACGAGCCGCAACCTCGAGACCCAGTCCCCGCCGTAGGCCCCGACGAGCTGCGAGTAGTCGAGTCGGACGTCGAGGGGCCCCCTCGACCGGTCGGCGCCCCC
Organism: Phycicoccus avicenniae; assembly: GCF_050496545.1. GTDB lineage: Bacteria > Actinomycetota > Actinomycetes > Actinomycetales > Dermatophilaceae > Phycicoccus > Phycicoccus avicenniae_A. The sequence goes on along the minus strand of NZ_JBNVZV010000012.1, from coordinate 41,016 downwards.
GGCCCGGACGTCGACGACGAGACCGCGGACACCGAGCTCGTCGGCGACCGACGACGGCTGGAGGACGACGTCGGTGCGGGCGGAGGGGCGACGCTTGCCCCACCCGATGCTCACCGGGCCGGCCGAGGCCCGCGCCCCGGGGGCGGCACCGGCCGCCAGGCTCCCCGTCTCCGTCGCCGGCCAGCGGGCGGCCCGCACGGGGACCGACCGCAGGGTGTTCGTCGACGGCGCCGGCCGCTTCGTCGTGCCGACCTCGGAGACCGGCCGGATCGAGTCGGCGGCCATCGGTCGCACCGTCGGCGCCACGGGTCGGGGCTCCGCGTGAGCCGCCAGCGCAGTGGTCGCCGTGAGCACGGCGACGACGGCGCCGCCGACGGCCGAACGGGACTGGGTCCGCCTCCACCACACCGGGCTCGTGCGCACGGCGACCTCCTCGTTCGGGCCCGGGCGGTGCCCTGGCGCGGGAGAAGTGAAGCAGCCCCCTCGAAGCCGTGACAAGAAAGTTGCGAGAACTCGCAAACCACCGTTGCGAGTTCTCGCAACTTTCGCGCCATACGCCGGAAAGCCCTTCCGCAGAGGAAAACCCGCGCGCTACGCTCCGGCCGCCACGAGCCGGATCTCGACCGTGGACGACGACTCCGAGCCGAGGTTCACATGACCGGACACACCACCTGGCGCAAGCGCCCTCTCCTCGCGTCGGGCCTCGCCACGGTCCTGGCCCTCGGCGCAGGGCAGGCCGTGCTGGCTGCCCCTGCGACCGGCGCCGAACCCAGCGGTCCCCCGCGCGCCACCGCGAGGAGCGTGACGCCCGCACCCGGAGAGGGTCTGACCGAGGCCACGGCCGCCGCCCTCGCGCACCGCGAGCGGAAGGACGTCGTCGTGACCGGCCTGACGACGGAGACCTCGGAGACGGTGGCGCACGCCGACGGCACCTTCACCCTGACGACGAGCCCGCGCCCCGTCCGCACGCGGGTCTCCGGCCAGTGGGTCGCGGTCGACAACACCTTGGTGCGCGAGGGACACCGCTTCCGACCGCGCGCCGCAGCCCTTCCCATGTCGTTCTCCGCGGGCGGTTCCGGGGCCGTGGCCACCCTGGGCTCCGAGCAGCGGACCCTGTCCTTCGGCTGGCCCGGTGTCACGCTCCCGGCGCCGGTCGTCGAAGGCGACCGGGCCACCTACCCCGAGGTGTTGCCCGGTGTCGACCTGGTCCTGACCGCGGACACCGACACGTTCTCCGAGGTGCTGGTCGTCAAGGACCGCAAGGCCGCGGCCAACCCCGCGCTGCGGACGGTGCGTTTCTCCGTAGACGCACCCGGCTTGCGGCTGCGGTCCGACAACGGCGGTGTCCAGGCCGTCGACTCCGCTGGGCGAGCGGTGTTCTCGTCGGCCCGGCCCGGGATGTGGGACTCCTCGGGGCCGCAGACCCAGGCCGAGCTCGCGGCACCGAGAGCCCGCTCGACGTCCGGCCGGACGGCGTCCGACCGCTTCATGAGTGCCGGTGCCGGCGCACGGTCGCGCCCGATGGGTACTCGACTCTCCGGGCGGATGCTCAACATCGTCCCGGACCGGGCCCTGCTCACGGCGGCGGACACCACCTTCCCCGTGCACATCGACCCGGTGTGGAGTGGCGGGAAGGTGGCGTGGACCTACGTCGACAAGAAGTTCCCCGGTGTCAGCTACTACAACTCCACGGGGGATGCCCGCGTCGGGTACGAGGCGGACGAGGGGACGACGAAGCGCAGCTTCTTCCACATGAAGTCGACCGGGTTCGCCGGCACCAGCGTGCTGAAGGCCACCTTCCGCCTCAACGAGACGTGGTCCTGGTCGTGCACCGCGCGCGAGATGCAGGTCTGGGCGACCAACAGCATCTCGTCGAAGACGACGTGGGACACCCAGCCCACCTGGGCGTACAAGCAGGCGGCGAAGTCCTTCGCCTACAACTGGCACCTCAGCGGACAGGCCTCCCCGTGCCCCAACCCCTCGGGCGGCGTGGAGTTCGACGTCACCCAGCAGGCGACCAACGCAGCCAAGGGCAAGTGGTCGTACATGGCCATCGGTCTCCGGGCGGCCAACGAGACGGACACCTACGCCTTCAAGCGGTTCCAGAACAACCCGTCGCTCTCCGTCACCTACGACAACCTCCCCACGACACCCACGTCCGCGACGACCAACCCGTACACCCCGTGCACGGGCGGCCTCATCGGCAAGACGGACATCGAGCTGCGCGCCGTCCCCCAGGACAAGGACGGCGGCACGGTCGCCGTCGAGTTCAAGTACGGCACGACGCCGACGCCGACGACCGTCAGGACCGTGGCCGCCACGGCGGGCACGCTCGCCGTCTACAAGCTCGGGCAGACCCTCGGGCCCGGCAAGTGGTACTGGGAGGCGCGCACCGTCGCGAAGGATGCCAACGGTGTGTCCCGGTGGTCCGCCCCGACGGCCACGTGCTCGTTCACCGTGGACCACTCGGCGCCGGACCCGGCCAAGGTCACCGTCACCAGCCCGGACTTCGTGGACTTCTCGGAGAACCCGAACGGCCCACAGGGCAGCGCGGGACGCCCGTCCGTCTTCACGATCACGACGCCTGCCGACGCCGCGTACGTCAGGCTCGCCTTCGACCGCGAGCCCATCTTCAGGGCCCCGGTCTCGGCAGGGAAGGCCGTGGTGACCCTGATGCCGACGAGGACCGGTCCGGCGACGCTGAACATCGAGCTCGTCAACGCGGCCGGCAACTCCTCCGGGATCAACAGCTCCTTCGACATCAACGCCGCCCCGGTCCCGTCCGGGTCGCCGTACACCCGAGGGGACGTGAACAGCGACGGGAAGCCCGACATCCAGCGCTGGTACACGGACTCCGTGGTCTGCGACTACCTGGGCGCGGGGACGATCGGTACGGGTGCGACGACCTTCGCTGCAGGGGGCGGGTGCGCCGTCACCAACAGCGGCGACTTCGGTGCCGGGGCCAAGCCGGTCGACGTGGGCAACTGGGACGGGCCCCTCGACGACGTGGAGACCAACGACGTCGTCGCACTGACCGGGGGCAAGCTGCGGCTTCTCCGGGGCAACGGCGCCGGAGGCTACGACACCACCGCCGTGGAGTACCTCACCGACGACAACCTGCTCAACCCGACCGTGTTCGACGCCTCGGCCTACACCCAGATCTACGGTGCCGGTGACTGGGACGAGGACGGTGACCCCGACCTCGCCGCGACGACGAGCGACGGTCGTCTCTGGCTGCTGGACAACGACAACGGCAGCATCGCCGTCGAGCCCGGGACGCGCGGCTACGAGATCGGCCTCGTGTGGACCAACTACACGCTCTTCTTCCCGGGCGACGTGACGGGCGACGGCCGGGCGGACATCATGGCGCGGAACAACCCGTCGGGCGTCATGTACGTCTACCCCGGCCTCTCCTCAGGCCTCGGGCTCGGTGCACGGATCACGGAGGGCAGCGGGTGGAACGCGTTCGCGCAGATCCTGTCCATCGAGGACTGGAACCTCGACGGGAAGGGCGACATCGCCGGTGTCGGGACCGACGGGACACTGTGGATGTACCCCGGTCAGGGGCGAGCCGCCGCGCCGTTCTTCAACAACCGGTCGGCCGTCGGCGGCGGCTGGACCCACAACTGGCTGATGTAGCGCCCCGAGCGGGTGGGGCATCCGTGCGACCTTGGACGCCCCACCCGCGACGGTGACGCCGAAGGCGGCCGCTCAGCCGGCCAGCACCACCAGCCGCTCGGTGGCGCGAGTCATCGCGACGTAGCGGTCCACGACGCCCTCGATCCCGTCGCCGAAGCGCCCCGGCTCCACGAGCACCACCAGGTCGAACTCCAGGCCCTTGGTCTCCTCCGGCCGCAGCGACGCCACCCGGTCGGTCGCGGCGAACGAGGGGTCCCCGACCACGCAGGCGACGCCCTCGGTGTGCGACGCCAGCCACTCCGACAGCACGGCGTCGCGCTCGGCCACCGGTGCGTGCACCACCGGGATCCCGTTGCTGCGCACCGAGGTCGGGACGTTCGCGTCGGGGATGGCTGCGCGGATGACGGGCTCGGCCTCGACCATGACCTCCCCGGGCGTCCGGTAGTTGAGGGTCAGCGAGGCCAGCGTCACCGCGTCGAGCCCCACCCGCGCCAGCCGCTCCTCCCACGACTCGGTGAAGCCGTGCCGGGCCTGCGCGCGATCCCCGACGACGGTCAGGCTCCGCGACGGGCAGCGGTCGAGCACCATCCGCCACTGCGCGTCGGTCAGCTCCTGCGCCTCGTCGACGACGACGTGCGCGAAGGGGCCCGCCAGCGCATCGGCGTCGGCGGCCGGCATCGCCCCCTCGTCGACGAGCGCCGAACGCAGGTCCTGCCCCCGCAGCATCGACATCACCTTCAGGTCGCTGTCGTCGGAGGCGATGAGGTGGTCGACGACCTCGGCCATCCGCCGGCGCTCGGCGGCCTCGGCGGCCCGCTGCCGCGCCCGGCGCCGCGATGCGCCCGGGTCGCCCAGCCGGCGCCGCGCCGCGTCGAGCACGGGCAGGTCCTCGACCGTCCACGCGGCGGGGTCGGACCGCCAGAGCGCCCGCACCTCCTCCGCCGCGAGCCACGGCGCGCACAGCCTCAGGTACGCCGGCACCGTCCACAGGTCTCCCACGAGGTCGGTCGGCTCGATGAGCGGCCACGCGCGGGCGAACGCGTCGACGAGGTCCTCGCCGGATGCCAGGGCGCGCCGGTAGCGCTCGGCGGGGTCCTCCGTCGTCACGCCATAGGCGTCGAACTCCTCCTCATCGGGCTGCTCCTCGCCCCAGCCGTCCTCGACCTCGGCCGCGACCCGGTCGACGAGCACCTCGAGCAGCGCCTCCCACACCCGGTCACGCGCCTCGTTGTGCGGCGTCCCCGGCTCGGGCGCCGCGAACGCCTCAGCCCAGTCCTCGGGAGTCAGGACGACGTCGGTCCACTCGGTCGAGACCGCGATGGACGCGGCCGGCGCCTCCTCGTAGAAGCGCACCGCGGCCTCGACGACCTCGCCCCAGCGCCCGGACGACTTCAGCCGCGCCACCTCCGGATCCACCTCGGGCCGGGCGTCCGCGCCCTCGGGGACCATCTCGCGCAGCATGCACGTGCGGACCCCCTCCTCCCCGAGGCTGGGCAGCACGTCGGAGACATAGGAGAGGTACGGCTGCGACGGCCCGACGAACAGCACCCCGCCGTGCCGGTGGTCCAGGCGCGGCTCGGAGTAGAGCAGGTAGGCCGTGCGGTGCAGCGCCACGACCGTCTTGCCGGTACCCGGGCCGCCGTCGACGACGAGGGCGCCGCGCGACCCGGCCCGCACGACGGCGTCCTGGTCGGCGGCGATGGTCCCGAGGACGTCGCGCATCCGCGGTGTGCGGCTGCTCCCGAGGCTCGCGACGAAGGCGGACTGGTCGTCGAGCGCGGCGTGCCCCTCGAGGCCCTCCGCGGTGAAGACCTCGTCCCAGTAGTCGACGATGCACCCGCCGGCCCAGCGGTAGCGCCGGCGGCTGGCGAGCCCGTGCGGGTCGCCGTGCGTGGCGGCGAAGAACGGCTCGGCGGCCGGGGTGCGCCAGTCGACGAGGAGCGGATCTCCCGTCCCGTCGCTCAGGCCGAGCCGCCCGATGTGCACGGGCGGCGAGCCGTCGGCCGGCACGATCCGGCCGAGGCAGAGGTCGATGCCGTACCGGCGCAGGGTGCGCAGGCGGCTGCTCAGGCGGTGGACCTCGAGGTCACGGTCGAGGGCCTCCTGACCCGTGCCGCCGGGAGCCCGTCGCTCCGCGTCGAGGCGGTCGGACAGCTCCGAGACGCGGGACTCGAGGGTGTCGGCGAGGCGGCTGAAGAAGGCCTCGTCCGCCGCGACGAGGGTCGGGTCGTCCTTGGCGGCGAGGTGGTCGGGCAGGGCGAAGACGCGGGTGGTGGGTGCAGGCACATCGGCTCCGGTGTCGGTGGTCGGGCCGACGATCATGGACCGGAGAGGGGGCCTTGCCACAAGCCCCCGGGTGCGCTATACGTTGGGAGTGGAGGGGGACACGGGGGTGTCAGTTGCCGTGCGAGGGCTCCTCGCCGTCGTCACCGGGAACCCGTGCGTTCGGCCCGGTGGGGCCCTCCTGGACCTCCCCTGACTCACCGTCCGGCTGCCCCGCGACCGCCTGGTCGTCGCTGATCGGCGTGTCCGCGTCCTCGGGACGCATCTGCGCCACCTCGGAGACCTGGCCCCCGCCGTCCGTACCCGTGTCGTCGCTCATGCCCTCGACGCTACGCGAGCCCACCCCCTCCCCGGGCCGGAGCACGCGGACACCGCGATAGGTTGGACGGCATGCCGACGACGCCGGACCTCCTGCGCGCCCTCGTCGACGACGCGGCCGTCTTCCCACCCGGCAACAGCCCTCTCGCGGAAGCCGTCTCGGGGCACGCCGGGCACCGTGCCGCCGAGTACGGACCGAGCGTCGGCCCGCTGCTCGTCCCCGCGTCGGCCGCCGCCGAGGTCCTCTCCCACCTCGACGCCGGATGCTGGGAGCGCCCCGAGCCCCTCGACCTCTCCGTCGTCGCCCGCCCCGGCACCGACCCCTCGGCCCTGCGCGAGGGCATCGCCCTGCTGCACGCCGACCCGCGCGTCCGGCTCGTCGCGGCCGAGCTCGGGTGGACGCCCGGGTGGCGCCGGCTCGACCTGCCCGGCGACCTCCCGCTCGCCCTCGAGGTCGCCCGGAGCGGCGAGGACCAGGCCACCGCGCTCGCCGACGTCCGCGCGTCGGTCGCCGAGGGCGACGCCGTGGTCGCGAAGTTCCGCACCGGCCCCACCCCGGCGTGGCCCTGGCCGGACGAGGCCGAGCTCGCCGGCTTCCTGCGGGCCGCCGCGGCCGCCCCGGTTCCGTTCAAGCTCACCGGCGGCCTGCACCACGCCGTGCGCGGGACCTACGAGGTGGCCGGCGTCCCCGAGGAGAACCACGGCGTCCTCAACGTCCTCGTCGCGACGGAGGCCGCCCGCGCCGGCGCCTCGCAGGAGGTGGTCGCCGGGCTGCTCGCGGTGCGTGACGCCGCCGCGCTCGCCGACCTCGTCCTGGCCTGGACGCCCGAGACCGTGGCCGCGGTCCGGGCCGCGTTCACCGCGTACGGCTGCTGCACCGTCACCGACCCCCTCACCGAGCTGGCCGCCCTCGGCCTGCCGACGCCCTGACCCCGACCACCCCCCGTCCGGAAGGACCCGCCATGACCTGGCTCGACCTGCCCGCCGACCACCCCTTCGGCCTCCACAACCTCCCCTACGGCGTCTTCTCCGAGGGCGACGGCGAGCGTCGGGTCGGCGTCCGCGTCGGCGAGCACGTCCTCGACCTCGCCGCGTGCGCCGAGCGGGCCGGGATGGAGTCCGCCGCCGTCTGGCGCGGCGGGTCCCTCGACGCCTTCCTCGCCGAGGGCCGGCCCGCGTGGACGGCTGCTCGCGAGTGGCTCACCGAGCACCTGTCGAACGACGAGTACCGCGACTGCGTCGAGCCGAACCTCGTTCCCGTGGAGCAGGTCTCGATGCACCTGCCGTTCTCGGTCGCCGACTACGTCGACTTCTACGCCAGCGAGCACCACGCGACCAACGTCGGGCGCATCTTCCGGCCCGACTCCGAGCCGCTGACCCCCAACTGGAAGCACCTCCCGATCGGCTACCACGGCCGCTCGGCGACCGTCGTGGTCTCCGGGACCGACGTCGTGCGCCCGACCGGCCAGCGCAAGCCGCCCACCGAGGCCACCCCCACCTTCGGCCCCAGCGTCCGCCTCGACATCGAGGCCGAGCTCGGCTTCGTCGTCGGCGGCGGCACCGCGCTCGGCGACCGGGTCGACCTCGCCGACGCCGACGAGCACCTCTTCGGCGTCGTGCTCCTCAACGACTGGTCGGCCCGCGACCTCCAGGCCTGGGAGTACGTGCCGCTCGGCCCGTTCCTCGGCAAGTCCTTCGCGACGAGCATCAGCCCGTGGGTCGTCACCACCGACGCGCTGCGCGCCGCCCGGGTGCCGCTGCCCGGCCAGGACCCCGAGCCGCTCCCCTACCTGCGCGGCTCGGGCGAGGGCGCCGGCACCGCGTGGGGCCTGGACGTGCACGTCGAGGTCGAGTGGAACGGCACGGTTGTCTCCCGGCCCGAGTACCGCGACATGTACTGGTCCCCCGCGCAGATGCTCGCCCACCTCAGCGTCAACGGCGCGACGGTCCGTCCCGGCGACCTCTTCGGCTCCGGCACCATCAGCGGCACCGCGAAGGACACCCGGGGCAGCTTCCTCGAGCTGTCGTGGAGCGGGCAGGAGCCGGTGACCCTGGCCGACGGCAGCAGCCGCACCTTCCTCGAGGACGGCGACACCGTCGTCCTGCGGGCCACCGCGCCGGGCGCGGACGGGTCCGTCGTCGGCTTCGGCGAGTGCGCGGGCACCATCCGGCCCGCACGCTGAGTCAGCGCCGCCGCACCACGACGGTGTCGGCGACCTTGTCGTGCAGCGTCTGCCGCCTGGGGTCCCAGAGCAGCCAGGCCGGGTCGAGCAGCTGCAGGAAGAGGCCGAGGAACCCGAGCAGCGCGTTCAGCCCGAGCACGGTCGTGACGACCTTGATGACCTGCCGGCGCGCGGCGACGGTGAACGTCACGGGCCCGGCCGCCGCGGCCCGCCGGACGACGGTCCCGAGGAGCATCTTCCCCGGTGTCGCGGAACGCCACAGCAGGAAGCCGACCTCGTAGACGAGCGCGACCGCCAGCGACAGCAGCGTGACCGGCAGGAGGATGTCGCCGACGGCCGCCTGGAGCGCGGCGTCCGACGGGGGTGTCGCGGAGCCGGCCGCCGCCGCGTCGAGGGACTGCTGGACGTAGTCGCGGAAGGTGTCGACGAAGTCCCCGAGGAAGGGCAGCGCGAGCAGCCCGGTGAGGACCCCGGTGAGCACCGAGTCGACGAGACGGCCGAGGAACCGGCGCCACCACTCGGCGAGGACGGCCCCGTCCGGGAGACGCTTCCCCGTGGGCGCGCCGTAGGAGGCGTAGGCGCCGCCGGCCGGTGCGGAGGACCAGTCGGTGCCCGGCCCCCCGGCGCCCGGGCTGGTCGTCCACCCGTGCTCGGTCTGGCTCCGCTCCGCGGCCGGGCGCACCTCGGGCGAGCGGCCGATGGTCGAGGCGGCCGCGGTCGGGGACACCTTCGTCGTCGTGTGGGCGGTCCAGACGATCCCGTCGAAGTAGCGCAGCTGCGCCGCGTCCTCGGGGTCGTCGTACCACCCGGCGGCGGTGGGGGTCGTCATGGGCTCAGCGTCTCACGCGCACCTGCACGCCCTCGCGGCCGCCCGGGCCCGTTGACCCGGGTGCACGGGCGGGCGGACCATCGTCGGATGGCACTCCGGCTCGGTCAGCACCTGTCCTCCCTCGTCGCCGAGCTCCGCTGGGAGCCCGTGACCCGTCGCATCCGGGCGAGCCTCGGCGGGGTACCGGTGCTCGACACGACCGACGCGGTGCTCGTGTGGGAGCCGCGGCGCGTCGTGCCGATGTACGCGGTCCCGGTGCGTGACCTGTCCGCCCGTCTCGCGCCCCGTCCCCCGACCCCGCTGCCGCCGCACGTGCCTCCGGTGCTCGGCCCGGTGAACTTCGGGTGGCACACGACGCCGGGCAGGTCCCACGACCTCGTCGTCGGCGACGAGGTGGTGGCCGACTGCGCGTTCATGCCGGACGACCCCGACCTCGGCGGCCGGGTGGTGCTCGAGTGGGCACCCTTCGACTGGGTCGAGGAGGCCACGCCCGTCACCGGTCACCCCCACGACCCGTTCAAGCGGATCGACGTGCTGGCCGCCGACCGCCACGTCGTCGTCCGTGTCGACGACGTCGTGCTCGCCGACACGCGCCGCCCGACCGCGCTGTACGAGACGCACATCCCGGTGCGGTGGTACCTGCCCGCGCAGGACGTGCGTCTCGACCTGCTGGAGCCGAGCGGCTCGGTCACCACGTGCGCCTACAAGGGCGACGCCCGCTACTGGTCACTGCCGGCCCGTGACGGGCGGCCGGCGGTCGAGGACGTCGCCTGGTCCTACCCCCACCCGCTGCCGGAGGTCGCGGCCGTGCGCGACCTCGTCTGCTTCTACGCCGAGCGCACCGACCTCGTCGTCGACGACGTGCCCGTGCCGCGCCCCGTCACCCCCTGGTCCTCCCCGGCGGACCAGGAGCGCTCCTGACGCGCCGACGCCCGCCGCGGTGAGGACCGGGCGGGCGTCGTGGCGGCGGGCGTCAGAGGTTGCCGCGCTTCTCCTGCTCGCGCTCGATGGACTCGAAGAGCGCCTTGAAGTTGCCCTTGCCGAAGCCGAGCGAACCGTGCCGCTCGATGATCTCGAAGAAGACGGTCGGGCGGTCGCCGAGCGGCTTGGTGAAGATCTGGAGGAGGTAGCCGTCCTCGTCACGGTCGACGAGGATCTTGCGCGACTTCAGCTCCTCGATCGGGACGCGGACCTCGCCGATGCGCTCACGCATCACCGGGTCGTCGTAGTAGGCGTCGGGGGTGTCGAGGAACTCGACGCCCTCCTTGCGCAGCTCGTCGACGGTGCGCAGGATGTCGTTCGTCGCGAGCGCCAGGTGCTGGGCGCCGGGGCCGCCGTAGAACTCGAGGTACTCGTCGATCTGGCTCTTCTTCTTGGCGATGGCCGGCTCGTTCAGCGGGAACTTCACCCGGTGGTTGCCGTTGGCGACGACCTTGGACATCAGCGCCGAGTAGTCGGTGGCGATGTCGTCACCGATGAACTCGGCCATGTTCACGAAGCCCATGACCTTGTTGTAGAAGCCGACCCACTCGTCCATCCGGCCGAGCTCGACGTTGCCGACGATGTGGTCGAGGGCCTGGAAGAGGCGCTTGGGGGCGCCGTCGCGCTTGACGAAGCTGGAGGACGCGGCGACGTAGCCGGGCAGGTACGGCCCGGCGTAGGTGGCGCCGTCGACGACGCGCTGGACGAGGCTGTGCCGGGTCTCGCCGTAGGTGGCGATGGCCGCCACGCGCACGGTGCCGTGCTCGTCGGTGAGGTCCTCGGGCTCCTGGAGCACGGTGGCACCGGCGCGACGAGCCTGCTCGACGCACTTGTCGACGTCCGGAACCTCGAGGGAGATGTCGACGACGCCGTCGCCGTGCGCCGCGTGGTGCTGCACGAGCGGGCTGTCGGGGGTGACGGCGCCCTTGACGACGAAGCGGATCGAGCCGGACTTCAGGACGAAGGCCTTGTGGTCGCGCGTGCCGTTCTCGGGGCCGGTGTAGCCGACCAGCTCCATGCCCCAGGCGCTCTGGTAGTAGTGCGCGGTCTGCGTGGCGTTGCCGACGACGAAGACGATGGCGTCCCAGCCGGTGACCGGGAACGGGTCGGTGCTCTCGTCGTACTCGACCAGGCCGACGAGCTGCTTGAGCTGCTCGAGGTCGAGCTCGGCGGCGCGCTCCTGGTCGGTGAGGTCGAGGCGGCTGGCGGACGTCGTCGTCGTGTCGGTCATCCCGCCACTGTCGGTGGGCTGGGCGGGATGTGCAACCACTCCACGACACGGTGCACACGATGTGCATGCTGTTGCCCCGGACCCCCCTCGTACTGGACGATGTGACCATGGCCATCAAGGACGGGGTGGACGCCCTCGACGCCCGCATCATCGCGCTCTTCACGGACGACCCGCACGTGGGCGTGCTCGGCGCCTCCCGGCGGCTCGGGGTCGCCCGCGGCACGGTGCAGGCGCGCCTGGACCGCCTCCAGGAGCGCGGGGTCATCCGCAGCTTCGCCCCGCACGTCGAGCCGGCCTCGCTCGGCTACCCCGTGACGGCCTTCTGCACCCTCGAGATCAGCCAGCGCCAGGGCCACGAGCCGGTCGTCGCGCACCTGGCCGCCATCCCGGAGGTGCTCGAGATCCACTCGATCACCGGCGTCGGGGACCTCGTCGTGCGGGTCGCGGCCCGCGACAACGCCGACCTCGGCCGGATCATCGACGAGATCATCGACGACGTCCACGTGCTGCGGGCCAACACGGCGATCTGCCTCGTGACCCACCTGCCGCACCGCACCGGGCCGCTCGTGGCGGCGGCCGCCGACACCCGTCGAGAGTAGAGAACACGCCGTGTGCGTCGGGCTGCACACGGCGTGTTCTCTACTCTCGACCGGCTGTGGCTGCCGTCAGCCGGTGATGACGACCGGCGTGCCGTTCGCGACGAGCTTCCAGTCCTGGGCGGCGAAGGCAGGCGGGTCGATCTGGCCCTTCGCGGTGACCCAGTCGATGAGCAGCTGACGGATCTCGACCTGCCGGTTGTAGACCACCGGCGCCGTCTTGACGTCGGGGAAGTTGCCGCCGCCGGACTGCCGGTAGTTGTTGATCGCGATGACGAACTGCTGCGCCGGGTCGATGGGCGCACCGGCGTACTGCAGGTTCGTGATGCGCGAACCGGGGTCCTTGGCGATGTCGATGTCGTAGGTCAGCGGCGCGTCGAGGCCGCCCATGATGTCGTAGTTGTAGTCCGGGGTGCCGGTGGGCGCGGTCGGCGTGACGGCGTTGGTGACCTGGTCCGGCGTGAACGGCCCCGCGCCGGTGACCTGCTTGAAGTAGCGGGCCGACCACTCGAGGTAGGCCTGCACCTGGGCGCCGGTGAAGGTGATGCCGAGCAGGGTGTTGTCGAAGATGTACAGCCCGGCGACGTCGCGCACGGTCACCTCGCCGGCCGGGATGGCCGCGTCCTTGTTGAACGGCGCGGCGATGGAGAGCACCGGCAGGTCCGCCTGGGGCGTCCCCGCGAGAGCGTCCTTGACCGCCTGCCCCTGCACCAGGTTGATGAAGTCCATCGCCGCCGTGTCCTCGTAGCGCGAGGTCGCGGCCGACATCGCGGCGGTGCTCGTGCCGATGACCGAGTTGACGTAGGTGAGGACCTTCTCGTGGGCCGGGCGCACGAGCGCGGCGATGCGCGGGTCCTCGGGGACGGTGTTGGCGTTGAGCAGCGAGCTCGTCGACTTCACGACGCGCCAGCGGCCCCGGACCTGCTCGAGGTCGAGGTCCATGACCGCGACGCGCATGCCCCAGTAGAGCGGCTCGGTGAGCAGCACCTGGCGGCCGGTCTTCTCGTTGGTCACGTACTGCTGCGGAATCTCGACGTGGGCGTGCCCGACGAGGATCGCGTCGATGTCGGGGACCTGCGCGGCGAGCAGGCTGCTCGCGTTCTCCGGGTACGGCAGGGCGTCGCCGTAGCTCGACGAGGTCGTGGCGCCGGAGTGGCAGGAGACGACGACCACGTCGGCACCCTCGCGCTTCATCCGCGGCACCATCACCTTGGCCTGCTCGACGATGCCGGGGAACCTCACCCTGCCCTCGACGTTGGCCGCGTCCCAGATGGCGACGCCCGGCGTCACGAGGCCGAGGATGCCGACGGTCACCGGCTTCTGGCCCTTCACGTGGATGCGCTTCATGACGTAGGGCCGGAAGACGGGGCGCCCGGTGTCCCAGTCGACCGAGTTCGCCGACAGGAGCGGGTGGCGGCACTGCTTCTCGAAGGCGCGCAGGGTGTCCAGGCCGTAGTTGTACTCGTGGTTGCCGAGGGCGGCGGCGTCGTAACCGACGGCGTTCATCGCCGTGGCCATCGGGTGCTTCGCGCCCTTCGTGATGGGGTCGATCTTCGCGTAGTAGTACGCGAGCGGGGTGCCCTGGATGGTGTCGCCGGCGTCGAGGGTGATGCAGCGCTCGGCGCCGCGCTCCTCGCGCATCGCCTTGATGAGCGTGGCGGCCTTGGCGACGCCGATCTGGTTGCCCTTGGCGTCGCTGTAGGCGGCGTTGGCGAAGTAGTTCCAGTTGTAGACGTTGCCGTGCAGGTCGGTGGTCCCGAGCACGGTGACGCGGGTGGTCTTCCCGTGGTGGCCGTGGCCGGGGTGGTGGCGCTCGTCGGCGCTCGCGGAGGGGGCGGCGAGGACCCCGGCCCCGCCGACGGCGGCGAGGGTGAGGAGCTGGCGGCGGGTGGCTGCGGAGAAGGGAGTGTCGGTCACGGCTCGGGACCATAGCCCGGCCGGGGCCGCCCCGCGCGTCGGGGGTGCGGCCGGATGTGGACCCGCAGGTGAACGGCCTGAGAACGCCCTCAGCGGCGGCCGACGAACCAGAGCCGGATCCTGGCGATCCGCTCGGTCACCTGCTCGCTCGTGGCCGACGCGAGCTCCGGGCCACCGCACGCGCGCCGCAGGTCCATGTGGATGTTCGCGTGCGCCGCACCGGTCTTGCTCGAGTAGGCGGCCACGAGCTTGTTGAGCTCCTTGCGCTGCGCGGCGAGCGCGCGGTGCTGGGCGACGGGGCTCGGACCGGCCGGCGCGCTCTCGCGGGTGCGTCCGCCCTTGGCCTGCTTGGCCTGGCGCTCGTGGAGCAGCAGGGCCACCTGGTCGGGCTCGAGCAGCCCCGGGAGACCCAGGTAGTCCTGCTCCTCCTCCGAGCCCACCTCGGCGTGCAGGCCGAACTGCTTGGCGTCGAAGAGCACGTGGTCGAAGTGCGCGTCGGACTCCAGCGCCTCGAAGCGGGACTCCTCGAGGTCGAGCGCGGACTCGGTGCGGTTCGCCGCCGCGATGAGCCCCTCCTCCTCGGCCCACAGCGAGGCCTCGTCCTCGTCGCTGCTCGGCCGGTTCAGCGCGTGGTCGCGCTCCTCCTCCATCGTCGCGGCGAGCTGGAGGATGACCGGCACCGACGGCAGGAACACCGAGGCGGTCTCGCCCCGGCGTCGGGCCCGCACGAAGCGTCCGACGGCCTGGGCGAAGAAGAGCGGGGTCGAGGTGGACGTCGCGTAGACGCCGACCGCGAGCCGGGGCACGTCGACGCCCTCGGAGACCATCCGGACGGCGACCATCCACCGCGTCTCGGAGCCGGCGAACTGCTCGATCCGGGCGCTGGCGCCGGCGTCGTCGGAGAGGACGACCGTGGTCTCCTCCCCCGTGACCGCCGTGAGGATGCGCGCGTAGGCGCGCGCCGCGGACTGGTTCGAGGCGATGACGAGCCCACCGGCGTCCGGTACGTGCCGGCGCACCTCGGAGAGGCGCTTGTCGGCGGCGCGGAGCACCGCCGGGATCCACTCGCCCTTGGGGTCGAGCGCGGTGCGCCACGCGTGCGCGGTGATGTCCTTGGTCAGGGGCTCGCCGAGCCGGGCGGCCACCTCGTCACCGGCCTTGGTGCGCCAGCGCATCGCGCCGCCGTAGGCCAGGAAGAGGACGGGCCGCACGACGCCGTCGCGCAGGGCCGCGGCGTACCCGTAGGTGTAGTCCGAGGCCGAGCGCAGGATGCCGTCCTGGCCCATCTCGTAGCGCACGAACGGGATCGGGCTGGTGTCGGAGCGGAACGGCGTCCCGGTCAGCGAGAGCCGGCGCACCGCCGGGGTGAACGCCTCGCGGATGCCGTCGCCCCACGAGCGGGCGTCGCCGCCGTGGTGGATCTCGTCGAGGATGACGAGCGTGGGCTCGGCCTCGGTGCGCTGCTTGTGCAGGCCGGGGTTCGCGGCGACCTGGGCGTAGGTGAGGGCGACGCCGTCGTACTCGCTCGAGTGCACGCCGGCCGAGTTCGAGAACGACGGGTTGAGCTGGATGCCCACGCGGCCCGCGGCATCGGCCCACTGGGTCTTGAGGTGCTCGGTGGGGGCGACGACGGTGACGGCCCGCACGAGGCCGCGGTCGAGCAGCTCGGTGGCGATCCGCAGGGCGTACGTGGTCTTGCCGGCGCCGGGGGTCGCGACGGCGAGGAAGTCCTTGCCCTCCTGCCCGAGGTAGGCCGTGAGGGCCTCCTCCTGCCAGGCGCGCAGCTTGGCGGCGGTACCCCACGCGGCCCGCTCGGGGTAGGCGGGTGACAGGTGGCCGGCGGCAGAGGTACTCATGAGCGAGCGCCACCCTAACCGCCGTCACGACGACGCGCCGAAGGCCCCGACGAACTCGTCGGGGCCTTCGGTGTGTGCTAGCGCCGCAGGCGTGCTCAGACGTTGCGGTAGGCGAGCCAGGCGTTCTGCATGCGGGTGTTCTGACCGGTCGTGAAGTGGTCCATGCACGCGTCGTCGGAGTAGTCCATGAAGTTCTTGATCGGGTCCAGGCCGGTGGCCGTGCAGGTGTCGCGGCCGGTCGGGCAACCGGACGCGGGCGAGGCCTCGGCCGGGGTGTCGCTCACCGAGTCGCCGCCGGAGCAGCCGCCCTGGAAGGTGTGGAAGAGGTTGAGCCAGTGACCGACCTCGTGGGTCGCGGTGTCACCGAGGTTGTACGGCGCGGCGCTGCCGCCGGGGACCGACTCGTCGAGGATGACGACGCCGTCCATCGTGTCGAGGCTGGCCTTGGGGAAGGTCGCCCAGCCGAGGAGGCCGCCACCGAGGTCGGCGGTGTAGAGGTTGAGGTCGCCCATGTTGCCCTTGCGCAGGGCGGTCTTCATCTGGCGCTCCTGGGTGGTGCCGTCGGTGAGGCCGGAGTACCAGGAGGCGTTCGTCGTGGTGTCCGTGCCCGCGAGGCGGAACGAGAAGCCGGCGCTGGAGTAGGCGGCGTTGAGGACCGAGATCTGGTTGTTGACCTGCGTCGCGGTCAGCTTGCCGTTCGTGCCGTCGGTGATGATGTGGACGTAGACGTCGACGACGCCGCCGGCGAACGCGGCGGCGACCGGCTTCTTCGCCGAGGCGCTGCGCTGCGCGGACGCCGAGACGGCCTTGCCGTCCGAGCCGGTCGCGTAGCCCTTGGCGGCCAGGGTCTTCTGGAGGGCCGCGTCGTTCGCACGGGCCTGCGCCGGGGTGAGCTCGTGGGGGTCGAAGCGTCCACCGGCCTGGCGGCCGCCGACCTCGGCGTGGGTGACGCACTCGGCGGAGGCGGAGGCGACCGCGTCTCCCGCGATCGGGCGGGCCTGCGAGGCGGAGGCGGGAACGAGGGCACCGGCGACGCCGAGCGTCAGCGCGGCCAGGGCGGTCAGGGAACGGGTACGCATGGACGTCCTTCCAGGGGTACGGCCCGGCCGGTCGGCGAGGGCACCCGCAGGACGCTAGGCGGGGGGCACGGGGTGGTGGGTCTGCCCGTCGTCAGGGTTGGGTAAGACCTGCGCCTCGCGCGATACGCCCCCGGTCCCAACAACGGGTCATCGGGACGTAAGAAGTGCGCAAAGGTCCGCGGGACCACCCCGCCGGCGCTCCGAGGAGCCGACGCGCGCCGCCCCGCAAAGGTTCCCGACCGCTCGCCGGTCGAGGTGAAAGGGGACTGCGAGACGGCCCGACATCACCTCGACCCGGCGGTGGGCGCCGGCGTCAGTCGCCGTCCTCCGGCGGGCGCAGCCCCTCGTAGATCTCCTTGCACGTGGGGCAGACCGGGAACCTGTCCGGGTTGCGGCCGGGGATCCAGACCTTGCCGCAGAGGGCCGTGACCGGCTCCCCCGACAGCGCGCTCTCGAGGATCTTCTCCTTGCGCACGTAGTGGGCGAAGCGCTCGTGGTCACCGGGCTCGGCGACCTCGGGGACGGTCTCCGTGCGCTCCAGGACGGCCGTCTGCGTCTGCGGGCCGCCGGGCTCACCCTGCGGGGCGTTCGGGTCGCTGGGCGGCGGGAGGGTCTCGCTCATGCGCCCGAGCCTACGCCGGGCTCAGTTGAGCGAGGGGTCCGGCGGGTACCAGGCCATCCAGCGCAGCGGGTCCGGCTGGCGGCGCAGGACGCGGTGCCAGAGGTCGACCGGGTGGTCGGTGAAGGCGTCGCCGCTCTCGCCGTCGACGACGAACCACGACCCGGTCGCGATCTCCTCCTCGAGCTGGTCCGGCGCCCATCCCGCGTAGCCGGCGAAGATGCGCAGCCCGGTGAGGCCCGGGCCCACGAGGACCGGCGGGGTGTCGAGGTCGACCAGGGCCACCGCCCCGAAGAGCCGGCGCACGCCCGTGGGGTCGGGGTCGTCCCCCGGCACCGCGACGAGGCCGAGCGCGGAGTCCAGCTGCACCGGCCCGCCCTGGAACATCGTCGCGGGCGAGCTGGCGTGCTCCTCCCATCCGGGCAGCACGGTGTCGATACCGGCCTCGATCGGCCGGTTGAGGACCAGCCCCTGCGCGCCGTCGTCGCCGTGGTGCAGCACGAGGACGACGCTGCGGTGGAAGACGCCCTCCTCGATCTGCGGGGTCGCGACGAGGAGCTTCCCGGTGGTGTGGGACGCGCTCACGCGCCCATTCTGCCTCCGCGACCGCCGCCACGGCCGGACCTCGGCGCACCTCCGCCACGCTGCGGTCGCCCGCCGCGCGGACCACCCGGCCGGCCACCCCGTCGCGGGCGCGGCTGGGCCTCGAGGATGGGGCGCCACACCTCGTCGGGCACGGGCACCCCGGAGGGCGCCACGCCGCCGAGCGCGGACATCACCGGGTCACCGGGGGCGACCTTGGCCGTGATGGCCTCGGCGCCGGCGTTCTCGATGATGCGGGTGACCATCTTGCGCTGGTGCGGGAGCGCGAGCATCACGACCGCGCCCTCCTCCCCCGCGCGGGCGGTGCGGCCGGCGCGGTGCAGGTAGTCCTTGTGGTCCGTCGGCGGGTCGACCTGGATGACCATCCCGATGTCGTCGACGTGGATGCCGCGCGCGGCGACGTCGGTGGCGACGAGGACGGGCATCTTCCCGTCGCGGAAGGCGCCGAGGACGCGGTTGCGGACGTTCTGCGACAGGCCGCCGTGCAGCGCCGCCGCGAGGACCCCGCGGCCGCGGAGCTCCCCGGCGATGCGCTCGGCCCCGAGCTGGGTCCGGGCGAAGACGACCGAGCGGCCGGGGCGACCGGCGAGCTCGGCGGTCAGGGCCTTCTTGTCCTGCGGGTCGATGAGGAGCACGTGGTGGCTCATCGTGGTGACCGCCGCCTGGGCGTCGTCGGTCGAGTGCGTCACCGGGTCGACGAGGTAGCGCTCGACGAGGGTGTCGACGCCGCGGTCGAGGGTCGCCGAGAAGAGGAGGCGCTGGCCGCCGTCGGGCACGGCGTCGAGGATCGCGGTGACCTCGGGCACGAAGCCCATGTCGGCCATGTGGTCGGCCTCGTCGAGGATCGCGACCTCGACCCCGCCGAGGTCGACGGCACCGCGGTCCATGAGGTCGACGAGCCGGCCCGGCGTCGCGACGAGCAGGTGCACGCCGCGCTGCAGGCTCTTGATCTGCGGCTCGTAGGACAGCCCGCCGGCGACGAGCCGGTGGGTGATGCCGGTGACGTGGACGAACGGCTCGAGGGCGTCGCTGACCTGCATCGCGAGCTCACGGGTGGGCACGAGCACGAGCGCCTTGGGTCGCTTCGGCTCCGGCCGGTCGCCGGCAGCGAGGCGGGCGATGGTCGGCAGGCCGAAGGCCAGGGTCTTGCCCGAGCCGGTGCGGCCCCGACCGAGGACGTCGCGCCCGGCGATGGCGTCCGGGATCGTCGCGGCCTGGATCGGGAACGGGTCGGTGATGCCGTCGCGGGCGAGGCGCTCGACGATCCGCTCGGGCAGGCCGAGGGCGGCGAAGCCGTTGTCCTCGGTCACCTTCTTCGGGCCACCGGCCGCGGCCGAGCGGTACGTGGTCCAGGTGTCGGCCTCGGCGCGCTCGGCCTCGGCGTCCTCGAAGGTGCGGGGGCGCTCGTCGCGCTCCCACGGGCGCTCGGCGTGACGACCCTCGTGGCGGTCGCGGCGCACCGGGTCGGCGACACGCGGGGCGCGGTCGCGGACCGGGCGGTCGCCACGCTCACGGCGGGGCCGCTCGTCGTGCGGGCGGTGGACGTGGCGCTCGGTGCGGGCCGGGCGGTCGTCGCGCTCGAACCGCGGACGGTCGCTCCGCTCGGTGCGCTCGTCACGGCGGGGACGGTCGTCGCGCTGGACGCGCGGGCGGTCGCTCCGCTCGGTGCGCTCGTCACGGCGCGGACGGTCGTCGCGCTGGAACCGCGGGCGCTCGGTGCGCTCGAACCGCGGACGGTCGGTGCGCTCCTCGCGGCGGGGACGGTCGTCGCGCTCGAACCGGGGGCGCTCGGTGCGCTCCGGGCGCTGCTCGCGGCGCTCGTCGCGGGACGGCATGCCGCCGCGACGGGGGTCCTCGCGGTCCCAGCGGGGCGAGCGCTCGGCGCGGGGGCGCTTGGCGCGCTCCTCGCCGTCGCCGGAGCGCGTGGGCGTGCTCGAGCCGGGACGGCCGGTGGCCTGACCACGGTGGGGCTTCTTCGGGCCCTTGCGCTTCTCCGCCTTCTGGGCAGCGGTCCAACGGGCCTTCGGCCCGGATGCCTTCTTGGGCATGGGGGTGTTCACCTGTGTTTCGTCATCGGGAGGACGTTCGGACAGACACGTCGTCGGCCGGTGGCGAACGGGCGAGTACAACGGGTCTCCGGACCGGCAGTGGTCCTGGGTGGCCGGTTCGACTTCAGGGGTGTCACCGGCGGTGCCGGGTGGGATGGGGGGTGGTCGCGGGGTGCGACGGGGTGGACGCGGCCAGGCGTCCGCCACCACGGCGGGAAGGGTCCAGTCTACCAGCGGGAGACGGGTGCCCCGGACCGCCGGCCGGCCCGACGGACCCACGGCAGACGGGCGAGGAGCGCGCCGAGGGCGACTCCCAGCAGGTCGGCGATCGTGTCGAGGGGGTCGCCGCTGCGTGCCGGCAGCACCAGCGCCTGGACCACCTCGCTGAGCACGGCGTGCCCCGCGAGCAGCCCCAGCACCCAGCGCGCCGGCAGCCCGGCGAGCAGGCCGAGCGCGGCAGGCAGGAGGAAGACGCCGAGGTGGACCAGCTTGTCGGCCTGCGGGAACGGCAGCGGGCCGGGGTCCCTCGGCAGGTAGAGGACGACGAGCTGGAGGACCACGGCCCCACCGAGCGCACCGAGCAGCGCGCGCCGCACCACCGGTCCATGGCCGGCCGGTGCGCTCACGCGTCCTCCGGACCCGCCTCGGCCGCTGGGTCGGAGCGGACGGCCCGGCGCACCGCGTCGGCGACGACGGTGCTGACGTCCGGGTGGAACACGCTCGGGATGATGTACGTCGCGTTGAGCTCCTCCTCGGTGACCACGCCGGCGAGGGCGTCGGCGGCGGCGAGGAGGACGTCCATCGTCACGTGCTTGCTCGCGGCGTCGATGAGACCGCGGAAGACACCGGGGAAGACGAGCACGTTGTTGATCTGGTTCGCGAAGTCCGAGCGGCCGGTGGCGACGACGGCGGCGTGCCGGGCGGCGAGCTCGGGGTCGATCTCGGGCACCGGGTTGGCCATGGCGAAGACGACCGAGTCGGGCGCCATCGAGGCCACGGCCTCCTCCGAGAGGATGTTCGGCGCCGAGACCCCGAGGAAGACGTCGGCCCCGGCCACTGCCTCGGCGAGCGTGCCGGTGACGTCGTCGGGGTTGGTGTTGGCCGCGATCCAGGCGTGGTTCGGGTGGTCGCCGGAGAGCACGTCGGCCCGGTTCCGGTGGACGACGCCGTCGACGTCGGTGACGACCACGTGGCGCAGCCCCGCGTGCAGCATCAGCTTGAGGATGGCCGTCCCCGCCGCGCCGGCGCCGCTCATCACGAGCCGGACGTCCTCGAGCCGCTTGCCGACCACGCGCAGCGCGTTCCGCAGCGCCGCGAGGGCGACGATGGCGGTGCCGTGCTGGTCGTCGTGGAACACGGGGATGTCGAGCTCCTCGCGCAGCCGGGCCTCGACCTCGAAGCAGCGCGGCGCGGAGATGTCCTCGAGGTTGATGCCCGCGAACCCGGGAGCGATGGCCTTGACGGTGCGGATGATCTCCTCGGTGTCGGTGGTGTCGAGGCAGATCGGGAAGGCGTCGATGTCGGCGAACCGCTTGAAGAGCGCCGCCTTGCCCTCCATGACCGGCAGCGCCGCGAGCGGGCCGATGTCGCCGAGCCCGAGCACGGCCGTGCCGTCGGTGACGACCGCCACGGTGTTGCGCTTGATGGTGAGGCGCCGCGCGTCCTCGGGGTTCTTCGCGATGGCGGTGCAGACCCGGGCCACGCCGGGCGTGTAGATGAGCGAGAGGTCGTCGCGCGAGCGGATCGGCACCTTGGACTCGACGGTCAGCTTGCCGCCGAGGTGCATGAGGAAGGTGCGGTCCGAGACCTTCCCGATCTCGACGCCCTCGACCGTGCGCATCGTCTCGACGATCTCGTCGGCGTGGTCGGGGTCGCGGGTGAGCATCGTGAGGTCGACGCGCATGCGCGCGTGCCCGGAGCCGGTGACGTCGAGCCCGGTGACCACTCCCCCGGCCTTCTCGATGAGGCTCGTCATCTCGCTCACGGCGGTGGGCCGGGCGGGGAGGACGAGCCGGACGGTGACGCTGTTGGCGATGGAGGGTGCGGCGGGCATGGGGTCGATTGAACCCTGTACCGGCAGGTAGCCCGAATCGGGTCCGTGGTGGAGCGACCCGCCCGCGCCCTACAGTGACCCGCATGTCGGACCACGTGGAAGTCATCGGGACCGGGACGGCCGCGGCCGGGCCGGACGTCGTCGTCCTCGACGTGCGCGTCCAGGTCGACGCCCGCGACGTCGCCTCCGCTCTCGGCTCGCTGGCCGGCCGGCTCGACGGCGCCATCGCCGCGGCCGCCGACCACGGTGTGGGAGAACACGACCGGCGCACCACCGGGATGGGGGTCTCCCCGCGCTGGGACCGCGAGGGCCAGAGCGTCGTCGGGTACACCGCCCACCAGGCGCTCCGCCTGCGGGTCCGCGACCGCGGCCGGGTGGGCGACGTCATCGCGGCCCTGGCCGGCGCGGCGGGCGACGCCCTCGCGGTCGACAACGTCTCGCTCGAGGTCGCCGACCCCGGCCCGCTGATGGTCCGCGCCCGGGCCGCGGCCTTCGCCGACGCCAGCACGCGAGCGCGGCAGTACGCCGACCTCGCCGGTCGCTCCCTCGGTCCGGTGCTGTCGCTGACGGAGGCGGCCCCCGGCGGCGGTGGCCCACAGCCGAAGATGCGCCTGGCCGCCTTCGACGCCGGCGGCGGCGTGCCCGTCGAGGGCGGCGAGTCCTCGCTGTCCACGACGGTGGTCGTCCGCTTCGCGCTGGGCCCGGCGTGACCTGGCTCGACGCGCTCGGCTGGTTCGGCTCGGCGCTGCTCGTCTTCTCGCTGCTCCAGGCCCGCATCCTGCGGCTGCGCGTGCTCAACACGGTGGCCTGCCTCATCCTCACCGTGTTCAACGCGCTGCTCGACGTCTGGCCGATGGTCGCGATGAACATCGTGCTCGCCGGCATCAACCTCTACTTCATCGCCCGGATGCTCCGCGAGCGCGGCGACGAGCGGGCCTACGCCGTGCTCGCCGTCCGCGAGGACGACTCCTACCTGGGGCACTTCCTCGCGGTGCACGGCACGGACATCGAGCGGTTCTTCCCGGGGTTCGGCGCGGCGGGCGGCGAGGGCCGCTCGACCTACCTCGTGCAGCACGGCGACGAGACCGCCGGCGTCATCGTCGTCCGCGACGCCGGCGACGGCACCGCGCAGGTCGAGCTCGACTACGTGACCCCGCGCTTCCGCGACTTCGCCCCGGGCGAGTTCGTCTTCCGGCGCTCCGGCCTCTTCCGGGACCGCGGGTTCACGCGGGTGCTGACCGCTCCGGGGATGGTCGCGCCCTACTACGAGCGCCTCGGCTTCGCCCGCGACGGCGACCACTACCGCCTCGAGCTGGCCTGAGCACGACGAACGGCCCGGCCCCCGTGGGGGCCGGGCCGCGCTCGACAGGTGTGGGAGTGCACCGCGTGGTGGAGGTGGCGGGAATCGAACCCGCGTCCACTGACGGCAGCCCAGGGCTTCTCCGGGTGCAGTGCGCTGTGGATTTTCTCGGCCCCAGCGCTCGCGCGCACACGTCCGCTGACAGGCCCAGTCGAGAAGGAGTCCCGCGCCGTCCCCCGACATGACGACGCAGCAAGATCTCTAGCTGACGCTGGTTACTGAGCCGAGATCGAGCTCAGGCCAACGGACTTCGGGCTCGCTCAGGCGGCGAGGGCGAAGTCGGTGCGCTTGGAATCGGCACCTATTGGTTTGCACGGAGCGTTGTACGAGATGACCGTGCGTCCTCGACCCGCTTCCCACTGGACATCCGACCAATGTCGAAACCGATCACCCCCCTGAAGGGGGCCACTCCCACGCTGTCGAGTTGTCAACCGGGCCGTGCGAGACGTCCCGGACGCCCAGTATGCCGGTCAACGGCCGGTCACCCAACCGTGTTCCCGCGACCAGGGGTCGGCGCTCGGCCGGCGTGGTCAGCCCGCGGCGTCCGCCCCGGTCGGGTCGCCGCCCGTCGTCGACGTGTCCGGCACCGACGAGGAGTCCGGCGAGCCGCCGGAGGGCGCGGGGTCGGTGGAGGAGGTGCTGTCGGTCGGGGTGGGTGTCGGCGTGGGGGTGGGAGTCGGGGTGGGCTCGAGCGGCGGGGTGGCGGGGGTGGTTCGCGGCGCCGTGGAGGGCCGCACCCGCGTGGACGATGTCGGAACCGGCACGGTGCTCGAGGTCGTGGGCGCGACGGCGCTCGGGGAGGGCGCCGGGGCCGCCGCGCTCGGTGCAGGGACGGGGTCCGGCACGCGCGAGGCCCTCGGGGTGGCGGTGGCGCCGACGGCGGGGGGCGCGGTGCGCCCGGACTCCGAGGTCAGCGGCTCGCCCCCGGTGCCGTCGGGACGCAGGAACGAGGGGTCGGACTCGGTGATGCGCAGGGTCGTCAGACCGCCCGGCTGGAGGGCGACGAGCCCCCCGACCGTGACGACCCCGGCACAGGCCGCGGCGACCACCTGGAGTCGGCGGTAGCGCCCCGAACCTGCCGGTCCCCTGCGATGACCGTGCATACCAGCCACCCTACGTGGGGCCCGATCGGGTCGAAACGGCCGAACGGACGATGTGCCGTCCACCGGACGGACGAGCCGGCGCCGCTCCCCCTCACTAGGGTTGGGGCACGCCGCGCCGCCGACCCGGAGGTCCCCGTGTTCCAGAAGATCCTCGTCGCCAACCGCGGGGAGATCGCCGTCCGGGCGTTCCGCGCGGCCACCGAGCTCGGCGCGAAGACCGTCGCCGTCTTTCCCCACGAGGACCGCACCTCCGAGCACCGTCTCAAGGCCGACGAGTCCTACGAGATCGGCGAGCAGGGGCACCCGGTGCGGGCCTACCTCGACCACGCCAACATCGTGCGGGTCGCGGTCGAGTGCGGCGCCGACGCCGTCTACCCCGGGTACGGGTTCCTGTCCGAGAACCCCGACCTCGCCGAGGCGTGCGAGGCGGCGGGCATCACCTTCATCGGGCCGCCCGCCTCGGCCCTGCACCTCGCGGGCAACAAGGCACGGGCCATCGCAGCCGCCCGTGAAGCCGGCCTGCCGACCCTGCGCGGCGCGGAGCCGACCACCGACCTCGACGACCTCGCCGCCGCGGCCGAGGAGATCGGCTTCCCCGTGTTCGTCAAGGCCGTCTCCGGCGGCGGCGGGCGCGGGATGCGCCGCGTCGACGAGCGCCCCCAGCTGCGGGACTCGCTCGAGGCCGCCCAGCGCGAGGCCGACGCCGCGTTCGGCGACCCCACGCTCTACCTCGAGGAGGCGGTCGTCCGGCCGCGGCACATCGAGGTCCAGGTGCTCGCCGACGGCACCGGCACCGTGCTGCACCTCTTCGAGCGGGACTGCTCGGTGCAGCGCCGGCACCAGAAGGTCGTCGAGATCGCCCCGGCCCCGAACCTCGACCCCGACACCCGCGCCCGGATGTGCGCCGACGCGGTGCGCTTCGCCGAGTCGATCGGCTACCGCAACGCCGGCACCGTCGAGTTCCTCCTCGGCGAGGACGGCCGCTACGTCTTCATCGAGATGAACCCGCGGATCCAGGTCGAGCACACCGTGACCGAGGAGGTCACCGACATCGACCTCGTCGTGTCGCAGATGCGCATCGCGTCGGGCGAGACCTTCGATGACCTCGGGCTGCGCCAGGAGGACATCCGCACCCGGGGCGCCGCCCTGCAGTGCCGCATCACCACCGAGGACCCCGCGAACGGGTTCCGCCCGGACGCCGGCCAGATCACCGTCTACCGCTCGGCGGGCGGCGGCGGTGTGCGGCTCGACGGCGGCACCGTGTTCGTCGGCGCGCAGGTGAGCCCGCACTTCGACTCGATGCTCGTGAAGCTCACGTGTCGGGGCAGCGACT
The DNA here is from genome assembly GCF_050496545.1 of Phycicoccus avicenniae. Classification (GTDB taxonomy): domain Bacteria; phylum Actinomycetota; class Actinomycetes; order Actinomycetales; family Dermatophilaceae; genus Phycicoccus; species Phycicoccus avicenniae_A. The sequence goes on along the minus strand of NZ_JBNVZV010000012.1, from coordinate 14,985 downwards.
TCGGCGTGGCGGTGCGCCGAGCGCGACGGGCATTGGCGGAGTTCAGGATCCGCGGCGTCTCGACGAACATCCCCTTCCTCGAGGCGGTGCTCGCCGACCCCGTCTTCCAGCGCGGTGAGGCGACCACGGGCTTCATCGACGAGCGTCCCGAGCTGCTTGAGGCCCGGATGGGCGGCGACCGCGGCACCAAGCTGCTCCAGTACCTCGCCGACGTCACGGTGAACCAGCCGCACGGCCCGGCGACCACGCACCTCGAGCCGCGCACCAAGCTCCCGGCGCTCGACACCGACGCACCGCTCCCGCCCGGCTCCCGCGACCTGCTGCTGCGCGTCGGCCCGGCCGAGTTCGCCCGACAGCTGCGCGAGCGCACCGACGTCCCCGTCACCGACACCACCTTCCGCGACGCGCACCAGAGCCTGCTCGCGACGCGGATGCGCACCCGCGACCTCCTGGCCGTCGCCGGCCACGTCGCGCGGATGACGCCCCAGCTCCTCTCGATGGAGGCCTGGGGCGGCGCCACCTACGACGTCGCGCTGCGCTTCCTGCACGAGGACCCGTGGGAGCGGCTCGCCCTGCTCCGGGCGGCGATGCCGAACGTCCCCCTCCAGATGCTGCTGCGCGGGCGCAACACGGTCGGCTACACCCCGTACCCGACGAAGGTCACCGACGCCTTCGTCCACGAGGCCGCGCGCACCGGGCTGGACGTCTTCCGCATCTTCGACTCGCTCAACGACGTCTCGCAGATGCGTCCCGCCGTCGACGCGGTGCTCGACACCGGGACCGCGGTCGCCGAGGTCGCCCTCTGCTACACCGGCAACCTCATGGACCCGGGCGAGCGGCTCTACACGCTCGACTACTACCTGCGCCTCGCCGAGGAGATCGTCGGGACCGGCGCGCACGTGCTCGCCATCAAGGACATGGCCGGGCTGCTGCGGGCCCCCGCGGCGCGGAGGCTCGTCACCGCGCTGCGCGAGAACTTCGACCTGCCGGTGCACCTGCACACCCACGACACCGCCGGCGGCCAGGTCGGCACGCTGCTCGCGGCCATCGACGCCGGGGTCGACGCCGTCGACGCGGCGACCGCGACGATGTCGGGCACGACGAGCCAGCCGAGCCTGTCCGCGCTCGTCGCCGCCACCGACGGCACAGAGCGCGAGACCGGCCTCGACATCGACGCCGTCTTCGCCCTCGAGCCCTACTGGGAGGCCGTGCGCCGGCTCTACGCGCCGTTCGAGTCCGGGCTCGCCTCCCCCACCGGGCGGGTCTACTTCCACGAGATCCCCGGCGGCCAGCTCTCCAACCTGCGCCAGCAGGCCATCGCGCTCGGCCTCGGCGAGCGGTTCGAGGACGTCGAGGACATGTACGCCGCGGCCGACCGGATCCTCGGCCACCTCGTCAAGGTGACCCCGAGCAGCAAGGTCGTCGGCGACCTCGCGCTCGCCCTCGTCGGGGCCGGGGCCGACCCGGAGGACTTCGAGGAGAACCCGACCCGCTACGACATCCCGGACTCGGTGATCGGCTTCCTCGGCGGCGAGCTCGGCGACCCGCCCGGCGGCTGGCCCGAGCCGTTCCGCACCAAGGCGCTGCACGGGCGGACGCCGAAGCCGCGCGTCACCGAGCTCACCGAGGAGCAGGAGGCGGCCCTGGCCACCGACACCCGGCGCACCCTCAACCAGCTCCTCTTCCCCGGGCCGACGAAGGAGTTCGAGGAGACCCGCGAGCTGTACGGCGACCTGTCGGTCCTCGGCACCATCGAGTTCCTCCACGGCCTCGAGCACGGCGAGGAGTACGAGGCCGAGATCGAGGCGGGCAAGCGGCTCCTCCTCGGCATCAGCTCGGTCGGCGACCCGGACCGCCAGGGGATGCGCACGGTCATGTGCACCCTCAACGGCCAGTTCCGCCCGGTCCAGGTGCGCGACCGCTCCGTCGAGGCGGAGACCAAGGCCGCCGAGAAGGCCGACCCCGGCACGCCGGGCCACGTGGCCGCGCCGTTCGCCGGCGTCGTGACTCCCACGGTGGCCGAGGGCGACCCGGTCGAGCCGGGCGGCGTGGTCGCGACGATCGAGGCGATGAAGATGGAGGCGAGCATCACCTCGCCGACCGGTGGCACGGTCGAGCGGCTCGCCATCGCCGGGCACCAGCAGGTCGAGGGTGGCGACCTCGTCCTCGTGGTCGCACCGAGCTGAGGCAGGACCCTCGACACCTCGCTCCACCTGCTGCGTTGAAAGTTTGTCGAAAGTTTCTCGGTGCGAAAGCCCCACCCCCCGCAGGGCGTGCCTAGGGTGGTCACACCAGCGCGGCACGTTCCTGGCGGGGCGTGCGCGACCCTTGAACGAGAGGAGAGCCTCATGGGCCTCGGCGACAAGATCGAGAACATCAAGGACGACCTGACGGGCAAGAGCAAGGAGGCCGCCGGCAAGGCGACCGACAACGAGCGCCTCGAGGCCGAGGGCCGCGCCGACCAGACGAAGGCCGACCTCAACAAGGCCGGCGAGAACGTCAAGGACGCCTTCAAGAACTGACCCAGGACCACCCGGCCCCGCCGGGGAACCACGACGGGCCGCCCCCACCGGGGGCGGCCCGTTCGTTCGTGCCGGTCGCTACCAGCTGCCGCCGGAGGCACCGCCGCCACCGCCGCCGGAGAAGCCGCCTCCCCCGCTGAACCCGGAGGAGCCCGACGAGCCCGGGGTCGACACGAAGGTGCCGGCGGCCACGGTGGAGAAGGAGTCCATGCTCGAGGCGACGCCGTGGAAGCCGCCGTCGGTCCAGGGCCCCACGTACCAGGTCGGGGCGAGGACGGTGTGGCCCGCGGCCGCCGCCGCGGCCGAGACCTCCTCGAAGACCGAGGCCCACCGGTCGGCGAGACCGAAGACGATGGCGTACGGCAGCCAGCGGCTGAAGAGGTCGCGGGCCTCCTCCCACCGGATCTGGTTCGCCTCGGCGGTCGCGAGGTAGCGCTCGAAGCCGCGGGACTGCGCCAGGACCGCCGAGCCCTCCGCCGTCCGAGCGGCCATCCGGCGGCCGAGGGCCCGCACGACCAGGCCGCCGACGACCAGCCCGCCGCCGAGCACCCACACGGGGCTCAGCGGGAACCCGGCGTCGGCGAAGAGCGCGGAGGCCGGACCGGTGAGGAAGAAGAGGGCCAGGACCCCCAGCCCGGCGACGAGCGCCCCGAGGGTCATCCACCCCGAGCGCTGCGCCTCGGGGCTGCGGCGGAACCAGCGCCGGTCGACGACCTCCTCGTACATGAGGCGCTGCACCGCCTCGAGGGTCGGCTTGAACCGGTTCTTCAGGGACGACAGCTCGGTGCGGTCGGACCCGGCGAAGAGGGCGTCGAGCAGCAGCTGCTCGTAGGGGGCGAGCGGCGTGGACCCGGTGGGCGGCGCCGTGCGGGTGAGCACCCAGTCGTCGCCGCGCATCGCCCGTTCCTCGCGCGCGATGGTGAGGTGCCCGCGGACGGCGAGGTCGATGATCGTCGCGGTGACGTCGGTGAGCCCGGCCTCCTCGTCGATGATCGTGCCGACGAGCCCGGGCTGCACGCCCGGTGGTGGGGTGAACTGCACGGCCACGGTGGGCGCCGGGCCGCCGGTGACCACGGGCACGTCCTGGCCGAGGCCGGGTGAGAGCCCGGGTGTCAGCCCCGCGTACTGCTCGTCGCGGCCGCGGGACCACACGAGCAGCCCCATGAGGGACCCGGCGGCCAGCGGCACGAGGAGCCCGGTCCCGATGGTCAGGGCACCGACCGTGCGGGCGACCCCGGGGCTCACGAGGCTGCCGTCGCTGCTCTCGACGTCGCCCTCGCGCAGGTCGGGGGTGAGGTCCTGGAACGCGTCGCGCGGGAACGAGGCGACGACCGAGGCACCCTCCTCCGCCTCGAGGTCGGGCACCTCGTAGGTCGCGCTCTCCCCCGGCGTCGCCGGGCAGCTGTCCGTGGAGCCGAAGGGGCCGTGGAAGCAGGCCGCCTTGGTGATGGCGGCCGGCCCGGTGACGTCGGCGCGGACATCCCTCTGCGGGAAGCCGTTCGCCGTGCTGACGACGTCGTAGAAGACCTCGGCCGTGCCGTCCCCGATGTCGTTGACGAGGTGGGCCAGGCGGTAGCGCACGACGTACTGGGCCGTGCCGCTGACCGTCTCCGAGGGGCTCCCGATGCGGATGCGGCGGTCGGCGCCGTAGTCCTCGACGGTGAGGTCGGTCGGGGCCCCGGACGGCGAGGTGACCTCGATGCCCGAGAGCTCGTAGTACCGGTACTGCGTGTCGCTGTCCTGGTAGCCGGCCCGGACGCGGACCAGGCGGTAGATGCCGTGCCGGTCCTCCCCCTCGGGGAAGCGCCAGGTGATCCGCTCGGTGACGACCACCGACCCGTCGGGCTGGGCCTCGATGCTCGTGTGCAGGCTGTCGGCCTGCTCCTCGGTGACGAGCGACGTGCCCACCGACCCGCCCCACGCGCCGACCCGCTCCCCCGGGACCGCGGACGCTGCCGGTGCGGCAGCCGCCGGGAGCACGCACATCCAGAGCAGGCCCAGGGCCGCGACGAGCCCGGCGGCCGCGCGCCGCCCGCTGCGTGGCACGTCAGTCCTCGCCGCGCCGGCGGGCGGCGATGGCGCGGTCGGCCTCGCGGCGGTCCTGGCGCTCCCGCAGCGTCTGCCGCTTGTCGTAGTCCTTCTTGCCCTTGACGATCGCGATCTCGACCTTGGCCCGCCCCTCCTTGAAGTACAGGCTCAGGGGGACGACGGAGTACCCGGACTCGCGGGTGGCCTGGGCGATCTTGTCGAGCTCGCGGCGGTGCAGGAGGAGCTTGCGGCGCCGGCGCGGGGTGTGGTTGGTCCACGTGCCGTTGACGTACTCGGGGATGTGCACGCCCTCGAGCCACAGCTCGTCGTCGCGGTCGAAGCCGGCCCACCCGTCGACGAGGGAGGCCCGGCCCATCCGCAGCGCCTTGACCTCGGTGCCCATGAGCACCATGCCGGCCTCGTAGGTGTCCTCGACGTGGTAGTCGTGACGGGCCTTGCGGTTGCTCGCCACGAGCTTGGTCCCCGGGGTCTTCCCGCTGTCCTTGGCCACGACAGGGAGGCTACCGTCCGGTCCGCGCGCCCGCGCCGGGGATTCCCGGCGCCGGGGTCAGGACAGGGTGTTGAGCCACTTCCGCGGGTCGGCGAAGTTGCCGTCCTCGAGCGTCTCGAAGTGCAGGTGGCAGCCGGTGGAGGTGCCGGTGGTGCCGCTGTAGCCGATGAGCTGGCCGCGGCTCACGTGGCCGCCACCGACCGAGATGCTCGACAGGTGGTTGTACGTGCTGGCGAGGCCGACACCGCGCTCGAGGCCGTGGTCGATGACGATGCGGTTGCCGTAGCCGCCGCCCCAGCCGGCCGAGATGACCGTGCCGCCGGCGGCCGCGTAGACCGGGGTGCCGCAGTTGACCGCGTAGTCGCGCCCAGAGTGCAGCTTCCAGTAGTGGTAGATCGGGTGGAAGCGCATGCCGAACTCGGAGCTGACCCATCCGGAGCGGACCGGGCGGCTGAGCACGCCGGAGCCGGTGGAGCTGCCGCCGCCGGAGGAGCTGCCGCCCCCGCTGTTGCCGCGCCCGGGCTTGGGGTGCTTCTTGGCCTCGGCCGCGGCCTTGGCGCGGGCGGCCGCGGCGCGCGCGGCGAGGATCTTCTGGAGGCGGGCGGCCTCGGCCTTCATCGACGCGAGCTGCGCCTTGTCGGCGGCGAGCTGGTCCTCGTAGCCCTGGGCCTGCTTGTCCTGGCTGGCGGCCAGCGCCTGGAGGTCGGCCTGCGCCTTCGTGGCGGCCTCGCGGGCGGCGGTCGCGCGCTGGAGCGCGGCGGCGGCCTCCTTCTGGCGGCGCACGGAGTCGGCCCGCAGCGCGGAGAGGTGGTCCTCGAGGGCGGTGAGGCCGGCCCGCTCGGTGGTCAGCCGCTCCATCGTCCGGTTCTGGACGTCGAGGACGGTGTCGACCATGGCGAGCCGGTCGGCGAACTCCTGCGGCTGCGTGCTGGACAGGGCGACGTCGAGCTGGCCGAAGCCCTGCTGCTGGTAGATCTGGGCGGCGAACTGGGCCATCCGCTTGCGGCCGGTCGCGACCTCGGCGGTGGCCTTCTCGAGGTCCTTCTGCGCCTTGGACTCGTTGGCCCGGGCCACCTCGAGGGCCTGGGTCGCGGCGGCCTCGGCCGCGTCCGCGGCGTCGGCGGCCGAGCGGGCCTTCTCGAGGGCGTCGCGCGCGGCGGGGAGCTTGTCCTGGGTCGCCCTGAGGTTCTTGTAGGCCTTGCTCAGCGCCGCGCTGGTGTCGTCGAGGTGGTCCTCGAGCTTGTCGATCTTGCGGTCGACCGAGCGCTTCTGGTCGCCCGGGTCGCTGGCGGCGGGCGCGGAGGGCGCGGCGACCGTGACCACCCCGGCGGCGCACACGAGGGCCGCGAGGGAGCCGAGCACCCGGCGGGAGGCAGCGGTGTGCACGCGGTCAGGTCGTCCCATGATCACCATTGGTAACACGATTCACACCGGTTTGCCCAGCCGACGGGCGGAAGAGGCCGTCACGGGAGGTCACCCGTGCCCCAGGAGTCTCTCAGTCCGGCGGCCGCCGCGTCCCGCTTTCGCGGGGACCGGGGCGGGCGGGAGCGGGTCAGACCCGGAGGTAGCGCCGCAGCGTGACCAGGCTCGTGCCCACCGCGATGAGCACCACCCCGCCGAGCATCCACGGCGCGAGCAGCCACACGTCGGAGACGCCGATGAAGGCCTGGGACAGGGCGATCTGGCTGGCGCCCTCGGTGAACACGTACTTCGTCAGCGCGACGAGCAGCCCCACGGCGAGGAGCACCCCGACCCCGGAGACGATGACCATCTCCGAGACGAAGGGCGCCCGGATCGTCCAGTTCGAGGCTCCCACCAGCCGCATGATGCCGATCTCGCGGCGCCGGATGAACGCCGCCTGCCGGATCGTCGTCGCCATCAGCAGGGCCGCGCAGGCCGCCATGAGCGCGGCGAGGAAGACCGCGAAGACGGTGATGTACGTGATGATCGTGAAGAACTTCGACAGGACCTTCTCCTGGTCCTGCACCGTGGCCACGCCGGGCGCGTTCTCGAACTGGGTCGTGACGACCTCGAACTTGGTCGGGTCCTTCAGCTGCACGCGCAGGCTCTGCGGGATGTCGCCCACCTGGACGTTGCCGGCGATCGGGCTGTTGCGGAACTGCTGCTTGAACCGGTCGAAGGCCTCCTGCTCGGACTCGTAGAAGACCTGCTTGACCTCGGGCAGCGCCTCGAGCTGGGACTGCAGGGCCGCCTTCTGCGCGTCGGTGACCGCGGTGTTCTCGCAGTTGGGCTGGAGCGAGTCCGCGGTGCACAGGTAGATCGAGACCTGGATGCGGTCGTACCAGTAGCCCTTCATGGTGTCGGCCTGGCGCTGGGCGAGCAGACCGAGGCCGAGGAGGAACATCGAGACCATCGTGACGAGGACGACCGAGACGGCCATCGAGACGTTGCGGCGGAGGCCGGAGCCGACCTCGGAGGCCAGGAAGCGTGCCTGCATGCTCAGGCCTCCTCGTCCGGGCTCTGGTGGTACGAGGCGTCCTGCTCGTCGCGGACCACCCGCCCGTCCTCGAGCTGGAGGACGCGTCGGCGGAGCTCGTTGACGATGTCGTGGTCGTGCGTGGCCATGACGATGGTGGTCCCCGTCCGGTTGATGCGGTCCAGGAGCCGGACGATGTCGAGGCTGATGGCCCGGTCGAGGTTGCCGGTGGGCTCGTCGCACAGGAGGATCTGCGGCCGGTTGACGACGGCGCGGGCGATGGCCACGCGCTGCTGCTCACCGCCGGAGAGCTGGTGCGGGAAGCGCTTCTCCTTGCCGGCGAGGCCGACCATCTCGAGGGTCTCGGGCACGAGCTGGCGGATGGCGTGGCGCGGCTTGCCGATGACCTGCAGCGCGTAGGCGACGTTCTCGTGGACGGTCTTGTTGGGCAGCAGCCGGAAGTCCTGAAAGACCGCACCCATCTCGCGGCGCAGGCGCGGCACCTGGCGCATCGGCATGGTGCCGAGGTCGTGGCCGGCGACGAGGACCAGGCCGGTCGTGGCGGCCTCCTCGCGCAGGGCGAGGCGCAGCATCGTCGACTTGCCGGAGCCGGAGGGGCCGACGACGAAGACGAACTCGCCGCGGTCGATGTCGACCGAGACGTCGTCGACGGCGGCACGGGTCGACCGGGGGTAGACCTTCGTGACGTTCTCGAAGCGGATCATGCGGTGGGGCTGGCCTCACGGCTCGGGGGCAGGGACCGCGGGGCGCACCCACGGCAGCATCGAGGATAGGTCGGCGACCTGCGGATCCCGGTGAGGGCCTCGACCTCGGCGCGTTCCCGTGCTCAGGCCGGCCGCAGGGCCGGCAGGTCGTCCTCGTCGACGGCGAGGACGGTGCGGAAGGTGTCGGCGAGCGCGGCGGCGGCGCGGCGGGCATCGGCCTCGGGCAGGTAGGGACCGGAGGGGACGTCGTCGGGCCAGAAGCGGACGAAGTCCTCGCCGTCCCCGACCGTCGGGCGGTGCCAGCCGGCGGCGAGCACGGCGTCGACCTCGGCCGGGGTCCACGGGAAGGTGCCGCCGAGCGCCACGGCGCCGACCCAGTGGCCGCGCAGGTGGTCCTCGGCGCGCACCAGCCGGACCGACGGGGTGACCGGGCGCTTGCGGCCGCCCAGCAGCCGTGCGAGGCGTCCGGCGCCGGCGGGGCGGGCCATCCGGGTGTGCACGCGGGGTGCGACGAGAACGAGCGAGCCGTCGTCGGGCAGGGCGCGCACGGCGTCGACGACGGCGTCCTCCCAGGCGGCCCAGGTGGTGGGCCCGGAGGCCGCGGTCGGCTCGGCGCTCACGCTCAGCCCTCGGCCGCGGCCTTGTCCTGGGCGATGCGCCAGCGGATGCCGGCCTCGATGAAGGCGTCGATGTCGCCGTCGAAGACCGCGGGGGTGTTGCCGACCTCGTGCTCGGTGCGCAGGTCCTTGACCATCTGGTAGGGGTGGAGGACGTAGGAGCGCATCTGCTCGCCCCAGCTGGCCTTGACGTCGCCGGCGAGCTCCTTGCGCTCGGCGGCCTCCTCGGCCTTCTTGAGCAGGAGCAGGCGGGACTGCATGACGCGCAGGGCCGCGGCGCGGTTCTGGATCTGGGACTTCTCGTTCTGCATCGAGACGACCGTGCCGGTGGGGATGTGGGTCATCCGGACCGCGGAGTCGGTGGTGTTGACCGACTGCCCGCCGGGCCCGCTGGAGCGGAAGACGTCGATCTTCAGGTCGTTCTCGGGGATCTCGATGGTGTCCGTGCCCTCGATGAGGGGCACGACCTCGACGGCGGCGAAGCTCGTCTGCCGGCGGCCCTGGTTGTCGAACGGGCTGATCCGCACGAGGCGGTGGGTGCCGCCCTCGACGCTGAGGTTGCCGTAGGCGTAGGGGGTGTCGACCTCGAAGGTGGCCGACTTCAGGCCGGCCTCCTCGGCGTAGGAGGTGTCGAGGACCTTGACGGGGTAGCCGTGGCGCTCGGCCCAGCGCAGGTACATGCGCATGAGCATCTCGGCGAAGTCGGCGGCGTCCACTCCCCCGGCGCCGGCGCGGATGGTGACGACGGCCGCGCGCTCGTCGTACTCGCCGGAGAGCAGGGTGCGGACCTCGAGCTCGCCGACCGCCTTGCGGACCGTCACGAGCTCCTTCTCGGCCTCGGCGAGGGTCTCGGCGTCGTTCTCCTCCTGACCCATCTCGACGAGCGCCTCGAGGTCGTCGATGCGCGCGTCCATGCCGGTGACGCGGTCGTGCTCGGCCTTGGCGCGGGAGAGCCCGGAGGTCACCTGCTGGGCGCGCTCCTGGTCGTCCCAGAGACCGGGGTCGGCGGCCTGCTGCTCGAAGTCCGCGATCTGCTGCTCGAGCTTGGTGAGGTCGGTGACCTCCCGGACCGACGCCATCGTGCTGCGCAGGTCCTTGATCTCCTGGGTGAAGTCGGTGGCCACGAGGGGCAAGCCTACGGGAGCGCGCGAGGGCCGGGTCCGCCCCGGGTGGCCTCCGCGAGGTCACGTGAGGCCGAGACCCCGCGCCACGGCCGGTCCGAAGTCTGCGGACAGCTCCGCGATGCCGCGGCTCCCGGGCGGGCGACGACCGCCGGACTCGCCGTCCGCCTCCTCGGACACCTGGTGCTGGGTGGCGTCCAGCAACCAGTAGTGGCCCTTGGCGCAGGCGATGAGGACCTGGTCCTTACTGGCGAAGACGCTGAGAGCACCGTCGTCATCGGTGTGCTGGAGCATGGGTCAGCCCTTCCGCGGGAGGCCGAACGCCTCGGGGTGCTTGTCCTTCGCGTCCTTGAGGACGCCCTGTGGCGCGGCGTCGAGGACGCTGTCGAGCTGCTGGGCCTTCTGCTCCGCCGTCGCCTCGGCCTTGGCCTTGCCCTCCTCGGCCTTCTCCTTGCCGGCCGCCCCGAACCAGTAGCCGAGAGCGGTAGTGAGCAGGGGCAGCACGACGAGGAGGATGTCCTTGGCGCGCTGGAACTCGTCGAGCAGCACCTTGCCGTCCTTGCCGACCGTCGGCGCCGTGGACATCTCCCGCGCGACGAGCGTGAGCCACCAGACCGCGAGCCCCAGCAGCAGAAGGGTCAGCAGTCCCCTGACCCACATGGCCGCCTTGTCCATCACGCCACCCCTTCCCCGCAGTGGCCCGCTCGATGTCGCCTCGCCACCCCGACAGTGGCGGGCCCGGCGGCCCGCTCTCAGCGTCCCAGCGGCCGGCGGATGGCGCCATGGCCCGGTCGAGCCATGCGACGGCCCCTGACCTGCGAGGTCGCGGGTCAGGGGCCGGGCGCCGAGCCGGGAGGTCGGCTAGACGACGAGGCCGACGAGCAGGACGACGACGAGGCCGGTGACCGAGAGCAGCGTCTCCATCGCGGACCACGACTTGAGGGTCTGGCCGACGCTCAGGCCGAAGTACTCCTTGACGAGCCAGAACCCGGCGTCGTTGACGTGGCTGAAGAACACCGACCCGGCGCCGATGGCGAGGACCAGCAGCGAGACCTCGGCGGCCGGCATCCCGGCGGCGAGCGGGGCGAGGATGCCCGACGCGGTCACCGTGGCGACCGTGGCCGATCCCGTGGCGAGGCGGATGAGGACGGCGACGACCCAGGCGAGCAGGAGCACCGAGATGCCGCTCGTGCGCACCCAGTCAGCGACGAGCTCGCCGATGCCGGTGTCGACGAGGGTCTGCTTGAAGCCACCGCCGGCGGCGACGATGAGGAGGATGCCGGCGATCGGCGGCAGCGAGGCCTCGAGGCTCTTGCCCATCGCCTTGAGGTCCATGCCGGCGCCGCGGCCGAGGGTGGCCATCCCGACGAGCACGGCGATGAGCAGGGCGATGATCGGCGTGCCGACGAAGTCGAGGACGGTGCGGACCGGGGTGTCCTCGGCGGCGAAGATGTCGGCCAGCGCCTTGCCCATCATGAGGACGACCGGCGTGAGGACGGCGAACAGCGTGGTGCCGAACGACGGCCTGCGGGAACGGGTCTCGCCCTCGGCGGCACCCTCGGCGCCGGTCTCGAAGAGCGCCGGGGCGGGCACGTCGACCCAGCGGCCGGCGAAGCGGGCGAACAGCGGTCCGGAGACGGCGATGGTCGGGATGGCGACGAGCACGCCGAGCCCGAGCGTGATGCCGAGGTTGGCCTTGAGCGCGTCGATGGCCACGAGCGGCCCGGGGTGCGGCGGCACGAGGCCGTGCATCGCGGAGAGGCCGGCGAGGGCGGGGATGCCGACCTTGACGATGGAGACCTGGGCGCGCCGGGCGACGAGGAAGATGACCGGCATCAGGAGGACGAGGCCGATCTCGAAGAACATCGGCAGCCCGATGAGCGCACCGACGCCGGCCATCGCCCACGGGAGGGTGCGCTCCGAGGAGCGGCCGATGAGGGTGTCGACGATCTCGTCGGCGCCACCGGAGTCGGCGAGCAGCTTGCCGAACATCGCGCCGAGCGCGATGAGCGTGCCGACGCCGGCCGCGGTGGAGCCGAAGCCCTTGGTGAAGGAGTCGACGACGGTGCTCATCTGGACACCCGCGACGGCCCCGACGGTCAGCGACCCGAGGGTCAGGCCGAGGAACGGGTGGATCTTGAACTTCGTGATGAGCACGACGATGACGGCGATGCCGAGGAGCGCGGCGGGGATGAGCCGGCTCGCGGGGATGTTCAGCGCGGCTTCGTCGGCGGCGGCGAGCGTGGGGAACAGGAGGCTGTGCAGGTCGGTGGTCATCGGAGGGTGCCGTCCTTCGGGGCGAGGATCTGGAGGGACTGCTCGACGAGGTCGTCGACGGGGGCGCTGACGTCGAGCGCGGTGCCGATCTCGTCGTCGGCGAGCGGCTCGAGGGTGGCGAACTGGCTGTCGACGAGCGCGGCGGGCATGAAGTGGCCGGGGCGGCCGGCCATCCGGGCGGCGATGACGTCGCGGTCGCCGTGGAGGTGCAGGAAGTACGCGTGGGTCGCGTGCTCACGCAGCAGGTCGCGGTAGGAGCGCTTGAGGGCCGAGCAGGAGACGACTCCCCCGCCGGCGGAGTGGGCGTCGAGCCAGGCGGCGATGGTGCGCAGCCACGGCTCGCGGTCCTCGTCGGTGAGCGGCACGCCGGCCGACATCTTGGTGACGTTCTCGGGCGGGTGGAAGTCGTCGGCGTCGGCGAACGGGACCCGGAGCCGCTGGGCGAGCGCAGCACCCACGGTGGTCTTCCCGGAGCCGGACACCCCCATGACGACGACGAGGGGTGGGCGATCGGTGGTGGTCATGCTGCGCGACTCCTGTGTCGGGCGGCCCTCCTCGGTGAGGGCGGTCGTCGATCAGGATGGAGCATTAAGTCCTATTTATCAAGAGGCGCGATCTAGAAACTCGGATCAGTTGAGGATCCTGCCTCCATACGCCGGTCTCTGGCACGCTGGGCCCATGGCCACCCCCGACGCCCCCACCCCGGGACGACCCACGGCACGGGGCGGGCTGCACGACGGGGTCCTCGACGCCCTGGGTGCGGAGATCGTCTCGGGCGCGGCGCCCGAGGGCTCGGTGCTGCGGATCGACCGGCTCGACGAGCGCTTCGGCGTCTCGCGCTCGGTGGTCCGTGAGGCGGTGCGGGTGCTCTCGGCAATGGGGCTGGTCGAGACCCGTCGACGCGTCGGGGTGCTCGTCCGGCCGCGCACGACCTGGAACGTGTTCGACCCGCGCGTCATCCGGTGGCGGCTCGACGGCCCCGGCCGCGAGGAGCAGCTGCTCTCGCTCGGCGAGCTGCGGCGGGGGTTCGAGCCCGTCGCCGCCGGGCTGGCGGCGCGGCGTGCCACGGCGGAGCAGTGTGCCCGGATGGCCGCCGCGGTCATGGAGATGCAGGTCCAGGCCAAGGCGCAGGACCTCGAGGCCTACCTCGCGGCCGACCAGGTCTTCCACGCGACGATGCTCGAGGCATCGGGGAACGAGATGCTCGCCGCGCTGGCCGACGTGGTCGGTGAGGTGCTGGCCGGCCGGACGCACCACGACCTGATGCCGGCCCGCCCGAACCCGGTGGCGATCCGGCTGCACTCCGACGTCGCCCAGGCCATCGGCGCCGGCGACGCGGTGGCGGCGAGCGCGGCGATGGCGGCCATCATCGACGAGGCGAGCGCCGCGGTGCGCTCGGCCGCCGAGGACGACACCGGCGCCTGAGGGCTTCTCGAAACTTTTCTCGCGGGTGTGTATCAGGCGCCCGGTGGGGCACTCCTCTCCCCCGACGGCCCGGACATCGGGTCGGTCGGCGCACGGGGTGCCTCTGGCGGGGCGCACGCGCCGATGGTCCGACGGGGCCGGCGCGCAGGGGCGCCGGTGTCCGGGGCGGCGGGGCGGTCGGGAAGCAGGGCCCGACCGCCCCGCGATCACGCCCGGACGCGGTCAGTCCAGCGGGGGCATCCGCGGGTGACGGCGCGCGCCCCGGTAGGAGAGCACGGAGCGCTTGCTCTGCGCCGAGAGCAGGCTGGCGTCGCTCTGGTGGCTGAGGAGCGAGCCGCGGCTCTGGTGCGAGAAGGCCGAGAGCAGGCTCATCGAGGACCCGATGCTGAACGCCGACGCGAACGAGCCGATGCTCCCGATGCTCAGGGCCGACCCGATGCTGGCGACCGAGAGGACCGATCCGCGCGAGCCGATCGAGAGGAAGCTGTCGGTGGAGGCGATGCACCACCGGCCGCGCAGGCGTGAGGGGAGACGGTCGGCGAGGCGATCGGTGGGGCGGCCCATGCCGGCGACGCTACCGACGCCGGGGACGGGACGACGGCCCGTTGACGGCCAGGGCTCCGAGGGCCGTCGTCAGCGCGCAGAGGGGGACGACCACCCAGAGCCAGGTCCTCGCGGCCTCGGGGAGGTCGCCGGTCACCACGGCCAGCACGAACAGCGCCGGCACCGCGAGCACTCCCCCGAGAACGGTCCCGGCGGCGGCACCCTGGGCCCTGGTCGTCGACATGGCCGTCAGCGTCCCACCGTGGCGCTGCCGAGGTCCACTGCCGTGGTCGACCAGGGCAGGCGGTGCTGGGGTTCAGTGGTGCGGGTCCGCCCGTTCGGGCCGTGCCAGGTGACGGTGCCGTCGGGTGACAGGACGGGGCGCCAGCGCCCGAGCTGCTTGAACCGGTGATGTCTGCGGCAGAGGTCTTCGAGGCAGGTAGGCGTGGTGGTGCCGTCGGGCCAGGCCGTGACGTGGTCAAGGTCGCAGCGTTCGGCGGGCCTGATGCAGCCCCACATCCGGCAGGTCCCGTCGCGGGTCTTGACGAAGTCGGTGATGGCCTTGGTCGGCTTGTACGCGTGGGTGGTCAAGGAGGCCAGGGTGCCGGTCTCGGCTTCGAGCACGGCGCGGGCGACCTCCATCGGCAGGAGCTTGAGGAGGTTGGCCAAGGTGGCGGGGTCGACCCAGCCGAGGTTCGGGAGGTGGGTGCCGGAGACGGAGAACCCGGGGCTGACGACGGCCATGGTCCACGCGTGGTCGTCGACGTCCTCGGCCGGCT
>NZ_JBNVZV010000011.1:0-136254 GCF_050496545.1 Phycicoccus avicenniae | reverse complement strand
CGCCCCCCCCCCCCCCCCCCCCCCCCCCCCCCCCCCCCCCCCCCCCCACGCCGGAGATGGGGGCCGGCGCCGCGGACCTACAGTGGGGACCATGACCGACGACCTCGCCGCCGAGGCCACGGCGCGCCCCACCCCGGTGCGCCTGCGCGCAGCCCTCGGCTCCCTCCCCGCGTACGCCCCCGGCCGGCCGGCGGCGGTGCGCGAGGGCCTGACGGCCTACAAGATCAGCAGCAACGAGAACCCCTTCCCGCCGCTGCCGTCGGTGCTCGATGTCGTCCGCGACGTCGCCGGCTCGATGAACCGGTACCCGGACATGGCGGTCACGGCGCTCACAGAGGCCCTCGCCGCCCGGCTCGGCGTGCCGGCGGCCCGCATCAGCACCGGGCCGGGGTCGGTCGGCGTCCTCGACCAGCTGATCCGCGCCACCTGCGACGACGGCGACGAGGTCGTCTTCGCCTGGCGCTCGTTCGAGGCCTACCCCATCCTCACGACGCTCGCCGGAGCCGTGCCCGTCCAGGTCCCGCTCGCCCCCGGCGCGCGCCACGACCTCGACGCGATGGCCGCCGCCGTCACCGAGCGCACGCGCCTCGTGCTCGTCTGCACGCCCAACAACCCGACGGGCACGACCGTGGGCGCCGCCGAGCTCGACGCCTTCCTCGACCGCATCCCGTCCGACGTGCTCGTCGTCCTCGACGAGGCCTACCTCGAGTTCGTCGACGCGCCGGACGCCCCCGACGCGCTCGCCGTGCACGAGGCCCGCCCCAACGTCGTCGTCCTGCGCACCTTCTCCAAGGCCTACGGGCTGGCCGGCCTGCGGGTCGGGTACGCCGTCGCGCACGAGCCCGTCGCCGCCGCCCTGCGCACGTCCGCCCTGCCGTTCGGGGTGAACTCGCTCGCCCAGGCGGCGGCCATCGCCTCGCTCGAGGCGGCCGACGAGCTCGAGGTCCGCGTCAAGGAGCTCGTCGCCGAGCGCGAGCGGGTGGTCGCGGCGCTGCGTGAGCAGGGCTGGGACGTCCCGGACCAGCAGGCGAACTTCGTGTGGTTCGGGCTCGGCGAGGACACCGCCGCCTTCGCCGCCGCCTGCGAGGCCGAGGGGCTCACGGTGCGGCCGTACGGCACCGACGGCGTGCGCGCCACGATCGCCGAGACCGAGGCCAACGACCGCCTCGTCGAGGTCGCCGGCCGCTTCCTCGCCACCCGCCGCGCCTGACCCGCCTCGGTAACGACAACCCCTGGCCCCCTTCATCTGACTTCTTGCGCATCCGCCACCTCGCGAGGGCCCGAGGTGGCGCCGCGAGGTGGCGGATGCGCAAGAAGTCGGGTCGGGCGGGAGGCTCCGGGCCGGGGCCGCCTCTCCGCGGGCGTCCGTCAGCCGTAGGGGTGCGGGCGCTTGGAGAGCACGGCGTCGAGGCGGGCCAGGCTCGCGGCGTCCCATCCGGGCGGTTCGCTGATCGCCGTCCAGGCCCGCACGTGCGCCGGCGCCGAGTACAGGTGGCCGTAGCCCATCGGCACGCTGCCAGACCCCGGCAGGTCGAGCAGCACCTGGACCATCGTCACCAGCGGGAACCATCCCATCTGCGGTGAGACGTCGGGACCGCGCTGGCCGTCGCGCAGCCACTCCGGTGGCGTGAACGCGAGGTCGCTGTCGAAGAAGACGACCGGGTCGGACGCGTGCTGCATGTACACGACCCGCGTCGGGCCCCACGGCCCCGGCGTGCGGGACAGGCCGTCCTGCTCGGAGGTGAAGCGCACCGTGCGGCCCCGACCGGAGACGGGCAGCCACGCGGGACTGCCGGGGTCCCGGCCGGCCGTCAGCCGCGCGTGGACCGGGCTGACGAACGGCGGCCCGACGAGCAGGGCGCCGTCGACCGGTTCGTTGATGAGGTTGATCGACCCGAGGATGTTCTCGACGCCGTAGGACCCGAGCGAGAGCCCGTAGAGGTAGAGGCGCGGGCGGGTCTCCTCGGGCAGCGTCGACCAGTAGCCGTGGACGGCGTCGAAGACCGCCTGCGACGTGAGCCGGGCGGCGTCCTGGTCGGCGAGCAGCGAGATCCAGCTCGGAAGGTACGAGTACTGCACACCCGCGATGGCGGTGTCGCCGTTCCACAGGTACTCGAGCGAGTCGGTGCCGTTGCGGTCGAGGTAGCCGGTGCCCGTGGTGGTCGCCAGGACGAGGACCTTGCGGTCGAAGGCGCCGGTGCGCTTGAGCTCCTCGAGCACCAGCGCCGCCCGTCCGCGGATGGTCTCGGCGCTGCGCAGCCCGACGTAGACACGCACCGGCAGGCGCGCCCCGCCCCCGGTCACGGCGTCGATGTCGGCCACCTTCGGCCCGCCGGAGACGAACCCCCGGCCCTCGGCGCCGAGGTCCATCCACCGCACCTTCGAGCCCGGCCCGGCCGAGCGTACGGGGCTCGTCGGCACGCGCGTGTTCGGCGACACCACCTGGTCCGACGGGGCGATGAGGGCGTTGGCGCCGGAGAAGAAGCCGGTGACGAGCACGCCGCTGAAGACCGCCCACACGACGAGCACGAGCAGCATCGCGCCGAGCAGGTTGGCCAGCCGCCGCGGCATCAGGCGCACGAGCCGACGGCTGAGGGCCCGGAAGGCGGCTCCCAGGCTGCGCCCGAGCAGGAGGAGCAGGGCCGCCACGAGCAGGGTGACGGCGGTGACCAGCGGCCACCCCTCGGGGCCGATGGGCGGCATCCCGTAGAGCAGCCGGATGTCGTTCTGCCAGCCGACCTGCTTCCAGACCGACAGCACCAGCACCCCGACGCAGACGGTCACGCAGATGCCGACCAACCACTCGCGCAGCCGTCCCCGTGGCCCGCGCAGCCCCAGGTAGCGACCGACGGCGGCGATGCCGGCGCCCACCCCGTAGCCGGCGACGAGGCTGACCCCGGAGATGACACCCTGCACGACGGAGGGGCGGGGCAGCAGCGAGGGCAGCAGGGAGGCGGCGACGAAGACCCCACCCACCACGAGCCCGGCGCCGGAGAAGCGGGCCTCGGTGATGCGGGTGGGCCGCCCGAGCGGGGGCTCGAGCCGCTGGAGGAGCGCACCGGCCACGACCGCCGGCCGGACCGTGGGCACGCGGCGCCGCCGCTCGTCCTCCGGGCGCGCGCGCGTCTGCAGTGTGGTCATCCCAGCCCTCCGGGTCCCGGCGCGGGGCCCGCCAGCAGGGTACGCGGGAGGACCGGGAGGCCGGGGGTGCCGGGCCGGTGGCCGAGATGGGTGCCCGGGTCAGCCCAGGGGCGTGACGTCGCTGACGAGGAAGGGCCGGCCGTCGGGGCACTCCGGGTAGGCGGTGTCGTCCGGCGCCCCCGTGAGGGTCAGCCGCTCGCCGACGGCGAGGTCGTCGACCGAGCCGCGCAGCGCCCACCGCTCGGAGTCGCCGACCGCCACGTACACGCAGGTGCCGTCGACCTCGACGACCTCGACCTCGGCCTCGGTCGGGATGCCGCGCGAGCCGTCGCCCGGGCCGGACGGGGTGCTCGTCGGCCCCCCGGGCTCCGGCGAAGACGCGGAGGTGCTGGGCGAGGGCGACGGGGAGCCCTCGGAGCCGCCGGACCCGCACCCGGTCGCGGCGAGCAGGAGCGCCGCCACGAGGGCGGCCGGGCGGAGGCATCGGGTCAGGGGCATCCCTCCACCCTGCCGGTGCCCGGGTCGGGCCGCACCTCGGGCGCGGCGGCGCATCCGGTCAGGGGGCGAGGGCCCCGGCGACCGCGCGGGACAGCGACCACGCGCCGTCGGTCGTGTTCGACAGGACGGTCCACGTGAGGTCGCGGCGCCGGTCGTGGACGGTGCGGAACGAGACCCCGGCGTCGCCGCCGTGCATCTCGACCAGCCCGTCGGCCGGCTCCAGCCAGAACCCGAGGCCGTAGGCGCGACCCGACTCCTCGGTCGAGCGGGCCCGCCACGCCTCCTCGACGAGGGCCGGGGGCAGCAGCCGGCCGTCGAGCAGGGCGCGCCACAGGGCAACCACGTCGGCGGCCGTGGTGAAGAGCCCGCCGTCGCCAGAGCCGAGCACCGGCAGGTGCAGCACGTTGGTCCGGTCGCGGTCGGGCCAGGGGTACCCGGTCGCGGCGTCGTCCGGCAGCTCGTCTCCACGGAGGAAGGCGGTGGATGCCATCGCGGCCGGCCGGCACACGCGCTCGAGCACCAGCTCCTCGAAGGGCGACCCGGAGGCCCGCCCGGCGACCAGGGCCAGGACGACGTAGCCGCCGTTGTTGTAGGCGAACCGCTCACCCGGTGCGGTGACCTGGGGGTGGCCGTCGAGCACCGGCAGGTAGTCCTCGGTCGTAGCGAGCGTGTGGACGGGCACGGGCATGACGTAGTCGGTGTCGTCGGTCAGCAGCTCCTCGTCGAAGTAGTCGCCGATGCCCGAGCGGTGCGCGAGGAGGTGCTCGACGGTCACGGCGTCGTCGACGAGCGGCAGGTCGGGACCGAGGAGGTCGCGCACCCTCGTGCCGAGCGCGAGCGTGCCGTCGGCGACGAGCGAGAGCACCGTGACCGCCGTCAGCGACTTCGTGCCGCTCGCGATGCCGAAGCGCGTGGCCGGGGAGCAGGGGACCCGGAAGCGGCGGTCGGCGAGCCCGGCGGCCTCCTCGAGGAGGGTCTGCTCGCCCCGGTCGACGCGCACGACGCCGGAGAAGTCCGCGGCCGTGGCCGCGGCGAGGACGGTCCGGAGGGCGTCGGAGGCCGGCATCCTCCGACGGTAGGGGCTGGGCCCGCCGGGGTCACCCCTCCGCGGGTTCTCGGGGGTTGCCGCGGGCCGGGTACGGTGGGCCCCGACACCGGCCGTGACCGCCGCCACACCCAGCCATCGGTCACGACGCCCCCCGAGATCGGCCCCTCACCCCGGGGCCCGGAGAAGGAGTGCCCGTGAGCGACAACGAGGTCGCCCCCCTCGAGACCGCGTTCGGCGTGGACCACCACGTCAGCACCGTGGACCTGCCCGACCGTCCGGCCCACGAGGGTGGCCCCGAGATGGTCCAGCTGCTCAGCCCCGAGGGCGAGCGCGTCCCGAACGCCGAGCTCGACGCCGTCGTCGACGGCCTCTCCGACGAGGCGCTGCGCGGGTTCTACCGCGACCTCGTCCTCGTCCGGCGCTTCGACGCCGAGGCCACCGCGCTCCAGCGCCAGGGCGAGCTCGGCCTCTGGGCCAGCCTGCTCGGCCAGGAGGCCGCGCAGGTCGGGTCCGGCCGCGCGATGCGCCGCCAGGACTACGCCTTCCCGACCTACCGCGAGCACGGCGTCGCCTGGTGCCGCGGGGTCGACCCGGTCAACCTCCTCGGGATGTTCCGCGGCGTCAACCACGGCGGCTGGGACCCCAACGAGAAGAACTTCCACCTCTACACGATCATCATCGGCGCCCAGACCCTCCACGCCACGGGCTACGCGATGGGCGTGCAGCGCGACGGCGACGTCGGTACCGGTGACGACCGCCGCGACACCGCGGTCATCGCGTACTTCGGCGACGGCGCGACCTCGCAGGGCGACGTCTCGGAGGCGCTGGTCTTCGCGGGCGTCAACAACAGCCCGGTCGTCTTCTTCTGCCAGAACAACCAGTGGGCCATCTCCGAGCCCAACGAGAAGCAGACCCGTGCGCCGCTCTGGCACCGGGCCCGCGGCTTCGGCTTCCCCGGCATCCGGGTCGACGGCAACGACGTCCTCGCGGTCTACGCGGTGACCAAGCAGGCCCTCGACAACGCCCGCTCCGGCCAGGGCCCGACCTTCGTCGAGGCCTTCACCTACCGGATGGGCGCCCACACCACCTCCGACGACCCCACGAAGTACCGCGTCAGCGCCGAGGTCGAGGTGTGGAAGCACCGCGACCCCATCGAGCGCTACAAGCGCTGGCTCACCACCACCGGCAAGGCCGACCAGGACTTCTTCGAGGCCGTCGAGGCCGAGGCCGACGAGCTCGGCGCATCGGTGCGCGAGCGCTGCCTCTCGATGCCCGACCCCGCGCCCGCCGAGATGTTCCAGCACGTCTACGCCGAGGAGCACCCGGTGACGGCGCGCGAGCAGGAGTGGTTCGCCGAGTACCACGCGTCCTTCGAGCAGGAGGGGGCCCGATGAGCACCACGACGATCGCCAAGGGCATCACCTCGGGCCTGCGCGCCGCGATGGAGAAGGACCCCAAGGTCGTCCTCATGGGTGAGGACATCGGCAAGCTCGGCGGCGTCTTCCGCGTCACCGAGGGCCTCCAGAAGGACTTCGGCGAGGACCGGGTCATCGACACCCCGCTGGCCGAGGCCGGCATCATGGGCACGGCCATCGGGATGGCGCTGCGCGGGTACCGCCCGGTCGTCGAGATCCAGTTCGACGGCTTCGTCTACCCGGCCTTCGACCACATCGTCAGCCAGGTCGCCAAGCTGCACGCCCGCTCGCTCGGCTACGTGAAGATGCCGATCGTCATCCGCATCCCGTTCGGCGGCGGCATCGGCGCGGTCGAGCACCACAGCGAGTCCAACGAGACCTACTTCGCGCACACCGCCGGCCTCAAGGTCGTCGCGTGCTCGAACCCGCACGACGCGCACTGGATGATCCAGCAGGCCATCGAGTCCGACGACCCCGTCGTCTTCTACGAGCCCAAGCGCCGGTACTGGGACAAGGGCGAGCTCGGCGACGGGCCGGACGGCGCGCTGGGCACGGCCCGGGTGCTGCGCCCGGGCACCGACGTCACGCTGCTCGCCTACGGCCCGATGGTCAAGACCTGCCTCCAGGCCGCGCAGGCCGCCGAGGAGGAGGGCCGCTCGCTCGAGGTCATCGACCTGCGCTCGCTGTCGCCGCTCGACGGCGAGGCGATCCTCGCGTCGGTGCGCAAGACCGGCCGCGCGGTCGTCGTCCACGAGGCGTCGACCTTCCTCGGCATCGGGTCGGAGATCTCGGCGATGGTCACCGAGGAGGCGTTCCACTCGCTCGAGGCCCCCGTGCTGCGGGTCGGTGGCTACAACGTGCCGTACCCGCCGAGCCGGCTCGAGGAGGAGTTCCTCCCCGACCTCGACCGCGTGCTCGACGCCGTCGACCGTTCGCTCGCGTACTGAAAGGCGCTGCCGCAGAGGGCTCTTCGTGAGTTCAAGCTCCCGGACCCGGGCGAGGGTCTGACCGAGGCCGACATCGTCACGTGGCACGTCGCCGTCGGGGACACCGTCAAGGTCAACGACGTCGTCGTCGAGATCGAGACCGCCAAGTCGCTCGTCGAGCTGCCCGTCCCGTTCGCGGGCACGGTGTCGGCGCTGCACGTCGCCGAGGGTGACACCGTCGAGGTCGGCACCCCGATCATCACCGTCGACGACGGCGTCGGCGGGTCCGCTGCCCCGGCCGCTCCGGCGCCGGCCGCCGCCGAGGCGCCGGCTCCGGCATCCGACGGCGAGGAGATCGGCGAGGGGCTGATCGGCGGGACCACCTCGACCGGTCGGACCGCCGTCCTCGTCGGGTACGGCGTCAAGCAGACCGAGGCCGTGCGCCGCCCCCGCAAGGGTGCGCAGCCCGCCGCCCCCGCCTCGACGACGAACCCCGTCCAGGATTCGACGAATGTGTCAGTTCCTGTACAGCCCGACACCTCCTCCGGCGTCCAGCAATCGTCGAATGTGTCGATTGTTGGACAGCCGCAGACGGCGACAGGCGCCCGGGCGCTGGCCAAGCCGCCGGTGCGCAAGCTCGCCAAGGACCTCGGGGTCGACCTGCAGTCGGTCACGCCCACCGGCGACGGCGGCATCGTCACGCGCGCCGACGTCGAGGCCGCCGCCACCGGGCGGTCCGACGGCGACTCGTCCTTCGCCTACGCGGACGGCGACGCGGCCGACCCGAGCACCACGCGTGGGGCGCAGGCCCGCGGCATCCGCGAGCTGCGCACCCCCATCAAGGGCGTGCGCAAGCACACGGCGCAGGCCATGGTCGACTCGGCCTTCACCGCGCCGCACGTGACCGAGTGGGTCACCGTCGACGTCACCGCCACGATGGACCTCGTCGAGAAGCTCAAGCGGGACAAGGAGTTCCGCGACGTCAAGGTCACGCCGCTCCTCGTCCTCGCCAAGGCGATGTGCCTCGCGGTGCGCCGCAACCCCGGCATCAACGCCAGCTGGGACGAGGCCGCCCAGGAGATCGTCACCAAGCACTACGTCAACCTCGGCATCGCCGCCGCGACCCCGCGCGGGCTCGTCGTCCCGAACGTCAAGGACGCCGACCGGATGACGATGCGCGAGCTCGCCGACGCCATCGCCGCCCTCACCGCGACCGCCCGCGAGGGCCGGACCCCGCCGGCCGACATGGCGGGTGGCTCGATCACCATCACCAACGTCGGCGTCTTCGGCGTCGACGCCGGCACCCCGATCCTCAACCCGGGGGAGGCGGCCATCCTCGCGTTCGGCTCGGTCACCCGCCGTCCGTGGGTCGTGGGCACCGGCGCCGACGAGCGGATCGAGCCGCGCTGGGTGACCACCCTCGCGCTGAGCTTCGACCACCGCCTCGTCGACGGTGAGCTCGGCTCGCGGTACCTCGCCGACGTCGCCGCGATCCTCGCGGACCCGTCGCGCGCGCTCGTCTGGGGCTGACCCGTGGCCACGGGTGAGCGCGGGGTCGTCTTCCCGCAGGAGGACGGCCGCCGCTCCACCTCCGCGACCGGCCGGGGTGTGGTCAGCGACGCCCTGCGACCGGTCGACGCCGTCGGCTCGGCGGCCGCACACCGCGAGACCAACTGGCGCAGTGGGTACCTCACGCACTTCCGCCGGCTCGTCGAGGCCGGGCTGCCGAGCTACGGCGACGCGCGCTCCATCGCCGAGGCCGGGCTGGCCTCGGTGCACGAACGGATGCGCTGGAGCCCGGACGGCACGGAGGACCACCCGCTCACCGCGGCGGTGGGTGGGGCGGCCGGCGGGCCGGTCGAGCTCGTCGGGACCGAGGTCCTCACGGGCGAAGCCGAGCCCGACACCGCGCTGACCATCCCCTACCGCGGGCGCCGGCTCGCCGGCGACGACCTGCGCCGCCAGCTCGACGCCTGGGTCGCGGCCGGGGTGGTCGAGCCCAGCCTGCGCGAGGCGGTCACCGCCGTCCTCGAGAACCCCGAGTGGCTGCGCCTCGACGGTCGGACCGTCGTCGTCCTCGGGGCGGCCGCCGAGATGGGGCCGCTGCGTTCGCTCCTGCGGTGGGGCGCAACGGTGGCCGCCGTCGACCTGCCCCGTCCGGAGCTGTGGTCCCGGCTGTTCGCCGACACCCGAGGCCTCGCCGGGCGCCTGCTCGTCCCGGCTCGGGCCGGGACCGGGGACCTCGAGCAGCGCGCCGGCCTCGACCTGCTCCACGACCTGCCGGATGCGACGGCCTGGGTCACCGCCCTCGACGGCCACCTCGTGCTGGGCAACTACGTCTACGCCGACGGCGCGACGAACGTGCGGGTCAGCACCGCCGTCGACGCGCTCACCGCCGCCGTGTCCGGCGCGCGCTCGGACACCGCGCTGTCCTTCCTCGCCACCCCCACCGACGTCTTCGCGGTGCCCGGCGAGGCGGTCGCGGCGGCCACCGACGCGTACGCGAGCCGGCGCACCTCCAAGGTCCTGCGGGTCCCGCTGCGCACGCTCTCCGGCGGGCGCCTGCTCCGGCGCAACTACGTCCCCGGTGAGGACCCCGGCCTCAACGACTCCGTCGTCCTCCAGCAGGGCCCGAACTACCTGTTGGCCAAGCGGATCCAGCGCTGGCGGGCCACGGCGGCGCGGGCCTCGGGCACGACCGTCTCGTTCAAGGTCGCGCCGCCGACGCGCACGCGCTCGGTCGTGAAGAACCGGGCGCTGGCTGCGGCGTACTCGGGGGCCCACCGCTTCGGGGTCGAGGTCTTCGAGCCCGGCACCGCGAACACGCTGATGGCCGCCCTCCTGGTCCACGACCTCGCCGCGCGCCCGGCCGCGCAGGACCACCCGTGGCAGGACGAGGCGTTCGCCGCCGCGCACGGTGGCCTCTGGCGCTGCGCGTACGACCCCCGCAGCGCCCTCGGGCTCGCCGCCCTCCTCGGCGCCGCCTCCGCCCGCTGACCCCTAGGTCCCCCGAACTCTCGCGAACGTGTGTGCACTCGCCGGGAAAGCCCGGCGCGTTCACACACGTTCGGGGGAAGGGGCGGCCGGGGTGCGGCGGCGGCCGGCGACCCCGGTGGCGATGCCCACACCGACCACGGCCACGACGATGCCGACCACCTCGCGCACCGACAGGGTGTCGCCGAAGGCCGCCCACGCCATGAGGGCGGTGACCGGCGGACAGACGAAGAAGAGGCTGGATGACGCGCCGGCCCCGCCGCGCCGCACGAGCAGCCCCAGCAGCAGCAGGCCGGCCACGGAGTTCACGAGCGCCAGCCAGACCACCGCGACGCCAGCGCCCACCGGGTCGTCGACGGCCGGCACGCCCTCGAGCAGCAGCGCCACGACGGCCAGCGGCGGTACGCACACGCCGAACTGCACGGTCGCCGACCACAGCGGGTCGGGGGCGTCGTCGTCGAGGTGGAACCAGCGCTGCCCCAGCGTGCCGACGCTCAGGCCGACCAGGCTGAGCAGCCCGAGCACGACCCCGAGCGCGCCTCCGGCCTCGTCGACGTCGGGACCGAGGACGACGAGCACCCCGACCACGCCGAGGACGAACCCGAGCACCTGGACGCGGGTCAGCCGCTCCCCGAGCAGCAGCCCGGCGAGCACCGCCGTGAGCACGGGGCTCAGCGCGTGCAGCAACGAGGCGAGCGTGGCCCCCATCCCGACGTCGAAGGCGAGGTACATCAGCCCGAAGACGACGCCGTTCATCATCAGCCCGACGAGGGCGACCCGGACCAGGGCGCGGCCCCGCAGCCGCACCGGCCCGCGCAGCACCCTCGCCACGACGCCCGTGACGACGGCGGCGAGGACGAAGCGCAGCGTCAGCACCGTGAACGGCGCGAGCGCCCGCACCCCGGCGGGCCCGGCGACGTAGCCCGAGCACCACACGAGGACGAAGGCCACCGACGGCACCAGCGGGAGGGACGCCGCGCGCGTGGTCGGGGCGCTGCTCGTCGTCGAGGCCATGCCCTGCCCAACCGGGGCCCGTGGCCGCCTGTTCCGAGGCACACGTCACAGCGACCCGCCCCGCGGCCCCGGCATGATGGCCCCATGAGCTCGTCGACGATGCCGAAGCGCCCCTCCGACCCCCTGGACGTCGTCGACGTCGACTCGATGCTCACCGACGAGGAGCGCGCCATCCGGGCCACGGTCCGGCAGGTGTGCGACGACCTCGTCGAGCCGCACGTCGTCGAGTGGTACGAGAAGGGCGAGCTGCCCGTCGCGCGTGACCTGGCCCTCGAGTTCGGCAAGGTCGGCCTCCTCGGGATGCACCTCGACGGGTACGGCTGCGCCGGGATGTCGTCGGTCGACTACGGCCTGGCCTGCCTCGAGCTCGAGGCCAGCGACTCCGGCATCCGCTCGCTCGTGTCGGTCCAGGGCAGCCTCGCGATGTACGCCATCCACGCGTTCGGCTCCGAGGAGCAGAAGCAGGAGTGGCTGCCGCGGATGGCCGCCGGCGAGGCGATCGGCTGCTTCGGCCTCACCGAGCCCGACCACGGCTCCGACCCCGCCTCGATGCGCACCCGCGCCCGCCGCGACGGCGAGGACTGGGTGCTCGACGGCTCGAAGATGTGGATCACCAACGGCTCGATCGCCGACGTCGCGGTCGTCTGGGCGAACGCCGGCGAGGAGCACGGCGGCATCCGCGGCTTCGTGGTGCCCACCGACACACCGGGGTTCGAGGCGCACGTCATCAAGAACAAGATGTCGCTGCGCGCCTCGGTCACCGCAGAGCTGACCTTCCGCGGGCTGCGCCTCCCCGCGGATGCCGTGCTCCCCGAGGTGCGTGGGCTCAAGGGGCCGCTCTCGTGCCTGTCCGAGGCGCGCTTCGGCATCGTGTGGGGATGCCTCGGCGCGGCCCGCAGCGCCTTGGAGGCCGCCCGCCGCTACTCGGTCGAGCGCACGCAGTTCGACCGGCCGATCGCCGGCTTCCAGCTGACCCAGGCCAAGCTCGCGCACATGTCGACCGAGCTGCAGCTCGGGCGGCTGCTCGCGCTGCACCTCGGCCGGCGCAAGGACTCCGTCGGGCTGCGCCCGGAGCAGGTCTCGGTCGGCAAGTACAACAACGTGACCAAGGCGATCGAGATCTGCCGCACCGCGCGGACCATCCTCGGCGGCAACGGCATCAGCGGCGAGTACCCGGTGATGCGGCACGCCAACAACCTCGAGTCGGTGCTCACCTACGAGGGCACCGTCGAGATGCACACGCTCGTCATCGGGCAGGCCCTGACCGGCGAGGCCGCCTTCCGCTGACCTCGGACGCCGCCCTGGTCCGCCACCAGGAAGGCCTCCTGGCGGCCTCGGTGGCGCCGGAGGTGGGGTGATCACCCCCGTTCCGGCGCCACCGGACGCGCCACGACGCCCGCCGGAACGGGTTTGTCCGGCGCCGGGGCCCGGGAGCACACTGGATGCGACCCGACCCACCCCGTTCGACCCGGCCGGCAGCCCCGGCGGTCGCCCGACCGACGAGGCCCCCGTGCTCGCCCCCTACCGCCCGCTGTTCGCCGTCCCCGGCGCCCTCCGCTTCATCGCCGGCACCGCGCTGTCCCGTACCGGTGGGGCGATGTTCGGCGTCGCCGTCATCGTCATGGTCAGCGAGCGCCAGGGCTCCTACGGCCTCGCCGGCGCCGTCAGCGCCGTGGGCCTGGCCGTGCTCGCCGTGGCCGGCCCGGTGCTCGGCCGGCTCATCGACCAGCACGGGCAGCGCCGCGTCGCCCGCCCCTTCGTCGCCGTCTCCGCGGTCGCCGGCCTGGGCACCGCGCTCGCGTCCGGTTTCGGCGCCCCCGTCTGGACCCTCTTCGTCCTCTACGGCGTCAGCGCCTTCCTCCCCGAGCCCGGGCCGATGTCCCGCGCCCGCTGGGCGCACATCTTCCGGGACGACCCCGACCGCCTGCACACGGCGATGTCCTTCGAGCAGGTCGCCGACGAGGCGTCCTTCGTCATCGGGCCGGTGATCGCCGTGCTCGTCTCGACGCTGTGGTTCCCCGAGGCCGGGCTCGTGCTCGCCGAGATCCTCTTCACCGTCGGCGTGCTGACCTTCCTCGCGGCCCGCGCCACCGAGCCGCCGGTCGTGGCCCGTGCCGACCGCCCGAGCGGGCTGGCCGTGCGCCGCCCCGGCCTGCTCATCGTCGCGACCGCGCTCGTGATGACCGGCGTGATCTTCGGCTCGAACGAGGTCGTGGCGGTCGCCTTCGCCGAGGCCGACGGCAACGCCAGTCTCTCCAGCGTCGTCCTCGGCGGCTTCGCCGTGGGCTCGACCCTGGCCGGGCTGTGGTTCGGTGCGCGCACCTTCCGCTCGACGATGACCCGCCGGCTGCTGCTCGCCGCCACCGCGATGCTCGTCCTCGAGGTGCCGGCGCTCGTCGTCGCGAACACCTGGCAGCTGACTGTCGTCATGGTCGTCGCGGGCTCGGCCACGGCGCCGATGCTCATCACGAGCCTCTCGCTCGCCCAGCGCCTCGTCCCGGCGGCCCTCGTCACCGAGGGGATGGCCGTGGCCGTCACCGGCATCCTCATCGGCATCTCCGCGGGGTCGGCGGTCGGCGGCTGGGCCGTCGAGGTCCTCGGGCCGCAGCACGCCTACGCCGTCCCCGTCGCCGCCGGCCTCGTGGCCGTGGCGATCATCGCGACCCGCTTCCGGCACCTCGAGGGTGCCGAGCGGGCGCGGCTCAGCTCGCCGGTGCCGTGACCGTCTCGTCCTCGGTGCTCGGCCGCCCGGACGGCTCCGACGCCTCGCCGGCCTTCGACCGCTCGGTGTAGGCCGAGCCGCGGCGCAGCTCGACCTGCGGCAGCAGGGCGAGGGTGATGATCGCGAGGACCATCACGCCGGAGCCCACGAGGAACACGACGTCCATCGCCTCGGAGAACCCGACGAGGAACGGCTTGGCCAGCCGCGGGTCGAGGCCGGTGAGGAACGAGCTGTCCTGCAGCACACCGCCGGCCGCGCCCGAGCTCCCGCCCTGCTGGGCCTGTGCCAGCTTCTCGGCGACGGCCGCGTTGGCCGGGTCGCGCAGCGCGGCCTGGAAGTCGGCCGTCGGGGCGAAGCGCGAGAACGCCGAGGCGATGCGGTCCGGGGCGAGCGAGAACAGGATGGTCAGGAAGACCGCGGTGCCGATGGTGCCGCCGATCTGCCGGGTGAACGTGGCCGTCGAGGTGGCCACGCCGATCTGCTGCGGCGGCACGGCGTTCTGCACGGCGAGGGTGAGCGGCTGGAAGTTGAAGCCGAGCCCGAGCCCGAAGAAGACCATGACGATCATCGACTGCCACAGCGGGGTGTCGTAGGCGACGAAGTGGAACGCGAACAGCGAGAGGGTGAGCAGCACGGCGCCGGTCACCGGGAAGATCCGGTAGCGGCCGGTGCGGCTGATGATCTGGCCCGAGGTGATCGAGCCCGTCATGATGCCGAGCGTCAGCGGCAGGAGCAGCAGGCCCGCCTCCGTGGGCGTCGCGCCCTTGACGATCTGCAGGTAGAGCGGCAGGGCGGCGAGGCCGCCGAACATCGCGATGCCGATGACGACCGAGGCGATCGAGGAGATGCCGACGGTGCGGTTGCGGAACATCGCGAGCGGGAGGATGGCCTCGTCACCCATCCGCGACTCCTGCCAGAAGAAGGCGACGGCCCCGACCGCGCCGATGACGTAGCAGAGGATCGCGTTCGTCGAGGTCCAGCCCCACTCGCGGCCCTGCTCGGCGACGAGCAGCAGCGGGACGAGGGAGATCGACAGCAGCGCGGCACCGGCCCAGTCGATGCGGTGGTCGAGGCGCTGGTGGCGCAGGTGCAGGGTCTTGGTCACGAGGGCCAGGGCGAGGATGCCCACGGGCACGTTCACGAGGAAGACCCAGTGCCAGCCGGTGATGCCGAGGATCGTCTCGTGGCCGGCGAAGAAGCCGCCGATGACCGGGCCGAGCACCGAGGAGGTGCCGAAGACGGCGAGGAAGTAGCCCTGGTACTTGGCCCGCTCGCGGGGCGGCACGATGTCGCCGATGATCGCCAGCGCGAGCGAGAACAGGCCGCCGGCGCCGAGGCCCTGGACGGCGCGGAAGAACGCGAGCTCGGTCATCGAGGTCGAGAGGGTGCAGAGCACCGAGCCGACGACGAAGATCGAGATGGCCGTGATGAAGAGCTTCTTGCGGCCGTAGATGTCGCCGAGCTTGCCGTAGAGCGGCGTGACGATCGTGGAGGTGATGAGGTAGGCGGTCGTCGCCCAGGCCTGGTGGTCCAGGCCCTTGAGGTCGTCGGCGATGGTGCGGATGGCGGTCGCGACGATCGTCTGGTCGAGCGCCGCGAGGAACATCCCCGACATCAGCGCGATGAGGATGGTGACGATCTGGCGGTGGCTCAGGGCGCCGTCGGTGCCGGGGCCGGCCTCGGCGGGCGCGGACCCGGCGGTCGGGGCGGCGTGGGCCGCGGCGTGCGCACCTGCGGGGGCGGCGCCGGCGACGTGGCGGCCGGGGCCGTCGGCCGAGGAGTGGCTCGTCGGCCGGTCGGGGTCGGCGTGGCGGGGCTGGGTCATGGCTGGGTCCTCGGGGTCGGGTCGGTCAGGGAGGTCTCGAGGTCCGCGGCGAGGCGGGCCAGGTGGTCGGTGAAGGCGGTGACGTCGTCGTCGGACCAGTGCGCGAGCAGGTCGCCGAGCCAGGCGTCGCGGCCCTCGCGGATCGCGATGAGGAGGTCGGTGCCGTCGGCGGTGACGGCCAGCACCTGCGCGCGCCCGTCGTCGGGGTCGGGCTCGCGGGTGAGGAAGCCGTGCTCGACGAGCGTGCTCACCTGCCGGCTCACGGTGGAGACGTCGGCGTGCACGGCGTCGGCGAGCTCCGAGACCCGCATCGGCTTCTGGGTGACGTTGAAGAGGAGGGGGTAGGCCATCGGGTCGACGAGCGGGTGGTGGCGCGGGGCGCGCTGGCGCGCGACGTGGAGCAGCTTGACGACGCGGATCAGCTCGTCACCGAGCAGCGCGGTCGGTGGCGAGGTGTCGGTACGGAACGGCACGAGGCCTCCTCCCGGGAGATGGACAGTTGTTTGCAGCATACAACTATCCGCGGGCCGGGCGGACCGCCTCGGGACGACCTTCGACAGCCGCCCCGTCGGAAGGGGGTCAGACGGTGCGGGCGCCCAGGTGGTGCAGGAGGTTCTGCGAGAAGCGCTGGCCCATCAGCGTGACGACGCCCTTCATCGCGGCCGAGACGGCCGGCCGGGTGACGCCGGGGAACGGGAGGTCGACCGCGATGGTCAGCGCCGTCTCGAGGTGTGTTCCGGCAGAACGCGGTTCGAGCACGTACCAGCCCTCGACACCCGCGGTCTCGTCACCGTGCCCCGCGTCAGGGTCGTGGGTGAAGTCGATGCGGTGGGGCTCGTCGAAGGTCATCTTCTCGGTGAAGGTGAACGAGAAGCTCTTGCCGAGCACCGGCACCTTCGTCATCTCCCATACCCAGTGCTCGCCGTGCTCGGTGACGCGGTGGAGGAACGGCGTGAGCCGGGCGACGAGGGCGGGGTCGGTGAGGGTCGTCCACACCGCGTCGGGGCTCGCGCTGATGGTCGCCGCGGAGCGCGTCGACGTCGAGAAGCGGGCCATCAGGGCGTGATGGCCAGGGCCGGGAGGACGCGGGCGGCGACGGCGTCGTCGCCGTGGACCGTGACGGGCAGGTCGTCGGGGGAGCGGCGCCCGCCGGCGAGGCGCATCGCCACGCGGGTCGACATCGACAGGGAGGTGGTGACGACGTCGGGGTGCTCGACGTCCTCGCCGCTGAACAGCGGGACGCCGACCGCCCGGCCGCTCTGCTCCTCGACCCGGACCCCGGCCCGCCCGACGGTGGGTCCGGTGAGGTCGAGGACGACGGCGTTGCCGGGGCCGACCTGCGCGTCACGGGCGACGACCCGGGGCAGCACCGCGAAGAGCCGGCTGACGCTCAGCGCCGCGGCGGGGGTGTCGAGCCCGCCGGGTCGCTCGAGGGCCTCGCGCAGGTCCTGCTCGTGCATCCACACGTCGAAGGTGCGGATGCCCACCAGCTCGCCGAGGGTCGTGGGGCCGAACGGACCGGTGACCGGCTCCTCGCCGGTGACGCCCTCGGCGCGGTAGGCGGCGAGCCGCTCCTCGAGGCGCCAGTCGAGCTCCTCGACGAGGTCGCCGGGGGTGCGGCCGCGGCGCGCCTCGACGAACCGCTCGTGGCGGGTGCCGAAGTCGTGCCGGAGGTAGGAGTAGCCGCTGACGTCGACGTCGGGGTCCGGGTCGCCGGCCACCATCGCCTCGCCGCCGAGCACGTGGGCGAGCTGGTCGGCGACGGTCCATCCGGGGCAGTCCGTGGGTCGCTCGGCGTCGCCGGGCCGCAGCGCGCGGCCGAGGTCGGTGACGGTGCGGACGGTCTGCGCCCACGCCTCGACCGTCCCGGCGAAGTCGGTCGGGGCGGGTGGGTGCAGCGACATGCCGCCACAGTACCTACGCTGGTGGGCATGGCCGTCCCGGAGAGCACCGCGCCCGGACGACCCCTCGCCGCCGTCGTGGGGGCCGCGCTCGTGGCCCTGGTGCCCGCGGCGATCCTCACCGGCGCCGTCGCCCCGCTGGCGCTCGCCGACGCCGGGCCGTTCGTGCGCTGGATGGTCCCGGTCAGCGACGCCGTGGCCACGCTGGCGTCCGTGACCACCGTCGGGCTGCTCGGGATGGCGGCCTTCCTCGTGCCCGAGCGCTCGAGCACCGACCGCCGCGGCACCGCCGTCCGGCTCGCCGCCGTGACGGCGACGGTGTGGTTCGTCGCCGCGCTGCTCGAGCTCGTCGTCACCTTCGCCGACCTCGCGGGCACGCCCGTCACCGCCCCCGAGCTGCTCGACCAGCTGGTCTCCTTCACGTGGTCGCTCGAGACGACACGCGTGCTGCTGCTCAGTGCGCTGGT
The DNA here is from genome assembly GCF_050496545.1 of Phycicoccus avicenniae. GTDB lineage: Bacteria > Actinomycetota > Actinomycetes > Actinomycetales > Dermatophilaceae > Phycicoccus > Phycicoccus avicenniae_A. The sequence goes on along the minus strand of NZ_JBNVZV010000011.1, from coordinate 118,303 downwards.
GGCCCTCGTGGTCGCGGTGTGTGCCCGCCTCACGCGGCAGCGCGCCCCGATGGCCTGGCTGGCCGTGCTCGCCTTCGTCGGCATCGTCGTCAAGGCGCTGACCGGTCACGCGGCCGGCTCGGCGAGCCACGAGGACGCCGTCAACGGCCTCGCCGTGCACCTCGCCGGCGTCGTCGTCTGGGTCGGCGGGCTCGTGGCGCTGGTGATGATGCGCTCGCGGCTCGGTCGCGACCTCGGGGCCACCGTCGCCCGGTTCTCCACGTTGGCGCTGTGGGCGTTCGTCGCCGTGGCGGCATCGGGGGTGCTCCAGGCGTGGATCCGTGTCGGGTCGGTGGCCAACCTCGCCACCGGGTACGGGGCGGTCGTCCTGCTGAAGACCGCGGCCCTCGTCGCGCTGGGCGTGCTGGGGTGGCGCCACCGGCGCAACATCGTGGGTCGGCTTCGTGAGGACCCGTCCGACGGAAGGGCGTTCGCGCGTCTCGCGCTCGCCGAGGTCGCGCTGATGGGGGTGGCCACCGGTCTCGCGGCGGTGCTGGCCCGCAGCGTGCCGCCGGTGCCCGACGCCCTCCCCGACCCCGGCATCGTCCTCGAGCTCACCGGCTACCCCGACCCCGGTCCGGTGGCCGGTGCCGACTGGCTGCTCACCTGGCGCTGGGACTGGCTCTTCGTCGTGGTGGCCGCCGTGGCCGTCGGGCTCTACGTCGCGGGGTGGCTGCGGCTGCGCCGGCGCGGCGACGCCTGGCCGGTGCTGCGTGTCGTGCTGTGGGTGCTCGGCTGGGCGCTGTTCGTCTGGGCCACGTGCGGGGCGCCGGGCATCTGGGGGCGGGTGCTGTTCAGCGCGCACATGGTGATGCACATGGTGCTGGCGATGATCGTGCCGCTGCTGCTCGTCCCGGCGGCGCCCGTGACGCTGGCGCTGCGGGCGATGCCGGCGCGGCGCGACCGCACCTGGGGCCCGCGCGAGGTGCTGCTCCAGGTCGTGCACTCGCGGGCGATGCGGGTGCTGGCCAACCCGGTCGTCGCCGCGGCCCTGTTCTTCTTCAGCCTCGCGGCCTTCTACTACACCGGCCTCTTCGAGCTGGCGCTGACGACCCACACGGGCCACCTGCTGATGATGGCCCACTTCGTGCTCACCGGGTACCTGTTCGTCTGGGTGATGATCGGCATCGACCCCGGGGTGCCGAGGTGGTCGCCGCTGATGCTGCTCGTCATCCTCTTCGCGACCGTGTCGTTCCACGCCTTCTTCGGGGTGGCGCTCACCGGCAGCACCTCGCTGCTGGCGCCGGACTTCTTCGGGCAGATCAACCTGCCGTGGATGACCGACCCGCTCGGCGACCAGCACACGGCCGGCGAGATCGCGTGGGGCATCGGCGAGGCCCCGACGCTCGTGCTGGCGATCGTCGTCGCCGTCCAGTGGTTCCGGTCCGAGTCGCGCGAGACGGCCCGGCTGGACCGGCAGGCCGACCGCGACGGTGACGCCGAGCTCGCCGCCTACAACGCCCGGCTCGCGCGCCTGCGCGAGGAGGCCGAGCAGCTCGACTGAGCGTGCGTCGGCCGGTGCGGGAGGATGGGCCCATGCGCATCGCGGTCGTCCAGCTCGCCTACGGCGACGAGGAGTCGTTCGAGGCCCGCACCGAGCGGGTCGCCGGGCTGGTGTCCGGGCTGTCGGGCCATGACCTGGTCGTGCTGCCCGAGCTGTGGGCCCCCACCGGCTTCGACTACACGCGCTGGGACGGTGAGGCCCAGCCCCTCGACGGGCCGTGGGCCGGGGCGATGGCCGATGCCGCCCGCTCCGCCGGAGTGGTGCTGCACGCCGGGTCCTTCGTCGAGCGGCTGCCGGAGCCCGGCGTGGACGGCAACACGCTGGCCAACACCTCCCTGCTGTTCGGGTCCGATGGCGGCCTGCTCGCGACCTACCGCAAGGTGCACCGCTTCGGGTTCGGCGCCGGCGAGCCGAAGCTCATGGAGGCGGGTGAGGAGGTCATGGTCCTCGACCTGCCCGACGGGGCCGGCGGCACCGTGCGGACCGGTCTCTCCACGTGCTACGACCTGCGCTTCCCCGAGCTGTACCGCCGCCAGCAGGAGGCCGGCGCCGAGCTGGTGCTCGTGCCGGCGGCCTGGCCGGCGGCGCGGGTGGGTCACTGGACGCTGCTCGGGCGCGCGCGGGCGGTGGAGAACCAGTGCGTCGTGGTGCAGGTGAACACCGGCGGGACGCACGCGCGCACCCCGATGGGAGGGCACAGCCAGGTGGTCGCGGCCAACGGTGAGGTGCTGGGCGAGGCAGCGCACACCGACGAGGCGGTGCTCTCGGTCGACGTCGACCTCGCCGCCACCGCCGCCTACCGCGAGGCCTTCCCGGTGCTCGCCGACCGCCGCCTCTGACCACCCCTCTCCCCGAGAGTCGAGTGCGCTCGCGGTCGCCGGAGCGACCACTTCCGCACTCGACGCCGGAGTCGCCGGAGCCCGACCTCAACCGGCTGCGGGGGCGGCGACCCGTGGGACGCCCAGGGCCACGAGATCGGCCCCGACCGACCAGGGCTCACGTCGCAGCTCCTCGGTCGTGCACCGGATGACGGAGCGCTCGGGCGTCGTCAGGCCCCGCTGCCGGCGGACGTCATCGGTGTACTGCTCGACGTCGAGGTGGAAGGCGCCGTCGACCTCGAGCACGAGGACCCGACCGTCCGGGAGGTCCCACTCGCAGTCGGTGAACCGCTGACGCCCCGACCGGTCCACGCGACATCGCTGCCGGTGCGGCGCCACCAGGCCCCACGTCCGGCACAGCCGGGCGACGTCCACCTCGCCGAGCGACTGCGCCCCACCCTCGATGTCGTGCAGCAGCTCGCGGAAGGCCCCTGCCCGACGAAGCGGCCTCAGGATGTCCACCCACGTCAGCAGCCTCTCCGGGGTGGTGAGCCCCTGTTGGACGACCGCCGCCAGCAGGCCGGAGGCCGACCGAGGGTGTGGCTCGTGCGCCGCCCAGAGCAGGGCAGCCGGCTCGACCCGACACCGTGGGAGGTCGTGCTCGCCGCGCAGAACGGCCGGCCGGCGTCGCGTCCGGAACAGGGAGATGCCGTCGACCGGCTCGAAGGAGTCGGCGTTGCGGACGATGACGCAGACCTCGTCGCGCTCCCAGCGGCTCAGGCCGTGCAGGCCCAGCGCGGTGAGGCCGCCGAGCATCGCGTCGGGACCGCAGTGCAGGACCGCGACCCAGTGGCGCTGCTCGTCCGACAGGGGCCCGGTCGTCGTGGTGAGCACCGACTCCGTACGGCGCGCCCATCGCCCCGACGCCAGCTTGTTGCGGACGAGGGAGCGGGTGACGCCGAGCTCGTGGAGCTGGCGCCAGGCGAGCGCGCCGGCCTGGCGCTCGGCGAGCTCGGTCCACGGGTCCATGCGGGAAGTGTCGGGCGCGGGGCCGCATCGCCCGCCGAGTTCTCCACAGGCCCGGCCTCGAGTACGGAAACGGTCGCTGGGGCGACCACTTCCGCACTCGACGCCGAGGGGGCCAGGGGGCTCCCGGGGTCGAGTGCGCTCGCGGTCGATGGGGCGACCACTTCCGCCCTCGACGCTGGGGATCTGCGAGGGTGGGGGCATGGACACCGACGTCGACGCAGCCGTCGCCGAGCTCGTGGCCGCGCTCCCGCAGGGGGTCGTCGCCACCGACCCCGCGGCCCTCGAGAAGTACCGCCACGACTGGACCCACGACGCGAGCGCCGGCACCCCGCTGGCCGCCGTCCGCGCCGAGAACGCCGAGCACGTTCAGGAGGCCGTCCGCTGGGCCGCGCGCCACGGCATCGGCGTCGTCCCCCGCGGGGCCGGCACCTCCCTCTCCGGCGGCTCGATGGGCGTCGACGGCACGATCGTCCTCAGCCTCGAGCGGATGCGTGCCGTCGAGATCGACACCGCCGCGCGGGTCGCCGTCGTCGAGCCCGGAGCCCTCAACGTCGAGGTGAAGAACGCCGCTGTCGCAGAGGGCCTCTGGTACCCGCCTGACCCCAGCTCCTTCGAGATCTGCTCGATCGGCGGCAACATCGCCACCAACGCCGGCGGCCTCTGCTGCGTCAAGTACGGCGTGACCACCGACTACGTCCTCGGGATGGATGTCGTCCTCGCCGACGGCCGCCTCGTCACCCTCGGCGGCAAGCGCGTCAAGGACGTCGCCGGGCTCTCGCTGCTCAAGCTCTTCGTCGGCTCCGAGGGCACCCTCGGCATCGTCACCCGCGCGGTCCTGCGCCTCGTCCCGGCCCAAGCGCCGCGCAGCACCGTCATCGCCTTCTTCCCCACCGTCGCCGACGCCGCGGCCGCCGTCATCGAGCTCGGCCGCACGGTGCGTGCCTCGATGGTCGAGCTGATGGACCGCGCCTCCATCAACGCCGTCGAGGACTTCCAGCCGATGGGCCTCGACCGTGACTCCGGCGCCCTGCTGCTCATCCAGTCCGATGCCCCGGGCGCCTCGCGCGAGGAGGAGGTGGCCGCCATCGTCGCCGCGTGCGAGGTCACCGGCGCCAAGGAGGTCGTCGCCACCGACGACCCCGACGAGGCCGAGATGTTCGTCCAGGCCCGGCGCGTGCACTTCACCGCCCTCGAGCCTCGGGGCGCGGTCCTCCCCGAGGACGTCGGGGTCCCCGTACCCCAGCTGCCGCAGCTGCTCGCCGAGGTCGAGGCCATCGCCCAGCGGCACGGCGTCGAGATCCCCGTCGTCGCGCACGCCGGCGACGGCAACACCCACCCCGCGATCGTCTACGACGCCACGGACCCCGACTCCGAGCGCCGCGCCCGGCTGGCCTTCGACGACATCATGCGGGCCGCCATCGACCTCGGCGGCACGATCACCGGCGAGCACGGGGTCGGCCGGCTGAAGAAGGGCTCGCTCGAGGACCAGCTCGGTCCCGACGTCATGGAGCTCAACCGCCGCGTCAAGGCCGCCCTCGACCCGCACGGCATCCTCAACCCGGGCTCCTTCGTCTGAGCGCCGCAGCGCCGGAACCGTGGACAACGGCGCCGCCGCGCGGGACGATGACCGTCCAACGCGCGACCCCACGGGGTCGAGAAGGGGGAAGGGGCCATGCCGACCACCATCGGACTGATCCTCATCATCGCCGTCGTCGTCCTCGGGGTCGTGGGGACCGTGTGGACCGCCGTCAAGGGCGGGCGGCGCCGCACCGAGACGAACCGCAGCCCCCACCCGGACGCCCCGTACAGCGCCGAGACGGCAGCGATGCAGGCCGACCGGCAGGCCGACCGCGGCGGGATGCTCTGAGCGCCATGTGGTGGGTCATCGGGTTGCTGGTCGTGATCGTCGTCCTCGGGCTGCTGATCGAGCGCCGTCGCCGGGCCAGCGGCAGCACGGGGGAGTTCACCGGCGAGGCGCCCTTCGGCGCGGAGTCGGCCGCCGTCCAGGGCCAGCACCGCGGAGGGCCCGGCCTGGGGTACGGCGGCGGCGGCTCCTGACGCCACGGCGACGCGCCGCACAAAGTTTGCACAAACCTTAGACGTGGCCGCTCCGCGGGGCTATGGTCGTCGCACCAGCCGACCCCGTACCCAGAGGAGACCCCCATGTACATCGGCCTCGGCATCGTCCTGATCGTCATCGGCGCGATCCTGTCCTTCGCGCTCAACATCGACCTCCCCGGCATCGACGACGACACCCTCGGCTTCATCCTCATGGCGGCCGGCGTCGTCGCCATCCTCCTGTCCTTCGCGATGCGCGGCCGCAGCAATCGCGGCTACAGCGCCACGCGCCAGTCCACCGTCGACCCCTCGACCGGCACTCGCGTCGACCGGACGGACGTCGACCCCCGCTGACGCCCACCGCACCGACGACGACGGCCCGCCCCTCAGGGGGCGGGCCGTCGGCGTGTGGGGCCGGGTCGGGAGCGCGCTCCGGGCTGCGCTCCCGACCCGGGGTCGTGGGGGCCGGTCAGAAGGCCGACTCGGGCAGGTCCATCAGCTCGTTGTCGGTCGCCTCGGCCATCGCGCGCTCCGCCGAGAGGCGGGGCAGCACCTGACGAGCATAGAACTGCGCGGCCGCCACCTTGCCCTCGTAGAAGTCCTTGTCGCGACCTTCGACACCGGCCGCGAGCGCGTCGAGGGCCACCGCCGCCTGGCGCAGCAGCAGCCAGCCGACGACGAGGTCGCCCGCCCCGAGCAGCAGGCGCGAGGTGTTCTGCCCGACCTTGTAGAGGTTCGGCAGCTCACCGCCCTGGCGCGGGTCGGACTTCATCAGCTCGCCGACCATGAACCCGAGGATGCCCTGGACGTCCTCGAGGCCCTGGCCGAGCAGCTCGCGCTCGCGGTCGATGCGGCCGCCGTGCGCGCCGAGGTCCTTGGCGAACTCCTGCATCTGCGTCGAGAGGTGGGTCAGCGCCTGGCCCTTGTCGCGGACGATCTTGCGGAAGAAGAAGTCCATGCCCTGGATGGCCGTCGTGCCCTCGTAGAGGGTGTCGATCTTGGCGTCGCGGACGTACTGCTCGATCGGGTAGTCCTGGAGGAACCCGGAGCCGCCGAAGGTCTGGAGCGACTCGGTGCCGAGCAGCACCCAGGCGCGCTCGGAGCCCAGGCCCTTGACGATGGGCAGCAGCAGGTCGTTGACGCGGTTGGCGACGTCGGCCGGCGAGCCGGTCTCGAAGGTGTGCTCCCCGGTGGCCAGCAGGTGCTGGTCGACGATGTCCTGCTGGCTCGCCGTGAACAGCACGAGCGCGCGCAGGCCCTCGGCGTAGGCCTTCTGGAGCATCAGCGAGCGGCGCACGTCCGGGTGGTGGGTGATGGTGACCCGCGGCGCCGTCTTGTCGGTCATCTGGGTGAGGTCGGCGCCCTGGACCCGCTCCTTGGCGTACTCGAGCGCGTTGAGGTAGCCGGTGGACAGCGTGGCGATCGCCTTGGTGCCCACCATCATCCGCGCGTTCTCGATGACGTGGAACATCTGCGCGATGCCGTCGTGGACCTCGCCGAGCAGGGTGCCGACGGCCGGCTTCTCGCCGCCGAACGTGAGCTCGCAGGTGGGGGAGACCTTCAGGCCCATCTTCTTCTCGACGTTGGTGACGTAGACGCCGTTGCGCTCGCCGAGCTCACCGGTCTCGAGGTCGACCGCGTACTTCGTGAGAATGAAGAGCGAGAGGCCCTTGGTGCCCGGCGCGCCGCCCTCGGGACGGGCGAGGACGAAGTGCACGACGTTGTCGACCATGTCGGACTCGGCGCTGGTGATGAAGCGCTTGACGCCGCTGATGGTCCAGGTGCCGTCCTCGTTCTGCACGGCCTTGGTGCGGCCGGCACCGACGTCGGAGCCGGCGTCGGGCTCGGTGAGCACCATCGTGCAGTGCCAGCCCTTCTCGACGATCCACTTCGCCAGCTTCTGCTGCTCGGGGGTGCCGAGGGTGTGCAGCAGCTTGGCGAAGGAGTACGAGGCGGCGAACATCGCCAGGGCGGGGTTGGCGCCGAGGAGCATCTCGTTGACGGCCCAGCGCAGGCTCGGCGGGGCGACGGTGCCGTCGAGCTCGGCCGGCAGGTCGATGTTCCAGAAGCCGCTGTCGCGGTAGGCGGCGAAGCTCTTGGCGAACGACTCCGGCATCGTCACGGCCTGGGTCTGCGGGTCGTACACCGGCGGGTTGCGGTCGGCGTCGGCGAAGGACTCGGCGATCTCGTGCTCGGCGAGCCGGGAGACCTCCTTGAGCATCTCGCGCGCGGTGTCGGCGTCGAGCTCCTCGTAGGGGCCGGACCCCAGGACGTCGCCGCGACCGAGCACCTCGAAGAGGGTGAACTCGATGTCGCGCAGGTTGCTCTTGTAGTGGCCCATGGTGGTCCTCCCGGAGACGTCGCAAAGTGAGCGCTTGCTCACCAGTGTGCTACCAGCGGGTAACCAGCGCAAGGTGGCACCCCCCGGCGACACCGCGCGGGCCCGGTTAGGCTGCCGGTCGGAGACCGTCGCGCTCCCCGCCGGGTCGGGGGCCCGGTCTCCCGGGGACGCACGACGGGGCCGGGGACGGCGGAGGATCGGTGAGGCCGGTGGCCGACAACTACGACGAGCAGCTGATCGAGGCCACGGGGGTGCGCCGCGGCCGGCTCGCCGAGGCCCTGCTCCACGGCCCCGACCGGCTCCGCCGCACGTGGGACGACCGGGTGGGCACCCACCTCGCGGGCGCCTTCCTCGCCGTGCTCGGCTGCGCGGTCTGCGTCGCCGTCGCCTTCGTCGTGCACCTGCTCGCCGACGACCCGGCGATCGGCCGGTCGCGCGCGGGCCTGCCCACGCCCGCCACGACCACGCCGACGTCCCCGCCGTCCGTGCAGCCCACGCCGACCACGACCGGGAGCCCCTCGTGAGCGCCTCCCCGACCGACCACGTCGTCGGCCCCTTCCTGCGCGCCACCGTCCTCGCCGAGGGCCGGGCGGTCGATGTCGTCCTCCCCACCGACCGGCCGGTCGCCGCCCTCGTCCCGGTCGTCCTCGAGCTGCTCGGCCATCCCGACGACGGCACCCTCCGGCACGTCGCGACGCTCGACGGCCGGGTGCTCGCCGCGGCCCGCCCGCTCGGGGAGGCAGGCCTGCGCGACGGCGTCCAGCTGCGGGTCGTCGCCGCGGCCGAGGCCCCGTCCGACCCCGTGGTCTACGACCTCGTCGACGCCGTCGAGGAGGAGCGGCCGGCCGGGGCCTGGGACGCCACGAACCGGGTGTGGGGCCTCGCCCTCGTCGCCGCGCTCCTGCTCGGGACGGCGGCGGCGGTGGCGGCCTCGGCCGGGGGCGTCGACCGTGCGGCGGTGTTCGCCACCGTCGGGATGCTCGCGCTCGCGGCCTCCCTCGCTGCTGCCCGGTGGTCCACGCGCGCCGCCGCCTGGGTGGGCTTCGGGGCGGCCTGGGCGGCGTTCGCCGTCGCCGCCGTCCTCACCACCCTCGCGGAGGGCGCCTGGCCGGTCGGCTGGCTCGTGCTGGCCCTGCCCCTCGTCGGGCTGAGCGCGGCGTGGTGCCTCGACGAGCCCCGCGCCGGGCTGGCCTCGCTGGCGGCGTGGCTGCTCTTCGTCGTCTCCGGCGGCGTGACGTGGGTGGTCACGGGCGACGTCGGCAGCACGGCGGCGGTCGTGGCGGTCGCGGCGACGGCCGTGCTCGGCCTGCTGCCGCGACTCGCCCTGGCGACCACCGGGGCGTTCGCCGTCGACACCGACCTCGGCCGCGGGCTGGACCTGCGCAGCCGGCGGGTGGTCCGGGCGGTCACCGCAGCGCACCTGTCCCTGGCCGGTGCGGTCGTGCTCACGGCGGCCACGGGCGGCGCCGCGCTCTGCACCGCCGCCCTGTCGGCGCCGGCCGACCCGTGGGTCCTCGCCCTCGTCGGCTCCCAGGGCGTCGCGTGGCTGGTGCGCACCCGCCACTTCCCGTTGGTGCTCGAGCGGGTCGTCGTCCTCGCCGCGGGCCTGCTCGGCCTCGGGGGGCTGGCCGCCGTCGGGGTCGAGCGCTGGTCGGTGGGCGCGGTCCCCGTCGTCGTCGTCCTCGTGGCCGGAGCCGTCGTCGCGCTCGGGATGGTCGCGCGCCCGCCCGGCGCGCTCGCGGCCGCGACGGGCCGGCGCTGGGCGGCCCGGGTCGAGACCGTCGCGGTCCTCGCCGGCCTGCCCCTCCTCGTCGGCGCCTTCGGTGCCTACGCCGACCTCCTGACCACCTTCTGAGCGGGAGGAGCAGCATGAGCCCCAGCGACCCGACCCCCACGGAGTGGACCCCGTCGACCTTGCGCCCACCGGCACGCGTCGATGCCGAGCCGTCCGCCCCACTGGAGCCCTCGGCCGCGGCCGACCCCTCCGCCGGGGCCGAGCTCGATCCCGAGACCGCCGGTGTCGAGGCCCCGCCGGCCGGATCCGCGCCCGACGCGCCGTCCGAGCCCACCGACCCCTCCGGCCCTTCCCGCCGGAGCCGTCCGGCGGCCCTCTACGACGAGCTCTCCCGGCGCCCGGCCCGGTCGGCGGCGGGCCGGGTCGCCGCCCACCTCGGCGCCCTCGTCGGCACCGACGCCGCCCCGAGCGAGCTGACCCAGGCGTGGGAGCAGGAGCAGGCGCCGGTCTCCACCGGGCGGCGGCTGTGGGTGGTCGGCGGGCACGGCGGGGCCGGGGCCACGACCCTCGCGGCCTGCCTGGCCCACGAGCTGCAGGCCCGCCGCCTCGACGGTGTGGCCCTCGTCGACGACGCCCCCGGCCGGATCGGCCTCGCCGACCGCCTCGTGCGGCCGCCGCACGCCGATGTCACCACCGGGTCGCGCCAGCGCCACGAACGGTCGCGGTCGCTGCTCGCCTACGCGCCGGCCTCCGCGGTCGCGGGCGAGGGCGAGCGCCTCGCCACGGACCTGCGCCGGGTCGCCGGCATGACCCTCACCGACGGCGGCCAGCGGCTCCCGGAGCCCGCGGCCCGGGTCGAGGCGCTCCTCGTCGTCGGCGAGTGCAGCGTGCGCGGGCTGGGCGCGGCGGCGGTCGTCCTCGAGGAGGCGCTGCGCGACGGATGGACCCCCGAGCGGGTCCTCGTCGTCGTCTCCAAGTCGACGCCGACCTCGGGGGTCTCGCCGGCCAAGGCCCTGCGGGCCGTCGACACCTTCGGGGTCACCGGCCTGGTGCTGCACCACGACCGGCACCTCGCCGGGGCGGCGGCACTCGACCCGACCCTGCTGGCTCCGCAGACCACCGTCGACGTCGCGCGCATCGCGGCGTGGGCGGTCCGTACCGCGGTGGCGCGGCCGTGAGCGTCCGCCTGGTCCACCGGGCGGCCCGCACGACGGCCAGCCCGCCGGGCCCCTCTGCGCACGTCGTCGAGCGCCCGCCCGTGATGCCGGAGGGTCGGGGCGGCCTCCAGGGGCTGCTGACCCTCGTGCCGCTGCTGGGCGCCGGCGCCTCGATGACGGTGATGATGCTCTTCCGCGGCTCCGGGCTGGCGGCGGTCGGCGCGCTGATGATGGTCGTGACGCTGCTGGCCTCGGTCGTCATGGTGGTCTCGCAGCGCGGCAAGGCGACCCGGGCGCGCGTCCGCCGCCGCGAGGCCTACCTCGGCTACCTCGAGCGCACGCGGTCCGGGCTGCGCGACGGCGAGGACGCCCTCGTCGAGGCGGCGCGCGAGGCCGACCCGCACCCGGCCCTCCTGCTGCCCCTGGTCCGCGAGGGCACGCGCCTCTGGGAGCGCCGCCGCGGGGACGCCGACTTCCTCGCGGTCCGCCTCGGCACGGGCAGCGTCCGGGTCCGCGAGTTCACGCGGCAGGGCGACACCGACGCCCTCACCGAGACCGACGAGTTCATGCACGGTGAGCTCGAGCTCCTCGAGGGCCGCTTCTCGACCCTCGACGAGCTGCCGGTGCGGGTGCCCCTCGACGGTGTCGGGTCGGTGAGCGTCGTCGGGGACGCCGAGTTCCGGCAGCGGGTGGCGCGCATCCTCGTCGCGCAGGCCGCGACGTTCGTCTCTCCCGAGGACCTCCACCTCGCGGCCGCCGTCGCCCCCGCCCGACGTGGTCGCTGGGACTGGCTGGCCTGGCTGCCGCACCTGGCCGACCAGCGGCACACCACCCCGCTCGGGCCGCTGCGCCGGCTCGCGCCCGACGTCGTCACCCTCGACCGGATGCTCCGCGAGGACCTGCGGCGCCGGCTGGGTCGGGCCGCCGAGGCCCGCCGCAACTACCTGTCAGGGGACCGGGCGGGCCGCGAGCCCACGCTCGTCGTGCTGCTCGACGTCGACGAGGACTCGCGCGTCATCACCCTCGGCGACCGCGAGCACGGCGCGGCCGACCTCGGCGTCACGCTCGTCCACCTCGTCGACGACCGGCGCCAGGAGCCCGAGGACGTCCGGCTGCGCATCCTCCAGTCCGGCGAGGACCCCGACCGGGCCGAGGTGCACCACTACGAGCGCCGTGATGCCCCGCCGAGCCGGCGCGCGGTCGTGCTCGACGACTGGTCGGTGTCCGAGTGCGACACGTTGACCCGCCACCTCGCCGGGCTCCGGCTCTCCCCGGACTCCCTCGAGCACGACGTGTCGACCCGCACCAACGCGATCACCGGGCTGCTCGACGTCGAGGACCCGGAGCGCCTCGACCTCGACCGGCTGTGGGGGCCGCGCACCCGCACCTCCTTCCTCCGGGTGCCGATCGGCACCGACGACCAGGGCGAGCCGGTGATGCTCGACCTCAAGGAGGCGGCGCAGTTCGGGATGGGGCCGCACGGCCTGTGCGTCGGGGCGACCGGCTCGGGCAAGTCCGAGCTGTTGCGGATGCTCGTCCTGGCCCTGCTCGCCTCGCACGGTCCGGACGACCTGGCGATGGTCCTCGTCGACTACAAGGGCGGCGCGACGTTCGCGCCCTTCGCCGACGCGCCCCAGGTCTCGGGCGTCATCACCAACCTCTCCGACGACGCGACGCTCGTCGAGCGGGTGTACGCGAGCCTGTCGGGCGAGGTGGAGCGCCGCCAGCAGGTGCTCAAGGACGCCGGCAACCTCGCCGACGTCACCGCGTACCGGCGCCTGCGCCGCGAGCGCGCCCAGGCCGGCGAGTCCCTGCCCCCGCTGCCGCACCTCCTCGTCGTCATCGACGAGTTCGGCGAGCTGCTCACCGCGAGACCGGACTTCATCGAGCTGTTCCTCTCGATCGGTCGCATCGGGCGGTCCATCGGGGTGCACCTGCTCCTCAGCAGCCAGCGCATCGAGGGCGGCAAGCTGCGCGGTCTCGACACCTACCTGTCGTACCGGATCGGCCTGCGCACGCTGTCAGAGGCCGAGAGCCGCACCATCCTCGACACCCCCGATGCCTTCTCGCTGCCGGCGCTGCCCGGGTACGGGTACCTCAAGGTCGACACGACGATCTACTCTCGCTTCCGGTCCGGGTACGTGTCCGGGCCGCTCCCCGAGGAGCAGGAGGACGTCGACGTCGCGCCGCAGGTGCTCCCGGTGCCCGCCTACGGCACGCCGGTCGACGAGGACGAGGTGGGCGTGGCCCGCCCGCCCGAGGACGACGGTGACGGCGACGAGGGCCCGAGCGGGCCGACGCTGCTCGGCACGATGGTCGGCCAGATCGCCCGCCGCCCGGCGACCGGGCAGGCGGTGTGGCTGCCGCCGCTGCCGGCGCAGCTGACCCTCGACGACGTCGCGGGCCGGCCGTCGGCGACCTCGGCGGGCGCGCGCATCCCGCACGCCGGCCACCTCAGGGTCCCGATGGGTCTCCTCGACGACCCACGGCGCCAGGCGCAGGCTGCGTGGGAGATCGACCTCTCGGCGGCCGGTGGGCACGTGCTCGTCGTCGGCGGTCCGCGCACGGGTCGCACGACCGTCCTGCGCACCCTGGCGGCCTCGCTCGCGCTCACCCACTCGCCGCTGGATGCCGTCGTGTTCGGCGTGGACCTGCTGGGCTCCAGCCTCCAGGCCCTCGACGCGCTGCCGAACGTCGCGGGCATCGGGGTGCGGAGTGACCCGGAGGTGGTGCGGCGCACCGTGGAGGAGGTGTCGGCCGTGCTCGCCGCGCGCGAGCAGCTCTTCCACGAGCTGCGCCTCGACGGGCTGCCGGCCGCCCGGGTCGCGCAGCGCGAGGGCCGGGTGCCCGACGGCGTGATGCTCGCCGACGTCGTGCTCCTCGTCGACGGCTACGGCCAGCTCGCGGAGGAGTTCGAGGAGGTCGAGCGGCTCCTGCAGCAGGTCGTGCGGCGCGGGGCCGGCCTCGGCCTCCACGTCGTCGCCACGGTGAGCCGCTGGAACGAGGTGCGGCTCGCGCAGCAGTCGTTCTTCGGGACCAAGCTCGAGCTGCGGCTCGGTGACCCGACGGAGTCCGCGGTCGGGCGGGCGCTCAGCGAGACCCTCCGCGACGCCCCGCCCGGTCGGGTGCTGCTGCCCACCGCGCTCTTCGCGCAGGTCGCCCTGCCGCGGGTCGACGGTCGGGCCGACCGCGTGTCGGCGGCCGAGGGTCTGGCCGAGCTCGTCGCGCTGGCACGCGACACGGCGGTCGGCACCGCGCAACGGGTGCGGCTGCTGCCCCCGGTCGTGCCCGCCTCCGCGCTCGAGCGTGCCGGGCGTCGTGGCCTGGTCCCGCTGGGCCTCAGCGAGTCGACGCTCGAGACCGTCGCCCTCGACCTCGAGGGCCTGGACCGGCACGTGGTCGCCATCGGCGACGCAGACCGGTCGGACCTCGATGCTGCGGCACGTCATCCGGACGCTGGTGGGGCAGTACGGGCCGGACGAGCTCGTCTTCGCGGTGGTCGACCCGCGCCGCGTCCTCAAGGGCGAGGTGCCCGAGGACTACCTCGGGGCGTACGCAGGGTCCTCGACGATGGCCGAGCGGCTCGTCGCGGCCCTCGTCCCGGAGCTGACGTCCCGGGTCCCGCACGGCGGTGAGGATTCGGATGTGGCTGTGCCGCAACCGAAGATCGTCGTCGTGGTCGATGACTACGAGGTCGTCACGGCGGGTGGAGGGTCGCCGCTGCAGGCGCTCGTCCCGTTCGTCGCGATGGCCGGCGAGGTGAACCTGCACGTCGTGCTGGCCCGCCGCACGGCGGGGGCATCCAGGGGCGTCTTCGAGCCGGCGTTCTCGGCGGTGCGGGACTCCGGCTCGGTCGGGCTGCTCTTCTCCGGTGACCGGTCCGAGGGCCAGCTCATCGGGACGGTGCGCCCGGCCCGGCTGCCCACCGGCCGGGCGCAGCTGGTGCGCACGGGGGAGCCGGTCATCACGGTGCAGGTGGCGCTCCCGGAGGATGCCGAGGAGCCGCTCGAGGGCCACGGCTTCGGGATGACGGACTGATGGTGGGGCACGGGGGTCGGCTCGACCGCGCCGTGGGGGCGTTGCTGGGGGTGCACGCGGGTGACTCCCTCGGCGCGGCGGTCGAGTTCTCCTCGCGCGAGGAGATCCTCGACCGCTACCCCGACGGGCTGTGGGACATCGTCGGCGGCGGCCCGTTCGACTGGCCGGTCGGCCATGCGACCGACGACACCGACCTGACCCGCGCGGTCCTGCTGGCCCACCTCGACCGGCCGGACGACGTCGTGCGCGCCGCGGCCGACCACATGCTCGACTGGTTCGAGGGGCGGTGGCCCGGACGTGTCGTCGGCGTCCCACCGCGTGACATCGGCGGCGCGACCCGGACCGGGCTGACGCGCTACCGCGCCTCCGGCGACCCGCGGCGGGCCGGGTCGGGCCCGGGACAGGCCGGAAACGGGTCGCTGATGCGCTGCGTCCCGACAGCCCTCGCCGAGCGTGACGCGCGCCGTCGCGTCCGGCTCGCCGTGGAGATCTCGGCGGTGACGCACGACGACCCGCGGTGCACCGCGTCGTGTGCCGCCTACGTCGAGATGGTCGCGGCGCTGCTCGATGGTGCGGAGCCCGTGATCGCCCTCGAGGTCGCCGTGGAGACGGCCCGGGGCTTGGGCGTCGACGAGGTCGTCGAGATCCTCGAGGACGCTCGGCGGCCGTCGGTCCCCGACCTCGTGTCCGGTCGGGCCCGGCTCGCCGGCGACGGAGGGGGGTTCGTGCTGGACTCGTTGCAGATCGCCGTGGCCGCGGTGCTCGACCCCCGTCCGCTCGAACCGGTTCTGGTCGACGTCGTGCGGATCGGGCGCGACACCGACTCGAACGCAGCGATCGCGGGTGGGCTGCTCGGTGCCCGGGACGGCGCAGCCGCCGTCCCCGACCGGTGGGTCCGGCTGCTCCAGTTCGCCGACGAGCTCACGCACGGGGCCGAGACGCTGTGTGGGGACCCCGGCACCTGAGCGATGCAGCGAGCCCGGGTCAGTACCCCCGGCGGCGTTCGATGGCGGCCATGTGCGGGGTGACGTACCCGGCTTTGAGGGACTTGCGGTACTTGACGATGTTGACCCGTCCGCCGCTGGGTAGGTCCCACCGTGCCTGGGGGTAGTCGCTGTCCTCGTCCATCATCCGGTACGGACCCCAGGCCTGTGCTAGGTGGCGCACGGTGAGGGTGAAATGGTCATCGCGCCAGGCCAGCCACTCGGGGCTGTCGTGGTGTTCGCGTTCGAGGTCGCTGATGTTGAACCCCACGTCTGAAGTGCCGGATGGCGACGCGTTGACCGAAACGTTGGGCCAGTTCAGGCCGGCGGCGTGGTTGCGCATGAATCCTTCGTCGTTGAGCGTCCAGCCGAGCCGGCCGACCAAGTGCTGCTTGGCATCAGCCTTCGACAGCGGCCAGGGCAGGGCGTCGATGACGGTGAGGATCCGCAGGGTCTCCTCAGGGGCGATCGCGCGCCAGGTCATGGTGCCCATCTGGGGGAGGAGGGGATCAGGGATCATCCGGTCTTGGTGGCCGGGCCCGGGGCTGCGCCGGGGGCGACCTCGAAGCGGTCCCAGTCGCCGAACTCGGTGAGCGCGGGCACCCAGAGGTCGTCGACCGGGACGTCGCGGTACTCGGTGACCTCTTCGCGGCGGGTGTCGGCGCGGTAGGCCCCGACGCGGACGTACCCGTCGGGTCGGGTGCGGTACTGCACCTTCGCCGACATGTCCGTGCGGTTGTACAAGGTCGCAATGTCGGGGTAGCTGTAGAACGTCGCGGTCTCCAAGAACATCCGCTGTCCGTGCGGGTCGTGCCCGCCGTCGTAGTCGTGCCCAGCCAGGAGGGACCCGCTGGGGTAGTAGGTGTGTACTCGCACGAACGCCTTGGCCGGGGCGATCTCCAGGGTGTAGCGCGGCACCCTTGACTCGGGGGTGTCCAGGGCGGTGACCGAGAACCACGGCTCCTTCGCCTCGAACCACGCCCTGGCGGTGTCCTCGTCGATCTCGTCCACCGGGTGCGCCCGCCGGGAGTTCCATCGCTGGCCGTACCGGTAGATCACTGCAAAGCGCTCCATTCCTGGGTGTAGTTGCGGCCAGTCACGTCCACGATATCGACCTCGATCTGGTCCGAATAGCGCAGGACGTCGTCGGGGATCCGGGTGTGGGGTGGCACCTCGAGCTGCAGCGCGCCGTCGAGCTTTGTGCCGATGAGGTCCTCGAGGCCGGCGCGGCGCAGCATCGCGTGGTTGGCAGGTGTGTCGGCGATGGTCTCACCGGTGTCGTACTTGGCCTTGACCTCGTCGAGGTAGCCCTTGGCGGTCTCGAAGCGCACGAAGGACAGGTCGGTGTGCTTGCGCGAGACGATGCGTTCAGACGCGGGGTCGTAGGAGTCCAGGACCTTGCCGTTGTCGAGCCGCAGCTCGTTGACGGGGTAGCGGTCGTGGTTGATCCGGTTGAACTCCTGCCCGGCTTCCATCCGCTGTCGCCAAGGTTCGAGGTCCCTGGTGGCATCGGTGATGAGGTTGTCGACCGCGTACGGGTTGTCGGGGTCGTACAGGTGACTGCGGTACGGCGCGTCATCGACCGTGTCGACCGAGGTGGGCGTGGTGCGCGGGCCGGTGCCGTCGGCCGGCCCGTCGGGGTGGGTGGGCGCCTCGGGGGTGGCGTCGTGCGGGGCCGGATGGTCACTGAAGGGCCGGGTGGTCGGGTGGTCGGGAGCGCCCGGGCCGCGGCTGGTCAGGTCGGGGTGGTCGGTGCGGGGGTGGGCCGGGGCATCGGCCTCGCGGCGCATCGCCGAGGTGTCGTCGAGCAGCGAGCGCGGGACGCCGGCCGGCTCGAGCCCGGGCAGCCGCAGCCGGGACGCGGCGCGCTCCCCGAGGGCGGAGAAGTCGTCGAGGCGGGCGGACAGGACGCTGCCGAGACGCACCCGGGACGCCGCCGCGGCGGCTCGCACGTCGACCGCGGCGCCGACCTCCAAAAGGCGGGCGAAGCGGGTCGCGGCGGCGCCCTTGATCCCGCCCTTGACCGCTGCGGCGGACCCGCCGGTGCCGATCGCCGTGATGACGTCGAGGCCGACGCTCCCGCCGGCGTACCAGCCGGAGGTGTCCCAGTCGTCCCAGGCGACGATGCCCTTGCCCACGGTCAGCAGTCGCTGCGATGCCTCCATGCTGCCCTGCGGGTCGGAGGCGAAGGAGCCCATCGCGCTGCCGGGTGACGCGAAGCGGCTCGCGTCCTGTGCGAGCTGCCACAGCCCGGACCAGCCCGCCTTCGCCCGGCCACTCCCGTCGGCTCCGAAGAGATCGCCGAAGAAGCCGACCGCCCCCGTGACCGACTCGGACGCCCCGCCGAGCAGCATGTTCGTGCGCACCAGCCAGTTGTCGCTGTCCCACATCACCGGGTGCCCCCACGGGGCGTCGCCGGAGCGCGACATCGCGACGTAGGCCTCGGCGGTCATCCCGTAGGTCGTCGTGTCGCCGGCCCACGTCTCGCCGCCGGCCTCGTAGTGCTCACCGCCCCAGATGTCCCCGATCGCGTTGGCACAGTCGCGCTCGGCCGCCTCCTTGTCCGCCAGGAGCTGCGCGGCCCGCTCGTTGAGCGCGTTCTCGCGGTGGAGCAGCTGCTCCTGCTCCCCGGTGATCGCGTCCCACGCCGACTCCAGGACGTTGTTGTCCCGGTCCTCGGCGTCGATGCTCGCCCGGTCCGCGGTGAAGGCGTCCATGTCGGCGACGAGGGCCTGGCGCTGGGCCCGCAGCTGCTCGAGCCGGTCGCCGTAGGCGCTGAGGGCCCGGGCCACCACGGCGGCCTTGTCGGCGGCGGCGTCGGCCTCGGTGACCGGCACCTCCATCGCCGCGAGGACCTCACCCTGCTCGGGCGCCGTGTAGTAGCCGACGAGGCCGAGCCATGACGCACGGACCTCGCGGGAGCGGTCGCGCACGGCCCGGAACGCGGCGACGACCTCGGTGCCCGAGGCCCGGACCGCCCCGGGGTCGTCGAGCTGGACGAGTCCGGCGGTGTCCATCAGCGCGTCACCCCGTGGGCCGCGACGCCGGGGGTGTCGGTGGGGTAGGCCGCCAGCGCCGCGTTGCGCTGGGCACGCGCGGCCATCTCCTGGTCACCGGCGACGTAGAACGACACGGCATCGGTCGTGCCCTGCAACGCCGAGTGCGTGTGCCCCACGATGCGCTCCAGGTGCGGTTGGGCCGCCTCCTGCACGAACTCGCCGAGCCGTTGCACCACGAGCGGGCTGTTCGGCAGCGCGGACACGGCGGCCTCGGTGGCGGCGTCGACCCCGCCGAGGTCGGCCTCGTACGCGGCCGCGGTGTCGGCGGCACGCTGGATGACGCGCCCGGCTCCGGGCACGTCGATGTCCCACGTCGTCACGGAGTCCCCCCGCGGTCGGACCCGTGCGGGTCAGCCGATGTTCTGGACCGCCGAGCGGGCCCGCCCCTGGGCCGCCACCGCGGTCTCGTCGTTGCGCCCGAGCGTGCTGCGGACGAGGTCGATGATGCCGCGGACCTCGCCCGAGGCCTGGCGCCAGCGCTGCTCGACGTGCTGGTACTCCTCGGACACGCCGTCGGCCTGGAAGTCCGACATCGCCGCGTTCACCTGGGCGTCGCGCTGGGCCATCAGGGCCTCGAGGCGGCCGATGATCGAGCCGATGTCGGACTGGACGGCGCCGGAGACGCCGGTGTCGAACGAGATGCGGTCGCTGCTGGGCATGGTTCTCCTCCTCGGTCCGGGTGGCTCAGGCGCGCGACGAGAAGCGTGCGCCGTCGAAGTTGGCCTGGCCCTGCGCCTGGCTCGCGTTGTCGCCGGCCTCGAGGTCGCCGGTCTGGAAGGCGGTGTCCATCCCGCCCTGGCCCTGGAGGATCATCCCCAGCGAGCCGTTCAGCTCGGCGGCGACCTCGTCGGTGCGGGCCTTGAAGGCGTCGAAGGCGCGTCGACCGGCGCCGTTGAACTTCCCCTCGAGCGGCTCGACAGCCGCGACGAGCTGCTTGACGAGCGCGCCGAGGTCCTGGTGCGAGCCCTCCGTGCCCTTCGACAGCGTGCTGAGCGTCGCGTCTCCCATGTCGAACTTCATGTCGACCTCCCCTTCGTGCGGGCGAACCGCGGTCCCTCCGGGCCCCACCCCTGTCCTCCATCACACCTCACCTCGTGACGAACGGCAACCCCGTGCCACGGGCCGGCGTCTGCCACGATGGCCGCCATGTCGTTCGACCTCGTCGTCGCCACCCGGCGCGACATCGACCCCACCGACCTCCTCCTCGCCGTGGACGAGGTTGCGCCCGAGGGCCTTTCGCCGACCATCGATGCCGACCGCGGCCGCCGGGTGGTCGCCGTGCGCGACGGTGACGGGCGCGAGCTCGTGTGGGTCGGACCCACGCGGTCGGTGCAGCGACCGGTCGCGCAGGCGCGGCGGCTGGGGCTCGGGGTGCTGACCGACGACGAGTCGTCCTGGACCGAGCTCTGCGTGCGCGAGCGGGGCGACCTGCCGTTCGCGCGGGCGCTGGCCGAGCGGCTCGTCGGGTCGGCCGGCGGGCGGGTCGTCGACGTCACGTCGGCCGATGGTGTGCCGGCGGACGTCCCGGACCGGACGGATGCCGTGGACCTCCCTGAGGTCCCGGGTCCGGCCGCCGGGGCCGGGCCGGCCTCCTCGCCGCCCGCGCCCTTCGACGCCGCCGGCGAGACCGAGTGCGTCCTCGTGCAGCGCCGGCCCGTGCTGGGTCTCGGGCCGTGGCTGACCCACGCCCTGCTCACCGCGAGCGAGGACGGTCGGCGGCTGGTCGTCGTCACCCCGCCCGCGACCCGCCTCACCCCGGTCCTCGACCGCTTGGTCCACCACGGCGCGCTGCGCTGGGTCGTCGACGACGGCGACCGGGCCGTCGAGGTGCACCGACGGGCGCCCGTGCGCTGGGACGGGGACGCGATGGTCGACGTCGTGGGGGAGGGCGGGGACGCGGAGGAGTCTCTCCCGATCGGGGTGGACGCCGGCTGGGCCCTGCACTGCGAGACCGAGACCCTCCTCGCGTACGACGACCCCGCCGTCGGCCGCACCGCCGAGGCGCTCGTCGCCGCCCTCGGCCTCCCGCCGCTGGGCGAGGCGGGGCTGATGGAGCCGGGTGAGGCGCCCTGGTCCGTGGAGACGCTCACCGAGCTGGCGCGGGACCGGTCCCCGGAGAACACGCGCCTCGCCGTCGCCGGGGACGGCGCCGACGGCACCCTCTCGGTGCTGCCCCAGCCCGGCGGGGTCCTCGAGCGGGTCGAGCTGCTCGCCGAGGCCGGAGACGCCCCTCGCGACGCCGCCGCGCTGCGCTCGCTCGGGGAGGCGCTGCTCGATGCCGGCGTCCAGCTCGGCATCGTCGGCTACCGGTCCGCGAACGCGTCCCGTCTCCTCGGGGCGGGGTCGAACGGCGCCGTGCTCCCGGCCCTGCTCGTCGCCCACCCGGCACGCTTCCCGGGGCTCACGGCCGAGCGTCTCGCCGAGGCCGTCCCGGGGCTGGGCGCCCATCGTCCGGAGGTCATGGTCTTCCCCGCGCCCGACGGCCTCGAACCGGAGGAGTCCCGCCGGACCCTCGAGCAGTGGCACGCCGCCCTCGCCCTCCTGCGTGCCGAGGACTCGCTCGCCGCGCGGGCCGCGGCAGCGCCGGACGGGACGCGTGGAGGGGCATACTCGGGCAGGTGAGCAGCGCGCAGGACGTCCTCGACGAGGCGCGCCGGCACGTCGAGGCCGGCCGGTCGTGGAAGGCCCGTGACCTGCTCGCGGCGCACGTCGAGGTCGAGGACGACACCGAGGCGCTCACCTTCCTCGGGCACGTGCTCCACGGGATGGGGGACCTGCCCCGTGCCGGCGCCGTGTGGTTCGCCGCCGGCGCCAAGGGCCCGGAGGCCGACGAGGCCGTCGCCGCGTGGCGCGAGCAGTGCGCCGACGACTTCGCCGTGATGTGGCGCTCGCTGCCGTCGCCGGTGCGCTCCGAGCCGCGCGCGGCGCGCATCGAGGCCCTGCACACCCGGGCCCGTGACGTCGACCCGCGGCTCGACGACGCCCCCGAGCCGCTCGTGCGGGCCGGTGAGCTCGTCGACGACGAGGACGGCGAGGAAACGGCCCAGGGCGTGGACGCCGCCCAGGTCATCGGATGGATCCTGGCCGCGCTGTTCGTCGTGGCGGCGGTCATCGGCGTGGTCACCGTGCTGGGCTGGATCTTCCCCAATGCGTGACGCCCGCGCGGGTTCGGCTCAGTAGCAACCGTTCACGGTGGCGGCCAGCATGTCGACGTCCTGGCGGAGGCGCAGCGTCGACTCCTTGCCGTTGACGACGAACGCGAACACCTTGACGCGACCGTCCTCGGCGCGGGTGAACCCGGCGAGCGAGACGACGTCGGCCAGGCGCCCGGTCTTGGCCCACACCTTGCCCGCGGCGCACTTCGACGGTGATGTGGTGAAGCGGGAGTACTTGGCCGCCAGCGTGCCGGTCCGGCCGGCCGTGGGCATCGCGGCGACCAGCCGCATCGGGGCGAGCTTCGGGTAGCGGCTGTCGATGCCGCGGTCGACGATGCGGGCGATCTGGACGCTGGAGAGCCGGTCGGAGCGGGAGAGGCCCGAGCCGTCGTACAGCGCGGTGAGCGCGAGCCCCTGGCCCTGGAGCACCTTCGACTGGGCGGTGCGGGCGCCGGTCCACGAGGCCCCGGTCCCCTGCTTGATCCCGACCAGCTTGTGCAGCGCCTCGGCGATCTCGTTGTCGCTGCCCAGGAGCATCCGGCTGACGAGGGTCGCCACGGTCTGGCCGCGGCTCAGCACGATGGTCGTCGAGGTGGGGGCTGCGTTCGCGCGGCCCGCGTAGGAGGCGGTGGGGATGCCCCGCGCCCGGAGCCGGTCGCGGAAGTACACGCCGACGTCGAGGGAGGTGTCGGAGAAGCCGCGCTGGTCGCGGACCAGGCCCCGCACCGGGGCGATCGAGTCGGGGACGTAGCTGGCCTTCCAGCCGGGGGCAAGGCTCGGCGTGGGGAACACGTCGTCGTCGACCCACACGCGGGACGAGGTGATGCCCTGCTCCTTCAGCCAGGCGGCCGTCAGGCGGGCCATGGCGTCGAGCTGGGCGCTCGAGAGGCCGGGGTCACCGGTGGCCTCGACGACGACGTCACCGCGCGTCGGCATCGTGCGCACCCGGGTCGTCCAGCGAGCGTCCGGGCCGAAGACCGTCAGGGCGTTGTGGGCGGTCACGAGCTTGGTCGTGGAGGCCGGCATCAGGGCCGTCGACCCACCTCTCGTCCAGATCAACGTGTTGCTCCCGGCGTCGAGGACGGTGCCGGAGAACGCGGTGCCGAACCGGGCGGTGGTGACCCTGCTCTTGAGGGCCCTGTTCAGCCGCAGGTCGGCGGCCGTGTACGTGTACGCGGCGGCGGCTGCCGGGGCGGCGGCCGGGGCCACGGCCGCGGCGGTGGCCGGTGAGGAGGCGCGCGGGCCGGTGACGGCGCCGGCGGTCGGGGCGCCGGCGGCGAGGGCGGCCGCGACGGAGACGACGAGTGCGGTGCGGACCGAGCGGGAGGGGAGGTGCATCGGAGATCCTCGGAAGACGGGACGACAGAGACGTCCGCTGCCCCTGCATGCGGTGGGAGGAGGCTACTCCCGCGGACCCGTGCCGGCCCGGTGGACGCGCGAGCCGTGACCGAGCAGGGCCTACGCCAGGGTCAGACCCCAGGCGACGCACGCCAGTGCGCCGACGGACGTCGCCACGCGCACGAGGTTCCACCGCACCCAGGTGTGCTCCTCGAGGGCCGCGCGGGCGGCTGCCGTGGAGGCGGGGTCGCCGGCGAGGGCCTTGAGCCGGTCGTTGCGGGGGAGGTGGACGATGGCGGTCACGGCCGTGGTCACGAGGTGGAGGACGAGTGCGGCGGCCACCCAGGGTGCCGCGGGGTCGCCCCAGGTGACGGCCAGGGCCGCGCCGGCGAGGAGCGGGGCGCCGAGGAAGGAGGTGAGGAGGAACCAGGGGTTGACGATCCGGCGGTCGAGGGCGGCGTAGGCGGCGACGAAGGTCGTGTCACCCGCCGCGCGCAGGGCCGGCAGGACGGTGTGCGCGTAGAAGAGGTACACCCCCGCGACGAGTCCCGCGCAGACGGTCGCCGCGAGAAGGAGGAGACGGGCCGCCATCCGGCGAGCGTAGTGAGACCCGTGCCGTCGCGGCCATCCCCTCGGCGTGGCCGGGGCCGACACCTCCTCGTGGTTCGAGGTGAATCTGGACCGTCTGGTGGTGCGCTATCACCTCGAACGAGTTGCTCAAGCCCGCGTGGTCCTCTCGGTCGAGGTGAAACTGGGCCCCCTCAGGGTCCGGTTTCACCTCGACCGGCGTGCTCGGGCCCCACGCGGATGCTCGGGCTCCCAGCGGATGCTCGGGCCGATGACGGGATCCGTCGCGTGGGGGCGCTTCGCGCCGGCGGCTCCGCCCATGCAGAGCATGGGACCCGCCGATTCCCGGCCACCTCACCAGTGACGCAGAACGGACCGGGCGGAGAAGCGTTGCCCGGTCCGTTCTGCGTCAGAGCCGATGACGGGATCCGTCGCGTGGGGGCGCTTCGCGCCGGCGGCTCCGCCCATGCAGAGCATGCGACCCGCCGATTCCCGGCCACCTCACCAGTGACGCAGAACGGACCGGGCGGAAAAGCGTTGCCCGGTCCGTTCTGCGTCAGAGCCGATGACGGGAATCGAACCCGCGTGTCCAGCTTGGGAAGCTGGCGCTCTACCATTGAGCTACATCGGCGTGCCGGGTCGAGATCCACACGAGCGACCTCCCCGGCGCCGGGAAGTCTAGCCGAACCGCACCCCGGCACCGCACCCACCCCGGACCCCCACCGGTAGCCTGACGCCGTGCTGCTCTCCGACCGCGACATCCGTGCCGAGATCGAGGCCGGACGGGTCGTCCTCGACCCGTGGGACCCCGACATGATCCAGCCGAGCAGCGTCGACGTGCGCCTCGACAAGTTCTTCCGGCTCTTCGACAACCACAAGTACCAGGTCATCGACCCGAGCCAGGACCAGGCCGACCTCACCCGCCTCGTCGAGGTCGAGCCGCAGGAGGGCTTCGTCCTCCACCCCGGCGAGTTCGTCCTCGGCTCCACCCTCGAGACAGTCAGCCTCCCCGACGACCTCGCCGCCCGCGTCGAGGGCAAGTCCAGCCTCGGCCGCCTCGGCCTGCTGACCCACGCCACCGCCGGCTTCGTCGACCCCGGCTTCACCGGCCACGTCACCCTCGAGCTCAGCAACGTCGCGACCCTGCCGATCATGCTCTGGCCCGGCATGAAGATCGGCCAGCTCGCCTTCTTCCGTCTGAGCAGCCCGGCCGAGAGCCCCTACGGCTCCGAGGGCTACGGCTCGCACTACCAGGGCCAGCGCGGCCCCACCGCCAGCCGCAGCTTCCAGAACTTCCACCGCGCCGACGTCTGAGCGTCGTCGGCGCCACCCATCCGGGCGCCCCACCTGCGCCGAACGCCTCCACGACACGCCGGTGACGGTCTCCGTCCACGCCCGCGGTGCCGACGCAGGGTACGCATCGCAGGTGCGGACGACGGTCCGCCGCAGACCGCTCCGTACCGACTCGGAGGCCCCTGATGCCCGAACGCCCTGCGAGCAGCGCCGATGCCGCCGGTCACCACGACGACGAGGCCGGCTCCCCGCTGGCGCTCGCCGACGCCCTGCTCTCCCGCGACGGCGGGGGCGGCGCCGAGCTGCGCGGCCACGTGCCCGACGACCCGGTGGGTGTCGTCCTCGTCCTCCACGGCGGGGCCGAGCGCAGCCACGAGCGCGTCACGTGGCGACGCCTCTCGGTCGTGCGGATGCTCCCCTTCGCCACCGCGCTCCAGCACGCGGGTGACGGCTCGCTCGCGGTGCTGCGCCTGAAGAACCGGGTCCGCGGCTGGAACGGGCACGAGCAGGACCCCGTGCACGACGCCCGCTGGGCCCTCGACCGCATCCGCCGCGTCCTCCCGGGCGTGCCGGTCGCCCTCGTCGGCCACTCGATGGGCGGGCGCGTGGCCCTCCAGCTGGCGGCCGAGCCCGGTGTCGCCGCCGTCGCCGCCCTCGCCCCCTGGGTCGAAGGGGATGCCCGCCGGCCGCGCGCCGGCGTCCCCGTCCTCCTCATGCACGGCAGCGGGGACCGGATGACCGACCCGCGCCGCACCGCCGTCATCGCCCAGCGGTGGGAGGAGTCCGGCGCCGACGTCACCCACCTGCGGGTCCCGGGGGAGAAGCACGCGATGCTCCGCCGCGCCTCCTACTGGCACCGCACGGTGACCGACTTCGTCACCGAGGCCCTCCTCGGGACAGGCCGAACCAGCTGACGATGCCGCCCGCTGCCAGCAGCCCGGCGCACCACAGCATCGCCGCGCGGTACCCGGCCGTCATCGCGTCGGGATCCAGGTAGTCGGTACCGGCGAGCCCCACCAGGCCGGGCAGCGCGGCCACCGCGAGCAGCGAACCGGCTCGCGCGACAGCGTTGTTCACGCCGCTGGCCACGCCGGCGCGGCTGTCGGGAGAGGCCGCGAGCACGGCCGCCGTCAGCGGGGAGACCAGCGTCGCGAGCCCGAGGGCGAAGACGACCATGCCCGGGAGCACGTCGGCCCACCCCGCGTCCGTGCCGACGCGCAGGAGCAGCAGCGCGCCCGCCGCGCACACGAGCGGGCCGACGGTCATCGGCAGCCGGGGCCCCGCCCGCTCGGCCAGCCGCGCCGAGCGCGACGACAGCAGCATCAGCGCCACGGTGATCGGGAGGCTCGACAGCCCGGCGGACAACGCGCTCCACCCGGCCACCTGGAACTCGAGGACGACGAAGACGGTCACCGACCCGAGCGCTCCGTAGACGAGCAGGGTCATCGCGTTGGCGGCCGAGAAGACGCGGGAACCGAAGAGGGACAACGGGACCAGCGGATGGGCCGAGCGCCGCTCGACGACGACGAAGGCCACCGCGGCACCCACGGCCAGTACCCAGCCAGCCGCCGTTCCCCACGGCGGCAGCGTCCCGGCCGCCGTCAGCACGTAGGTGAGCGAGCCCAGCGACACCGCCGTGAGCACCGCCCCGGGCACGTCGAACCGTCGACCGGCGGCATCCGGGTCCCGGCTCTCCGGAGCCGTTCGAAGGGTCAGCGCGACGACGGCCGCGCACAGCGGCACGTTGAGGCCGAACACCCATCGCCACGACGCGTGGTCGACCAGCCACCCGCCCACGAGCGGCCCGAGCGCCGCCGCCACGCCGGAGAACCCCGCCCACGTGCCGATGGCCGCCGCCCGGTCCTCCGGCCGGAACGAGGTCCGGATGACGGCCAGCGCCCCCGGCGTGAGCAGCGCGGCGCCCACCCCCTGCAGCACCCGCAGCCCGACCAGCTGGGCCGGCCTCTGCGCGAGGGCGCACAGCGCCGAGGCCGCGGCGAACCAGCCGACCCCGGTGAGGTACACCCGTTTCCGCCCGAGCCGGTCCCCGATGCCACCCCCGACGAGGACGAGCGCGGCGAGTGCCAGCAGGTACCCGTTGACGACCCACTGGAGCTGGGCGAGCGAGGCATCGAGGTCGGTGCCGATGCTCCGGAGGGCCACGTTGACCACGCTGCCGTCGAGGATCGCCACCCCGGTGCCGAGGGTGAGGCCCGCGAGGACCATCCGCCCCCGCATCGATGCACGGTCGAGGTGCTCGCCGACCTCGACCGACCCCGCATCACCCGTCACGCCCTCACGTTAGGGCCCGCGGCGCTGGTCACGGAGCGGTCACGGTGTCGTGAAAGGCCGACCGGCAAGGCGGTCCGGCCGCACCGGGGCCCGTTAGGGTCGACGGATGATCCGCTTCGACGGCGTCACCAAGCAGTACCCGGACGGCACGGTCGCCGTCGACGACCTCAGCCTCACGGCGCCGACGGGCAAGATCACCGTCCTCGTGGGGCCGTCCGGCTGTGGCAAGACCACGAGCCTGCGCATGGTCAACCGGATGATCGAACCCACCCGCGGCTCGATCTTCCTCGACGGCCAGGACACCGGGCGGATGGACCAGGCCGAGCTGCGGCGCGGCATCGGCTACGTCATCCAGCACGCCGGCCTCTTCCCGCACCGCACGGTCCTCGACAACATCGGCACGGTGCCGCGGCTGCTCGGCTGGGACCGGAAGAAGGTCCACGACCGCTCGCGCGAGCTGATCGAGCGGGTTGGTCTGGACGCGCATCTCGGCGACCGGTACCCGGCCCAGCTCTCGGGCGGGCAGCAGCAGCGCGTGGGGGTGGCCCGGGCGCTGGCCGCCGACCCGCCCGTCATGCTCATGGACGAGCCGTTCTCGGCCGTCGACCCCGTCGTGCGCGACCAGCTGCAGGACGAGTTCCTGCGCCTCCAGGACGAGCTCGGCAAGACCATCGTCTTCGTCACCCACGACATCGACGAGGCGGTCAAGCTCGGCGACCAGGTGGCGGTGCTGCGGGTCGGCGGCACGCTCGCCCAGGTGGCCGAGCCGGCCTACCTGCTCGCGCACCCGGCCGACGACTTCGTCGCCGACTTCGTCGGGCGCGACCGCGGGTACCGCGCGCTGCAGTTCCAGCCGACGCCGCGCCTGCCGCTGCGTCCGGAGCCGACGGTCGTCATCGGGGAGACGCCGGAGCACCGGGCGTCGTGGCTGCTCGTCGTCGACGACGACCGGCACCCGCTCGGATGGGTCGAGCCCGCGCGCCTCGCGGGGCGGGCCGTCGAGGACGCCGACCTGCACCGCGGCGGCACGGTGGCCCGGGCCGACGGCTCGCTGCGCGGCGCCCTCGACGCCGCCCTCTCCTCGCCGTCGCGCCGCGGCGTGGTCGTCGACGGCAGCGGCTCGCTCGTCGGGACCGTGCTGGCCCACGAGGTGCTCAGCGCCATCGAGGACACCGACCGCCCGGAGCGCGACGAGGCCGACCCCGTGCGCGGCGGCGCGATGAGCGTCGCGGGCGACGAGGCCTGACGTGGACTGGCTGACCGCCAACTGGCGCACGGTCATCGACCTCGCCGGGTCGCACCTGTACCTCGCGGGGCTGCCGCTGCTCATCGGGCTCGTGCTGTCGGTGCCGTTGGGATGGGCGGCCAAGCGCTGGCGCGGGGCCTACCCGGCCGTCGTCACCTCGACGGGTCTGCTCTACACGATCCCCTCGCTCGCCCTGTTCGTCATCATGCCGCTCATCCTCGGCACCAAGATCCTCGACCCGGCCAACGTCGTCGTCGCGATGACCATCTACACGGTCGCCCTGCTCGCGCGCACCGTCGCCGACGGCCTGATCTCCGTGCCCGACCACGTCGAGCAGGCGGCCACCGCGATGGGCTACCGCGGGCTGCGCCGGCTCTTCGGGGTCGAGCTGCCGCTCGCGGTGCCGGTCATCGCTGCCGGTCTGCGCGTGGCCGCCGTCTCCAACGTCTCGATCGTCTCCATCGCCTCCGTGGTCGGGGTCTCGCAGCTCGGCAACCTCCTCGTCGACGGCTACCGCCGGATCATCTGGGGCGAGCTCCTCACGGGCATCGTCGCGACGATGGTGCTGGCGCTCCTGCTCGACCTCGTCATCCAGCTCGTGGCCCGCGGCCTCACGCCGTGGCGCCGGGCGACGGGAGCCCGCGCATGATCGGCTCGCTCTTCTCCTGGCTGGCCGACCCCGCCCACTGGTCGGGACCGGACGGCGTCCTCAACCGGCTGTTCGAGCACCTCTGGTACAGCATCCTCGCGATGGTGCTGGCGCTGCTGGTCGCGCTCCCGCTGGGGCTGTACATCGGCCACACCGGGCGGCTGCGCTGGCTCGTCACCGCGACGAACGCGGCGCGCGCCGTGCCGACGCTCGGCCTGCTCTTCGCGTTCGCGCTCTGGCTCGGCCCCTCGCTGAAGGGCGACCTCGCCTTCCTCGTGCCGGCGACCATCGTGCTCGTGCTGCTCGCCGTGCCGCCGCTCCTCGCCGGGACGTACGCGGGGGTGGAGGCCGTCGACCCGGCGGCCCGCGACGCCGCTCGGGGGGTCGGCATGACCGGCTGGCAGGTGCTGCGCCAGGTCGAGCTGCCGTGCGCGCTGCCCCTCCTGATGTCCGGGGTACGCACCGCGTCGTTGCAGGTGGTGGCGACGGCCACCATCGCGGCGTTCATCGGGCTGGGGGGTCTGGGCCGGCTGCTCGTCGACGGCATCGCGTTCGGTGACTACCCGCAGGCCGCGGCCGGTGCGCTGCTGGTCGCGGTGCTGGCGGTGCTGCTCGAGGGGCTGCTCGCGCTGCTCCAGCGGCGGCTCGTCTCGCCCGGGCTGGGCGGTGCGCGCCGCGCTGTCGGTGGGTCACGAAACGATGACGATGCCGCGACGGCGGAAGTAAACGCCCGGACACCTGTTGGTCCGGGTGGGATGACGTGAGGCGCTCGCCGACCGCCCGCCCGACCGAGCCATCCGGACGCCACGACGTGGCGCCCCCGACCCCGTTGCACCGACCGCACACCGGCCCCGGCCCCCGAGCCCGGCCACCACGAAAGGGACCGACCCGATGAAGCGCAGAACCGTCCTCAGCACCGTCGCCGTCGCCGCCGCTCTCGGGCTGTCGGCCTGCGGTGGCGGCAGCGACCCGCTCGCGTCCGACGCGCCGTCCGCCGGCG
Organism: Phycicoccus avicenniae; assembly: GCF_050496545.1. GTDB lineage: Bacteria > Actinomycetota > Actinomycetes > Actinomycetales > Dermatophilaceae > Phycicoccus > Phycicoccus avicenniae_A. The sequence continues at coordinate 88,002 of NZ_JBNVZV010000011.1, read as the reverse complement.
CCTCGGGTGGCTCCTCCGGCTCGATCGTCGTCGGCGGCGCCGACTTCTCCGAGTCCACCCTCCTCGCCGAGGTGTACGCCGGCGCGCTGCGCGCCAAGGGCATCGACGCCACGACGAAGACCAACATCGGTGCGCGTGAGATCTACCTGCGTGCCCTCGAGGACAACTCGGTGCAGGTCTTCCCCGAGTACACCGGTGCGCTCGCCGTCTTCTACGACAAGTCCTACTCGGGTACCGACCCCGACGAGGTCTACAAGAAGGCGCAGGAGGTCATCCCCGACACCCTGACGGTGCTCGACAAGTCCGCCGCCGAGGACGTCGACTCCCTCGCCGTGACGAAGGAGACCGCCGACTCCAAGAACCTCAAGACCATCGAGGACCTCAAGGCCGTCTCCGGCGACATGACGCTCGCCGCGCAGCCGGAGTTCAAGCAGCGTCCGCAGGGTGTCGTCGGCCTCGAGAAGGTCTACGGCGTGACGTTCGGGACCTTCCGGCCGCTCACGGGGCAGGCGGTGCTCCAGGCCGTCGTCAACGGGCAGGCCGACGTCGCTAACGTGTTCTCCACCGACCCCGGCATCGCGGCGAACAACCTCGTCGTGCTCGAGGACACCAAGAAGGTGTTCGGCTCGCAGAACATCGTGCCGCTCGTGCGCGCCGACAAGGCCGACCAGGTCAAGGACGCGCTCAACGCGGTCTCGGCCAAGCTGACCACCGACGCGGTCACGCAGATGCTCAAGCAGACCGACATCGACAAGAAGGACCCCAAGGCCGTCGCCGAGGAGTTCCTCAAGGCCAACGGCCTGGGCTGACGCCCTCGCTGCGGCGCGACGCGACGACGCCCCGGTCCCCTGCGTGGGGGCCGGGGCGTCGCGCTGTCCCGAGGCGTCTTGGTGTGGCGACTTATTGCCCATCCGCCACCTCGCCGGGGCGTTCTCGGGGTGCATGAGGTGGCGGATGGGCAATAAGTCGGGTGGGTGGGGTCAGGCCCAGGGGTCGGGCTCGTCGAGCAGGCTCGCGTCGGGCGGTCAGTCGGGTGGGTGGGGTCAGCCGGTTGAGCGGACGGCCTCGCCGGAGGATCGTCCGGGTGGGGACCCGAGCGATCCTCCGATCGCGCCCTGTCCGCCCGCGCGGCAGGCGACTTCTTGCCCATCCACCACCTCGCCGGCCCGTTCTCGGGGCGTCGGAGGTGGTGAATGGGCAATCAGTCGGGTGGGTGGGGTCAGTCCCAGGGGTCGGGCTCGTCGAGCAGGCTCGCGTCGCCGCCGAACTCGCCGGATGCCTTCGCGGCCGGCTTCTCCGGCGATGGCGCCGTCGGCGGCTCGGCGGCAGCGTCCTTCGCGGGCTCGGGCTCGGGCTCGGGCTCGGGTTCGGGCTCGGGCTCCTTCTCGGGCTCGGGCTGCGCGGTGGCGGCGTCCTCCGGCTGGGACTCGACGGAGGCCTCGGACGTGGCCTCGGGCTGCGCGGCTGCCTCGGGCTCCGGTTCGGTGGGCGCCTCGGAGGTGGGCGCGGGAGCACCCTGCTCTGCGGGCTCGTCCCAGGGGTCGGGCTCGTCGAGCAGAGAGGAGTCGCCGCCGAAGGACCCCGACTCCCCGGAACCCGAAGGCTCCGTGGCCGGCTCCGGCTGAACCGCTGCCGGCGTCTCGGGCTCCGGCTCGGCGGTCTTCTCGGGCTCGGACTCCGGCTCCGGCTCTGGCTCTGGCTCGGCAGCCTTCGGCTCCGCGGAGGCGGTGTCGGCGGGCTCGTCCCAGGGGTCGACGTCGTCGTCCGACGGGGCGGTCGATGAAGCCGGGGCTTCGTCGGTGGGAGCAGATGAGGCCGGGGTCTCGTCGGTCGTCCCGGGCTCTGCCTGCACCGGCTCCGGCGTGGCGACCGGGGCGGGCGCCGCGGTGTCGGCGGGCTCGTCCCAGGGGTCGACGTCGTCGTCCGACGGGACGGTCGATGAAGCCGGGGCTTCGTCGGTGGGAGCAGATGAGGCCGGGGTCTCGTCGGTCGTCTCGGGCTCGGGCTCTGGCTCGGCAGCGTTCGGCTCCGCGGGGGCGGTGTCGGCGGGCTCGTCCCAGGGGTCGACGTCGTCGTCCGATGGGGCGGTCGATGAAGCCGGGGCTTCGTCGGTGGGAGCAGATGAGGCCGGGGTCTCGTCGGTCGTCGCGGGCTCTGCCTGCGCCGGCGTGGGTGCTGCGGTGTCGGCCGGCTCGTCCCAGGGGTCGACGTCGTCGTCCGATGGGGCGGTCGATGGGGCCGGGGCTTCGTCGGTGGGAGCAGATGAGGCCGGGGTCTCGTCGGTCGTCTCGGGCTCTGCCTGCGCCGGCGTGGGTGCTGCGGTGTCGGCGGGCTCGTCCCACGGGTCGACCTTGTCGGTGGACGCCGCGGCGTCGGCCTTGGCCTTCTCCTCGGACGGCTCGCCCTGCGAGCGACCGGGCGCCGGGTCCGCGACGGCGGCCGGCTCGTCCCACGGGTCGGGCTCGGTCCCGGACTCCACGGCCTCGGCGGTGTCGTCGTCGATGGCCACGGCAGCGTCCGGTGCGGAGCCGGTGCTCGCCGGTGCGGCGGGCTCGTCCCAAGGGTCGTCGCCCGCGTCGTCGGCCGGGGCGGCGGGGGCGGGCGCGGCGGGTGCCGCGCCCGAGTCGGTCGGGCCTGCGGGCTCGTCCCAGGGGTCGTTGCCCTCGTCCTCGGTGGTGGGCGCGGCCTGCTCGGCGGGAGCCTCCTCTGCCGGTGCCTTCTCTACCGGAGCCTCGGTCACGGTCGCCGACACCGTCGCAGCAGCAGCACCCGCGGCAGCCGCTGCCGGCGCCGCCTCATCGGCGGGCGTCGCCGGCTCGTCGACAGGAGCATTCGGCGTCTCCTGGCCCCGGCGCACGGCGGCGAGCAGCATCTGCGCGACGTCGACGACCTCGACCTCGTCGCCGACGCCCTCGGCCTGCTTGGCGGTCAGGCCGTCGGAGATCATCACGCGGCAGAACGGGCAGCCGATGGCGATCCGCTCGGCGCCGGTGGCCAGCGCCTCGTCGGTGCGGTTGGTGTTGATGCGCGTGCCGAGCTTCTCCTCCATCCACATCCGGGCGCCGCCGGCGCCGCAGCAGAACGAGGTCTCGCCGGAGCGCGGCATCTCGCGCAGCTCGACGCCCGGCAGGGCGCCGATGAGCTCACGCGGCGGGGCGTAGACGCCGTTGTGCCGGCCGAGGTAGCAGGGGTCGTGGTACGTCACCGACGGCGCCGTCGACGCGACGTTCTTCGCCGAGGACATCCCTGGCGCCTCGTCGGGGCGGGCCACCGGAGTCAGCTTCTTCTCGCGGACCAGCCGGTTGAGCAGCTGGGTGTGGTGGACCACCTCGTACGAGCCACCCAGCTGCGGGTACTCGTTCTTGATGGTGTTGAAGCAGTGCGCGCAGGTGACGACGATCTTGGTCACGCCGAACTCGCCGAAGGTCTCGACGTTCTGCGCGGCGAGGGTCTGGAAGAGCAGCTCGTTGCCCGCGCGGCGGGCCGAGTCGCCGGTGCACGTCTCGCCGTCGCCCAGCACCGCGAACGAGACGCCCGCCGTGTCGAGCAGTTCGGCGACCGCGCGCGAGGTCTTCTTGGCGCGGTCCTCGTAGGCACCGGCGCAGCCGACCCAGAACAGCCACTCGACCTCGGACGCCTGCTCCACGTCCTGCCCGAGCACCTTGACGTCGAACGGCAGGTCCTTGGCCCAGTCGAGGCGCGCCCGGGCGCCCATGCCCCATGGGTTGCCCTTGCCCTCGAGGTTCTTGAACAGGCCGCCGAGCTCGTTCGGGAACGCGGACTCGATGAGGGTCGCGTACCGGCGCATGTCGATGATGTGGTCGACGTGCTCGATGTCGACGGGGCACTGCTCGACGCACGCGCCGCACGTGGTGCACGACCAGAGGACGTCCTGGTCGATGACGGCGTCCGGCCCGTGCGGGTTGTACGCCGACAGCGGCGCCGACGCGTCGTACCCGGTCTCCCCGACGAGCGACATCGAGGTCCAGTCGACGACGTCGACCGAGCCGGCCGGCTCGATGCCGTCGGTCGGCACGGTCTGCGCCGCGGCGGTGACCGAGGCCATCGCCTTCTCGGTGTCGCCCTCGGCCTCGGACAGCGCCCGCAGGTACGGCGCCTTCGCGTCCGCGTGGTCGCGCAGCGTCATCATCAACAGCTTGGGGGACAACGGCTTCTCGGTGTTCCAGGCGGGGCACTGGCTCTGGCAGCGGCCGCACTCGGTGCAGGTCGAGAAGTCGAGCAGGCCCTTCCACGTGAAGTCCTCGACCTTGCCGACGCCGAGGACGTCGCCCTCCTCCATCTCCTCCATGGCCTCGAGGTCGAACGCCTTGCCGCCCACCGTCATCGGCTTCGCGGCGCCGAGCGCGGTGCGCCCCGAGGACTCGCGCTTGAACCAGATGTTCGGGAACGCGAGGAAGCGGTGCCAGGCGACGCCCATCGTCGGCTGCAGCGAGATGGTGATCATCCACGCGAAGGAGATGAGGATCTTGACCGTCGCGACGACCTGCACCCACGCGGCCAGCCCGGCCGGCGACGTGCCCGCCCACCAGCCGGCCATCCACCCGGTCAGGGGAAAGTGCGCGACGAGCGAGGTGTCCGGCTCGAAGCGCTGCACCATCGCGGCCTCGAGCCCGCGCAGCAGGAGGATGCAGAACGTGACGAACAGGATCGTCAGCTCGACGTAGTAGGCCTGCCAGAAGGTGGACCCGAAGAAGCGCGAGTACCGCCCACCCTCCCCGGCCGCCCGGCGCGGGTGGTTCTTCTGGCGGATCGCCATGAGCACCACGATGCCCACCAGCCCGCCCCACGCGAACAGCTCGACGACCCACTCGAACGGCGCGAAGTGGCCGATGAGCGGCAGCCGGTAGTCCGGCTGGACGAGCTGGAAGAAGGCGTTGACGAGGGTCGTGAAGAGGATGAGGAAGGCCAGCGCGGTGAACCAGTGCGCTGCCGCGACGACGCGCAGCCGGGACATCCGGGTGTGGCCGAGGAACTCCTTGGCCAGGGTCCAGGTGCGCGCTGCGGGCGCGTCGGTGCGCGAGCCGTCGGACTGCCCGAGCCGGTAGAGCGAGACGAACCGGCCCACCTGCCGGAACAGCAGCGCCCACCCGATGGTCGGCACGACGAGGCAGAGGACGACGGCCACGACCTGCAGGGCCGTGACCCCGCCGAACCGGTCGTCGAACGACGGGAGGACGTCGCCGGCCAGGGCAGGGGCGAAGGCAGCAGGCATGCGGTGCAGCCTACTGCCCGGTAAGCGAGCGCTCACCGGTCTGTGACGACCGTCAACAGGCCTGGTCGGCGGAGTCGAGGGCGCTCGCGGCCGCCGGGGCGACCACGTCCGCACTCGACTCCGGTGGGTCCGCCGGCTGCGGTGCTCTCGAGACCCCGTTGTCTCATGGATAACTCTCTGTTGGAATACGCATAAGGAGTCGGGGGTTGGCCTCGACAGCAGGACCGATGCAGCGCGCCCTCGCCCGGCCGGGCGGTCGGCGCCCGACCGAAAGGCGACGCGATGCCCATCCTCGACGACGTGACCCAGGCCGTCGGCAACACCCCGCTGGTGCGGCTCAACCGCATCATCGACGGCGATGCCACGGTGGCGGCCAAGCTGGAGTTCTACAACCCGGCGAGCTCGGTCAAGGACCGCATCGGTGTCGCGATCGTCGACGCCGCCGAGGCGTCCGGGCAGCTCCCGCCCGGCGGCACCATCGTCGAGGCCACCTCGGGCAACACCGGCATCGCCCTGGCGATGGTCGGCGCGGCGCGCGGCTACAAGGTCGTCCTCGCGATGCCCGAGTCGATGAGCAAGGAGCGCCGCGCCCTCCTGCGCGCGTACGGCGCCGAGCTCATCCTCACCGACCCCTCCACCGGCATGAAGGGCGCTGTCGCCAAGGCCGACGAGATCGTCGCCGAGCGCGAGGGGGCCGTCCTCGCCCGTCAGTTCGCCAACGCCGCCAACCCCGAGATCCACCGGAGGACCACCGCGGAGGAGATCTGGAAGGACACCGACGGCGCGGTCGACATCGTCGTCGCGGGCATCGGCACCGGCGGCACCATCACCGGCGTCGGCCAGGTGCTCAAGTCGCGCAAGCCCGAGGTGAAGATCGTCGCCGTCGAGCCCGAGGAGTCGCCGATCCTCAACGGCGGCCAGCCCGGCCCGCACAAGATCCAGGGCATCGGCGCGAACTTCGTCCCCGAGATCCTCGACCGCGAGGTCTACGACGAGGTCATCGACGTCAACGCGCAGACCTCGGTCGAGTGGGCCCGCAGGGCCGCCACCGAGGAGGGCCTGCTCGTCGGGATCTCCTCCGGCGCAGCGCTGGCCGCCGCCAACCAGGTCGCCTCGCGCCCGGAGAACGCCGGCAAGACGATCGTCGTCATCATCCCGAGCTTCGGCGAGCGCTACCTCTCGACGATCCTGTTCGAGGGCCTCGTCGACTGACCATGTCCGTTCTCCGACAGGTGCGTTCGGCGGTTCGTGAGGATCTCGACGCCGCGATGCGCCGCGACCCGGCCGCGGAGTCTCGCGCCGACGTCGCGTTCAACTCCCCCGGGCTGCACGCGATCTGGTCCTACCGACTCGCACATCGCCTGTGGGACAAGGGTCCCCAGTGGCGTCCGGCCGCGCGCCTGCTGTCCACGCTGACCCGCGCCGTCACCGGAGTGGAGATCCACCCCGGTGCACGGATCGGGCGGCGCTTCTTCATCGACCACGGGATGGGTGTGGTCATCGGTGCCACCGCGGTGGTCGGTGACGACGTGATGCTCTACCACGGCGTCACCCTCGGTGGCCGGTCGCTGCAGCGCGGCGTCAAGCGCCACCCCACCCTCGGCGACCGCGTCACCGTCGGTGCCGGCGCGCGCGTGCTCGGTGACCTCGACATCGGGGACGACGTGCAGATCGGGGCCAACTCCGTCGTCGTCAAGGACGTCCCGGCCGGCGCGGTGGCCACCGGCATCCCCGCCGTCGTCCGCTTCCCGCAGACGCCGCAGGAGGACCCCTACGACGCGCTCTTCGCCGAGCCGGCCATCTTCATCTGACCCCTGAGGCGCGCCGTCCCTCGGGGTCGGCCGCCCAGTCGGCCCCGTAGACCGCGAACAACCCGGCGTCCGGTGTGCCCGCCGAGGCCGCCTCGAGCGCCGACGCCGCGTCCAGCCCCGCCCGCAGGCCGCGGTGGTGGGCCACCGTCACGGCGTGGGCGACCTCGTCCCGCACCGGGGCGACCGAGGCCAGGACGGCGCGCGCCCCGGACGCCAGCAGCGCCGCGGTGAGCCCGAGCGCCTCGTCGCCCGGTCTCAGGTGCGCGCTGCCGACGTCGCACGAGGCGAGCACCACGTGCCCGGCACCGACGCCGCGGCGGTGCAGCTCGTGGGCGAAGACCGGGCCGTCGTGCAGGCGCACCGAGGAGAAGAGCGGCGACTCGTCGTGGTGGGTGCCGTGCGCGGCGACGTGGACGACGTCGGTGTGGGCCATTGCGTCGGTCAGGGACGCGGCCGTGGCCGCGCCGTCCACGAGGGCACGCCCCCGGCCCCAGGCGTCCAGCACGGAAGCGACCTCGGCGTCGGCACTCGCCAGCCCGGGCCCGCCCACGGCCACCACCCGGGAGGCCGGGCCGGTGCCGCTGCGCCGCAGCCACGAGGTCGCCGACCCCGCGACCACGAGCGGGCGTCCGTCGACGCCCGGGACGAGCCGCCACGGCACCGACTGCAGGGACATCGACGGGATGAGGACGAGCCGTCGGGCGTCGAGCTCGAGGACGGGTGCGAGCAGCGTCCCGAGCTGCCCGAGCCCGGCGGTGAGCGAGCGGCGGACGGCCTCGGCGAGTGCCGGGACGGGAGCGGTGGACAGGGCGCGCAGGTCGGCCCTCAGGCGGCGGGACAGCTCGACGGCGTCGCTGACCGACCCGAGGTCGTGCACGCGGGTCGCGTTGCGGGACAGGGTGACCGCGCGGAGCCGGGAGCCGTGCGAGAAGAGGGCGACCACCCCGGTGTCGCGCTCTGACAGCGCCCGACGCACCTCGGCGTGGGAGGCCGGACGGGCCGACCTCGTGTCCGAGGGCGTCCTCGCGTCGAGCTCGCGCTCCCGGTGCGCAACCTCGCGCTCGAGCCGGACCGCCTCCTCCCGCAACGGTTCCGCGTCCTCGCCACCGGCGTCCAGCAGGCGACGACGGACGAGGCGGAGCTCGGTGAGCAGGTCGGCCAGAGTCTCGTCGTCGCGGGCGGCCCGCGCCCCCGGCAGGCGCAGGCTGAGGGCGCGCCACCGCTCGGTCGCGGCGTAGACGGCGGCCGGCCGGCCGGAGGCCCACGCGGCATCGAGGTCGAGGGCCGCCAGCCGTCGCCCGTGCAGCGCGACCGCGGCGCGGATGTCCAGGCTGGTGTACGCGGCCGAGCCGTGGGCGAGCCGCAGCGAGGCCCGGCCCAGCGCCCGCGACCGCCCGGTGGCGTCACCGGCCGCGTTCGCGATGCGGGCGGCCACGAGGTCGTGGTGCAGCCGGTCGCTGAGCACCGCGCGGTGGAGCCGCACCGATGCGGCCAGGTGCTCGCGCGCCGCCGCGAGGTCGCCGGCGTCGACAGCGGCCTCGGCCCGCAGCACCGCCACGTGGTGGTGCAGCACGGGCGAGCCGGCGCCGTCGGCGTCGAGCCGCTCGATACTCGCCCGCAGCCGGTGGCCCGACTCCCCGGCGGCCAACCGGGCGCGCGCGATCGCGACGTCCGCGTGCAGGCGCCACGCCGTGGCGTCGCGCCCGGCGAAGAAGCGGGCCGCCTCCGTGGCCGGTCCGACCGCACGGGACGGCTCGCCGCGCAGCACGGCACAGCGCGCCACCTCGAGGAGCACCTCTCCCCGCACGCGCCCGAGCCCGCGGGAGGTGGCCACGGCCAACGCGTCGCCGAGCAGCACGCCGGCCTCCTCGACGAGACCGGCCTCGATGTGGGCCCGGGCCTGGTCCAGCATCGTCGTGGCCACCGACATCTCGGGGTCGATCCGGTGGGCCTCGGCGAGCAGCCGCAGCGCCTCCGGGACCTCGCCGCGCAGGAGGGCCAGGCATCCCAGGTCGTGCACCGCCATCGCGCGCACGTCGGTGTCCCCGCCGGCCTCGGCGACGGCCGAGGCACGGTCGAGGTCGGCGGCCGACTGGCGGAACTGCCCGAGGTACTGCCGGGCCAGGCCCCGGTTGAGCAGCGCGACGGCGAGCTCGCGGTGCCCGACGAGGTCGCCGTCGTCCCGCACGCCCTCGAGGGCGGCGACGGCGTCGGCCCAGCGCCCCGAGCGCGCGAGGAAGCCGGCCCGCTGAATGGCCGCCAGGGCGCGCAACGAGTCACCGGCGGGCCCCGATCCCGCCACCTTCTCGGCCGTCCCGAGCATGCCCAGCGCCGCAGCGAGCCCCTGGCGCTCGAAGATCGGCACCGCGAGCGTCACCATCGCCCGGGCCCGCATCCGGTCGGCCGCCACGCCGGGCGTGCCGTCGAGGAGGTCGACGGCACGCCGCAGCAGGCGCTCGGCATCCACCGGTCGGCCGGATGCGTTGGCACGCAGGCCTTCGGCGACCAGCTCGGACGGGGTCCTCGTGGCGGTCGTGCGGCGTCCTCAGAGCTCGATGGCGGGGGTGATGACCGGCTTGGTGGAGCCGTCGACGGGGTGGAGCACGAACTGCACGAGGCCCCGGCGCACACCGTCGAGGACGAAGCGGCCCTCGGCGCCGACGTCGACCGTGGTCGAGGAGTCGCGCTCGCGCAGCTCGACGCGCACCGGTCCGCCGGTCACCCACCCGTCGATGCGGACCTCGTCCGGGCCGGTGGCGACGACGGAGACCATCGCGGTGAACGGTCCGCCGGTGAAGGTCAGCGTCTCGGCGCGGGTGTAGTCGACGCTGCGGACGAGGGCCTCGTCGGCCCCCACCCGGGTCAGCTCGGCGACCTCGGCGTGGAGGGCCTGCACCGTGAGGGCGAACTTCACGTCGTCGGTGAGACCGGCGGGGACGGGGTCGAGGCGTGCGTGCAGCTCGCGCAGGGCCTTCAGGACGACGGCGTCGACGTCGTCGAGCGGCTCGGTGGCCAGGTCGTCGGTCATGATGCACCTCCCCACGCCGGGTCCTGACCCAGCGCCTCTCGCAGCTTGGCCAGGCACCGACCCCGGGTGGGCCCGATGCTCCCGACCGGCATCCCGAGCGCCTCCGAGACGGCGGCGTAGTCGGGGCGGTCGGAGAAGGCGATGACCCGCAGCAGCGCCTGGCAGCGCGGGGTGAGGGCCGAGAAGTGGCGCCAGAGCATCCGGTCCCGGTCGCCGGTGACGGTGACCGTGGCCGGGTCCGGTGTGGTGGCCACGACCTCCGCGCTGACCTCGCCCACCTCCCGACCGTGCGCCTTGACGACGCGCCACGACTCGCGGCGGACGGTGACGACCAGCCAGCCGAGGACCGCGCGCGGATCGGTGATGCGGTCGGCGTTCTCCACCAGGCGCATCCACGCCGTCTGGACGACGTCGGAGGCGCTCGCGGAGTCGAGGCCCTGCCCGCGGGCGGTGTGCCACAGCACGGGCGTCAGCAGGTCGACGAGGGTGTCCATCCGGTGGTGGTCGCCGTCGCGGTAGGCCTCGAACGCGGTGCCGGCGCGGACGGCGAGGCTCTCGCTGCTGCCGGCCTCGACCTGGGTCATGACGTCACCCCCAGGGCCGTGGCCACCGCGTGCTTCGCGCGGGCGACGCAGGCGTCGGTTGCGGTGTCGCACAACGTCTCGTCCGTGGGAAGGGCCGCAGCGATCTCGGCCGCCAGCACGGGCGCCGCGAAGGACGTGCCGCTCCACGAGGCGAACCCGGTGCTGAAGTCGTCCGGGTCGATGAGGGCGCGGTCGGTGGGGTCGTTGCGCTGGGTGTGCACGCCGGCCTGCATCGAGCCCCGCATGGTCGTGGGGACGGTGCTGACGACGGCGGCTCCGGGGCGGTGGGTGGTGACCCAGAGGCCGCTGTTGGAGAACAGGGCCACCGTGGAGTCGCCGGGGTTGTAGGCGCCCACGCTGACGAGCGGCACGTACTTCTGCGACCCGATGGTCGCCGTGCGCTCCAGGGCGAACCCGGCCGGGTAGAACTTGGCCGAGGTGCCGTCGTTGCCGGCGGCGGCGACGACCGCGACGCCGGCGTCGGCCAGCAGGCCGAGCAGCTTCTTGAGCGGCGGGTCCTGGGTCCAGGCGTCCTCGGGGGTCTCGTGGTAGTACCCGAGCGAGAGGTTGACGACGTCGACCAGCGCGTCGTGCCGTCCGGTGCGGGTCGCCCAGAGCTGCCGGGCCAGGAGCAGGGCCAGGGCGTCGTGGACGTCCTTCTCGGCCGCGGCGCCCGCGAACGGCACCACCGGGAGCACGAGGATCTGTGCCTCCGGGCACCGCTGGCGGATGATGCCCGCCACGAAGGTGCCGTGGCCGGCCTCGCCGGCGAGCAGGCCGTCGAGCTCGACGGTCAACCCCTGTCCGGGCGCCACGAGCGGGCGGCCGGGCAGGGACATCGTCGTGACGCCCTTCTTCTCGGTGAGCCAGGGGTGCGGCCCGACCGCGGTGTCGAGGATCGCCACCACCGGGGCGCGCTTGCCCGCGGCGGGACGGTAGGGGTCCACTCCCTGCCAGACGACGGGTGTGCGACCGCCGAGGCCGGGCACGCCGTACTGGTCGGCGGCGCCGACGGATCCCCACTGGCCGACCGAGCCCCACTGGCCCACGGATCCCCACTGCCCGACCGAGCCCCACTGGCCGACCGAGCCCCACTGGCCCACGGATCCCCACTGCCCGACCGAGCCCCACTCGCCGACCGAGCCCCACTGGCCGACGGGCTCGAAGCCACCCGCGCTGAGCAGGAGGTGCTCGAGGGCGACGTCCTCCGGGCGGCTGCCGCGGCGCGAGGTCAGGGCCTGCAGGACGCGCCAGGCATCGGGGGGCGGCGCGGCGGGTGGCTCGCTGGGGGGCTCCTCGCCGCGGGCCTCGGCGCGACGCGCGGCGGAGGCCAGCGCCTCGTCCCGGGTCTGCCGGCGGAGGACGACCTGGGTCTGCCAGACCTGGTCGAGCACCTCGAGCTCGGCGTCGTCGGCCAGCCGGCGGAGCGCGGCATCGCCCTCGGAGACGTCGGCGACCAGACCCATCTCCTCGGCGAGACCCTTGATCTCCTCGACGGCGGCGTGGCCCCCCAGGCCGGCATCGGGCAGCCCGCGGACCAGCAGGGTCGAGCCGATGTAGGCCGTCGGCTGCGGCGGGGCGACGCCCGGTGCCGTGACAGCGGTCAGGGGGTCGAGGACCCGGGCCCCGAACGCGCGCAGCACGGCCTCGGGAATCCCCGGGGTCGGCGGCACGGGAGGCGCCGGCGCGCCCGAGCCCTTCGGGTCCTCCGGATCGGGGTACCGGCGCGGCGGCCTGCTCCCGTCGGCGGGGGGCCGTGGCGCGGTCGGACCTTCCATGGGCGTCTCCTGGCGTGGCGTGTCACCGAGCAAGGAAGGGTGCTCCTCGCACAGCGTAGTGATCTGGGCGTCACACGTCAGGAGGGATTTCGCGCAGGCCTGATACACGCAGGTGACGGCCGACCGGGGTGGGGCCGGCCGTTCGTGGTCGCAGAGGTGGAGGCGCTCCGGGGAGCTCGCGCGTCAGTCGGTGGTGGTGGGGCGGGTCGCGGCCGCCCAGGCCTCCTCGTGACGGGACGGAGTCGCAGGGGTGCCCTCGGCCGACGCGTTGGACGACGAGCCGTGGTGGATCGCCTCGGAGGCGACGGTGCGTCCCTGGCGGAGCGTGGTCGCGGTGGCGCGGGCGGCGTCGGCCACCATGTCGGCGACGACCGGGGCCGCCTTCGTGCGCGCGACCTCCTTGGCGTTGGCCACCTGGTTCTGCACCGGCTGCGAGTTCCAGACCTTGCCGGAGGTGCGGCGGATCTGCTCGTAGCGCTGTGTTCCCGCCTTGGCCCCGAGGACGTAGCCGGCAGCCATGCCGGCGAGGAAGGACAGCTTGCCCATGGGGGCTCCTTTCGTCGGCCTCCGACCTTACCCACTGATGGTGCGGGCCATGCCGGGCGTGACGGCCCGGCGCCGGTCAGCGGCCCGACGGGGCCCCGAGGGCGGCGAGGAAGGCGTCGGGGTCGGCGAGGCTGAGGCGCAGCGTGCGCAGCCGCACCGGGACGCCGAAGACGCGGCCGCGCCCCGGTGGGTCGAGATCAATGCGGACCAGGCCGTGCCCGCTCGTGTTGACGAGCCAGTCGCCGCGCCACCCGTGGGCGCCGATGCTGATGGGGTGCCGGGGGTCGTGGCCGGCCGCCACGATGTCGGCGCGCGGGACTGTGGAGCGCCACCCGAGGCCGAGGCGGACCTCGAGGTGGTCCTCGGTGAGGACGACGGCCGGTCGGCCGAGCGCGGCGCCGGCGAGGAGTGCCCCGAGCACCGGGCCGGGGTCGGGCATCGCGAACGTCCTCACGCCCGGATGCTCCCACCCGAGGCTGGGCGCGGGGTGCGACGGACGACCCCTACGCTGGGCGGGCGGTCCGCGCCCGCAGCCCGGGCGCGGACCGATGGAGGGCTCGCATAGTGGCCTAGTGCGGCGGTCTTGAAAACCGCTATGGCGGCAACGTCATCGTGGGTTCGAATCCCACGCCCTCCGCTGCGCCCGTGGGCGCGGAGCGCTGGGCGCAGCGGAGGGCGAAGGATGACGGGGAGGCTCGAACGGAGTGACAGCCGGAGTCCCACGCCCTCCGTTCGCGGGGTTCGGACGGGCGAGGAACGAGGTCCGTCCGGTTCTCGCGAATTGAGAACGCGGGATTCGGGAGAAGGTGCGAGGAACGAGCCCCGACGGGGTCCCACGCCCTCCGCGGCGCGCTCGGGCGCGAAGCGCCCAGGGCGGCGTGGGAGGGGCCCACACGGCTCACAGTCGTGCGCGGACGTCCGTGTGCTCCAGCATCTGGGCCATGGCCCGGCACCCGGAGCAGGTGTCCGGGTGCTCCGGTGTCCGGGACATGGCTCACATCTCGGAGCACATGGACGTCGTGCGCACGACACCGGTGCCGCCCGACGTCGGCCGTCCCTGCGCCGGGCGAACCGGTGTCGCCGCCGCCCGGCCTCGACGGCGGGTGTGTGCCCGGCGGACCCGGGGTAGGGCTCCTGGACACCGACCCAGGAGGTACACCGTGAAGGCAGTCGTGTGGCACGGCACGAAGGACGTCCGCGTGGACGAGGTCCCGGACCCGCGCATCGAGCAGGCGACCGACGCCGTCATCCGGGTGACGAGCACCAACATCTGCGGGTCCGACCTGCACCTGTACGAGCCGCTCGGTGCGTTCATGAACCCCGGCGACGTCCTCGGCCACGAGTCGATGGGCATCGTCGAGGAGGTCGGCTCCGAGGTGTCGAACCTCGCCGTCGGCGACCGCGTCGTCATCCCGTTCCAGGTCTGCTGCGGGCACTGCTGGATGTGCGAGCACGGCCTGCAGAGCCAGTGCGAGACCACCCAGAACCACGACCAGGGCACCGGCGCAACGCTGTTCGGGTACTCCGAGCTGTACGGCTCGCTCCCCGGCGGCCAGGCGCAGTACCTGCGCGTCCCGCAGGCGCAGTACACGCACGTCAAGGTCCCCGAGGGCCCGTCCGACGACCGCTTCGTCTACCTCTCCGACGTCCTCCCCACCGCGTGGCAGGCCGTCGCCTACGCCGACCCCGAGCCGGGCGGCACCCTGCTCGTCCTGGGACTCGGTCCGATCGGCGACATGGCCTGCCGCATCGCGCTGCAGCGCGGCGTGGGGCGGGTCATCGGCGTGGACCGGGTCGATGCGCGCCTGGCCCGGGCCCGCGAGCGCGGCGTCACGACGGTCGACCTGCGCGACGTCGACGACGTCGGCGACGCCGTGCGCGAGCTGACCGGCGGCCGCGGCGCCGACGCGGTGGTCGACGCGGTCGGGATGGAGGCGCACGGCTCGCCGGTGTCGAAGGCCGCCCACAAGGTCGTCGGGCTGCTCCCCGACGCCGTCGCCAAGCCGCTGATGACCACCGTCGGCGTCGACCGGCTCGCCGCCTTCTACTCCGCCATCGACGCGGTGCGCCGAGGTGGCACGATCTCCCTCAGTGGTGTCTACGGAGGGATGACCGACCCGATGCCGATGATGACGCTCTTCGACAAGCAGGTGCAGATCCGGATGGGCCAGGCCAACGTCAAGCGCTGGGTCGACGACATCCTCCCGCTGCTCACCGACGACGACCCGTTGGGCGTCGACGGCTTCGCCACCCACCACCTCCCGATCGACGCCGCCCCGGAGGCGTACCGCACCTTCCAGGCCAAGGAGGACGGCATGGTCAAGGTCGTCCTCGACCCGCACGGCGTGGCCGCGTGAGCCCACACGCGCTTCCCACGGTGGGTGGTCGGTGACCACCTGCGACGCGGTCGTCGTCGGCGGCGGGCCCAACGGGCTCGTCGCCGCGGCGGCGCTGGGCGACGCCGGCTGGGACGTCGTCCTCGTCGAGGCGCAGGACGAGGTGGGCGGCGCCGTCCGCAGCGCCGAGGTCTGCGCGCCGGGCTTCGTCACCGACCTCTTCAGTGCCTTCTACCCGCTGGCCGCGGCGAGCCCGGTGGTCCGGGACCTCGACCTCGAGTCGCACGGGCTGCGCTGGAGCCGGTCCGCGGACCCCGTCGGGCACGCGTTCCCCGACGGGCGCGCGTCGGTCCTGCGCTCCTCGGCCGAGGACACCGCGGTCGGGCTGGACGCCATCGCCCCCGGTGACGGCGACGCCTGGCTGCGGATGGTCGCGCAGTGGGACCGCGTGCGCGACCCGCTGCTCGATGCGCTCTTCACCCCGTTGCCCGCCGCCCGCCCGGTGGCACGCCTGTTGCGCCGCACCGGTGTCGGCGGTGCGCTCGACCTCGCCCGGCTCGCGCTGCTGTCCGTCCGGCGCCTCGGCCACGAGCAGTTCGACAGCGAGGAGGCGCGGGTCCTCTTCTCCGGCAACGCGATGCACAGCGACGTCTCGCCCGACGGCGCCGGCAGCGCCCTCTTCGGCTGGCTCCTGGTGATGCTCGCGCAGGACGTCGGCTTCCCCGTACCGGTCGGCGGCGCGGGTGAGCTGGCCGCGGCGATGCGCCGGCGCGCCGAGTCCGTGGGTGTCCAGGTACGTTGCGGCACAGCCGTGTCCGCCGTCGAGGTCTCCGGCGGTCGCGCGCGTGGCGTGCGGCTCGCCGACGGCAGCGTCGTCCGCGCCCGCCGCGCGGTGCTCGCGGACGTCTCCGCCCCGATGCTCTACACCGACCTGCTCGACGCCCGGCACGTCCCGCCGCGCCTGCTGGCCGACCTCGCCCGCTTCGAGTGGGACGCCTCCACGCTCAAGCTCAACTGGGCCCTCGACCGTCCCGTGCCGTGGGCGAACCCGGCGCTCGCCGGGTCGGGCACGGTCCACCTCGGCACCGATGACGACGGCCTCGTCGACGTCGCCGCCGCCCTGTCGACCGGCCGGATGCCCGAGCGTCCCTTCGTCCTCTTCGGGCAGATGGCCACCGCCGACCCCTCGCGCGCCCCGGAGGGGGCCGAGACGGCCTGGGCGTACACGCACCTCCCGCGCTCCCTCGCGGGCGACGCGGCGGCGGTGGACCGCCAGGTCGCGCGGGTCGAGGACGTCGTCGAGGAGGTCGCCCCGGGGTTCGCGGACTCCGTGCGCGGCCGGTTCGTCCAGCGACCCGACGACCTCGAGTCGGCCGACGCCAGCCTCAGCGCCGGTGCCCTCAACGGCGGGACCGCCGCACTCAGCCAGCAGCTCGTGATGCGCCCCACCCGCGGGCTCGGCCGGCCCGAGACGCCGATCCCCGGGCTCTTCCTCGCCAGTGCCTCGGCGCACCCCGGTGGCGGGGTGCACGGGGCGTGCGGGTGGAACGCGGCGGTCGCGGCGCTCGGCCAGCACGGGGTGCTGGGACCGGCGAAGCGGGCGCTGGTGCGCACCGCGTGGGCGCGGGTCCTTCGCGAGGAGTGACGGCCGGCGGGCCGACATCACCTCGACACGTCGTGAAGCGCACCGCATCGAGGTGATCCCGGGCCGTCCGGCGGGCCGACATCACCTCGACCCGGCTGGCGCTCAGCCGCGGTCGGCGAGCTCCTCGCGGTACCGACCCTCGGCCAGCAGCGCCAGCCGCAGGAGGGTCTCCCGGTTGCGGGGCAGGATGCCCGCCTGCCGCACCGGCATCGGCACGAGCCTCCCCGGCCCGCTCGAGGCGTCCTCGGCGATGGAGACCGTGCAGGTCTCGGGCCCGTCGGGCACGATCTCGATCTCCACCCGCGCCTCACCGGCCGGCCAGCCCCGAGCCGTGAGGACCAGGTGGTGCGGCGCCCTGGCCTCCTCGACGACGGTGGAGTCCGAGATGGTGAGCGGCCACGTGCCGACGCTGTGGTGGATGCGGCTCCCCGGCTCGGGCCAGGAGCGGTCGACGTCGCGGGCCCGGGCCGCGCCGACGACCCACAGCGGATACTGCCAGCCGTCGGCGAGGACCTTCCACACCGCCTCCGCAGGGGCGGTGACGGTGCGCGAGACGCGGGGCCGGTGCAGCTGCCGGTCGGTCACGGGGTGCTCCTCGGGGTCGGGCGGCGCGGGGTGCCGGGGGCTGTGGACGTTGCCGGGCGTGGGCTCCAGCCCGGTCCAGGTCGAGAGGCCGAGGGTGCGCATCAGCGGGGTGACGAGCACGTCGAAGACGCCGGGCATCATCCGGAAGCCGGCGACGGCCACGGGGTTGCCGGGTCCGACGTGGGTCAGCCGGCGCGGGCGGCGCAGGACGCGCGCGACCCGGGCGGCGACGGCGTCGTCGGAGCGGACGGGCGGTGGTGGCGACCCGTGCCGGCCCAGCACCGTCGCGGCCTGCCGGTAGACGGGGGTGTCGATGCCGCCCGGCGCGATGAGCGAGACCTCGGTCCCGACGCGGTCACGGGTCTCGATCTGCAGGGTGCGGACGAGGCCGTGCACGGCCCACTTCGAGAGGACGTACGGGCTCATGTAGGGGGTGGCGATCTGCCCGAGCAGCGAGCCGACCACGACGAGGTGACCGCCGCCCGTGCGCCGGAACGCCTGCAGCGCCGCCCGGGCCACGTGGACGGTCCCGAGCACGTCGGTGTCGACGACGTCGGCGAGGACGTCCGGCGGGACCTCCTCGAAGTGCCCGTACGCCACGACGGCGGCGCTGTGCACGACGGCCAGTCCGCGTCCGTGCCGGGCCGCGGCCTCGTCGACCACCCGGCGCACGGCGGCGTCGTCACGGACGTCGAGGACCTCGGCGCGGGCGGTGCCCCCGGCCTCCCGGCAGGCGTCGACGACGGGTGCCAGGGCGGCGAGGTCGCGCCCGGTCGCGACGACCTCGACACCGTCTCGCGCCAGGCGCACGGCGGTGGCGCGGCCGATGCCGCTCGAGGCGCCGGTCACGAGCGCCCCGGTGGTCGGGGTGGTGGTCGGACGCACGGGGCGTCCCTCCTCTCGTCGGTGCCCGTCCCCTACCCGCCGGGCGCCCGCCGAACCCGTTCCCCCGACCACCGGCCCGCTCGGGTCTACCGTGGCGGGATGGTCGACCGGGAACCCGTGCGCGTCGTGCGCGACGACGAGCTCGTCGAGGCCGACCCGACGTCCGGGATGCTCCGCCGCCGCGCGCTCGAGGTCCCCGGGCTCTGGGCGGGGCAGGTGGTCACCGATCCCGGCGCCGTCTCCGGGTGGCACCACCACGACACGAACCGCAGCGTCCTCTACGTCGTGCGCGGCGTCCTCCGCCTCGAGTGCGAGGGCGTCGAGGGCTGGGTCGACGCGACGGCCGGCAGCTACGTGCACGTCCCGCCGCTCACCGTGCACCGCGAGTCCAACCCCGGCCGCGAGCCCTCGCTCGCCGTCATCGCCCGTGCCGGCACCGGCATCCCGACCGTCAACGTCGCGGAGGCGCCGGCGCCCCACCGGGGACGGGGATGAGCACCGACACGCCCGCGAGCGGCACGGCCGTCCCGGGCACCGAGGAGCGGACGGCGCTGGACGGGGTGCGGGAGGCCGCAGCGGACCTCGTGGCCCCGGTCGCGGACGCCGCGCACGACGCCGTGGAAACCGCCCACGACGCGGTCGAGGCGGTCGCCGAGACGGCCCACCAGGTCGCCGAGGTCACCGTGGCGGCGGCCGAGGTGGCCGAGACGCACGCCGCGGTGAGCACCGGCGCACGCCTGGGGTTCTTCCTCGACGGCCTGCTGCACGCGGCGATGGGCTGGGCCGGCCTGCAGATCGTCTGGCTCGGGCGCAGCGGCAGCACCGCGGACGAGTCCGGCGCCTTGACCTCCATCGCCACCTCGCTCGGCGGCCGGGCGGTGCTCTGGGTGGGGTTCGTCGGCTTCGCCGTGGTCACGGTGTGGAACCTCGCGCGCGCCGTGACCGGGCGGCACTGCCGCACCCGGCTGAAGCGCCTCGAGCACGCGGCCGACGGCATCGCGTACGCCACGGTGGCCTGGGCGGCCGCCGCCTTCGCCATCGGTGCGGGACAGACGAGCAGGGACTCGACGGTCGGCATCACCCGCTCCCTCCTGGCCCTCCCCGGAGGCGTGCTGCTCGTCATCGGCACCGGTCTGGCGGTGGCCGGCGTGGGGGTCTTCAGCGTCTGGTCGGGGCTCTCGCGCGACTTCCTCGTCGACCTCGCGCGCCGACCCGGCCGGGTCCTCGTGCTCGTCGGCATCGTCGGGTTCGTCGCCCGCGGCGTGGCCTTCGGCATCGTCGGGCTGCTGTTCGTCATCGCCGCGTGGACCCACGACGTCAGCGCCTCCACCGGCATCGACGGCGCGCTGCGCTTCCTCCAGGACGCACCGGCCGGGCGGTACGCGCTCGCCGTGGTCTCGGCCGGGCTGGTCGCCTTCGGCGTCTACCTGATGACCCGGGCCCGCCACCTCCGCCGCTGACGCCCCGGGCGGGCATCGGCGAGGATGGCCGGATGCGCCTGACGACCGGCACCGCCGACGCCGACCTCGACCAGCGGCTCTCTGACGAGCTCGACCGCGTGAACGCCTCCGCCACACCGGGGCTCGCTCCGGCCGAGGAGCTCACGGTGCGGGTCACCGACGACGACGACGAGCTGGTGGCCGGCATCTCCGGCTGGACGTGGGGCGTCGCGGCGGGCATCGGCATGACGTGGGTGCGCGAGGACCAGCGCGGTACCGGCACCGGCCGGCGTCTGCTCGAGGCCTTCGAGGACGAAGCGCGCCGCCGGGGCTGCGCGCACGTCTACGTCACGTCGTTCACGTTCCAGGCGCCCGCCTTCTACGAGCGGTCCGGCTACCGCGAGCTCTTCCGCTGGGAGGACGTGCCCGAGCGCGGCAGCGCCGACGTGCACCTGCGCAAGGACCTCTGACCCGGGCGGCTCGGGCCCCGGGCGGCTCAGGCCCCGGGGGGCGCGATCTCGCCGGAACCCCGCACGACGAGCGTCGGCTCGACGACGACGTGCCGCGGCGGTGAGCTCTCGCCGCCGATCCGCTCGAAGAGCATCTGCCCCACCGTGCGGCCGATGCGTCCGACGTCCTGCCGCACGACGGTCAGCCCGGGGTCGAGCAGGTCGGCCATCGGGAAGTCGTCGAAGCTCACGAGCGCGACCGACCGGCGCAGGCCGCGCTCGGCGAGGGCGCGCACGGCTCCGGACGCGAGGATGTTGCGGCCGGCGAAGATGGCCGAGGGCGGGTCGTCGAGGTCGAGGAGCCGGTGGACGACCTCGGTCGCCTCGTCGGTCGAGCCGATCCCCTCGACGACGAGCCGCGGGTCCGGGCGGACCCCCCGGTCGGTGTGCGCCGCGGCGAAGCCCTCGATGCGGTCGTGCGCCGTGGGGATCTGCGGCAGGTGGAACAGGCCGGCGATGCGGCGGTGCCCGAGCTGCAGGAGGTGCTCGGTGGCCAGCCGCGCCCCGAGCAGGTTGTCGACGACCACCGAGTCGGCGTCCACCCCGCGCGGGGGACGGTCGACGAAGACGGCCGGTGTGCCGGTGCGCAGCTCGGCGACGAGGTAGTCCTGGCGCTGGCTCGCGGGCATGATGACGAGGCCGTCGACGCGTCGGGTGACGAGGTCGTGCACGATGGCCTGCTCGCGGTCGACCCCTTCGTCGAGGCTCGCCGCGAGGACGGCGGTCCGGTGCGAGCGGGCGACGTCCTCGAGGGCGCGGAGCACGCCGGCCGAGAAGGAGTTGGAGATGTCCTGGACGAGGACGCCGACGAGCCCGGAGCGGGCGCCGGTGCGGCGCAGGTTGCTCGCGGCGAGGTTCGGGCGGTAGTCGAGGCGGCGCACCGCGGCGGTGACCCGCTCGCGCACGTCGGGGGAGACCCCGGCCTCCTCGTTGACCACCCGCGAGACGGTCTTGAGGCTCACGCCGGCGAGCGCGGCGACGTCGCGCATCGTCGCTCGGGACTTGCCAGAGTCTGACAACGATGTCACAGCCACATCACGATGTTTAACGGATCCCTTGACCTGCGCGCAAGCGGACGCTACAAATAGTCCCTGACAACGTTGTCACGAGGCAGCGTCGTCCGGCCCAGCCCAGAACTCAAAGGAGAGTCACGGATCATGCACATCCGTCAGGTTTCCACGACGCGCGCGGCCCGCCGCGTCGTCGCCTCGGTCGGCATCGTCGGCCTCGCCCTCACCGCAGCCGCCTGCAACCGCGAGAGCGCCTCGGACTCGGGGAGCGGTGGTGGCGGCGAGGCCGCCGTCGGCGTCACCCTCATCACCAAGGACTCCACGAACCCGTTCTTCGTCGCCATGCAGAAGGGTGCGCAGGCCGACGCGAGCAAGAACAACGTCAAGCTCACCATCGCCTCCGGCAAGGAGGAGGGTGACGACCAGGGCCAGATCACGGCCATCGAGAACGCCATCGCCCGTCAGGACAAGGGGATCCTCATCACCCCGATGTCCACCGGCGTCAACGCCGCCATCAAGAAGGCCCGCGACGCCGGCCTCTACGTCATCGCCCTCGACACCCCGCCGGACCCGGCCGACACCGTCGACATCACCTTCGCCACCGACAACCGCAACGCGGGCAAGCTCGACGGGCAGTGGGCCGCAAAGACCCTCAACGGGCAGCCGGCCGTCATCGCCCTCCTCGACCTGTTCGACGACAAGGTCGTCTCGGTCGACTACAACCGCGACCAGGGCTTCCTCGAGGGCATGGGCATCGACGTCGCCGACGGCAAGAAGAACGGCGACGAGGCCAAGACCGGGAACTACTCCGGCGGCACCTACACGATCGTCTGCAACGAGGCGTCCAACGGCGCCGAGGACGGCGGCCGCTCCGCGATGGAGAAGTGCCTCGCGAAGAACCCGAACATCAACCTCGTCTACACGATCAACGAGCCCGCCGCGGTCGGCGCCAACGCCGCCCTCCAGGCGGCCGGCAAGAAGGCCACGATCGTCTCCGTCGACGGTGGCTGCGCCGGCGTCAAGTCGGTCAAGGACGGCGTCATCGGTGCCACCGCCCAGCAGTACCCGCTGAAGATGGCGACCCTCGGCATGGAGGCGATCGCCAAGATCGCCCGTGGTGGCGAGAAGCCGCAGACCACCGAGGGTCTCGACTTCTTCGACACCGGCGTCGCGCTGGTCACCGACAAGCCCGTGGACGGCGTCGAGAGCATCGACTCCACCAAGGGCGCCGACATCTGCTGGGGCAACTGAGCATGAGCTCCACCGGTTCGTCCGCTGCTGCCGCCGAGTTCGCTCGGCGGCGGCAGTCGCCGGTCCAGCAGGTGCAGAACCTCCTGCACAAGCGTCCGTGGCTCAGTCCGCTGGCGCTGCTGTTCGTCACCTTCCTGGCGTTCTTCATCGCGACGCCGAACTTCCTCACACCGAACTCGATGTCGATCCTGCTGCAGCAGACGGCGATCGTGGCGGCCCTGGCCGTCGGTCAGACGATCGTCATCCTCACGGCGGGCATCGACCTCTCGGTCGGCGCGATCATGGTCCTCTCGATGATGGTCATGGCCTCCCTGGCCGCCGACGGTGGCCTGCCCGCGTTCCTCGCGCTCCTCATCGGCGTGGCCCTCGCGACCGCCGCCGGCCTCCTCAACGGGGTGCTCGTCACGCGGGTCAACCTGCCGCCGTTCATCGTCACGCTCGGCACGCTGAGCATCTTCACGGCGATCGCGCTGTTGTACTCGGGCGGCTCGAGCATCCAGGCCGACCGGCTGCCCGACCTGCTCAACGTCCTCGGTGACGGCTTCAGCATCGGAGGGTTCCGCCTCACCTGGGGCATCGTCGTGGTCATCGTGATCTACGCCGTCATGTCGTTCGTCCTGTCGCAGACCGCGTGGGGCCGGTACGTCTACGCGGTCGGTGACGACGCCGAGTCGGCACGCCTCTCCGGTGTGCCGAGCAAGCGGATCCTCCTCGGCGTCTACACCGTCGCGGGGCTCATCTACGGCATCGCCGCCTGGGTCCTCATCGGACGCGCCGGCGCCGCCACCCCGAACGCCGTCCCGACCGCCAACCTCGACAGCATCACCGCCGTCGTCATCGGCGGCACCAGCCTCTTCGGTGGTCGCGGGCGTCTCATCGGGACGCTCATCGGTGCGCTCATCGTCCAGACGTTCGACTTCGGGCTGTCGCTCATGGGCGTCAACCAGCAGTGGCGCGTCCTCGCGATCGGCGTGCTCATCCTCGTCGCGGTCGCCATCGACCAGTGGATCCGAAAGGTCAAGGCATGAGCATCACCCCAGGAAGTTCTGCGCTCCTCCGGCCCATGCAGAGCATGGGACCCGACTCCGATACTTTCCGGGGGCCCCGATGAGCACCATGGAGAAGCTGCCGCTCTCGGTGGACCACATCCCCGAGGCCAAGCGGCACATCTACGACGCGGAGCCCGTCCTGTCGGCGCGCGACCTCGTCATCACCTTCGGGCGGGTCGTCGGCCTCGACGGGGTCAACCTCGACCTCTACAAGGGCGAGGTGCTCGCGGTCATCGGGGACAACGGCGCCGGCAAGTCGACGCTCATCAAGTGCCTCACCGGTGCCTACCAGCCCAGCTCGGGCAGCATCCGGCTCGAGGGACAGCCGGTGAGCTTCCGACGCCCGCAGGACGCCCGCGAGGCCGGCATCGAGACCGTGTACCAGCAGCTCGCGGTCATCCCGGCGCTCGACATCGCGAGCAACCTGTACCTGGGTCGTGAGGAGCGCCGCAAGGGCCCGCTCGGCTCGGTGTTCCGGATGCTCGACAAGGGCGGCATGGAGAAGCGGGCGGGCGAGTCCGTCCAGGGCCTCGGCATCCAGACGATCCAGAACATGGGTCAGGCCGTCGAGACCCTCTCCGGTGGCCAGCGCCAGGCCGTGGCCGTGGCCCGGGCCGCGGCGTTCGGCAGCAAGGTCGTCGTCCTCGACGAGCCGACCGCCGCACTGGGCGTCAAGGAGTCGGGGATGGTCCTCGACATGGTGAAGCAGCTGCGGGACAGCGGTCTCGCCGTCATCCTCATCAGCCACAACATGCCGCACGTGTGGGACGTCGCCGACCGCATCCACATCCAGCGGCTGGGCGGGTGCGCCGGGGTCATCACCCCGCAGTCGCACGACATGGGCGAGGGCGTCGCCATCATGACCGGCGCCAAGACCCTCTCGTCCACCTGATCGCGGGGCGCCGCACCCGGAGGACGACCGGGTGCGGCGCCCCGTCCTCCCCTCCCGCCCCCGAGCCGCAGCACTGGGCGTGATCCCCTGTGCCACAACGGAGTGCGCCATGACCATCGTCGTCGGCTACGTGCCGCGGAGGGACGGCCTCGCCGCCCTCGAGGCGGCGGTGGCCGAGGCGGTGCGCACCTGCGAGCCCCTCGTCGTCGTCAACGCCGGGCCGGACGGCTCCCCCCGCCGCGCCGCCCTGGCCGACCCCCGCGACATCGACGCCGTGTGCCGGCCCCTCGCCGACGCCGGTGTGCCGCACGAGGTCCGGCAACCGGCGCGCGGGCTCGCGCCCGCCGACGAGCTCGTCACGGCCGCCGAGGCCTGTGCGGCCCGGCTCCTCGTCATCGGCATCCGGCCCCGTCGCCCGCTCGGCGGCGGGACCGACGGCACGGTCGGGGAGGTGCTGCGGCTCGCCGGGTGCGACGTGCTCGTCGTCCGCTTCCCGGACCCCTGAGGACCGGGTCGTGGACCGGCCCTCCGCGGCGACCGGCGCGAGCGAGCCTCCCGTGCTAGGTTCGCTGGCGGTTGCAGCAACAGCAGTACCTCGAAGGTCGAACTACCCTCGCGCCACAGGGGGCTGGAGTCGCATCCACGGTCGGTGCGTAGGGTGCCGGTCGAGTGACACACAGGAAAAGGAAGTACCCCCCACATGGCACAGGGCACCGTGAAGTGGTTCAACGCCGAGAAGGGCTTCGGGTTCATCGCCCAGGACGGCGGCGGCCCGGACGTGTTCGTCCACTACTCCGCGATCGACACCCAGGGCTACCGCAGCCTGGACGAGAACCAGAAGGTCGAGTACGAGGTCACCCAGGGTCCGAAGGGTCCGCAGGCCGAGCAGGTCCGCCCCCTCTGACCGCGGCAACCCCGCGTCTCGCGACCCCCGTCCGGTGCTCCGGGCGGGGGT
This sequence comes from Phycicoccus avicenniae, assembly GCF_050496545.1. Classification (GTDB taxonomy): domain Bacteria; phylum Actinomycetota; class Actinomycetes; order Actinomycetales; family Dermatophilaceae; genus Phycicoccus; species Phycicoccus avicenniae_A. The sequence goes on along the minus strand of NZ_JBNVZV010000011.1, from coordinate 62,466 downwards.
CGTCCGCATCCGGGCGTGCAGGAATCGACGAATGTGTCACTTGTCGTACGGCGCGGGGTGACGGTCAGCGGCCGGCGAGCGCGGTGAGGAACCGCTTGGTGAGGGGCGCCGCGACCTTCCCGCCGCTCGCGCCCTGCTCGACGAGCACCGCGAAGGCCACGCCACCCTGGTAGCCGGTGAACCAGACGTACGGCTTCTCGTCGACGCCGTGGTCGGCGGTGCCCGTCTTGCCGCGCACGGTGCCGCCGGGGGTGCCCCGCAGCACCGTCGCCGTCCCGGAGGTCACGACCTCCGACATCATCGAGCGGATCTGGGCCACCGCCTGACCGTCGAGCGGAGCCGGGCGCGGTGTGCCCGAACCACCCCGGACGAGCACCGGCGGCAGGTAGGTGCCCCGACCGATGCTCGCCGACATCGTCGCCAGCGCGAGCGGCGAGACCTCCGTGCGGGCCTGCCCGATGACCGCCGCCGCCTGGTCGGTGCCCTTGCGGGTCTCGGGGATGCTGCCGTCGAAGGCGCCGGAGACACCCACCGAGTCGGCCCACCCGGCCCCGATGCCGAGCGCCTTCGCGGCCGTCGTGAGGTCGGTGGTCCCGAGCTTCTGCGAGAGCGAGATGAACGCCGTGTTGCACGAGTGCGCGAAGTCCTGCGAGAACGGCACCGAACCCGGGATGGACTCGCCGGCGTAGTTGCGGAACGAGCGCCCGTCCACGGTCACCTTCTTCGGGCAGGGGACCGTGCTCGACGGCGTGGTCAGGCCCTTGGTCAGGTACGCGTAGGTGCTCGCGATCTTGAACGTCGAGCCGGGCGGGTACTTCCCACTGATCGCGCGGTCGAAGCCGCTGGACGGCGAGTTCGCCGCCGCCAGGACCTCGCCGGTGGCCACGTCGACCGCCACGATCGCCCCGGGGACGGTGAGCGAGGCGTCGGCGAGCGCCTTCTCGGCCGCCGCCTGCACCCGCGGGGACAGGGTCGTGGACACGTCCTTGCCGGGGGTGGGCTCGGTCGAGAACAGCGTCCCGCCCCCGCTCGCCGTGACGGCCAGCCCCGGTGTGCCGGCGAGCGTCGTGTCGTACTGCGCCTGCAGCCCGCTGCGACCCGCCCGGTCACCCGCCGCGTACCGACCCCCGCTCTTCTGCACGATCTCCGCGGTCACCTCGCCGACCGTGCCGAGCAGCGGCTGCCCGAACGTGCGCGTCGGCCCGAGCGGCTGCGTGGCCGTCGGAGCGATCACCCCCGTGATGGCCGTCAGCCGCGCCTTCCGCGGCGCGTAGTCGGACTCGCGGTAGGTGATGACCGCGATGGGCGCCTGCGAGCCGGTGCGCCTGCGCTCGGCGAGGGCCTTCACGACCGAGCCGGCCGTCACGCCGGTGACCTTCTCGACGGCGGCGGCGTCGGCGGCGTCGGCGCGCACCGGGTCGAGCTGGACCTGGTACACCGTGCCCTGCGGCATGAGGGCCTTGCCGTCGCGGTCGAGCAGGTCACCGCGCGCGGGCGCCGTCCGCTCGAGGGCCATCGTCTGCCCGGCCGGCAGCTGCGGGTGCCACGGCGAGCCCTCCCCCGGCCCGGAGACCAGCCAGCGCCCGTCCCGCTCGACGAGGCGCACGGGCGTCGAGTACCTCCACACCGCCCCGCCGGGCAGCGTCCAGGTGACGGCGAGCGACGACGTCGCCGACTCCCCGTCGCGGCGCACGTCCCCGGGCTCGGCGACCACCGTGGCCGACCCCAGTCCCTTGACGGCCGCCGTGAAGCCGGCCGCAACACCGGACTCCGCGAAGCCGACCCGCCCGAGGTCCTTGCCGCGCCAGGCATCGGCGTAGCGCGTCAGCGCGGTGCGGGCGGCGTCGTCGTCACGTCCCGACTCGCGCTGCGCCCACCACCAAGCACCTCCACCGGCCACCCCCACGACGAGGAGAACCCCCACCACCCACCCGAACCGTCGTCCCATGGGCCCCATCCTCCACGACGGGGCGCGGCCGGGCCCGCGGGGACGGCCTTTCCCGTTCCCACCGAACGCACAGCATGGGTCCGTACACTCGGACGGTCGTCCTCGCGTGCCCTCTCGCCACCGAACCACGCCGCGGGGCCCCACCAGAAGGAGATCCGCCGTGTCGGAGAACGCCCGGCGCACCCGGACCCAGGCCCGTGCCGATGCCTCGCGCAGCTCGCGGCGGCGCCGGGTCGCGGTGGTGGGCACCGTGTTCGTCGTCGTGCTCGGGCTCGTCGCGGGCATGGTGTGGTGGCGGCTGGACGGCAACATCAGCCGGCTCGACATCAGCGGATCCCTGGCCAGCGACCGGCCGACGGTCGCCGAGGGGCCGCTGAACATCCTCCTCATCGGGTCCGACACGCGCGTCGGCCAGGACTCGCCCGATGCCGCCCAGGTCTCGGGCGCCCGCTCGGACACCACGCTGATCGCCCACCTCTCGGCCGACCGCCAGCACGTGACGATGGTGTCGATCCCGCGCGACTCGATGGTGCCGATGCCGCCGAACTGCGACGCCAAGGTGCCCAAGAGCGAGTGGCCGGTGCAGCAGTTCAACGCGGCGTTCAGCCTCGGCGGGCCGGCCTGCCTCATCAACACGATCGAGGGCAACACCGACATCTTCATCAACCACTTCGCGGTCGTCGACTTCGGCGGCTTCCGGGGGATGGTCGACGCGCTCGGCGGCGTGCCGGTCTGCAGCCCGGTCGCCATCGACGACCCGAAGGCCCACCTCAAGCTGGCCGCCGGGCGCCACGTGCTGAACGGCAAGCAGGCCCTCGGGTACGTCCGGGTCCGCTACACCGAGGGCGACGGCTCGGACCTCGGCCGGATCAAGCGGCAGCAGGCCTTCCTCTCCTCCATCGTCCAGGAGGCCACCCGCACCTCCCTCCTCCTGCGGCCGGACAAGCTCTACGGCTTCCTCGACGCCGCGACCAAGTCACTGACCACCGACGAGGACCTCGGCCTCGGCACGATGAAGGACATCGCGGACTCGGTGAAGAACGTCGGCGTCAAGAACGTCGCCTTCGTCACCGTGCCGGTCGAGACCTACCCGGAGGACGCGAACCGGGTGCAGTGGACCGCCGGCGCCGACACCCTGTGGCAGGCGATCCGTGCCGACCAGCCGGTCACCGGGAAGCCGAAGCCCAGCGCCACCCCCTCGGCCACCCCCACGCCTCCCACCGTCAGCCCCGCGAAGATCTCGGTCGTCGTCGTCAACGGCACGGGGACCAGTGGCCTGGCCCGCCAGGTCGCCGATGCGCTGCGCGTCCAGGGCTTCGCCCGGGTGACCACCTCCTCCACCGAGGACCGGCCGAACGGGGTCGAGGTCGTCCACGGCACGGGCGGCGCCGAGGCCGCCCGCACCGTCGCCGCGGCCTTCCCCGGGGCACGGGTCACCGAGGACTCTGCGCTCGGGGACTCCGTCCAGGTGGTCGTCGGGTCGGGGGCGCCGAACGTCGTGGAGATCCCGAACCGCCTGGGCAACGACCCGATCCCCACCCCGTCGGTCACCGCGCCGGCGCCGTCGGGCTCGATCGAGGCCCGCACCGCCGACCAGGACATCTGCTCCTGACCCCTCCGGACGCCGGTCGGACCCCCGGGAGACGGCCCGGTCGATGCAAAAGCGTCGGGTCCCGATGCTTTCGTTCCCGTCCGCGGCCGGGGTCTCCCCAAAGACCCCGGAACTTGGTTTCATGCCGTCGGACCCGCGAGGCCGCGCGTGACGCGGCCCCGGCCGCGCGAAAGGACCTCCGCCCGTGACCGCACTCACCACGACGGCAGCCGACCAGGGCGTGCCGTCGCCCACCTACGACCGCTCGGCGGCGACGGTGGGCATCGTCCACTTCGGCTTCGGCAACTTCCACCGCTCGCACCAGGCGATGTACCTCGACCGGCTCATGGAGACCGGCGAGGGGCTGGACTGGGGCATCTGCGGGGTCGGCGTGCTGCCGCAGGACGCCGCGATGCGCGACGCCATGCGCGCCCAGGACTGCCTGTTCACCCTCGTCGTGCGGCACCCGGACGGCACGCTGGAGCCCCGGGTCGTCGGGTCGGTCCTGGAGTACCTCCACGGCCCGGAGGACGCCGCCACCGTGCAGGAGCGCCTCCTCGACCCGGCAGTGCGCGTCGTCAGCCTCACCGTCACCGAGGGCGGCTACCTGAAGAACGCCGCGACCGGCGCGTTCGACCCCACCGACCCGAGCGTCGTGCACGACGTCGCGCACCCCGACGACCCCCGCACCGCGTTCGCCTACGTCGTCGAGGGTCTGCGCGGGCGCCGCGATGCCGGCCTGCCGCCCTTCACCGTCCTCTCCTGCGACAACCTGCAGGGCAACGGCGAGGTCGCGCGGCAGACCATCGTCGGGTTCGCCCGCCTGGTCGACCCGGCGCTCGCGGACTGGATCGAGGCCGAGGTCGCCTTCCCCAGCTGCATGGTCGACCGGATCACGCCGGCCACCACCGACGCGGACCGCGAGACCCTGGCGCGCGAGTTCGGCATCGAGGACCGCTGGCCGGTCCCGGCCGAGCCGTTCACCCAGTGGATCGTCGAGGACGAGTTCCCGCTCGGCAGACCGCGGCTGGAGGAGGTCGGCGTCCAGTTCGTCGACGACGTCGAGCCCTACGAGCTGATGAAGCTGCGGCTGCTCAACGCCAGCCACCAGGCGCTCGCCTACCTCGGAGCGCCGCTCGGGTACGTGCTCGTCGACGAGACGATGCGCGACGGCCGCATCCGCACGTACCTCGAGCGCTACATGGCCGACGAGGCCGCCCCGACCCTCGGCGAGCTGCCCGGCATCGACCTCCCCGGCTACATGGCGACCCTGCTCGAGCGCTTCGCCAACCCGGGCATCCGCGACACCCTCGTCCGGCTGGCGACCGACGGCGCGAACCGGATGGCCACCTTCACGCTGCCCGCGGTGCGGGCCAACCTGGCGGCCGGCCGACCCATCGCGCTCGGTGCCCTGATGGTGGCCGCTTGGGCCGAGTACTGGGCGCTGATCGCGCGAGGAGGGTTGCCGGACAGCGAGATCCCCCCGGACGTGCACGCCGACGCGATGCGTGCGGCAGCCGCTGACGACGACCCCGCGGCCTTCCTCGGCCTCGAGGCGGTGTTCGGGGACCTGGGTGCCGACCCGACCTTCCGGGAGGCGTTCCTGCGGGCCCGCGCGGCACTCTCGGCCGAGGGCGTGGCCGCGACGCTCGACGAGGCCCTGGCCTGACCTACATCAGTCGTCGACGGGGGCGCGACGGCCGAGGCTGAAGACCTCCGGAGGCGGCTTCTGCGAGGACTCGAGCTTGCGGTAGGTCGTCGGGGTGGTGCCCACCTCGGAGAGGAACTGCCGGTTGAAGTTCGCCATGTTGTGGAAGCCGCTCATCGTGGCGACCTGGGCGATGGCGTGGTCCGTGGTGTCGAGGAGCCTGCGCGCGTGGGCGATCCGCAGCTTCTTGACCATGTTGCTGAACGTCATCCCGGTGGCGGACTTGAAGTACTTCGAGAACGTGGGCTCGGACATGTAGGCCATCCGGGCGGCCGTGGCGAGCCGGATGTCGCCGGTGAGGTTCTCGAAGATGTAGGACAGCCCGGCCTCGACCGCCCCCAGCGAGCTGGCGTCGGTGGGGCGCCCGAGCCACTCGCTGGCGACCACCTCGCGGTCCTCGGCGGGTGAGCGGGCGAAGAGGGCGAGCAGCTTGAAGAGGTGGGCCACCTGCTCGGCGCCCTCGGAGCGCACGACGTCGAGGATGGTGTCGGCCGCGCGCCAGGCGGTGGCCCCCGAGAACACCAGCCCCCGCGTGGACTGCTGGAGGACGTCGCCGACCTCCTGCAGCTCGGGGATGAGCTCCATGCAGCCGCGGATCCACTCGTCGGTGAACTGGATGACGGCGTCGCGGTCGGCGGCCACCTGCCCGGGCGGCAGGTCGCTGACCCAGTCGTGCGGGAGGTTCGGGCCCATGATGCTCACGTGGCCCGGCGAGAAGGTGCCCACGTGGTCGCCGGCGATGAAGCTGCCGTGCGACTTGGTGATGAGGTGGATCTCGTACTCGGGGTGGGCGCCCCATCCGCAGATCTCGCTCGGGAAGTCGTGGGTGAGCGTGCGCACCGCGTGCTGCGGGTGCGGCGGGATGATCTCGCGCCGCGGGGCGGAGGGGTAGGGGCCGCGGACGAGCGTGCGGTCGCCCTCGACCCCCTCGACGACCAGGGAGGGGAAGCCGGCGAGGTGTGCTCGCGGGGTGCCCGTGGACTGATACGAAATCGTCACCACTCCTCGTTGACATCGTCGTCTCCGCGGGACTCACCACCGGGTCTTCCTGCGGCCTCGCTCACCCGTGTCGGGGTGTGCACGGGTGAGCACTGGAAAAATAGTATCGAAACAGCGGGGGTGATGGTGCTTGTCGCCGTGTGCCGCGGCTTCCTACATTGCCGGTGTTCCAGGCGGCAGAGCGCAGCGGAACACCCCGGAGGCATCCGGGACCCCGTCTCCTCCCGTGGCAGGAGGGGGCACACCTACCAAAGGAGTTAGGCATGCTCAGCTCGAAGCGCGCCCTGACCTTCGGCGCCGGTGCGCTGGCTTCGGCCCTCGCCCTCGCGGCCTGCTCGTCGGGGAACGTCTCCACCGACAGCGGGTCCGGCGGCGGAGGCGGAGGCAACGTCACCCTCAACCTGGCCACCGTGAACAACGGCCAGATGAAGGACATGGAGAAGCTCAAGACCGAGTACGAGAAGGCGAACCCCGGCACCACCGTGAACTTCCAGGTGATGGAGGAGGGCGACCTGCGCGCCGCCGTCACCGCGGACGTCGCGAGCGGCGCCGGCCAGTACGACGTGGTGACCATCGGGGCCTACGAGACGCCCCAGTGGGGCAAGAACGGCTGGCTCGTCGACCTCACCCCCGAGCTGCAGTCCGACGCGGCCTACGACGTCGACGACATCCTCCCCCCGGTGCGTGACGTCAACACGTTCGACAACAAGCTCTTCGCGGTGCCGTTCTACGGCGAGTCCTCGATCCTCATGTACAACAAGGACCTCCTCTCCAAGGCCGGCGTCACCCTCGGCGAGACCCCGACCTGGCAGCAGGTCGCGGACGCCGCCAAGAAGGTCAACACCGCCTCCACCGCCGGCATCTGCATGCGCGGCAAGCCCGGCTGGGGCGACCTCTTCGCGCCGCTGACCACGGTCGTGCAGACCTTCGGCGGCAACTGGTACGACGACCAGTGGAACGCCACGGTCGACACCCCGGAGTGGAAGGAGGCCGTCACCTTCTACAAGACGATGCTCGACCAGTCCGGTGAGAAGGACCCGGTGTCCTACAGCTTCAACGAGTGCCTCACCGCCCTCAAGGAGGGCAAGGCCGCGATGTGGGCCGACGCCTCCGTCGCCGCGTCCCTCCTCGAGGCCGACGACTCCCCGGTCAAGGGCAAGATGGGCTACGCCCACATGCCGGTGAACAAGACCGAGCAGTCCGGCTGGCTCTGGAGCTGGAACCTCGCCATCCCGTCGTCCACGAAGAACAAGGACGCCGCGCTGAAGTTCGTCAAGTGGGCGACGAGCAAGGACTACATCAAGCTCGTCGGCGAGAAGATCGGCTGGTCCAACGTGCCCCCGGGCTCGCGGACCTCGACCTACGAGATCCCGGAGTACAAGGAGGCCGCGGCCGCCTACGCCCCGATCACGCTCGAGGTCATGAGCTCGGTCAACCCGAAGCAGCCGGGCGTCAACCCGCAGAAGTGGACGGGCATCCAGTACGTGTCGATCCCGGAGTTCCAGGACGTCGGCAACCAGTGCGCCCAGCTCGTCGCGGACTACATCGCCGGCCGCTCCTCGGTCGACGACGCCCTCTCGAAGTGCCAGGCCCTGGCGCAGGCCGCCGGGGACAAGCAGAAGGGCTGATCCCGAGCACACCGTGAGCCGCGGGTGCCGGGACCGGTCCGAGCGACCGATCCCGGCACCCGCTGCCACACCGTCGTCCACCCGCTCGCACAAGGGAGTGCCCGCATGTCCGTCAAAGAGCTCGACGCCGTCCAGGCCGAGGTCGCCACCGAACCGAGGCGGGTGAACAAGAAGGAGCTCCGGTCCGCGCGCGGGCTGTTGCTCCCGGCCGTTATCTTCCTCATCCTGCTGACGCAGGTGCCGTTCGTGGTGACGATCGTCTTCTCGTCGCTGAAGTGGAACCTGCTCTACCCGAACGACCGTGGCTTCACCGGTTTCGACAACTACAAGTCCGCGCTCACCTCGGGGGACCTCTGGCCCTCGATCGTGGCGACCGTCCTCATCACGGCCTTCTCGGTCTTCCTGTCCGTCGTCATCGGCATGGTCTTCGCGCTGCTGCTCGACCGCGACTTCAAGGGCCGGGCCATCGCCCGCACGCTGATGATCACCCCGTTCCTGGTGATGCCGGCCGCGGCCTCCCTCATCTGGAAGTACTCGATGTTCGACACGAACATCGGCATCCTGAACTGGCTCTCGCGGACGCTGGGGCTGCCCATCGTGTCGTGGTCCACCGAGCACCCGATGCTCTCGGTGGTCATCGTCCTGACGTGGCAGTTCACCCCGTTCATGATGCTCATCCTGCTGGCCGGCCTGCAGGGCCAGGACAAGGGCATCCTGGAGGCGGCGCAGGTCGACGGTGCCGGGACCTGGCGCACCTTCACCTGGATCACGCTGCCGCACCTGCGGATGTACGTCGAGATCGGCGTGCTGCTGGGGTCGGTCATCATCCTGCAGGTCTTCGACCCGATCGCGATCCTCACCAAGGGCACCGGCGGCACCAAGACGCTGGCCTACCTGCTCTACGAGCGGGCCTTCATCGGCCTGGACGTCGGGCAGGCCGCGGCCTACGGCGTGGTCACGGTCATCCTCACGATCATCGTGGCGACCGTGGCGTTGCGCACCCTCTTCAAGGTCTTCATGGCAGGAGGCTCCCGATGAACCGCTCCGTGCGCGGCTCGCTCGTCACCCTCGTGACGTGGCTGCTCGTCCTCGCGTTCTTCTTCCCCGTGTTCTGGATGATCATCAACGGGTTCAAGCCGGAGTCGGTCGCGTCCTCGGTCAACCCCAAGGTGTTCTTCACGCCCTCCACCGAGGGCTACCAGCTGGCGATGGACCGCGGCATGAAGGGCTACCTGCTCAACTCGATCACCGCATCGGTGACCGCCACGATCATCGCGGTCGTGCTCGCCATCCCCGCGGCGTACGCCCTCTCGATCCGGCGGGTCAAGAACGTCGAGAACGCGCTGTCGTTCTTCATCTCGACGCGCTTCATGCCGCTGGCGGCGGTCGTGCTGCCGCTGTTCATGATCCTGAAGTCCCTCGGGCTGCTGGACAACATCTACATGCTGGCCGTGGTCTACGGCGCGGTGAACCTGCCGGTGGCGGTGTGGATGATGCGCTCCTTCTTCCTCGAGGTGCCGTTCGAGATCATCGAGGCCGCCCGCGTCGACGGCGCCGGGCTGGGCCGCGAGATCTTCCGGGTCGCGCTGCCGCTGGTGCTCCCGGGAGTGGCGTCGGCCGCGCTCATCACGTTCATCTTCAGCTGGAACGAGTACTTCCTCGCCACGCTGCTCACCTCCTCGGCCGCCCGCACCACCCCGCCGTTCCTCGGCTCGTTCGTCGACGGCCGCGGGCAGTTCCTCGCGGTGCTCTCGGCGGCGGCCACCATCGCCGCGCTGCCGGTGATCATCGCCGGCTGGGTCGCCCAGAAGCAGCTCGTCCGCGGCCTCTCGATGGGAGCCATCAAGTGACCGGCGCGGTCCTCGTCGCGGACGGGGCGCGCTGATGCCCGCCCCGTCCCGCGACCTCACCGACACCGTCGTCGTCGTCACCGGCGCGGGGGGTGGCATCGGCGGGGCGACCGTCGCGCTGGCCCTCGAGGCCGGGGCGCGGGTCGTCGCCGGCGACCTGCGCGCCGACGCCCTCGGCGGGCTGTCCGAGCAGTGGGGGCCCGACCGGGTCGTCACCGTCCTCGGGGACGTGCGCCAGGAGGCGACCTCGGATGCGCTGGTCGCCGCCGGGGTCGAGGCCTTCGGGCGGGTCGACTCGGTCGTGGCCAACGCCGCCGTCGGGTTCTACGGCGGGCTGCTCGACTACTCCTCCGAGCAGGTCGAGCTGATGGTCGACGTCACGCTCAAGGGCACGATCTGGCTGGCCCGGGCCGCCGTCCGGCAGTTCCGGCAGCAGGGCGACGGGGGCGACATCGTGGTCATCGGCTCGGTCGCCGGCCTGCTCATCGGCGGCGGCAAGGAGGCGGTCTACGCCGCCACCAAGGGCGCCCAGGTGAACCTCGGCTACGCCATGGACCGCGAGCTGCGGGCGGAGGGCATCCGGACCACCGTCATCGCGCCGGCCGGGGTGAACACGGCCTTCGCCGCCGCCGACGGACGGTTCGGGGACGGCGACCCGTCGAGCGGGCCGTTCATGGAGCCCGCCGACATCGCCGGGGCGGTGGTGCACACGCTGCAGCAGCCGCGCCGGATGCGCACCGAGCTCTGGACCATGTGGAGCCTGGCCGAGGAGCACTGAGCCCCGGCCACCGTCGGCCCCATCCCCTGCCCGGGCCCGACGGGACGCAGCACGGAGCCCCCGAGGTCGACTGGGCCCCTCGGGGGCTCCGTCCTGCCCGGCGCCCCCGGCCCCACCCGTCGAACGACGAGGACATGCCGCGTGCACTCGAGGTCGCGCGGCATGTCCTCGTCGTTCGACCGGAGCTTCGGCGGAGGGACCCGATGGCGCTCCGCCTCCGGCGGGAACATCAAGAGGCCCCCACGAGCGCGCTCGTGGGGGCCTCTTGATGTTCCGCGGAGGCGGAGGGATTTGAACCCTCGATGGGCTTGAGACCCAAACCGCATTAGCAGTGCGGCGCCATAGACCGGACTAGGCGACGCCTCCAACGCCTGCACAGGGTAACGGGCGGCGCGCCGCCGGGGCAAAGCGACCACCCGGCGGGATCCGCCGAACCGCCGCCGGGCGCCGCCTGCCGGTGCCACACTCCCCCTGGGCGCCGGGGCCGGCGCCCGGACCCGAGGGGGAGACATGAGCGTCGATGCAGCCCAGCGGTACCCGTCCGCACCACCGCCGGCCGCGCCGCGCGGCGACTCCACGCGCACCATCGCGATCGTCGCGCTGGTCCTCTCGGTGCTCGCCCTCGTCGTCCCGTTCGGGATGTTCGTGGCCCCGATGCTCCTCTTCGCCGGTGTCGCCGCCGAGCCCTTCGACCTCGAGGGACCGGGGTCGATGACGGGCCCGGGCGGTCAGGGCAGCCTGTCCGGCACCGACCCCCGGATGCGGGGTGGCTTCGTCTCCGGCGCCAACATCGCAGCGACGGTGGGCGAGGCAGGGTTCGAGGCCGGCGACATCACCTGCCCGGACGTGCGTGACGTGCGGGACGGTACGACCGTCGTCTGCACCGCGCAGGAGACCTACGTCGTCGTGCGGTTCACCGACGAGGACGGCGGCTACCGCGCCGACTGGTTCACGCCGGACGACACGTTCGTCGACTGAACCACCTCGGGGGCGAAGACCCACCAGCGCATCGCGACGTACTTGACGGCCGTCGCGGCCACCGTCGTCACGGCGACCACGGCCGTCTGGACCCACGTCGGGGCGCCCGGTACGAGGACGGCCAGGAGGGCCAGCCCGCCGGACGTCATCCCCAGCGTGAGGACGAACACCAGCAGCCCCTGCAGCTGGTGCCGGGCCACTCCCTCGCGCCCGCGGATGCCGAACGTCCAGCGCCGGTTCGCCCAGGTGTTCCAGACCGCCGCGACGAGCAGGGCCACGGCGTTGGCGACCTGCGGGGCGCCGAGGGCGTGCCGCAGGACCACGAACCCGCCGAGGTGCACCAGGGTGCTCGCCGCCCCGACCACCCCGAAGACCACGAGCTCACGGGCCAGCGCGGTCCGGGGCCGGCCCGCGGGCGCCACGACGGACGGCGAGGGGTCGGCGAGGCTGCTCACTGCCCCGCGCCCGTCGGCTGCGTCAGGTCGTAGAACGTCTGCCCGCCGAGGGTCACCGCCGTGAAGTTCTCCGAGGCCCAGGTGTTGATCTGGTCGGCCACGTCGGACCCGCCCTGCTGCCCCCGGAACCCGCCGCCGGCCGCGAGGTAGTGGATGCGCCCGTCGGCCACGTCCTGCTGGAACTCGGCCAGCGTCGGCGAGGGGTCGGACCCGTTGAACCCTCCGATGGCCATGACCGGCCGCTCGGTGGCCAGCTGCAGCGCAGCCGCGTTCTGCGACCCGACCGCGGCCGCGACCCAGGTGAAGGAGTCGGCGTCGGCCGTGAGCGCCGCGACGGCCTCGGCCGAGGGGGTGGTGCCGTCGAGGAGGCCACCCATCCCGCCGCCCGCGGCGCCGCCACGACCGGTCGTCGTGCCGCCCTGCGTGGCCCCACCCTGGGCGTTCCCGCCGCCGAAGGGCGTCGTCCCGCCGTTGGGGTTGGTCGCGGTCGTCCCACCCGGAGGCGTGCCTCCGGGAGCGCCGCCGCCACCGGGCATCCCGCCCGGTCCGCCGCCCCGGCCACCCGTGGACGGGCCGGCCGTGACGATCGACCCGCTGTGTCCCGTGGACAGGGTCGTGGCGGCGTAGGCGGCCGGCCCCGCGAGTCCGGTGACGACCGCCATCCCGGCGACCGCAACCAGAGCCCGGCGGTGCAGCCGGCCCACGACGAGGAACAGCAGCGTCGCGGTCAGGCCGAGGGCGAGCACCCCGAAGCGCACCCAGTCGCCGTAGGCCGTCGTCCGGGAGAGGAGGACGAACGCCCACACCGAGGCCGCCGCCGTGCCGGCCGAGAGGGTCAGGGCCCCCAGGGCCTCGTGCCGGCGCTGCCACGCCTCGCCGGCGCCCATCCCGACCAGCGCGGCGATGGGCGGGGCCAGCGCCACGGTGTAGTACTCGTGGAAGATGCCCTGCATCAGGGAGAAGACCAGCGCCGTCGACACGAGCCACAGCCCCATCGCGAGGTACGCGGCGCGCCGGCGGTCGGTCCGCGGGGCCCGCCCCCGCAGTGCGAGGCCGCCGACGAGGAACACCAGGGCCGCCGGGATGAGCCACGAGATCTGACCGCCCACCGAGGAGTCGAACATCCGGGTCAGGCCGACGCCGTTCGCGAAGCCGCCGGCACCGCCACCGCCCCCGCCGCCCACCTTGCCGACCTCGGAGCCGTCGAGCCGGCCGAGGCCGTTGTAGCCGAAGGTCAGCTCGAGGAACGAGTTCGTCTGGCTCCCACCGATGTACGGCCGCGCCGAGGCGGGAACGAGCTCGACGACGGCGACCCACCACCCCGCAGACACGAGGAACGCCGCCGCGGACACCAGCCCGCCGACCACCCGTCGCCGCAGTGTCGTGTCGGCGCAGAGCATCCACACGAGCGCCACGGCCGGCACGACGAGCAGCACCTGGAGGGACTTCGTGAGGAAGCCGAAGCCGGTGAGCACGCCGGCGAGGGCGATCCAGCGGTACGAGCCGGCCTCGACCGCGCGCAGCGTGGCCCAGACGGCCAGGGCCATGAGGAGGGTCAGCAGCGCATCGGGGTTGTTGAAGCGGAACATCAGGACGGCCACCGGGGTCAGGGCGAGCGTCGCACCCGCGAGCAGCGCCGCGCCGTGCCCGAACCAGCGGCGCACCGACGCGTGGACGACGGCCACGGTGCCGACGCCCATGAGCACCTGGGGGAGGAGCATCGCGAAGGAGGAGAGCCCGAGGAGGCGCACGGACAGGGCCATGACCCAGAGGGATGCGGGGGGCTTGTCGACGGTGATGGCGTTGCCGCCGTCGAGGCTGCCGAAGAAGAAGGCCTTCCACGACACGCTGCCCGCCTGCACCGCCGCCGAGTAGAAGCTGTTCGCCCAGCCGCTCGCGGTGAGGTTCCAGAGGTAGGCGGCACCGGTCAGGACGAGGAGGGCGACGAGGGCCGGGCGGGCCCAGGCCGGGTCGGACTCCGGTCCGCGCAGCGCCCGGCCGAGGCGTCCGGACCGGTGCGCGTTGCTCGCGGAGGGGGAGGGGAGGGCCGGCGTCGGGCCGGTCGGGCGGGCGGTGCGCAGGGTGGCGGTGTCCATGCCTCCCACGGTCGCCGGGGCGGCTGTGGTCATCCTGTGGCGATGCTGTCGCGGCGGCCTGACCCGGTGCGAGGATCGTCGTGTGCCTGTCGTCGTCCGTCCCGCCCGCCCCGACGAGCTCGTCGCCGTCGGTGAGCTGACCCTCGCCGCCTACTCCGCCGACAACGGGATGACGCGTGAGCATCCCTACGCCGCAACGCTGCTCGATGCCGATGCGCGCGCTCGCGAGGCCGTGCTCCTCGTCGCGGTCGAGGCCGACGGCCGGCTGCTCGGCACGGTCACCTACGTCCGGCCCGGCACGCCGTTCGCCGAGGTGGGCGGTCCCGGCGAGGCCGAGGTACGGATGCTCGCCGTCGACCCCGCGGCCCGCGGTGCCGGGGTCGGGCGGGTCCTCAGCGACGAGTGCGTGCGCCGGGCGCGTGAGGACGGCTGCGCCGCCGTGGTCCTCTCGAGCGGTTCGTGGATGCACGCCGCCCACCGGCTGTACGGGCGGATGGGGTTCGTCCGCACCCCGGAGCTCGACTGGAGCCCCCGCCCCGACGTCGACCTCCTGGCCTTCCGCCTCGACCTCTGACCCCCGGACCCTCTCGACCCCACTGATTGCGCATCCGCCACCTCGCGGGGCGCCTAGGAGCGCTCCCGAGGTGGCGGATGCGCAAGAAGTCGGGTCAGGTGGCGGGGAGGAGGACCGAGAAGGTCGTGGCGCCGGGGGCCGACTCGACCTCGACCCGGCCGCCGTGCGCCTGCCCGACCGCCGCGACGATCGAGAGCCCGAGGCCGGTCGAGCCCTTCTCGCGGCTGCGGGAGTCGTCGCCGCGCGTGAACCGCTCGAACACCTTGGGCTGCAACGCGTCCGGGATGCCCGGGCCGTTGTCGGACACGGAGATCCGCACCATCGGTCCCTCGGGGCGCAAGCGCGTGACGACCTTCGTGCCGGATGGCGTGTGCGTGCGGGCGTTGGCCAGCAGGTTGGCGAGGATCTGGTGCAGACGGGCGCCGTCACCGGTCACCTCGACGGGCTCCTCGGGCAGGTCGAGCTCCCACGCGTGGTCCGGCGAGGCGGCGTGCGCGTCGCTGACGGCGTTCATCGCGAGGAGGGAGAGGTCGACCGGCTCGCGCTCGAGCGGCCGCCCGGAGTCGAGGCGGGCGAGCAGCAGCAGGTCCTCGACGAGCTCCTGCATCCGCAGCGCCTCCGACTCCACCCGTCCGATGGCGTGGGTCACCGTTCCGGGGACCGGCTCGCTCTCGCGACGGGTCAGCTCGGCGTAGCCGCGGATGGAGGCCAGCGGCGTGCGCAGCTCGTGCGAGGCGTCGGCGACGAACTGCCGCACCCGCATCTCGCTCTCCTGGCGTGACCGCAGCGCGGACTCGACGTCGTCGAGCATCGTGTTGAGCGCCAGCCCGACCTGTCCCACCTCGGTCCGCCCGTCCGCATCCGCCTCGGGCACACGGACGCCGAGGCTGACGTCGCCGGAGTCCAGCCGCAGGCCGGACACCTTGCGTGCCGTGGCCGCGACCCGGTCGAGGGGGGCCAGGCTGCGCCGGACCACGACCGCCCCGCCGGCCCCGACGAGGACGAGCCCGACGACCGTCCCGCCGAGGACGAGGGCGAGCAGCTTCGAGAGCAGCCGGTCGACCGGCTCCGTGGAGACACCAACGACGAACCGGCCGCCGTCCGAGAGGGTGCGCGAGGTCACGAGGTACTCGCCGAGACCGTCGCCGAGGTCGATGCGCACCGCCTCGCCGCCCTCGAGCCCGCCCAGCAGGGTGTCGATCTGCGCGGCGGAGAGCGTGCCGTCCTCGCCGTCGGCCATCGCGACGGAGTTGAGGGTGTCGCCGCGCGGGTCGGTGGCGACCGCGCCGGTCGAGGTGACCCCGAGCACGAGGACGTCGTCGTACCCCGGTGCGCCGGGGGGCCGGTCGCCCCGCGGGACGCGGCCGTCACCGTCGCCGTCCTGGTCGAAGACACCGCCGCGGTCGCCGGCCCGCCCGAGCGCGGACTGCAGGTCCTGGGTCAGCTGGCCATCAAGGTAGCGCCGGGTCTCGAGCACGGTCAGCGCGCTCGTCGCGAGCATGACGACGGTGAACAGCGCCAGCACGGCGGCGAGGAGCTGGGTGCGCAGCGTCCAGCGGGAGGGCCGGTGGGCCGCCACGGGGAGGTGGGGGCGAGGGGTCATCGGGTCGCTCGGGTCACTCGGCGGGCTTGAGGACGTAGCCGACGCCGCGCATCGTGTGGATCATCGGGGTTCGCCCCACGTCGATCTTCTTGCGCAGGTAGGAGATGTAGAGCTCGACGACGTTGGCCTGGCCTCCGAAGTCGTAGTTCCACACCCGGTCGAGGATCTGGGCCTTGGACAGCACGCGCTTCGGGTTGCGCATGAGGTAGCGCAGCAGCTCGAACTCCGTGGCGGTCAGCTGGATCTCGGTGCCGCCGCGCGTCACCTCGTGGCTGTCCTCGTCCATCGTCAGGTCACCGACGACGAGGAGCGAGTCGGCGTCGTCGGCCGCCACGGCGGTGCGGCGCATCAGGGCCCGCAGGCGGGCGACGACCTCCTCGAGGCTGAACGGCTTGGTGACGTAGTCGTCGCCGCCCGCCGTGAGACCGGCGACGCGGTCCTCGACGGCGTCCTTGGCGGTGAGGAACAGGACCGGCACGTGGGGGTCGTCGCCGCGCATCCGGCGCAGGACCTCGAGGCCGTCGAAGTCGGGGAGCATCATGTCGAGGACGACGGCGTCGGGGCCGAACTCCTTGGCGGCCCGCACGGCCTGCATCCCGCTGGCGGCGGTCCGCACCTCCCAGCCCTCGTAGCGCAGGGCCATCGAGAGCAGCTCGGTGAGGTTGGGCTCGTCGTCGACGACGAGGACCCGGACGGGGCTGCCGTCGAGGCGGGCGAGGGCGGGGGCCACGGCGGGGGTCTGCTGGCGGGTCGGCATGGACAGAGTGTGTCGGCCGGGACTGGGCCGTTCCGATGCGCCGCCTGTGCGGTTCCTGTGTGCCACCGTCTCAGGCTGCCAGCCCGGTGCTGGGTCCGCCACAGGTCCGGCACAGGATGGGTCGTCACGGTGCGGGGGAGTGTCCCCCCGACCCGAGAGTGAAGGACCGATGAGCGAGCGCCGCGACGACGGGCAGCAGCCCACCACCCCCGACGAGACGGCGGCCCTGCCGGTCGCCGACAAGACCCACGAGGTGCCCGCGGCTCCGGCGGAGCCCACGCAGTCCCCGGCGTGGGTGAGCACCGAGGCGGCGCCGGCCGCATCGGCAGCGCCGGTCGCCGGTGCCGGCGTGCCGGCCGCGTCCGCTGCCACCCCCGTCGCCGCGTACAGGGCGCAGGACGAGTTCTCCTGGCGCCGACCGTGGTCGGGCTGGTCCTCACCGTCGCAGTGGTCCGGGCCGCGCACCGTGGCGGCGCTCGTGGCCGCGCTCGCCATCGGGGTGCTGGGCGCCGTCGGCGCCACGGCCGCCATCGCCCAGTCCGACGGTGGTGGGCGCGGGGACTTCGGGCGCGGCGGCCAGGGCCAGTTCCCGGGCGGCCCCGGGCAGCAGCCCGGTGGTGGGCAGGGCGGGCTCCCCGGTGGGGGACAGGGCGTCCCGGACCGTGACGGCGACGGCGACCACGGGCCGCGCGACCGGGACGGCGACGGTGACCACGGGTTCGGCGGACCGGACGGAGGCGCCGGCCAGGACGGCAGCACGAACCCCGGTGACGCGAACGGCACCGACACCCCGACCACCTGATCCGTGTCCGAGCACGACCGGGCCCCGGCGGGTGACTCCCGCCGGGGCCCGGTCGTCGGGTCGCGCTGCGGCTCAGGCCTGCCCGACGTGCTCCTCGAGGGTGGCGAGCTCGGCGGCCAGTGCGGCCGGCAGCTTGTCGCCGATGCGGGCGAACCACTCCTCGATGAGCGGCAGCTCGGCCCGCCAGTCCTCGGGGTCGACGCGCAGCGCCTTGGCCAGCTGCTCCTCGGTCATCTCCAGACCCGTGGTGTCGATGGCTCCCGGTGCCGGTACGAGGCCGACCGGGGTCTCGACGGCCTCGGCGGTCCCGTCGAGCCGCTCGACGACCCACTTGAGGACGCGCGCGTTCTCGCCGTAGCCCGGCCAGAGGAACGAGCCGTCCTGGTCGTCGCGGCGGAACCAGTTGACCTGGAACACCTTCGGCAGCTTTTCGGGATCCGCCTGCGCACCGATGTCCAGCCAGTGCTGCATGTAGTCGCCGGCGTGGTAGCCGATGAAGGGCAGCATCGCCATGGGGTCACGGCGGACCACGCCGACCGCTCCGGTGGCTGCGGCCGTGGTCTCGGACGAGAGCGTCGCGCCGACGAACACGCCGTGCGCCCAGTCACGCGACTCGTAGACGAGGGGCACGGTCGTCTTGCGGCGGCCGCCGAACAGGATCGCGTCGATGGGGACGCCGTCCGGGTTGTCGTACTCGGCGGCGATCATCGGGGTCTGCTTCGCCGGGGTCGTGAAGCGGCTGTTCGGGTGGCTGCTCGGCACACCGGAGTCCGGCGTCCAGTCGTTGCCCTTCCAGTCCACGAGGTGGGCCGGCGGGACATCGGTCAG
This sequence comes from Phycicoccus avicenniae, assembly GCF_050496545.1. Lineage (GTDB taxonomy): Bacteria > Actinomycetota > Actinomycetes > Actinomycetales > Dermatophilaceae > Phycicoccus > Phycicoccus avicenniae_A. The sequence continues at coordinate 43,871 of NZ_JBNVZV010000011.1, read as the reverse complement.
CCCCTCCCACCAGACGTCACCGTCGTCGGTGAGGGCGACGTTCGTGAAGATGGAGCCGCCCTGCTCGATGGTCCGCACGGCCTGGGGGTTGGTGTGCATCCCGGTGCCGGGGGCGACGCCGAAGAGCCCGAACTCGGGGTTGACGGCGTAGAGCCGGCCATCGGGTCCGAACCGCAGCCAGGCGATGTCGTCGCCGACCATCTCGGCGCTCCAGCCCTCGAGGGTCGGCTCGATCATCGCGAGGTTGGTCTTGCCGCACTGGCTGGGGAAGGCGCCGGCCACGTAGTGCGTCGTGCCCTGCGGCGAGGTGAGCTTGAGGATGAGCATGTGCTCGGCCATCCAATCCTCGTCGCGGGCCATCGCCGAGGCGATGCGCAGCGCGTAGCACTTCTTGCCGAGGAGGGCGTTGCCGCCGTACCCGCTTCCGTAGGACCAGATCTCGCGGGCCTCCGGGAAGTGGGCGATGTACTTGGTGTCGCTGCACGGCCACGGCACGTCGTGCCGGCCGTCGACGAGCGGGGCGCCGACGGAGTGCAGGCCCTTGACGAACGGGGCTTGGAGGGCCTCCATCCGCTCGAGCACCGGCGTGCCGATGCGCGCCATGATGCGCATGTTCGTCACGACGTACGCGGAGTCGGTGATCTCGACGCCGAACATCGGCACCGTGGCGTCGAGATGCCCCATGACGAAGGGGATGACGTACATCGTCCGGCCCCGCATCGAGCCGCGGTAGAGGTCGGTCATCGTGGCGCGGAGCTCGTCGGGGTCGACCCAGTTGTTCGTCGGGCCGGCGTCCTCCTCGCGCTCGGAGGCGATGAAGGTGCGGTCCTCGACGCGCGCGACGTCGTCGGGGTCGGAGCGGCAGAGGAAGGAGTTCGGCTTCTTCGCCGGGTCGAGGCGCACGAAGGTGCCGCTCTCGACGAGCTGGGTGGTGAGGCGGTCCCACTCGTCGGTCGTGCCGTCGCACCACACCACCTCGTCGGGCTCGGTGAGGGCGGCGACCTCGTCGACCCAGGACTGCAGGTCGGTGTGGGTCGTCCGGGGGCTGGTGTGGGTGATGGTGGTCATCTCGGTGGTCCTTCCGCCGTGTCCCGGTGGGTGATCGGCACCCGGGCGGCGGGCGGGGGGACGGATCCTCGGCGCCCTGGGCGGGGGCCTCACCTCCACGGTAGGACCGCTGCTCCGGCCCGGACGGTGCTTGTGAAAGTCTTCACAAGAGGCCGCCGGTCGGGTGCCGGTGTGCTCCGGCGGGGCCGATTTCTCGCGGTGGCGGGGGCTCCGGTAGTCTGCTCAGTCGTTGCGCCTCAGCGTGCGACGGGCGCCCGTAGCTCAACGGATAGAGCATCTGACTACGGATCAGAAGGTTAGGGGTTCGAATCCCTTCGGGCGCGCACTGTGTTGAGACAGTAGGACGGGCCCCGGCCAGCGGAGACGCTGCCGGGGCCCCGCTCTGTCCAGAGGCTGGAACTGCCAGGGCAAGGGCCTGGGCCCCAAAATGGGCCCCAAAAATCGCCGCGGGACGCCCTTGTCGCGTCGGGTGACACTGAGGTCGTGAGCAGGACTCGTCAGGTCGGACACGACCACCGAGGCGCCGGTAAAGGCCCTTGGGCGGCATGACGATGACACCGCAGCCCCAGCCCACCCTCCTGCTCAACCTGAACGAGGTCGCGGCGCAGCTCCGCTGGACGCGCCGCAGCGTCGAGCGCCAGATCGCCGGCCGCCGACTCCGCGTCGTCCACCTCGGGCGCTCCGTGCGCGTCGAGCGGGTCGAGCTCGACCGGTTCATCTCCTCGCTGAGGGACGCGGATGCGGGGTAGGCCGCGCGAGTCGCCCACCGAGAGTGCGACGACCAGGTACCGAGGGGCCGACGGCCGATGGCACGCGCGGGTCACCGTCGGGCGGCGTCTCGACGGCGAGCGCGACCGACGACACATCAGCCGCCGGACCAAGCGCGAGCTCGACGCGGCCATCCGAGAGCTCGAGAACGCGCGAGACTCGGGCCAGCGGCCGTGGCTGCTCGACAACGTCACCGTCGAGCAGTGGGTCGAGCACTGGCTCGACGAGATCCTCCCGCTCGCCGTGCGCTGGAAGACGCGCTCTGGCTACACCAGCCATCTCCGCGTCCACGTCCTCCCGTTCATCGGGACCGCCCGGCTGACGGACCTGCGTCCCGAGACGCTCGAGCGGCTCTACGGCGAGCTGCTCGACGAGGGCCGCTCCACTCAGGTGGTCCACGGCGTGCACCGCACCCTGCGGTCCTGCCTGGCCGAGGCCGTGCGGCGGCAACGGATCCTCAGCAACCCGGCGGCGCTGGCGCGCCCTCCCCGCGTCGAGAGGACCGAGATCGAGCCGCTCGACGTCGAGGAGTGTCGTGCCGTGCTCGCTGCCGCCCAGGGCCGCTTCAACGGCGCCCGGTGGTCCGTGGCCCTGTCACTCGGCCTGCGACAGGGCGAGGCGCTCGGTCTGCTTTGGGACGACATCGACCTCGACGCCGGGATCCTCCGGGTGCGACGCGCGCTCCAACGCCGAACGTGGATGCATGGCTGCAGCCCACGCGCTCGCAAGGAGCCGGCGTGCGGCAACAAGCGCGGGGCTGACTGCCCGCAGCGCCGCGACGGCGGCCTCGTCCTGGTCGAGCCGAAGACGCGCGCCTCACGCCGCTCCGTGGCTCTGCCCGCGCCTCTCGTCGCCGAGCTGCGCGCTCACCGGGCGGCACAGAACCGCATCAAGCTCGAGCGGGCGAACGCCTGGGACCACACCCTCGACCTCGTCTTCAGCGCCGACTGGGGGATCCCCGTCGACCCCGCCGCCGACCAGCGCGAGTGGAAGCAGCTGCTCCGCGACGCCGGCGTCCGGGAGGTGAGACTGCACGATGCGCGCCACACCGCCGCCACCTTGCTGTTGTTGCAGGGCGTCGACATCCGCACGGTCATGGCCATCATGGGCTGGACCGAGATGGCCACCGCCCAGCGCTACGTCCACGCCGTCGACGAGCTCCGCCACGAAGCCGCTCGCCGCATCGGCATGACCCTTTGGGCCGACCCCAACGTTCGTCCCACTGGGCGCCGTCCTCAGCGCCCGTCGTCGGAGAAGTGAGACCGCGGAGGCGACCGACGCATGGGCAGGCGTCTGCTGCAGTTCGCCCGTTAAGACGAAGCGGCAGCGCCCCTACAGATCCACCGGCCGCTGTCGGGGATCACGTGAAGGCCACCATGAGTGTTCCAGGCGGCCGACCGTACCTCCGACGCATTGTCTACCTTGCATGCCTGGCGTTCGCGGCGAGGGGAGTTGATCAGTGCGACTCGGACTTTACGTGAAGGGTGATGGTCTCAGAAATAAAGTTGATGCACTCCTCGATTTCTTCTTGGAAGAAGATCCGATCGATGAGTGCTTGTGCGCCGCCTCGGTACCGGTCAGCCTCAGCCCGAGGACACAGGAATAGTCCGATCACTATGGGCCGCACCCCAACCACCTGCTGGCGGAGGCGCTGCGCGGTGGACTCATCACGAACATCGCGGTTGTCCTTGATCCCGAGGCCGGTCAGAGAAGCTTGACCATAGAGGAGCTTCATCTCGAGTGACGCTTCCGCGAGCTCGTAGAGACGTTTCTGTATGTCGTCAGCCACGCGACGGATCCGCTTCACCTCAAGATAGATCACGGGTGGCTCGCCTGTGGCCGGGTCCGGCCAAACGCCATCTGGCTTCCGGCCAGCGATGACGATGCCCGGCACCACTCTCCGGGGTGGGCTCATGAATAAGGGAATGCCTTCATCTTCGAGCCGCTCGCGAAAAACCTGCTCGGTCTTGCCGCGGGCCTTGCGTTGAAGGTCGCCCATCCTCAAGGCCACCGCGTTCGAGATGACGGCGTCGAAGTCAGCGCTCACCGGTAGCCGCGTCCGAACCGCAAAGGCCCTTCTTTGGCGAGGTGAGACCAGCTGAGCCTCCTCCTCTGCTGTGGCGTGCCGAAGGGACGTCCGGTTCAGCGACGCCGCCGAGAGCAGCAGATAATAGGCAGGCTCCTGACGTAGGAGTCTGGCGACGTCCGCCAGGGACAGGCTGGCGAGGGCGTAGCGACCATCCGAACGCCGCACCGCTTGGATGGCCACGTCCTCGCGGAGCAGGGCGACCTCGCGTCGAAACTCCTCGAGCTCGGGGAGGGGCAAGGCGTGTCCTATCTCGTGAGGCGGCTAATCGCGAGGCTGACATCCGCGATGTCGACATTGAACAGTGTCGCTGCCAGTTCGGCAGCCGCTTCAGGAACTTCGCCTCGAGCGGCTTCCCGGATCCGTTCAGCAAGAGCAGGGGTCGGTGTCGGGATGGGAAGGTCGAGCAGGTACTGGCGGCGGTACCTGCTGAACCCGTCCTTCACCAATGGGGCAGTCGAGCGCATCACCAGTTCGACAGGTGCGCTGTTGAGCAGAGCCGTTAGGACGTCCGCGTCGACGCCACGTGGCATGAGGTAGTAGGCCGAGTGCTGAGGAACATACTTTCCGCGGTCAAGGGCGAACCGGTTCTGCCGGGCAACGTCTGGCACCAGCACCTTCGCAGTCTCATGAAGTGGCAGGGTGACCGGGTCGTGCAGGTCCCACCAGGCTTTGCCCCACTTGCGAACCGCATGCCTTCCCTCGAGTTCGCCGCGGTGTTTCGCCAGCCAGCGGCGCGTGCGGGGGAATCTCTCTAAATCGACCAAAGTGGCGCTGCCGTCGGCTCCCCACTCGTACGGGACCACCATCCATGATCCAGACTCCTGGATCCTGAAACGGCCCACGTCGCGACCCCGGACGGTGGGGTGCACCAGTTCCTCGTCCAGGCTTGCCGCGGTTCTTGCGTCCACGATGAATGCCGGGTTGTACCCGGTGGCCGGACCCGCAGAGATGCGCTCCGCGTGGTCCGCCAGGCGTGGATGATCAGCGACGATGGCAGCCAGTAAAGAGCCAGCTTGGGCGGAATGGAAGGTCCACGCCGCATTCTGAAAGGCCGCGCGAGGCACTGAGGCGTCAGCCGTCAGCCGCGGGGTCCCGGTCGTCGTTATCTCAACCCGCCGCTGTTCCGTGGCGGTCATATCCCCTTTGGCCCAAGTCGTGATGCAGGGAATGGTTGCGGCGTCCCGAAAGATTGAGTGGCTCGTGAACAGACTAAGAGTGCGGATAGATCCTCGGGCCAGTAGGAGAGAGCGGAGGGAATAGCCGGTTTGATTGCTTAAGAACTTGTTTGGTGTAATTAGCGTCCATGAGCCACCATCCTGGAGCACTTGCGTGGACTGCTCCATGAAGAGGTAGTAGAGGTCTGTGCGACCGGCTGCCGAAGAGAACCGCTCCCGGTAGTCCCTCTTGGCTAGCGCCTCGATTCGGTCTACCGGTACGTACGGTGGGTTGCCCACCACATGTCGGTAAGGCGCACCGGGTAGCGGCGGATCTGCTCCAAGAAAGTCGCCCGCGACAATGTTGCCAGCGAGGTAGTCCGCAGATAAGGGTCCGGGAGCAAGCCGCTCGATTAGCGCCCGGACCTCCCGCAGAGACACCTCGATAGCGCAAGAGTCCACATCCACTGCCCACAGAAGTCGCTCGATCTCGGTAAGGAAGCGTCGCCGGCCCGGGACCGTGCGGATGTTGATGCCTCGCCGCTCGAAACGCGAGGCTATGCGGACGACGATCGCGGTCACGAACGCGCCGGCCCCACATGCCGGATCAAGGACTGGCCCAGTTGGTGCCTCGCCTGGGCCAAACTCCTGGTCGAGTACCAGCTCGACGATCGCGTCGGGCGTGTACACGACGCCCGTGGCGCGGCGGAGGTCACGATCGAGCGTCGCGAGGTAGCGGTCGCTCTCAGACAATGCCTCGCTCATGTCTCTATCCTCTCTCCCTCGTAGGGTTAGGTCGTGGGCGACCCGCGGGACCCCGCGGTGAGTTGCCAGCAGGATGCCGCTTGGCACCGACACTGGCTGACGCGGCCCGGTCCCACTTGTCTGCGGGCTGTCACCGCCCCGAATCACGATCGACGTGTCGTCGGGCGTCGCGTCACCCAGGCGCTGGACCTGTCTGGCTGCGAGCTGGTCTGCCGGCACTAAAAAGCATGCGTCGTAGGACTGCCGCGCGGAGGTGGGTTGCGAAGGGGACCTGGCGATTCCGCCGCTTCCACGCTCCTCGCGGTCCTGTGTCATGGCAACCGAATTCGGTGGTGCCTCGGGAACAGATGCGATCAAGGCCTCGATCGTTGCGCTGCCCGCCTGCGTCAGCCTGAGTACGCCCGGCGCAGGCCCTGCTCTGCGCTGCGAAACCTCATCCAATGCGAAACGCTACTCGCGGGGCCCCGCCTGATGCGCCGTTCGCCTCTTGACCCGTATGGTCAAGCACGTGTCCGGAGCCCCTCCGCCTGCCGTCTCGTCGAGCTCCGTCTATCCGTCGGAGGCTGACCTCCTGGCCGTTGCCGATCTACCAAATTGGATCGATCGCAACTTCTTGCGCATGGACCCGTACGCCTTCGATTCGACCGCGGGTAACCTCTTCTCGGAGTTTGTGCACGACGCCGCTCAGGCCTTCGAGGTCGACCCCAACGGCATCTACTGCATCGGGTCAGGCGCGGTTGGCCTTTCCTGCAATCCAAGGAACGTTCGAGACGGGCACCTTAAAGCGTTCGCGAGCACGTCCGATCTTGATATCGCAGTGATATCCCAATTCCACTTCGACCAGGCGTGGCGAGATCTGCGGGTACTGGCGCACACGGCCTACACGCCGTCCGCCAGCAAAACGCTCCGCGACAAGCTCGACCACCAGCGGTCGCGGCTCTTCGACGGGGCGATCGTTGCCAACAAACTCATGAGCCGCCTCACCTTCGGACCGCAGTGGGGCCTTCATCGGCGTCGGCTGCAACTTGAGTGGCGCGACCGCTTGGGTCTGAGCGGCACAGTGAATTTGTGGGTCTACCGCGACTACTGGAGTGTCCGGAGTTATGTGGCCGAAGGGATAGAGAAGTGCGTGGAGAAGTTGAGGAGCTTCGATGACGACTAAGTTTGACCCCCAGTTGGCAACCTCTCCGCTTGCGTATAAAGTCAACGCCTTCGTCAAGGCGTGGACGAGCGATCCGCCCAGCTTGGTCCTGCGACCAGCGTTCCAGCGCAACATGGTTTGGAACGATGTCCAGCGCAGCTACCTTGTCGATACCATCTTGCGGGGCCTCCCCGTGCCCGAGGTCTACATCCAAAACAACACCTCGGCGGACGGCGAAGACCAGATCGTCGTCGTAGACGGCCAGCAGCGGATCAGCGCGTGCGTCGACTTCGTACTCGACGGCTTCGCGCTGTCTACGGAAGACGAGATCGATGCGGAGTGGCGTGGCAAGAGGTTCTCCGAGCTCGACGGTCCGCTGAAGGCGCGCTTTCGCGGGTTCGTGTTCGTCGCGCGCCAGCTACCCGACCTAGGTGACGCGGTGCTTCGCGACATCTTTCGGAGGCTCAACCGGACCGTGGAAGCGCTGGAGCCTCAGGAGTTGCGCCACGCTGCTTACACCGGGCCCTTCATCAAACTGGTGGAGCGCGCGGCCGAGACCGACGGCCTCGACGAATTGGGTGTGTTCACTGCCCGCGACGCGCTGCGTCGTCGTCACGACGAGTTCGTGTCTGAGGTCCTATTTGCCGTTCTGCTCGGAACCCTGCCGAACAAGAAGGAGGGGCTTGACGAGAGCTATATGACCTACGAACGGCAGGGATTCCCCTCCGACATCCGCGACGACATTGTTCGGCGCTTCGGTCGCGTGGATCAATTCCTCAAGCGAAACGGCGCTTACCTCAAGCGGACGCGGTTCAGGAACAAGTCCGACGCCTACTCGCTACTCTACTTCCTGCTCAACTATGCGGACCGCATCCCCGCGGCCGAAGGCGACGAGGAAGCGTTTGTTGAAGCGCTCCGCGCATTGTCCGAGCAGGTCAACAAAATCAAGCGCGCGGAGTCCGCCGGCGGCGCAACGGAAGACATCCTCAAGGAGGCCCACGGGAAAGACGCGGCGAAATACCTTCGCGCCGTGGAGCGCGCAGCTAGCGACCGGCTTAGCCGTGTTCGGCGCAACGAGGTGCTCGAGGCAGTTTTGGAGCCGCTTCTTGCTGGGGCTTCGGCGCCACTCCGCGACGAGGACGCGGCGTGGCTGAGCGGACCAGCCGACCAAGCGCAGAGCCCCGAGGACACAGTCGATCTCTATGCAGAACTGGAGCAGGCCCAACGCGTAATAGCGGACGAGGACGAGGATTGAGTTGTCTCGGCGCGACGCAGGGGGCGTTCGGCGTTAGGCATTTTGTGTGGACATGTATGCGTCGCTGCACCCATGAGCCTCGAGAAGCCATTATGTCTATGGCGCCATTGATGGCTGGCTAGAGGCTTTGGCAACGCCGTCAGCCAAACCAGCCGGTGCGTCATTGCGCCGCGATTTGGGCATCGCCTTCGCCAGCGGCCACGCCATCGTGCTCAGACGTCCGGCTCGGTTGGTGCCTTCTCTCCCATGGACGGGTTCTCGCTGGGTCCGTCTTGGGACGAGAAGTCGGTCGACGAGAGGCTGACGGGGTGGATGGGCTCCCTCTCGTCGGTGGCATTTGGGGAGCCCGGGCGCAGTTTGGGTGGTGCTGCGGCCCAGGTCTTGAGGTCGCCCAAAACGTTCGCGTAGAACGCGTCGACCGCGGAAAGGACCGAGTCGATGAATGCTCCGCGCCCACGCCCGCGCTTGGGCCCAAGCGGGCTGGTGAGGGCGATGCGGAAGGAACGAATCTCGCGAGTGGGGTCAGTGACTAGTAGAGCCGGGTTATCGCGCACGGCCCGTAGAAGTTCGGCGCTCGACGATCCCCTCGAGTGGGCGGTCATGCATTCGATGCGCGTGGAATCGGGCGCGTTCTTCAGTTGTCGGATGAGCCAGTTGACCCGAGTTGTGGGCCGTCCCTCTCTGGGCGCGTCGATGTCGACGTGGCAGGTGACCTGGCCGGCGCGGAGGTCGGCCGTGATGACGAGATGGCCCGCGGTGTCGGGGATTCGAATGGTGCCGGAGAGCTGGGAAGAGGAAACGAGCTGCTGCGTCAGTGCGCCTGCTCGGAGCGTGGGGTCGGCCTGTTCCTTGCGCGAGAGGACGGGGACGACTTCGGTGCCGAGGCGGCGCCCGAGGCTGAGGCTGGCGAAACGCAGGAGGGCGTCGAAGCGGGAGACGACGGTGGGGATGCCCTTGTCCGAGGCTCTGAGTGTTCCGGCTGCGACAGCGTCGCGGACGGCCGTCCAGGACTCCCCCATGTCGTCAAACTCCAAGGCGCCGCTGCGGGTGTGCTCCAGGTAGCGGATGAGCTCCCCGAGGATCCACGCCTGATCGGGATCGGCGACGCCGCGAAACTCCTTCTGCATGACTGCTTCGGCGAGCACCTGAGACCAAGACAGGTGGTGGATCGCGACCTTGCGCAGTTTGCGCTTGTCCACCTTCGTCGGGTGCTGGCCCGCCACCGGCGGAATTTCGTTGCTGATCGTTAGGAGTGCGTCGAAGCCCTGCTCGCGAGCGACGTCGAGGTAGTTCTCCAGTTGCTCCGTGGCGAGGTCGTTACTCCCGGTCTTGACCTCCACCAGTGCAGTCCACGACTTGGATCCGCGCGAGACGCGGATCAGTCCGTCGGGATAGACCTTCTTCTCGCCCAGCAGGAACGGCACCTCGATGTAGCACTCGACCGCGCCGGCCGGCGCTCCGAAGGGCTTGAGCACGGCGCGGTTGAACTCCTTGACCGCGCTGAGGACCGCGAGCAGTGCTGACGTCGCTCGCCGCTCCTGCTCCTCCGCTCCGTTGATGCCTGAGGTTGGAATCAAACGTGCTTCGTGCCATGCCTGCTCGACCATCTCGCAGTCGCTCCCCTTGGTGACGTGTGCGGTGGCCTGCACCGTACCCAGACCTCGGTGAAACATCGACACGTTCATCGGGTGAAGTCCGAGGACGCAATTCATGTTGCTCGCGCCTCGGTCGCTTCCACGTGCGCTGCTCGGCCTCACGGCGACTGCTTCTCTTCATGCTCGTGTCTCGCGTTGGCGCAGGGTCCTTGCACCTATCGTGGCGCTGACCTAGAGGGGGAGCATCGAATGACTGATGACGGCGCCGAGGCTGCATCTGCATCGACGGACGAGGTGAATGGCACAACGCTCGCGAGTGACATCACGGGAAAGGAAGCCGCGGCAGAGATCGCGACGGCCGTCGACGGTCGGAGAGGTGCGGCTCGGCGCTACGTTCTGTGGTTGAGGCGGCGCCAGCCTGAGGCCACCCCCACCGAGCTCATCGGCACACTCGAACGGCACTACGTGACGGCTATCAGCGCCGCCGGCGCCGCGGTCACCGTCGGCTCGATCGCCGTCACCGTCGGCCTCGACCTCATCCCGGGTGGTGGGGCGGCCAAGACCGGGGGGAAGGTAGCCGCAAAGACGGCGACGAAGGTGGCGGCGAGGGAGGCCCTGAAGACAGCGGGCAAGAAGGCTGCGCTGAGCGCGGCCAAGCAGGGCGCCCAGAAGAGCGCCAGCCTGTTGCCCGCCGGCGATGCCAAGATCCAGTTCGAGATCACCGGGCTCTTCGCCCTCGCGCTCGCCGAGATCCACGGCATGGAGCTGGATGACCAGCAGAGCCAAGCCCTCATCTATGGCTTGGCCAACGGCCGCCTCAGCCAGGAACGGATCGCGGAGGTCGCCGCAGACGTGGCCAGTACGGATGGGCGCCAGCCCGCGTCTGTCGGTCACGCGATCGCACAGGGCCGGGGCAACTGGGGGCATTGGGCCGAGACGCTCGCCTCGTCACTACCGGGCGGGCAGGCGCAGGAGCTCGTGCGCGGCATGGAGCTGAGCGCCTTGGACGATGTTCGAGCATCCATGAAGGGTCGTCAAAGCGCGGCTGCTGAGTACGGAATGGGCGCCGCCGTCGGCGGCGTCACTCGGTTCGTCTTTGGCCGCCAGGTCGTCGACGCTGCGCGAGAGGCGTTCTCCGCGCCCCCTGGGGCATTCCCCCAAGCGCTGCACATCGACGTGACGACACAGGTTCACGACAAGGAGCGAAGCCGCGCGTTCCTCGCCCTCGAGGAAGCAGCAAAGTCGGCAGGGGGTCGCCTCGGGACGGGGGTGGCCGCCGTGGGCACAGGGGCAGCCACCGCGGCTGGCGCTGTGACCAAGCCGTTCCGCCACGTCGACCTCGACGGTGATGGAGTGCCCGACGAACCCCAAGCGGCCACAGCGCTGAAGAACGCCACTTCCGCCGCGGGCCGCCTGGCTCGCCCGTTCCGCAGCGTCGACCTCGACGGAGACGGAGTCCCAGATGAGCGCCAAGCTGTCACGGCAATGAAGGGGCTCAAACGCTCGATGAAGCTGCCGCGGCGTTCCCGCGGCGAGGTCACCACCGACTATGAGGCGGAACCCACCGACCAGACGGTCAGCGACAGCGACGGTTGAAGGCATCGATGAGTGTCGTCATCGCGGAGGCGAGGGAGGGCAGGTCGCGGTCGTAGATGCGTCCGGTGTCGAGCCGGAGAGAGAGCTCGAACAGGACGTGGCGTAGTCGGCGGAGGCTCGTGGGCGGTCGGCTGCCGGTACCTCAATCGGTACTCGCTCGACGACCCGTTGGGTCCTGACGACCTCCACCACCCGTTCGACCACGTCGACGGCGCAGAGCCCCGATGCGGCAGCGCGGCGCTGTTCCCATGCTCGATGTCTGCAGCTGTCGGAGCACCACTTGGGGATCCGGCCCAGTGCCGGCACGGAAAAGCCTTTGCTGCACCACTGGCACGTGAGGGAGCTCGGGCGATGGCGGGTCTTGAGCTCATTTGGAGGTGGAGCCGTGGTCGGAGTCGTGTCGTTCAGCCGCAACGAAGGTGACGTGTCGTCGAAGTCGACCAGTGTCGGCTGCTCGGGTCCGGATCTGTCCGAGCCGGATTCACTCGACCCGTGTGAACGTGTCGTTGTCATGACTCCGAAGGCACGTACCGGTCTCCCGGTGGACGCGCCGCGAGTCGTGACAACGAGTGCGGCGATCCGCAATGCATGAGGTGTGCGGTTGATGGGTTCTGGCGTTTCTGCGTCGGCGTCGCGCGCGTGACGTTGGCTTGTGGTCGGCCGAGGGTGAGGTCAGTTGTCGGAGAGCAGGATGCGCAGGGCGGCGTCGGCGTTGGCGCGGTCGTCTCGGGGGAGCTGGCGCCAGGCAGGGTGGTCGTCGGACAGTGCCTTGCGCAACGTCGTGAGGCGGCGGCGGTCGGAGCCGCGGAGGTCGTCACGGTCGGCGAACGGGTCGGCAATGCACGCGAGCAGAGCGGCGGCGTCGAAGAGGTGACGGTCGCGGTCACGACTGTCGGTGGCGTAGGCCGCGGCCTTGAGGATGACCGCGCCCAGAGGGCTGGGCACCGAGATTGTCCTTCGCTCAGCGTCGGTGATCTCGAGGACGGCGTTCATTGTGCGGCGTAGCGCCTGGGTACCTCCTTCGATACGCACCATGTCGCGACCACGGAGGCGCTCCACCACTGCGGGGGCGGCGTGGTCGGACATCAGGACGTCGACCACGTCGCCATCAGCCGCGCCGGACACGACATCGACGTTGCTGGTGCCGCGCACGAACCGGTGGGCGGTGTTGTTGCGTGGGTCGACGGTCTCGCGCAGGCGATAGCCGAGCCCCTCGAGCGCCGTCGCGGTCGCATCAGGGACACCGCGGATGGTCTCGACGTGGAGCACGACGTCGACGTCGTTCGTCGGGCGAACGACGCCGATGCCGTGGTGGGCGGTGTGCAGCTGCGTCATCAGGCCGCCGACGAGGGTCCACCTGTCGGCGGGGAGAACGGCAGCCAGCTCGGCGACGTTCGGCCACGGAGGTGGCCATCCCCCCACTGGGGTGGCCACCTCGACCGTGGCACGTGGGCGCTTCTGGAGGCCGTCCGCGGCTGGCGGCGTCATCGCTGGAACCGGTCGAGCGCGTCGGCCAGTGCGCGCTCCCCGACGCCTCGCTCTCGAGGGTCGCGGGACGCCGCGGCGTCGAGGGCGGCGAGGACTACCCCTTGGAGGGCGAGGTCGCGCACGACGCCGAGGTCGAGGCCTGTCGCGCGGAGCGTGACGTTTCCGGAGGGGTCGGGCTGCAGGCTGAAGGAGCCCAGAGTGGAGTCCAGCCGGTCGACGTCCAGGTAGCCGTCCACCGAGTCCGTCGTGGCACCCACGAGCCCAAGACCTGTCGTGTCGACGATGACGAGTTCGTCGTGCAAGCGCCGCAGCGCCGAAGGGTGAGCCCGGTAGGTCCGGTTGCGCGCGCGGTCGCGGGTCCGGGTGACGAGGTCAGCAGTGTCCGTGATGGCGCGCAGCGAGCCTCGCAGCCGCGAGGTCTGAGAGGGCCCGAGCCAGTCGACGGAGACACCGGAGAGCATCGCCACCGCGGCCCACGCCGTGTGCTCGGCCCAGACGCGGGTGCGTCCGCCGTGGCGCTCGGCGATGTACGACTCGAGGGAGTCGCGGTCGATCAGGCCGCGGGCCACCCGGACCAGGTCTCCGGAGTCAGCGAGCCGGCGGACGTGCTGCACCGTCACACCTAGGGCGCGCGCCGCGTCCTGGGTGCTGACGAAGGAGGCACCGACAGTCATACAGATAATGTTCCATTTCGCGCTTAATCTGTAAAGACTGCCGCGGCTCTGGCGAGCCGAAGCGGCCGGAGGTTCTGGGCTCCAAAATGGGCCCCAAAATTCGCTCGCAGTCTCGATTCCGTAACGATGCGACCTATGCCGACTCGGAACGCTCCACATGCTCTGACCTGCGAAAAGACCTCGAATCCAGGCGCTCACCGTCGTCACCGGTCGGGGCTCGTCAGGCCCGGATTGGGCCTACGGATCAGAAGGTTAGGGGTTCGAATCCCTTCGGGCGCGCACTGTGTTGAGACAGTAGGACGGGCCCCGGCCGGCGGAGACGCTGCCGGGGCCTTGCTCTGTCCGCCCCCCCGCCCCCCGGGACGAAGGGGCCCGAGCGTCCGGGCAGGGGGGTCAGTCGACGGCGAGGGGTGCGTCGCGCACCGTGCACCACACGGTCTTGCCGACCGGGCCGCCGGCGCCGCCGACGTCGGACCCCCAGTCCTCCGCGAGCGCCCGGACGATGTGCAGGCCGCGGCCCCCCTCGGTCGACGTCGACGCGGGTGCCGGGCGCGGCAGGCCGGAGCCCGTGTCATGGACGGCGACCCGCAGCACCTGACCCTGGGCGTGGAGCGTGACGTGGACCGGCCCGTCGCCGTGCACGACCGCGTTGGCGACCAGCTCGCTCACGAGGAGCTCGAGGACGCCCCGGGCGTCGTCGTGGAGGTGGCCGGTGGCTCCCCGGGCCAGATGACGGGCGCGAGCGGGCGCCGTGGTGTCACCGGGCAGGGTCCACTGCCCGAGCTGTGCCGATTCCACCGTCGTCTCGCCCCGTATCGGTCGCCGGCCGCCTCTCGAGCCGGGTCCTGCCACCGGAAAGTGTCACAGACGGCAGCCCCCTCGGGACCGGCAGGAACAGGCCATTTCCCCGGGGGCGGGCCGTCTCGGCGGCGCATCGAGTGCCCCGCGGGGAGTGCGTGCGCTATACATGGAGCACCGAGAGTTCCTCGAGCGTGGTCACCAGAGACCGCTCCGTTCCCGGCGTACCGACGACTGGGACGTGCCGCAGGGCGGCGCCCGCGGAAGCAGGGACGATGCTGAGCTCGACCTCCGGTTCGGACCCTGGTCCACGACACCTCGCCGTCCACGTCGTCACGACGGCCGACCGCACGGTCGTCCGGCTCGTCGGCGCGGCGGACGTGAGCTCCTGGGACGCCCTCGACCGGCAGCTCGCCTCCGCCGACCTGGGGCCCGCGGTCGGCGTCGAGCTCGACCTCGAGAGCCTGACGTTCTCCGACGTCGCCAGCGTGCTCCGCTGCGCGGACTTCGCTGCCGACGTCATCGGCTCCGGACGCTCGTTCGCCACGCGAGGGGCGACCCCGCTGGTCCGCCGGGTGGCCGAGATCCTGGGGGTCAAGGACCGCCTGGCCTTCGCCTGACGGACCCGGCGCCCCCACGCCGGGGCCCCCGGGAGGCCGGGGTCAGAGGTGCAGCTGGGCGCCCACGACCACGGTCCGGTCGATCGGCAGGTGGAAGTACTGGGTGGGGTCGGCCGCGTTGTGGGACAGCGCGACGTAGACGCGCTTGCGCCATCGGGCCATCCCGGGGCGCCGGCCGGGGTGGACCGAGATGCGGGACAGGAAGTACAGCGCGGTGTCGGGGTCGTACGTCAGGTCCGGACCCTGCGCGGCCAGGGCGAGGGCGGCCGGGACGTCCTGCTCGTCCGCGAAGCCGAAGCGCAGCCGCACCAGGCAGATGCCGTCCCACTGGTCGCCCAGGTGGTCGATCTCGACGCGCTCCTCGGCCGGCACGTGGGGGACGTTCATCCGCAGCGTGTTCGTGATGATGACCGTCTCGTGCAGGACCCGGTTGAAGTCGACGTTCTCGCGCAGCGACAGAGGGGCGGTGTCGTCGCTGGTGTGGAGGAACACGGCCGTCCCGGGCACGCGGTGCAGCCCGCCTCCGTGCGCCTGGTCGAGGAACTCGGCGAGCGGCCGCTCGATCTTGCGACGCCGGGCCTTGACCAGCTGCTGGCCCGTGCCCCAGGTGAGCATCACGAAGGCGATGAGCGCGGCCATGAGGATCGGGAGCCAGCCCCCGTGGGTGATCTTCGTGGCGTTGGCGGCGACGAAGCTCAGCTCGACCCAGAGGAAGAGGGCGCCGAAGGCCCAGAGCCGCCACCGCGGCCACCCGAGCGCGGCGTCGGCGTACACGAGGAACAGGCAGGTGGTGAGGCAGAGGGTGGCGGTGACGGCCAGCCCGTAGGCGACGGCGAGGTGCTCGCTGCTGCGGAAGGTCAGCATCAGGACGACCACCCCGACGAAGAGGACCCAGTTGACCGCGGGCACGTAGATCTGGCCGCCCTCGTGCTGGGAGGTCTGTCGCACGGTGAGGCGCGGGAGGAAGTCGAGGCGCTCGGCCTGCCGGGAGACCGAGAAGGCGCCGGAGATCACCGCCTGCGAGGCGATCACGGTGGCGGCCGTCGCGAGGACGACGAGGGGGATCGTGGCCCAGGTGGGGGCGAGCTGGAAGAAGGGCCGTGAGGCGGTCGACGGGTCCTTGACGATGAGCTCGGCCTGGCCGAGGTAGTTGATCGTCAGGGCCGGGAAGACCAGCCAGAACCATCCGCGCGCGATGGCGGGACGCCCGAAGTGGCCCATGTCCGCGTAGAGGGCCTCCGCGCCGGTGATGGCCAGCACGACGGCGCCGAGCGCAAGGAAGCTGACGAGCGGGTGGGCCAGCGCGAACTGCACCGCCAGGTGCGGGCTGAGCGCCTCGAGCGCCTGGGGGTAGGCGAGGATGTGCGGCAGGCCGAGCGCCGCGAGGGTGAGGAACCAGACCACCATCACGGGCCCGAAGAGGCGCCCGACCCGGTCCGTGCCGTGCCGCTGCACGACGAACAGCACCGTGATCACGGTGATGCCCAGCGGGACGACCCACGTGGCCAGCCCCGGCTCGGAGACCTCGAGGCCCTCGATCGCCGACATCACCGAGATGGCCGGGGTGATGACCGAGTCCCCGTAGAACAGGGCCGCGCCGATGACCCCGAGCACCATGACGAGCCGGAACCGCTTGCCCCCCGGGCGGACCGAGCGGCGGGCGAGGAACGCCAGCGACAGCACCCCGCCCTCGCCGTCGTTGTCCGCCCGCAGGACGAAGAGGACGTACTTGACGGTCACGACGAGGGTCACCGCCCAGACGATGGTCGACACCACGCCCAGCGCGTTGTCGCGGGTGGGCTCGACGATGCCGCCGTCGAGGGCGAAGACGGTCTGCATCGCGTACAGCGGGCTCGTCCCGATGTCGCCGAAGACGACTCCGAGGGCGCCGAGCACCAGTGCTGCCCGTCCGCTGCGATGGCCCTCCGGGCCGGAGTCCTGCACAGCCGGTCAGCCTAGGCCCACGACCTCCCGGCAGCCGGGTAGGCAGCGACTCCTTCGACGACCTCGGCCGCCGACCGGGCGTCAGACCCGCCGTGCGAGCGCCACCGCGAGGTCGCGCAGGGCGATGCCGGCCGCCGTGCGAGGGACGAGGACCGCGGCGCCGAGCCGTGCGCCGCGCTGCTTCTGCTCCACCTCGGGGCGGTGGGTGCGCTCGTAGTCCGCCAGTGCCGCAGCGGTGTCGGGGGTGGCCGCGAGCGCGTCCGCGAGCACGGCCGCACCCGCGATGGCCATGCTGCAGCCCTCGCCGAGGATCGTGATGCTCGAGGCGGCGTCGCCGAGCAGCACCACGCGGCCGCGCGACCACGACGGGACGGCAACACGCTGCACGACGTCGAGGTAGACGTCGTCGGCCGCCGCCAGCTGCTGAAGCATCTCGGCCGAACGCCACCCAGCGCTCCGGTACCGGTGCTCCACCATCGCGACCTGGTCCTCGTGGGAGCGCGGCGGCGCCGACGCGTCGGTGCGGAAGATGAACGCGCACACGGGGTGCCCGCCCGCGGGATGGATGCCGAGGCTCGCGCCGGGGACGTTGTGGAGCCGCACGGTGCGGGGGTCGTCGACGAGCGAGGCATCGACCGGCACCGTGGCGATGCCCAGGCCGACCGGTGCCGTGAAGCCCGGCTCCGGCCCGAGCACGAGCGCCCGCGTGCGTGAGTGCTGGCCGTCGGCGCCGACGACGAGGTCGTAGCGCGAGGTGCCGCCGCCCTCGAAGGTGACCTCGACCCCGCCCTCGTCCTGCACCAGCGCGCGGGGGCTGGTGTCGAACCGCACCTTGGCGACCTCCGCGGCGGCCTCGAGGAGCACGCCGGTCAGGGCGCTGCGCCCCAGCTCGAGGTCGGTCTCGCTGCTGCGCCGTACGGCGGCCCGCGCCCGGACCCGCCCACGACCGTCGACGAACTCGAGGCGCGTCACCCCGGTGTCGAGGGCCCGCAGACGTTCCTCGAGCCCCAGCCGGCGGACGACCGGGACCGCGCTGCCGCGCACGTCGACCGGGCTGCCGCTCGAGCGCCGGTGCTGGTCGCGCTCGACGAGCGTGACCTCGTTCCCGGCGCGGCCGAGGAGGGTGGCCGCCGTCGCGCCGGCCACCCCGCCGCCGACGACGAGCACGCGGCGGGATGCTCGTGGCGCGCTCATCGGTGCGCTCCGACCGCGGCCCGCGGGGCAGGACGGCGCTCGTCCGAGGGCCGACCCGACCGGCCGGACCGTCCGGACCGGTCGAGCACGAAGAGCCGGAAGAGGGAGCAGGCGCAGACGACGAGGACCAGCCCCGTGAACCAGGTGCCCTCGAGCCAGTCCCACACGTCGAGCGGGCGGACCGCCGCGACCTCGGGGTAGTACAGGAACGGCGCCTGGAGGAAGACGTACGCGGACACGAGCAGGTTGCCCCACCACACCCAGCGGCGGTCGGTGAGCACGGCCGCCGAGAGGGCGAGGAGGCCGAGGTACATCAGCGCGGTGGAGGCGCCGAAGCGGTCGACGTCGAGCCCCGTGTCCTGCCGCACGCGGTGGACCTGGAGGGCGACGGACATCAGGTAGGCGGCGAGGCCGGCGGAGGCGGCGGTACGGGCGATGAGTGTGTTCATGTCCCGGAGCCTGTCCGGGGCCTCTTGAGCCGGTCTTGGGTGCCGCTTGGGACCGGGTCGCGACCGGCCGTGGCCGCGCCCCGGTCAGGAGGCCGGCTGCCAGGTGAGCAGCGGGCGGTCGGTACCGGTGAGCACGACGTCGACCGCCTCGATCTGCGCGGGCGTGGCCGAGGTCCCTGCCTCGAGCCGGGTCTGCTTGCCCGGCACCGCCCGCCACGTCGAGACCTGCTGGCTGGCGCCGTCACGCGTCCGCACCACGAGGGCGTACGACGGGGCCACGTCCGTGGATCCCCACGCGCCGGGACGGTAGGCGCAGGCGATGCGCAGCTTCGTGCCCCACGCGACCTGCTCGAGGCCGACCGTCGCGGTCAGGCCGTCCTGGTCGACCTGGGCCATCGAGCTCGTCGGTGTGGGCGCGGCGGCGAGGGGAGCCGGCGCCGGGGACGGGCTGACGATGCTCCAGGCCAGTGCGACCGCGAGCGCGACGGCCGCCGCGACGGCACCACCGAGGAGCAGCCGGACCCTCCGGCGCCGCCGGTGCACGCGCCGCAGCAGGGCCGGGAGCAGCGTGTCGGGGACGGGCGGCGGGGCATCCGGTCCGGTGAAGGCGGAGGCATCCAGGGTGGCGAGGAGCCCGGGCAGGCCCGCGATGTCGCGGACCCTGCGGGTGCAGTCGGCGCAGCCGGCCAGGTGCTCCTCGAAGGCGCGGCGCTCGACGGGGCCGAGCGCGCCGAGGACGTAGGCGGCGTCGTCGTGGACGAAGGGGTCGCCGCTCATCCGGTCACCCCCATCTCCTCGAGCGCGAGCCGCAGCGCGCGCAGGGCGTAGTGGGTGCGGGACTTGACGGTTCCCTCGGGCACCCCGAGGCGCCGCGCGGCGTCGGCGACCGAGCGACCCTGGAGGTAGCACTCGTGGAGCACGCTGCGGTGGTCCTGCGACAGGTGGGTCATCGCCTCGGCGACCACCCAGCCCTGCAGGAGCGCGTCGACCCGGTCCTGGTCATCGGCCGGCTCGGGCGGGGTGTCGGTGAGGGTCTCGGGACGGACCTTCCGGTGCCGCCACTCGTCGATGACGAGGTTGCGCGCCACGGTGAACAGCCAGCCGCGCACCGGCCCCGGGCCGCGCTCGAGGACCTCGGGGTGCTGCCACGCGCGCACGAGGGTCTCCTGGCAGATGTCGTGGGCCCGGGCGTGGTCGTGCTCGACGAGCCGCAGGCAGTACCCCCACAGCGCGGAGGCGTGCTCGGCGTGCAACGCGCGCATCAGCTCGTCCTGGTCGTCGGTCACGGTGCTCCGTCCCACGGTCCGGGGGTTCGGGGCGTCAGCCGGCCGTCCCGGCCCGGTGACCATGATGGACCCCGGCGTGCCCAATGTGCCCCTCCTTCGTCGCGGCGAGCGCGGCGCAGACGACGCAGGCGAACTCCGAGACGGTGGCGACCCACACGGCGAACCCCGCCCACTCGGTGTGGATGCCGAACAGCCCGACCGTGGAGGCGATGACGAACGCCCCGAGGGTCGCGGCCCCGAAGCCGCCGAGGAGCAGGAGCGGCAGCCACGACGCCGAGCGGAGCAGCATCACCGCGATGGCCACCCCGGCGACGACGTTGACGAGGAACAGGGCCCCCACGACCCCCTGCTCGCGCACCCCGTCGAACCAGAGCCACAGGTGGATGGCCGCGGAGACCACTGCCGCCGCGGCGCCGATCGATCGTGCCGTCATGTCCTTCTCCCGTCGCCGGGGGCGTCCCGGACGTGGGACACCTCATGGTGGGGACACGTCGTGGCGGGGCGTGCGGTTCACCTCGCGGGTCCGGAGGCCGGCGGGGGCGGAGCGGCGGGGGGCTGCGAGAAGGTCCGCAGGATGCGGTCGCGCAGGGCGTCCATCCGCTCGACGGGGGCGTCGTCCGGCGGACGCAGTGCGTGGGGCCATCCCCAGCCGTCGAGGGCCCGCAGGGCGGCGGGGTCGCGGGCGAGGACGCTCACCGGGACGTCGCGGCCGGGGTCGGGGCCGCTGACGAGGTGGTGCGGCTGGTGGTCCCCGACGAGCACGACGACGAGGCCGTCGTCCACGACCGTCCCGAGCCACGAGGTGAGGGTCCGCAGGCTGTACCGGAGCGAGTCGGCGTAGGCGCGGCGGGCGCTCGCGGGGTCGGTGAGGACGTCGTGCGTGCTCGTGTCCTGCGTGGCGAAGACCGAGCCGTCCCCGACGTCCGCCCACGGCACGAGCTGCGGGACCGGCGACCAGGGGTGGTGGCTCGTGACGAGGTCGACCTCGGCCATGACCGGGGTGCGGGGCCCCGGCGTCAGCTCGGTGCGCGAGAGGTGGGCGAGCGTGTACTGGTCCGGCGCCGGGGCGTACCCGAACGTCGGACCGGCGTAGCCGCTGGTGCGTGCGTCGTACAGGGCGTCGACGCCGTAGAACGACCGCGCCTCGGGCCAGTCCCGGGTCGTGGCCGGCGAGGCGATGACGGTGCGCCACCCGGCCCGGTGGAACGCGGACGCGAGCGTCAGGTGACCCGTGCGGGTCAGCTGGTCGTAGCGCCGCTGGCTGTCCACCCACGCCCCCGACTCGAGCGTCGAGTGGGCCAGCCAGCTGCCGCCCCCGAAGGTCGGCGAGGTGAGGTAGGCGCTGCGGGCGGACCATCCGGAGGCGGCCAGCTGCGAGGTGCCGCCGGCCAGCTCACGATCGATCTCGGGCTCGATCGTGCTGTCCTGCAGGGCGATGCGGCCGTAGCTCTCGACGAAGACGACGACGACGTCGTGCCCCTCGAGTCCGGCGAGCAGGCCGGTCGTGGGCCGTCCCTCCCAGGGGTCGGCGGCCAGCGCGCGCCCGAACCGGGCCGGGTCCCCGAGGGCCGAGAGCAGCGCCTCCGAGCGGTCGGCGACGGCGGTGGCGGTGGGCGCGGTGACCATCCGCCACGAGCGACCGGGGCCGGTGGCGACGCCGCCGGAGACCAGCGCGATGCTGGTCAGCCCGACGACGAACGGGGTCGCTCCGCGCCGCACCCGGTGGGCGTCGCGGGCCAGCCGCAGGGCAGCGCCCACGACGAGCGCCACGACGCCGAGCAGTGCCAGGGCCGCCCCGGTGAGCAGCGCGCCGGCGGCTCCCGCTCCCTCCGACGCGGCCAGCACCCCCACGGCCGAGACGAGGTATCCCCAGTCGCCCAGGAGGTCGAAGGGGCGGTCGAGCACGAGCGGGAAGGCGACGTCGAGGGCGGTGAGGACGAGGAGCGACCCGGCGACGAGGCCGGCCCCGGCGGCCACGGCCCGGCCGGCCCGCCACGGCAGCAGCACGGCGAGGAGGACGAGCAGGAGCCCCTCGACGGGGAGGCCCGCCGCGCCCCACGACCACGCGACGCGACCACCCGCCACCCCGAGCGCCGCCGGCGCCACGAGGGCGGCCCAGACCACCACGACCGCCGCCCCCGACCCGAGCGCCCCGAGCCACGGGCGCCGCACTCCAGGACGCCACCCGAGGCGTTCGACCGCCTCGGTGCCGAAGGAGACGCCGAGGGCGGCGAGCGCGGCGGCGAGAAGGGCCGCCGAGAGCACCGGGTCGACCCGCCCGCTCACCGTCACCAGCAGGGCGACCCCCTGGGCAACGGCGACCACCTTGCGCCAGTAGCGGGGACGCAGCGGGGAGCGCAGCCGGGCTACGAGCCGCTGCGCGACGAGGAGCAGGTAGCGGGCCAGGCCGATGAGCAGGACCCACAGCCCGAGGTCGCTCGCCGCGAGGACGCTGAGGACGAGCACCAGGGCCGCATCGGTCTCCATGTCGAAGCGCGCGCCGAACGGGGTCACGGTGCCGGTACGCCGGGCCACGGCGCCGTCGACGCCGTCGAGCAGCAGCGCGAGGGTGCCGAGCACGACGACGGCGGTCCGGGGCGTGGCCGCGCCGACACCGAGCAGCGGCCCGGCCACGAGCACGGCCACGACCAGCGTCAGGAGGGCGCGGACGCCCGTGACGAGGTCGGCCGGGCCGAGGTGAACCGGTCGCACGCTTCCTCCGTCGTGGGGGTGAGGACATCGCTCCACCTGCGAGACGGGGGCGGTGCCCGCTCGGTTCACCGTCATCGGCCAGGAGAGGAGTCCCGGTGGTCCTCGAGGCGCGGGCGTTCTGGCTGACCGGGCCCGGCAGGGGCGAGCTGCGGATGGAGCGGCTCCCCGACCCCGGTCCCGACGACGTGCTCGTGCGGACCCTCGTCACCGGCGTGAGCCGCGGGACGGAGGCGCTGGTCGCGCGCGGCGCCGTCCCGGCGTCGGAGCACACGCGGATGCGGGCACCGTTCCAGGCCGGGGACTTCCCGTGGCCGGTCAAGTACGGGTACCTCGCGGTGGGGGTCGCCGAGTGCGGACCGGCGGCCCTCCGGGGGCGGCGGGTCTTCGTGCTGCACCCCCACCAGGACCGGTTCGTCGTCCCGGCGTCCGCAGTGACGGTGGTCCCGGACGACGTGCCGACCCGGCGGGCCGTCCTCGCGGGCATCGTCGAGACCGCGGTCACGGTGCTGTGGGACGCCGGCGTGATGGCCGGGGACCGGGTGGCCGTGGTGGGTGCCGGGCCGGTCGGCTGCTGCGTGGCCGTCCTGCTGGCGCGCACGCCCGGGACGCGGGTGACCCTCGTCGACGTCGACCCCGCGCGGGCGTCCGTGGCGACGGCGCTCGGCGTGGGGTTCGCCCTCGCGGCCGGTGCCCCGCGCGAGCACGACGTGGTGGTCCACGCGAGCGGGACGGCGGAGGGCCTGCGGCTCGCCCTCGACCTCGCGGCCGCCGACGCGACCGTCGTCGAGGCGAGCTGGCACGGGGACCGCGAGGTGTGCCTCCCGCTCGGGGGTGCCTTCCACGCCCGGCGGCTCGACCTGCGCTCCAGCCAGGTCGGCACCATCCCGCCCGGGGCGCGGCGTCGGTGGGACCCCGCCGGCCGCCGGGCCCTCGCCCTGGACCTGTTGCGGGACAGCGTCTTCGACCACCTGCTGGCGGGGGAGTCCGTGGCCGAGGAGCTCCCCGACGTCGTGCGCCGGCTCGCGGCCGGGACGCTGCCCGGCCTGATGCACACCGTCCGTCACGCCCGGGAGGACCCGTCGTGTTCAGCCTGACCGTCCGCGACCACACGATGGTCGCCCACAGCCTCCCGGACCCGTTCTTCGGTCCGGCGCAACGGGTCCACGGCGCCACCTACGTCGTCGACGTGACCCTGAGGGCCGCTGACCTCGACCCCCACGGAGTCGTCGCCGACATCGGGGCGCTGGCGCGCGAGCTGCGTGCCGTGCTCGCCGACCTGGACCACCGCAACCTCGACGACGACCCCGCCTTCGCCGGTGTGCTGACGACCACCGAGGTGCTGGCGCGCACCGTGGCCGACCGGCTCGCCGGGCGGGTCGCGGCCGGGGGCCTGGGGCCGGACACGCGGCACCTGCGGGACCTCGAGGTCGTCCTCGGCGAGTCGCCGGTCGCGAGCGCGGGCTACCGCCGGTCGCTGCGCGACGGGGAGTGACGCCGATGCCGGCCGCCGCCGACCCGCCTCGGGTGGCCCACCTCGTGGTGCCCGCCGAGGTCGATGACCCGGCCGCCCCCAGCGGGGGCAACGTCTACGACGTCGAGCTCGCGCGGGGGCTCGCGGCCGCCGGGTGGGAGCTGCACCGGCACCGCGTGCCCGCTGGGGGTCCGGCGGCAGCGCGGACCGGCGGGCTCGCATCGTGCCTCGCCGCGCTGCCCGCGGGCTCGGTCGTGCTCGTCGACGGGCTGCTGACCGTCGGGGCCGAGGACGTGGTCGTGGGGGAGGCACCCCGGCTGCGCATCGTCCCGCTGCTCCACCTGCCCCGGTCCCTCGCCGGCGGTGGACCGGGGGTGGTCGACGACGAGCGGCGGATGCTCGGGGCCGCGGCGGCGGTGCTCACGACGAGCGAGTGGGCCCGCCGGTGGCTCGGCGAGCGCCATCCCGGGCTCGACACCCCCGTGCACGCCGCCGCTCCGGGCGTCCACGGCTCCTCGCTCGCGCCGCAGTCCCCTGCTGGCCGGTCTCTGGCCTGCGTGGCGGCGGTGGTCCCGGCGAAGGGACAGGACGTGCTGGTGCGTGCCCTCGCGCGGGTGCGCGACCTCGACTGGACCTGCCGGCTCGTCGGCCCGCTCGGGCGGGACCCCGGGTTCGTCGGCGAGGTGGTGCGCCTCGTGCACGAGCACGACCTCGACGGGCGCGTGCGGCTGACCGGGGCGATGCCACGCGCCGCCGTCGGTGCCGTGCTGGACGCATCGGACCTGCTCGTGCACCCCACCCTCCGCGAGGTCTACGGCATGGTCACGACCGAGGCGCTGGCGCGCGGGGTCCCCGTCATGGCGAGCGACGTCGGCGGGGTCCCCGAGGCGCTGGGCCGGGCGCCGTCCGGTGCCGTGCCCGGCCTGCTCGTCCCGCCGGCGGACCCCGATGCCCTCGCGGACGCGCTCCGGTCCTGGCTCACCGACGCCCCGCTGCGTGACCGGTTGCGGCGGGCCGCGCTCGAGCGCCGCGACGGGCTCGGGGGATGGGCGGCCACGGCGGCCGCCGTCGCCGACGTCCTGCGCGAGACCGCGCCCCGACCCCCGGTGAACCGTACGACGCCCGCAGCCGTGGTGAGCGGGTAGGACGAGGAAAGGGGTCACGGTGGCGCTGCCTCCCTCGGTGACGGGTGCCCTCCGGTTCGGCGTGGCCGCCGGGGTGCTGGCGCTCGTCGTCTCGCGGGTCGGCGCCGCACCCTTCCGGGACGCGGTGACGCACACGACCGCCGGCGCCGTGGTCGTGGCGCTGGTCGTCGAGTCCGCGGTCACCGTCGCCTGCGCGCGACGGTGGGTCCTCGTGGCCCGGGCGCTCGGCCTGCCGCTCGAGGCGCGGGAGGCGACGGCGGCGTGCTTCCGCGCGCAGCTGCTCAACGTCACCCTCCCGGGAGGCGTCCTCGGGGACGTCCAGCGGGCCTGGCGCCACGGGACGCGGGTCGAGGCCCGTGGCCGCGCCGCCCGGGCCGTGGTGTGGGAGAGGGCGGCCGGCTTCGCCGCGCTCGTCCTCGTCACCGCCGTCGTGGTGCTCGTGGAGCCGTCGCCCCTGCGCGGCGGCTCCACGTCACGGTTGGTCGCGGGCGCCCTCGTCGGGCTGGCAGTGGCGGGCGTCCTCGTGGTCCGACGCCGGGCGGCCTCCCCTCGCCTCGGCGTGCTGGCCGCGGAGGCCGGTGCCCTTCGGCGCGCCGGCGTGCTGCCGGCCGTGGGCGCGCTCTCGGTCGCGGCGGTCCTCGGGCACCTGCTCGTGATGGTCACCGCGCTGCGCGCGGTCGGGGTGGACCTCGGGACGGCACAGGCGCTCCCGCTGCTGGCGGTCGTCCTCCTCGCCTCCACGCTGCCGGCCAACCTCGCCGGCTGGGGCCCGCGCGAGGGGGCGGCGGCCCTGCTGTTCGCGGCCGCCGGGCTCGGTGCCGCCACGGGGGTCACGGTCGCGGCCGTCCACGGCGTCCTCACCCTCGTCGCGGCGCTGCCGGGCGCGGCCGTGCTCGTCCAGCGGCCGGCTCCGGTGCGGGCGGGGGTGCCGACGTGAGCGACCGGCCCTACGTCGTCCTGAGCGCCTGCGTGTCCCTCGACGGCCACCTCGACTCGCCGGGACCGGACCGGCTCGTCCTCTCGGGCGCCGAGGACCTCGACCGGGTCGACGCGGTCCGGGCCGGGTGCGACGCCGTGCTCGTCGGAGCGGGGACGGTGCGGATGGACCGGCCGCGGCTCGTCGTCCGCGACCCCGGACGCCGCGCGGCCCGGGTGGCGCGGGGGGTGCCGGAGACGCCTGTCAAGGTGACCGTCACGGAGGGCGCCGACCTCGACCCCGACGCACCGTTCTTCACCACCGGCGGCGAGAAGCTGGTGCTGTGCCCCTCCGCGGTCGTCGGGCGGGCGAGGCGCCGGCTCGGCGGGCGCGCCACCGTCCTCGACGGTGGGGACCGTGTCTCGATGGAGGGGGTCGCCCGCGCGCTCGACGCGCGCGGCATCACCCGGCTGCTCGTCGAGGGCGGTCGCTCGGTCCTCACGCAGTGCCTCGTCGAGGGGGTCGCCGACGAGCTGCACCTGGCCCTGGCGCCGGTCTTCGTCGGCGCCGGTACCGGTCCGCGGTTCGTCGGCGGCGGGGCGTTCGCGTGGGACGCGGCCCGGCGCGCGCGACTCGTCGGGGTCGCTGCCGTGGGGGACGTCGTGGTGTCGAGGTACGCGCTGTCGGAGCGGTGCGAGGAACCGGAGGTGGGACGTGTCCCGTGAGCTGCCCACCGCCCTGGTGCGGGCCGAGGTCGACCTGCCCGTCGCGCTGGCCGACGGGTCGACGACGGTGGCGCGCGTCGTCACCTTCGACGGCCTCGTCGACGGTCGCGAGCACCTCGCGCTGCGCCTTGGGAGCCCCTCCGGCACACCGCTGGTGCGCCTCCACAGTGAGTGCCTTACCGGCGACGCCCTCGGCAGCCGGCGCTGCGACTGCGGTCCGCAGCTCGCCGAGGCGCTGCTGCGCATCACCGACGTCGGCGGCTGGCTGCTGTACCTGCGCCAGGAGGGGCGGGGCATCGGCCTCTACACGAAGCTCGACGCCTACGTCCTCCAGGACCTCGGGCTCGACACGTACGACGCCAACATCGCCCTCGGCCACGGTGCCGACGAGCGCGACTACGCCGTGGCCGCCCAGATGCTCCGCACCGTCGGGGTGGGGCGGCTCGACCTCCTCGGCAACAACCCGGACAAGGCGCGCCAGCTGATCGCGCACGGGGTCGAGGTCGTCCGGCGGGTCCCGACCGGTGTGCACCTGACCGACGACAACGCCCGGTACCTCACGGCCAAGGCCCGCCGCGGCGAGCACACGCTCGCGCTCGGCGAGGGGGAGGCGGTCCTCGGCGCCCGAGGCCGGTGACGGGGGCGTCGCGGCCGGGACACGACGACGGCGGGCCGCTTCGATGCGGCCCGCCGTCGTCACCCCTCCGCTCAGGTGGCCTGCTGCAGCGCCTTGACCTCGTCGCGGGCGGCGAGCACCGCCGCGTGCTGGCGCTGCACGACGGTGCGGAAGCCGTCGCTGAGGTCGGCCTCGAGGGCCTTCTCGTACTCGGACACGGCGTGGTCCTCACCGGTGGCGGCGGCGCCGAGGACGCCCGAGGCGTCGTCACCGGTCAGGGCGTCCTTGAGCGAGAGCCAGCCGCGGTGCAGCGCAGCGGTGGCGGTGCCGCTCTCGTCGACGTCGTCGCCGTAGTCGTGGCCCAGCTCGACGATCTCGCGGGCGAAGCCGGCCCGCTGGTCGGACAACCGCTGCAGCATCGTCGCCACCTCGGGGTTCTCGCCGTCGCGGAGCTTCTCCGCCGCGGAGGCGAAGCCCTTCTCGCCGTCGCGGAGGGTCTCCACGAGCTCCTTGGCCACGTTCTCGTCTGCCGACATCTGTCGTGCTCCTTGCCTTCGGTGGGTACGGTCACCGGCCCCCTACCCACTGCCCCGGCGTTCCCACACGTCCGCATCTCTGGCCCCGGGGGTCGGGAGGGTGTAGGCAGGGGGTGGGCGCGGCCCGCGCGTTCGCCGGACGAGGAGGACCCATGGCCACACTCGACAGTGCCCGGCTGCTCGCCGCGCTCGAGCCCACCGTCGAGGAGAACCTCAACCGGCACCTGGGCGCGGCCCAGGAGTGGATGCCGCACGAGTACGTGCCCTGGTCCCTCGGGCGCGACTTCAAGGAGCTCGGCGGCGAGCCCTGGTCGGTCGAGCAGTCCCAGCTCTCGCCCATCGCCCGCACCGCCCTCGAGGTCAACCTGCTCACCGAGGACAACCTGCCGAGCTACCACCGCGAGATCGAGCGCGCCTTCGGCCGGGACAGCGCGTGGGGCGCCTGGGTCAACCGGTGGACCGCGGAGGAGGGCCGGCACGCCTTCTGCATCCGCGACTACCTCCTCGTCACGCGCGGTGTCGACCCCGACGAGCTCGAGCGGGCGCGCATGGACACGATGGAGACCGGCTACGACTCCGGCGACAAGCCGCTGCTCAACGTCTGCGCGTACGTGTCGTTCCAGGAGCTGGCCACCCGTGTGTCGCACCGCAACACGGGTCGGTTCACCGAGGAGCCCGTCGCGGAGAAGCTGCTCATCCGGGTGGCCAAGGACGAGAACCTCCACATGATCTTCTATCGCAACATCATCCAGGCCGCCCTCGAGCTGACCCCGAACCAGACGATGCGCGCCATCACCGACGAGGTCGTGTCGTTCCAGATGCCGGGCTCGATCATCCCCGGCTTCGGGCGCAAGGCGGTGCAGATGGCGATGGCCGGCATCTACGACCTGCGCATCCACCACGACGACATCGTCGCCCCGCTGTTGCGGCAGTGGGGGATCTGGGAGCTGGAAGGACTGGACGCCGACGGCGAGAAGGCCCGCGACGAGCTCGCGGCGGCGGTCTCCGCCCTCGACGCGGAGGCCACCCGGTTCGTCGAGAAGCGCGAGGAGCGCGCGGCCAAGCTCGCGGCCCGCCGCACCGGCTGAGCCTGCCGTACGGGGAGTGCTCCCCATCCGTGGCGGTGGACGTCGTCGCTACGGCCGTGGTTCGATCGTCGTGCGGGTCCGGACCCCCGGACCCGCCGCGACAACGGTGGGGGAAACCGTTGTGCGCGAACACATCACGATGCACCCGGGGCCCTGCCGGCGCGCTGTGTCGCGCCACCGACCCTCCGGGTGCCGAAGGAGTTGACGTCATGAGGAGCAAGCTCGCGTACGCCGGCCTCGCCGCCGCGATCGTCGGGACGGCCGTCGCCGCCGCACCCGCCGCGCAGGCCGCAGGCCGGGACGGGGTGTGCCAGACGGGGGAGTTCTGCCTCTACTACAACAGCGACCACCAGGGGTCGGTCTCGGACTTCACCGGGTCGATCTCGGACTACGGTGCGTCGCAGCCGGGGTGCTACGAGTTCAAGGGCGCCGGCGCCGGCAAGGACCAGTGCGTCAAGAACAACGCCGCAGCCGCCTGGAACCGCACCGGCAAGCCGGTGACCCTCTACTTCAACAGCGGCTACGCGGGCTCCCACCAGACGTTCGCGGCGGGCGCGAAGGTCAACCTCAGCGCCACGCTGAAGAACCAGAACGCCTCGCACCGGTTCAACGACGACGGCACCTCGACCACCGTCGCCATGTCCACCGCCCTCTACGTGGGCGGCGGTGGCCGCCTGACCACCGGGTTCGACGGCTACCACACGACGCCGGGACGGCACGAGGGCATCGACTTCGCCAAGGGCAGCGGTGCCGACGTGCGCGCACTCCTCGGGGGCACCGTGACGAACGTCGTCGAGGGCGGCACCGGTCTGTCGACGATCGCCGTCTACAACGCGCAGTTCGACAAGACGATCATCTACCTCCACACCAACCCCCGTGACTCGGTGGACACGGGCGACGCCATCACCAAGGGGCAGGTCATCGCCGACGAGGCGGCCCGCGGTGCCGGCTCCGCGGTGCACACCCACGTCGAGATGCGCCTCGGCCGCAAGACCCTCGCGGCCAAGAGCGTGAACGACCCGACGCTGGACAACCCCAACCCGAACAGCTTCTGGCGGGCGCGCGGCTACACCGTGAACTGACCCACCGGTCGCACCACCGGCCCGGGCTCTCGAGGGGGGAGCCCGGGTCGCGGTGCGTCCGTTACCCCGTGGCTGCGACGATGGAGCGGTGATCGGCGACCGCTGGGGCGTGACCGACGAGGAGGTGGCCCTCCGGTTCGGCTGCGACGACCTGGTGCCCCGCCCCGTCCTGGCCGCGTGGCGCGGGGTGACCGTGGCAGCACCCGCGGAGCACGTGTGGCCCTGGGTCGGCCAGATCCGCGTGGCGCCCTACTCCTACGACTGGATCGACAACCTCGGGCGCCGTTCTCCCCGAGCGCTGCTGGACCTCCCTGCTCCGGAGGTGGGCGAGCCGTTCACCCGCGCCGCCGGCCGCCCGACGGGTGAGGTGGTCGCCGTCGACGAGGGCCGCGAGCTCACCGGCCGCATCCTCGGCGCGCTGATGTCCTACCGGCTCGTGCCGCAGCCCGACGGCTCGACCCGGCTGCTGCTCAAGGTCGTCATGGGCCGGGGGAGGGCGTTCGCGCCGTTCGTCGCGGTCGGTGACCTCGTGATGGCCCGCCGCCAGCTGCTGACCTTCAAGGAGCTCGCCGAGCAGGCCTGACCCGGGCATCCTCCGACCGGAGAGGTCCGCAGCGCCCCCGCGCGACCTACCCTGAGGGCCCCGGACAGAGAGGTCCCCGATGAGCGAGCTGCACGTCATCGCCACCATCCCCGCCGCCCCCGAGCACGTCGAGGCCATCCGGTCCGCGCTCGAGACGCTCGTCGCCGCCACGCGCGCGGAGGAGGGGTGCCTCGCCTACGACCTGTACGAGTCGGTCTCCGCGCCGGGCGTGTTCGTCACGGTCGAGCGCTGGACCGACCAGGCCGCCCTCGACGCGCACATGGGCACGCCGCACATCGCCGCGGCCATGGCCGCCGCCGACGGCGCGCTGGCGGGGGACATCGCCATCCACCCGCTCGTGCCGGTGGTGGCGGACTGACCGGGACCGACCCGGGCCTCAGTTGAGCGGGCGGGTCCCCTCGGGGAGCCCGCGGCCCTCGTGCACGCCCTCGACGAGCTGCTGCAGCGCGGTGAGCGCCACCCGCTGCGACCACGGCCCGTAGGAGACCCGCGCGACCCCGAGCTCTTGCAGCTCGGCGAGCGGCAGGGTGCCGGGGATGCCGATGAGGGTGAGCCGCTGCGGCCCGAAGGCCTCGACGAGGGCCTCGACGTGGGGCCGCTCGGCGGCGCGCGGCACGAACACCATCGGCGCGCCGGCGTCGAGGTAGGCCCGTCCCCGCTTGATCGCGACGTCGAGGCACTCCTCGGGAGAACGGCCCTCGTCCTTGACGAACGCGTCGGTGCGGGCGTTGAGGCAGAAGTCGGGGACGCCGGCGTCGCGGGCGGCCTCCATCACGGCCTCGACGGCGCGCACGGAGTCCGCGAGCGGGCGCATCCCGTCCTCGATGTTGGCGCCGACGACCCCGAGGTCGATGGCGCGGCGCACGGTGCCCCCGGCATCGCCGTACCCCGACTCGAGGTCGGCGGTGACGGGCAGGTCGGTGGCGCGCACGATGCGGTCGACGGCGGCGAGCATCTCGTCGACCGGGATGTTCTCGCCGTCCTCGTAGCCGAGCATCGCGGCGATCGAGTGCGACGCGGTGGCGAGGGCGGCGGTCCCCGGCACGTCGGCGACGACGCGGGCGCTCACGACGTCCCAGACGTTGACGACGGTGAGCAGCTCGGGGGCGCGGTGGAGGGAGAGCAGGTGGGAGGCGCGGGCGGCGGTGTCCTGGGTCACCGGGCCATCGTCACCCGGCACGCGGCGGCGGACAACCCCGCGCGCGGTGGGAAGAGGCCCGGTGGCCCGGGTGTTGGCAGGGGAGTCAGTGCGGACACCACGTGAGGAGCCGACATGAAGGCCATCTGGAACGGCGTCGTCGTCGCCGAGAGCGACGACACGGTCGTCGTCGAGGGCAACCACTACTTCCCCGCCGAGTCGGTGCGGGGGGACCTGCTGCGGCCCTCGGACACGCACACGGTGTGCCCGTGGAAGGGTACGGCGAGCTACCAGGGCATCGAGGTCGACGGCGAGCTGAACGCCGACGCCGCCTGGTACTACCCCGAGCCGAAGGACGCCGCCCGCGAGATCACCGGTCACTACGCGTTCTGGAAGGGCGTCGAGGTCACCGCCTGACCCGTCGCCGCGCCCGACGTCAGTCGGGCAGCAGCGAGATCTTCTGCCAGATCTTGCTGGACATCTCCGTCGTCAGCCGCTCGACG
Organism: Phycicoccus avicenniae; assembly: GCF_050496545.1. Classification (GTDB taxonomy): domain Bacteria; phylum Actinomycetota; class Actinomycetes; order Actinomycetales; family Dermatophilaceae; genus Phycicoccus; species Phycicoccus avicenniae_A. The sequence continues at coordinate 11,451 of NZ_JBNVZV010000011.1, read as the reverse complement.
CCCGCGACCGTCGCGAGGACCACGTCGTCGCGGGACTCCTCGGCGCACAGGGCCGCCGTCTTGCCCACGAGGCTGAGCAGCTCGGAGCAGTAGTCGAGGTAGTGCTCCATGTCCGCGCGTCCGAGCCCGGGGTCGACCGACGCGTCGGTGGGCTCGTAGCCGTCGCGCAGCCGCTCCGGGTCCTTGGTCAGCTGGTGCATGTCGATGATGTGCGCCAGCGAGCGCAGGCGGTGCAGGAGGCCGAGGAGGCGCCCACGCTCGAGCCGCGAGGGCAGCGCGACGAGGAACCAGACCGCGATGGCGGTGAAGACCAGGTCGTTGACGGCGCTCTCGACGATGGGCAGCCACTCGAAGCCGCGGTCCGGTCCGCCCGACACCGCGTCGCGCAGGGCGACCCAGAGGGTGACGAGCGCCGCCACGGCGACGACCCCGACGAGCACGCGCGAGCCGAGCCGCGTCACGCGCAGCCGGCCACGGATGGCCACCGACCCCTCGGCCACGTCGCGCGCGAGGACGGTGAGCTCGGCGGCGACGTCGCTGAGTCCGCGGGTGGCGAAGCGGGCGTCGATCCGCCGGTGCAGCCGCTCGACGGTCTCGATGACCGGTGCGGCCTGCAGCCGGTCCAGGCCGCGGCCGGGCGCGCGGGGCCGCGGGGTCCGGGCCTCCTCCATGGGCTCACGCTAGCGGTGTCGAGGGTCGGGGGCGGCCGGTCCGGGAGGCGCGGGGCGGCGACCTACAGTTGCCCCCATGGACGTCGACCTCGGGATGCTCGTGCTGCGGCTGGCCCTCGGCCCGATGCTCGTGCTCCACGGAGCCAACAAGGTGTGGGGCGGGGGCGGGCTCTCGGGCACCGCCGGGTGGTTCGAGTCGCTCGGGCTGCGCCCGGGGTGGCTGCACGCCCGGCTCGCCGCCGGCACCGAGCTCGTGGCGGGTTCGCTCGTCACCCTCGGCCTGCTCACCGGCCCGGCCGCCGCCGCGTTCGTCGGGCTGATGGCCGTCGCCGCCCTCACCGACCACCGGGGCAAGGGCTACTTCGTCTTCAAGGGCGGCTGGGAGTACGTGCTCCTCGTCGCGATGGCCGCCGTCGCGCTCGCCGTGACCGGGCCGGGGGCCTGGTCGCTCGACGAGGCCCTCGGGCTGCCGCTGTCCGGCCCGGTCTGGGGTGTGGTCGCGGCGGTCGGCGGGCTCGCCGCCGCCGGTGGGCTGCTCGCCGTGTTCCGCCGACCGGTCGCCGACGAGGCCTGATGCCGGTCCGCACCGTCGCCGGCCCCGCGCCGGCGCCCGAGGAGCTCCTCGCGGCCAAGGGCTCGACCACCGTCACCGTCGTCGTGCCGGCACGCGACGAGGAGGCGACCGTCGGCGACGTCGTCGCAGGGGTGCGCCGGGCCTGGGTCGACGAGGTGCCGCTCGTCGACGAGCTGGTCGTCATCGACTCCGACTCCACCGACCGCACCGCCGAGGTGGCCCGTGCCGCGGGCGCGACGGTGTTCGCGGCGGCCGAGGTGCTGCCGGAGCTGGGCGCGGCCCGGGGCAAGGGCGAGGCGCTCTGGAAGTCGTTGCACGTCACCACAGGTGACGTGCTGGTCTTCCTCGACGCCGACCTCATCGAGTGGGGGACGCACTTCGTCAGTGGGCTGCTCGGACCCCTGCTCACCGACCCCGGTGTCGCGCTGGTCAAGGCCGTCTACGACCGGCCGCTGCTCGACGCCGACGGCCGCGAGGCCGAGACCGGCGGACGCGTGACCGAGCTCGTCGCCCGGCCGTTGCTCGCGCTGCACCACCCGGACCTGGCCGGCCTCGTCCAGCCGCTCGCGGGGGAGTGGGCGGTGCGGCGCTCGGCCTTCGAGCGGTTCTCCCTGCCGGTCGGCTACGGGGTCGAGATCGCTGCTCTCGTCGACACCGCGGCCGCGTTCGGGGCCGAGGCCGTGGCGCAGGTCGACCTCGGGCGGCGCACGCACCGTCACCACCGGCACGACACCCTCGGCCCGATGGCCGTCCAGGTGCTTGCTGCCGTGGAGGCGCGGCTGGGACGGCCGACCGGGGAGCAGGCCCGCCGCGCGACGCTCACGCAGTACGACCGCGCGCCGGAAGGGTTCGTGCCCCGACCCACCGACGTCGACCTCTCCGAGCGTCCTCCTGCCGTGTCGGTGCAGGGCTACCCGGCGACGGCGGTGCGGCCATGACCCGCGGGGCGGTGCTCCGGCTCGGTCGGCACGAGTACCCGGCCACGGCCCGACTCGTGATGGCCATCGTCAACCGCACGCCGGACTCGTTCTACGACAAGGGCGTCAGCTGGGCCGAGGATGCCGCCCTCGAGCGGGTGCGGATGGTCGCCGAGCAGGGCGCCGATATCGTCGACATCGGGGGCATCAAGGCGGCGCCGGGTGCCGAGATCGACGCCGAGGAGGAGAAGCGCAGGGTCGTCGGGTTCGTCGAGCAGGTCCGGTCCGAGCACCCCGACCTCGTCATCAGCGTCGACACCTGGCGCAGCGAGGTGGCGCGAGCCGTCTGCGAGGTCGGGGCGGACCTCATCAACGACGCCTGGGGTGGTGCCGACCCCGAGCTCCCCGCCGTGGCAGCCGAGTTCGGTGCGGCTCTGGTGTGCACGCACACGGGGGGCGTCACGCCGCGGACCCGGCCGCACCGCATCGAGTACGACGACGTCGTCGCCGACGCCCGGGCCTCGCTCCTGCGCCAGGCCGAGCGGGCCGTGGCGATGGGCGTGGAGCGCGAGCGGGTGGTCATCGACCCCGCGCACGACTTCGGCAAGAACACCTGGCACTCGCTCGAGGTGACGCGGCGCCTCGACGAGCTGACGTCGCTCGGCTGGCCGGTGCTGGTCTCGTTGTCCAACAAGGACTTCGTGGGTGAGTCGCTCGACCTCCCCGTCGGGGAACGGCTGACCGGCACCCTCGCGGCCACCGCCCTGTGCGCCTGGCAGGGGGCCCAGGTCTACCGCGTGCACGAGGTCATCGAGACACGGCAGGTCCTCGACATGGTGTCCGTCGTCGCCGGCGAGCTGCCCCCGGCCCGCACCACGAGGGGGCTCGCGTGAGCCGCTCGGTGGTCTTCGTCCCCAGTGCGCCGATGCTCCTGCCCGAGTACACCGGGCGCACCGACGCCGCAGCGGCGTTGCGGGAGAGGGCGGTCGAGGCCATCCGGTCGGCGGGGGAGGGCGATGGGTCGGACGGTGTCGTCCTCGTCGTCGCCACCGACCGTGAGCAGCGCGGGACCCGCCCGCCCCTCGGCCAGCGGGTCGGGACCCACCTGGCCGGGCTCACCGGAGCGCGGGTGGCCGACGTCGTCACCGTCGCCTGGGATGCCTCGCTCGAGGAGTGCCGGGCGCTCGGGCAGCAGCTCGCGTCGGCATCCCCCGGCGCGACGCTCGTGGTGGTCGCCGACGGCAGTGCGCGCCGCGGCGAGAAGGCCCCGGGCCACCTCGACGAACGGGCCCTCGTGGTCGACGAGGCGCTCGTGGGCGCCCTGCGTGATGCCGATCCCGATGCCCTGTTCGCGCTCGACCCCGCGCTCTGCGCCGAGCTGCTCGTCCACGGCAGGGCCCCGCTCCAGGTCGCCGCTGCGGTCCTCGCGGAACGGCCCGGGGTCGTCGCGGGGGACGTGTACAGCGAGGACCCGTTCGGCGTCCTCCACGTCGTCGCGGTCCTCACCACCCCCTGACGCCCCCGCACCTCCCCCACCGCGAACGTGTGTGAACGCGCCGTGAATCCGCGGCGAGTCCACACACGTCCGCCGGCGAAGGGTGTCGGGCGAGTCTTTATCAACTTGACGGTTGATCAACGGTGTGGTTGAGTATTGGCATGAACGACGACGAGCTGGTGGACCGGGGCTTCGCAGCCCTCGCCGACCCCGTGCGTCGGGCGATCATCGCCCGGCTCAGCCGCGGGCCGGCCACGGTCAACGAGCTCGCCGAGCCCTTCGGGATCTCCCTCCAGGCCGTCTCGAAGCACATCCAGGTCCTCGAGCACGCGGGCCTGGTCACCAAGGGGCGTGAGGCGCAACGGCGTCCCGTCCACCTCGCGCCGGACGCCCTCGAGCGGCTCACGGCGTGGATCGACGGCTACCGGCTCGCCCACGAGCAGTCGTTCCGTCGCCTGGACGCGCTGCTCGCCGAGCCGCGCGACGACACCGGAGGAGCAGCACGATGAGCAACGCACTCACCCTCGACGTCCCGGCCGGCGTGCCGTGGATCGACTTCACCCGCGAGTTCGACGCCCCCGTGGCCGCCGTCTTCGACGCGCACCGCGACCCGGAGAAGGTCCGCCGCTGGCTGGGCCCGCAGGGCTACGAGATGGAGGTCCCGCACTGGGACTTCTCCGACGGCGGCGGGTACCGGTACGTCCACCGCGCGCCGGAGGGCGGCGAGTACGCCTTCCGCGGCGCCTTCCACACCGTCCGCGACGACGAGCTGATCGTCCAGACCTTCGAGTTCGAGGGGATGCCCGACGAGATCGCGCTCGAGTTCCTCCACTTCGAGGACCTCGGCGGCGGGCGCACGCGCCTGCACGGGCGGAGCATCGGGCGCACCGTCGAGGGGCGGGACGCGATGGTCGACTCGGGCATGGAGGGCGGGATGGCCGAGGGCTACGAGAAGCTCGACGCCCTCCTCGCCGACGCGCGCGCCGACGCCACCCGCTGACCCGCCATCAGCGCCCCCGGCGCGAACGTGGGTGACATCCTTCGGCCGGCCGAAGGATGTCACCCACGTTCACGGTGAGGTGCGAGGGGCCAGGCGTCAGGCGCTGCTGTCGGCGCCGTCGGTGTCGGAGCGGCGGGCCTCGTCGAGGCGCTGCTGGAGCCGGTCGCGGACCTCGTCGGGGGTGTAGGCGCGGCGGGTCCGCTCGTCGCGGGCCACGAGCACGCCCGTCGCGACGACACCGGCGAGGCCGGCCAGTCCGAGCAGCTTCCACCGGCGGTTGGGGTCCACGCGCTCACCCTAGCGAGCCGCACCCGGCACACTGGCCCCATGGCGCGCACCGGACCCACCGTCGTCCCCTTCGACGAGGCCGTCGCGGCCACCCGCACGGGCGACCTGTGGATCTTCCGCGGCGGCACCGTCGCCGACCGGGTCATCCAGGCCGCGAGCAACGCCCCCGTCAACCACGTGGGGATGGCGGTCGTCCTCGACGACCTGCCGCCGCTGATGTGGCACGCCGAGCTCGGCCGCTCGATGCGCGACCACTGGACCGGCGACCACCACCGCGGGGTCCAGCTGCACGACCTCGCCGAGGCGGTCACCACCTGGCAGGTGCGCTACGGCCAGCGGGCGTGGGTCCGCCAGCTCGAGCCCTCAGCCGCCCGCGAGCAGGAGGACGCCGTCCTGCGCACCATCGCCCGACTCGACGGCGTCTCCTTCCCCTCGACCGCTCGGCTCGGCTGGCGCTGGCTGCGCGGCCGGGACGCCCACCTGTCCAAGAAGGCGCTGTCCCGCAAGGGGTTGCGACCCGAAGACGCGTACTGCGCCGAGGTCGTGGCCGCCACCCTCGAGGACATGGGCATCCTGCGGCCGGACGTGCCGACGAACTGGTACGACCCGGGCCGGTTCTGGAGCGGCGACAGCCTCCCCCTCGCCGACGGCTGGGCCTACGGCACGGAGGTCGAGGTGGCCTCCCCGGCCGGCTGAGACCTCCCTCAGGATCGCTCGAGGCGCAGCCGTCGCGATCTTCCCGCCGCCCCGCTGGTGGGCCTACGGTTCGGGGCGGGCGCAACGACGCGCCCACCCGACGGAGGAGACATCGAATGCGACGATCTCGCATGGTCGCCCTGACCGGTGCCGTGGCCCTGGCCGCGAGCGCCCTCACGGCGACGACCGCGACGGCATCGGGCCAGGAGGCCGCGGCCACGGGCACGACCGCGCGCACCGGGTACGCGGTCCTGGCCGCGGACGGCACGGACGCCAAGGCCCTGGCCCAGCGGCTCACGAAGGCCGGCGCCACCGTGACGTCGGTGAACACGGACATCGGCCTGGTCTCGGTCGAGTCGACCAGGGCCGGTTTCGCGGCCTCGGCCCGCTCGATGCCCGGCGTCGCCGCCGCGGCCCGCGACGGCGTGATCGGCCGCACGCCCGACGCCGCGCCGACCAAGGACCGCGTCACCCGCGAGCGCGCCTCCGAGCTCCGCAAGGGCTCTGACCGCGACCACGGCAAGGGTCCGAAGGGCGCCAAGGCCGACCCCCTCGACTCCTACCTCTGGGGCATGAAGCTCATCGGAGCCGACAAGGCCCACCGCACCGAGCTCGGTGACAAGCGCGTCAAGGTCGGGGTCATCGACACGGGCGTCGACGGCAGCCACCCCGACCTCGCGGCGAACTTCGACCGGAGGCTGTCGCGGAACTTCACCACCGACATGCCCGACATCGACGGTCCCTGCGAGTACGCGGGCTGCGTCGACCCGGCCGACCACGACGACGACGGCCACGGCACGCACGTCGCCGGCACGATGGCCGCCGCGCTCAACGGCATCGGTGTCTCCGGTGTCGCCCCCGACGTGGACCTGGTCAACGTCCGGGCCGGCCAGGACAGCGGCTACTTCTTCCTCACCCCGACCGTCAACGCGCTCACCTACGCCGGCGACACCGGCATCGACGTCGTGAACATGTCGTTCTACGTCGACCCGTGGGCCTACAACTGCATCGGCGGCGCCCCCGAGGACACCCCGGAGCAGGCCGCCGAGCAGGACCTCATCATCAAGTCGATGACCAAGGCGCTCAACTACGCGCACCGCAAGGGCGTGACGATGGTCGGCGCGCTCGGCAACGACAACGACGACATCTCGAACCCGCGCACCGACACCTCGAGCCCCGACTACCCCGGCGGCACCGAGCACCCGCGCACCATCGACAACGCCACCTGCTTCGACCTGCCCGTCGAGGGGCCGCACGTCATCGGCGTCTCCTCCGTCGGCCCGTCGACGCGCAAGGCGGACTACTCCAACTGGGCGACCGACCTGCGCTCCGGCGAGCTCGAGGTCGCGGCCCCGGGCGGCTGGTTCCGTGACGGCCTCGGCACCGACACCTACCGCACCAACGGCAACCTCATCCTCTCGACCGCACCGCTCAACGTGATGCAGGCCGAGGGCCAGGTCGACGCCGACGGCAACATCACCCCGGACGGCGTGGCGGCCGGGACGATGAAGGACTGCGCGAAGGTCAAGGGCAAGCAGGTGTGCGGGTACTACCAGTACCTCCAGGGCACCTCGATGGCCTCGCCGCACGCGGCCGGCGTCGCGGCGCTCGCCGTCTCGGCGCACGGGCGCTCGCAGCGGCACGGCGAGTTCGGGCTGGCCCCGGACACCGTGCGCCGCATCCTCATGGGCACCGCCACCGACCACGCCTGCCCGGCGGGTGGCGTCCAGTCCTACGAGGACGTGGGCCGCAGCGCGGAGTACACCGCCACCTGCAACGGCACCACGGAGTTCAACTCCTTCTACGGCGCCGGCATCGTCAGCGCGACCGGGGTCATCGCCCGTGACCACCACCACGGGCACGGCCACTGAGGACCGACCGCTCTGACCGGCGCCGCCCGTCCCGCTCTCGTGGGACGGGCGGCGCTCTCGGTCGTCCCCGCTCCTCTCTGGGTCGAGGGCGGAAGTGGTCGCTGTGGCGACCACCTCCGCCCTCGACCCCGGAACGGGTCAGGTGGTGAGGGCGTAGCCGAGGGCGGCTGCCCCGATGCCGAGCACGAGCGAGAGCCCGAGGGTCGTCGCGGCCGCGACGGGGCGGTCGTCGTCGAGGGCGTCCCACAGCTCGAGCGCCAGGGTCGAGAAGGTGGTCAGGGCGCCGCAGAACCCCGTGCCGACCAGGGCCAGCGTCGCCCCGCCCACGGCGTCACCCACGAGCACCCCGAGCACGAGCGACCCCACGACGTTGACGGCCAGCGTGCCGACGGGTGGCGCCTCCCCGAGCCGCTCGCGGGTCCAGTGCGCGACGACGAGCCGCAACGGGGCACCGACGGCGGCGCCGAGCGCGACCAGCAGGGCGTGGGTGGCGGTCACGGCCCGGGCCACACCTTGCGACCACCGACGATGCCCGCCGCGACGGCCAGCGTCCCGACGAGGAAGGTCGCCGCGACGTAGAGGAGAGCCAGCTGGACGTGCTTCCCGGCCGCCAGCTGCACGGCGTCGACGGCCAGCGCCGAGAACGTCGTCCATCCCCCGAGCACGCCGACGCCGACGAACGGGCGGAGCAGCCGGTGCGCCCCCGGACGGTCGACGAGGTAGGCGACGAGCAGCCCCATCGCGAGGGCGCCGGTGACGTTGACGAGGAACGTCGACCAGGGGAAGCCGCCGGCCGGGTGCGGCAGGGCCAGGCCGACCAGCCACCGCCCCAGCGACCCGATGATGCCGCCGGCGGCCACGACACCCAGCATCCGGGCATCGGGAAGCGCTGCGGCAGAGGCCATCCGGTCAGGCCCGCAATGTGGCGAGGTGCTCTGCGATGCGGCCGATGGCCTCCGTGAGCACCTCCTCGTCGGGCAGGGTCACGAGCCGGAAGTGGTCCGGCGCGAACCAGTTGAAGCCGGTGCCGTGGGTCACGAGGATCTTCTTGGCCCGCAGCAGGTCGATGACGAACGCCTCGTCCGACTCGATGGGGTAGACCTCGGGGTCGAGGCGCGGGAAGCAGTACAGCGCGCCCTGCGGCTCGACGCACGACACCCCCGGGATCTCGTTGAGCAGCCGCCACGCCAGCTTGGACTGCTCGCGGAACCGCCCGCCGGGACCGATGAGCTCGTTGACCGACTGGTACCCACCGAGCGCGGTCTGGATGGCGTGCTGCGCAGGCACGTTGGCGCACATCCGCATGTTCGACAGCAGCGTCAGCCCCTCGAGGAAGTCCTCGGCGACGTGCTTCGGCCCGGAGATCATCACCCAGCCGGCGCGGTACCCGCACACGCGGTAGGCCTTGGACAGCCCGCTGAAGGTGAGGCAGAGGACGTCGTCGCCGGCGAAGGTCGCGGCGTGGTGGTGCACGGCGTCGTCGAAGAGGATCTTCTCGTAGATCTCGTCGGCCATCACGACGAGGTCGTGGCGCCGCGCGATGTCGACGAGCGCGCGCACCGTCTCCTCCGAGTACACCGCCCCGGTGGGGTTGTTCGGGTTGATGACGACGATGGCGTGCGTGTTCGGGGTGATCTTGGCCTCGATGTCCTCGAGGTCGGGGTTCCAGCCGTTCGACTCGTCGCACCGGTAGTGCACGGGGGTGCCGCCGGAGAGGGACACCGCGCCGGTCCACAGCGGGTAGTCGGGCGCCGGTACGAGCACCTCGTTGCCGTCGTCGACGAAGGCCTGGAGGACCATCGTGATGAGCTCGGAGACACCGTTGCCGATGAAGACGTCCTCGACGCCGGTGTCCCGCAACCCTCGCGACTGGTAGTACTGCGCGACGGCCGTGCGGGCCGAGTAGATGCCGCGCGAGTCGGCGTAGCCCTGGCTCTCGGGGAGGTTGTGCACCATGTCGGCGACGATGGCCTCGGGTGCCTCGAAGCCGAACGGGGCGGTGTTGCCGATGTTCAGCTTCAGGATCTTGTGCCCCTCGGCCTCGAGCCGCTGGGCCTCGACGAGGATGGGCCCCCGCACGTCGTACCGCACGTTCTGGAGCTTCTGGCTCTGGACGATCCGACGCATGGGGCCAGTGTGTCAGGGGGGCGCGGGGCCCGCGCGGACGTTTCGCCCCGGCAGGTCCGGCAGACTCGGGCCGTGGACGACGTCGTCGTGGAGCGGGTGCTGCGGGCCGTGGAGCAGGTGCCGCGCGGGCGCGTCGTGTCCTACGGCGACGTCGCGGCGCTGGTCGGCATCGGGCCGCGCCAAGTGGGCTCGATCATGAAGGCGTTCGGCGGCAACGTCTCGTGGTGGCGGGTGACCAACAGCTACGGCGACCTCCCGGTGAACCTGCTCGACGAGGCCCGGCAGACGTGGGCCGACGAGGGGATCCTCCTCAAGCGCAACGGCCGCGGCTGCAGCATCGCCGAGCACCGGGCCGACCTGCGCGCGCTCGCCGCCGCCTACGAGCGCGCCGTCGCCGACCTGCCGCGCTGACCGGCGCCGGCGGCGTCGAACATCCGGTCCTCCCGGCGCCGGCAACGCCGCGTGGATGTGAGACTGGGGCATGGGTCGACCCTCCGTCCGCAGGTCCGCCGCCCTCCTCGCCGTGGGGGCGGTCGCTCTCACGGGCTGCTCGTCCGGCGACGACGACGGGTACGGCGAGGTGCCCGCCGCGCCCAGCGCCACCGCCTCCTCCAGCAGCCCCGCACCGGCCTCACCGAGCCCGGCCCCGCGCAGCACGACGGTGCCGGCGCTCGACGTCGAGGTGGTCGCCGGCGGCCTCGACAACGGCTGGGACATCGGCTTCCTGCCGGACGGCACGGCGCTGGTGACCGAGCGCTCGGGCCGCATCTCGCGCGTGTCGTCGCTGCGCGAGGGGGCGAAGGTCACCCGGGTGTCCGCCGACCTGGACGACCTCTACGTCAACGGCGAGGGCGGCCTGATGGGGATGGTCGTGCACCCCGACTTCACCTCCTCGCGCGAGTTCACGACCTGCCAGACCCACGCCCGCGGCGGGGAGCCGGACGACATCCGGCTCGTCACCTGGCGGCTGGCCGCGAACGGTCGGTCGGCCGAGCGGGTGCGCACGCTCCTCGACGGGCTGCCGATCTCGACCGGTCGCCACTCGGGGTGCCGCCCCGAGCTGGACGCCACCGGTGCCCTGGTGGTGGGCACAGGAGACACCGCAGTGGGGAGCATCCCCCAGGACCTGACGAGCCTCGGCGGCAAGACCCTGCGTCTCGACCTCGACACCGGGAAACCGATGCCGGACAACCCGTTCGCCGACGCGAAGAACGAGAACCAGCGGTACCTGACCAGCTACGGGCACCGCAACATCCAGGGGGTCGCGCTCCAGCCGGGCACCGGGAAGATCTTCACGGCCGAGCACGGGCCGTCGAACAACGACGAGGTGAACGTCATCCGCGCGGGCGCGAACTACGGCTGGGACCCCGCCCAGGGCGGCAGCGTCGGCGGGTACGACGAGTCGGTGCCGATGACCGACACGAAGCGCTACCCGAAGGCGGTGGGCGCGGTGTGGCAGTCGGGGCGCACGACGCAGGCGGTCTGCGCGGCGGAGTTCCTCGAGGGCGAGCAGTGGGGGGCCTTCGACGGCGCGCTCGTGGTCACGGCGCTCAAGGGCGCCAAGATGCTCGTGCTGACGTTGAAGGAGGACGGGTCGGTCGCCGACGTCGCCATCCCGAAGGCGACCAACGGGCCCTTCGGCCGGCTGCGCGCGGCCCGTCTCGGCCCCGACGGCGCCCTGTACGTGACGACCAGCAACGGCGACGACGACCAGCTGCTCCGCATCACCCCCCGCACCTGACGCCGGGCCGGCGCCCCCGCTGTTCCGGGGGGGGGGGGGGGGGGGGGGGGGGGGGGGGGGGGGGGGGGGGG
>NZ_JBNVZV010000010.1:0-145339 GCF_050496545.1 Phycicoccus avicenniae | reverse complement strand
GCCCCCCCCCCCCCCCCCCCCCCCCCCCCCCCCCCCCCCCCCCCCCCCCCACCCCGGGACGGGCGGCATACTCGCCCCCATGGGTACGGTCGCGATCTTCGGTGCCGGTGTCATGGGCGAGACGCTCCTCTCGGGGCTGCTGCGCGCCGGGCGCCCGGCGGACGCCCTCGTCATCACCGAGCGCCGGGCCGACCGCGCCGCCGAGCTGTCCGAGAAGTACGGGGTGCGCGTCCTCGACAACGCCGAGGCGGCGGCGGCCGCCGACACCCTCGTCCTCGTCGTCAAGCCCCAGGACATGGGCGCGCTGCTCGAGGAGATCGCCCCGCACGTCGACGCCGGCAACCTCGTCGTGAGCCTCGCGGCCGGCATCACCACGTCCTTCGTGGAGTCCCGTCTGCCGGAGGGGCGTTCGGTCGTCCGGGTGATGCCGAACACCCCGGCGCTCGTCGACCAGGGGATGGCCGCCGTCTCCGGCGGCGCCCACTGCGCCCCCGAGCAGGTCGCCGAGGCCGAGGAGCTGCTCGCCGCCACCGGCAAGGTGCTCGAGGTCCCCGAGAAGCTCCAGGACGCCGTCACCGCGATCTCCGGCAGCGGGCCGGCGTACATCTTCTACGTCGTCGAGGCGATGATCGAGGCCGGCGTCGTCCTCGGGATGCCGCGCGCCACCGCCACCGAGCTCGTCGTCCAGACGCTCTTCGGCGCCGCGACGATGATCAAGGAGACCGGCCAGCACCCCACCGTGCTCCGCGAGCAGGTCACCTCGCCGGGCGGCACGACCGCCGCCGCGCTGCGCGAGCTCGACGACCACAAGGTGCGTGCCGCCTTCATCAGCGCGATGGAGGCCGCCGCCGTCCGCAGCGCCGAGCTCGCCGGTGGCTGAGCCCGGCCTCGCACCTCCGCTGCGGGTCGAGCGGCTGGGCCCGGAGGCGTGGCGCACCTACCGCGACGTCCGGATGGCCGCGCTCATCGACAGCCCGCGGGCGTTCTGGACGACGTACGCCGAGGCGGCCGCCCGCGACGACGCGTCCTGGCAGCAGTACGCGTCTACCGGCCCCGCCACGTGGCTCGCGGTCGACGAGGGCCGTCCCGTCGGCACCGTCGGGCTCTTCGCCGCCGAGGAGCTCGCGCCCGGCGAGGTGTACCTCGTCGGCATGTGGGTGGCGGCGCCGGCGCGGGGGAGCGGGGCCGCCGAGGCACTCGTCGACGCCGCGCTCGCGCACGCGGCCGACGCCGGGTTCCGCCGCGTCGTGCTCGACGTCGCCCGCGAGAACACCCGGGCCTGCCGCTTCTACCTCCGGCGCGGGTTCGCCCTCACCGGGGAGACCGGCACCATGCCGTGGGACCCCTCGTGCGTCGAGGTCCGGATGGCCCGCGACCTGCCCTGACGGAGCACCCCGGCACCGGCTGTTCATCCTCCCCGGTTGCCCCACCCCGAGGGTGTCGTGGGAGAGTTCCGCCATGAGCGACATCACGGTGCGTCCCCTGGACGTCGAGGAGTGGGAGCGTTTCCGCGCGGTCCGCCTCACCGCCCTCGCCGAGTCGCCCGAGGCGTTCGTCGCCTCCCACGCCGAGGAGGAGGCCGAACCGGAGGACTTCTGGCGGGCCCGGATGCAGCGCTCCACGCGCCTGCTCGCCGAGCGCGACGGCGAGGCCGTCGGCATCGCGAGCGTCGGCGAGGTGGGCGAGGACAAGCCCGAGGCCGCCCAGCTGTTCGGCCTCTGGGTGCGCCCCGAGGCACGCGGCAGCGGTGTCGCGGCGGCGCTCGTGCGGGCCGGTGCCCACGTGGCCGCCGAGCAGGGTCGCACGCAGCTCTACTACTGGGTCGGCACCGACAACGGCCGGGCCGTGGCCTTCGCGAGCAGCTTCGGCTTCCGCCCCACGGGCAGCCGCCGGCCGATGCGCGTCGTCTCCGAGGACGACGGCGAGGAGGAGGTCGCGATGACCCTCCCGCTGGCCGGCGACCGGGGCGGCATCCCCACCCTCTGACCCTGCCGGGCCCGCCGCGGGTGGGTCAGGGGCGGGCGGCCAGCCGCTCGATGAGCGTCGTGGGACCGCTGACGATGAGCACGTCGTGCGCCGAGACCTTGGTCGACGGCACGGCGTAGGTGAAGTCCTCACCGGGCGCCTTGACGCCGACGACGGTCACGCCGTACTTGCTGCGAACTGCGCTCTGCTCCAACGTGAAACCGACGGTCTCGGTCGGGGGGCGCATCTTGACGATGGCGAAGCCGTCGTCGAACTCGATGTAGTCCTGCATCCGGCCGCCGACGAGGTGGGCGACCCGCCGGCCGGTGTCGGCCTCGGGACGGACGATGTGCTGCACCCCGATCCGGTCGAGGATGCGGGCGTGCTCGGGGGAGAGCGCCTTGGCCCAGATGGCCGGGACGCCGGCGTCGACGAGGTTGGCGGCCGCCAGCACCGACGCCTCCACGGACGAGCCGATCGCGACCACGGCGATGCCGAACTTCCCGGCCTTGGCGTCGCGGATGACCTGGACCTCGCTGGCGTCGCCGTGGACGACGTGGCTGATCCGGCCGAGGAACTTCTCGGCGAGGAAGCCGTCCTTCTCGATCGCGGTCACCTTGTGCCCCAGCCGACGCAGCTCGAGCGCCGCTGCGGCACCGAAGCGCCCGAGGCCGATGACGAGGACCTCGCTGTCCGCGTTCGCGCTCTTGCCCATCGTCGTTCCTCCCGGTGTGGGGTCGGTCGGGGCAAGCCTGCCACGCCCGCCCCACCGAGTAGCGTGCAGCCATGGGCCCACGGACGAGCGTCATCTGGGACGACGTGTTCACCGCCTACGACTTCGGCCCCACCCACCCGATGGCGCCGGTGCGGCTCGACCTCACCTCCCGGCTCGCGCGCTCGCTCGGCGTCCTCGACCACGTCGACGTCCTCTGCCCGGACGTCGCCGACGACCACCTGCTGACGACCGTCCACGACCCGGCCTACGTCGCCGCCGTGCGTGCCGCCTCCGAGGACCCCTCCCGGGCCGATGTCCACCGCGGGCTCGGCACCGACGACGACCCCGCCTTCCGCGGGATGCACGAGGCCTCGGCCCGCATCGTCCAGGGCACCGTCGACGTCTGCCGCCGCGTCTGGGAGGGCGAGGCCGAGCACGGCGTCAACTTCTGCGGCGGGCTGCACCACGCGATGCGCACGCACGCCGCGGGCTTCTGCATCTACAACGACATCGCGGTCGGCATCCGCTGGCTGCTCGACCACGGGGCGCAGCGGGTGGCCTACGTCGACATCGACGTCCACCACGGCGACGGTGTCGAGCGGGTCTTCTGGAACGACCCCCGGGTCCTCACGATCTCGCTCCACGAGAGCGGTCAGCACCTCTTCCCCGGCACCGGCTGGCCGGGCGACGTCGGCGGGCCGGAGGCGCGGGGGAGCGTGGCCAACGTCGCGCTGCCGCCGGGTACCGGCGACGCCTCGTGGCTGCGGGCCATCGACGCCGTCGTGCCGCCGCTCGTGCGGGCCTTCCAGCCGGACGTGCTCGTGACACAGCACGGGTGCGACACCCACCTCGAGGACCCGCTCGCCCACCTGGCGATCACCGTCGACGCCCAGCGCCGGGCGCACGACGAGCTGCACACCCTCGCCCACGAGGTCGCCGGCGGGCGGTGGGTGGCCCTCGGCGGGGGCGGCTACGAGCTGGTCGACGTCGTCCCGCGGTCCTGGACCCACCTGACGGCGATCGCCGCGCACCGGCCGGTCGACGTGGCCACCGAGGTCCCGCAGGAGTGGCGCGACCACGTGCAGAGCCTGCTCGGGCGCCCCGGGCCGCGCCGGATGGGGGACCTGCCCCCGGACCGGCTGCCCATCTGGGTCCAGCCGTGGGGGATGGGCCACAACCCGGAGAGTCCGCTCGACCGGGCCGTCTTCGCGACGCGACAGGCGGTCTTCCCCCTCCACGGCCTGGACCCCTGGTTCGACTGATCGCGCCGTCCCGGGGGCCGCGACCCGCTCGATCCGCGTCGACACGCCCGATTCGTCGTCGGCCGTTCGGCGTGTCGGCTGGACATCCGGAGGAATTTCCACCCATTGGCCTTCACAGTGGTCACAACTGCCCCTATGGTTGCGACAGCACGACGCAGGGAGCCAAGCCGGGGCGCTGTCCGGCGCTGCGAAGAGCAGAAGATCGAGGTCACGATGTCCACGGAGCGTCAGCTCGGCGAGGTGCGGTTCCTCACCGTCGCCGAGGTCGCCACGATCATGCGCGTCTCGAAGATGACGGTCTACCGCATGGTCCACGCCGGTGAGCTGCCGGCGATCCGGGTCGGTCGGTCGTTCCGCGTCCCGGAGGACGAGGTGCACACCTACCTCCGCAGCTCGTTCGTCGACACCGCCTGATCCCGGGAGCACCCCCGGTCGCGAAGGGGCGGCCCGCCACCACGGCGGGCCGCCCCTTCGCCGTCGACCGGGCGGGTTTGGGCGGCCGACCGGGAGGCGGGTAGGGTGGGCCGCCGCACCCCCGTACCACCGTGAGGAACACCCATGGGTTCTGTCATCAAGAAGCGGCGCAAGCGGATGGCCAAGAAGAAGCACCGCAAGCTGCTGCGCAAGACGCGTCACCAGCGTCGCAACAAGAAGTGACCCCGCGTCACCTCTGAGACCGCCGAAGGTCCCCGGCTCGTGCCGGGGGCCTTTGTCGTCCGCACCCTCGACGGGGTGACGCCGACGGCGCGGCACTGGGTAGGGTCGGCAGTGGAAGCGGCGTGAAGGAGAAGGCGTTGGCGCGGGTGGTTCTCGTCACGGGGGTATCGCGGTACCTCGGCGGCCTCCTCGCGCGCCGGATCGCCGCGGAGCCCGGGGTCGAGCACGTCGTCGGTGTCGACGTCATCCCCCCGCCCCAGGACATCGGCGGCGTCGAGTTCGTCCGCGCCGACATCCGCAACCCGATGATCGGCCGCGTCATCGAGGGCGCCGGCGTCGACACCGTCGTCCACATGAACGTCATCGCCACACCCACCTTCGTCGGGGGCCGCACCCCGCAGAAGGAGATCAACGTCATCGGGACGATGCAGCTCCTCGCGGCGTGCCAGAAGGCCTCCACGGTGCGGCGGCTCGTCGTGAAGTCCTCCGCGGCGGTGTACGGCTCCACCCCGCGCGACCCGGCCCTCTTCACCGAGGACATGGGGGCGCGGCGCAGCCCGAGCGGGGGCTTCGGCAAGGACTCCATCGAGGTCGAGGGGTACGTGCGCGGGTTCGCCCGGCGCCGCCCCGACACCGAGATCCTCATGCTGCGCCTCGCCAACGTCATCGGCCCGCGCATCCGCACCTCGGTCACCGACTACTTCTCGATGCCCGTCGTGCCGGTGCCGCTGGGGTACGACGCCCGGCTCCAGTTCGTCCACGAGGACGACGCCATCGACGCCCTCCTCCTCGCGGGCACCGGCTCCACGACCGGCGTGGTCAACGTCGCCGGCGACGGCGTCGTCTCCGTGCTCCAGGCCGCCGCGCTCGCGCGCCGCCCCGTCGTCCCCGTGCCGCTCGGCAGCGCCGGGTTCGTCGGCGGGGTGGCCAAGCGGCTCGGGCTCGCCGACTTCTCCCCGGACCAGATGTCCTTCCTCGCCTTCGGCCGGGGCCTGGACACGACCCGGATGCGGAGCGGGCTGGGCTTCGAGCCGCGCTACACGACCCGGCAGGCCTTCGAGTCCTTCGCCGCCACGCTCGGCACCGGCGGGGGCTCGATGCTCGTCGACGCCGTGACCGGGCTCGCCGGTGGGGCGAGCCAGTCCGTCCTGCGTGCGCTCGGCGCGGGGGTGGGTCGCTGATGGCGGGCCGGGGGACCCTCGCCGCGGGCGCCGCGCGAGCCGGCGGCGAGCGGGCACGGCGCCGGGCCACGCCGCTCATCGGCGCCGACCCGGTGGTCGGGACGCCGGCGGCCCCGGCGACGGCGCCGGCGAAGAAGGCGGCGCCGGCGAAGAAGGCTGCGTCCGTGAAGAAGGCGACGCCGGCGAAGAAGGCGACGCCGCCCGCGAAGGGCCCGGCGAAGAAGGCGGCGCCGCCCGCGAAGAAGGCCGCATCCGTGAAGAAGGCGGCCACGCCGCCCGCCGCCTCGACGCCGGCACCCGCCACCCCCGCGCCGCGCAAGCACCGCCCGGCGCCGCGCATCACCTCCGCCCCCTCGGCCCGGGCCACCACCCAGGCCGGCGAGCGCACCGGTCGTCCGAAGCTCTCCCCGCGCGAGAAGGCCCGCCGCGACGAGGCCCTCCGCCGCCCGCACCTGCGCCTGGCCGAGCCACCGCCGGCCCCGCCGGTCCCCGAGCCCGCGCCGGTCGTCCCGCCCCTCGACCCCACCATCGCCGACGCCCCGGCGCGCAGCGGCCTCCCCGTCCCCGACCTCACCGACCTCGTCGAGGCGCTCGTCGTCGCGCTGCGGGTCGCGGCCGAGGCGGCTGGCGTGGCGCCCGAGGACGTCGAGCGCCGCGTCGCCCAGGTCCTCGCGTACCTGCGCCGCCGGTTCGACGGTGACTACGAGGTCGACGACTTCGGCTACGACGAGCACTTCACCGAGAACGTCTTCTACCCGATGCTCCGCCCGCTGTACCGGCACTGGTTCCGGGTCGAGGTGCGCGGCATCGAGAACATCCCCGCGGAGGGTGGCGCGCTCGTCGTGGCCAACCACTCCGGCACGGTGGCGCTGGACTCGCTGATGGTCCAGCTCGCCATCCACGACGAGCACCCGGCGCGGCGCACGATGCGCGCGCTCGGCGCCGACCTCGTCTTCCAGACCCCGTTCGTCGGCACGACCGCCCGGCGCTCCGGCTCGACCCTGGCCACGAGCGAGGACGCCGAGCGGCTCTTCGCGCGCGGCGAGCTCGTCGGCGTCTTCCCCGAGGGGTTCAAGGGCACCGGCAAGCCGTTCAGCGAGCGCTACAAGCTCCAGCGCTTCGGCCGCGGCGGGTTCGTCTCGGCGGCGCTGGCCGCGGGCGTCCCCATCGTCCCCTGCTCGGTCGTCGGCGCCGAGGAGATCTACCCGATCCTCGGCAACATGGGCACGCTCGCCCGCCTGCTCGGCCTCCCGTACGCGCCGGTCACGCCCACCTGGCCGCTGCTCGGGCCGCTCGGGATGATCCCCCTGCCGAGCAAGTGGATCATCGAGTTCGGCACCCCCATCGAGACCGACGGCCACGACGCCGGCGCCGCCGACGACCCGATGCTCGTCTTCGACCTCACCGACCAGGTGCGCGAGACCATCCAGCAGACCCTGTACACCCTGCTGATGCAGCGCCGCTCGGTGTTCTTCTGACGATGTCCTCCGCCGCCGGCCACGCCCGCGTCACCCGCGTCACCCTCGTCGGGCGCGCGGGCTGCCACCTGTGCGACACCGCCCGCGAGGTCGTCGAGCGCGTGTGCGCCGACCTCGGCGTCGGGTGGCAGGAGGTCGACGTCGACACCGACCCCGCGCTCCTCGAGCGGTGGTCCGAGGAGGTGCCGGTCACCCTCGTCGACGGGCGGCAGCACGACTTCTGGCGGGTCGACGAGACCCGCCTGCGCGCG
Organism: Phycicoccus avicenniae; assembly: GCF_050496545.1. Classification (GTDB taxonomy): domain Bacteria; phylum Actinomycetota; class Actinomycetes; order Actinomycetales; family Dermatophilaceae; genus Phycicoccus; species Phycicoccus avicenniae_A. The sequence continues at coordinate 137,830 of NZ_JBNVZV010000010.1, read as the reverse complement.
GCCCTGGCGCAGCCGCCGTCGAACCTTCCACCGACCCGTCCGTGAGGACTCGGGTGCGCCGCAGCGGCTTCTAGCACATCGCCGTCGTGAGGCATCTCACCGGGTCCGGCGTCACTTTGTGCCCGTGTTCACAAAGTCGTAGGCTGACGTGGTTTCCCGCGGGTTCCCGGGGGCCGTCCCGGCCCCTCCCTCGTCCCGGGCCCGCGGCCCGCGAAAGGAGTCGGTGACCGCTCGTGTCCGCCGCAGCAGCCGCCCGCCGGGGAGTCCCCGACGCGTCGGTGGCCCGTCTGCCGGGGTACCTGAGGGCCCTCACCGCGCTTGCCGCCGACGGCACCGCATCGGTCAGCTCCGAGGAGCTCGCGGCCGCCGCGGGCGTCAGCTCCGCGATGCTGCGCAAGGACCTCTCGCACCTCGGGAGCTACGGGGTGCGTGGGGTCGGGTACGACGTCGACCGGCTCGCCTCCGAGATCGCCGCGGCCCTCGGCCTCACCCAGGACTGGCCGGTGGCCATCGTCGGGATGGGCAACCTCGGCCGGGCCCTCGCGGCCTACCGCGGCTTCGCCGAGCGCGGGTTCCGCGTCATCGCCCTCCTCGACCGCGACGCGCGCGTCGTCGGCGAGGTCGTCGCCGGCACGCGGGTCCGCTCCACCGACGACCTCCCCGACCTCGTCGAGCGCGACGGCCTGGCCATCGGGGTCATCGCCACCCCGCCCGAGGGCGCCCAGGAGGCCGCCGACGTGCTCGTGGCCGCGGGTGTTCGCTCGGTCCTGAACTTCGCGCCGGTCGTGCTGTCGGTGCCAGAGGACGTCGTCGTCCGCAAGGTCGACCTCTCCACCGAGCTCCAAATCCTGGCCTTCCACGGCCAGCGGCTCGCCGTCGCCGAGGCGGTGGCACCGTGAGCCTCGTCGTCCTCGGCCTCTCGCACCACGGGGCACCGCTCGCGCTGCTCGAGTCGGTCGCCCTCGACGGCGCCTCGGCCACCGCGCTCGAGGAGGCCGTCCTCGCCTCCGAGCACGTCACCGAGGCCGTCGTCCTCTCCACGTGCAACCGCACCGAGGTCTACGCGGAGGCGCTGACCTTCCACGGTGCGCTCGTCGACGTCACGAACGCCCTCGCCTCGGTGTGCGGCGTGGACCGCTCCGAGCTCCAGCCGCACCTGTACGTCCACTACGAGGACCGCGGCATCTGCCACGCGTTCACCGTCGCCGCGGGCCTGGACTCGATGGCCGTCGGCGAGGCGCAGATCCTCGGCCAGGTGCGCCGTTCGCTCTCCCGCGCGCAGCGCCACGGCCACGTCGGCCCCGCGTTGAACGGCCTTCTCCAGCAGGCACTCCGGGTCGCCAAGCGGGTCCACGCCGAGACCCAGATCGACCTCGTCAGCGGGTCGCTCGTGCAGGCCGGCCTGACCCGCGCCGAGGCCGTGCTCGGCGGCATCGGCGACCTCTCGGTCCTGGTCGTCGGGGCCGGGGGGATGGGCGCGCTCGCCGCCGCCACGGTGGCCCGCCAGGGCGCCGGCGCGGTGGTCGTCGCCAACCGCGACCCCGACCGCGCCCGCTCCGTCGCCGAGCGCGTCGAGGGCTCCGCCGTCCCGCTCACCGGGCTCGCCGACGCCCTCGTCGCGGCCGACCTCGTCATCTCCTCCACCGGCGCGCGCGGCCAGGTCGTCACCGCCGACCACGTCGCGGCCGCGCTCGCCGCCCGCGGCGGACGCCCGCAGGTCTACGTCGACCTCGCGCTGCCCCACGACGTCGACCTCGCCGTCGCCGACCTCTCCGGGGCGACCCGGGTCGGGCTCGCCGAGCTCGGCGAGGACCTCGCCGAGGCCGGGTCCGCACCGCAGGTCGCCGTGGCGAACGAGCTCGTCACCGCCGAGGTCGCGGCCTACCTCGTCCAGCGCTCGGCCCAGGCCGTCGCCCCCACCGTGACCGCGCTGCGCGCCCGCGCCGGCGAGCTCGTCGATGCCGAGCTGGCCCGCCTCGAGCGCCGCACGCCCGGGATGGACGACGCCCAGCGCGCCGAGGTGCGCCGCGCCGTCGAGCGCGTCGTCGACAAGCTGCTCCACACCCCGACCGTCCGGGTCAAGGAGCTGGCCCGCGACGGCCAGGGCGGCAGCTACGCCCGCGCCCTCTCCGAGCTCTTCGACCTCGACCCCCGCGACGTCTCGCTCGTCTCGGCGCCGCCGTCCCTGCCGGGGGAGGAGGCATGAGCACCCTGCGCCTCGGCACCCGCCGCTCGGCCCTCGCGACGACCCAGTCCACTTGGGTCGCCGACCGGCTGCGCGCGCTCGGGCACGACGTCGAGCTCGTCGAGGTCAGCACCGAGGGCGACCGCGACCGCACCACGCCGCTCGCCCAGCTCGGCGGCACCGGCGTGTTCGTCTCGGCGCTCCGCGAGGCCCTCGCCGACGGCCGCGTCGACCTCGCGGTGCACTCGCTCAAGGACCTCCCGACCGCGCCGGACGCCCGGGTGGTCGTGGCCGCCGTCCCCGTCCGTGAGGACGTCCGCGACGCCCTCGTCGCCCGCGACGGCCTGACCCTCGGCGAGCTGCCCGCCGGCGCCACCGTCGGCACCGGGTCGCCGCGCCGCCGCGCCCAGCTCGCCGCGCTCGACCTCGGCCTCGAGGTCACCGACCTGCGGGGCAACGTCGACACCCGGCTCGGCCACGTCCACGACGGCCGCCTCGACGCCGTCGTCCTCGCCGCCGCCGGCCTGCGCCGGCTCGGGCGGGCCGACGAGGTCACCGAGTTCCTCGACCCCCTCCAGGTGCTCCCCGCCCCCGGGCAGGGCGCGCTGGCCGTCGAGGTCCGCGCCGACGACGAGGCCGTCCGCGCGGCCGTCGCGCCGCTCGAGGACCCCGACGCCCGCGCCTGCGTCACCGCCGAGCGCGCCCTGCTCGCCGAGCTCGAGGCGGGGTGCTCGGCCCCGGTCGGCGCGCTCGCCGAGGTCGTCGAGGGCGTCGACTCCACCGAGCTGTCGCTGCGGGCCGTCGTCGCGGCCCCCGACGGCTCCCACGACCTGCGCCGGTCCCTGACCGGTGACCCCGCCGAGGCCGCAGACCTCGGCCGGAGGCTCGCCCGCCTCCTCCTCGAGGACGGCGCCGCCGACCTCATGCCCACGTCCACCGACCGATCCGTCACGGAGCGTGCCCAGTGAGCCCCACGCGCTCGACCACCCGCCCCTCCCGCGTCCCCGCGCGCGTCGCCTTCGTCGGCGGCGGCCCCGGCGACCCCGGCCTGCTGACCGTCCGCGCGGTCGAGCTGCTCGCCGGCGCCGATGCCGTCGTCATCGACCAGGTGGCCCGCGAGGAGATCGCCCTGCGCCACGCCCGCGCCGACGTCGAGGTCGTCGACGCCGGCCACGGCGACCAGGGCGAGCGGCTGACCCAGGCCTCCCGCGCCAAGCTCGTCGTCCGCGCCGCCAAGGCCCACCCCGGTGGGCTCGTCGTGCGGCTCATGGACGGCGACCCGGCGATCTTCAACGGCCTCGCCGAGGAGGCGCAGGCGCTCGTCAAGGCCGGCATCTCCTTCGAGGTCGTCCCGGGCGTCAGCAGCCTGACCGCCGTCCCCGCCTACGCCGGGGTGCCGCTCACCTCCAAGTCCTCCACGGCGGTGCACGTCGTCGTCGCCGGACCGGGCACGCCCGACGTCTCCGGCGGGGTCGACCCGGCCGTCACGGTCGTCGTCCTCGGCACGCCGGACAAGGCCGCCGACGCCCTGCGTGCCCTGCTCGCCGCGGGCCGCGACGCCGCCACCCCGGTCGCCGTCACCGAGCGCGGCACCACCACCGAGCAGCGCACGGTCGTCACCACGCTCGGGGCCGCCCCCGAGGCGATGGCGGCCGGGGAGTTCCCCGTGCTCGCCGTCGTCGGCGACACTGTGCCGATGCGCGACGCGCTGTCCTGGTTCGAGACCAAGCCGCTCTACGGCTGGTCGGTCCTCGTGCCGCGCACCAAGGAGCAGTCCGGCTCGACGATCGGCCGGCTCGAGCACCACGGCGCGCACGCCGAGGTCGTCCCGACCATCTCGGTCGAGCCGCCGCGCACCCCGCAGCAGCTCGAGCGCGCGGTCAAGGGCATGGTCACCGGCCGCTACGAGTGGGTCGGCTTCACCTCGGTCAACGCCGTGCGGGCCATCCGCGAGAAGTTCGACGAGTTCGGGCTCGACGCCCGCTCGTTCGCCGGGCTCAAGGTCGCCGCCGTCGGGGGCGTCACCGCAGAGGCGTTGCGCGAGTGGGGCATCAACCCCGACCTCGTGCCCACCGACGAGCAGTCCGCCAAGGGTCTGCTCGAGGCGTGGCCGCCCTTCGACCCCGACCTGGACCCCATCAACCGGGTCTTCCTCCCGCGCGCCGACATCGCCACCGACACCCTCGTCGCCGGTCTCCAGGAGACCGGCTGGGAGGTCGACGACGTCACCGCGTACCGCACCGTCCGGGCCGCGCCGCCGCCGGCGCCGGTGCGCGACGCGATCAAGTCCGGCGCCTTCGACGCCGTGCTGTTCACGTCGTCCTCGACGGTGCGCAACCTCGTCGGCATCGCGGGCAAGCCGCACCCGAGCACCGTCATCGCGTGCATCGGCCCGGCCACCGCGAAGACGGCCGAGGAGCACGGCCTGCGGGTCGACGTCCTCGCGCCGGAGCCGAGCGCCGAGGCCCTCGTCGACGCGCTCGCCGACCACGGCCGCTCGCTCGCGCTCGACGCCACCGAGGCCGGCGAGCAGGTCGTCCGGCCGAGCCAGCGCCGGGCCGGCGGCCGGAAGCGCGCGACGTGACGTCCGGGGCGACCGTCCCGAACGCCCCGTTCCCCGTGGGCCGGCCGCGCCGGCTGCGGCAGGGTCCGGCGCTGCGCCGGCTCGTCGCCGAGACGCGCCTGCACCCCGCCGAGCTCGTCCTGCCCGTCTTCGTCCGCGAGGGCATCGACGCGCCGGTGCCGATCGAGGCGATGCCCGGCGTCGTCCAGCACACGCTCGGCTCGCTCGTCGAGGAGGCCCGGCGCTGCGTCGAGGCCGGGCTCGGCGGCATCATGCTCTTCGGCGTGCCGACGTCCAAGGACGCGCGGGGCTCCGGCGCGGACGACCCCGACGGCATCCTCAACGTCGCACTGCGGCGGGTGGTCGAGGCGGTCGGTGACGACCTCGTCGTCATGGCCGACCTCTGCCTCGACGAGTTCACCGACCACGGCCACTGCGGCGTGCTCGCCGCCGACGGTTCGGTCGACAACGACGCCACCCTCGAGCGCTACGCCGCGATGGCGCTGGCCCAGGCGGCCACGGGCGCACCGGTGCTCGGCCTCTCCGGGATGATGGACGGCCAGGTCGGCCACGTCCGGGCCGCGCTCGACGCCGCCGGGTACACCGACACCGTCGTCCTCGCGTACGCCGCGAAGTACACCTCGGGCCTCTACGGGCCGTTCCGCGAGGCGGTGCAGTCCTCGCTCGTCGGCGACCGCGCCACCTACCAGCAGGACCCCGCGAACGGGCGAGAGGCGTTGCGGGAGATCGAGACCGACGTCGCCGAGGGCGCCGACATGGTGATGGTCAAGCCCGCCGGGCCGCACCTCGACGTCATCGCGGCGGCGGCGGCGATCTCGCCGGTGCCGGTCGTCGCGTACCAGATCTCGGGCGAGTACTCGCAGGTCGTCGCCGCCGCCGAGCGGGGCTGGATCGACCGCGACCGCGCCGTCGACGAGTCGCTCCTCGGCATCCGCCGGGCCGGGGCGAGCATCATCCTCACGTACTTCGCCCTCGAGGCCGCCGCCCGCCTCTGACCGACCGCGGTCGAGTGCGGAGCTGGTCGCCGGGGCGACCACCTCCGCACTCGACACCGGGCCGCGTCAGTGGTCGTGGTCGTGCGGGGCCTCGCCGGTGGCGGCGACCATCTCGACGGGCGTGTGCTCGAGGGCGTGACGGGCCGTGACCCTCCCCGTCGCCAGGTCGGCGACGACGAGCTCCCGCTTCTCGGCATCGGTGACGAAGGCCGTGTCGCCGACGACGCGCAGCACCGGTCCCGGCTCCTGCCAGTCGTCCTTCTCCTGCCACGGCGCGATGACGGGGATGCGTCGCGCCACGCTCCCCTTCTCGACATCGACCACGGCGAGCGAGCCGTCGGTGGTCAGGACGACGCCCTCACCGTCCTCGCCGCGGGCCAGCGACCGGAACCAGTAGGACGCCCCGAGGTCGACCAGACGCAGCCGGTCGGTGAGCGTGTCCACCAGGGCGATCCGGGTGGTGCGCTCGACCGCGTCGGCGTCCTGGTCGACCTTGTAGTCGGTCATCACGACGGGGGAGGCCGGGCTGCCGGCGGCGTTGCCCGTGCGGGCGTAGTCGTCGGTGACCGGCACCTTGTGGAACGCCCCGCCGCGGAAGACGACCGGGCCGTCCTCGCAGCCGAAGAGGACGACGTCCCCGCCGTCGGCGTCGGGCGCGGCTGCGGCCTCGCCGTGGACGCCGGCGCAGTCGTCGGTCTGCGTCACGACCTTCCCGTCGCGGACGAGGCGGATGCTCGATCGCGCCTCCTCGGTGCCGTGGGTCGTGAGGATGCCGTCCTCGACGGCGACGGCGACCCCGTGGTGCGGGGCCGGCGTCCGCATCCGCTCCACGGGCGCGACGTCCGAGCCGACCTGCTCGGTGGGGACGACCTGGATGGAGCCGTCGCCGTCGCCGAAGAGGACGGTCCTCCCCTGGTGCGGGACGACGTGGCCGGCATGCGCCGCGGCGTACGAGACGTCGGTGAGGCCGGGGGTGTACTCGAAGGCGTGGTCGTGGTCGCCGTGCGGCTGCCGCTCGATCCCGGTGTCGTACACCCGGAAGGCGTCCCCGTCGGCGACGACGACGTGCCGCCCGTCCCCGGCGTCGTTGAGGCGCAGGAAGCCCTCGCGCGCCTCCTCCTGCACGGTCTTCCCCGTCGACGCGTCGACGAGAGTCAGGCCCCGCTCGTGGGCGAGGAGGACGCGGGGCTGGACGCCGCGCACCTCGCGCTCGTCACCCCCGACCGTCCGTGAGGCGGTGGCCGACGGGGCAGGTGAACGCGGGTCCTCCGCCGACGCGCAGCCGGCGAGCGCGACGGCGGGGGCGAGAAGGAGGGCGGCAGGACGGAGGGCACGCAGGCGCGGGTTCATAGCCGTGACCTTAAACCGGAATGACAATCATTCTCAAATTAAACTGCCGGACGACGGGCGGCGAGCGCTCACGTCCGGAGGGGGTCGGGCGTTCCACGGGCATGGTCGACGTCCTGCTGCTTCCCCTGCCCGCCGACGAGCTCGAGGCGGTGCGCCGCGACGGGGTCGACGCCTGGGGGCGAACGGTCGAGCCGTCCGTCGACGACGAGGGTGGCTCCCAGCTGCGGTGCTGCCTCGCGCGCAGCCTGCCGGGCGAGCGGATCCTGCTCGTCGGTCACGCGCCCCTCGGGTCGGCCCGGCCCTGGCAGGAGGTCGGTCCGGTGTTCGTCCACGCACAGGCCTGTCCGGTGGTGGCGGACGGAACCGTGCCGGCCTGGCTCGACGACGATGCCCGCGTGCTGCGCGCCTACGACGCCGGCGGGGCGATGCGGTACGAGCACAACCGGCTCGTCGCGGCCGGCGAGGGCGTCGAGGCGGCGCTGGCCGAGGTGCTCGCCCATCCGGAGGTCGCCGAGGTGCACGTCCGCAACCTCCTCGCGCAGTGCTTCGTCGCCCGAGCCGTGCGGACGCCTCCTTCCGGCGAACGTGTGTGAACACGCCGCTGGAACCCGGCGCGTCCACACACGTTCGCGAGGCAGGTCCGACGACACGACGAGGCCGCCGCCACCCGTGGGGGTGACGGCGGCCTCGGGGGCCCGCCGGAGGGTGCGGAGCCGGGGTGACGTCGCTCAGGCCTGCTTGGCGAGCTGGACGTCGAGGACGAGCTTGATCTTCTCGGAGACGAGGACGCCGCCCTTCTCGAGGTTGGCGTTCCAGGTCAGGCCCCAGTCGGTGCGGTCGATGTCACCGCTGGCCTCGAAGGCCGCCTTCTCGTTGCCCCACGGGTCGGTGGCGACGCCGCCGAACTCGACGTCGAGGGTGACCGGCTTCGAGACGCCCTTGATGGTCAGCTCGCCCTGGAGGGTCTGGCCGTCGAAGGAGGTCGAGCGGAAGGTCATGTCGGGGTGGGCCTCGGCGTCGAAGAAGTCGCCGCTGCGGAGGTGGTCGTCGCGGTCCTTGGTGCCGGTGGCGACGGAGGCGGTCTTGATGACGACCTCGGCGGTGGAGTCGGCGAGCTCGTCGGCGACGACGACGGTGCCGGAGACGTCGGTGAACGAGCCGCGGACCTTGCTCACCATGAGGTGACGGGCCACGAAGCCCACCTCGGTGTGGGTCGGGTCGATGGTCCAGGTGCCGGTGCTGAGGCCGGTGAGGGTGGCGGTGCTCATGGGAACTGCTCCTTCGGAGGTGGGACGACCAGTAGTTGACGCTTCAACTATGCACCATCGCGATCCATTCCGCCTCCCGAGGACCGTCTCGTGGGACGACCCGGGGTTCCCGGGCCTCGCCCGCCGCGCGACGCCGACGTGCGACGATGGCCCCGTGGGTGAGGACGTGCGCTGGCTGAGCGTCGAGGAGCAGTGGTCGTGGCGCGCCTACCTGCGCGCCTCCCGCGAGCTCGACGCCGCCCTCGACCGCGACCTCGAGTGCTCGGGCATCAGCCTCCCCGAGTACGAGCTCCTCTCGATGCTCTCCGAGGCCGACGACGACCGGTTGCGGATGTCGACCCTCGCCGAGCTGATCGTCCAGTCCCGCAGCCGCGTCACGCACACGGCGGCCCGCCTCGAGCGGCGTGGATGGGTGCAGCGCACCCCGGCGCCCGAGGACCGGCGGGGCGTGGTCCTCGAGCTGACCGACGACGGGCGCGCCGCCATCGAGCGGTTCGCCGTCGTCCACGTGCGCAGCGTGCGCCGCCACCTCGTCGACGTCCTCAGCCCGGCGCAGTTCCACGCCCTCGGTGAGGCGATGCAGGCCGTCCGGGACGCCTACGCCTGCGACCCCACCACGCCGGACGAGCCCGCCGCCCCCTGCTGACCGCTGCCGGCCCGGCTGCCCCGACAATGGAGCGGTGACCGACTCCGCCGCCCAGCCCACCGGTGAGCAGGCCCCCGCCTCCGCCGCCCTCCTCGCCCGCGCCCGCGCCGTGACCCCCGGCGGGGTCAACAGTCCCGTCCGCGCCTTCCGCTCGGTCGGGGGGACCCCGCGCTTCATGGCGAGCGGCAGCGGTCCGCGCCTCACCGATGTCGACGGCCGCGGGTACGTGGACCTCGTCGGCAGCTGGGGCCCGATGATCCTCGGCCACGCCCACCCCGAGGTCATCGACGCCGTCCACGCGGCTGCCGCCAAGGGCACCTCCTTCGGCACGCCGTCCGAGAACGAGGTGCTGCTGGCCGAGGAGATCGTCGACCGCGTCGCCCCCGTCGAGCAGGTGCGCCTCGTCTCCAGCGGCACCGAGGCGACGATGAGCGCCATCCGCCTGGCGCGCGGCTTCACCGGCCGGCCGCTGGTCGTGAAGTTCGCCGGGCACTACCACGGGCACGTCGACTCCCTCCTCGTCGCGGCCGGCTCCGGGGTGGCCACCCTCGCCCTGCCCGACTCCGCCGGCGTCCCCGCCGAGATGGCCGCCGAGACGATCGTGCTGCCGTACAACGACATCGAGGCGCTCGAGGCGGTCTTCGCCGCGCGGGGCGACCAGATCGCCTGCCTCATCACCGAGGCCGCCGCCGGCAACATGGGCGTCGTCCCGCCGGCCCCGGGCTTCACCGAGGCCCTGCGCCGCGTCACCGCCGAGCACGGTGCGCTGCTGGTCTCGGACGAGGTGATGACCGGCTTCCGCTGCGCCCGCGACGGCTGGTGGGGCCACGAGGGCCTCGACCTCGCCCCGGACCTGCTGACCTTCGGCAAGGTGATGGGTGGCGGCTTCCCCGCGGCGGCCTTCGGTGGCCGGGCCGACGTCATGGCGCTGCTCGCCCCGGACGGGCCGGTGTACCAGGCCGGCACGCTGTCCGGGAACCCCGTGGCCACCGCCGCCGGCCTCACGACGCTGCGGCTCTGCGACGACGCCGTGTACGCCCGCCTCGACGAGGTGTCCACCGCCATCCGCACCGCCGCCTCCGAGGCGCTGACGAAGGCCGGTGTGCCGCACCGGGTCCAGACCGCCTCCTCGATGTTCTCGGTCTTCTTCCGCGACGGCGAGGTGCGCGACTACGACGACGCCCGCGCCCAGGACACCGCTGCCTTCGGCCGGTTCTTCCACGCGATGCTCGACGCCGGCGTGTACCTCCCGCCGAGTGCCTACGAGTGCTGGTTCGTCTCGGCCGCGCACGACGACGCCGCCGTCGAGCAGGTGCTCGCCGCGCTGCCGGGCGCTGCGGCCGCGGCGGCCGGCTGACCGGCCGTCGAACCCCGTCGGCCACGCTCAGGTGCGTTTGCGACAATCGCGAGCATGAGCCCGTCCCCGGACGCCCCGTCCGCCGAGCCGCAGCGCACCACCGTGCACCTGCTGCGGCACGGTGAGGTCGACAACCCCGGACGCGTCCTGTACGGGCGGCTCGAGGGGTTCCACCTCTCGGGCCTGGGTCACCGGATGGCCGAGCTGGCCGCCGAGCACCTCGCCGACCACGACGTGGTGCACGTCGTCTCCAGCCCGCTCGAGCGGGCCCGTGAGACCGCCGCGCCGGTGGCCGCCGAGCACGGTCTCGAGGTGCACGTCGACGACCGGGTGCTCGAGGCCGAGAACGCCTTCGAGGGCCTGCCGGTGGCCGGCGGGGCGGGGCTCCTGCACCACCCGCGACTCTGGCCGAAGATGCTCAACCCGCTGCGCCCCTCGTGGGGCGAGCCGTACCAGCGCATCGTCGAGCGGATGCGCGACGCCGTCGTCGCCGCCCGGGCCGCGGCGCGCGGCCACGAGGCGGTCGTCGTCAGCCACCAGGCCCCGATCTGGATGATCCGGCTCGCCACCGAGGGGCGCTCGCTGGTGCACAACCCGGCCCGCCGCGAGTGCTCGCTCGCCAGCCTGACCTCGCTGACCTTCGTCGGGGACGACCTGCTCTCGCTGTCCTACAGCGAGCCGGCCGCGGCCCTGCTGCCGCAGGCCCAGAAGGGAGCCGGCGCGTGACCCCGGACCGTCGCACCGCCCGTGCCCGCCGTGCACCTCGTCTGACTGCGGCGCTCGTCGCCGTCCTCACGCTGGGCGTCGCCGGCTGCTCGGAGGACCCCAACTCCGTTGCCGCGCAGGCCAAGGCCGGTGACCAGAAGGGGTACATCTCCGGGGACGGCAGCGTCGAGACCATCGCCGAGGCCGACCGCGCCGAGCCGGTGACGATGACCGGCACGCTCCTCGACGGCACCTCCTGGGACGTCGCCTCGACCCGCGGCACGGTCGTCGTCCTGAACGTCTGGGGCTCGTGGTGCGCCCCGTGCGTCGCCGAGGCCCCCGACCTGCAGAAGGCGTGGGAGGGCCAGCAGGCCAAGAAGGCCCCGGTCCAGTTCATGGGCATCGACTTCCGTGAGGAGGCCGAGCGCGGCGCCGCCTTCGTCAAGAAGGCCGGGATCACCTACCCGAGCCTCAGCGACGAGGCCGGCCTCACCCTGCTGCGCCTCCAGGGCAAGGCCCCCACCGTGCCGACGACCATCGTCCTCGACCGCGAGGGCCGGATCGCGGCCCGCGTCAACGGGCCGGTCTCCGCCACCACCCTCACCGGCCTCGTCGACGACGTGGTCGCCGCGTCGTGACGCCCACCCTGGCCGCCGCCGGTGGCGAGGCCGTCACGAGCGGCGCGCTGCCGCTCGCCGTCGGGGTCGCCGCCCTCGCCGGCCTGGTGTCGTTCGCCAGTCCCTGCGTGCTCCCGCTCGTCCCCGGCTTCCTCGGCTACGTCACGGGGCTGACGGGTGAGTCGGCGGCCGAGCGCTCGCGGGGGCGGACGCTCGCCGGCGCGCTGCTCTTCGTCGTCGGCTTCACGGTGGTCTTCGTCCTCGGCTCGATCTTCGTGACGACGGTCGGCCAGGGGCTGGTCGAGCACCGCGAGCTGCTGATGCGCGTCGGCGGCGCGGTGGTCGTCGTCATGGGGCTGGTCTTCGTCGGGCTCGGCCGGCAGGGCGAGGCCCGCATCCACTGGCGGCCGCGCGCCGGGCTGCTCGGGGCGCCGCTGCTCGGGGCGGTCTTCGCGCTCGGCTGGGCGCCGTGCACCGGCCCGACGCTGGCCGCCGTGCTCGTCATGGCCACGGCTTCCGCGGACCCGCAGGTCGCGCGCGGGGTGACGCTCGCCGTCGCCTACGGCCTCGGCCTGGGGCTGCCCTTCCTCCTCGTCGCCGCCGGTCTCGACCGCGCCGGGCGGGCCTCGGGATGGCTGCGCCGGCACACGCGGGGCATCCAGGTCTTCGGGGGCGCGATGCTCGTGCTCGTGGGGCTGCTGCTGCTGACCGGGGTCTGGGAGACGATGAACCGCTGGGTCCAGACCGAGCTCGTCTCCGGGTTCGTGGTGTCGCTGTGAGCACCACCGACGACCGCACGCTGTCCACCCAGCCGGCCCCGCCCGACGGCGGGGACGGTGGTCGCGGCGGCGGCTCGGTGACGCTGCCGCGTCTCGGGCCGGTCGGCTGGCTGCGCTACGTCTGGCGGCAGCTGACGAGCATGCGCACCGCGCTCTTCCTCCTGCTCCTGCTCGCCGTCGGCGCCATCCCGGGGTCGACCTTCCCGCAGCGCTCCATCGACGCCACCCGCACCGCGCAGTGGATCAGCGACCACCCGACCGCCGGACCGATCCTCGACCGGCTCGGGTTCTTCGAGGTCTACGCCTCGCCGTGGTTCGCCGCGATCTACCTCCTGCTCTTCGTCTCGCTCATCGGCTGCGTCCTGCCGCGCAGCCGCATCCACTGGCACCAGCTGCGCTCGACGCCGCCGCGCGCGCCCCGCCGGCTCGAGCGGCTGCCGGCGCACCGCGAGCTCGTCGTCGACGGCACGCCGGACGAGGTGCGCGACCGGTTGCGGACGGCGCTGCGCGGGCGGCGGTACCGGGTCCACGCGCACGACGACACGACGCTCTCCGGCGAGAAGGGCTACCTCAAGGAGACCGGCAACCTCGTCTTCCACCTGGCGCTCATCGGCGTGCTCGTCGGGGTCGGCTGGGGGCACCTGCTCGGGTGGAAGGGCGATGTCATCGTCCCCGTCGGGAAGACGTTCGCGAACACCCTCGGCGGCTACGACACCTTCAGCCCCGGGCCGTGGGTCGACCCCAACGCCCTCGACCCGTACACGATCCGGCTCGACCGGATGGACGTGAAGTTCGAGACCGAGGACAAGGGCGCCGGCCAGTTCGGCATGCCCCGCGACTTCCGGGCCTTCACGACGTTCACCGGGCCGGACGGCCGGGCGGAGAAGCGCGAGGTCGCGGTCAACCACCCCCTGGAGACCGGCGACGGCTCGGTCTTCCTCCTCGGCAACGGCTACGCGCCGCGGGTCACCGTGCGCGACGCCGAGGGCACGGCCATCTACACCTCGGCCACGCCGTTCCTCGCGCAGGACAACAACTACACGTCCGTCGGGGCGATCAAGGTGGGTGGTGCCCGGCCGGACGACCTCGGCTTCGCCGGGTTCTTCCTGCCGACCGGCGTCATCGACGACGAGCGCGGGCCGCACTCGGTCTTCCCCGACACCCTCGACCCCCAGCTGGCGCTGACCGCCTTCAGCGGCAACCTGCTCCCGGGCGGGCGGCCGCAGTCGGTGTACACGCTCGACACCTCGGCGATGAAGCCGCTGCCGGGCAAGGACGGCACCGACCAGCTGCGCATCCTGCTGCGGCCCGGGCAGACCTTCGAGCTGCCCGACGGGCGCGGCTCGATCACCTTCGACGGCGTCGAGCGGTTCGCCGGCTTCTCCATCCGCACCGATCCCGGCAAGACGCTGACCCTGGTCTCGTCGGTGCTGATGCTCCTGGGCCTCGTGCTCAGCCTCGTCGTGCGCCGTCGAAGGGTGTTCGTGCGGGTTCGTCCCGACGAGGTCGCGGGTCGTACCGTGGTCTCCGTCGGCGGCCTCGCGAAGGACGACGACGAGGGCATGGACGACGAGCTCGCCGCCGTCCTCCCCGGACCCGAAGGAACCCGATGACCGACTACACGCTGGCCCAGCTGTCGAACTACTCCGTGTACTCCTCGATGGTCGTGCTCACCCTCGCCATGCTCGCGTACGGGCTCTACCTCGCGCGGGTCGTCCCCGGCCGCGAGGTGGCCGCCGAGCGCGAGGCGGCGCCCGAACGCGAGCTCGTGGCGGCCGGTGCCTCGGTGGGGGCGCCGGCCGGGACCGAGGCGTCGCCGGGGGTCCCGTCGGGGGACGGCGAGGAGCCGCGCTCGGCGCGCAAGGCGGCCGGCATCGGCTGGATGCTCACGCTGCTCGGCACGCTGCTGCTCGTCGCCGGTGTCGTGCTGCGGGCCCTCGAGGTGCACCGCTGGCCGCTCGGCAACATGTACGAGTTCGCCATCGTCGGCGCGATGTTCACCCTCCTCGCGTACTGCGCGTGGGCGACCCGGCGCGACCTGCGCTGGCTCGGATTGTTCGTCGTCGGCCCGGTGCTGCTGGTGCTCGGCGCCGCGATCACCGTCTGGTACACCGACGCCTCCGAGCTGATGCCGTCGCTGCGCTCGTACTGGCTGGCCATCCACGTGACCGTGGCGACGATGACCGTCGCGGTGTTCACGATCGGCGCGGCGCTCGGCGTGCTCTACCTGGTGCAGGACCGGCTCGAGGCGGGTGACGGGGAGCGGCGCACGTTCATGACGCGGCTGCCGTCGGCCCGCACCCTCGAGCGGATGACGTACGGCGCGCACATCATCGCCTTCCCGATGTGGACCTTCACCGTGATCGCCGGCGCCATCTGGGCGCGCCAGGCGTGGGGGTCGTACTGGAACTGGGACCCCAAGGAGGTGTGGAGCTTCGTCATCTGGGTCGTCTACGCGGCCTACCTCCACGCCCGCGCCACGACCGGCTGGAAGCGGCAGAACGCCGTGTGGATCTCGCTCGCCGGGTTCGTCTGCGTGATCCTCAACTTCGCCGTGGTCAACGTGTACTTCGTGGGCCAGCACTCGTACTCGGGCCTGTGAGGCAGGAGCTCTCT
Source organism: Phycicoccus avicenniae (assembly GCF_050496545.1). Classification (GTDB taxonomy): domain Bacteria; phylum Actinomycetota; class Actinomycetes; order Actinomycetales; family Dermatophilaceae; genus Phycicoccus; species Phycicoccus avicenniae_A. The sequence continues at coordinate 122,728 of NZ_JBNVZV010000010.1, read as the reverse complement.
CGATGAACGCCATGGTCCGCTACACCGTGCTGCGGCTGATGATCTTCCTCGGGTGCCTGCTGGCGCTCTGGCTCGTGGGGCTGCGGGGTCCGGAGAACTCGGTGCTGCTCGTCGTCCTGGCGGCCGTGCTGTCGCTGGGCATCTCGTTCTTCGCGCTGCGGCGCTTCCGCGAGGACTACTCGGCCGCGCTCGCCCAGCGCCTCGAGGAGCGGGCGGCGCTGCGCACCGCGCGGGGGAGCACCGACGGCAGCGACGAGCAGGCCGAGGACGCCGAGACGGGCGCGGGGGCCGGTGCCGCGCGGGTCACGCGCCCCGAGGACGACGACTTCCGCTGACGCGCCGGGGCCGGCGCCGTGCGGGTCACGCGCGCCCCGAGGACGACGACTTCCGTTGACCGGCCGGGGCTCTCCCGGAACTCCCCCACCCCACCGCGAAGCGTCCCGGCGCCGCGGGAGCTCCTGCGTGCCGTGGGCGCTGGGCCGTGGGCCGCGTCGTCGCCGGCAGTCATGGGTGTGGTGCCCACGACGTCCAGGTGCTCCGGTATCTGGGCCACGCGAACCTTCTCCTGGCCCATTCCTCGGAGCACATGGACATATGCCTTGGTATCCGGGCCACGCGAACCTCCTCCTGGCCCATTCCTCGGAGCACATGGACATGCGCCCCGGTATCTGGGCCACGCGAACCTCCCCCTGGCCCATTCCTCGGAGCACATGGACATGCGCCCCGGTATCTGGGCCACGCGAACCTCCCCCTGGCCCATTCCTCGGAGCACATGGACATGTGCCCCGGTATCTGGGCCAGGGGCCGTGATGGGGTCGGGACGGGGAGCACCTGGTCACGTGCTCCGGGTGGTGAGACGTGCCGGCGGGTCGGGCGCGTGGCCCGGTATCCGGAGCACATGGACGTCGTGGTGCGCACACGGCTCTCCGCCGACCCGGAGGTCCGGATGCGCGCCTCCCGGCTGCTGCTCGTGCGTGAGGCCCAGGGGTCGCGGCACCGCAACCCGCTCAGCCGAGCGCGACGCCCACGGACACGCCGGCGAGCACCAGCACCGCCCAGACCAGCTCGTACGCCCCCGTCGAGGCCAGCACCGGGATGAGCCCCGGCCCGGTCGTCCCGCCCCGGACCACCGACACCCCGCGCCACGCGAGCGGCAGGGCCAGCAGCGCCACCAGCACCCACGGCTGCCAGAGCGCCATCACCGCGAGCGCCGGCACCGAGGTCGCCATCAGCCCCACGTACAGCGCGCGCGTCCGGGCATCGCCCAGCCGCACCGCGAGCGTGCGCTTCCCGTGCTCGGTGTCGGTCGGGATGTCGCGCAGGTTGTTGGCGACGAGGATCGCCGAGGCGATCGACCCCACCCCCACCGCACCGGCCAGCCCGAACCACGACACCGACCCGGCCTGCGTGTACTCGGTGCCCAGCGTGGCGAGCAGCCCGAAGAAGACGAAGACGTACACCTCGCCGAGGCCCCGGTACCCGTACGGGTTGTCGCCGCCGGTGTAGCGCCACGCGGCCAGCACGGCGAGCGCGCCCAGCGGGAGCATCACCCACGTCTGGGCGAGGGCCACGAGCGCCAGCCCCAGCACGCCCGCCGCACCGAAGGACAGGAATGCCGCCAGCCGCACGTTCCGCGGGTCGGCGAGCCGCTGCCCGACGAGCCGGACCGGCCCGGCCCGCACCTCGTCGGTGCCGCGGATGCCGTCGGAGTAGTCGTTCGCGTAGTTGACGCCCACCTGGAGGGCCAGCGCCACGAGCAGCGCGAGCAGTGCGCGGCCACCGTCGGCGCCGTCGACCCGCAGCGCCGCGGCCATGCCGAGGGCGACGGGGGCGACGGCGGCGGGCAGGGTGCGCGGGCGGGCGCCCGCCACCCACTGGGCGAGAGTGGCCATCGAGCGCTCAGAGTCCCTTGAGGAAGTCGGGGTCGTCGTCCGGGCCGCGCGGCGGCCGCGACGGGCCGGAGCCGCGCTGGTCCCGCGAGCGGCGGTGGTCGTCCCAGCGCTCCTGCTGCGTGCGGGACCGCGCGCCGCGCTCCGGGCGGCCGGCGACCAGCCAGGCCACCGGTCCGACGATCGGGAAGAGCAGGACCAGCAGGACCCAGGCGATCTTGGGCAGGTTGCGGATGCTCGACTCGTCGCTCTGGAGGCAGTCGATCAGGCAGTAGACCGTCAGCGCGAGGCTGAGGACGTAGGGCAGGTACCGCAACACGCCCTCATCCTCCCACGTCGAACAAGGCGGCCACGGCGGCCCGGTCCGGCTTGCCCGGCCCGCGCTGCGGCACCGCGCCCGTGGCCGTGACCCGCCGGGGCAGCGCGTGGTCCGGCACGTGACCGCGAAGGTGCTCGCGCACCTCGACCACCGACAACGGCCGCGCCCCCGCCGCCGGCACGACGAGCAGGCTCACCGCCTGGCCCCACTCGGCGTCGGGGGTCCCCACGACGACCGCTTCGACGACCCCCGGCACGTGCTCGACTGCGGCCTCCTCGACCGGTCGCGGCGCCACCTTCATCCCGCCCGTGACGACGACGTCGTCGAGTCGCCCCTCCACGTGCAGCCGGCCGTCCTCGTCGAGCCGCCCGGCGTCGTCCGTGCGGAACCAGCGCGAGCCGTCGGGGTCGACGGCGAAGGCCCGGAAGGTCAGGTCGGGCCGCCCGAGGTACCCGTGCGCCAGCGTCGCACCCCCGAGATGGACGCGGCCCTCGTCGTCGACGCGGACCTCCGCGCCGGAGAGGGACCTTCCGTCGTAGACGCACCCGCCGCAGGTCTCGCTCATGCCGTACGTGGTCACGACGCGCACCCCCGATGCCTCGGCCCGCCGGCGCAGTGACGGGGGCGTCGCCGCACCCCCGACGAGCACCCCGTGCAGCGAGGCGAGCGCCGCGGTGCCCACCGGGTCGTCGAGCAGGCGGACCAGCTGGGTCGGGACGACGGACGTGTAGTGCCGGTGCCGTGGGTCCATCCGATGCACACCCGCCGCGAAAGCGCTGGGGGAGAAGCCGTCCGAGAGGTCGACCGACACCGGCTCGGTACCGGCGTCGAGGCCGCGCAGGAGCACCTGGAGGCCCGCCACGTGTCCTGCCGGCAGGGTGAGGAGCCACTGCCCCGGACCGCCGAGCCGCTCGTGCGTGGCGTGGGCGCTCGCGGCGAGCGCACCGGCCCCGAGCATCGCGAGCTTGGGGACGCCGGTGGAGCCGGACGTGCCGACGACGACGGCCAGGTCGTCGGGCAGGGCCGCGGCGGCGTGCGGGGGCAACGCCGGGGCCGGGCCGCCGGCGACGAACGGGGCGACGGCGCCGCCGCCCTCCAGGGCGCGGCGCAGGCGCGGGAGCACCGTCGCCGCACCGTCTCCGGGCGGTACCGCCAGCGGCTCGAGCTCCATCCCGCCACTCTAGGGACGCCGGCTCCCGGCCCCGGCAGCGGCCGGGCTGGTCAGCCGGGGCGATCGGCGGGAGCATGGAGGCGACCCCAGGAGGTGGCCCGTGGACGAGGCGCTCGCGTCGCACCTGGAGCAGGTGCGCGCCCAACGGGCCGAGCTGGGGGACTCGATGGCCGCCCTCGACGCCGCGCTCGCGCTGCCCGTCGGGCTCGGACCCACGTGGCGCCGCCGGGTCCGGGCCGCCCTCACCGAGCTGGCCCACGACCTGCGCGACCACGTCGCGCTCACCGAGGCGCCGGGCGGCCTCTACGCCGACCTGCGCGCCCACGCCCCGCGCCTCTCGCGCGACGTCGAGGCCCAGCTCGCCGACCACGTGGCCTTCCTCGAGGAGGTCGACCGGCTGCTCGACGAGCGCGACGACGGGCTCACCGGGGCGGACGCCGTGCGCGCACACCGCGAGGCGGCGACCGCCCTCATCGGGCGGGTCGTGCGGCACCGCCAGCGTGGCTCGGACCTCGTGTTCGAGGCCTACGAGGTCGACCTCGGCGGTTCCGGCTAGGGCTGGACAGCCGGCACGAAGTCGAAGGTGTTGCCGAGCAGCCACACGAGCAGCAGCACCACCGGCAGGTGGATCACGAACTGCAGGAACGTGAACCCGACGAGGTCGCGCGCCCGCAGCTTGAGGACGGCCAGCAGCGGCAGCATGAAGAACGGGTTGACGAGGTTGGGCAGCGCCTCGGCCATGTTGTAGATCTGCACGGTCCAGCCGAGGTTCATCTGCACGTCCGTCGCGGCCTGCATCACGTACGGCGCCTCGACGAGCCACTTGCCACCCCCGGAGGGCACGAGGATACCGAGCACCGCGGTGTAGATCGCGAGCGCGACGGCGAACCCGCCGCCGCCACCGAACGAGGTGAAGATCGAGGACAGGTGGTCCGAGAGCGTCTCGCCGCCGCGGCCCTCGGCCTTGGTGAGGACCGCGGCCATCGCGGCGTAGAGCGGGAACTGCACGAGGATGCCCGCCGTCGCCGGCACCGCCTTCTGCACGGCGTTGAGGAAGCGGCGGGGCGTGCCGTGGAGCACGAGCCCGAGGACGAGGAAGACGAGCAGGTAGCCGTTGAGGCTGCTGAGGACGGCGACCGCCGACTTCTCCAGCAGCTGCCCGACGAGCCAGCCGAGCGTGATGACCCCGAGCAGGATCGGCAGGACCCGCGAGTACTCGAGCCACTCACCCGGCCGCTCACGCACCGGCGGCTCGTCCGGCAGGTCCTCGGTGTCGATGCCCATGTCCTCGGCGGTGCGCACCGACGCCCCGCGCGGGCAGGACGCGTAGGAGATGACGGTGGTGAGGACGATGAGGACGAGCGCGGAGACCATCGACTGCCAGGTGAAGATCGTCGTCCCGAAGTCGAGGACGCCGGTGATGTCGAGGAGCGGCGCGGGCAGCGAGGCCGGTGTGGCCTGGAGCTGGGCGGCCGACGAGGAGAGGCCGAGCGCCCACACCGCGCCGAGGCCCATGAACGCGGCGGCACCGAGCGCGCGGTAGTCGACGCGCAGGTCCTCACGGCGCGCGACGGCTCGGGCGAGCAGCCCGCCGAAGATCAGCGACAGACCCCAGTTGAGCAGCGAGACGCTCATCGACAGCAGTGCGACGAAGGCCACCGCACGACGCGGGTCGTTCGGCACGTGCGCGAGCGCCTCGATGAGCCGGGCGACGGGCGGCGCGGTCGCCACGACGTACCCGGTCAGGACGACCATCGCCATCTGCAGGGTGAAGGCGGTCAGGTCCCAGAACCCCGTGCCGAAGGTCTCGGCGACCGCCGCCGGCGTCGAGCCGTTGGCCAGCGCCGCGACCGAGACGATGACGACGCCGAGGGCGGCGAAGACCCACGCGTCCGGGAACCACTTCTCGGTGAAGGCGGCGAAGGTCTGGGCGACGCGGGCCAGCCCGCGCTCCTCGGTGTCCGGTGCGGTGGTCGTCGACATGGCAGGCAACCCTGCCAGAGGAGGAGGGCTCAGAAGTACCAGGGGAACGGCGACCAGTCGGGGTCGCGCTTCTCGAGGAACTGGTCGCGACCCTCGACGGCCTCGTCGGTCATGTAGGCGAGCCGGGTTGCCTCGCCGGCGAAGACCTGCTGGCCCATCAGCCCGTCGTCGAGGAGGTTGAAGGCGAACTTGAGCATCCGCTGCGCCTGCGGGCTCTTGCCCATCACCTCGCGCGCCAGCCGCAGCGACTCGACCTCGAGCTCGGCGTGGTCGGCGACGATGTTGACGGCACCCATCCGGTGCATGTCCTCGGCGGAGTAGGTGCGCCCGAGGAAGAAGATCTCGCGGGCGAACTTCTGCCCCACCATCTTCGCGAGGTAGGCGCTGCCGTAGCCGCCGTCGAACGAGCCGACGTCGGCGTCGGTCTGCTTGAACGCCGCGTGCTCGCGCGAGGCGACCGTGAGGTCGCAGACGACGTGCAGGCTGTGCCCACCGCCGGCCGCCCACCCGCCGACGACGGCGACGACGACCTTGGGCATCGTGCGGATGAGCCGCTGCACCTCGAGGATGTGCAGCCGCCCGCCCTCGGCCTTGACGCGGCGCTCGTCGACGGTGTCGGCGGTCGTGCCGTCGGCGTACTGGTACCCGGAGCGGCCGCGGATGCGCTGGTCCCCGCCGGTGCAGAAGGCCCACTTGCCGGCGGCGCCGTTGCCCTGCGGGCCGGGGCCGTTGCCGGTGAGGAGGACGACACCGACGTCCGGCGTGCGCCGGGCGTGGTCGAGGACGCGGTAGAGCTCGTCGACGGTGTGCGGCCGGAAGGCGTTCATCACCTCGGGGCGGTCGAAGGCGACCCGCACGCAGCCGACGTCGACGGCCCGGTGGTACGTGACGTCGGTGAGGTCCTCGAAGCCGGGCACCTCCTGCCACGCGGCCGGGTCGAAGGTCTCGCTGACGCCGTCGATCGCACTCACGCGCGCAAGGCTATCCGTGGGCGGCCTGTGGAAAACCCGGCGGCCGGGAGCGGAGGCCCTGACAGGGTCGGGTCATCGGGTCGCGCCCGGCCGCAGGTGCCGGAGCAAGGAGGTGGTCGCGGTGGTCGACGGGTGGCAGGGGTCGCGCGGAGGACGACGCTGGGAGGAGGACCTCGACGGCGTCCTGCGCCCGGACCGGTGGCGGAACGACGAGCCCACGGGGTCCTGGGGTGAGCCGTGGGGTGGGTACTCCCGGGGAGAGAGCCGGGTGTCGGACGTCGACCTCCTGAGCACCCGGCGCGACGAGGTCACGACGATCGTCCTCATCGGCGACCGCGTGGTCGATGTCCTCCGTACGCCGGTGCACGCGAGCGAGTACGCCTGTGCCGCGCTCGAGCTCGAGGACCGCAGGCCGCCACCGCCACCGCCCGTACCTCCCGGCCACGAGCTGCAGCTCGCCTGGCTGGCCACGGCCGTCGGGGGCGCCGACGCCCTGTCGTCGCTCACCGGCACACCGCTCCCCGACGAGGAGGAGCTGCGGCTCGACGGCGTCGAGGGGCACCGGCGCGAGAGAGCAGAGGGGATCGAGCGCCGGCTGGCCGGGCCCGCCCTCGAGATGCTCGGTGCCGAGGGCCTGACCGCGACGCGCCGTCTCCTCGCGCGGCTGGTGCGCGACGACCCGTACGCCCTCCTCCGCGGCGACCGCGACGACACCACCGCCGCCGCGCTCGTCTGGGCGGTGGCACGCGGCAACGACCTCGCGGGGGCCGGCCGCCCGCTGCGGTCCCGGGACGTGCAGGAGGTGTTCGGCCTGCGGTCCGCCCCGAGCAGCCGCGCCACATCGCTCGCGCACGCCGTCGGTGGTGGGCCGGCGGGCTTCTCCGGGAGCGGCTACTACGGGTCGCAGAGCCCGGACGTCGTCCCCCTCGGCGACCCGGCCCTGCTGCTCGGGGTGTTCCGGCGACGGGTCATCGGCATGCGCGACCGCGCGCTGGTGCTGCGGGAGCGCACCGGGGGTCCGGACATGCGGTGACGCCGAAAGCCCCGATGGGCCGCCGGGTGCGGAAGGGTGGGGCCGCATGTCGACGACGACCTCGCCGCCCCAGCAGTCCGAGTCCGGTTCCCCGCCACGGTGGAGGCTGATCGGGCCCGGCCTGGTCGTCGCCGCCACCGGTGTCGGTGCCATCGACCTCGTGGCCACCCTCATCGCCGGCCAGAAGTACGGGTACGCCCTGCTGTGGGCCGTCGTCGTCGGCTGCCTCATGAAGATCGTCCTCGTGGAGGGCGCCGGTCGGTGGACGCTCGCCACGGGCAAGACCATCTACGAGGGCTGGTCCAGCCTGGGCCGCTGGACGCTCTTCTACTTCGGGCCGTACATCGTCGTCTGGGGCTTCGTCTACGGCGCCGCGGCGATGGCCGGCACGGGCCTCCCGCTGCACTCGCTCTTCCCGGCGCTCCCGGTGCCGGTGTGGGGCGTGCTGTCCGGGCTCATCGGGCTGGTCCTCGTGTGGGCCGGTCGGTATGCGCTCTTCGAGAAGGTCTGTGCCGCACTGGTCGCGCTGATGTTCGTGACGATGGTCGGCGCCGCCGTCCTCACGGTGCCGAACATCCCCGACCTCGTCGTCGGGCTCGTCCCGACCATCCCGGCCGGCTCGATGGTCAACGTCCTCTCCGTGGCCGGCGGCGTCGGCGGCACCATCACGCTCGCCGCGTACGGGTACTGGATCCGCGAGAAGGGCTGGACCACACCGCGGCACATGAAGGTGATGCGCCTCGACAACCGCGTCGCCTACATCGTCACCGGCATCTTCGTCGTCGCCACGCTGATCGTCGGCGCCGAGCTCCTGTACTCCGCGCAGATCGCCGTCCAGACCGGCGACAAGGGGCTGCTCGACCTCGCCGACGTCCTCGACGACCGCTACGGCACCTGGGCCAGCAAGGTCTTCCTCGTCGGCTTCTGGGCCGCCGCGATGTCCTCGCTCGTCGGCGTCTGGAACGGCGTCTCGCTGATGTTCGCCGACTTCGTGGGGCACGTCCGCGGCCTCGCCGACGACCACCCCGACCGCGGCATCGGCGGGCGCTGGTACAAGGCGTACATCCTCTGGCTGACCTTCCCGCCGATCATCCTCATCGCGCTCGGCCAGCCGGTCTGGCTGATCCTCGCCTACGGCATCCTCGGCGCGTTCTTCATGCCGTTCCTCGCCGTCACCCTCCTGTGGATGCTCAACTCCGACCGCGTGCCGGGGGAGTGGCGCAACCGGCTCTGGTCCAACCTCTGGATGGGCCTGTGCGCGCTGGCCTTCGCGGCGCTGGCCGTCAACGAGATCCAGAAGGCACTCGCGAAGCTCTGAGCCGGCCGGGTCTAGCGTGGGGGCGTGAGCCTCCCCGCCGTCGACGAGCTGCTCGCCGGCCTGCACGTCGTCGCGATCCCGATGCGTGTGCCGTTCCGCGGTGTGCGCGTGCGCGAGGCCGCCCTGCTGCACGGCCCCGAGGGCTGGGGCGAGTTCGCGCCGTTCCTCGAGTACGGCCCGGCCCAGGCCTCGCGCTGGCTCGCCGCCGGGGTCGAAGCGGCGTGGGAGAGCTGGCCGGAGACGGTGCGGGGCACCGTGCCCGTCAACGCCACCGTGCCGGCCGTCGGGCCGGGCGAGGTGCCGGGTGTGCTGGCCCGGTTCCCGGGGTGCACCACCGCGAAGGTGAAGGTCGCCGAGCGCGGGCAGCCGTCGTCCGCCGACGTCGACCGGGTCGCGGCCGTCCGCGCGGCGCTCGGCCGCGAGGGGCGCATCCGCGTCGACGCCAACGGTGGGTGGGGTGTCGAGGAGGCCGCGGACGTGCTCGGCCGGCTGGCGCGCTACGACCTCGAGTACGCCGAGCAGCCCTGTGCCACGGTCGAGGAGCTGCGCGACCTGCGGCTGCTGCTCGGCCGCCGGGGGCTCGGTGTGCCGGTCGCCGCCGACGAGTCCATCCGCAAGGCCTCGGACCCCCTGCGCGTGCGCGACCTCGCCGCCGCCGACGTCGTCGTGGTCAAGGTCGCACCCCTCGGTGGTGTGCGGGCGGCGCTGGAGGTGGTGCAGGCCTGCGGGCTGCCGGCGGTCGTCTCCTCCGCCCTCGACACGAGCGTCGGGATGGCCGCCGGCGTCGCCCTCGCCGCCGCCCTCCCGGACCTGCCGTACGCATGCGGTCTCGGCACCGTCGCGCTGCTCGAGGGTGACGTCACGCCGGAACCGCTGGTGCCGCAGGCGGGTTCGCTGCCCGCCGGGCGGGTCGCCGCCGACCCGGACCTGCTCGACCGCTGGGCCGCGCCGCCCGAGCGCACCACCTGGTGGCGCGAGCGGGTCGCCGCAGCGCACGCCCACCTCGACCCCGGAGGTCCCGCATGAACCCGTCCGCACCCCGCTGGGCCTGGATGTTCCTCGACACACCACGTGCCGATGCCGAGCGCTCGTGGGGCTTCTGGTCCGAGGTCACCGGCCAGGACCTCGTCGACCGGCGCGGTGGGCATCGCGAGTTCGCCACGCTCGCACCGCACCACGGCGAGGCGTGGGTCAAGCTGCAGGCGGTGGACGACGGCCCCGGCGGCGTGCACGTCGACCTCGACGTCGAGGACGTCCACGCAGCGGCCGAGCACGCGGAGTCGCTCGGCGCGACGCGCGTCGGGACGATCGGCGAGACCGTGGTCGTCCTCCGGTCACCGGGCGGGTTCGTGCACTGCCTGACGACGTGGGCCGGCGAGTCCGCCCAGGACCGTGAGGGGCTGACGAGCATCCTGGACCAGGTCTGCCTCGACGTGCCGAGACGCCACTGGGACACCGAGAACGCCTACTGGCCGGCGCTCACCGGCTGGCCCCGGCGGGAGGGCCGACTGCCGGAGTTCGCCAACGCCGACGGGGGAGCGCCGCTGCCGATCCGGCTGCTCCTGCAGCGCCTCGGCGAGGAGGACGGCGAGGTCCGCGCGCACGTCGACCTCGCCTGCGCGGACCGGTCCGCCGACACCGAGCGGCACGTGTCCGCCGGAGCGCGCGTGGTGGCGGTCAACGCGTTCTGGACCGTCCTCACCGACCCGGTCGGTCGCGTCTACTGCCTCACCGACCGCAGCCCGCAGCGCCCGGCCTGACCCCGCACTCAGTCGAGCGGGAGCCCGAGGAGGGCGTTCTCGACGACCTCGGCCAGCGCCGGGTGGATCCAGTACTGGCCGCGGGCCACCTCGTGGGCCTGCTGGCCCAGGCTCGCGGCCTGGATGAGCGGCTGGATGATGCTGGACGCCTGCGGCCCCAGCGCGTGGGCGGCGAGGATCCGCCCGTCCGGGCTCGCGTGCACCGTCAGGAGCCCCGTGGTGTCCTCGAGGGCCCAGCCGTACGCGACGTCCCCCACCTTCTGCGTGTACGAGACGAACTCGGCCCCCTCCGAACGCAGCCGGTCGGCCGTCGGACCGAAGGAGGCGACCTGCGGATGACCGAAGACGGCGTGCGGGACCGGGCGGCCGTCGTCCTCGCGGGCCGGCCCCGGGACGCGCCCGAGGTCGACGGCGAGGTTGTGGGCGACGATGCGAGCCTCGTGGTTGGCGACGTGCTTGAGCTGATGCTCGGACGAGATGTCGCCGAGCGCCCAGACGTTGGGGACGCTGGTCCGCTGCTGTGCGTCGACCACGAGCCGGCCGTCCGGGTGGGTCTCCAGCCCGCCGGCCAGGACGTCGAGCAGGTCGGTGTTCGGGCGGCGCCCGACCGCCAGCAGGACCGTCTCGGCCTCGAGGTGGCCCTCGCCAACGGGACCCTCCGTGGTGAGCCGCCACGTGCCGTCGACGTGCTCGGCGTCGGTCACCTTCGTGCGCAGCCGCACGTCGTACCGGCCGCCCGCGACCTCGGTGTAGCGCTGCGAGATCGCCTCCTCCTCGGCCATGAGCAGCCGCGGCGAGCGCTGGACCTGCGTCACGTGCACGCCGAGGGCGGAGAAGACGTGCGCCATCTCGCACGCCACGAAGCCACCGCCGACGACGACCATCCGCGCGGGGAGGGCGTCCATCCGCATGACGGTGTCGGAGGTGTGGACGCCGTGGTCCGGGTCGGCACCCGTGAGGCCGTCGACGGCCAGGCCGACGGCTCGGCTGCCGGCCGCGACGACCACGCGCTCGGCCGTGACCTCCTCCCCGGTGTCGAGCACGAGGGTGCGTGGGCCGGTGAACCGGGCGCGGGTGCGGTAGAGCGTGACGTGGTCCTGGCCCTGCCGGTACTCCTCGCCGCCGTGCGAGATCGGGTCGATGCGGCCGAAGATCCGGTCCCGGATGGCCGGCCAGTCGACGGTGGGGGCGCCGAACGTGACGCCCAGGCGAGCGGCGTCCTCGGCCTCCACGACACGGTCCGCGGGCAGGACGAACATCTTCGTGGGGATGCAGCCGACGTTGAGACAGGTGCCCCCGAAGGTGCCCTTCTCGACGATGGCGACGTCCAGGCCCTCCAGCTCGGGGGTGAGGAGCGAGTTCCCCGAGCCGCTGCCGATGATGACGAGGTCGTGGTGGGGCATGCCCGTCAGCGTAGGTGGCGGCGCAGACGTCGCCGGAGCCGACCGGCGAACGAGCGCGCCCGCGACACCGGCGAGGACATCGCCGGCGTCGGCTTCGGCCCGCTCGGGCGGGTCACGTGGAGGGCCAGCCGCCCGCCCTGCGTGCGGTACGGGGCGGCGACGTCGGTGCCGACGGGGACGGGCCCGGGCAGGGCGAGGTCCTCGTCCACCCGGACGAGGACCCGCGAGTCCACACCCGCGACGAGCGTGTGCAGCCGCAGGTCCCAGCGGCCGCGGCCGACCGGGTGACCCGCCCGCGCGGTGGAGGGGTCGACCTCGGCGACGACCGTGGCCTCCCAGACGGGCCCGTCGGGGCCCTCGACGACGCCGGCGGTGACCGCCGCGGGCTGGAACCACTCGGCGTTCGTGGACCGCTCGACGAGCAGCAGGTCGACCCGGGCGTCGGCGAGCTCGGCGGTGACGTCGAGCCTGGAACGGACCAGGTCCTCCGGCACGTCCGCGTGGGGTCGCAGGAGGAGCCGGTCGCCGTCACGCTCGAGGACCAGGTCCGGACCGTCGCCGTGGAGGAGCCGGACGCGGACGGTGACGCGCAGCCGGTCACCGGCCCGCTCGACGGCGACGGCCTGCGGCCGCGTCGTCGGGATCCGTTCGGGCACACCGAAGGCGGCGACCGAGTCGAGATCGCCGGAGCGGAAGAAGGCGGCGCGCATCCGGTCGTGCGCACCGAGCCCGGCATCGAGGTGCTCGGGCATCCGGTCGAGGACGACACCGCGGGCCGCGTCGAAGAAGGCCCGCCGGTACTCCGGGTCCCACGACGGCAGGCCCGAGGGGCTGGCCCGGTTGAGGATCATCGTGCGCAGCAGCAACCGGCGGGCGTCGTCACGCACCTCCGGCGGGTGCGGCCACCGGTCGATCTCGTCGAGGACGCGCCGGGCCGCGCCGAAGTACTCGAGCGGGTCCGGGTGGCGCAGCGAGCTGTTGTCGCCGTGGATGACCCACTGGTAGCAGGCCTCGTCCGCGACGACGGCGGTGCGCGGCGCGTGCACCTCGGCCGCGGCGAGCAGGTGGACGTCCTCGAGCCGGCGCAGCGACTCGTCGAAGCCGATGCCGTGCTCCTCGAGGAAGGCCGTGCGGTACATCCGGTGCGGCGTGGACACGGCGAAGACGTGGTCGCGGGTGACGTGCGCGTCGTCGCTGCTCGCGCGGAACGCGTCCAGCCCGATGGTCCGGCCGCCGGTGCGCACCTCCTTGCCGAGGACCACGTCGGCACCGGCACGGTCGCCCGCGGTGACCATCGCCTCGAGCGCGCGCGGCCAGAGCAGGTCGTCGTGGTCCATGAAGAGCACCCACCGGCCGCGGGCGAGGCCGGTGCCGACGTTGCGCGGGCGGCACGGCCAGCCGGAGTTCGGGATCTCCTCGACGGTCATCCACGGGCGGTCGGCGGCCAGGGTGCGCAGCGTGGTCGGGGTGTCGTCGCCGGAGCCGTCGTCGACGGTCACGAGCTGGAGCCGGTCGGTCCCGATGCTCTGCCGCTCCATCGCCCGCACGAGCTCGAGCAGCGGCTCGCCCGTGCGGAAGGTGGCGACGACGACGGTGACGTCCGGTCGGTCGGTGGGGGGCGCGTCCATCGCCGGACAGGCTAGCCGGGCACCGTCCACAGGGGCGGCGCGGCAGGGCCGTCGTCCACAGACCGGGGCCGGGGTCTGGCGGACGGGGGGTCGGCCGGGGTGGGCTGGACCGGTCGAGAGGGGACGCGGTGACGGACGTCGCGGAGTTCGAGCGGTTGGCGGTCCGGGTGCGGGCGGTGGCCGACGAGGTGGGGCTGCGTCGTGCCGCGCTCGTGCGTGCGGGGACTCCCGGATGGGAGGGGCCGGCCGCCGAGCAAGTAGGGGAGCGGGTGCAGGCGAGGGCCGCCGCGCTCGCCACGCTCGAGGAGGAGCTCGGATGGCTCGCCGACGCCGTGCGGGCGCTGGCCGTGGCCGCCTCGGCCGAGGAGGCGAGTGGCGGTCTGGGGCGGGCGTCGTGACCGTCGTCGGGGTGCGCTCGGACGCGCTGCACGTTCTCGCGGCCCGGCTCGTGGCCGCTGCTGACGCACTGCGCGAGCAGGCCTCGCTGCTGGCGTCCGGGTTGGGCCGGTGCCGGTCGCCCGGGGTGTCCGGTGGGACGGTCGTGCTCGGGGCCTGGGTGCGGGTCGAGGCCGACGCGCTGCGTCTCGTCGGGCCGGCAGGGCTGTGGGGCGAGGCGCTGGCTCTCGACGCCCTCGCGGTGCGGGTGCGTCTCGCCGCCCGGGCGTACGAGGAGGTCGAGCGCGCCGCCGCGGCCGTGCTGGGAGCGGTGCGCTCCGGCGCGGACGGCGCGACCCGGGCCGGACTGCTCACCGACGACGGAGCGGTGCCGGTCCTGCGCCCGGTCACCCCGACGTGGGACGCCCGGCCGTTCACCGGTCCGGCGGACCTCGTCGCCCTGGGCCGGGGCCTGGACGGTGGGCGGGTCAGGGTCGTCGAGCTCGCGGAGCCGGGCGGCGGGTCGGCGTTCGTGGTCGTCGTCCCGGGGACGCAGGAGTGGTCGCCGCGCCCGGGGGACAACCCCTTCGACCTCACCGGCGACGTGCGCGCGGTGCTCGGGGACGCGACGGTCGCGTCGGCCGGCGTGGAGGCGGCGCTGACCCTCGCCGTGGTGTCCGCGGCGGCGCAGGGGAGGGCGGTCGACGGCGCGGTGCTGCTCGTCGGGCACAGCCAAGGCGGCATCCACGCCGCGGCGCTCGCGGCCGACCCCGCGTTCCGCGCTCGGCACCGCGTCACCCACGTCGTCACCACCGGGGCACCGGTGGGCGTCTTCGCCGTCCCCGGGACGGTACGGGTGCTCTCGGTCGAGCACGCCGACGACCCCGTGCCGACCCTCGACCTCACGCCCAACCCCGCCCGGCCGTCCTGGCTGACGCTGCGCGTCGGGGAGGGGCCGGGCACCGACGTGCGGCGGCACGCGCTCGACGGCTACGTCGGGACGCTCGCTGCCGCGCAGGGTGCCCCACGTGGCACGGTGCCCGGGCTCGGGGCGTGGGAGGCCTCGGCCGCGGCCTTCCTGCACCGGCCGGTCCGCTCCGTCACCGAGGTCGTGATCGAGAGGGGGTGGCAGAATCCACGCCCGTGACCCCCTCCTCGGCGCTCGCCACGGTCCTCGTCGACGAGCTGGTCCGGGGTGGCGTGCGCGACGTCGTCCTCGCGCCCGGGTCGCGCTCGGCCCCGATGGCCTACGCGCTGCTCGACGCCGACCGGGCCGGCCGGCTCCGGCTGCACGTGCGCGTCGACGAGCGCTCGGCCGGCTTCCTCGCCCTGGGGCTGGCCAGGGGCTCCGGACGGCCGGTGCCCGTCGTCACGACGTCCGGCACGGCCGTGGCCAACCTGCACCCGGCGGTCCTCGAGGCCCACCACGCCGGCGTGCCGCTGCTCGTCCTCTCCGCCGACCGCCCGCACGAGCTGCGCGGCACCGGGGCCAACCAGACGACGCAGCAGCCGGGTCTCTTCGGCGGTGCGGTGCGCTGGTCGGCCGACCTGCCCGCGCCCGACGCCGTGCCCGCCGACGGCGACGGGCGGATGCCCTCGTGGCGGACGGCCGCCTGCCGGGCGCTCGCCGCGGCCACCGGACTGCTCGGCGAGGACCCCGGCCCGGTGCACCTCGACGTGGCCTTCCGCGACCCCCTCGCGCCGGACACCGCGGAGGGCGCCGGCCTGCCGGAGCACCTCGCCGGCCGCCCGGGCGGCGCGCCCTGGACCGAGGTGCTGGCCCGGCTCCCCGAGACGCATCGCCCCTCGGGGGTCGGGTCGTCGGTCGAGCACGTCGAGCGGACGCTCGTCGTCGTCGGCGACCTGCCCGCCGTGGTCGGTCAGGAAGCCGTCGCGTGGGCGGCGTCCCGGGGGTACCCCGCCGTCGCCGAGCCCTTCGCCGGACCGACCGCGCGGGCCGGTGCCCTCCCGCACGGGCCGCTGCTGCTCACGGCCACCGACTGGGTCGACGCCCACCTCCCGGAGCGGGTCGTCGTCGTCGGGCGGGTCACCCTCGCCCGGCCGGTCGCCGCGCTGTTGCGGCGACCGGGGGTGCGGGTCGAGGTCGTCACGGGGGCGACGACCTGGCCGGACCCCTCCCACGTCACCGAGCGCGTCCACCCGTGGGCCGCGCTGACCGGGGACCTCGCGGCCGACCGCGCCCCGGCCGACCGCAGCGACTGGGCGCGCGCCTGGGACGAGGCCGGCGAGCGCCTTGCCGAAGCCGTTGCCGCACAGGGCTTCGCATGGCCGAGTGGCCTCGCCGTGGCCGCCACCCTGCACGACGCCCTTCCCGCGGACGGCGTCCTCGTCATCGGCTCGTCCAACCCGGTCCGCGACCTCGACCTCTCCACCCGGGGCCGCCGCGGGGACCCGCACGTCGGCGTCCGGGTGCACGCCAACCGCGGGCTGGCGGGCATCGACGGCCTGCTCTCGACCGCCGCCGGGGTCGCCCTCGGCCTGGGCCGCCCCACCCACGCGCTGCTCGGCGACCTGACCTTCCTCCACGACGCCAACGGCCTGCTCCTCGGGCCGGGTGAGCCGCGCCCGGACCTCACCGTGGTCGTCGTCAACGACGACGGCGGCGGCATCTTCACCACGCTCGAGCACGGTGCCCCCGAGCGCGCGGCATCCTTCGAGCGCGTCTTCGGCACCCCGACCGGCACCGACATCGGGGCCCTGTGCCGGGCGCACGGCGTGACGCACGTCCTCGTCGACACCGCCGAGGCGCTCGCCGCGCAGGTGGGTCGGGTTCCCGAGGGGCTGCGGGTCGTCGAGGTCCGGGTCGACCGAGGCACGCATCGGCAGGCGCACGCCGACCTGCGTGCGCTCGCCGCCCGCACCCTCACCGACCCGGCCTGACCCCCCGACCCCTTCCCACCCGACTGATTGCCCATTCGCCACGTCGGAGGGCCCTCCAGAGGGCATTCGAGGTGGCAGATGGGCAATCAGTGGGGTCGGAGGTGGGGGTTGTCGAGGGTCGGGGTGGGCCCGATTTCGGCCCGGCACCACCGGTTGCGAGAATCGGGGCGTGCCCACGACCCCCACCCGCACCGACGTCCTCGTCGTCGGTGCCGGCCCCGCCGGAGCCTCCGCCGCCGCCTGGGCGGCCCGCGCCGGACGCGACGTCGTCCTCGCCGACGCCGCCACCTTCCCCCGCGACAAGACCTGCGGCGACGGCCTGACGCCGCGCGCGGTCGCCGAGCTCGACCGGCTCGGCCTCGGCGACTGGCTGCGCGGGCACACCGTCAACCAGGGGCTGCGCGCCCACGGCTTCGGCCAGACCCTCCACCTGCCGTGGCCCGGCGGCACCCTGCCCGACCACGGCTCGGCCGTCCCGCGCACCGAGCTCGACGACCGCATCCGCACCACCGCGCTGGAGTCCGGCGCCACCGGGGTCGAGGGTGCCAAGGCGGTCGACGCCACGGTCGAGGGCGGACGCGTCCGCAGCGTCACCTTCCGGCGCGCGGACGGCTCGACCCACGAGATCGCCTGCGAGCGGCTCGTCGTCGCCGACGGCGTGCGCTCGGGGCTCGGCAAGGTCCTCGGCCGCGAGTGGCACCAGGACACCGTCTACGCCGTGGCCGGCCGCTGCTACGTCGACTCCGACCGGGCCGACGACCCCTGGATCAGCAGCCACCTCGAGCTGCGCTCCGAGTCCGGCGAGGCGCTCCCCGGGTACGGCTGGATCTTCCCGCTCGGCGGCGGGCAGGTGAACGTCGGCGTCGGCACGCTCGCCACCACGAAGCGCCCGGCCGACGTGGCCATCAAGCCGCTGATGCGCCACTACACCGACGAGCGCCGCGCCGACTTCGGCCTCACCGGCGAGCAGCGGATGCCGACCAGCGCGCTCCTCCCGATGGGCGGTGCCGTCAGCGGTGTCGCCGGGGCCAACTGGGCCCTCGTCGGGGACGCCGCCGCCTGCGTCAACCCGCTCAACGGCGAGGGCATCGACTACGGGCTCGAGACCGGGCGCTTCGTCGTCGACCACCTGGACGACGACCTCGCCACCGTCTGGCCCGCGCTGCTCGCCGACCACTACGGCGAGGCGTTCTCCATCGCCCGGCGGCTGGCCGGCGTCTTCACGACGCCGCGCATCCTCTCGGCCCTCGGCCCGGTCGGCATGCGCAGCGACTGGCTGATGACCCTCGCCCTGCGCTGGATGGGCAACCTCGTCACCGACGAGGACCGGGACACCTCGGCCCGCGTCTGGCGCTGGGCCGGCCGGCGCTCGGTCGCCGTCGACGCCCGCCCGCCCTTCACCTGACCGGTCCGGCCCCGGGGTCGAGGGCGGAAACGGTCGCCAGGACGGCCACTTCCGCACTCGACGCAGGGGCCCATCGGGTCGAGGGCGGAAACGGTCGCCGGGACGGCCACTTCCGCACTCGACTCCGCCCGGGAGGGTCGGTCAGGGGGTGTCGGCGGTGAGCGCGTCGCGCATCGGCACGAGCTTGGCCGCGCTCTCGGCCAGCTCGTCGGCCGGCACCGAGCCCGCGACGATGCCGCAGCCGGCGAACAGCCGCATCGTCGACGGGTCGTCACCGTCGACCGCCCCGCACCGCAGGGCGATGCCCCACTCGCCGTCACCGTCGGCGTCGATCCAGCCGACCGGCCCGGCGTACCGCGCGCGGTCCATGTGCTCGAGCTCGGCGATGACCTCGTCGGCCACGGCCCTCGGCGTGCCGCACACCGCGGCGGACGGGTGCAGCGACGCGGCCAGCGTGAGCGACGAGGTGTCGTCGACGAGCACGCCCGCCACGTCCGTGGCCAGGTGCATCACGTTGGAGAGGTGCAGCACGAACGGCGCCTCGGGCACGTTCATCGACGAGCAGTGTGGCGCGAGCGCGTCCGCGACCGACCGCACCGCGTACTCGTGCTCCTCGAGGTCCTTGGACGAGCGCGCCAGCGACGCAGCCAGCGCGAGGTCGTGCGCGTCGTCGCCGGTCGGCCGGATGGTCCCCGCCAGCACCCGCGAGGTGACGAGGCCCTTCTCGCGCCGCACGAGCAGCTCGGGCGTCGCGCCCACCAGCCCGTCGACGGCGAACACCCACGTCGTGTCGTAGCGCTCGGCGAGCCGGCGCAGCAGCCACCGCACGTCCAGCGGTGAGCGCACCGACACCTCGAGGTCGCGCGCGAGCACCACCTTGTCGAGCTCACCGGCGGCGATGCGCGAGACCGCCGTGGCGACCGCGCCCTCCCACGCCGCGGGGTCGAGAGCCCCGTCGGCGAACGCGACGTCGAGCGGCCGCTCGGGCTCGGGCTGCACGGACACCTCGGCCGGGCCCGGCACCGACGCCACGGCGCCCTCGGCACTCACGGTGGTCAGCCAGGCGACGTCACCGCGACGCCCCACCACCACCGACGGCACGACCAGGGTTCCGCCGGAAGGGGATCCGTCGGCGTAGGCCACCGACCCGAAGGCCACCGGCCCGGTCCCCGGCAGGTCGACCTCGTCACGGACGACGGCCGAGCCGACGAGCCCGTCCCACCAGGCCGACAGCTCGGCGAAGCGCTCCGCGCCGACGGCCACGTGCGACGCCGCGCGTCCCCAGCCCACGAGACCCTCGCCGCGGCGCACCCACGAGCACGCGTCGGTCGGACCGCCGGCGGGCAGCACGGCGAGCAGGTCGGAGGCGACGGCGGGGTCCAGCGGCACGGTGCGGGCCACCAGCGGGGCGGCAGCAGCAGCGGCATCAGGGGCCTGGCGGCCCGCGGGGAGCGTGGTCATCAGCAGGCAACGATACGGCGCCGTGCGGGGGCCCCGGGCATCGGTGCGAGGATGGCCACCATGTCCCGCGCCTCCCTCGAGAAGGACCCCCGCGACGTCGCCGCGATGTTCGACGACGTCGCCACCCGCTACGACGTGACGAACGACGTGCTCTCCCTCGGTCAGGACCGGCTGTGGCGCCGCGCCGTCGTCGCCGCCTGCGACGCGAAGCCCGGCCAGCGCGTCCTGGACATCGCCGCGGGCACCGGCACGAGCAGCGAGCCCTTCGCCGACTCCGGCGTCGACGTCGTCCCGGCCGACTTCTCGCTCGGGATGCTGCGCGTCGGTCACCGCCGCCGCTCCGACCTCGGCTTCACCGCGGCCGACGCGATGAACCTGCCCTTCGCCGACGCGAGCTTCGACGTCGTGACGATGAGCTTCGGCCTGCGCAACGTCGCCGACCCCTCCGCCGCCCTGCGCGAGTTCCACCGGGTCACCAAGCCCGGCGGGCGACTCGTGGTGTGCGAGTTCAGCACCCCGACCAACGGCGCCTTCCGCACCGTCTACACGAACTACCTGATGCGCGCGCTGCCGCCGGTGGCCCGCAAGGTCAGCTCGAACCCCGAGTCCTACGTCTACCTCGCCGAGTCGATCCGCGCCTGGCCCGACCAGCGGGGCCTCGCCCGCCAGGTCGCCGACGCCGGCTGGACCGGGGTCCAGTGGCGCGACCTCAGCGGCGGCATCGTCGCCCTGCACCGCGCGACGAAGGCGCCCGTCGAGGGTTAGGCATACCTGAGTGCAGGTCGTCGGAGGTGCGGCCTAGACTTCCGACGTTCGTGAACACGTTCACAAGCAGGCACGACCAGCAGCAGAGGACCCGGTGACCACCACGCCGCGCGCGGGCGACCGCGCTGCTCAGGGGCGCGAGACGCCCCTGGGTGCGACGTACGTCACGACCCCTAGGATGGCCGGGACGCCGCACGCGGCCCCGGCGCCCGTCGACCACCCGACGAACCCGAGCAGCGAAAGGGGAGTTCGCCCGCGATGAGCAACCCCTACGTCCCCCTCCTCATCCTCCTGGCGCTCGGCTTCGGCTTCGCGGCGCTGTCGGTGGGGACGAGCCTCGTCGTCGGGCCGAAGCGCTACAACCGCGCCAAGCTCGAGGCCTACGAGTGCGGCATCCAGCCCACCCCCCGCGCCACGGGCGGCGGCCGCGTGCCGATCAAGTACTTCCTGACCGCGATGCTCTTCATCATCTTCGACATCGAGTCGGTCTTCCTCTACCCCTTCGCCGTGGCCTTCGACCAGCTCGGCCTCTTCGCCCTCGTCGAGATGGTGCTGTTCATCCTCACCGTCTTCGTCGCCTACGCCTACGTCTGGAAGCGGGGCGGTCTCGAGTGGGACTGAGCGCCGCACGCACCGCACCGACCACCACCTGCACGACCGTCGACACCGCCCGGGAGGCGTGATGGGACTCGAGGAGAAGCTGCCCGCAGGGTTCGTCCTCACGACGCTGGAGAACGTCGCCGGCTACATGCGCAAGGCCTCGATCTGGCCCGCGACCTTCGGCCTGGCCTGCTGCGCCATCGAGATGATGGCCGTCGGCACCCCCGACTACGACATCGCCCGCTTCGGCATGGAGCGCTTCAGCGCGACCCCGCGCCAGGCCGACCTGATGATCGTCGCCGGCCGGGTCAGCCAGAAGATGGCCCCCGTCGTGCGCCAGGTCTACGACCAGATGCCCAACCCCAAGTGGGTCATCTCGATGGGCGTCTGCGCGTCCTCGGGCGGCATGTTCAACAACTACGCCATCGTCCAGGGCGTCGACCACGTCATCCCGGTCGACATCTACCTGCCCGGCTGCCCGCCGCGCCCGGAGATGCTGCTCAACGCGATCATCGAGCTGCACGACCAGATCCAGAACAGCAAGCTCGGCGTCAACCGCATCGCGGCTGCCCGCGCCGCCGAGGAGGCCGCCCTGCGCGCCACCCCGACCTCGCAGATGGCCCCCACCCACGACCACCTCGCCCACCTCGCGGCCCCGGCCGGGAAGAACCTCCTCGCATGAGCGACGACAGCAAGCGCAGCGACGACAGCCCCGTCCAGCCGATCCCCGACAAGGAGGTCGACTCGGCGCAGACGCGCACCGACGACGACCCCCGCTCCTCGGACACCGCCCAGCACACCGGCGGCGGCCGCGTCGTCGAGCTCACCGGTGACGGCGAGGCCGGCGAGCCGGTCCAGATCGGCGAGCGGCGCGGCATGTTCGGCGCCACCCGCGGCCAGGACACCTCCGGCTACGGCGGGCTCGTCACCCCCACCCTCCTGCCCGGCGCCAGCCCGCGCCCGTACGGCGGGTTCCACGACGAGGTCGCCGACACCCTCGGCCAGGCCCTCGAGGGCGGCCTCGACGCCGCCGTCGAGAAGGTCGTGGTCGACCGCGGCGAGATGACCCTCTTCGTGCGCCGCGAGCACCTCCTGCAGGTCGCCCGCACGCTGCGCGACCACCCGGCGCTGCGCTTCGAGATGTGCATGGGCGTCTCGGGCGTGCACTACCCGGGCGAGGCCGGCCGCGAGCTGCACGCCGTCTACCCGCTGCTCTCGATCACCCACGGCAGCCGCCGCATCCGCCTCGAGGTCACCTGCCCCGACACCGACCCGCACATCCCGTCGGTCGTCGAGGTCTGGCCGGGCAACGACTGGCACGAGCGCGAGACCTGGGACATGTTCGGCATCGAGTTCGACGGCCACCCCGCGCTCACCCGCATCCTCATGCCCGACGACTGGCCGGGCCACCCGCAGCGCAAGGACTACCCCCTCGGCGGCATCCCCGTCGAGTACAAGGGCGGCGTCGTGCCGCCGCCGGACCAGCGGAGGGCGTACAGCTGATGACGACCCACGAGCAGGACACCGTGACCGACGAGCCCACCGTCGACCCGTACGGCGCGTCCGTCGACGACGACACCGAGGGCGCCCGCGTCTTCACCGTCTCCGGCGGCGACTGGAACGACCTCGTCGACGAGGCCACCGCCCTCCACGAAGAGCGGATCGTCGTCAACATGGGCCCGCAGCACCCGTCCACCCACGGTGTGCTCCGCCTCATCCTCGAGCTCGACGGCGAGACGGTCACCGAGGCCCGCGCGGGCATCGGCTACCTGCACACCGGCATCGAGAAGAACATGGAGTTCCGCACCTGGACGCAGGGCGTCACGTTCTGCACCCGGATGGACTACCTGACGCCGATGTTCCAGGAGACGGCCTACTGCCTCTCCATCGAGAAGCTGCTCGGCATCACCGACCGCATCCCCGAGCGCGCCTCGATCATCCGCGTGATGATGATGGAGCTCACCCGCATCAACTCCCACCTCGTGGCCCTCGGCACCGGCGGCATGGAGATGGGCGCGACCACCGTGATGACGGTCGGCTTCCGCGAGCGCGAGCGCATCCTGCGCGTCTTCGAGGCGGTCACCGGCCTGCGGATGAACAACGCCTACATCCGCCCCGGCGGCGTCGCCCAGGACGTCCCGCACGGCGCGGTCGCGATGGTGCGCGGCGTCATCACCGAGCTGCGCCGCGGGCTCGGCGAGCTCGAGGCCCTCCTCAACGAGAACCCGCTGCTCAAGGGCCGCACGGTCGGCGTCGGCTACCTCGACCTCACCGGCTGCATCGCCCTCGGCGTCACCGGCCCGGTCCTGCGCTCCACCGGCCTGCCGCACGACCTGCGCAAGTCCGACCCGTACTGCGGGTACGAGACCTACGACTTCGAGGTCGTCACCCGCACCGGGTGCGACGCCTACGACCGCCTGCGCATCCGCATCGACGAGATGTACGAGTCGCTGAAGATCGTCGAGCAGTGCCTCGACCGTCTCCAGCGCACCGAGGGCCAGCCGGTCATGGTCGAGGACAAGAAGATCGCCTGGCCGGCCCAGCTGGCCATCGGCGGCGACGGCCAGGGCAACAGCCTCGACCACATCCGCGAGATCATGGGCACCTCCATGGAGGCCCTGATCCACCACTTCAAGCTCGTCACCGAGGGCTTCCGCGTGCCGCCGGGCCAGGCCTACGCCGCCGTCGAGTCCGCGAAGGGCGAGCTGGGCTGCCACACCGTCTCCGACGGCGGCACCCGCCCCTACCGGGCGCACTTCCGCGACCCGAGCTTCAACAACCTCCAGGCCACGGCCGCGATGTGCGAAGGCTCGCAGGTCGCCGACGTCATCGTCGCCGTCGCCTCCATCGACCCCGTCATGGGAGGTGTCGACCGCTGATGGCCGGTGACTTCGGTCTGCAGTCCGCTTCCGGGCACCTCACGGTGCCCGAGGAGTCCAAGGAGCGTTACCCCGCCGACGTCGAGGCGCAGTTCCGCGCCGACGCCGCGCAGGTGATCGCGCGCTACCCGCAGAAGCGGTCGGCGCTGCTCCCGCTGCTCCACCTCGTCCAGTCCGTCGACGGCTACGTCACGGGTCGCGGCATCGACCTGTGCGCCGAGCTGCTCGACCTCAGCACGGCCGAGGTCAGCGGGGTCGCGACGTTCTACACGCAGTACAAGCGCCACCCCAACGGCGAGTACACGGTCGGTGTCTGCACCAACACCCTGTGCGCCGTCATGGGCGGCGACGAGATCTGGGAGTCGGTCTCCGAGCACCTCGGCATCGGTCACGACGAGACCACCGAGGACGGCAAGATCACCCTCGAGCGGGTCGAGTGCAACGCGGCCTGCGACTACGCGCCCGTCGTGATGGCCAACTGGGAGTTCTTCGACAACCAGACCCCCGAGTCCACGAAGCAGCTCGTCGACGAGCTGCGCGAGGGCAAGGACGTCAAGCCCACCCGCGGCCCGAACCGCGTCTGCACCTTCAAGCAGGTCAGCCGCACCCTCGCCGGGTTCTCCGACGGTCTCGCCGACGAGGGCGTCGGCGCGGGCCATGCCTCGCTCGTCGGCCTCGAGCTCGCCAAGCGGCACGGCTGGGAGGCGCCCGAGGGCGGCTCGGCCAACGGCTCCGGCGGCGCGGGCGCGACGGCCGCGGCCAAGGCCCCCGGCAGCACCGAGGTCACCCCGGCCTCCGACGACGCGAAGGCCGACAAGGTCGAGCCCGCCGCCGAGCGCGACGAGTCCGACGACACCCCCGGTGACGAGAAGCCGGCGAAGAAGACGGCCGCGAAGCGGGCGGCGAAGAAGGCCGGCGACAAGGTGGCCCCGGAGGCCGCCGACGGCCCGCCCGTCGTCTCCACCGGTGACGGCGTGAGCGGGGTTGCGCGCCAGGCCGAGGCCGCCGCCGACCGCGTCGACGTCGCCCCGGTCCAGGGCGCCGACCCGCAGAAGGCCGCGGACCGGGCCGCCAACGTCTCCGCGCAGAGCGCCTCGGTGCCCGTCGACGACGACGCCACCCCGGCCGCCACCCTCTTCGACGCCGCCGACACCGACGACAGCACCGACGGGAAGGGCGAGTGATGGCGAGCACGCTGACCCCCATCCTCAGCAAGGACTGGGACCACGCCACGTCCTGGACCCTGAAGACCTACCGCGAGGGCGGCGGCTACAAGGCCCTCGACAAGGCCCTCGGCATGGAGCCCGCCGACATCCTCGGGATGGTCAAGGACTCCAGCCTGCGCGGCCGTGGCGGCGCCGGGTTCCCCACCGGCATGAAGTGGTCCTTCATGGCCCCGCCGGACGGCGGCCCCCGCTACCTCGTCGTCAACGCCGACGAGTCCGAGCCGGGCACGTGCAAGGACATCCCGCTGATGATGGCCAACCCGCACGTGCTCATCGAGGGCGTGATCATCAGCTCGATCGCCATCGGCTGCGAGCACGCGTTCATCTACCTGCGCGGCGAGGTCGTCCACGTCTACCGCCGCCTGATGCGCGCCGTCGAGGAGGCCCGCGCGGCCGGCCTGCTCGGCACGGACATCAACGGCTCGGGCAGGACCGTCGAGATCACCGTGCACGCCGGCGCCGGCGCCTACATCTGCGGCGAGGAGACCGCGCTCCTCGACTCCCTCGAGGGCCGCCGCGGCCAGCCCCGCAGCAAGCCGCCGTTCCCGGGCGCCGCGGGCCTCTACGCCCGCCCGACCTCGGTCAACAACGTCGAGTCCATCGCCTCGGTCCCCGGCATCGTCCTCGAGGGCGTCGACTGGTTCACCGGCATGGGCACCGAGAAGTCCACCGGCTTCGGCATCTTCTCGCTCTCCGGGCACGTGAAGAACCCCGGCCAGTTCGAGGCGCCGCTCGGCATCACGATGCGCGAGCTCATCGACCTCGCCGGCGGGATGCGCGACCCCGACAAGGAGCTGAAGTTCTGGACCCCCGGCGGGTCGAGCACGCCGCTCTTCACCGCCGAGCACCTCGACGTGCCGCTCGACTTCGAGTCGGTCGCCGCGGCCGGCTCGATGCTCGGCACCCGCGCCCTCCAGGTCTTCGACGAGACGGTCTGCGTCGTGCGCGCCGTCGACCGCTGGACCGACTTCTACCGGCACGAGTCCTGCGGCAAGTGCACCCCGTGCCGCGAGGGCACGTGGTGGCTGAAGCAGATCCTCGGCCGGCTCGAGCACGGGCAGGGGTCCGAGGAGGACCTCGACAAGCTCCTCGACATCTGCGACAACATCCTCGGGCGCAGCTTCTGCGCCCTCGGTGACGGCGCGACGAGCCCGATCACGAGCTCGATCCAGTACTTCCGCGACGAGTACGTCGCCCACCTGACCCACGGAGGCTGCCCGTTCGACCGGGCCGCCTCGACCGTGTGGGCCAAGGACGGCGGCGCGAAGGAGACCGTCTCCGCATGACTGCCACGCCCGAGACCCAGGCCCCGGTCGAGCTCGTCACGCTGACCATCGACGACGTCGAGGTGGCGGTGCCCAAGGGCACCCTCATCATCCGCGCCGCCGAGACCGCCGGGATCGACATCCCGCGGTTCTGCGACCACCCCGGCCTGGACCCCGTCGGCGCCTGCCGCCAGTGCCTCGTCGAGGTCTGGATGCCCGGCCGCCCCGGCCCCGACGGCACGCCCGGCGAGCCGACCCAGATGCAGGGTCCGCCCGGCCGGATGAAGCCGCAGGCCTCCTGCACGATGACCGTCGCCCCCGGCATGGTCGTCAAGACGCAGTACACGTCCGAGGGCGCCGACAAGGCGCAGAAGGGCGTCATGGAGCTGCTGCTCATCAACCACCCGCTGGACTGCCCGGTCTGCGACAAGGGTGGCGAGTGCCCGCTGCAGAACCAGGCGATGAGCAACGGCCGCGGCACCTCGCGCTTCGAGGACGTCAAGCGCACCTACCCCAAGCCGATCAAGATCTCCTCGCAGGTCCTCCTCGACCGCGAGCGCTGCGTGCTCTGCGCCCGCTGCACCCGCTTCTCCGACCAGGTCGCCGGTGACCCGTTCATCGCCCTCGTCGAGCGCGGCGCGCTGCAGCAGGTCGGCATCTACGAGGAGAAGCCGTTCGAGTCCTACTTCTCCGGCAACACCGTCCAGATCTGCCCGGTGGGCGCGCTCACCGGTGCGGCCTACCGCTTCCGCAGCCGCCCGTTCGACCTCGTGTCGACCCCGAGCGTCTGCGAGCACTGCGCCAGCGGCTGCGCCCAGCGCACCGACCACCGCCGCGGCACCGTCCTGCGCCGGATGGCCCAGGCCGACCCCGCCGTCAACGACGAGTGGAACTGCGACAAGGGCCGGTGGGCGTTCGCGTACACCGGTGTCGGTGACCGCCTCGAGCTGCCGATGGTCCGCGGCGAGGACGGGAAGCTGCGGGTCGCCTCGTGGCGCGAGGCCCTCGAGCGGGCCGCGGCCGGGCTGCGTGCGGCCTCGGGCACCGGCGTGCTCGTCGGCGGCCGGGTGAGCGCCGAGGACGCCTACGCGTACTCGAAGTTCGCCCGCACCGTGCTCGGCACGAACGACGTCGACTTCCGCGCCCGCCCGCACTCCGCCGAGGAGGCCGACTTCCTCGCCTCCACGGTCGTCGGCACGGGCCCGGCCGGTGGCGCCGTCACCTACGCCGACCTCGAGGCCGCGAAGGCCGTCGTCCACGTCGGCTTCGAGCCCGAGGACGAGTCGCCCATCGTCTTCCTCCGCCTCCGCAAGGGGTTCCGCCGCAACGGCACCCGCGTGTTCGGTGTCGGCCCGGTCGCCACCCGCGGCCTGGCCAAGACCGGTGGCACCCTCATCCCCACCGCTCCCGGCACCGAGCCCGAGGTCCTGCGGGCCCTCGCCGACGGCTCGGGCACCGAGGCCGTCGAGGCCGCCGCGTCCGCGCTGCGCGAGGGCGGCGTCCTCCTCGTCGGCGAGCGCCTCGCGATGGTCCCCGGCGCGCTGAGCGCCGCGGTCGCCCTCGCCGAGGCCACCGGCGCCCGCCTCGCGTGGGTGCCCCGTCGGGCGGGGGAGCGCGGTGCCCTCGAGGCCGGCGCGCTGCCCACCCTGCTGCCCGGTGGCCGTCCGGTCGCCGACGCCGCCGCCCGCGCCGAGGTCGCCTCCGCGTGGGGCGTCGCCTCGGTCCCCGAGGCCTCCGGCCGCGACACCGCCGGCATCCTCGCCGCGGCCGCGTCCGGTGAGCTCGGTGCGCTCGTCGTCGGTGGGGTCGACCCCGCCGACATCGGCACCGCCGGTGCGGCCGATGCGTTCTCGACCGCGTTCGTCGTCTCCCTCGAGATCCGCCCCTCGGCGGTCACCGAGCACGCCGACGTCGTCCTGCCCGTCGCGGCGCACGCCGAGAAGGGCGGCACGTTCGTCGACTGGGAGGGTCGTCCGCGGGCCTTCGAGGCCGCTCTGGACACCTCCTACGTCAGCGACTACCGCGCCCTCGACATGCTCGCCGACGAGATGGGCGAGTTCCTCGCCACGCGCACGCTGCGCGAGGTCCGCGCCGAGATGCAGCAGCTCGGCCCGTGGGCCGGCGCCCGTCCGGCCGCCCCGCAGGTCGAGGCCGGCGAGGTGCCGAGCCTCGAGCCCGGCACGCTCGTCCTCGCCACCTGGCGTCACCTCCTCGACAAGGGGTCGCTCCAGGACGGTGAGCCGCACCTGGCCGGCACCGCCCCGCGCCCGCGGGCCCGGGTCTCGGCCGCCACGGCCGCGGCGCTCGGTGTCGCGGACGGCGAGGAGCTGCGCGTCGTCGCCGGCGGCACCACCGTCGTCGCCCCGGCGCTCGTCCACGAGATGGCCGACCACGTCGTCTGGCTCCCCACGAACTCGCAGGGCTGCGACCTGCGGGCGACCCTCGCGGGCGCACCCGGTGCGCTCGTCACCGTCACCAAGGAGGGGTCCGCATGAGCGCGGTCGCCGCAGTCCCCGAGCTCGTCGCGCTGGCGACTGCGAACTCGGACAACCCCCGGGCCGACTTCAGCGACACCCCGATGTGGCTGAGCCTGGTCAAGGCCCTCATCATCTTCGTGTACCTGCTGGTCTCGACGCTGCTCGTCATCTGGTTCGAGCGCCGCGTCATCGGCCGGATGCAGCAGCGCCCGGGCCCGAACCGCAACGGCCCGTTCGGCCTGCTGCAGACCCTCGCCGACGGCATGAAGTCGATGCTCAAGGAGGACGTGCGGCCCAAGGCGTCCGACGCGTTCGTCTTCACCCTCGCGCCGCTCATCACGGCGACGATGTGCTTCGTCTCGTTCTCGATCATGCCGCTGGCCGGCGAGGTCTCGATGTTCGGGCACTCCACGCCGTTCCAGCTCACCGACACCCCCGTCGCGGTGCTCCTCGTGCTCGCCGTCGCGGGCATCGGCATCTACGGCGTCGTGCTCGCCGGCTGGTCCTCCGGCTCGCCCTACCCGCTCATGGGTGGCCTGCGCGCGTCGGCGCAGATGATCTCCTACGAGATCGCGATGGGCCTCTCGCTCGTCGCCGTCTTCCTCTACGCCGGCTCGATGTCCACCTCGCAGATCGTCAACGCGCAGAACGGCCTCTGGTTCGTCGTGCCGGCGTTCTTCAGCTTCTTCGTCTACGTCATCACGATGGTCGGCGAGACCAACCGCCTCCCGTTCGACCTCGCCGAGGGCGAGGGCGAGCTCACCGGTGGCTTCCACACCGAGTACGGCTCGATGCGCTTCGCCATGTTCTTCCTCGGCGAGTACATCAACATGTTCACCGTCGCGGCCCTGGCCACGACGATGTTCCTCGGTGGCTACCAGGCGCCCCCCGGCATCGCGGCGATCAACGACGGGATGTTCAACGAGGGCTGGTGGGGCGTGCTCTGGTTCACCGCCAAGCTGTGGGCGTTCATGTTCGTCTTCGTCTGGCTGCGCGGCTCGCTGCCGCGCGTCCGGTACGACCAGTTCATGCGCTTCGGCTGGAAGTTCCTCATCCCGGCCACGCTCGGCTGGGTCGTCCTCGTCGCGTTCTTCCGCGCCGGCCAGAACGGCTGGCTCGGTGACGACGTCGTGGTCGCCGGACGCAGCTTCCCCATCATCTCGCTCGCGCTCGTCGGCCTCATCGCCGTCGCCGCGCTGGTCGGGGGATGGCTGTGGGACAGCCGGGTCGAGCGCCGCGAGGCGGCATCGCACCCGCGCGTCCCGGAGGAGATCGACCCCTACGCCGGTGGCCACCCCGTGCCCCCGATGCCCGGCCAGCGCCTGCGCGAGCCCTCGCTCGCCGCGCCGGCCCTGACCGCCGGGTCCGACACCAAGGAGGCCACTCGTGGCTGACGAGCAGAAGAAGTCCGGCTTCTTCTCCGACCTGTTCGCCCCCGTCGCCGGCTTCGGCGTCACCTTCTCGACGATGTTCCGCAAGGTCATCACCGAGGAGTACCCGGAGGAGAAGCGCCCGACCCAGCCGCGCTTCCACGGCCGCCACCAGCTGAACCGCCACCCCGACGGGCTCGAGAAGTGCGTCGGCTGCGAGCTGTGCGCGTGGGCCTGCCCGGCCGACGCGATCCTCGTCGAGGGCGCGGACAACGACGACTCGGAGGGCGGCGAGGGTCGCTTCAGCCCGGGGGAGCGCTACGGCCGCGTCTACCAGATCAACTACCTGCGCTGCATCTTCTGCGGGCTGTGCATCGAGGCCTGTCCGACCCGCGCGCTGACGATGACCAACGAGTACGAGCTCGCCGACAACAACCGCGCGGACCTCATCTTCACCAAGGACCAGCTGCTCGCCCCGCTCCAGCCGGGGATGCTCCGCCCGCCGTTCCCCATGGCCGACGGGATGGAGGAGCGCGACTACTACCTCGGGAAGGTGACCGAGGCCGTCGACTCCCAGCGCGAGGTCGTCGCCGCGCGCACCCGCACCGACGACGCGGAGGTGACCTCGTGACCGGCACCGGCGAAGAGGTGATGTTCTGGATCCTCGGGCCGCTCGCGGTCCTCGGCGCCCTCGGCCTGGTCTTCGCGAAGAAGGCCGTCCACGCCGCGCTCGGCATGGCGCTGACGATGATCATCCTCGGCGTCTTCTACATCGCGCAGGACGCCGACTTCCTCGGGGTCATCCAGATCTTCGTCTACACCGGCGCGGTCATGATGCTCTTCCTCTTCGTGCTGATGCTGGTCGGTGTCGACTCGAGCGACAGCCTCGTCGAGACCCTCACCGGGCAGCGCTGGGCCACTGCGGTGCTCGCGCTCGGCCTCGGCGGCCTGCTCGGCTTCCAGGTCGGGCACGTCACCTGGGGCACGGCCGTCGGCCTCGAGCAGGTCAACGGCGAGACCGGCAACGTCTCCGGCGTCGCCCAGCTGATCTTCGGCCGCTACGTGTGGGTCTTCGAGATGACCAGCGCCCTCCTCATCACCGCGGCGCTCGGCGCCATGGTGCTCGCGCACCGCGAGCGCCTCGGCAAGGGCCCGAACCAGAAGGAGTGGAGCAAGCGGCGCTTCAAGGAGGGCGAGCACCTCGCCGGCCTCCCCGCGCCCGGTGTCTACGCGCGGCACAACGCCGTCGACACCCCGGCGCTGCTGCCCGACGGCACGCCGTCCGAGCTGTCGGTCTCGCGCGTGCTCACCGCCCGCGACCAGAACCGCTCGCCCGAGCTGTACGTCGAGGGCGAGCACCAGATCGAGCGCGACGTCCAGGAGGGCACCGAGCGATGAGCCTCGTCAACTACGTGTACCTGGCGACGATCCTCTTCGTCATCGGTGGGGCGGTCGTCCTCACCCGGCGCAACGCGATCATCGTCTTCATGGGCGTCGAGCTGATGCTCAACGCGGCGAACCTCGTCTTCGTGACGTTCGCCCGGATGCGCGGCTCGCTCGACGGCCAGGTCCTCGCCCTCTTCGTCATGGTGGTCGCCGCCGCGGAGGTCGTCGTCGGCCTCGCGATCATCATGGCGATCTTCCGGTCCCGCCGGTCGGCCTCGGTCGACGACGCGAACCTGCTGAAGCTGTAAGGAGCTGACGTGCACTCTCTGATCACCGAGGGCGACGCGATGACCGCGGGCCCCGCGAGCGGCATGGCCTCGCTCGCGTGGCTCCTCGTCGCGCTGCCCCTCCTCGGTGCGGCCGTCCTGCTCCTCGGCGGGCGACGCACGAACAAGGTCGGGCCGGCCCTCGCGACGGGCCTGTCCTGGGCGAGCTTCGGCGTGGGCGTCCTCGTCATCGTCCAGCTGCTCGGCCAGGCCGCCGGCGAGCGGGCCCACCACCTCACCCTGTGGAACTGGGTGCCGGCGGGGACCTTCCAGCTCGACCTAGGGCTGCTGGTCGACCCGCTGTCCATCGCGTTCGTCATGCTCATCACGTTCGTCGGGTCGCTCATCCACGTGTACTCGCTCGGGTACATGGAGCACGACCCCGACAAGCGGCGCTTCTTCGCCTACCTCAACCTGTTCGTCGCGGCGATGCTCCTGCTCGTCCTCGCCGACAGCTACCTCCTGCTGTTCGTCGGCTGGGAGGGCGTGGGCCTGGCGTCCTACCTGCTCATCGGGTTCTGGAACCACAACCCCGCGTACGCCACCGCCGCGAACAAGGCGTTCTTCGTCAACCGCGTCGGCGACCTCGGGCTGTCCATCGCGATCATGACGATGTTCATCACCTTCGGCGGCGTCGACTACGCCACCGTCAACGAGGGCGTCGCCGGCGCGAACCAGGCCACGCTCACCGCGATCGGCCTGCTCCTGCTGGTCGGCGCCTGCGGCAAGTCGGCGCAGTTCCCGCTGCAGTCCTGGCTCGGGGACGCGATGGCCGGCCCGACGCCGGTGTCCGCGCTCATCCACGCGGCGACGATGGTCACCGCCGGCGTCTACCTCGTCGTGCGCTCGCACGTCATCTTCGACGCCGCCCCGGACGCCGCGCTCGCGGTCGCCCTCGTCGGTGCCGTCACGCTGCTCTTCGGTGCGGTCGTCGGCTGCGCCAAGGACGACATCAAGAAGGCCCTCGCGGCCTCCACGATGAGCCAGATCGGCTACATGATGCTGGCCGCCGGCCTCGGCCCGGTCGGGTACGCCTTCGCGATCTTCCACCTGCTCACGCACGGCTTCTTCAAGGCCGGGATGTTCCTCGGTGCCGGCTCGGTCATGCACGGCATGAACGACCAGGTGAACATGCGGCGCTTCGGCTCGCTGTCGGGCGCCATGAAGGTCACCTGGGCCACGTTCGCGCTGGGCTGGCTGGCCATCCTCGGTGTCCCGCCGTTCTCCGGCTTCTGGTCCAAGGACAAGATCATCGAGGCCGCGTTCATCGGCGAGGGCTGGAAGCCGTGGGTGCTCGGCGGTGCCGCGCTCGTCGGTGCCGGCGTCACCGCGTTCTACATGTCGCGCCTGTTCTTCATGACCTTCCACGGCGAGAAGCGCTGGACCGACGACGTGCACCCGCACGAGTCGCCGCGCATCATGACCGTCCCGATGATGGTGCTCGCCGGTGGGTCGGCCTTCCTCGGCCTGCTGCTGGCGTGGCCGTTCGCCGAGACCGCCCCGATCGTGTCCTGGCTGGCGCCGGTCGTCGGCGAGCACGGCGAGGAGCACCCGGTCATCGCGGCGCCGATCCTCATCCTGCTGACGCTGGTCTTCGTCGTCGGCGGTGCCGGCCTCGCGTGGGCCCGCTACTGGCGTGACGACGTGCCCGAGGTCGCCCCGCGCGGCTCGGTGCTCACCCGCGCCGCTCGCGTCGACCTCTACCAGGACGCCGTCAACGAGGGCCTGTTCATGCGCCCCGGCATCCACCTGACGCGTTCGCTCGTCTTCGCCGACGCCAAGGGGGTCGACGGCGCCGCCGGCGGCCTCGCCGCGCTCGTCGGCGGGTTCTCCTCGAGGCTGCGTCGCCTCCAGACCGGCTACGCCCGGTCGTATGCCCTGACGATGCTCACCGGTGTCGTCGCCGTCCTCGGTGCTCTGTGGGTGATCCAGTGAACTCCCTGCCCCTGCTCACGCTCATGATGGTCGTGCCGGTGCTCGGCGCGGTCGTCGTCGCGGCGCTGCCCGCGGGCTCGGCGCGGCTCGCGCGGCCCGTCGCGCTCGGGGCGTCGGTGGTCACCCTGGCCCTCGCCGTCGCGGCGTGGGTCGCCTTCGACAGCGGCTCGGACCAGATGTTCCAGCTCACCGAGACCCACTCGTGGATCCCGCAGTTCGGTGTCTCCTACGCGCTCGGCGTCGACGGCATCGCGCTCTCGCTCATCGTCATGGCGGCCATCCTCACGCCGGTCTGCCTGCTCGCGGCGTGGAACGACGTCGACGAGTCCGAGCCGGGCCGCGTCAAGCGCTACTTCGCGCTGATGCTCGTCCTCGAGGCCTTCATGGTCGGCGTCTTCGCCGCCACCGACGTCTTCCTGTTCTACGTCTTCTTCGAGGCCATGCTCATCCCGGTGTACTTCCTCATCGGGCTGTTCGGCGGCGAGCGCCGGCAGTACGCCGCGATGAAGTTCCTGCTGTTCTCCCTCGCCGGCGGGCTCGTGATGCTCGTGGCCGTCATCGCCGTCTACTTCGTGGGCCCCGGCGGCTCCGACGGCTTCCTCGTCGAGAAGCTCATGGGCAACCTCGACGGCTCGGAGGCGGCGCTGCGCTGGATGTTCGTCGGGTTCTTCTTCGCCTTCGCGGTCAAGGCCCCGATGTGGCCGGTGCACACCTGGCTCCCGGACGCCGCCACCGCCTCGCGGCCGGCGACGGCCGTCCTCCTCGTCGGCGTCCTCGACAAGGTCGGCACCTACGGGATGATCCGCTTCTGCCTCCAGCTCTTCCCGGAGGCCTCGCAGTGGGCGACGCCGGTCGTCATCACGCTCGCGGTCATCTCGGTGCTGTACGGCGCGCTGCTGGCCATCGGGCAGACCGACATGATGCGGCTCATCGCCTTCACCTCGATCAGCCACTTCGGCTTCATCGTCCTCGGCATCTTCGCGATGACGAGCGTCGGCGGCGCCGGGTCGACCCTCTACATGGTCAACCACGGCTTCTCGACCGCCGGGCTGTTCCTCATCGCCGGCTTCCTCGTGGCGCGCCACGGCAGCAAGCGGATCCCCGACTACGGCGGCTGGCAGCGGGTCACCCCGGTGCTCGCCGGGACCTTCCTCATCGCGGGGCTGTCCTCGCTCGCGCTGCCCGGGCTGTCCTCGTTCGTCTCCGAGTTCCTCGTGCTCCAGGGCACCTTCCAGCGGTACAAGGTGGCGGCGGTCATCGCGGCGCTCGGCATCGTGCTCGCGGCGCTCTACATCCTCCTCATGTACCAGCGCGTCATGACCGGCCCGAAGCCCTCGTTCCCCGAGGGTGAGGCGCCGCCGCGCGACCTCTCGCACCGCGAGAAGTGGGTCGTCGCGCCGATCATCGCCTCGTTCGTCGTGCTCGGCTTCTACCCGAAGCCGGTCCTCGACCTCGTCAACCCGGCCGTGGACCGGACGCTGCAGATCGTCGGCGTCACCGACCCCGCGACCGCCGAAGCCTCCGGGAGTGCCCAGTGATGCCCGCCGCGTTGCCCGCCGCCGAGTTCCAGCAGGTCTCGATCAACTACGCCGCGGTCATGCCGATGCTGCTCGTCGTGGCCGGTGCGCTGGTCGGCGTGCTCGTCGAGGCCTTCGCGCCGCGCGCCCGCCGGCACGCGATCCAGGTCTGGCTCACCGTCGGCGTGCTCGTCGCGGCGCTGGCCGTCCTCGTGCTCTGGAGCCGGGACCACCAGGCCGTCACCCTCGGCGGCTCGGTCGTCGTCGACGGCGTCGCGCTCTTCCTCCAGGGCACGCTGCTGCTCCTGTCGGTCATCGGCGTCCTCGTCATGGCCGAGCGCTTCGGCGGCGTCGGCTCGGACGCCTTCACCCCGATGGGCGCCTCGACGCCGGGCTCGACCCAGGAGGACATGGCCACCCGCGCCGGGTACGCCACCTCCGAGGTCTTCCCGCTCACCCTCTTCGCGGTGCTTGGGATGATGGTCTTCGTCAGCGCCAACGACCTCATCACCCTCTTCGTCGGCCTCGAGGTCCTCTCGCTGCCGCTGTACGTGATGACCGGTCTGGCCCGGCGGCGCCGCCTGCTCTCGCAGGAGGCCGCGCTGAAGTACTTCCTCCTCGGGGCGTTCTCCAGCGCGTTCTTCCTCTTCGGGGCGGCGCTGCTCTTCGGCTACGCCGGCTCCTCGGACCTCAAGGCCATCGCCCAGGCCATCACCACGACCTCCGGTGACATGGACGGCCTGCTGCTGCCCGGTGTCGTGCTCACCCTCGTCGGCCTGCTGTTCAAGGTCGGTGCGGTGCCGTTCCACCAGTGGACGCCGGACGCCTACCAGGGCGCCCCGACCCCGGTCACCGGCTTCATGGCCGCCTGCACCAAGCTCGCCGCGTTCGGCGCGATCCTGCGGCTCACCTACGTCGGCGTCGGTGCCGACCGGTGGTCCTGGCAGATCGGCGTCGCGGCCGTCGCTGTCCTGACGATGGTCGTCGGCGCGGTGCTCTCGGTCACCCAGACGGACGTGAAGCGCCTGCTGGCGTACTCGTCGGTCGCGCACGCGGGCTTCATCCTCGTCGGGGTCCTCGCGTTCTCGCAGGCCGCGGTCGGCGGCGTGATGTTCTACCTGCTGGCTTACGGCGCGACCACCATCGCGGCCTTCGCGATCGTGACGATGGTGCGCCAGGACGGCTCCGAGGCCTCGCACCTGTCGCAGTGGGCCGGGCTGGGCCGCAACCACCCGGTCATCGCGGGCGTCTTCGCGTTCCTCCTGCTGGCCTTCGCGGGCATCCCGCTGACGTCGGGCTTCACGGCGAAGTTCGCCGCGTTCGCCCCGGCCGTCGAGTCCGGGACCACCGGAACGGTTCTCGTGGTGGTGGGTGTGCTCGCGTCCGCGGTCACCGCCTTCGTCTACGTGCGGCTCATCGTGCTCATGTACTTCACCGAGCCGGTCGAGGGCGTCGTCGCCCTTCAGCCGTCGGTGCCGTCGACCATCGCCATCACCCTGGGTGTCGTCGTCACCGTCGTCGCCGGTGTCGCGCCGGCCGCCATCCTCCAGCTCGCGGGCAACGCGTCCCAGTTCCTGCTGTGAGCGTGGTGGGCGGCGAGACGGCGCAGCGCGGCACCCCCTCGGTCCTCGCGCTGCCGGGCGCGAGCGAGGGCCTGCGTGAGCGTCTCGCCGACGGGCTGGCGCGGGTCGAGGCGCTCATCGTCGAGCGGGTCGACCACGAGGACCCGTTCATCGCGCAGGCGTCCTCGCACCTCACCCTGGCCGGCGGCAAGCGATTCCGGCCGCTGCTGACGCTGCTGGCCTCCGAGCTCGGGTCGGGCTCGTCGTCGTCGGTCGTCGCCGCGGCCGCAGGGGTCGAGCTGACCCACCTCGCGTCGCTGTACCACGACGACGTCATGGACGAGGCCGACGTGCGGCGCGGGGCGCCGTCCGCGAACGCGTTGTACGACAACTCGACCGCGATCCTCGTCGGTGACCTGCTCTTCGGCACGGCCTCCGACATCGTGGCCGACCTCGGGCCCGAGGCCGTGAAGATCCAGGCGCAGACCTTCGTCCGGCTGTGTGCCGGGCAGATCCGCGACGACCGGCCGTGCCCGGAGGGCCAGGACCCGGTCGAGTACTACCTCCAGGTGCTCGCCGACAAGACCGGAGTCCTCATCGCCACCGCCGCCCGGTACGGCGCGATGTTCGGCGGCTGCCCGCCCGAGGTGGTCGATACGATGCGCGAGTTCGGCGAGCGGCTCGGGATGGCCTTCCAGCTGGCCGACGACCTCATCGACATCTCCTCCGAGGCCGACGAGACCGGCAAGACCCCGGGTACCGACCTGCGCGAGGGGAAGCGCACGCTGCCGGTGCTGTTCGTGCTGGCGTCCTCCGACCCGGCCGACGCGCGGCTGCAGTCGCTGCTGACCGGTGACCTGTCCGGTGACGCCGAGCTCGACGAGGCGCTGCGCCTCCTGCGGGCGCACCCCGCGATGGAGCAGGCCCGCGAGCACACCTTCGCGGTGGCGTCGCGGGCTCAGGCGGTGCTCGACACCCTGCCGCCGAGCGACGCCAAGGACGCGCTGCACGCCCTCGCCACGGGAGTCGTCACCCGCGTCGGCTGACCACCCCGAGTCGAGTGCGGAAGTGGCTGCCTCGGCGACCACCTGCGCACTCGACTCCGAGGAGGAGGGGCGGCAGGGAGGTCACGAGAGCGGGGTGAGCACGGGCTCCTGCTCGCGCACGGGCTTCCTGGGGATGCTCAGCGCGATGGCCACGGCGGCGAAGCACAGGACGGCCGCCCCGAGCCACGCCCAGTGGTAGTCGCCCTGCGCGGTGCGCACCCAGCCGGCGACGCTCGCTCCCACCCCGGCGCCGACCATGTGCGACGCGAACACCCAACCGAACACGACGCCCGAGTCCGTGAGCCCGAAGTGCGTGCGGCACAACGCGACCGTCGGCGGCACGGTGGCCACCCAATCGAGCCCGTAGAACACGATGAACACCCACATGCCGGGCTCGACTCCGGGCGCCAGGACGGCGTCGAGGGCGAGCAGCGACACCCCGCGGCCGAGGTAGTAGCCGGCGAGCAGCAGGCGCGGGTCGACCTTGTCGGTGAGCCAGCCGGAGCCGATCGTCCCCGCGATGTCGAAGATCCCGACGACGGCGAGCAGGCCGGCGGCCGTGGTGGCCGGCATCCCGTGGTCGTGGGCGGCGGGGACGAAGTGGGTCTGGATGATGCCGTTCGTCGACCAGCCGCAGACCCAGAAGGTCAGCACGAGCGCCCAGAACGTCCACGACCGCGAGACCTTCGTCAGGGTGCGGACGGCGCGGCGGGCCGGTGGCTCGGTGGAGGCGGCGGCCATCGGGGCCGGGGCAGCAGGATCGGCGCCGTAGGGGAGCAGGCCGCGGTCGCGCGGGTGGTCGAGGAGGAGCAGTGACACGAGCACGGCGACGAGCAGGGCGAGGACGGCGACGATGCCCGCCGCCCAGCGCCACCCCGGCCCGTCGGCGGCCCGGGCGATGACCGGGAGGAAGACGAGCTGGCCGGTGGCGTTGGCCGCCGAGAAGATGCCGGTGATTAGGCCGCGGTGCCGCTCGAACCACCGGTTGGCCACGACCGCACCGAGCACGAGGGCCATCGCGCCGGTGCCGATGCCGATGAAGACGCCCCACAGCAGCCAGAGCTGCCACGCGGAGGTCATCACGGTGGTGAGGCCGCTCGAGACACCGACGACGACGAGGGCGACGGCCACGGTGCGGCGCACGCCGAAGCGCTCCATGAACGCGGCGGCGAACGGGGCGGTCAGGCCGTAGAGGACGAGGTTGAGGCTGACCGCGCCCGAGGTGGTGGCGCGGCTCCAGCCGAACTCGGACTCGACCGGCTCGAGGAGCACGCCCGTGGAGGAGCGGAAGGCCGCGGCGGCGACGAGCGCGGCGAGGGTGACCGCGGCGACGAGCCAGGCGCGGTGGGGGAGGGTGCGTGGGCCGCGGGTCCGGTCCCCGACGAACTCCTCGAGGTCCTCGGTCACCGGCCCATCGTCGCACTAGGGTCGGGCTGTGGACCACGTCTCCGATGCCGTGACCGCCGGCTGGGACGCCGCGACGGCCGGCCTGCCGGCACCGCTCGTCGTCCTCGACCTCGACGCCTACGAGGCCAACGCCGCCGACCTCGTGCGGCGGGCGGGCGTCCGGCCGATCCGGGTGGCGTCGAAGTCGCTGCGCTGCCGGTGGGTCCTCTCTGACGTGCTGGCCCGGCCCGGGTTCTCCGGGGTGATGGCCTACGCGGTCGGTGAGGCGGTGTGGCTCGCGGGCGCCGGGGTGCGGGACGTCTACGTGGCCTACCCGTCGGCCGACGTCGCCGCGCTGCGGGCGGTGGGCTCGTCCGAGGAGCTCCGGCGCGAGGTGACGGTGACCGTCGACTCGGTCGAGCACGTGCGGTTCCTGCGGGACGCCCTCGGTGACGGGGTGCGCGGGCTCGGGGTGGCGCTGGACGTCGACGCCTCGGTGCGGGTCGGTCCGGCGCACCTGGGGGTGCGGCGCTCGCCCACGCGCACGCCGGCGCAGGCACTGGCCGTGGTGCGGGCCGCGCTCGGCGTCGGGCTCGACGTACGCGGCGTGATGTTCTACGACGCCCAGGTGGCCGGCCTGCCGGACTCGCCCGCGGTGCGGCTGCTCAAGAAGCGCTCGGTGGCCGAGCTGGTGCAGCGACGGGCCGCCGTGGTGGAGGCGGTGCGCACCGAGGCCGACCTTCGCTTCGTCAACGGCGGCGGCACCGGGAGC
Source organism: Phycicoccus avicenniae (assembly GCF_050496545.1). Lineage (GTDB taxonomy): Bacteria > Actinomycetota > Actinomycetes > Actinomycetales > Dermatophilaceae > Phycicoccus > Phycicoccus avicenniae_A. Next base: position 82,599 of record NZ_JBNVZV010000010.1, on the reverse strand, counting down.
CTGCACACCTTCGGGTCCGACACCGCGGTCACCGAGCTCGCCGCGGGGTCCGGCCTCTACGCCTCCACGCTCTTCGACGGCTACGACGCCTTCTCCCCGCGCCCCGCGATGGCCTACGCGCTCGACGTCGTGCGCCGGCCGGCGCGGGGCATCGTCACGGCGTTCGGGGGTGGGTACGTGGCCAGCGGCGAGCCGGGGTGGTCGCGGGTGCCGTCGCCGGTACGGCGCGGCTGGTCGCTGTTGAGGAGCGAGGCGGCCGGTGAGGTGCAGACCCCGGTCGAGGGCGAGGGCGTCGAGCGGCTCGGCATCGGCGACCGGGTGTGGATGCGGGGGGCCAAGGCGGGCGAGCTGCTCGAGCGCTTCGACGCGCTGCACCTGGTGCGCGGCGGCGAGCTCGTCGACACGGTGCCGACCTACCGTGGCGAGGGGCGGAACTGGGGATGAGCGGTGCGACCGGCACGACCTGGCGGAACTGGGGCGGCAACGTCGTCGCACACCCCGCGCTCGTCACCGACGTGGCGACCGTCGAGGGCGTCATCGGCGCCGTGACGGCGGCGGGGGAGCGCGGGCTGACGCTGCGGGTGGCCGGCACCGGCCACTCGTTCACACCGCTCGTGGCGACCGACGGCGTGCTGCTGCGGATCGACGGTCTGCGCGGCGTGCTCGGCGTCGACCGTGAACGGATGCGGGTGCGCGTCGCCGCGGGAACGCCTCTGCACCAGCTGAACCCGGCGCTGCAGGCGCTCGGGCTCGCGCTGCCGAACCTCGGCGACATCGACCGGCAGACGATCAGCGGGGCCATCGCGACGGGGACGCACGGCACGGGGGTGCGGCTGCAGGGCATCGCGGCGGCAGTGTGCGGGCTGACCATGGTGACTGCGGATGGCTCGGTGCTGCGCTGCTCGGCCGAGGAGTCGCCGGAGGTGTTCCAAGCGGCGCGGGTGGGGCTCGGGGCGCTCGGGGTCGTCGTCGAGGTCGAGCTGCAGTGCGTGCCGTCCTTCCGGCTGCACGCCCGCGAGTCGGGGGAGTCGTTCAGCGAGACGCTGGTCGGCATCCACGAGCTCGCCGACGCGCACGACCACCTCGACATGCACTGGTTCCCGCACACCGACCGCGCGCTCGTGAAGCGCAACGACCGGGTCGGGCCGGGGAAGGGGCCGGGACCCCTGCCGGCGTGGAGGGCACGGCTAGACGACGACCTGCTGGCCAACCGGCTGTTCGAGGGCGTCAACCGCGTGCTGACCCGCGTGCCCGCAGCGACGCAGCGGGTGAACCGGGTGAGCGCCAACGTCCTCGGGGCCCGCGAGTTCGCCGACGACTCCTGGAAGGTCTTCTGCTCCTCGCGCGAGGTGCGCTTCGTCGAGTCCGAGTACGCCGTGCCGCGCGCGTCGGTCGTGCCGGTGCTCGAGGAGCTGCGCGCCTGGTTCGAGCGCAGCAGTGAGCCGGTGCCCTTCCCCGTCGAGGTGCGTTTCGTCGGCGCCGACGACGTCTGGCTCTCCACCGCGTACGAGCGCGAGAACGCCTACGTGGCCGTGCACCAGTACCACCGAATGGACCCGCGCCGCCTCTTCGCCGTGTTCGAGGCGATCGTCGCCGAGCACGAGGGCCGCCCGCACTGGGGCAAGGTCCACACCCTCGGCGCCGAGCGGCTGCGCGGCCTCTACCCCCGCTTCGACGACTACCGCGCCGTCCGCGACCGCCTCGACCCGACGCGCCTCTTCACCAACGCCCACGTCGCGCACCTCCTCGACGACTGAGCGGCGACTTTCCACGCCGTCACCGTGACGACGCGGAAACTCCACGCGGACGCGGATGCATCCGCGTCGCGGGCCAACATCCACGCCATCACCGTGATGACGCAGAAGCTCCCGACGCCGTCCCGGCCGTCCGCGCGGGTCTCGTCAGGCGAGGCCGCGGTGGGCCGACCACTTGGCCGCGGCCTCGGTGGCGGCGGCCTCGACGAGGGCGGCCAGCTCGAGCGAGTCGGGGAGGCGGAACGAGGTGTACGCCCCGCGCCCGCCGGCCGTGGGGCGCCCGTAGGCCTTGGCGGCGAGCGTGCCGTCGGGGAGCATCCGGACGTTGAGGGTGGTCAGCAGGAACTCCTCACCACGTCGGGTGTCGTTCCACTGCAGGCGCTCCGGCACGCTCACGTTGATCGCCATCGCGCTGACCTCGACCTCGTCGTCCATCGGGCCATCCTGCCCCGATACGGCGTCCGCCCGTGGCGGAAACCCTTGCCGATGCCCGCCGCGTCGAGCAGGGTCGGGGGATGGTGAGCGTGGAGCGGGTCGACGTCGGCGGGGGAGTGCACCTCTCGCACGTCGTGCGCCGGCCGGCGACGGCGAGCGGTGCGCGGCCGGTCGTCCTGCTGCCCGGCACGGGGATGACCGCGCGCGACTGGGACGTCGTGACGGCCGACCTCTCCAGTGACCGCACCACGCACGCCGTCGACCTGCGCGGCCACGGCGGCAGCGACCGCCCGGGCACGTACTCCATCGCCCTGATGGCCGCCGACGTCGTCGGACTGCTCGACGCGCTCGGCGAGCCGGCCGTCGACCTCGTCGGCCACTCGCTCGGCGGGCTCGTCGCGTGCCGGTTGGCGGCCGAGCGACCGGCGCTGGTGCGCCGCCTCGTCCTCGAGGACGTCGGTGTCCCGCACCGGCGTACGCCGGCGCCACCGGCCCGGCCGGAGGGTGGGCTGCCGTTCGACTGGGCCGTCGTCGAGCAGGTGCGCCCGGAGATCGACGACCCCGACCCCGGATGGGGTGAGGTGCTGCGGCGGGTCGCTGCGCCCACCCTCGTCATCGGTGGCGGGGAGACCAGCCACGTCCCGCAGGAACACGTCCGCGAGCTCGTGCGTGTGCTGCCGGTCGGCCGGTTGACGGTCATCGACGCCGGGCACCTCGTGCACGCCACCGAGCCCGAGCAGTTCATCCGGGCGGTCCGGACGTTCCTCGACGAGTGACCCCTGCGTCAGGAGCCGAACCACTTCTGCCAGAACGGCACTCGCGGCTCGCCGTCGGCGGCCTCGGGCTCGGGAGCCGTCGGCGGCGGGTCCTGCGGCTGGTCCTCCGGCGAGCTCGCGTACGGGTCGCCGGTCAGGAGGAAGTCGGTGACCGCGACGACGACGATGCCGGACGCGTCGGACCCGAGCCACGTCGGGTACACCCCGTCACCCCAGCCCGAGGAGCAGATCGCCACGGGCTCGGCGCCCGGCTCGGGCGCGGCGACGGCCGCGCTCCGGGTGCCGATGCCGTCCTCGAACAGCCTCTGCGACAAAGGGTCCTCGAGCATCCCCTCGTCCTCGGCGAGGACGCGGCCGGCCACCCGCATCGCGTCGGGGCTGCCGAAGGACCCGGTGCCCGCGTCGACGCCGTAGCCGAGGAACTCCTCGTCGCCCAGGGTCGACGGATCCTGCCCGGGGAGCGTGGCCATCCGCCAGTCGACGACCGGGCCGGGGCCCGCGACGAGCACGAGGGCCGCCACCCGCTCGTGGTCCTCCCCGACGAGCGCCCGCACGGCGACGACGTCGGCCTCCTCGGCGCCGAGGGCCTGCACGAACGGCGCCGGCTCGGCATCCATCACGTAGGGGTCGGCGGCGACCAGCAGCCCGCCGGGCAGCGAGATCCGCCCGACCCGCTCGCGCTCGAGCCGGTGCCTGGCGACGGTGGGGCCCTGGTGGTCGGCGAGCTCACCGTCGAGGACGGCGGCGTACATCCATCGGGCGCGCTTCCGCCACCACAGGGCGCCGTCGGGGTCGGGAAGGGACTGTGCGGGAGGAAGATCGGTCACGGGTGCACCTCCGTGCGCTCGTCGTGGGAGTGGTCGGCGGCGGTGCGTCGAGCGCGGTACCGCAGGACCCACCACCCCAGGACCGCGAGGAAGGCGAGCCCCACGGCCAGGTTCACGGGCGACCCCTTGACGCCAACGGCCACGAAGCTGATGGCCGCCGCTATCGCGAGCAACGCCCAGGAGAACCACCGGAGGAAGCCGCGCACCCAGCGGACGTCCTCGTCGACACCGGCCGCCTCGAGCAGGCCGGTGGTGCTGACCCGCTCGCCGAGGCCGGGGAGCAGATCGCCGGCGGGGGTGTCCGGGAAGCCGGGCGGCAGCGGCAGCCGGAGGTGCTCGACGAGGTCACGCCACGCGCCGGTCCCGGACCGGGGTCCCGAGAGGAGGAGGGCGAGGGCGCGGACGTCGACCCCGGACACGACCGCGGCCAGCACCTCGGCCGCGGCGACCGCCGGCTCGCGCTCCAGCCCGGAGGCGCCGCCGGGCTCCCAGCCCAGGACGAGGACCCGCTGCTCGCGCCGCCACACCTGCAGCTCCGAGCGCCACTCGCCGACGCTGAGCAGAAGCGAGTCCCCGTGCTCGCTCGTCTCCTCGGCCGCGCGGTCGAGGGCGGTGGTCGGGGCATCGGGCAGGACCCACACCCATCCGGGCGCCGGGGACCCGACGACGCGCACGGGGGTGCGGGCCCACCGTGCCCGCTCGGCGACCCCCGCGTGCTCGCCCACCGCGAGGACGAGGCGCGCGGTCACTTCCGCCCTGCCGCCTTGACGGACACGGCGCTCCGGAAGCGCAGGAAGCCCTCGCGCGGGTCGTCGGCCCAGTAGCCCCAGGGGTAGCGGGTCGCGTGCGGGCCCAGGGCGACGAACTCGTCGAAGGACTCGTCGAAGCGGCCGAGCAGCATCAAGGTGGCGGCGAGGACTCCCCGGTGGACGGCGACGACGTGGTAGCGCTCGGGGTCGGCCTGCGCCAGCCAGCCCGTCGTCAGGGCGATGGCCTCCTCGGCCCGCCCGGCCCGGGCGACGTCCTCGGCGCCGTCGGCGACCGCGTGCTCGAAGACCGCGTCGAGCGGCAGGGTGCGGACGCGCGAGTCGGCCGGCGCCTCGGCCGCGAGGCCGAACGCGACGTCGTAGGCCTGCTCGTGCGACCCGAACCACTTGGCCGTCTGCAGCTCGAGGGCCGCGCGCAGGCCGCCGTGGTGCCACGGGTCGATCTCGCGCAGTGCGCTGACGTAGCCCTGCCAGACCTCCGGCGGGGCCTCCAGCCCGCGCGCGTGGATGAGCCCCAGCCGCCACGGCTCGGGGTCGTCGTCGGTGCGGTCGACGGCGCGCTGGAGGGTGTCGGTGGTGTCGCCGAGCGTCGCGTGGAAGGCCTTGAACTGCTCCTGCGAGACGTTCTCGGCGCGCTCGCGGGTGCGGTGCTCCCACGCGCTGTTCAGCCCGAGCGCCGAGCGCACGACGAGCGGGGCGGGGTCGTCGGGGCCGGCCTCGGTCTCCCACGCGTCCAGCCACTGCGGCGTGCGCAGGGACATCCGCGCGAGGAGGTCGACGGCGTGGCTGCGGTCGTCCCACGCCCGACGACGATGGGTGGACGCGAGCAGGTCGGCGGCGGGTGCGTGGTCGCCCGCGACGGCGGCCTCCATCGCCGGTGCGAGGCCGGGCATCGGTGCGTCCGCGACGACGGCCTCGTCGGGCACGAGCGCGGCGGCCATCGCGTCGCGGTTCTTCATGTACCTGCGGAACTCGTTGACCTTCCGGAACACCGGATCCCCCTCTCGTCGGCGCCCTCCGCGCCGAGAGGAGTGTCGCACCCGGGCGGGGCCGAGGTCGATGGTCGCGCCGTAAGCGATCCGTAAGGCACCGGCCCTCGTCCCCGGTCGGGTGGGCTCGGCACGATGGGGACGGACGCCGACGGAGGAGCGCGACATGGGACGAACCACCACACGGGCCTTCGTGGCCGTCGTCGGCGGCCTGGCCGTCCTGGGTTCCGCCGCAGGCCTGCCGGCGGCATCGGCAGAGACGGCCGTCGTCGTCGACCGGCAGTACACCTACCAGGCGCTGGGCACGCTGGGCGGGACCGGTGGATGGAGCGAGCCGGCCGCGAGCAACGGTGCGGGCACCGTCGTCGGCACCTCCAACGGCCACGCCTACCGCTTCCGGGCCGGGGTGCTCACGGACCTGGGCGACGGACTCCCCGGACCCGGAGGGGAGAGCTCGGCCCGGGGGGTGAACCTCTCCGGAGTCGTCGTCGGACAGTCCCACGTCGACGGCGTCAACCCACCGCACGCGGTGCGCTGGACCAACGGCGTGATGACCGACCTGGGCACGGGGTACGGCAGCGGGAGCGGCAGCGCGGCACGCGGCATCAACGACGACGGCACGGTGGTCGGGGTGCGGTACGCGAGCCAGTCCTCGCCCACCCGCGCCGTCGTGTGGCGCGGCGGACGGATCATCGACCTCGGCAGCCTGGGCGGGACGACCACGAGCCCGTGGTCCACCCTGAGCGAGGCGCACGCGGTGAACAACGCCGGGCAGGTCGTCGGGGCCGCGCTGCCGAAGGAGGGCTACCCGCTGCACGGGTTCATCTGGGCGAACGGCGTGATGCGCGACCTCGGTGGGCTCGGGGGCACCGTCGAGGCCACGGTGGCGCTGGGCATCAACGGCATTGGCTCCGTCGTCGGCTTCTCCCAGGCGAAGAACGGTGAGACGCACGGCTTCCTGTGGACGAACGGGGCGATGCGCGACCTCGGTGTCCTCGGCCCGGACTTCACCTACCGCAGCAGCCAGGCGGCCGGCATCAACGACGCCGGCGTCGTCGTGGGCAGCGCTCGCGTCTCCGGAGCCGCCTACGGGTACAGCGTCGGCACGGTCTGGAGGAACGGCGTGCTCACCGACCTCAACAGCGTGGTGAACGTCCCCTCCGGTCGCCGCATCCGGCACGCGATGGACGTCGACAACAAGGGCGTCATCGTCGCCCTCAGCTGCGAGATCCGCTACTGCGAGGACAGCGGCCACACCGACCGGACCGTCATCCTGCGGCCCGTCGGCTGACCTGTGGCCTGCCGCCACGTGGTCACTGCGGCGGGTCAGAACCCCAACAGCTTGCCGAGCGCCGAGAAGATGGCGTCGAACGTCCGCGCGATCGGGTTGCGCGGTCCGTCGGCGCTGGACTTCTGCCAGAAGAGCGGCTCGGCGCCGGTGAACTCCTCGTCGACCAGAGGCGTCCTGCCCAACAGGTACGGCCAGAACACCTCGGTGCGGTTGACCGTCGCGACGAGGCGGGAGTCGAAGCCCATCATGAGGTTCTGCTCGATCCTCGTGGACCCCCCACGGGGGTTGGTCGCCACGACGTCGCCGCTGCCCTGGACGACCAGGCTCCCGCTGCCGGTGAACAGGATGTACCGCACCTGCGACCTCGCGAACGACTGGAGCCCCCACCGCCACGTCGTCCGCAGCCCCGGGGAGCCGATCACCCCGACGACGTGCCGCGGGCGCATCACCAGTCCGGGGTGGTCCTCGAAGTCGATGCGCATCAGGTACGAGTTCGGGTCATCGGGGGTCGCCAGCGTCGCGCTGCTCAGCACGCCCTCGCCGCCGCCGACCCGGCTGAGGCCGTACAGGCCGGCCGCGAAGCTGATGAACGGCGACCTCCAGTCATAGAGAAGGCGACTGCGCACCCGGCCCTGCACCGGGCGGACGTGCTCCGACCGGGCCGACAGCACCTCCCCGGCGCCCAGGTCCACGGTGAGGGTGCGCCGGGCCTCGGTGGAGCGCAGGTCGGCGGTCGGGTGCTCGGTGTCGGCGGTCAGGTCCATCGGCTTCTGCAGCCGCCTCACCACCGGCATGAGCAGGAAGTAGCCGACGGTGCGCAGGAGCGCGGGCATGACCACGACGAGGACGGCGATGCCCGCCAGCCACCTCCAGGACCGGGACCACTGCTCCAGCACCCACCCCGCGCCGGAGTCGCGTGCCTGTCGGAGGCTGGTCTCCTCGGCCTTCTTCTGGCTCAGCTCCGACTCGGTGTTGGCGATGTCGCGCTCGAGGGTCTGGTCGCCGCCGTCACCGCCGCCGAGCCGGTCGAGCTTCTGCGCGGCGGTGAGGTCGGGGTCCCGGATGACCGCCGCGTCCGCCTCGGCGCGGGAGAGGTTGGCCTCCAGGGTGTCCAGTGCCTCGCCGGCCCTGGCCACGGCGGCCTCGGCGCTCTCGCAGGCGTCTCCAGGGGTCAGGAGGTCGCCGACCTTGCTCCAGAAACCACAGACCTCCTCACGCCCGGCGCGCAGCCGCTCGATCTCGTTCCGCTTGTCGCCGATGCTCCGCTGCGTCCGCTCGACCTCGGCCCGGAGGCGGACCTCGGTCCGCTCGATGCTCGCCCGCCGGCTCTCGTCGACCTCACGCGTCAGGCGAGCGAGGTCGTCCTCGAGGGTCGCGCGCTCCGCCGAGACGCGCTCCAGCCGGCCGCGGTCCGCCACGGCCTGCTGCAGCGGAGGAATCAGGGCCTGGAGCGCGAGGTAGGCGACGAACAGCGACAGCACCGTGGCCCCCAGCAGGCCCAGCTTCCTCAGCGCGAAGCCGAGGACGGCCGAGATCAGTCGCACCCGGCCGAGGGTAATCGGCGCGGACTCCCAGACGTGCGGTCCACGCGGAGGGCCTGGACCGGGGTCGTCGCCGGGCGCGGACGACGCGGGCCCGGACCGTGGAAGGCCGACGTCGCGAAGGCAGCCTCAGCCGGTGCGTCCGGCCCCGGCCCGGTCGCGCCGAAGGGTGCGGGAGAGGGCCACAGCGGTGCACACCACCCAGAGCAGGAGGAGCGCCCAGCCGAGCGGAGTGCTCCACCAGCCCTTCGCGGTGATGCCGACCACCAGCCCGGCGGCGGCCACCCCGAGCACGGCCACGTAGTAGACGCGGCGCAGCCACCGATCCGATCCCACGTCGCGAGGGTAGGACCTCGACGACCCTGGCGACCGGGGTTCGGCGAACACGGTCACATCCCGCGGGCCGATGTCGCGGTGGCCCGCGGCTAGGGTCGACGGCATGCGCTATCGAACCCTCGGCCACAGCGGCTGTGCCGTCTCCGAGCTGTGCCTCGGCACCATGACCTTCGGCACGGAGACCGACGAGGCCGGCTCGCACGAGCAGCTCGACGTCTTCCTCGAGGCCGGCGGAACGCTCGTGGACACCGCCGACGTGTACTCGGCCGGGGTGTCGGAGGAGATCATCGGCCGATGGCTCGCCGCCCGCCCGAGCGAGGTGACCGAGCGCGTCGTCCTCGCCACCAAGGGCCGCTTCGCCACCGACCAGGGGCCCAACGGCAACGGCCTGTCCGCGCGGCACCTGACCCGCGCCCTCGATGCCTCGCTCGGCCGGCTCGGCGTGGACTCCGTCGACCTCTACCAGGCGCACGCGTGGGACCCGCACACACCGCTGGAGGAGACCCTCCGCACGCTCGACGGGTTCGTCCAGGCCGGGAAGATCCGGTACTACGGCTTCTCGAACTTCACCGGCTGGCAGCTGACCAAGGCCGTGCACACCGCCCGGGCGCTCGGGCTCCGCGCGCCGGTGACCCTGCAGCCGCAGTACAGCCTCATCGTCCGCGAGATCGAGTGGGAGGTCGTCCCGGCCGCGCTGGACGCCGGGATGGGCCTGCTGCCGTGGAGCCCGCTCGGCGGCGGGTGGCTCTCGGGCAAGTACCGACGCGACGAGCGGCCCACCGGCGACACCCGGCTCGGCGACGACCCCGGCCGCGGCATGGAGGCCTACGACCGGCGCGGCACCGACCGCACCTGGCGCATCATCGACGCGGTCGGCCGGGTCGCCGAGGGCCGCGGTGTCTCGATGCCGGAGGTGGCGCTCGCGTGGGTGACGAACCGGCCGGCGGTGACGTCGACGATCCTCGGCGCGCGCACGACCGAGCAGCTACGTGCCAACCTGAAGGCCGCAGGGCTCGAGCTGTCGACGGAGGAGTCCGCGGCGCTCGACGAGGCCAGTGACCTCGGCGCCGCCGACTACCCGTACGGCGAGATGGGCATTGAGCAGCGCAGCCGCGACCTCGCTGGCGGCTAGGTGGCCATGGCGGCTGGCCGATCGTCGCCGGTGGGCTCGGTGTCGATGCGGTCCGAACCTTGCGCGGACGGAAAGGTGCGCCGGGTTCAGAGTGCGGTGAAAGCGCAGGCCACGACGACGTCCGTCCCGTAGGCCGTGCTCCGCATCTCCCCATGAACGTGCAGCCGGTCCCCGGCCTCCAACCGAGACAACTGCGCGAACACTGATGGGAACACGGCGATAGTCAGACTGCGACCATCATCGGCCGCGGCATCGATCCAGCCCCATGGCACATAAAGGTGGGTGAATCGGGAGCGAATGCGTACGACCGTGACATCCAGTCGCACCATGTCGCCGCTTACCGCAGCGCCGACCATCGCCTACAAGCGACCACGCGCATAGAGCCAGATCGCGTGGTCCAGTCGCGTGGCATCGACGTCCAGATGTCTCGCGGTCGAGTTGACCAGACGACGACAGTCCTCCGTCGAGATGTCTGACCTGACGCTCCCGCGGATGTACCGCTGAACCCAGGTATCAGGCTTGGAGTTTGGTTGGCCGAGCAGCATGCCGAAGTAAGCCCAGGTGATGCCTCCGCACCCAGGAACGCCGATGTAGGCGGCCTTCTGTTCGGCTGATCCGGTGAAATCCGATGCGTGCCGAAGCCCTACCTCTGACAGGCGGGACGCTGCATCAACGACCACCGCAGCTTTGGTGCGACCACCGCTCTTGGCCTTGTTGCTGAGGATGTGGGTCAGTCTCTGTATGTCCATCTCGCGAAGTCGAAGGAGGTCGTCGGCAGGGCCACCCCGATGCTCCGACCAACGCTCCACGACGGCGAGGACGCCCGTGGATGGGCGGCCCTCCGTGCCCGGCTGGCCATAGCGGGCTCGGATGGAGAAGATCGCATCGATCAACGCCAGCTCAACCTGACCGGGCCAACCTCCAGGCCACGCCGGAAGCTGATCGCCGACCGTGCTGCGAACGCGTGCAGCTAACACCATGACGTCTTCGTCTGAGATCCCCACGATCCACATGGTCGCAGGAGCCCCCGACATCGGTTGGGTTTCGCTCAGTCGCAGCGCTGCGCGAGCGTACTGCCCGCCTCGGCAGAGTGCGCGGCGGCTGGCTTGGTTCGTGTTTGCTTCCGGACGCCACGTGAACGAAAGTCAGGCGACCACGAGCCCAGTGGCGATGGCCCGGAGGTAGGACTCGACGAAGCCGCGGCTGACCTCGGTCGGCAGCCCGTCGAACGCGTGGAACGCGCCGGGCACGACCTCGAGGTCGGTCGGCACCCCGGCAGCGCGCAGCCGCTCCGCGTACAGCACGTCCTCGTCGTGGAAGAGGTCCGAGGTGCCGACGCCGATCCATGTCGGCGGGAGACCGGCCAGGTCCGTGGCCCGAGCCGGTGCAGCGTAGGGCGACACGTCCGCCGACCCCGGCGCGAACCCGAGGTAGGACCTCCACCCGAAGGCGTTGGCGGTGTTGTTCCACACCCTCCGCACGTCGGCGGCGGGGTCGGCGCCGGCCGCGGTGCGGTCGTCGAGCATCGGGTAGACGAGCACCTGCTTGTCGATTCGAACCTCGCCCCGGTCGCGGGCGGCCAGCACCACGCCGGCCGCGAGCCCGCCTCCGGCACTGGCCCCGGCGACGACGAGCGGCACGTCGGCGAGCTCCTGCAGGGCGGCGAGCCATCGGAGCGCCGCGTAGCAGTCCTCCAGCGGGGCGGGGAACGGGTGCTCGGGGGCGAGCCGGTAGCGAGGAGCGACGACGACGGCATCGAGGTCCTCGGCGATGCGGCGGCACAGCCGGGCGTCCTGCTGCGGCGACCCGATGACCATGCCGCCGCCGTGGATCCACAGCACGCCACCGCGCACCGCGCCCCTCGGCCGGTAGACCAGCGTCTCACCGTCCCCGACCGATGCGGTGTAGGCGCCGGCGACGGGGCGGTGCGACGACATCCGGCGCGAGAGGGCGAGGGAGCGGGGTCCGGCGACGGCTGCCGGCGGCAGCACCCGGGAGGCGGTCCGCAGGTCGGGGTGGAACGCGGTGGCGCTCAGGCGGGACCGCAGCCGGCCGGTGAACGACGTCGTCGAGGTCATGTCAGCATCCTGCGCGAGGACCCGTTGCGGGACAAGGGCTCGCGTGGCCCACCCCTCGGCCGGCCGGCACGGGACGTGACCCGCGCCGGCCGCGCGCCATCGTGTCAGCGGCGAAGGGGCGTCACCCGGATGTCGACCGACGCGGCCTTGCCTCCCGCCGCGTAGGCGGCGATGCCCGTCGCCGAGGCCGGCGGGAAGACCAGGTCGGTCACCGACACCTCGCCGCGCTGCGCCAGCACCTCGACCGAGCTGCGGTCCAGGTAGACCGTGAAGGTGGCCTTCCCCCGGTGCACCGTGACCGGCGCCTGCTCGACGCTCGCGAAGAGGCGGTTGAACGCGGTGTCACCGCTGCGGGTCCGGTCGACGAGCAGTGTCCCGTCGCGGCGGACGCCGATCCGGGTGCCGACGGCGCCGTCGGCGCTGCGGCGCACCACGATCCCTGCCTCGCCCGCCGACCCGAGGTCCACGCTGACGTCGACGCGGGCCACCGTGGCCCGGAGCCCGGTGCTGGTCTCACCGGACCGAAGCGACCGCACCTTCGCGTGGTCCCGCGATCGGGTGTCGGCCAGCTTGTCGACGCTGTGAACCGCCTTCTGGCGCAGGCGCGGACCATCGGGGGTCGAGACGAGGGAGAGCTGACGGGGCATCGTCATCTGGCCCCGCCACGGGTCGGTCGGCACGTCGCCGGCGTACTGCCAGTTGCTCATCCAGCTGATGGAGGTGCGCCGGTCGTCGGGCAGCCCGTTGAAGGTGACGCCCGCGTAGTTGTCGCGGCCGTAGTCGACCCAGTCGGCGCGCTCGGTGCCGTTGCGGGCGGGGGCCGACGCGAGCATGAACTGGTCGGCGAGCACGTGCCCCCATCCTCCGGAGCTGTGGTCGATGATCCGGATCTGCGCGGTGCGCCCCCGGAGGTCGCTGAGGTCCCACGACGCCCAGTCGAGGGCCTCGCTGTCCGAGCCGGTGGCCGACCGGACGACCTCGCCGCCCACGACGAGATTGACCGTGGTCTGGGTGTCGCGCGGCCCGGCAGCGTTGTCGGAGAACCGGATGTCGTCGACCATCAGGTGACCCCAGTCGCCACCGCTGTGCTCGTCCCGGACGACGATGCGCGCCTGCTTGCCGAGAGCCGGGCGCGCGTCGAGCGAGCGCCAGTCCATCTCGCCGGAGCTGTTGCCTGTCACCGAGGCGACGACCTCGCCGCCGGAGACGAGCTCGACGACGGTCGGGCCGCTCGTGCCGAGGGGGTGGTCTCCGCCGGCGACGAGCAGGTTGACGTGACCCTTGGTGACGGTGAACTCGGGGGAGACGAACGTGCCGACGGCGGGGTCGCACTTGTCCGGGACGACGCAGGTGTCGAGCACCTTGTCACCCTGGTGGTTCGGCAGGCCCGAGCTGGTGGCGCCGTAGCCGACGAAGTCGCCGGTGGCGCTCCACCCGGCAGGGAGGTGGGTGGTGGGGTCGAGGTCCTCGAAGTCGGTGAAGACCTCACCGCCGGGGTCGCCCTGGGTCGCGCCGGGGACTGCCGGATGGTTGCCGCCGCCGACGAGGAAGTTGAGGTAGCGCTGGTCGACGACGAACTCGGGGGAGGTCAGCTCGCCCTGGGCGGCGTCGAAGTCGACGAAGCTGTTGGCGAGGTGCTCGCCCACGTAGCCGGAGACCGTCTGCTGACCGGGGAGGCTGCCCGATGCCGGGGCGCTCCCGAAGGCCGTGCCCGTCGGGGTCCAGCCGGAGTACCCGTCTTCGAAGCCCTGCAGCAGACGCCCCGTCGGCGGCTCGTAGGTCGCGGGGCCGTCGGGGGTGAAGGTCGTGCCGTCGAAGTCACCGACGAAGTACTGGGTGCCGGACCCGCCGGCGATGCCGCCCGGGTTGAGGCTGACGAGCATCACCCACTTGACCGTCTTCTTGCCCTTGACACCCTCGACGGTGAGCGGGAAGAGGTCGGGGCACTCCCACACGCCACCGGTGGCGTTGCGAGGACCGAACTCGGACAGGCGGGTCCACGACTTCAGGTCGGCCGAGCGCCAGATGAGCACCTTGTGCTCGTTGGCGATCACCGCGACCATCCGCCACTCCTTCGCCGGCGCGTACCAGAACACCTTGGGGTCGCGGAACTCGCGCGAGCCGATGTCGATGACCGGGTTGCCGGAGTACTTGGTCCAGGTGCGGCCGTCGTCGGTGGAGTAGGCGAGCGACTGCGCCTGGATGCCCTCGCGACCGCTGGCCGCCGTGTAGGCGCTGGTGTACATCGCCACCATCGGCGGGTTCTTCGCGGTGCCGAGGCCGGAGGTGTTGCCGGTGTCGACGACGACCGACCCGGAGAAGACTCCCTCGTTCGCGTCGAACGGGATGGCGACGGGCTGCTCCGTCCAGTGGACGAGGTCCGTGCTCGTGGCGTGGCCCCAGGACATGTTGCCCCAGACGTTGCCGACCGGGTTGTGCTGGAAGAAGAGGTGGTAGACGCCCTTGTGGAAGACCAGTCCGTTGGGGTCGTTCATCCAGTTATTCGCCGGGCTGAAGTGGTAGGCCGGGCGGTGCTCGGGCGTGTCGGCAGAGGCCGGCGCCGCCGCGAGGGTGGCGAGGCAGGAGATGGCGCACAGGAGGGCGGCCGACCAGCGGCGCGCGACGGCAGAGGGTGCTCGTGTCATGGTGTCCCCGGGTGTTGACAACGTTGTCATGCGGTCGGGACGAAACGCTACCCGCGGACGACGCCCGGCGCGCGTCGAGCGACCGCCCGGGACGAGGTCGGCCCCCATCGGGCGCCGCGACGGCCACCCCATTGCGACGATGGCGGACGCCGGCCGATGCCGGCCGGCTCCGGCGGACCCCGAGCGCCGCCACTCTCAGCGGCGGATGACGCGTTGCTCGATCGCCGCCGCGACGGCCCCGGCCCGGGTGTCCACCCCGAGCTTCGAGTAGATGTGCGACAGGTGCGACTTCACGGTCGCCTCGGACACGAACAGCTCGCGGGCCATCTCCTTGTTGGCCATCCCGCGGGAGAGCAGCTCGAGCACCTCGACCTCCCTCTCCGTGAGCACCGGGCCGGGCGAGGACGCGCGGCGCACCAGGGTCGCGGCCACCGAGGGCGCGAGCACCGTTTCCCCGCGGGCCGTGGCCCGGATGCCGGCGAACAGCTCCTGCGGTGGCGCGTCCTTGAGCAGGTACCCCGTCGCCCCCGCGTCGAGGGCCGCCAGGATGTCGGACTCGGTGTCGTAGGTGGTCAGGACGAGCACCCGGGGCGGTGAGGGCAGTGACCGCAGGACGGCGGTCACCTCGACCCCGCCGGGGCCGGCACCCAGGTTGAGATCCATGAGGACCACATCGGGAGCCTCACGTCTCACGACGCGCTCGGCCGCGTCCACCCCGTCGGCGTCCCCGACGACCTCGAGGTCTGACTGGCTGTCGATGAGGGCCCGGAGACCGGCCCGCACGACGGGGTGGTCGTCGACGAGGACGACACGGACCGCGGCCACGGCCGTCACCCTAGGACACCGGCGGGGCCGGGACCGCCACGGAGACCGTCGTCCCCTCGCCCCGCGCGCTCTCCACCGCGGTGCGGCCCCCCAGCAGGGACACCCGCTCCCGGATGCCTCGCAGCCCGGTGCCGCGGGCGCCCCGGGCGCGCGGACGCTGAGGGTCGAAGCCCCGGCCGTCGTCGCGCACGTCCAGGAGCACCTCCGCGTGCTGGTAGGTGAGGGTGACGACGGCGCGCCCGGCGCCGGAGTGCTCGTAGACGTTGGCCAGGGCCCCGCGGGCGGTGCGGACCAGGGCGGTCGACACGGGATCGGGGACCGGCCGCGCCGAGCCGTCCACCCGCAGGGACACGTCGACCGATGGCGGCGCCTGGGCGAGCACGCCGTCCAGGGCACTGTGCAGCGCCTCGGCCGAGGTGTCCTCGTCGAGCCGGGCGGGGGCGAGGTCGCGGACCACGCGGCGCACCTCATCGAGGCCCTCGCGGGCGGTGCTCGCGGCGCGACGCACGTGGTCCCTGGCCTGCCCGGGCCGGCGGTCCCAGTCCTCGTCGGCCGCGTTGAGCAGGAGGTTGATGCTCGACAGGCCCTGGCCCACCGAGTCGTGGATGTCGCGGCTGAGGCGGGTCCGCTCGGTCAGGGCACCCGCGCGGTGCTGGGCCACCGCGAGGTCGCTCTGGGCGGCGCGCAGGTCGTCCAGCAGGGCCTGCCGCACGGCGGCCTCTCGCTCGAGCGCGCGATACCCGAGCACGGTGATGAGCGCCATCCCCGCCGGACCGGCGACGAGGGTCGGGTCGAGCCCGTCGGTGATCCGCAGCCACGCCAGGCACACGACCAGCGTCATGAGCGCCACGGTGCCGACGGCGTACCGGAAGGGCAGCACCTGCAGCGCGGCGAAGGCGAGCGGGACCACCGTCCAGGCGAACGAGGGCGCCAGCACGGTCAGTGCGGCCCACAGCGCCACGACGGCCACGAGCCAGGCGGTGGGCCACGAGGGCCCCTGCGGCAGGCGGCCGCGCATCGAGTAGGCGGCGACCAGCGCGACGGCGCCGACGAGCACCCCCAGACCGGCCGCGTCGAAGTCGTGGCGGACGAGGTAACGGACGGCGCAGGTGACGGTGAGCACCACGAGGACCGCCCGCAGCCACGCGTCCAGCCCGGTGGCCGGCGCGAGGATGCCGCCGCCACCGGTCCGGTCGGTCGCGTCGGAGGGGGCCGTGGTCGGGTCCATGGTGGGCCCAGCGTAGAGACGGGGGTGGAGGCGGGCGTCATCCATCTGGCTATCGAGGCGTCGCCGGGCGGATGACGCGGGCGCCCCGACGGTCGCACAGCATGGTCCCGGAGCCATGGTCCCGACCCCCGTCCTCGAAGGAGCCCCTCGTGAAGCGCACCGTCCCGGCCGCCCTCGCCGCCGCCGCCCTGACCGTCGTCCCCGCCGTGACGACCCTCGCCGCGCCCGCCTCGGCGCACGCCCGCCCCACCTCCTACACCCTGACGGGTGACCCCGGCGGCTCGAAGTTCGAGGGCATCGGCGCCGACACCCGCCGCGGTCTCTTCTACGTCAGCGAGGTGACCGGCGGCGAGATCCACCGCGGGAGCGCACGATCGGCGCGGACCGAGGAGTGGCTCGCGGGTGACGGCACCGACGGCCGCTTCACCGCCCGGGGGATCACGGTCGACCGCGCCGGCCGCGTCTACGTCGCCGGCGGGCCGAACGGGATCGGCCAGCCCGACCGCCCCGACCTCTGGGTGTACTCGCCGAGCGGGCGGCTGCTCGCCGCCCTGCGGGCGCCGGGGGACGACGTCTTCCTCAACGACGTCGCGATCGGTCCGGACGGCGCGGCCTACTTCACCAACTCCAACGCCCCGCAGGTGTACCGCGTGGCCCAGTCCCGCGGCGGCTGGACCGTGAGCCGGTGGGCCGACGCGACGGGGACCGTCCCGCAGCTCGAGGGCTTCAACCTCGGAGGCATCGTCGTCAGCGCCGACCGCTCGGCGCTGGTCGTGGCCCAGGGCACCACGGGGCGGCTCTGGCGGTTCGCCCTCAGGGACGGCAGCGTCTCCGAGGTGGCCACCGGCGGTGCCGACCTCACCGGCGCCGACGGGCTGGTTCGGCAGGGCCACCGGCTGCTCGTCGTGCGGAACTTCCAGCGGTTCGTCGCCACGCTCACGCTGACCGTGGACGGACGCCGGGCCGGCCTGGTCTCGCAGCGACCCACCGACCCGACCCGCGTGCTGACGACCGCCAAGGTCCTGCGCGGCCGGATCCTGTTCGTGGACAGCAAGTTCGACGAGACGGTCGCGACGCCTCCGTACGAGGTCGTCACCGACCCCTACGTCGGCTGACCTCCTCGCGGTCGGCGAGGCTCGTCCGCATCCGCCGTCGGCCCGGGAGGCGTGGCGGATGCGGCCCAGCGGCCGAGGGCGTCGATCGCCTCGCGCAGGGCGAGGCCTCGGTCCGTCAGCGCGTAGGCGCGGGTGTTGTGGCGGAGCGGCAACCGGGTCAGCACACCGGCGGCCTGCAGCTCGCGCAGGCGGGTGGCCAGCATGTTCGTCGGCGCGCCCAGGTCTCGCTGGAGGTCGCCGTAGCGCTGCGGGCCGTCGAGCAGCCGCTCCACGATGAGGAGCGCCCACCGGCTCCCGACGACGTCGAGGGCCGCGGCGAGGTCGCTCACTCGCCGGAGTCGGCGGGCGGCTTCATCCAGAACGGCGAGTAGTGGTAGCCGTCGGGGTCGTCGAACTGGCGCTGGTACATAAAGGGGTAGTCGTCGATGTCACCGATGCGCCCTCCCGCAGCACCGGCGCGCTCGACGAGGTCGTCGACCGCCTCGCGGCTGCCGAGGTCGAACGACACCGTCACCTTCGAGGGGGTGTCGGGTCCGCCGATCAGCTCCTCGGTGCCGCCGACGCTCGCGTACATCTCGCGGCTGCCGAGCATGAGGTACTGCTCGGGCGCGATGGCGAAGCACGACACGTTGTGGTCTGACATGTCCGGGTTGAGCGAGAAGCCGAGGGCTGTGTAGAAGGCGGTCGAGCGGTCGACGCTCTCGACGGGGCAGGTGATGAAGAGGCTCATGCGAGCATGCTTGCAAAATGCAAGTACGTGCGTCAAGACCTTTGTCATCGCCCGCCCGCTGACAGCCGGTCGGCGAGGAGCGCGCGGTCCGGCTCGGCCGGCGGGTGGGGGAGCTCGGACAAGACCAGCTACTCATCGTCGGACCCTGTAGTGCCACAGCGACCCGAATTCGGGGCGTCGACGCCGAGCGCCTCGCGAATAGCCGCGCAGGTCCGTCGCAGCAGGTACCTCTGTCGTGGCGGCCGCGCTCCAGCTACAGCGGCGACCTCGGCAGCATTGGCCCAGGCGTCCTCGGCGCTCGGGCCGCCGGGGCCTTGGAGAGGAGGGGCGCCCGGTGCGCGTGAGAGGCCCGAACGGGCATCCATTTCAAGTGATGCGCCAGCGTCGAGGTCGAGTCCTACCGCCCACTGTGGGCGCTCTCATCCGCCCACTTAGCCCTTGGCTCCGCCCACTCAGGGGTGTCGGCTCACGGCCAATCTCCGGGGGGTAGCTCAACGCCCAACAGGAAGAGGGGGGCGCCACCTTGCCCGGTAAACCCATGCCTCGATCATCAAGGGATCCGCAGTAGTGGAATGAGCCTTGTTCGTCGCGCGAGGCAGTCGAAGTCGCCTAGTAATGATGTACTACCCCTCATGAGCCGACCGACGGTGACCGATGATCAGTTGAGCCGCGGGGCGGCCCTTGGCCGAGTCATCTCGCAATGTCGTCAAAACGCTGGGCTTACGCAAGCGGAGCTGGCGACCGCCGCAGGCATCAGCCTGCATTCGCTGCTAAAACTGGAGCAGGGCCACGTAGCAAACCCCGGCGTGTTCACGGCCTCGGCACTCGCAGACGCCCTCGACAAACCACTGCAGCGTTGGGTCCGCTCTGCGAATCTCAATGGCACGGCAGGGCATCTTTCAACCGTAGGGTACGAAGGACTCGACCTTGAGACGTTCCTCGACCGGCTGGTCGACCTGAGGGTGGAGGTCATCGCCGACGTTCGATTGAACCCGATCAGTCGCAAGCCGGGATTCAGTAAGACGAGGTTAGGCGAAGCCCTTCGCTCCCGCGGGATGGAGTACTTGCACTACAGGGCCTTGGGAAATCCAAAGGATAACCGCGCCGCCTTCGCGGGCAACGAAATCGAGCAAGGAAGGCTTCGGTACCACTCTTTGCTTGGTGCTGAGCCTGCGCGGGCCGCCCTTCGTGACATTCAGAGCCGCGCGGCGCGGCAGCATGTTGCACTTCTGTGCTTCGAGCATGACGAGGAGAGTTGTCACCGCTTCGTGGTCCGCCAACACATCGGTCAGTTGGGGTAGTACACCCCGAGGACGTGAAAGACATGGTGCCGTTTCGACTGGTTACCTACGAAGAACGATGGCTCTCGCCCGGTTCCGAACATCTGATCCAAGAACCGCGATCTCAGCGCGTCCCGCACTTCCGCATCCGAGCGACGAGCGAGGCGGCGCTGCAAAGCGACAAACTCCCAATCGATGATGGACTGCTCGTGGCCCCGACAGCTCTCAGCGTGGCACCGCCAAACGTAATGACCGACGAATCGCGGCGGCTCCAACGGAGTCTTGTCGGCCGAATCGAAGAGGTCGAGTTGGCTCACGTAGGCGTCAATCTTGGCCTGCTCGACTGCTGACCAGCCCGGGTGCCGGGTGATCTTGAGGTCGCGGATGTCCCGGATTGGCGCCAACCCCAAGGAGGGTCCCGTGGCGCCCGCCTGATTCACGCCATTGAGCTCACACATATCGTCAACCGCTAGCGAGTCCAGCAGTTCTCGCCGCCGTTGCCATGGGGGTAGATGATCCGTCACAACCAACGAGCTGATGTCCGGCTTCCAAGACTCAGCTCTAGGGTCTCCCACCGCTGGCGTCGCGCGCACGCGGACGATGTCGTACTTAGTGAACTTGAGGTCTGCCTCGAGGAATCGAAAGTTGACCGGGTAAAGGCGCACCCATCTGGCGCGAGTTCGTCCTGCCGTTAGCCCGACGCCGGCCACGCATACCGTCTCTCCGGACTTCTCCGAGGGGTTGGGCGCAGCTTTAACCGTGATGAGAACCTCAAGTTCTTCTTGTCGCGCTGGCTTGACGTTGTTGCGATCCAGTCCCCCGAATAGCGATTCTTGCCCACGAACCACGCCTTCCCCCTTTGCTTGACCCATGACGGCCGCTGGGCCACGTGCTGCTGAAGCCCCCCAGCAGGAACGAGCGTGCCATCGACGCGTGGAACTCCGCAGTCCCTCGCACAGAATTGGGGCTTAGGTCGGCGATCGCGCGAGTGTGCACACTCGGCCGATCGAACGAACCTGGGGTGAATGCCAACGCCAATCCGCCGACAGAGCGCGTGGCGTTTAGACCCACCCGACGTCAACCAATGCCCCGGATGGCGGAACGGATGGCTCGACTCAGACCAGCGGCGCTGGCGGACGTGCCGTCATGTGCAAGGCGCCTACCCGAAGGTCTGTGATGCATGTGAAGGGTGTACCCGCTTTGGGCCCCCTTCGAGGCGACGCAGAGGGCGACGGCCCTGCCGGCTTTGACGCCCTCGTAGCAGCGCTCGTGGTCAGGATGCGCCGCGATTCGCACCCACCGCCGCTCGGGGCGGTTGCGCCTACCCAACGCAGCAGCCAGCGCGGCGGGGTCTGAGTGCCGAGAGGCAGGATCCGCGCTAAGGGTCCTCATCACGATGTCACGGGTGCCCCTAGAAACGTGCGGAGCCAACTCCCACAGATCGACCAGGACGGCCGTCGCTGCATCCCGGTAGCGAGTGCCCGTGACTGGCGGCGTTCCCGCCAGCAACCAATAGAGGGTCGCTCCCAGACTGAATACCTCGCTGCGTACGCAGTAGACCGCACCGTCGCCCGAGTACCCCGGAAGGGCGACGGCTCCGACCTCCGGGGCCATCGTCTCTAGCGTCCCACCTGCCGCAACGCAGCCCGAGGCGTTCTGTGCCCCAGCCAAGCTCAAGTCTCCAACCAGACACTTGCCCGAGTCGGTGACGAATAGATTCTCAGGCTTAACGTCTCGGTGCAGGAGTCCGTGACGGTGGACGCGGGCCAGTCCGTTGCACGCCTCCCGCACCCAACTCACTGCTTGCTCCTCCGCCACACCGAGGGTCGGGTCGATGCGGTCCATGACGGTGCCGTGTTCGGCCACGTCGGTTACGACGTACCTCGTTCCCTCCGGCGTCGTGTCGGCGTTGCGGACGGGGAGGATGTAGTCGCCGCTGAGCGAGTTGAGCAGACGCGCCTCGGCCCAAGGGCCCGCGATCTGGTTGGGCCCGAGGAGTTTGAGGGCGAAGATCGCATCGAGGTTGATGTCGTGAACGCGCCAGACCTCGCCGTGCTGACCCGAGCCGAGACTGTCCAACACCTCATAACGATCTGCGATGACGGAGCCGATCGGGCTGGGCGCGGCGGATGACATGAGGCAAAGGCTAGGCACAATGACCAGGTGAGAGTCTTGGGAATCGCCGTCAGGGTCAACAATTGGAAGTCGACCGTGAGTATGGTGCTGCTCGAAGGAGAGAGCGGCGACGACGAGTCGACCGCGAGAGTCGTCGAGGAGTTCCCCGTGACGGGGGACGACGACGACTGGGCTGCGCACGTCGGAAATGTCGCTACGGCGGTGAGGGGTCACGCGAAGTCCATGAAACCGGACACGGTCATAGTGCGAAGAGCGGACCAGGCACCTCAGAGTCGCAATAGTGACGGCCCGAAACTGCGGCTCATGATCGAGGGTGGGATCGTCTCCGCCTGTCTGGATGTGACCTCCGATGTCCGGGTGCGCACAGGGAAGGAGTGCGCAAAGGCGCGAGACACCTCCAAGGACGATCTGGACAAGCGCTCAGGAACGTTGGTGGCCAAGGCCCACGCTGAGGCGGCCGCGGCCGCCCTGAGCTCCATGGCATGAGTGGCGCGCCGGGCAGCCACTGCCCGTCGCCCTTTGCATTGGTGCACACTGGCCGGGTGGCCACCAAACTGCTCGCTGGGGTGCTGGAGGCACAGACCCGCAACAGCCTGTTGGCCGGGGACGAACTCCTAGCTGCCGCTCAGGCCTTGGTTGAGTTGATGCGGACTCAGAACGCAGTCGCCCTGCCCAGCGACGGGGTTGGTGACCGAATTCTTGGCGCAGCCTTGCTGTTGGATCCCACGCTTCCCCTGGCAGACCGCTCCCTCCGCTTCGACGGTTGCAGCGTCCTTCTTGTAGCGGGGCACATCTCTGGGGAGGCGAACGTGTCAACGCGCGCTCAATCTGTGCGGGCGCTTGGCGCGATTTACGTCGAAGCGGCACTGCTCAGCCACTGGGCTGAGCCAATTGAGGGGTGTGACGCGGTGCGGAGCATCGGAAACGATCGGCACCTCAACGCCGTGACGGGCTGATCGCCTACGGGTTCTGCAATCGTCAAACGGTGCGGAGTAGCCGCCATATGGCCGCATGCCGCCTGACCGTCTCGCAAGCTTGGTTCGTCGGCCAAGCTTGCGGTTCGCCTGAGGAGGCTCAGCAGATGCCCACGCGGTGTGCGATTGCGGGTGACGCGGCTAAGCCACTCAGAGTCTCACGTCACCCGCGCCACCGGCTATCAGCGTCTCTGCGCCGCCAGATCAACCGTGCCGCTCCTCCAAGAGATACGAGGCAGCGTCCCGCATGGGTTCCAACCATCGGCGCTCAGCAACCCGCTCGTCGTACATTGCGTGCCGGCCCTTGCCATCCGGGGGCGCCTCATCCCGGCGGGGCCAAGTCCAACCGTTCACCAGGGTTTGAGCAGGCATCCAATCGCCGTCGTGGCGGACATACGGTTGAGCCCGCCTCCACTCGCCATCGTGCCTCACGTACGTCTCGGCTTGCGACCAGCGCAGTCGCCGCACATCGCCCCCGGCGTGCTGAACATCGTTGCGGCACCACATGAGACCACCGAGCACACGTCCATTCGGGCTGGCATCGCGGTGCTCGTAGTAGCCCTGGTCCCGCCTCCTCTCTACTTCCTCCGCCCCATACAGCGCTGCGAGGACGTTCAGCGTTAGTGCCCATGCTTCCTCCTCGTCGTGGCCGTCATAAGAGGCAGCCGCGGACAGCGATCTCTCTATGGCGCTCGCGAACCGTCTCGCCGGCTTGTTGTCGGCCTTCATGGTCCTGAGGTTAGGACCAGCCCGATCGCCGAGCGTCTCAAGCGCCACTTCCACATCGTGGCGACCAAAGCGTGGCGGCGGTTTTGACTCCCTAGAGCAACGTACGGCCATGGCGCAGCACGTGCATCTCCTCGCCGCCCGTGGCACCGAGCCGACGAGCGGCGTCGGAGCGCATCGCCCGTCGTTGAGCCACTCGTCCCGGTTGGAAGGGACCATCTCAGAAGAGACTGTCCACTTCGAGATGCCTTCAGACGGGAAGGGAAGAGACGAAAGGAACGCTTGCACCCAGGCGTCGGTAGTCGTCCCTTGCGCGAAGGACCGGACACCCCCCGGAGATCCAGCCACCTCTGGTTGCACGGACTACGCTGCGCGGGATGGACGAGGTGCAAGTAGTCGCCGTGGCAGCCATGGTCGGAGCAGCTGGAGCAGTCCTCGCCCAAGTGGTCGCGGCGATCGCCACATCGCGCAGGGACTCGAAGCGGATTGACTGGGAGCGTCAGCAGTGGCAGGACGACACAACGCTGGAGTATCTGCGTAGTGAGGTCGCGCGCAAGTCGCAACTCTTCGGTGAAGTAAACGCGGCAGCGAAGGTACAGATCCGGCTCTTGGAGCGGGCGTTGCGTCACGAGACCCCCCGTCGCGACCTGGCCGAGTCTGAGGCATATCACGAACTCGAGGTGCTTGAACTGGGCGTCAGTTTGAACGCAAGCCGCACAGTGCAGGAACTGTATAGCGACATGATGGACTTGCTGTTGTCGCTTTGCTACGACCTCAGCACTGCATCTGCACGCCGTGCCGGCGGGGCGCATGACGATGCAGAGTTGCAAGCCTTTATGACGTCATACAGAGATCTCATGTCGGCTATGCAGCACGACTTGAAGTTCGCGCACGACCAGTTGAGGCCCCAGTCGCAGGAACAGTAACGCGGGCGGCTACCAGCGAAGCCGCAATTCTTCCTGGTAAGGCAGTCCTTCACGATCCGGATGCGGTCGGCGACTCGACTCGGGTGAAGTGGCGGGACTCTCTCAGTAGACCAGCGCCGAAGGCCGCCCCCTGGGGGTGCGTCATAGCGCCCCTTGAGAGTGGCGGCACTCACGAGGCATTTGGCTTGAGCCGATGAGTCTGCGTGCTAGACGCCGCCGCGGACGCGCACGTGTCGCCGCTCCAACACTCCTGTCCAGCCGTCGCGCCTGTAGTCGACACGCACATCGGTGTTGTTGGGCACGGTCACCTGGATGGTGTCGCCTGGCTCGACCACGACTCCCGTCCACCGTCCTGCGAACGTCTCCTCGCGAGTAAGTTCCCCTATTTGGTCGTCGAGGAACATCCTCACTCCAGTGCTAGCGGCGACATCGTCCTGAAGGATCTGCGGTACGAATCGGCCGCGGGTGTCGTCGTACATCGACGAGTTGGTCACCTGCACGCGAAGCAGGCGCCCCGCCACGGCGGAGTCGTTACGAAGGACCCAGGTGTCGGAAATCGGCTGCCCACACCAATCGCTTGCGCGCTTGAGCCGGGTGAGGACGACGCCGCGCGGTAACAGCAGCCACAGCACGATGCCCACCACCGTGGACGCGGCGACCCCAACCAGGAAGTCCTCGATCATGCGCTGCACCATAAGTGCGCAGGGGTGAGCGAGGTGAGACACCACACCGCCGCGTTCAGACCTCGACCTAACGGTGTGACGTAGAGAACGGCGTCGCTCCGCCGCCTGCGAGGAAAACCCCGCTAGGGCACCGCATCGTTGCGGCGCACCATCTGCCGGACGATTCGATCACTAGGGGCCGCGCCCCCGTCCCGCTCACGTCCGGTGGTCAGCGCGGTCGGCTACCGGGTGATCCTTGCGATAGATCAACTCGATATCGTGCGTCTCGTCGTAGGTCTCGAACAGGGTTGTGAGACCTGCAAGCACTCGGCGCTCTTCGGACAGGGTTGAAGAGGCAGGTAGTCGCATTGCTTCAACAACGTACGACCGATACAGGTCGAAGGCGACTTCAATATCGAGCCCGTGGGCCACGGCCGACTCGACAGCTGCGTGGTAAGACAACCAAGCGAGCGCCCAGATCGCCCCGACAACTAGCCACCACCTTGGATTCTGAAGCGCGGCCTGCAGGTCGCGAAGAACAATTGCGGACGCAAGCAGACCGGTGAAGCTCCACGTGACGGCAAGGCGAGACGACACATCCAACTGTGTCACCTCGTCCTCGATGGAGGACCGGTGGTGCGCTGGGAGCAGCGGGTAGAGACGAGGCCAGACAACAACGCTTTGAAGACCGTATCGGCGGCCGGACCTATCCTCTGCCGCCCTTAGGGCGTTCCCCAGAGCCGTGGGCAACAGCCGATCCTCCGAGGGGAAGCGCTCTTCAAGGCGGTCCATGGCCGCTTCTGCGCGGGCCTCAAGCGCTCTCTGCTGTGCAGCTCCCCGACTTGGATCCTCGGTCACCGAAAGTCGTCCCTCCAAGCGAGTGAACCGTCGCGTCTGGCGCCAAAGGCCCAGTCGATACGCCCACCCGTGCGAGGAGACGGGCCAGTAGCCCTCCAGCAGCTGCACCATGCGGAACTGAAGCGGCTGGAGCGTCACCGCTAGGGCGATGGCCGTGACAGTTACGAGCCCGACCTCCTTCACATTGAGGGCGGCAAACGCTGATGTGACGGAGGTCCATGTGAGGTCCTTGGAGGGCGCGCCAACGAGGAGCATCGTCGCAAGGACCCACACAGCAAGAAGGGTCGGCAGAAGGCCCACAGCCTGTAGCCGAGCACCAAATTGCTTGATGGCATCACTAATGGTGAAAGGTTAGCGAGAGGTGAGCCGATTACTCTGCAGGCTCGCGATCAGGGAGTTCACTCGCGCGTAGGCCACACGGGCACTTCGCTCGTTGCCTCGCCCGTTCGGGGATCTTGTAGACCCTTTCGCATGTACAGGTGATCTCGAGCATGCCGCGATCCGCAGCGCCCCTAAGGCGCCGCGCTCCTGGACCTCCAACAGGACTCACGGCTACGCCTCCTATCGAGAGGGTATGCGGATATCACCGGCCGTGGCTATCGGTCGGCGCACCCTTCCAGCTTTCGTCGTGCGGACTGGGCCTATGGTCGCGTCGATCGAGCGCCGTAGAGGAGTGGCGGTTCGCTCACGCTGAAAACGAGCCTGTGAGACGCGCAGCGGAGCGTCGCATCGCAGCAGGTGCCGCAGCGCACGATCGGCGATGTGCGCAACGCCTGGACGTTTCGGCTGACCGCCGCCACCATGGAATGCCGAGCGAAGGAGCATTGCGGTGGCCTACACGAAGTCTGACGTCAGTTACGTCCGCCTCGACAGTGCGCAGATCTGGGCAGCGAAGGACGGCACTATCCACATCACGAGCGACGACAAGGACGTCAAGGACTTCTTCCACACCTACATCAACAACAATCCGGCGTCCAAGCGCTACCACCCGGCGGCGTACAGGCAGCTCGCTCGCATACTGACGATGTTTGGCAAGGACGTCCCGGGGTGGGATCCCGCTAATGCGGTGGCCACCCAGGATGCCGACAGGGAATAGTCGACCGCGCACGTTCCAACCCATCCTATTGGGGGCGAGCGCCCGTTCGCCGGCCATCCGCCCCACACCCAAGCGGTGCACACTGCTCGATTGGTGCGTCACTTCGCCGCAAGTGACCTGCCTACGAGTAGGCGAGCCTGCAAGTGGCAGAGTCGGCCGATGATCGCTCGGGAGTTCATCGAGCTCTACCCGGCGGTGTTCCACATGGCGTCGCGCACTGCGTAGCCGTCGATCCAACGGTTCGCCCCTCTCTCCACTGAGCGATTGCTGCACCCGTATGGCGTCGGCCGAGCATCGGGCGGCACTGCTCACCGTGCGTCGTCGGCAGTCGCTAGTCCTCAGGGGCCGCGGCCTGCCGCCTGCAGAGATCCGAGATGGACAAGGACACGACCGACTGGCTGGATCCGACGCGACCGATGGCTACGCCGCATCCGCGATAGCGGCTGGTGCCCATAAGTGAATGTGAGGCTGCTCGTTCCATGCTCCCGGGCCAAGAGCGGCGAACGCCTTGTTGGCGCGCCGGCGCGCTCGGCCAGGCCAACTGCCAAAGAGCCCATTTCTCTGTGGCAGGACCGGGCGGGTCGGATGTGCGGGTGTAGGTCACCTCGTTTGACGGCCTG
This sequence comes from Phycicoccus avicenniae, assembly GCF_050496545.1. Classification (GTDB taxonomy): domain Bacteria; phylum Actinomycetota; class Actinomycetes; order Actinomycetales; family Dermatophilaceae; genus Phycicoccus; species Phycicoccus avicenniae_A. The sequence goes on along the minus strand of NZ_JBNVZV010000010.1, from coordinate 54,852 downwards.
TGTCGCACTCCTTGACCAGGCGCATGTTCTGCACATCGGCGAACTTCACCTCGGTGACCTTGCTCTCCCCGTCGACGGTCAGTCGGACCTGCTGGTCGTCGGCGCTCTTCAATTCCCCGCACAACCGTTCGGTACTGGAGGTGACCTCGACGGCTGAGGTTGCGGAACCTGTTGGGCTAAGAAGCCACAAGCCGACGCCCGCAATGAGAGCGAACAAGCCGGGGACTGCGAACCGTGCAGCCCAGCGAAGGTCCCGGCGGGCGCGTTCGGCGTCCGCGGCTGCCAACGCGTTCTGCGAACCCCACTTGTCGGCGAACTCTTCGAATGTCAAAGCCTTCGGTTGTCCAGCAACCGCCCTGAGGGCGAACAGCAGCCCAACTGTGGTGGCGACCAACCCGCCGATAAGGGTGCCGGTGAGCCACGGGCGCCATGCCTCGTCGACGTCGGAAACCTTCTCGGGTCCGGACACCACGAGCCCTGCGGTGATGAGCGTGACTAGTGCGGCCAGGCCGTCGCGCCACTTGGTGGCGGACTCGCGAACACGCGGGAGCGACTGAACCGTCAGTTGTTGCCACTGCGTTTGCACGCTCGAACTTGCCTGCGTGGGTGGTCCAGAGGGGCGGTTGAACTGCGCGCTCATGGCGTGCCTTCCTTCACCTCGACGCGGAACACGACACCGCACCCGCTGACGCCGATGGGAGCGCCCGGATGGGTGACGTCGCACCCGCAGGTCACGTCCAACGAGATGTACGTGTCCTTTTCTCGGCTGAGAGTATTCAGCTTGCCGGCGGTGCCAACCACGGCGTCCAGCGTCATCGTCCAGTGCAGGGCGTGTGGGCATCGTGGGCACTGGCCTCTGACCCACCCTTCGCGGATGTTGTCCATGCGGCGAATGCCCACTTCCAAAGCGCCTGCCTTGAGGAGGTCATACGCCTTCGACGTCCACTCGTAGTCGTAGCGGTCTGTCGTCGCGTAGTCAACCGGGGTCTCTACCATGCTCCGAGGGTCGCCAAGGGAGCCCAGTCAGACAAGGGGGCAGCAGTGAGTTCTTCTCGCCGCCGTTGCAGGGTCCACAACAACGCCGCCGCCCAAGGCTGCGTCCGCGCCCGGTACAGGGTGTCGTTGACGACCGCGCGAGCCAAGCGGCTATCGCCCAGCTCGCTTATGGTCGTCAGCACCTGACGGCTGCCTCTGGCCAGTGCAAGCGTTCCGAGCGTCAACGGTTCACCAGTGTTCGGCTCCATCGTGTGAGCACCCCAGCACGCGAGCAGAGCGACGCTGCGTGGCACCGTCGCCGTGAACATGTCCGCTGGAGTGAGCAGGACGTCGTCCCCGAGCTCGAGGTAGTGACCCACCCCGCGGGTGAGGCGTCCGTGCGCCACGACCACCAACGTGTCGAGGTCCCCGCTCAGCGCTGCCTCCCGAGCGGACGCACCGGCGGTCGCTCGGTTAGTGGCGGGTGCGAGCCCAGCGAGGTCGTGTACGTGTACGTCTCCACCTATGTGGGCGAACACCTTCCCGTCATCGGGTACGGCTGCTGGCAAGGGGCCGTGATGCGCCGCCAGGGTCAAGGACGGCACAATCATCAGGGGGTGTGCCATCCCGAGCGGGGTGCCGTTGACGGGTAGGGCCGCCCAAGGAATGGACCACAGCCGCTCTAGCGGGACGAGCTGTATGCCGGTGCCAGTCGGCAGCTGCGCCAACGGTGCGGCCAACAGCGGTGCCAGTGCGTGCAGGTCGGCAGCGGTGGCGTCGGTTGGCCACGGTGACGTCCATTGGTCGAGTGCCGCTTTCGTTGCCTCGGGCAGTTCCACGAGCGTTACGGTCGCTGGGTGTCCTGGAGCCTTGAACAGACAGGCAATCTGCCCAGGCCGTGCGGGTACTTCGCACATGAGGACGAGAGCGACCTCCGTGTTGACCGCGGCCAGCAGCTGCCGGGCCTCGTCTGTGCTGACGGTTCGGTATGCCGCTGCCAAAGGTCCGGCCATGTTGTCCGCGTACTGGTCCGGAAGGGCCCCAGACAGGGCGGTCCGTCCCAGGGCTCGCACCGCCCGCTTTGGCGCATCGCGGTTCAACGGGTCCTTCAGCCGAGCTTGGTCGGTGCGTGCAATGAGCTGTGCCAGCAGGGCGGGGTCGTCCTGCGGTCGGAAGGTCAGCCCTGCGGTGATGCCCGCAAGTCGCCGTCCCCACAGGCGCTCGAACACAGTGGCAAACGCCTCCGGGACGTTCGCTTGGCAGATGTAGGTCAATGCGCGGCGGTAGATGTCGTCAAACCGGGCTCGGTACTCCCGCTGCCATTCGGGTCGGTCCTGACGGGCTCTGACCACCTCGGTTTGTTCTGTGGCGTGCAGGTGGAGCTGTACAGCCTGGTCGGTTTCATCGAGGTCGGCCGCGCAGTCGGCGAGGTGGCTCAGGCAGTACGACACCATCCATTCATCGTCGGTGCGGTCCTCGAAGTAATCGAGTGCGGCCACGAACGCATGGGCCGCGTCGTCCGGTTGACCGTTGTGGCGCAGCGCGGTCCCTTGAGAAATATGCAGGTGTGCGGTGGAACGAGGCAGGGCAGTGCCAGCCATCGCGAGCCCTCTCTCGCACGCCCGCAACGCCTCCTCGTAGTCGCCGTTGGCGGTGTGCGCGAACGCCAACAGGTCGTGGACGTCCACCGCCTCTTGCACCGCCCCGACCCTCAAGGCTGCGTCGGCGACCTGTCTGGCAACCGCGATGATGGCGTCCGCGTCCTCTCGTCGACGGTGGACGTCGGCAAGGCGGATGCCGGCCCCCGCCATGCCCACATCGTTGCCGTGTTTCTCGAAGTAGCTGAACGCCTCCCACAGGACCGACGCGGCGCGGTCGTGCTCGCCGACGAGTTCCAGCGCCTCTCCTTGGGCAATCTGCGCGTTGGCCGTGTAAATGGCGTCGCCAAGAGCCCGGGCGTCGCTCTCGCAATCTTGCGCCAAAGCCAACATCTGCCGGGCGGAGCCGCCGCGTCGGGTCAGGTAAACCAGCGGTAGACGCGCTCGCAGCGCGCCGAACCGGAAATTGAGGTCCGAGGCCGCGCTCAACGCTTCCTCGTACAGCTTTCGTGCTCGGTCGGTCTGGTCATGTTCCCGAGCGACGTCGCCCAACCCGATGAGAGCCTGCACTTCTACCAAAGGGTGCGACGCGTGCCTGCGCATCGTTGTGAACCGGTCCTCGGCAACGTCTAAATCGTGCGTGACCAATGCGCGGTCGGCTTCATCCTCGAGGTCGACTTCTCGTTTCCACATGCCAACGTCGACACGGTGGTCCGGCGCGACCGCGGGGCGAGCGGCCAGCTGTCGCAGGTAGTGCCACCGGGATCGCAGCGCAATCGTGACTGGCTCTTCGGGACACTCGACTAGCCAAGGGCCTGTATCACGGTCCGGAACCGCGACCCAGTCGCGGTACAGCCGCTGGCTGCTGTCGGTCACGCTTGCAGGCTCGGCGTCCACCATGAGGCAGTGCCTACCATCGCCGGCTAGTTCGCGCCATGGCCTGAGCGGCCGTTGGCATCCCGGGCACTGGCCGCTAGGACGGCCGAACGTAAGCGAGCAATCTTCTCCTGTTGGGCGTTCAGCTTCGCCGTTGAAGGGATTGCGCCCGGACCGGTCAGGCTGAGCCAGTACTCGGCAACACGGTCAGCGCGTTCGTCTTAGGGATGTGGTCGAGCGGTGCCGCCGTGCAGGACCAGGAGTCCGGCCCAGAGGGCGGTGCATAACGAAATGTGCTCGCCTCTTGAAATTCGGTCCGCGCGCTAATTCCACATGCCCCAAAGGCGCTGTCCAACTGAGTCCACAGGGACCTGAGTGCCGAACTAGATGTCTACCCTTGTGGCGGTGCCAGGCTCAACGACGTTCGCGAGATGTAGATGCCGGTCGGGCGTGACAGATTACGTGAGCCAGCGCCTGTGCGTCATTGCGCCCCGAGCCCCACCGCCACTCGGCGCTTGCCGACCGTACTCGACAAGCTCGCCTTGACGGACCGGCCTTCGGGGCGCCCTAGGCGTCAGCACGCTGCTACGGTGCGCCAACTAGACACACGGACCTTGCAGGGGGATGACGTGGCACGGTTTCTTCTCATCCACGACTGCCGAGCGTCTGCAGTGCTTGGTGCAGCGGTTTTCTATCGCCTCGTGAATCGCAGCGGGCACGAATGCGAGGTGTGGTTCGATCCGGTGACAACTGGTAGGACTGCGAAGTTCTGGACGGTTGGAGTAGAGGCGCTCTTGGCACGCGAGTCTGCGGAGGACCTTCACCTCGTCCTGTTTGGTCTTACCTTTAACGATCGCAACACGGCGAGTTGCCTGTCAGCATTGAGGAGCCTGGAGGACCTGTATGCATCGGTGACGGTGTGGACTCACCGCTACCCGGATGGCTACGGGCAAGGCGGATTAACCATCCGCATCCCTCCGGACGACCTTATCTACAACGACCCTAGCCACCCCTTGCTTTCTCGGCTGGGCCGTCACTTGGACGGGCATGACAAGGTGCTGCTGACGTCGGCCCTTCTGGCGGCGAAGGCGATCCCTGCGTCCTCATTCCCTGAAGAGGATGAACTCGCCCTTCGAGTGGCCAAGAGTTTGGATCATGATGTGGACCAAACATGGGAGGCTCTCACCTCGGGCCGTGCCGACTCGCTACCAACCATCGATCGTGCTGAAAACGATGCCGTGCTGGCGTCCCTTATCAACGTCGATAAAGCCTATCAAAAGTCGACAAACACCGTCGAGGCAACCATCGGTAAAGATGGCTCAAACCAGGTAGCTCACGCCCTGACAGCTTACGCGCGCTTGAACGCTGTACCTCCCGGCGCTGTCCTCATTTGCTGGGTTCGTAACGCAGATTCCGGCGTGCACGACCGTGTAATTCTCAAGCGGCACGACGAAGACCATGCCTTCCCGTCACTTCGCTGGCTTGTCGAGAACCGCTTTGGACAGCAGGTGCCGCGCCCCCTCCGAGGTCGTCATTTCGGTCCCCAAGATGTCCTGTACTTTTCGGTGCCGGAGGATGAGTCCCGTGCTTCCCTTGCATATGACCTAGAGAAGGTGGCTATTGAGTTGGCCAGGTCGGAGAGCGGTGGACGGCATCTCACAGCGGCGCTCACTCGCGATGTCGCGTCGGTGGGCAATGAGATCCTTCAGTCCATCGACTTAACCGGGACATACACGACGCCGGACCAGCCGCTAATTCGCATCGATGAAGCGTCGATCTACGTGCTCCTGCATCGCAGCAGCCGGACCAACAGTCGCAGGGCCACTCTCACGGTGCCGATCGAGGCAAAGGGCGCGGATGCTGTTGCCTTTCTCTTCCGAGAGAACGGTTACAACCTCCTCAAGATTGAACGAGCGCTCGAGGGGGCGCTTACAGGGCTGCGGATGCGAGGGCTGACGTGGCTACAGCCCCAAGGTGCGACGGCAATCGACACGCATCTCCCTAAGCGGGTTCGTCTTGACGTGAGGCCGACCCCAGGAGCAGAGGGTTCTGGGCGATTTGCGGAACGGGTCCGCAGGGGGCTTGATCGTGATCGGATGTCGACTATCGACAAGTCCCAAGGCGACGTCGCGGACGACTCTGTCATCGGTCGGGTTCTTGTTAAAGCAGAACTGAACAAGCTCGTCTGTTACAACGAGACGGAAACGATTGGCCCCTCCGTCGCCCATGCTCTAGCGCTTCTGAGCACAGCCACCGTGGCGGGTGAATGGGTTCGCCGTGGAGCGAGGCAGGGCGACCGGGGGAGTCGTATGAGGGTTCTCGACCTCTTCTCGGGAAGCGGGATCGCGAATCGCCTCTTAACGCAAGAGGGGCACACGGTAACCTCGGTGGATAAGTTCGTCCCCGCCAGCGCCGTGGGACTTGACTCGGGACGGGATGGATTGTGGCTTAAGGCGGACGCGCGGGACGTTCTCAACGAGACAAATCCCATTCTTGACCAGCGGTTTGACCTGATTGGCTTGGACCCGCCACATGCCGAACTGATGGACGTCCTGTTTTCCGGAACTACTCGCAGCCTAGTTTCCGCTTGTGCGAAGCGTTCCGACCTGCTTGTTCTCTACCAGGGGCACTCGACGCAATCAGGACGGCTCGCGCTCCTTCGCGCTGGCCTGCAGAACGCGGGCTTTCCGAATGTTGCCGTCCTTCAGGTCGAGGAAGAACTTATTGTGCTCGCCGCAACGCGGCGTTTGATCGGTGATTTCATCCGGTTTGTAGAGACCGTTATGGAGGAGCTTCGAGTCATCATCAACCGGTGGGGATTCGACCGGATGGTTGTAAGGTCAATTGGCCTTGGCGAGGATTCAGACCAGCCGGCCATCTGAGTAACCCAGTGTCCGGGCGCATCTTGCCAAGACCCGCCCGGTCGGCCAGTCCGACAAAGAGACGCTCGCGCGTCAATTCGCCGCCTGTTGACTGTCGACTTCGCTACTTCTGGATGGGAGATGCCGTCCGCGTTCCGGTTGGATGGGCTTATGACGACGCGGCTCGAGCAGGTGTATCCCGACGTTGCCGCCGCACTTGTTGCGATGCCGCGTCAGCGGCGGTCAGAGCTCGTTTATCAGCTGGCGCTCGATGCGCTGGCAGCGTCCGGGCTTGAGATCCCGCCCGAAGGAACCGACCTGGCAGGGTGGTCCGACGCCCAGGACTCGCAGGGGTGGTCTGCAGACGAGCAGGGTGAATGGTCCCAACCAGAGGACGACTTTGCGCGTGCTCGTGCCGCGTCAGCGCTACGCCTGGCTGCCGACAGCACGCGATCAGACGCGGCCCAGGAGTCGGTGTACGAGAGCATCGCAGCACTCGGGCCTGACTCTGTACGGAAGAAGTTCGTCCTAGCGCGATAGCGAGTCGATGTCTGGATCAAAACTGCGTCTCTCCGCCGCCAGACGGGCTACTGGTCGTCGTCATGGCAGCAGGTCGAGGTACTTCCTCCGGGCCGGCATTGCGTGGATGACCATCTCATCCCCGCTGTCGAAGATGAGCACGACGGTCTCGAGCATTCGAGCGCCGGTGTCGAAGCCGAGACGGAGTTCGCGGGCGGGAGTCTCATCCTCAGTCAGCGGCTCGATCCAGATCGCCCACTCGGCAGCCTGGACGGCATCCTCGAGGGCGACCCCATGCTTGAGTGCGCTGGGGTGGACCTTCACGCCGCGAAGTGCGCCAAGGCTGCTCTGATCGCCTCAGAGCGGCTCATGCGATTCTTCGACGCGGCTGCATCGAGCGCATCCAGCTCCTCAGCAGTGAGCCGGACCGCGACGACCTGCATCGGCTCCGCTCCACGGCCGGGTCGGCCGCGGCCGCGCCGCTTGAGGGCCTCGACGTCGTAGCCCGCCTCGGCCTCGTCCGCCCACTTCTGAATCTGCTCGTCACTCGCCACGATCAAAGCGTATAACGAAAATGGGGCGATCGGGACCACGGCGTGAGCCCGTGGAGGTAGCCCACATCGCCGCTTTCGGGGGAGGGTCTGTCGTGCGATCGCGGCGCGCGTGGCGTTCGGTCAGAGAACGCTCGATCCGCTGCAGCGCGCACCGCGGCGTGGGTAGCGTCTGAGCCCGTGGGGCGATCGATCTTCAAGCGACTCGAGCAGCGATGGGACAGCAGGGAAGGGCACGTGGGCGTAGCCGAGGGTGGCTACGACCCGGTCGTCGGCGAGGCGACGGTGGAGGTCGCCGCGTCACGACAGCGCGTCTGGGACTTCGTGACCGCTCCCGAGTCGATGTTCTTCGTGTCGGACGGCGTGACCAAGACGTTCCGCGTCCCGGGCACTCCGGTCGGGCGCCCCGGGGAGCAGATCTGCGTGGTGCACGACCTGGGCGGCATCGTGTCGGTGCAGATGGTCGAGGTCTCGAGCACGAACGCACCGACCATGTTCGCCGCACGGTGGTTGACGAGTGAGGGTGGCCTCGTCGAGCGGACGGTCCTCACCGCGCTGGACGGCGACCGCACGGCCCTGAACCTGCAGCTCGAGATGATCGTGCCTCACGGGGAGGGGCAGCGGATCGCTCCGTCGCTCCAGCAGCAGACCGAGAGCTCGGTTCGTCGCATCAGAGCGGCCATCGAGTCCGGGGCTCACTTCCGTCGCCCTGACGACCCGGCAGGGCTCGTCACGGACGAGGGTTGAGTGACGCATCGCGACGGAGGATCGTCCGTGCTCCCACCCGGATGATCCTCCTCGCTGCTCAGACCGTGGGCTCGGGGCACTCCGGCGAGCGGTCGGCGGCGGCGGCACGGCGGGAGGTGCGCGCAGCCGTCAGCGAGTCGTAGGACAGCAGCACCAGGGCCACCCAGACGATGCCGAACCCGATCCACAGCCGCCCGGACACGTGCTCGCCGAGCAGTGTCACGCCGACGACGAGCTGCAGCACCGGGGTGATGAACTGGATGAGCCCCACCGTGACCAGGGGGATCCGGCGGGCCGCAGCAGCGAAGAGCAGCAACGGGACCGCCGTCACGACCCCCGACAGCACGAGCAGCGTCGTGTGCCATCCGCCGTGCCCGGCGAAGGTGATCTCGTCCCTCGCCGCGAGCACGAAGAGCACGACGACCGCCACCGGCGCCAGCACGGTGGTCTCGGCGGCCAGCGAGTGCATCGCCTCGAGCGAGGCGCCGACCTTCTTCTTCACGAGCCCGTACAGGCCGAACGAGAACGCCAGTGCGAGAGGGATCCACGGCACGACACCGCCGGCCACGGCGAGCCACACCGACGCCACGGCGCCCACGCCCACGGCGGCCCACTGCAGCGGCCGCAGCCGCTCGCGCAGCACGAACACCCCGAGAGCCACCGTGACGATGGGGTTCAGGAAGTACCCCAGCGCCGCCTCGTAGGTGCGCCCGGTGAGCACCGCCAGCACGTAGATGACCCAGTTCGCGGCGATCAGCAGCCCGGCCACCGTGATGCCGGCGACGAGGCGCGGCCGCGTGACGAACCCGCGGATCCACGCGAGGTCGCGCCGGACGAGCAGCACGAGCACGCAGATGGCCAGCGTCCAGAGGATGCGGTGCGCGAGGATCTCGAATGCGCCCGACGGCTTGAGCGAGGCGAAGTACAGCGGGAAGAGACCCCACACGCCGTAGGCGAGGAACCCGTAGCCGGTGCCCCGGCGGACCTCCGCCGCGGCCTCGTCGGACGCGGTCGGACCGGAACCGTCAGGAGCCCCCGACGTCACCCCACGGTCCAGGTGTCACGCCCGCGCAGCAGCTCGGCGAGGTCGTCGTCGCCGGCGGGCCCGCCGGCCGCCTCCACCGCACCGGATACCTGCGCACGCACGAGGTCGTCGTAGGTCGGCCGCGAGACCTGGCGGAAGATGCCCATCGGCACGTGCGTCATCTCTGGGGAGTCCAGCCGCGAGAGCTGGAAGGCCTGCGACGGGTCGTCCAGAGCGGGGTCGTGGACGACGACCGCACCCTTCTCGCCGGTCTCGGCCTGCGCCTCGGACACGAACTTCATGACGCCCGAGCCCTGGCGCACGAGCACCTTGCGGTCGTCCTCGGCGCCGACCGTGATCGCCTCACCGTCACGCAGACGAACGATGCGCGCCTCCTGCTGTGAGCGGTCCTTGAGCACCTCGAACGCGCCGTCGTTGAAGATCGGGCAGTTCTGGTAGATCTCGACCAGCGCCGTACCCCGGTGCTGCGCAGCCGCTTTCAGGATGGTGGTCAGCTCGGCGCGGTCGGACTCCATCGCGCGCGCGACGAACGTGGCCTCGGCACCGAGCGCCAGCGACACCGGGTTGAACGGCGCGTCGACCGACCCCAGCGGGCTCGACTTCGTGACCTGCCCGACCCGCGACGTCGGCGAGTACTGGCCCTTGGTCAGGCCGTAGATCTGGTTGTTGAACAACAGGATCGTCATGTTCACGTTGCGGCGCAGCGCGTGGATCAGGTGGTTGCCGCCGATCGACAGCGCATCCCCGTCACCGGTGACGACCCACACCGACAGGTCCGGCCGCGACGTCGCGAGACCGGTCGCGATGGCCGGTGCCCGCCCGTGGATCGAGTGCATCCCGTACGTGTCGAGGTAGTACGGGAAGCGCGACGAGCAGCCGATGCCCGAGACGAACGTGATGTTCTCGCGCTTCAGCCCGAGCTCGGGGAGGAAGGACTGGACCGCCGCGAGGATGACGTAGTCACCGCAGCCGGGGCACCAGCGCACCTCCTGGTCCGAGGTGAAGTCGCGCTTGGTCTGCTTCGGCGCGCCGTCGGGGAGCGCTGGCACGTGCTGGAGCCCGCTGACGGGCATCCCCAGGTCGGTGGTGGTCACCGGACCTCCTCGAGGGTGGACGAGATGACGTCGGCGAGCTCGACCGTCGTGAACGGGAGCCCGCGGACCGAGCTGTGCGTGCGGACGTCGACGAGGTACGTGCCGCGCAGGAGCAGCGCGAGCTGACCCGTGTTCATCTCCGGGACGACGACGCGGTCGTACCGGCGCAGGACGTCGCCGAGGTTCGCGGGGAACGGGCTGATGTGCCGCAGGTGCGCCCGCGCCACGGCCGCACCGGTGTTGCGCACCACGCGCGTCGCCGCCGCGATCGGGCCGTATGTCGAGCCCCAGCCGAGGACGAGCACGCGCGCGTCGCCGGTCGGGTCGTCGACCTCGAGGTCGGGCACCGACACCCCGGCGACCTTGGCCGCGCGCAGGCGGACCATCCGGTCGTGGTTGTCGGGGTCGTAGCTGATGTCGCCGGTGACGTCGGCCTTCTCGATGCCGCCGATGCGGTGCTCGAGCCCCGCAGTGCCGGGCACGGCCCACGGGCGGGCGAGGGTCTCGGGGTCGCGCAGGTAGGGCCGGAACACCGGCTCACCCTTGTCGTCGACGGCGTTCGGCTCCGACGCCAGCTCGACGGGCCCGCCCGGCAGGTCCTCCACGGACGGCACCGACCACGGCTCGGAGCCGTTCGCGAGGTAGCCGTCGGAGAGCAGGACGACCGGCGTGCGGTACTCCGTGGCGATGCGCACGGCCTCCATCGCGGCGTCGAAGCAGTCGGCGGGCGTCTGCGCGGCGATGACCGGCACCGGCGACTCGCCGTTGCGGCCGTACATCACCTGGAGCAGGTCGGCCTGCTCGGTCTTGGTCGGCAGGCCGGTCGACGGCCCACCACGCTGGATGTCGACGACGACCAGCGGCAGTTCCAGGGAGACAGCCAGCCCGATGGTCTCGGACTTCAGCGCGATACCCGGCCCGGACGTCGTCGTGACCCCGATGGCCCCGCCGTACGAGGCGCCGAGCGCGATGCCGATGCCGGCGATCTCGTCCTCGGCCTGGATGGTGGTCACGCCGTGCCGCTTCATCGACGAGAGCGCGTGGAGGATGTCCGAGGCCGGCGTGATGGGGTACGAGCCGAGCACGAGCGGTCGCCCGGCCCGGTGCGACGCCGCCACGAGTCCCAGCGCCAGCGCCGTGTTCCCCGTGACGTTGCGGTACGTGCCGGGCGCCATCGGGGCGGGCTGGACGACGTAGGTGGAGGCGAAGTCCTCGGTGGTCTCGCCGTAGTTCCAGCCGGCGGTCAGCGCCGCGAGGTTGGCGGCCAGGATCTCGGGGCGGCCGCCGAACTTCTTGCGCAGGAACTCCTGGGTGCCCGTGGTCGGCCGGGTGTACATCCACGAGAGCAGGCCGAGGGCGAACATGTTCTTCGCCCGCTCCTTCTCCTTGCGGGTGAGCCCGGAGAACTCGGCGAGCGCCTCGACGGTGATGGACGTCAGGGCGACGGGGTGGACGTGCCAGGACTCCAGCGAGCCGTCCTCGAGCGGGCTGTCGGCGTACCCGACCTTGCCGAGGTTGCGCTTGGTGAACTCGTCGGTGTTGACGATGAGCGTCGCGCCGCGGGGGAGGTCCGCGAGGTTGGCCTTCAGGGCGGCGGGGTTCATCGCGACGAGGACGTCGGGGGCGTCGCCCGGGGTGAGGACGTCGTGGTCGGCGAAGTGCAGCTGGAAGCTCGAGACGCCCGGGAGGGTGCCCTGGGGTGCGCGGATCTCCGCCGGGAAGTTCGGCAGCGTCGACAGGTCGTTGCCGAGCGCCGCGGTCTCGGAGGTGAACCGGTCACCCGTCAGCTGCATCCCGTCGCCGGAGTCCCCGGCGAACCGGATGACGACGCGGTCGAGGGTCTGGACGGTCTTGCTGGTCACGGTGGTCCCTGGGGTGTCGGGAGTGCTCTCGTGGGGCCCAACACGCTCGTGGGCGCACCGTGTTCCATCGTACGTCGCAGGTCAGGGTGGCCTTGGTCGCATCCACCCAGCGGTCGGCCACCGCGGCGGGCCGGCCCCGCGACGGCGGAGGCCGCGGGCCGCCTAGGCTGGCGCCCCATGGAGGGGTACGGGGACGGACGACGCCCGCGACGGGGGAGAGCAGCGGCCGTGGGGGTGCTCACGGCGCTGACGGTGCTCACGGGGTGCAGCACGATGCCCGGGGCCGCACCGGACCCGCGCGAGCAGCTGGCGCAGCGCCCCACCTTCGAGGCCGCCGAGCGCGGCTACCTCGACCTCCTCGCCGAGCTCAAGCGGATCCTCGACGAGCGGGTGCCCGGGCTCGAGTGGCAGTCCGAGGGCCCGGCCGAGCGCAGCAGGGGCGGATGCGGGGAGCCGTTCGACCGGGTCGACGGCGCGGAGAACGCCAACTACTCCGTGGGGCGCGGCGCCATGGGTGCAGTGCCGGACGCTCAGTGGCAGCCGACCGTCGACGCCCTCCGCGTGCCCCTGGGGGAGCAGGGCTTCACCCAGGTGACCGTCCTGCAGGACGAGCCGGGCGCGCACGAGGTCAGCATCGGCGACCCGCACACCGGCGCCCGCGTGGTCTTCGGCACGAAGGTCGGCACGATCCTCACGCTGTACGGCGCCTGCTTCCTGCGCGAGGACCGCGGCTAGGCTGACGCGTCATGGAGGGCTACCTCGCCGCCGCCGCGGTGATCCTCGCGGGCGTGCTGCTGGTCGCCGCCGCGATGGTCGTCCGGCGCCTCGTGGCGCCGCGGGCCGCCGGAGCGGTCGGGCGGACCACCTACGAGTCGGGCGTCGACCCCGTCGGCGCCGGCTGGGCCCAGTCGCGGGTGCGCTACCTCTCCTTCGCCTTCCTCTACGTGGTCTTCGCCGTCGACTCCGTCTACCTCTTCCCCTGGGCGCTGGTCCTGCGCGACGCCGACCTCGGGGTCGCCTCGCTCGTCGAGGTCGTCGTCTTCGTCGGGGTCGTCCTCCTCGGGCTCCTGCACGCCGGCCGCCGCGGCCTCCTCCGCTGGGACCTGAAATGAGCGCCCGATGAGCGTCGACCTGCCGATGCCCCGCGTCGGGCCGCTCGGCGAGCACGCGCCCAAGCCCATCCGGGTCGTCCTCAACTGGGGGCGCCGGTACAGCCTCTGGGTCTTCAACTTCGGGCTCGCCTGCTGCGCCATCGAGTTCATCGCCACGTCGATGGGCCGGCACGACTTCATCCGGCTCGGCGTCATCCCGTTCGCGCCCGGCCCTCGGCAGGCCGACCTGATGGTCGTCTCCGGAACCGTCACGGACAAGATGGCGCCCGCCATCCGCCGCCTCTACGACCAGATGCCCGAGCCGAAGTACGTCATCAGCTTCGGGGCGTGCTCGAACTCCGGTGGGCCGTACTGGGACTCGTACTCCGTCACCAAGGGTGTCGACCAGGTCATCCCCGTCGACGTCTACGTGCCCGGATGCCCGCCGCGGCCCGAGGCACTGCTCCAGGGCATCATCCGGCTCCAGGAGAAGATCGCCGCCGAGCGGGTCAGCGGAGGCGCCATCGCCGAGCGCCGGGCGGGGCGCTTCGCCGGCCACCGTGCCGCCACCGCCGCCGACGTCACCCGCGGGCTGGTCGGTAAGCCGTGACCACCCCCGCACTGGCGCTGCTCGCGCTCGTCGCCTTCGTCACCGAGATGGCGCTCTTCGGCGGGGTCGGCGCGCTCGCGCACCACGCCACCGGTGGGGGAGCGGCCGGGTGGGCGGCCGCCGTCGCCGCCACCCTCCTGGTCCTCGTGCTCTGGGGGGTGTTCATGGCGCCGAAGGGCCGGCTCCGGCTGGCCCCCGGCCCGCGCACCGTGGCGGCGATCGTCCTCGTCTACGGCGTGGCGTTCGGGCTGCTGGCCACCGACCGGGTCGGCTGGGCCTGGTTCGTCGGCATCGCCGGGCTGGCCGTCGTCGCCGCCCAGACGGTGCTGCAGCCGGGGGAGCACGCAGGGGCCGACCGCACCCCTTGACCCGGCGCTGACCACCGCGTCACCGGATGCTCCGGCAACCGTCACCCGGCGTTCGTCCGGGCGTCGCCCCGTGGGGCCCCCGGCGCTCCTAGCGTCCTGCCCATGACGATCGCCCCGGAGAACCGTCCCCTGCTCGCGCTCGCGACCCACGCCCGTGGGAAGCGCAGCGCCGTGACCTGCCGCCTCAAGTGCGGTGACGCGTGCGCCCACGAGGCGCCCAACACCAGCGGCAACGAGTACTTCCGCGACGTCGCCGGACGGGCGTTCAGCCGCCGGGGTGCGCTAGGCGCCGCCGGCGCCCTCGCCCTGGCCGTCGGCACCGCCGACGCCGCCGCGGCCTCGAGCGGCGGCCGCCACCCCGGCCGGGGGCTGCGGTTCACGCCCATCGCGCCGGTGGCCAAGGACGTCGACGCGCTCACCGTGCCGAAGGGCTGGCGCTGGACCCCGGTCATCCGCTGGGGCGACCCCCTCTTCCGCGGCAGCCGGGAGTTCGACCCCGAGAACCAGACCGAGCGCTCGCAGCTCGGCCAGTTCGGCTACAACTGCGACTACCTCGACATCATCGGGATCGACGGCGGGCGGGGCCGGCGGGCGCTGGGCGTGGTCAACCACGAGTACACCAACGAGGCGATCATGTTCCCGCCGACCGAGGACCCCGAGCAGGTCGCCGAGAACAAGCGGACCGCGATGGCCGCCCACGGCCTGACGGTGGTCGAGCTGCGACGCTCGGGCGAGGGCCGTCCGTGGGAGTACGTGCGCGGCAGCCACTACAACCGGCGGATCCACGTGCAGACGCGGTTCGCGGTCACCGGTCCCGCGGCCGGGCACCGCCTGCTGCGCACGAAGGACGACCCGGTCGGCCGCACCGTGCTCGGGACGCAGAACAACTGCTCGGGCGGCACCACGCCGTGGGGCACCGTGCTCTCGGGCGAGGAGAACGTCAACCAGTACTTCGTCGCGAACGACACCCCCGAGAACAAGCGGTACGGCTTCCCCACGACGGTCAGCGACTCCGGTCGCAACTGGTGGACCGTCGACCCGCGCTTCGACGCCCGCCGGCCGGGGTACGAGAACGAGGTCAACCGCTTCGGCTGGGTGGTCGAGGTCGACCCGATGGAGCCCGACTCCACGCCCGTCAAGCACACCGCCCTGGGCCGCCTCAAGCACGAGGGCGCCAACATCCGGGTGGCCCGCGACGGCCGGGTCGTCGCCTACATGGGGGACGACGAGCGCTTCGAGTACCTCTACAAGTTCGTGTCCGAGAAGCGGATGGCCCGCGGGAAGGGCCGAGCCGCCCGCGCACACAACAAGACGCTGCTGACCAGCGGCGACCTCTACGTCGCCCGGTTCGTCGGCGACAGCCCCGCCGCCGAGATCGACGGCACCGGCGCCCTGCCCTCCGACGAGCGGTTCGACGGCCGCGGCGAGTGGGTGCCGCTGGTCAGGGACGGGCGCTCGCGGGTGCCCGGGATGGACGTCGCCGAGGTGCTCGTGCACACCCGGCTCGCCGCCGACAAGGTCGGCGCCACGAAGATGGACCGCCCCGAGGACGTCCAGCCCAACCCGGTGACGGGCAGGGTCTACGCGGCACTGACGAACAACACCAACCGCGGGGTCGGCACGAACGCGCCGGCCGACGAGGCCAACCCCCGCGTCACGAACCGCGAGGGCCACGTCCTCGAGCTGACCGAGGCCGGGAACGACGCCACCGCCACGCGGTTCTCCTGGAACCTCCTGCTGGTCTGCGGCGACCCCGCGAGCGCCGGCACGTACTTCGGCGGCTACGAGGGGCCGGTCTCGCCCATCTCCTGCCCGGACAACGTCGCCTTCGACTCCACCGGCGCCCTGTGGATCTCCACCGACGGCCAGCCGGGGACCATCGGGTACTGCGACGCGCTGCACCGCGTCACCCTCGAGGGGCGCGACCGCGGCAAGGTCGAGCAGTTCCTCGCGGTGCCCCGCGAGGCCGAGACCTGCGGGCCGGTGGTCCACGACCGGGACGGCGACGGCTCGGTGTTCGTCAGCGTCCAGCACCCGGGGGAGGACGGGTCGTGGGCCGACCAGCACTCGTACTTCCCCGACTACGTGGCCCCCGGCTCGCTCGCCGGCGGGCGCTGGGGCGGGCCCCGGCCGAGCGTGGTGCAGGTGCACCGCGCCTGACCAGCGATCCCCGGTGCCGGGGTGGCCGCTCCGTGCGGCCGCCCCGGCACACGCGCCCCGCGCGCCCCACGAGACACGCCGGGCGGATTGCCCGAACCCGGCCACGGAAGCGGTGCCCATCGCCCACAATGGCCACGGGGCACGGCCGTGAACGTGCCCCGGACGGTCGGATGCCGAAGCCATGAAGCAGGAGCGTGGGACGGCGCGACGCGGCCATCGGTCACGTCGCGGCCTTCGGCGACCCCGCACGGGGACGGTCGTGGCCACGGTCCTGGCCGTCGCGCTCGGGGGGTTCGGCTGGGCCGCCACGCGCAGCCCGGGCTACACGACCGACCACCTCGAGGCCAACGACGGCACGCTCTGGGTCACCAACGACCGCGCCGGCCTGTTCGGGCGGCTCAACGCCCCCGCCGCGCACCTGGACGCCGCGGTGGCCCCCGGCGAGGAGTCCACCCAGACCTACCAGCTCGACGTCGTCCAGTCGGGGTCCTCGGTCCTCACCCGCGACCGCATCACCGGCAAGGTCGTGCCCGTCGACGTGCGCGCGGGGGCGCTGGTCGGCGACCGTTTCGCCA
This sequence comes from Phycicoccus avicenniae, assembly GCF_050496545.1. Lineage (GTDB taxonomy): Bacteria > Actinomycetota > Actinomycetes > Actinomycetales > Dermatophilaceae > Phycicoccus > Phycicoccus avicenniae_A. Next base: position 37,920 of record NZ_JBNVZV010000010.1, on the reverse strand, counting down.
CCGTCCCGGCCACCGCGCCGCTCGCGGTCGGCGCCGGCACCTCCGTCGTCGTCGACCCCGACTCCGGCGACGTGCGCGCCGCCTCGTCCCAGACGCCCGCCGTCGCGGCCGTCGACGGGCTGGGGGGCCCCGGCGACCCGACCGCCACGGTCCCCATCGCCCCTGAGGTCACCGGGGACGCGATGACCGCTGACGTCGCGGTGGACGGCGACGGCGTGGCGTACGCGGCGGGCTCGGGCGGACGGCTCGTGACCCTCCGGCCCACCGGCGACGGCCGCTTCGCCGAGGAGTCCCGCTCGCTCGGCGGCCCGCTCCAGGACGCACACCTCGTGCTGACCCCGGACGGCCCGGTGGTCCTCGACACCGTCGCCGGGGTGGTGGCCCGCCCGGACGCACCCCGCGTGACCGTTACCGGGCAGAGCCTGGCCGGCGGCGTCCCCGCGGAGCGCACCACCGACGGGGACGTGCTCGTCGCCACCCCCCGCGCGCTGCTCGCGGTGGACCTCTCGTCCGGCGCGGTCCGCACGCTCGTCGAGGGCGGCACCGGCCCCGCCGCCGCCCCGGTCGTCCTCGACGGCTGCACCTACGCCGTGTGGTCCGGCAGCCCCGGGCGGGTCGTGAAGTCCTGCAGCGGCGGCCGGTTCGCGGACGTGCCCCTGACGACCCCCACCAACCTGCTCTCGCCCCACCTGCGGGTCAACCACCGCTCGGTCGCGCTCAACGACTCGACGAGCGGGGGCGTGTGGTCCCTCGATGACGGTGCCCGCCTCGACGACTGGGCCGCGGTCGCCCCGCCGTCCTCGCAGTCGCCGCCGAAGGACCCCGACCAGTCCACGACCGTCGACCGCAGCAGCAAGCCGCCGCGCGCCGTCGACGACACGGTGGGGGCGCGCCCGGGCCGGACGAGCACGCTCCACGTCCTCGACAACGACGTCAACCCCTCCGGCAGCGTCCTGTCGGTCACCCGGGTGTCCGGGCTGCCGACGGGCGCCGGCAGCCTGGCCATCTCGCCGGACGGCCAGACCGTCCAGCTCACCCTGGCCCCCACCGCCTCGGCCACCGCCTTCGAGTACGTCATCGACGACGGCCGGGGCAACAGCTCCTCGGCGCGGGTGACCGTCCAGGTCCGGGCGCCCTCCGAGAACGGTGCGCCGGCGCTGCGTCCCAACCTCGTGCCCACCGTCACCTCCGTGTCGGGCCGGGGCTCGGTGAGCATCCCCGTCGTCGGGGACTGGCGCGACCCCGACTCCGACCCCGTCGCCGTCACGACCGCCCAGGACGGTGAGGTGCCGGTGGCCCTGACCACCGACGGCCGGCTGCGCTACACCGCGCCGGCCAAGCCCGGCCCGCGCACCATCGACTACACGGTGTCCGACGGCACCGCCGAGACCGCCGGGCGGCAGAGCGTCGACGTGCTCGCCGACACCGCCCGGCCGGTGGCCGCGACCCCGCTCCCCGACGTCGGGCGCGGCGAGGTCGGCAAACCGGTGGTGCTCCGGCCGCTCGACAACGACGTCCCGGGCACTGACCCGCTCAACCCCGCCGCGCGCCTGCAGCTGGCCGGCAACGTCACCGCCCCCGATGGCACCACCGTCGTCACGAGCACCGACGCCGGCACCGTGTCGGTGACAGCCCGCGCCCCCGGCACCTACCTGCTCTCCTACCCCGTGCGCTTCGGGGAGGCGAGCATCGCCCGCGGAGCCATCCGGGTCGACGTCCGAGCGGCCTCCGAGCGCCCCGGCAAGATCACCGCGATGCCCGACCAGGTCGTCGTGCGCGGCCAGACCGCGACGATCGTCGACGTCCTCGCCAACGACGTCGACCCCGCCGGTGGCCTCCTCGTCGTCCAGGGCGTCGAGACCGAGTCCTCCGACGCGGTCGAGGTGGCGGTCCTGCGCGGGCGCTGGCTGCGCATCGCCGCCACCAGGCCCTCGCTGCGGCCGAACCCCGTGCTCGTGCACTACACGGTGACCAACGGCCAGGGCAGCAGCACCGAGGGCGACGTGTCGGTGCTCCAGCTGCCCGAACCCGCCGATGTCACCCCCATCGCCGTCGACGACACGGCCACCGTCCGCTCCGGCGACCACGTGTCGGTCCCGGTGCTGGACAACGACATCGACCCCACCGGCGCCACGCTGCGACTGTCCACCCAGGTCGAGGGCGCTCCGCGGCAGGGCACCCTGCCGGTCGGCGGGCCCGACGGGAACCCGACGAACGACGCCGTCGGCGCGGCCTACGTGGCGGGCACGGTGGTGCGCTTCCAGGCGCCGGACGTCACGGTGCAGCGCACGGTCGCCATCACCTACGTCGTCGAGGGTGCGAGCGGCAAGCGGGCCACCGGCCTGGCCCGGGTCACGGTCCTCCCACCGCCCTCGCCCACCTTCCCCAACCGCGCGCCGGCCCCGCCGACCCTCGAGGGGCGCGTCGTCGCCGGTGACACCATCACCGTCTCCGTCCCGGACTCCGGGTCCGACCCCGACGGCGACTCCACGACCCTGGCCGGGCTCGCCTCGGCCCCGAGGCTCGGCCGCGTCCTCGCCGTCTCGCCCTCGGCCATCACCTACCAGGCGTACCCGACGAGCGGCGGCACCGACGACTTCACCTACCTCGTCGCCGACCGGTACGGGAACCTCGGCACCGGGACGGTCCGCGTGGCCGTGGCCCCGCCGGGCGACCCGCAGCCGGTCGTCGCGGTCGACGACGAGGTCACCGTCGCCCCGGGGGCCACGGTCTCGGTCGACGTCCTCGCCAACGACATCCAGCCGATCGGGGAGCGGGCGTCGGTGGAGCTGGTGGAGGGCTCGGACACCGCCGGCCGGGCCACGCTCGACCCCGCGACCGGCCGGGTGACCGTCACCGCCCCGCCGCCCGCGCAACCGCTGACCGTGCGCTACGACATCGTCGGCGCGAGCGGTGTGCCGTCGCGAGGCACCGTCACCGTCCGCGGTCGCGCCGGCGTCAACCTCCCGCCGGTGCCGCGCAACGCCCTCGCCCAGCCGGCGCCCGGCGCCTCGACCGTCGACGTGAACCTGCTCGCCGGCGCCGTCGACCCCGACTCCCCGGGCGGCGCCCTCCAGGTGACCCGGGTCTTCAACGCCCCGGACGCGCAGGTGGTCGGTGGCGTCGCCACCCTGCCGGTCCGCGACACCCCCCAGGTGCTCTCCTTCGAGGTCGTCGACGCCAGCGGTGCGGCGGCGCTCGGCATCGTCCACGTCCCCGCGGGCGGCTCCGGCGCCCCGACCGTGCGACCCGACGCACTCGTCCGGGTCGACCGGGACGACTCCGTGACGGTCAACCTCGACGACGTCGTCGTCGACCCGGCGGGCCGCGAGCTGACGCTCACCACGAGCGACCAGCTCGCCGCCTCGCCCGCGGGCAAGCTGCGCCTGGAGGCCGACGGGCCCTCGCGGCTCACCGTCACCGGGCTGGCCGGCTACGTCGGGCCGGCGGCCATCGCCTTCGAGGTCTCCACCGGGTCCGCCGCGAACGCCAAGCGCGCCTTCCTCACCGTGCCGGTGCAGGTCGGGCCGGAGACGCCCGTGCTGCGCTGCCCGCCGACGGCGGTCGACGTGGTCGTCGGCGGCACCTCGCGGCCGCTGTCCATCCGCGAGCTGTGCCACGTGTGGACGGCCCGCCCGGAGACCCTCGACGGGCTGCGGTTCACCGGGCGGTTCCAGACGGCGGTCACGGGGCTCGAGGTGGCCAACCGCGACGCCGGCACCCTCGTCGTGCGCGCCGGCGCGGCGGCGGTGCCCGGGAGTACCGCGCGCCTGCTCGTGACCGCCGAGGGCACCGAGGCCGTGCCCGCGGTCATCACCGTGCGGGTCGCACCGGCCCAGCCGCCCACGATGTCGCCGGTCGTCCTCTCGGGCGTGCAGGCCGGCACGACCCGGACCGTCAACATCGATCCCTACCTCCGGTCGCAGCTCGGCGACCCGCAGTTCTCGATCATCGACTCGTCGCGTGTCTCTGGCTCCGCCGGGACGGCGATCCGGGAGGGCCCGACCACGCTGTCGGTCACCCCGGCCGCCGACGCGCGCGGTCGCATCGTCTTCGCCGTGACGATCACCGACGTCGACTCCACCACCCGTGCCGATCGGCAGGCCACCGGCACGCTCACCGTCGACGTGCTCGGCACCCCGGACGCGCCCGGCACCCCCGCCCAGACCGGCCCGACCCTCAGCCGCTCGGCCCGGCTCACCTGGACGCCGCCGAACGACAACGGGCTCCCCGTCGAGGCCTACGAGGTGAGGTGGGCAGGCGGTACGCAGCTGTGCTCGGCCTCGCCGTGCCTGGTCACGAACCTCGAGAACGCCACCCCCACGCGGTTCACCGTGCGGGCGCGCAACGCCGCGGGGTGGGGCCCGGAGAGCCGTCCCTCGGCGCCGGTCACCGCCGACGAGGTGCCGGGTGCCGTCGTCGACCCCCGCGTCACGGGACCACAGAACCGGCAGGTGACGGTGGCCTGGGGCGCGGCGCCGACCCAGGGCTCGGCCGTCGTCGGCTACCTCGTGACCTGGCCCGGGGGCCGGGTCGAGACCAGCTCGACCTCCGTCGTCGCCACCGGCCTCGACAACGCCCTGCCGACGCCCTTCACCATCCGGGCGCGCAACGCCGCCGGCTTCGGGCCGCCGGTCACGGTCGAGGGCCAGTCGGCCGGCAACCCGGAGGCACCCGACGCCCCACGCCTCGAGACCACCGAGGTGGCCGGAGGCGCGCGGCAGGCGGTCGTCGTGTCGTGGGGAGCGGTGCCGCCCAACGGCCCCGGTGACACGCAGTACACGGTCACCCGCAGCGGCCCCGGTGGCTCGACCCAGGTCTGCCGGACGCAGAACACCCGGTGCGACGCCGACGCCGTCGACAACGACGGGTCGACCTACGAGTACCGCGTCGTCGCGAGCAACCCCTTCTACGAGTCCGTCCCGAGCGCGCCCACCTCGCTCGAGGCCGTCGGCACCCCCGGCGACTTCACGGGGCTCTCGGCCACGGCCACCGGCGACGACCGCAGCGTCCGGCTGCGGTTCACCTCGCCCCCGGCCCGGGACGACTCGCTGACCATCACCTGCCGGGTCGCCGGCACGACGTGCGGCAGCTGGGCGGCGCCCTCCGACCCCACGCCCTTCGACGAGGTGGTCCGCGTGCCCGACAACGGGTCGGCGTACACGCTGACCCTCACCGCGACGAACAGCGGCGCGAAGAGCTCGACGACGAGCGTCGACTCGGACGTCGTCTACGGACCGCTCGGCCCGGCGAGCATCGAGATCGTCTCCACGGTGGGCCCCTACGTCACGTTCACCGTGCGTGCCGACCCGAACGGGCGCCCGGCCGACGTCGCCGTCACGGTGTCCGGCGGCATCGCCGGCGACGTGCAGATCGACGACACCACCGGCGGTGGACCCTACGTGGAGACCTTCACCCGCAAGGTCGGTTTCTCCAGCGACCTCACCCTCGCCGCGCGGGTGACGCGCGGGAGCGACACGCAGACCGCGTCCGGCACGGCCTCGACCGCCCAGGGCACCCTGCGCGCGCGCCAGGGCGCCCCGGCCCCGGAGGGGGTGACGCTCTTCCTGACCGCCGAGAACCTCTCCCCGAGCCGGACCCTGCAGTGCGTCATCGACGAGGAGGGCACCGGCGGCACGACCACCGTGACCCTCGACACCGACGCGGCCGGCAACGGCACCCGCGCCGTGCCCGCGTCGGAGTTCGCGGCGACCTCCGGGACGCGGTACACCATCACCTGCGACGACGGCGCCGCCCCCGAGACACCGGTCCGCCGGACGTGGGTGGCGCCGTGAACCCCAGCACCGCAACCCCTTCCATCACCCCGCCCCAGCCCCGAGCCGATGACGAGGACACCATGAGCACCCAGCCCGTCGCGCACGCCGACGAGATCGCCTGGTTCGGCGAGACCTTCACGACGATCGTCGACGCCGTCGGTGCCGCGCTCGTCGGCAAGGAGCGCGTCGTCCAGCTGAGCGTCGCCTGCCTCGCCGCCGGGGGGCACCTGCTCCTCGAGGACGTGCCGGGCACCGGGAAGACGAGCCTGGCCCGTTCGCTGGCGGGGGCGGTGCGCGGCAGCCACCAGCGCATCCAGTTCACCCCGGACCTGCTGCCCTCCGACGTCACCGGCGCCTCGATCTACGACCCGAAGGCGCAGGCCTTCGAGTTCCGCCGCGGCCCGGTGTTCGCGAACATCGTCCTCGCCGACGAGATCAACCGGGCCTCCCCGAAGACGCAGTCCTCGCTGCTCGAGGTGATGGAGGAGGGCCGGGTGACCGTCGACGGCACCACGCACTCGGTGCCGAGCCCGTTCATGGTCATCGCGACCCAGAACCCCATCGAGCAGGCCGGCACCTACCGGCTGCCCGAGGCCCAGCTCGACCGCTTCCTCATGAAGACCGCGATCGGCTACCCGGACGCCGAGGCGACCATCGGCGTCCTCTCCGGGCTCGCGATCCGCGACCGCGCCGGCGCCGTGAACCCCGTCATCGACGGCACCCAGGTGCTGCGGATGCGCCAGGTCGCGCGCTCGGTGCACGTCTCGCGCGCGCTGCTGGAGTTCACCCAGACCGTCGCCGAGCGCTCGCGCGAGCACCGCCACGTGCGGCTCGGGCTCTCGGTGCGCGGGCTGCTCGGGTACGTCCACGCCGCGAAGGCCTGGGCCGCCGGGCAGGGCCGCAACTACGTCGTCCCCGACGACCTCAAGGAGCTCGCCGTCCCCGTCATGCAGCACCGGATGCTCCTCGACGCCGACGCCCAGTTCGACGGCGTCACCATCCTCGACGTCATCGACGAGCTCTTCGACGCCATCCCGATGCCCGCGGCCGCCGAGCGCTGACCCACCTCCGATGACCGACCTGCGCCGCCTCCTCGACCTCCTCCGGGAGCGGTCCGTCGTGACCCGCACCGGCTGGGGGGCGGCGGTGGTCGGCGTGCTCGGGGTGCTGGTCGGCTGGGTCCTCGGCTGGGACGAGGCGCGGCTGGTCGGCATCGGGCTGCTCGTCCTGCTCGTCCTCTCGGTGCTGATGACGCTCGGCGGGTCGCGCGTGGACCTCGACCTCAGCGTGCGGCCGGTGCGGGTGCGCCCGGGCGTCACCGCCGACGGGTCGCTGCTCGTGACCAACGGGCGCAGCCGGCGGGTCGCGCCGGCCGACCTCGAGGTGCCGGTCGACGGCCGCATCGAGGCCTTCCGGATGGGCTCGCTCGGGCCCGGTGTGCGCGTCGACTACCCGTTCCCGATCCCCACGCGCCGTCGCGGCGTGGTCGTCGTCGGACCGGTGACGACGGTGCTCGGCGACCCCTTCGGGCTGGCCCGGCGCACCCTGAACACCTCGCGGACCGTCGAGCTCTTCGTCCATCCCGAGGTCGTGCGGCTGCCCTCGCTCGACGCCGGGCTGGTGCGCGACCTCGAGGGCCGCCCGACCCAGGACCCCTCGGTCTCCGACCTCGACTTCCACACGCTGCGCGCGTACCTGCCCGGCGACGACCGCCGGCACGTGCACTGGCAGTCCTCGGCCCGGATGTCGGCCGCCGCCGGCACCACGACGCTGATGATGAAGGGCTACACCGACACCCGGCGCTCGCACCTCGGCGTCCTCTTCGACGCCCGGCTCGACGGGTACGCCGACGAGGGCACCTTCGAGCGGGGGATCACGGCGGCGGCGTCGGTGGCGGTCCGGGCCCTGCGCGACGAGATGGACGTCAGCGTCGTCGCCGGCGGCCATGCCGTCGACCGCGCCGGGGTGGCCCGCACGCTCGACGGCTTCTCGCGCGTCGAGCCCGACGACTCCGACCTGCCGAGCCTGGCCGCCCGGCTCTCCGGCCTGGCCCCGGGCACGTCCATCGTCGTGATGGTCACCGGCGCCGACACCCCGGTCGCCGAGGTGCAGCGGGCGGCCGGGCACCTGGGTCCGCACGTGCGCCTCCACGTCCTGCGCGTGGCGCCGGGGGAGCGCAGCACCATCTCCTCGGTCCTGGACATCACCTTCCTCACGATGGGCTCGATCGGCGACCTCGCGCGCCTCGTCCGGGCGGTGGGTGGCCAGTGAGCGCGCCGACCATCCCGCTGACGGCCGGCCGGCCGGCCCGTCCCGACGCGCCACCCATGACCCGCCGTGCCCGCGCCCTGGCCCAGCCGCGCCGGGACATCGCGGTCGACGCCCTCTTCGTCGTGCTCCTCACGGCCACCGCGCTCAGCGCCTTCGCGGGCACCTTCGACGGCCCGTGGTGGGTGCTCACCAGCGCCGTCGGGCTGGTGGCGGGCGTGGCCCTGGCCATCGGGATGGGACGCCTGCGCGTGCCGTGGTGGGGCGCCGCCCCCGGGCTGCTCGTGCTCGCCGCGCTGCTGGCCCCGCCGCTGACCCTGCGGGGCACCTCCGCCGGTCCGTGGCCGACGCCCGCCGGATGGGCCGCCCTCTCCGACACCGCGACCGATGGCTGGCGCCGGCTGCTCACCACGCTGCCGCCGGTCGACGGCGCCGGCCCGCTCGCCCTGCTGCCCTTCCTCCTGGCGATGGCCGGCGGCTGTGCGGCGATGCTCGTGGCGCGGCGCACCCGGGCCCCGCACCTGCCGGTGGCGGTGCCCGCCCTCGTCGGGGCCGCGTCGGTGGCGCTGGGGGTCGTCGCGCCGGGCGGTGTCGTCGCCCGCGGCGCCGTGCTGCTCGTCGGTGCGCTGGCGTGGGGCACCGACCGGGCGCGTCGCTCCGTCGTCGTCCACACGGCCCGCAACCTGGAGCGGGTCGCCACCGCCGCCCTGCTGCTGCTCGTCGTCGGTGTCGTCGTCCTCGGGGCGGTGCCGTGGACGGGCACGACCCCGCGCCAGGTGCTGCGCGAGCACGTGGAGCCGCCGTTCTCGGCCACCGACCGGCCCAGCCCGCTCGCCGCGTTCCGCGCCTTCCGGCCGGTCGCGGACGCGCTCGCCGACGACGAGCTGCTCCGGGTCACCGGGCTGCCGCAGGGGACGCTGCTGCGGCTGGCCACGGTCGACACGTACTCCGGCACGGTGTGGGCCGCGGGCAACGCCACCTCGTCCTCGGCCGCGGGCTCGGGCAGCTTCCTGCGCGTGGGCGCACGCATCCCCCGACCGGACGCCGGCCGCGACGTCCGGGCGACCGTCACCATCGGCGACGCCTGGGCCGGGCGCCGCGACCTGCGCATCTGGGTGCCGACCGTCGGCAGCGAGACGCGCATCGCGTTCGACGGGGCCCGCGCCCAGGACCGCGACGACGCGCTCCGCTACAACCTCGACACCGGCGCCGCCGTGCTCCCCGAGGGGCTGACCCCGGGTGAGACCTACGTCCTCGACGAGCGGATCGGCGCGGCGGCCACCGGCGTCCCGGCCACGCCGCCGGTAGACCCCACGCTCGCCCAGCCGGTCGCCCGGCTCGTCGCCGCCGCGGGGGCGGGGGGCGGGGACCCGCTGTCCCAGCTGCGTGCGGTCGCGACCCGGCTGCGCACCATCGGTGCCTACAGCGACGGCGGCACGGGCGAGGAGACCATCCTCCCCGGGCACTCCTCCGGCAGACTCACGGCGTTCGTCTCGGAGAGCGAGCCGGCCGGCAACGACGAGCAGTTCGCCGCGACGCTCGCGCTGTCGGCCGCCTACCTCGGGATGCCCGCGCGCATCGTCCTCGGCGCGGTGCCGGGCGCCGACGGCGTGGTGCGCGGCCAGGACGTGCGCGCCTGGGTCGAGGTCCACGACGGTGCCCGGTGGCAGCTCATCGCGCCGGACGAGTTCGTGCCCCCGCGCGACAAGGCGCCCAAGCCCCGTGCCGTGCTCGAGCGCGACAGCAACCGCGCCGCCGCCGTGCCGCCGCCCACCGCGCAGCGCCCGCCCAGCAGCGAGGACGGCTTCAGCCTCGACGAGACCGCCGGCGGCCGCAACCGCACCACCGCCCCGGACGTCAGCACCCCGCTGCCGCTCTGGGTGACGGTCACGGCCGCGGTGGTGGCCGTGCCGGTGCTCGGGCTGCCCCTGTGGACCGGCCTGCTCGTGCTGCTCAAGGGCCTGCGCCGTCTCGTGCGGCGGCGGCGCGGACCGGCCGCGCAGCGCACCGCCGGCGCGTGGCTCGACGTCCTCGACACGGTCCGCGACGCCGGCTACCCCGTCTCGCGCAGGGACACCCGGCGCGAGGTCGCGCGGGTGGTCGGGGGCCGGGCCGTGCCCGACGCCGCGCGCGCGGTCGACGGTGCGACCTTCGGGCCGGCGGGCGCGAGCGACGAAGGGGCCGACCGCGCCTGGGCCCTGGCCCGTGCGGTGCGCCACGAGCTCGGCGAGGACCGGTCGTGGCGCGAGCGCTGGCGTCGCGCGGTGGCGCTCACCTCTGTGCTGCCCACCCGGCGGCGGGCGCGGGTGCGCACGCCCTCCGACATCCACGCCGGGCGCCTCGGCGAGGCCGCGACGGCGGCCCCGGCGTCCTGACCGTCAGCGGCGGAAGAGCCGGCGGAGCCGGCGCGGCGGGTCGGTGAGCGGGGTCGGGCGCTCGGGGGCGAGGTCGACCGCGTCACGCGGCGGGGCGTACATCGCGTGGCGCTCGGTCCGGGTGCGCGAGACGGTGCCCGCGCGCGGTGCGGACTCGACGAGGGGCGTGCGGGCGGGAGCGTCGGTCGGTCCCTCGGTCGCCGTCGGGCTCTGGGGTCGAGGTGGTCCCGGGCCGTCAGCGGGTGCGGTGTCACCTCGACCGGAGGCGGGGACGGCCCACGGGGCGATGCGCTGCTCGAGCCCCTCGCCGGTGCGGCGCGTCGCCGGGCGGGCCGGCTCGGGGGCGTCCCGGACGACGGGCGTCGGGGCCGGTGCCTCCGGCGGGCCCCACGCGGCGCGCAGCCGCGAACGGGGGACGGTGTCGCCGTCGACGTCCTCGGGGACCTCGGGCGCGTCGGGCTCGGGCACGGCGTCATCGTAACCAGCGCGGAGCGCCCCGGGCCCGGCCTTCGGGGCAGCCCGGCGTCCGCCGTCCCCGGCGGGGCCTCGCTAGGCTGCCGGACGTGGCGGACGAGACGCGTGAGGTCGAGCCCGGCGGGTGGCGCGAGGCCGTCGCCGCGGCCCGCGACGACGGCTTCGCCTTCCTCGACTGGCTGAGCGCCGTCGACCGCACCGACGACGCCGCCGCACCGGGCTTCGACGTCCTCTGCCACCTCTACGACGTCTCGACGCCCGGCGCGCTGCGCGGCCTGCTGCTCACCACGCGCCTCCCCGAGGGCGAGGCCGTCCAGTCCGTCACCCGGGTGTTCGCCGGGGCGGCCTGGCACGAGCGCGAGACGCACGAGATGTTCGGCATCGAGGTCGACGGCTTCGACGACGGCAGCGGCCTCGGCCTGCGCCCGCTCCTGCTGCCCGACGGCTTCGAGGGCACCCCGCTGCGCAAGTCCTTCCAGCTCGCGGCCCGGGCCTCCAAGCCGTGGCCGGGTGGCAAGGAGCCGGGGGAGGGCCACGACTCCGCGAAGTCGCCGAGCCGGCGCCGCGTGCAGGCCCCGGGCGTCCCCCCGCCGGAGTGGGGTCCGCGATGACTCCGCTCGAGGTGGTGCTCCGCGCCGTCGCCGCGCTCGCGGCCTTCCTCGTCCTGCCGCTGCTCGTCGGGCAGGCCGAGCACAAGGTCATGGCGCACATGCAGGGCCGGCTCGGGCCGATGTACGCCGGCGGCTTCCACGGCTGGGCCCAGCTCGTCGCCGACGGCGTGAAGTTCGTCCAGAAGGAGGACATCGTCCCGGCCGCGGCCGACCGGTGGGTCTTCCGGCTGGCGCCCGCCGTCGCGCTCGTGCCGTACCTCGTGGCGCTCGCGACCATCCCCGTCCATCCCGGCGTCGCCGCCGTCGAGGTGCCCGGGTCGGTGCTGCTCGTGCTCGCCGCGACCTCGGTCGGGGCGCTCGGCACGCTGATGGCCGGCTGGTCGAGCGCGAACAAGTACTCGCTCATCGGCGGCCTGCGTGCCGCGGCGCAGCTGGTGTCCTACGAGCTGCCGGTCGTGCTGGCCGTCGCGTCGATGGCGCTGGCCGGCGGGACGCTCTCGCTCGGCGGGCTGGTCGAGGCCTGGAGCCCGTGGTGGCTGCTCTGGCAGCTGCCGGGTGCTTTGGTCTTCCTCGTGGCGGCCGTCGCCGAGCTGCAGCGCCCGCCCTTCGACATGCCCGTCGCCGACGCCGAGCTCGTCATGGGCGCCTGGACCGAGTACACCGGGCTGCGCTTCGCCTTCTTCCTCCTCGCCGAGTACGCCGGCATCGTCGTGATGTCCCTCCTGTTCGCCGTGCTGTGGCTCGGCGGGTGGCACGGGCCGTTCAGCGACGCCCTCGGCTGGCTGTGGACCCTGCTCAAGGGGTTCGCCGTCGCGCTGGTCGTCATCTGGGTCCGGGTGGCGTGGCCGCGGCTGCGCGAGGACCAGCTGCAGCGCATCGCGTGGCTGTGGCTCGTACCGCTGGCGCTGGGCCAGCTGGTCCTCACCGGAGTGGGAGTGGTTCTCGGATGGTGACCTCCGACGAGCGCGGACGCGGCGGCGGGTTGCCGGGCGTCCTCAAGGGACTGGCCACGACGGCGCGAACGGCGTTGCGCCCCAGCCACACCCACGAGTACCCCGACGTCGCGCCCGACCTGCCGCCGCGCAGCCGGGGCGTCATCGCCCTGCTCGAGCAGAACTGCACCTCGTGCATGCTCTGCGCCCGCGAGTGCCCCGACTGGTGCATCTACATCGACTCGCACAAGGAGACGATCCCGGCCACGACGGAGGGCGGGCGCGAGCGCCAGCGCAACGTCCTCGACCGCTTCGCCATCGACTTCTCGCTGTGCATGTACTGCGGCATCTGCATCGAGGTCTGCCCCTTCGACGCGCTCTTCTGGAGTCCGCAGTTCGAGTACGCCGAGGTCGACATCCGCGACCTGCTCCACGAGAAGGACCGGCTGGGCGGGTGGATGGCCACCGTGCCGCCACCGCCGGCTCTGGACGAGAAGGCCGCCGAGCCGGCCGAGGTCGCGGCCGTCAACCGCCCGGCCCGTGGCACAGGGCTCGTCGGGGGTGGGGGCGCCTCGCGTCCGCCGCGCACGGTCCGGCCGCGCGTGGTCCGCGACGCACCCGCGGACCCGTCCCCGCCCGAGGACGCCCCGTGACCGCCCTCGACACCGCGTTCGCGGCCTGCGCCGTGCTCGCCGTGCTCGGCGGGCTGTTCGCGGTCACCACGCGGCACGTCGTGCACGCGGCCCTGTGGCTCGTCGTGGCCCTGCTCGGTGTGGCCGGCGCGCTGCTCGTCCTCGGTGCCGAGCTCGTCGCCCTCGTGCTCGTCCTCGTCTACGTCGGCGCGGTCGTCGTCCTCGTCCTCTTCGCCCTGATGCTCACCCGCGCGCCCATCGGCCCGGACCTCGCGCACGCCGTCGGGCCGTGGCGGGCGGCCGGTGCCGCGCTGCTCGGGCTCGCGACGGCCGGGCTGCTCGCGTCGGTGCTCGTCCCGCTGGCCGACGGTACTGTCGAGCGCTCGGCGGTCACCTCGGAGCAGGTCGCCGGGCAGCTCTTCGGCACCTGGGTGTGGCCCTTCGAGCTGCTCTCCCTCCTGCTGCTCGCGGCGCTCGTCGGCGGCCTCGCCGTCGCCCGGGGCGAGCGCACCGGTACCGACGGGTCGCCCGCCCGGGAGGCGCGCCCGTGATCCACCTCGTCGGCCCGTACCTCCTCGCCGCTGCCCTCGTCGGGCTCGGGGTCGCGGGGATCGCGGTGCGCCGCAACGCCGTCCTGGTGCTCGTCGGGGTCGAGCTCGTGCTCAGCGGAGGTCTCGTCCTCCTCGTCACGACCCAGGCGGCGGGTGCCGACCGCTGGGCCGCCGGGAGCGTCCTGCCGCTCTTCACCATCACCATCGCGGCCGCCGAGGTCGTCGTCGCGCTCGCCGTGGTCCTCGCGGTCTTCCGGATGCGCGGCAGCATCGACCTCGACGCCCCGAGCGCGCCGGAGGACACCGCGTGAGCCCCTGGCTGCTCGTCCTCGTCCCGGCCCTGGCCTCCGCGCTCGGGGTCGCCGTGCGGCGCGACGACCGCATCGCGCGGGTCGTGGCCGTCGCGGCCGGCGGCCTGACCCTGCTCGTCGCCCTCGTCGGGTGGATCGGCCAGTCCGGGACCGTGACCGACCTCGGGGTCGACCTCCCGGTGGGTGAGCTCGACGTACCGCTCGGCACCATCACCGACCCCGCGCGGCTGGCCATCGCCACCATCGTGGCGCTCGTCGCCACGGCCGTGCAGGTGTACTCCACCTGGTACCTGGCCACCGACGACCGCTACGGCCAGTTCGCGGCCACCGTCTCGCTGTTCACCGCCGCGATGCTGCTCGTCGTCGTCTCCCGCGACCTCGTGCTGACCATCGTCGGCTGGGAGGTCATGGGCTGGTGCTCCTACCTCCTCATCGGGCACTGGTCGCGTCGGCCGTCGGCGCGGCGGGCGGCGCTCAAGGCCTTCCTCGTCACGCGCGTGGCGGACATCGGCTTCGTCCTCGGGCTCGTCGGGCTGGCCGCCGGCGCCGGATCGACCGACCTCGCCACGGTGGTCGCCGCGTGGGACCGCCCGACGCAGTGCATCGACACCGCGGTCGAGGGCGGCTCGTCCCTCGGCGCCGCGCTCACCGCGTGCTCGGCGCCGGACGCCCGGCTGCGTGCCGTGCTGCTCGTGCTCGTCGTCATCGGGGTGCTCGGCAAGTCGGCGCAGGTCCCGTTCCAGGACTGGCTCGCCGACGCGATGGAGGGCCCGACGCCGGCCAGCGCCCTCATCCACGCCGCCACGATGGTGGCCGCCGGCACGGTGGTGCTCGCCGGGCTGCACCCGCTCCTCGAGGACAGCCCGAGCGCCCGCTGGTTCCTCGGGATCGCGGTCTCGGTGACGATGCTCCTCTCCGCCCTGCTCGCCTTCGCGCAGAGCGACCTCAAGCGGATGCTCGCGTGGTCCACGGTCAGCCAGGTGTCCGTCATGCTGTCCGCGCTCGCGGTGGCCGGGCCCGGTGTCGGTCCCGATGCCGGTCTGCTGCACCTGTGGTCGCACGCGATCTTCAAGTCGCTCCTCTTCCTCGCCATCGGCTGGGCCGCGGTGGCCGCCGGTGGTACGGCCGCGACGGCGTTGCGCGGCAGCGGTGCCGCGACCCCCGTGCTGCGGGCGGCGTTCCTCGTCGGGTTCCTCTCGCTGGCCGGCGTGCCGCTGGTCGTGGGTGGGGTGTCCAAGGAGCACGTCCTCGCCTCGGCGTGGGACGGCGCGGTCGCCGCGGACGGCCCCGGCGTCGTCGTCCTGGTCTTCCTCGTCGTGACGGCCGCCGTGACCGCCGCCTACTCGACCCGCGGCTACCTGGTGCTCACCGCCCACGTCCGGACCCGCCCGGAGGCCGGAGCGGTGCCGCCCACCGTCCCGGCCGTGCTGTGGGTCCTCGTCGTGCTCACCGTGTTCGGCGGACTCGTCGTCCTCACCGGCTCCTTCGCGGTGCACGGCGTCTCGCTGCTGTGGCTGCTGCTCACCGTCCTCGTCGTCGGGGTCGGCGTCGCCGTCGCGCTGCGCGGTGGCCTCGACCGTGACCCCGCGGACGTCCTCGCGCGCCGGTTCGTCCCGATGGCCGACCGCGGCCTCGGGGTCGACGCGCTCTACCGGCGGCTCGTCGCGCGGCCCGTCCTGCGCCTCGCGCGCGTCGTGGCCTTCGTCGACACCGAGGTGGTCGACGCGTACGTGCGGGGTGCGGCCGTCGCCACCCGCGCCGTCGGATGGGCCGGGGTGCGGGCGCATCGTCGTGAACGGCCCAGTGCCGGACTCGGGCTGGTGCTCGGGGCGGTCGTCGTCCTCGGCCTCGTGGGGGTGCTGGCGTGGTCGTGAGCCTGCTCCTCGCCCTGCCCGGCGTCGTCGGTCTCTGGCTCGTGTCCGGCGGCCGCGGCCTGCCGCTGCGCGTCGCCCGCCCGCTGACGGCCGTGACGGCCGGGCTCGCCCTCGTGCTGGCCGTGGCCGTCGCGCTCGGGGACAGCACGGTCGACCGGGCCTGGCTCCCCGAGCTGGGTGTGCGCTGGTCGCTCGGGCTCGACGGCATCTCGGTGCCGCTCGTGCTGCTCACCGCGCTGATGGGCGTCGTCGTCGCCGCGCACGCGTGGGTGGAGGTGCCGGCCGGCGGGACACCGGCCACCTTCCTCGGCTGCCTGCTCCTCGTGGAGGCCGGCGCGCTGGCCACCTTCGCGGCCCGCGACGCCGTGCTCTTCCTCGTCGCCTTCGAGGTCGTGCTCGTCCCGATGTGGGTGCTCGTCGGGCGGTACGGCGACGCCAAGCACCCCCGTGCCCGCACCGAGGCCGCGCAGCGCTTCGTGCTCTACACGGCCGTCGGGTCCACCACGATGCTCGTCGGCATCCTGCTGCTCGTCGCGTCGGCCGGCACCGCCGACCTGCGCGAGCTCGCCGGTGGTGCCGGGGCGGCCCTGGCGCCCGGGACCCAGCTGGCGGTTGCCGTGCTGCTCGTGCTCGGCCTGGCGGTCAAGGTCCCGGTGCTGCCGTTCCACACCTGGTTGCCCCCGGCGCACACCACGGCACCCACGGCCGGCTCCGTGCTCCTCGCCGCTGTCCTGCTGAAGATGGGCACCTACGGCCTCGTCCGCCTCCCGGTCGCCACCGTCCCCGACGGGTTCGGCCGTCTCGCACCGGTGCTCGCCGTCGCCGGTGCGCTGGGCATCGTCTGGGGCGGGCTGGTGTGCCTCGTCGAGCGCGACCTCAAGCGGCTCGTCGCCTACTCCTCCGTCGCGCACATGGGCTTCGTCGTCCTCGCGCTGGCCAGCGGCTCCGAGACCGGCCTGCAGGCCGCCCTGTACGCCAACGTCGCGCACGGGGTCGTGTCCGCGCTGCTCTTCGTCCTCGTCGGCGGGCTCAAGCAGCGCTGGGGTGACGTCGACCTCGCCGTGCGCCGACCGGCGCTGCGCGAGACCTCGCCCCGGCTCGGCTTCGTGCTGGTCCTCGGGCTCGCGGCATCGCTCGGCCTCCCCGGGCTCGCCGGCTTCTGGGGCGAGCTGCTCGCCGTGTACTCCGCGTGGGCCCCGGCGGGTGACCGCCCGCGGGCGGTGTTCGTCGCCTGCGCCGTCGTCGCGGCGGTCGGTGCGGCGCTGGCCGCGGCCTACGCGCTGCGGGTGGCCGGCATCGTCTGGGTCGGCGACCGGCCCGACCCCGAGGCCGCGCGCACACCTGACACGGTCGGCGTCGAGCGATGGGTCCTCGGCGGGCTCGCGGCCCTCGTCGTCGTCCTCGGCGTGGCGCCGATGCTCGTCCTGTCGGTGACGGCCGACGCGGTCGCCGCCCTGCGGGGTGTCCGATGAGTGCGCTCGTCGGCGTCGACCCGCTGGTC
Organism: Phycicoccus avicenniae; assembly: GCF_050496545.1. GTDB lineage: Bacteria > Actinomycetota > Actinomycetes > Actinomycetales > Dermatophilaceae > Phycicoccus > Phycicoccus avicenniae_A. The sequence continues at coordinate 20,614 of NZ_JBNVZV010000010.1, read as the reverse complement.
CTCGCCCCCGCCCTGGCTCCTGTGGTGGGGGTGGTGCTCGTCCTCGTCGGCGACGCGGTGGTCCCGTCCCGCCGGGGCGGGCGGTGGGCGCTGCCGGTCGCCGCGGTGCTCCTCGTGGCCGGGGCCGTAGCCGCGCTGCGGGGCAGCCTGGTCGACCCGGCGACGCCGCTGCGCACCCTCTGCCTGCCCGCGCCGGACGGCGCCTGCCTCTGGACGGCCGGTCCGCGCACCTCGACGCTCCAGGCGGGCATCCTGCTCGCCGCGGCCGCCGCGCTGGCCCTGCTGCACGACGGTCGTCCCCGGCCCCGGGACGCCTCCGTCACCGCCACCCTCCTGCTCGCGGCGACGACGGGCGGGGTCGCCGTCGCGGCGGCACGTGACCTCGGGAGCTGGCTGGTGGCCCTCGAGCTCGCCACCGTCCCGGTCGTGGCGCTCGTCGCGCTGCGGGGGACCCGGTCGGCGGCGCACGGGAGCCTGTCCCTGCTCGTCACCTCGCTCACGTCCTTCGCGCTGCTGGTCCTCGGGGCGGCGCTGTGGCTCACCGCCACCGGGGACGCCGCGTTCTCCGCCGAGTCGGTCGCGACGGCGTGGGCCGACCCCGAGCGCCGGGCCGTCCTCGTCCTCGCGGTGACGGCCCTGGTCTCCGGGCTGGGGTTCAAGCTCTCGCTCGTGCCGTTCCACGCCTGGACGCCGCAGGCCTACGCCGCCGCCGACCTCGGCACCACGCTCTTCCTCGCCGCGGCCTCGAAGCTGTCGGCGGTCGCGGCGCTCCTCGTGGTCGTCGAGGCGTTGGCCGCGGGGATCGGGTCGGGGCCCGCGCTCGTCACGCTGCTCGCCCTGCCGGCGGTGGCCTCGCTGCTGCTCGGCACGGTCGTGGCGCTGCGCCAGGACGACCCCGTGCGCCTGCTCGCGTGGTCCACCATCGCCCAGGCCGGGTGGGTGCTCGTCCCGCTCACCGCCCTGAGCGCCGACGGACTGCGCGCAGCGGCCGCCTACGTCCTCGTCTACGCAGCCGCCACCACCGTCGCGCTCGCCGTGGTCGCCCGCACCGGCGCCCGCACCCTCGGCGGGACCCGGGGCCTGCTGCGACGCGACCCGGTGGCGGGGGGCGCGCTGGTCCTGGCCCTGCTCGTCCTCGCCGGCCTGCCGCCCGGAGTCGTCGGTCTCGTCGTCAAGGTCCTCGCGATCTCCGCCCCGGTGGCCGAGGGCGTCTGGCCCGTCGCGGCGGCGGCCGTGGTCGCCGTCGTCCTCGGCATCGCGGTCTACCTGCGCTGGGTCGCCGTCCTCGTCGCGCGGCCCGAGGGCGGGGCGGATGCCCCGCCGGCGCCCGCCGGCCGCTCGACCACGGTGGTGATCGTCCTGGGCACCGTCGTCCTGCTGCTCACCAGCGTCCTGCCGCACGCACTGCTCGGCGGGCTCGGCTGAGGCGGGACGAGCGCGAGCCGTGGTGGAACGCCAGCGGGACCGGAGGCGTTGACCCGGCATGCACAACCACTTCAACGGCCTGAAGACCGCCGCGCTGCTGGGCGGCCTGTGGGCCATCCTGCTCGCGATCGGCTACATGGTCGCGCAGGGCACGGGCAGCAGCATCTTCATCCTCGTGTTCGCCCTCATCGGCCTCGGCACCACCGCGTACGGGTACTGGAACTCCGACAAGCTGGCCATCAAGGCGATGCACGCGTACCCCGTCACCGAGGCGCAGGCCCCGGCGATGTACCGCATCGTCAGCGAGCTCTCGACGCGCGCCGGCAAGCCGATGCCCCGCCTCTACGTCTCGCCCACCCAGGCCCCCAACGCCTTCGCCACCGGCCGCAACCCCGAGAACGCCGCCGTCTGCTGCACCGAGGGCATCCTCGGGCTGCTCGACGAGCGCGAGCTGCGCGGGGTCCTCGGCCACGAGCTGATGCACGTCTACAACCGCGACATCCTCACCGGCTCGGTAGCGGCCGCCATCGCCGGCGTCATCTCCTCGATCGGCCAGTTCCTCGCCTTCGGCGCCCTCTTCGGCGGCGGCAACGACGAGGACCGCAACCCGATCGCGGGGCTCGCCCTCGCGCTGCTCGCCCCCATCGCGGCGGTGTTCGTGCAGATGGCCATCTCGCGCACCCGCGAGTACGACGCCGACGAGGACGGCGCCACGCTCACCGGCGACCCGCTGGCGCTCGCGAGCGCCCTCAAGAAGCTCGAGCTCGGTGTGGCCCGGGCGCCGCTCGCGCCGACGCAGCAGGTCGTCAACGCCAGCCACATGATGATCGCCAACCCGTTCCGCGCCCAGGACGTCTCGCGGATGATGTCGACCCACCCGCCGATGGCCGAGCGCATCGCCCGGCTCGAGCAGATGGCCTACGGGCACCGCATCAACCCGAGCTGACGCGCTTCCGACCAACCCGTCGAAAGTACAGAACACGCCGTCTCGCACCTCGTGCAGGCGGCGTGTTCTGTACCTTCGACGGGGTCAGGCGGGAGGGACCACGAGCCGCATCACGGTGTTCTTCTCGCCCTTGGTGCGCTCCAGCTCGAAGCCGACCCGCTCGAACATCGAGCGGGTCGTGGAGTAGAGGAAGCTCGAGGAGACCTTCTTCGTCGAGCCCGTGAGGTCGTGGGGGTAGCCCTCCAGCACACCACCACCGGACTGTGCGACGAGGTCGACGACGCCCCGCAGCGCGACCTCGGCCACGCCGTGGCGGCGGAACCGGCGGTCGACGAAGAAGCACGTGACGCGGTAGTCGGGCGGGCTGACCAGCCCCTCCTCGTACTCCTTGCGGTGCCGGATGTTCGGCAGCTCGGCGGGCGGCCCGTACTGGGCCCAGGCCACCGCCTCGTCACCGTCGAAGACGACCGCGGCGTGCGAGCGGCCGGCGAGCACCCACTGCTCCTTGAGCGCGTGGTTGGCGTCCGCGTCGCGCGGCTTCTCCGAGACCATCGTGTGGAACCAGGTGCACCAGCAGCCGCCGAAGACGCCGTTGTGGCGCGCGGCGAGGGCCTCCCAGGCCGGCCAGGTGTCGGGTCCGAGCGGACGGACGATGAGGCTGGAGGTGTCGACGTCGACCATGCCCGGCACGCTACGACCGGATCCGGACGGAACGCGTCCGCATCGAAGCCCCGTCGCGCGGCGCCTCACCGCGAACGCGGGTGAAATCCTTCGGCATACCGACGGTTTTCACCCACGTTCGAGGGAGGGGCGAGGTCAGGGGGTGGGGAGGCCGGCGGCGGAGTCGTCGTAGTACTGGCGGTTCCGGAGCCCGGCGGCCGCGGCCTCGTCGAGGCAGACCACGGTGTCGGGGTGCCACTGCAGCACCGACGCCGGCACGGAGGCGGTGAGCGGCCCCTCGAGCGCGGCGGCGACGGCCTCGGCCTTGGCGTCCCCGGTGGCCACGAGCACGAGCCGGCGGGCATCGAGGATGGTGCCCAGCCCCTGCGTGAGGCAGTGCGTGGGCACGTCGTCGAGGTCGTGGAAGAAGCGGGCGTTGTCGCGGCGGGTGCGGGCCGACAGCCGCTTGACGCGGGTGCGCGAGGCGAACGCGGACCCGGGCTCGTTGAAGCCGAGGTGGCCGTTGGCGCCGATCCCCAGGACCTGCACGTCGACGCCGCCGAGGTCGCGGATGCGCTGCTCGTACGCGGAGGCCGCGGCGGCGAGCGAGGCGGCGTCCGCGCGTGAGCCGTCCGGCACCTCGAGCCGCTCGGGGGCGAGGCCGACGACGTCGCACACCTCGCGCAGCAGCACCTGCCGGTAGCCCTCCGGATGACCCGGCGGAAGTCCCACGTACTCGTCCAGCGCGACACCGTGGGTGTGCGAGAAGTCCGCCCGCCCCTCGGCGACGGCGCGGCCGAGCTCGCGGTACAGGCCGAGCGGCGAGGAGCCGGTGGCCAGGCCGAGCACCGGGGTGCCGTGCGAGGTGTCGGTGGGCCACGCCGCGAGCACCGCCTCGGCCGCGCGGGCGGCGGTCTCCTCCGGACCGGGGCTGACGAGGATCTCCATCGCGAGCCAGCCTAGGCCGGGGCCACGGCGGGCGGCGGCACGGACCCTCCGAGGACCGCCACCAGGACCCGCGCCACGGCAGGAGAGGCGCCCCACGTGACGACGTCGGCACCCCCGCGCGGCCATCCGCAGTCGACGAGGACGGTCTCGTGGCCGCCCGCGCGCAGCCGGGCGACCACCTCGTGGGCGGGGTGGTCAGCCGCGGCGGAGCGGGCGACCACGGCGACCCGTGCGCCCTCGGGGACCTCGGCCTCGTCGACCGTCGCGCCGAGCGCGGCCGGACCCCACGCCACGGCCCCGACCGCGAGGTTGGCCCGCGAGCCGACCTGGACGACGGCCAGCGGCCGTGGCGAGGCGACGAAGCGGCGGGCCGCGTCGGTCAGCGTGAACGCACCGGCCACGGCGTCGTCGTCGACGGGCCGTGCCGGGGGCGACGTCGGCGGGCGCAGCGTCCGGCGGGCCAGCCGGCGCACGCGGGCGGCGGCCTCGGCCACCCGCTGCTCCGGCAGCAGTCCCTCGCGGACCGCGGCGAGGACGCCGTCGCGCACCTCGGTGAGCAGCGCCTCGCCCGTCGCCGACCCGAGGCACAGGAGGTCGACCCCGGCGGCGAGGGCACGCACGGCGGCCTCGGGGATGCCCGTCTCCGCCGAGGCCCCGGCCATGTCGAGCGCGTCGCTGACGAGCACTCCCTGGAAACCGAGCTCGTCACGCAGCATCCCGATGACGCTGGGGGAGAACGTGGCCGGACGGTCGGCATCGAGCGCGGTGACGAGGATGTGCGAGGTCATGACGCACTCGACGCCGGCCTCGACGGCCGCCCTGAAGGGGACGAGCTCGCGGGCGCGCAGGACCTCCAGCGGGACGTCCACCCGGGGGAGCGCGTGGTGCGAGTCGGTGACGGTGTCGCCGTGCCCGGGGAAGTGCTTGGCGCACGCGGTGACGCCGGTGTCCTGCAACCCCTCCACCCACGCGGCCGTGTGCCGCGCGACGACCTCGGGGTCGTCGCCGAAGGAGCGGACGCCGATGACCGGGTTCTCCGGCGAGGAGTTCACGTCGACGACCGGGGCGAGGTCGAGCCCGATGCCGAGGGCGGCCAGCTCCCCGCCCACCGCGCGCGCGGCCCCACGGGTCACCTCGACGTCGTCGACCCGTCCGAGCACGCCGTTGCCGACCGTCGTCGAGCCGCCGGGGTAGTGCAGGCGGGTGACGTCGCCGCCCTCCTCGTCGGCCGCGAGCAGCACGCCCGGGAGGTCGCGCAGCAGGGCCGAGCAGGCTTCTGCGACACCGCCGTCGGGCCCGATGTTGTCGCCGTAGAGGCACACCGACACCAGTCCTGCGGTGTGCGCGTCGCGCAGCCACGACGGGACCTCGGTGCCGACGAAGCCGGGCTGGAGGGTGGCGAGGACGTCGGCCTCGAGGCTCATCCCTTGACCGCCCCGCCGACGAGCCCGCTGCTCATCCGGCCCTGGACGACGAGGAAGAAGACGATGACGGGCAGGGCGACGAGGGTCGAGGCGGCCATCACCTGTCCCCAGTCGGTCTCGCGGCTGGCGCTGGCCTGGACGAAGCCACGCAGCCACAGGGGCAGGGTGCGCGACTGCTCCTCGGTCATGACGACGAGGGCGACGGTGAACTCGTTCCAGGCCTGGAGGAACGCGTAGACCCCCGAGGCGACGAGGCCGGGAGCCAACAGCGGGAACGTGATCCGCAGGAAGGCCTGGGTCCGCGAGAGGCCGTCGACCATCGCCGCCTCCTCGAGCTCGGCGGGGACGCCGGCGACGAAGCCACGCAGCATCCAGATCGTGAAGGGGACCACCGCGGCCGTGTAGAGGACGGCCAGCGCCAGCGAGCGGTTGAGCAGCCCGAGCTCGGACATCATCTTGTACTGCGCGATGAACAGCCCCTCGGCGGGGAGCATCTGGATGAAGAGCAGCGCCAGGACGAAGGAGGTCCGTCCGCGGAAGCGGAAGCGGCTGACGGCCAGCGCCCCGAGGAAGGCCACCGCCAGGGCCGCGACCACCGTCGTGAGCGTGACGACGAGCGACACCGCGAGGGCGCGGCCGAAGGCCGGATCGCCCACGACGACGCCGAAGTTGTCGAACGACCCGCCGAACGGCACGAAGGTCGGTGTCGTGGACTGGAGCACGACGTTGGGCAGGAACGCGGAGTTGAGCATCCAGTACACGGGGAAGGCCCAGACGGCCGACACGAGCAGGGCCAGCGCGGTGAGGACCACGCGCGAGGTGCGGGAGCGGGGCATCAGGACTCCTGGGCGAGCAGCGAGCGGACGTAGCGCCAGCTGAGGGCGACGGTGAGGAGGAGCATGAGGACGCTGACGGCGCTGGCGGTGCCGAAGTCCCCCTTGCCCGTCCCCAGCTGGTAGACGTACGTGCCGAGCAGGTTGGTCTCGTTGGCGACCGACCCGGCGTCCTGCAGCAGCTTGACCTGGGTGAACACCCGCAGGTCCCAGATGATCTGGAGCAGGATGACGATGGAGAGCACCGGGGCGACCAGCGGCGCGTAGATGTAGCGCAGCCGCTGCCAGCCGCCGGCGCCGTCGAGCATCGAGGCCTCCACCACCTCGGTGCTGACCTGCGTCAGACCGGCGTAGATGCTGAGGGCGACGAACGGCACGCTCATCCACACGACGACGGCGGAGGCGACGACGAAGAACGAGATCGGCTCCGCGAGCCAGTTGTGCCCGCCGGCGCCGTCGACCCCCACGTTCACGAGCAGCCAGTTGAGCAGCCCCCGGCGCCAGTCGACGATCCAGATCCAGACCGTCATCGCGGCGACGACGGGCATGGCCCACGCCAGCAGGAGCGAGACCTGCAGGACGAGGCGCGCCCAGCGTCCGACGGCGTTCATCAGCACCGCCACGCCGCCGCCGACGGCGACCGTGACGAACGCGGTGACGAGGCAGAACGCCACGGACCGGACGACCACCGCCCAGAGCGTCGGGTCGGTGACGAGGGCGACGTAGTTGTCGAGGCCGACCCACTCCGGTGGGGCGCCGAACTGTTGCTGGAGGCCGAACTTCCGCAGGCTGGTCACGAGCTGCCAGCCGATCGGGTAGCCGAGCGCGACGACGAGGAGGACGAGCGTCGGCAGCACGAGGAGGAGGGGCAGGCCCCGCCCGGCCCGGCGGCGCGGCGCCCGGCGGGTCGGTGGTGCCGGCGCGGGGACGACCGGGACGGGGGCCGTGCCGGCCGGCGGGGCGGTGGTGCGCGACGTCATCGTGGGTCCTTCGCTGGTGCGTGGGGGTCCCCGGCGCCGGGGCGAGAGCACCCGGCGCCGGGGAGGTGGGTCACCCTCGCGTCACGAGAGGTTGAGCATCGGCGTGATCTTGTCGTCGTACTGCTTCGCGAGTCCGGCGAGGTCGTCGGTGTCGCGGAGCTTGCCGAAGAACTCCTCGAGCACCTGGGCGGACTCGACCGCGGCCCAGCCCGGCGCGGCCGGCGTGAGCTTGGAGTTCGAGGCCGACTCGACGAGCGCCTTGGCGAACGCGTCGTCGCCGAGCGAGGAGACGTAGTCCGCGTTCGCCGGGCCGAGGCCGGCGCCACCGAGCTTCTGCTGGTACTCCGGCGAGAAGACGATCTTCATCAGCTCCTTGGCCAGCGCGGGGTTCTTGCTCTTGGCCGAGATGGCGATGTTCGAGCCGCCTGCGAACACGGGGGCCGGCTTGCCGTCGACACCCGGGAGCGCGAACACGCCGAAGGTGTCGTCGTTCCAGGTCCGGACGTCCTTGCCGTCCTTCTTCGTGAGGTCACCGATCGACCAGTGCGCCCAGCCCGGCGCCATGATGGTCGCCGCCGCCAGGGAGGTCTTCCCGGCGGCCTTGCCCGAGTCGTCGAGGATCGTGTCGGAGTCGTTGATGTAGAGCCACGGCGACTGGTCCTTGGCGTCGGACGGCGCCTTGCTCGCCGCGCGCTGGATCTGCTGGAGCTGCTGCAGGCCCTTGACCGTGTTGGGGTCGGACAGGGTCGAGACCCACTTCCCGCCCTCCTTCTTGGCCAGGTCGCCGCCGTTGGCGAAGACCCACGAGATGCCGTTGCGCCAGTCCTGGCCGCCGATGAAGAAGCCGGAGAAGTTCTTGATCTGGTCCGGGTTCTCCGTCGCGATCTTCTGGACGTCGCTGTTGAACTGCTCGAGCGAAGTGGGCACCTCGACGCCCGCCTTCTTCCAGACGTCCTTGCGGTAGAACATGTACCGCGAGCCGAAGTAGTAGGGGAGCGCGTACTTCTTGCCGTCCACGGACCCGGCCTCGACGAACGAGTTGAGCAGCTTGCTGCCACCGAGCTCGTCGTACATGTCGGAGATGTCGAGGAAGGCGCCGACGTTGGTGAAGGTCGGGCTCTGGGTGTTGCCGAGCTCGACGACGTCGGGGGTGTTCGCGGCGTCCGGCAGGGCGGTGGTCAGCTTGGTCACGAGGTCGGGCCAGGCCTGCTCCTCGATCTGCAGCGTCGCACCGGTCTTGGCCTTGAAGGTGTCCTTGAGGTAGGTCCGCAGCTCGTCGGGGGTGTCACCACCGGCCAGCCAGAGGGTGACCGTCTTGCCGGCGTTGTCGGCCGTGTTCGTGGCCGCCGGCTCGTCCGACCCGCCGCCGTTCGCGCAGGCCGTCAGGGCGAGAGCCGCACTCGTCACGAGGACGAGGGGGAGGCGCCGATTCATCTCGGGTTCCTTTCGATGGGTCGCGGGGCGGATGGGCCCCCTGGGTGCACCCGGGTGCGGTGGGGTCAGACGACCCCGAGGCGGTCCCAGAGGACCAGTGCCGCCGCGCCACGCAGGACGATGTCCTCCGGGAACGTGGCGAGGCGGACGGTGAGGGGGGTGTCGAGGCTCGGCAGCAGGCGCTCGGAGAGGCTGCGGGCCACGACGGGGACGACGGGTTCGAGGAGGTCGGGCGGACCGGCGAGGACGACCTCGGAGAGGTCGAGCGCCGCCACGAGGGGCGCGATGGCCACGGCGAGGCGGTGGCCGCCCACGTCGACGGGGCCGTCGGGAGCCGCGGGGTCATGGCCCGTGTCCAGGGCGGCGCGCAGCCGCGGGACGGAGAGCCAGGTCTCGAGGCAGCCCTGCCGGCCGCACGAGCAGGTCTCGCCGCCGTCGGTGCCGACGGTGACGTGGCCGATCTCGCCGGCGGCGTGGTGGGCACCCCGCACGAGCCGTCCGCCGCTGACCACGCCGCAGCCGACACCGCGCCCGACCTGCACGAGGACCAGGTCCTGGCTGCCGGGGGAGGCGCTCAGCTCGGCCTGCGTGGCGGCGTCGGAGTCGTTGGTCACGAGCACGGGGACCCCCGTCGCCCCGGCCACGAGGTCGCGCAGCGGCACATCGGTCCAGCCGAGGTTCGGGGCGGTGCGCACCGTGCCGCCCGGACCGACGAGCCCGGGGGTGCCGATGCCGATGCCCAGCACGGGGTGGGCGGCGGACGCGAGCACCGAGCGGGCGAGGTCGGCGACGACCGCGGGGTCCAGGCCCCGGCCGGCCGCGGCGTCGGCGGTGGTCGGCCGCTCCTCGCGATGCAGCACCTCGCCGGTCACGTCGAGCACCGCGGCCTGCAGCCGGGCGGGCACGGACAGGTCCACCGCCACCGTGAGCAGCCCGGTGCGGTCGAGGTCCACGAGCGTCGCCGGCTTGCCGGGGCCGGCCTGCTCCGCCGTGCCGACGTCGCGCACCCGGCCCTCGCCGATCAGCTCGGCGACGAGGTCGGACATCGTCACCTTGGTGACGCCGACCTCGCGGGCCAGCTGGGCCCGGGAGGTCGGGCCGAGCCGGCGCAGGGTCTGGAGCACCAGCGAGAGGTTCTGGCGTCGCCCGTCGGCGGGCAGGACCGCCGTCGACGTGCTGACCCGGCGTGGTGTGGGGCTCATGCCAAGTTAGTAAAGTGTACTAACTAAACATTCGGCAAGAGGCCGTGACCGATTCGTGACCTTTCGAGGAAGCGGGAGTGCCGACGTGCCGAGGTGGTTGGGCACCACTGATGATGGTGTCCAGCCCCCGTTCGCCGGTGGGACTTCGCGTCGCCGGTGTCACCTCGTCGCGCCGGTGCGCTACGGCACCCCGGCGACGCACCCCGGCCCCGGCGTCGCGCCCCGGCACCGGTGCGGCTATCCCCAACCGTGCGCGGCCGAGACCGCCCGCCGCCGCGCCCGCGGCCCGGGGCGCCGGTCTGGTTGGCTGGCCCCATGCCCTCCCTCACCCGCGCCGAGGCCGTGACCCGCGCCGCCCTGCTGACCGTGGACGCGATGGAGGTCGACCTCGACCTGGACCGCGGCGCCGAGGAGTTCGGGAGCCGCACCACCATCCGGTTCTCCTGCGGCGAGCCCGGCGCCTCGACCTTCGTCGACGTCCGCCCCGTCACGCTCCACTCGGCCACCCTGAACGGCCGCCCCCTCGCGGTCGAGCGCCTCGAGGACGGCCGGCTGCCGCTGCCCGACCTCGCCGCCGAGAACGTCCTCGAGGTCGACGCGACGATGGCCTTCGGCCACGACGGACAGGGCCTGCACCGCTCCACCGACCCGGCCGACGACGAGGACTACGTCTACGGGCACCTCTTCCTCGATGCCGCGCCGCGCGTCTTCGCCTGCTTCGACCAGCCCGACCTCAAGGCGCCGTACTCGGTCGGCGTGAGCGTGCCCGAGCACTGGAGCGTGGTCGGCAACGGTGCGGCGCAGCAGGTCTCGTCCCGGGAGTGGCGGCTCGCCACCACCCGGCCGCTCGCGAGCTACTTCGTCACCGTCTGCGCCGGGCCGTGGGCATCGGTCACCGCCGAGCACGACGGCATCCGCCTCGGCGTCCACGCCCGCCGCTCGCTCGAGGGCCCGCTGCGCGAGCAGGCGGACGCCATGCTCGAGACCACCCGCGCGTGCTTCGACCACTACCACCGGATGTTCGACATCCGGTACCCGTTCGGCGAGTACCACCAGGTCTTCGTGCCCGAGTTCAACGCCGGCGCCATGGAGAACCCCGGCTGTGTGACGTTCCGCGACACCTACGTCTTCCGCGGCGCCGCCACCCCGGACCAGGTGCTCGAGCGCGACAACACCATCGCGCACGAGATGGCGCACATGTGGTTCGGCGACCTCGTGACGATGCGCTGGTGGGACGACCTCTGGCTCAACGAGTCCTTCGCCGAGTACATGGCCTACCGGACCTCCACCGAGGCGCTCGGCGCGGACGAGGCGTGGGTGGAGTTCGGCATGGTGCGCAAGCTGTGGGGGTACGCGGCCGAGCGCTCCCCGAGCACCCACCCCGTCGCGGGTTCGCCTGCGCCGGATGCGCTCTCGGCGCTGCAGAACTTCGACGGCATCTCCTACGCCAAGGGCGCGTCGGTGCTCCGGCAGCTCATCGCCCACATCGGCGACGAGGCCTTCCTCGCCGGCGTCCGCGACCACCTCGAGCGGCACGCGTTCGGCAACGGCGAGCTGTCCGAGTTCCTCGACGCGATGGGGCGCGCGGCCGGCCACGACCTGGGCGACTGGTCGCAGGCCTGGCTGCGCACCGCCGGCGCCGACCGCCTCGCCATCGACCGCAGCGGTCGGCTGACGCGCACCACGCCTGCGGCACAGCCTGCCTCGCGTCCGCACACGCTCGATGTCGCCGCCTTCGACGGTGATGACGAGGTGCTGCGCGAGGTCGTCGTCCTCGACGGCGAGGCCGCCGTCGTCCCGGGTGTCGCCGACCTGCGTCCCGACGTCCTCGTCGTGCCGAACGCCCGCGACCTCACGTGGGCCGAGGTCGCCCTCGACGCGGAGACCACGGCCGGCCTGGTCGGCGGGCTCGCCGACGTCCCCGACCCGATGGCACGCGCGGTCGTCTGGACCTCGCTGCTCGGCGGCATGCACCGGGCCGAGGTCGACCCCCGCCTCGTCGTCGACGTCGTCGAGGCCGCGTGGCCGTGTGAGGACGACGCCGCCGTCCTCACCCGCGTCCCGCTCGCGGTGACGAGCTCGGTCGTCCCGCTGTTCCTGCCGCCCGAGGAGCGCGAGGAGGCCCTCGAGCGGCTCGCCGCCGCGGCCGACGTCCTCGCCGACAGGGCCGCCGGCGACGACGGGCCGGCAGCGGATGCCCTCGCCCTCGTGGCCGCCCGCGTCCGGGCCCGGACGGGCACCGACACCGAGCGGCTCGGGCGGTGGGCATCCGGTGAGGACCTGCCTGCGGGCCTGGACGGTGACGACGACTTCCGGTGGCTCGTGCTGCGCCGGCTCTCGGCGCTCGACGCGCTCGGTGAGGCGCAGCTCGCGGCCGCCGAGGAGGCCGACCGCTCGCTCGCCGGGCGGCTGGCCGCCCTCGGCGTGCGGGCCGTCCGCCCGGCCGCCGGGGCCAAGGAGTGGGCGTGGTCGATGCTGCGCGACGACCCCGAGCTGTCGAACTACGCGGCCCTCGAGCTGGCGCGCGGGTTCTGGGCCGCCCCGGACCCGGCGCTGGTGCGTCCGTACGTCGGGCGGGTCGGTGACCTGCTCGCGCACATGGGCACGCGGATGGGCGAGGACGCGCTCTCGCGGGTGGCCGTCGCCCTGCACCCCAAGGCCATCGTCGAGCAGGCGAGCCTCGAGGCGTCGGTCGCGATGCTCGGGCGGGACGACCTCTCGCCGGGGGTCCGCCGCGCGCTGCTCGACGAGGAGCACGTGCTGCGCGAGGCCCTCGCGAGCCGCCGCCGCTACGCCTGAGAGTCCCGGGCGGTTGCTGCCCCGGGATGCGAGGTCGCCGGTCCCGGGTGATGATCGCCGGGCAGTTCCCGAGCCCACAGGCCCGAACCCAGGAGGACAACACCGTGAACCGTCACGCCCCCATCCGCCGACTCGCCGAGGCGGCCTCCGCCGTCGCAGTGGGCGGTGCCCTGCTCACCGGCGCCGCCTCGGCCGCGCCCACCGCCGAGCCGCCCTCGACCCCCGTGCCCGTCGCCACCCCCGACGGCCAGGTGTTCAGCTACGTCCTCAACGCCAAGCACGCCAACCCCGGCCAGACGAGGCTCGTCAGCCGGGCGGTGGAGCGCTCGGGCGGCACCGTCGTCCAGGCGTGGCCGCAGATCGGCGTCGTCGTCGCGCACTCCGACCGGTCCGCGTTCCGCGCCGACGTCGCGCGGTCCGCCGGCAAGGCCCTGGAGTCGGTCGGCGTCACGCGCACCGTGCCGGTCTCCGAGGTCGCGCCCGCCACCGGCTCGTCCGCGCGCAGCAGCGTCGCCGGGGACGCGCGGACCACCCGGAAGGCCACCGACGTCGAGTCGACCTCGAGCCGGCCGGTCCCCACCGACCCGCGCGAGGTCGAGCAGTGGGACATGCAGATGATCAAGGCCGACCACGCCCACGACATCACCGACGGGTCGCGCAAGGTCCTCGTCGGGGTGCTGGACAGCGGCATCGACGCCGACCACCCCGACCTCGTCGCCAACCTCGACGTGCGGAGCTCGGTCAACTGCACCGACTCCGGCCGCCCGAGCAAGACCGGCTGGGAGCCCACGACCAGTGACCACGGCACCCACGTCGCGGGAACCATCGCCGCCGCCCGCAACGGCGTCGGCATCGTCGGCGTCGCCCCGAAGGTGCGGCTGGCCTCGGTCAAGGTCGTCAACGACGACGGGTTCATCTACCCCGAGTACGCCGTCTGCGGGTTCGTCGAGGCGGGCCTGAAGAAGATGGACGTCACGAACAACAGCTACTTCGTCGACCCGTTCGAGTTCTGGTGCGACGACCAGCCCGACCAGCACGCCGCCAAGGAGGCCGTGCGCCGCGCGGTGACCTGGTCCACCAAGCAGGGTGTCGTCCACGCCGCCGCCGCCGGCAACTCCGGCAAGGACCTGGCGAACAAGACCTCCTTCCAGGACACCGCGAGCCCCAACGACAGCACCGCCGTCGCCCGGACCATCAACAGCGGCTGCCAGGACATCCCCACCGAGCTCGACGGGGTCGTCACGGTCTCGTCGGTCGAGCGCTTCCCGGTCGACACGCTGGGCAGCCGCCTCTCGAGCTTCTCCAACCGCGGCCTCGGCGTCATCGACGTCGCAGCCCCCGGCTCGCGCATCCTCTCGACCGTGGTCGCGGACAACGGCTACGGCCTCAAGAGCGGCACCTCGATGGCCTCGCCGCACGTGGCCGGTGTGCTCGCGCTCATGAAGTCGGCCCACCCGACGTGGAAGCCGGCGAAGCTGATCGAAAAGCTGCGCCAGCAGGCCGACGACAAGGCGTGCTCGGCGGCCACCGCCGGGGTGCCGTGCGTCGGCACGACCCGCAACAACAGCTACTTCGGTGAGGGCATGGTCGACGCCCTCGACGCGGTGAGCTGACACCCCGCACCACCACTGATTGCCCAGAACCCACCTCGAGACGGCCGGGAACGGCCTCCCGAGGTGGGTTCTGCGCAATAAGTCGCGGGGACCGGGACAGGCTCGGGCCGGGAGCGCTCAGCCGGCCCAGAAGCCGCGGCCCCCGAAGAGGTCGCGGTAGGACCCGAAGGCCGCCTGCCCGGGCGTGCGGCCGTCGAGGTAGGAGCCGACGACGGCCGCCCCGAGGTCGCCGAGCTCGGGGGCGACGACCTTCCCGCCGGCGCGCCGGGCCATCGAGTCGACGAAGCGGGCGAGCCCCGGGTCCTCGCCGAGCCGGAAGAAGGTGACCTGGGCCCCGAGCCTCGCGGCGGCGTCGAGCTCGCGGACCGCCAGCGCCAGCGTGCGCGGGTGCGGCGGGTAGTCGAAGAACACCCCGCCGCCGGGCTCGAGGTGCGAGGTCGGCTCGCCGTCGGTGACGACCAGCAGCACCGGCTGCTCGTTGGGGTGGCGCCGGAAGTGCCGGTTCGCGAGGAGCAGGGCGTGGTGGAGGTTGGTGCCCTTGTCCCACTCGGCGTCGAGGGCGGTGAGGGTCTCGATGTCCATCTCCTGCGCGTACCGCGCGAACGAGACGAGCTGCAGGTGGTCGCCGCGGAAGCGGGTCGAGACGAGCTGGTGCAGCGCGAGGGCGGTGCGCTTCATCGGCACCCAGCGGCCGTCCATCGCCATCGAGAACGAGGTGTCGACGAGGAGGACGACGGCGGCGCGGGTGCGGGCCTCGGTCTCGGTGACCTCGACGTCGCGGATGTCCAGGCGCATGCCGGCGCGCGGGTCGCCGCCCTCCGACGCGACGCGGGTGATCGCGTTGGTCATCGTCCGCGTGGTGTCCCAGGGCTCGGTGTCGCCGAACTCCCAGGCGCGGGTGGCGCCGCTCTGCTCGCCGGCCACGCCGGCCTGGCGGGTGTCGCGCTGCCCGCCTCGCGTCGACAGGCGCCCGGCGACGTCGCGCAGCAGCGACTTCCCGAGCTCGCGCATCGCCTTGGGAGAGAGGCGGAGCGAGCCGTCGGAGGCACGCGTGAGCATCCCGCTGTCCCGCAACGCCTTCTCGAGGGCGGCGAGGGCGCGCGCGTCGACGGCGGCGTCGTCACCGAGCTGCCGGGACAGGGCGTCGAGGTCGACGTCGTCCATCCGTGCGCCGGGGTGGGACTGCGCGAGCTGGTCGGCGAGGGCGTCGAGGTCGGCGAGGTCCTGGAGCACGCCGGTGCCGTCGCCGAGCCCGAGGCCCTGATCACCCCGGAAGTCCTCGGACCCGCCCCAGTCCTCGCCGGGGCGCAGCCCCTGCAGCAGGTCGTCGAGGCGGGAGAGCTGGTCCATGAGCCCCGGTGAGCCGAAGGCCTGCTGGGACAGCGCGGCGAGCTCGGCGCGCTGCTCGGCCGTCATCGACTGCATCATCCGCTGGGCGGCGGCGGCCCGGGCGGCGAGGGAGTCGATGAGCTCGTCGACGGACTGCGGGTTCTCCGGGAAGAAGTCGCCGTGCTGCTCCATGAACTGCCGGAACTGCTCGTCCGTGTCGTCGCCGCGGGCGTGGGCGGCGAGGAGGTCGCCGAGGTCGCGGAGCATCTCCTCGACGGCGGCGCGGTCCTCGTCGGTGGCGTTCTCCAGGGCCTGCTTCATGCCGGCGAAGCGCTGGTCCAGCAGCTCGCGGCCCAGCAGGTCCTTGATCTGCTCGTACGTCGAGCGGCCGTCGGAGGAGCGCCAGGAGTAGTCGGACAGCTCGGTGACCGCCGCGGCGGGCGAGGGTGGCAGGTTCTCGATCCGCATCTCCGCGAAGCGGGCGTCGTCGTCGAGGTCGCGAGCCAGCTGCTTGCGCTCGGCGAGGACCGCCTCGTCGAGCAGCCGGCGCACCTCGTCGAGCGTGCCGCCGAGCGAGTGCCTCCGCAGCAGCTCCTGGCGTCGCTCGGCGACCCGGCGCGCGAGCTCGTCGAGCCCGGACTGGTCGCGCGTGCCCTGCCGCAGCAGCTCGCGCATCGCCCGCTCCGGGGAGTAGCCGGCCATGACGTCCTCGCCGATGGCGTCGAGGGCCTCACGCAGGTCGACCGGCGGCGCGAGCGGGTCCCCGCCGCCGTACCTGGTGAACCGCGAACGCCGAGAGGCCCGTTCAGCCATACACGGTCTCCGAGCCGTCGGAGTCCTTGCCGATGCGCCGCGCGAGGTACAGGCCCTCGAGCGCCAGCTCGAGGGCGCTGGCCCGTTCGCCGTCACCCGTGGCACCGAGCCGACTCGCGATCTCGTCGTAGAGGTCGGACTCACCCAGCACGGGCAGCGAGTCGAGGAAGGCGCGGGCGCTCACCGACTCGCCGGTGGTGACCATCGCGCCGTCCTCGATGGCGGTGACGAGCAGGGCCATGTCGATGCCCCCGAGCCGCCGGCGGGCGGTCTCGGCGGTCGCCGTGCGCAGCAGGTGCCCCAGCACCTCGCGCTCGCGGCCCTCCTCACCGGTCTCGAGCTCGACCTTGCCGCGCAACACCTCGAGGGCCGCCTCGAGGTCGACGACCCGGGCCACCCCCTCCGGCTCGCCCTGGGTCGTCGCCCGGTGCAGGGCCGCGGCAGCCACGGTCTCGGCCGCGGCGATGGCGAAGCGGGCCGAGACGCCCGAGCGCTGGTCGACCGAGCTCGAGCCGCGCAGCCCACGGGTGAAGCGCGCGACGACCTCGACGAGCGCGTCGGGCACGGTGGCCACGAGGTCGGCCTCCTGGCGGATGACCGCCACCTCGTCGTCGAGCTCACGGGGGTAGTGGGTGCGGATCTCGGCGCCGAACCGGTCCTTGAGCGGGGTGATGATGCGCCCGCGGTTCGTGTAGTCCTCGGGGTTGGCCGAGGCCACGACGAGCACGTCGAGCGGCAGCCGCAGCACGTACCCGCGGATCTGGATGTCGCGCTCCTCCATGACGTTGAGCATCGCGACCTGGATGCGCTCGGCGAGGTCGGGGAGCTCGTTGATGGCGACGACCCCGCGGTGGCTGCGGGGGATGAGCCCGAAGTGGATCGTCTCGGGGTCGCCGAGCCGGCGCCCCTCGGCCACGCGCATCGGGTCGACGTCGCCGATGAGGTCGGCGACGCTGGTGTCCGGGGTGGCGAGCTTCTCGGAGTAGCGCTCGTCGCGGTGCCGCCACGCGACCGGCAGGGCGTCACCGAGCTCGGCTGCGCGCCTGCGGGACTCGACGGTGATGGGCTCGTACGGGTGCTCACCGAGCTCGGAGCCGTCGATGACGGGCGTCCACTCGTCGAGCAGGCCGACGAGGCTGCGCAGCAGGCGGGTCTTGCCCTGCCCGCGCTCGCCGAGCAGGACGATGTCGTGCCCGGCGAGCAGGGCCCGCTCGAGCTGCGGCACGACGGTCTGCCCGAAGCCGTGCAGGCCGGGCCAGGGGTCGGTCCCGGACGCCAGGGCGGCGAGGAGGTTGTGGCGGATCTCGGCTCGCACGGACCGGGCCTCGTGCCCGGATGCCCGCAGCTCGCCGACGGTGGAGATGGCCGGTGGGGCGCTCATCGCCTCACGCTACGTCAGGATCCTCCGGGACGGGAGCCCCGGTCCCGGAGGACCCGGACGCTGGTCAGCGGCGGTTCGTGAAGCTCAGCGCGACGTCGAGGTCGGCGCCCTTGACCAGCTGCTGCACGGCCTGCAGGTCGTCGCGCGACTTGCTCGTGACGCGCACCTCGTCACCCTGGATCTGGGTCTTGACGCTCTTGGGGCCCTCATCGCGGATCAGCTTCGTGATCTTCTTGGCGTTCTCGGAGGTCAGGCCCTCCTTGAGCGGGACGTCGAGCTTGTACTCCTTGCCCGAGAGGCGCGGGCCGGCCTCGGGGATGTCGAGGTGCTTGAGCGAGACGCCGCGCTTGACCAGCCACGTCTCCACGACGTCGAGGACGGCCTTGCAGCGCTCCTCGCTGCTGGCCTCCATCTTGATGACCTCGCCGGAGAGCTCGACGGAGGCGCCGACCCCCTTGAAGTCGTAGCGGTTCGAGAGCTCCTTGGCCGCGGTGTTCACGGCGTTGGCGACCTCCTGCTTGTCGTACTTGCTGACGATGTCGAAGCTGCTGTCCGCCACGGGTCCTCCAGTCGATTCGGTGGGTCGGGTCCGGCTTGCTATCCTTCCATGCGCACCAGGCAGGTTGCCCGAGCGGCCAATGGGAGCGGACTGTAAATCCGTCGCGAAAGCTTCGAAGGTTCGAATCCTTCACCTGCCACCCGTGTCACGAAGGGCCCCCCGGACCGCAGCCTCGCTGCCCGGGGGGCCCTTCCGCTGCCCGCCGCCGGAGGCTGACTCCGGGTACCGGCCGGTCGTAGCATCGGCACGTGACGCTCATCGAGCGCGACGAGCAGCTGAGGTCGGCGGCCGACCACCTCGAGGAGGCCGCGGCCGGTCACGGGCGCGTGGTGTACGTCGCGGGCGAGGCGGGCATCGGCAAGACCTCGTTCGTCGCGCAGGTGCTCTCCGACGCCCGCGGGTCGGCCCGGGCGGTGGTCGGTCGCTGTGACGGGGCCGCCACCCCGGCGCCCCTCGGGCCGCTCGTCGAGATGCTGCCCGCGCTCCCGGACGAGGTCTGGCCGCCGGGGGCGACGCGCCAGGACGTCTTCGCGCGGCTGGTCGAGGTGCTGCGGGACCCACCCGGACGCCGGCCGTACCTGCTCGTCGTCGAGGACGCCCACTGGGCCGACGAGGCCACCCTCGACCTGGTGCGGCACGTCGCCCGACGGGTCCACGACTGCCACGCCCTGGTGCTCGTGACCTACCGGCCCGAGGACTCCGCGGCCAACGGGCTCCGGCTCCTCCTCGGTGAGACCGCCTCGGCGGCGGGTACCCGGCGCATCGAGCTGCCCGCGCTGACGCCCCCGGCCGTCGCGGCCCTGGCGGCGCGCCACGCCGCCGCCCACCCCGAGCGTGTCGCGGTGGACGCGGCCCGGCTCCACGAGGTCACCGGGGGAAACGCCTTCTTCGTCACCGAGGCGCTCTCGGCCGGGACCGGCGAGGTGCCCGGGACCGTCCGTGACGCCGTCCTCGCCAGGGTGGCGAGGCTGGCCGATCCCGAGCGGCGCGCCCTCGAGGTCGTCGCGCTGGCGGGAACCCACCCCCGGGTCGAGCTGGTCGCCGAGCTCCTCGCCGACGGGCTCGACGCGATCGACGAGCCGGTCCGCCGTGGCCTGCTGCGCCAGGTCGACGGTGCCGTCACCTTCCGGCACGAGCTGGCCCGCCTGGCCGTGCTCGGCGAGGTCCCGGTCGGTCGTGGGGTCCACCTGCACCGCCGGCTCCTCGCCGCACTCGAGTCGCGCGGCGCGGACCCGGCGGTCCTCGCCCACCACGCCGACGGCGCACGGCTCGCCGACGCCGTGCTCCGCCACGCCCCGACGGCCGCGGCGCGGGCGGGAGAGCTCGGCGCCCACCGGGAGGCGGTGCGGCAGTACCGACGGGCCCTCGAGTACGCCGACCGGCTCGCGGACCCGGACCGGGCCGAGCTGCACTGGTCGATGGGCTACGAGTGCTACCTCACCGAGCGCATCGAGGAGGCCATCGAGCACACGCGGCAGGCCCTGGACATCTGGGAGGCGTCGGGTGAGACGGTCCGGGTGGGGGACGCCTGGCGGTGCCTGTCCCGGCTCAGCTGGTTCGCGGGTCGCGGCGAGGACGCCGAGCGGCAGGCGGACGTCGCCATCGACCTGCTCGACGGCGAGCCGTCCGTCGAGCTGGCCATGGCGTACAGCAACCGCGCACAGCTGCGGATGCTGGCGAGCGACCTCGCGGGGACCCGCACCTGGGGGCGCACGACGCTCGAGGTCCTCGAGCGGCTCCCCGAGGCGGCTCGCCGCGACGAGGTCCGCGTTCACGCCCTGAACAACCTCGGCACGATGGAGGTCACGGCCGGGGACCTCGTCACCGGACAGGGGCTCCTCCTCGAGAGCCTCGAGGGGGCGCGGACCGCCGGTCTGCACGAGCACGCGGCGCGGGCCTACTGCAACCTGTCGTCGGCAGCCGTGGTCCAGCGCCGGCACGCGGAGGCGAGGCGGTACCTCGACGAGGGCATCGAGTACTGCGTCGACCGCGACCTCGACTCGTGGACGGCCTACCTCGAGGGCATCCTCTGCCGGTTCCTGCTCGACCGGGGTGACGTCCCGGTGGCCCGGGCCCGGGCCGAGGCCCTCCTGCGGCGCGAGGACCTGGCCGCCATCGACGCCATCGAGCCGGTGATCGTGCTCGCCCACGTGCACGCCCGGAGCGGTGACCCCCGCGCGGCCGCCCACCTGGCCCGGGCACACGACCTCGCGGCGGGCATGGGGGAGGTGCAGCGCGTGGCCCCCGCCGCGGCCGCCCGCCGCGCGG